>CAYXAU010000051.1:0-2056 GCA_964463045.1 uncultured Candidatus Sumerlaeota bacterium | reverse complement strand
CTTCAATGGGGCCGCGGCTTAGGAGCCGCGGATGGGGCCGGTCTCCTAACGTTCGTGATTGCAAGGCTCCAGGCGCCCGCAGGCGAGCGCGACGGCCTCGGGCGGCCCGAACGCCAGGCGAAACGAAAGGGGCCCGGCCATAAGTCTCCTGCTTTCAAGCGTTTGAACCCTCGCGAGCGTGAGGCCGACCCCCCTGCATCACCGTCGCGCTCGCGCGGGGATCTGGAATGTCAAGGAACCGCCGGTCGCGCCAGCGACCCGGAGCCCGCCTCCGGCGGCGGAGGGGGCGGTTTTCCGCGCGCGGGGCTAACCGGCCCCCGCGGCAAGCGCCACGGCTCCGGCGCCCGGGCCGGAACGCCGAGTTCCTCCGTCTTCGGCCGCAACGCCTCATAATCCGCTTTCGAAAGGGGGGCAAATCCGCGAGCCAGAAGGCAACGGTTGCGCTTGGGGAGGGGGGAGCGCTCGTCGCGGCCGAGTTGAAGCTCGTCGAACCGCCGGCCGAGCGGGTCACGCTCGGCGATAAGCCGGATGCGGAACGAACGGTCGCGCGGCGATCCGGCTTGGCCGCCGCCGGACTCGCGGAGATCAAACCGGAAGTCTTGAATGCCGGAAAGGGACGCCAGGATGATCATGCCTCTTTGGCCTGTGCTTGCTGATCGCGCTCCGGCAGGAACAAGCCCAATCCGAAGTGAGAGGAATGGCCCAGGGCGAGGGGGCCCGGGACCGGCCGCGGGAACACCATGCGGAACGCCCCGGCGAGGCGGCGTCCGCCGTCGTCGCCGGGTTTGCGGCGAAAGCGCTTGAACTGGATCGGCCGCAGGTCTCGCCGATCGTCGCGAGCGCGGAGGCGGAAGACGCCGTGGCCGTCCACTTCGGGATTGATCCGAATCTCGGCGTGGTCGCCGTCGGGCAGGTCGGTGAGCACGGCGCGAATCTGATCGCGCAAGTCGGCCTCGAGGAACCCCGCTTTGTCCGCGAATACCAAACGCCGCAAAAAAACCCCTTTTTCGCGCGCCTTCCTCATCTCGTCGTCGGTCCGCCGCCGCCAGAAGCGCCGATCATCCCTGTGTTTCCCATGGTCGCGTGGAACACGCGTGGCGACGTACGGCGTGGCCGAGACCCAGACCTTCGACTCCCCAAGCGGCCCAGGGCGATACTCATCGAACCTCCCCATGCCGAGCAGCAGCAGCCGCAGCGGGTGCCGCTCTTCGCCCTTTCGACCTGTGTTGAGTTGTCGCAGTCGGTCGAGCGCGCGGCGCTCGTGGGGGTCGAAGCCCTTGCGGGCGAAGACCGTGAGATGGTCGAGCCGGCCGTCGCCGTCCTCGTCCGTGGGCAGGTAGTAGGCGTGGCCGTGGCCGGCGAGCGGGTGGCCGTCCTCGTCCTTGCCGGAGAAGACCGCCGACCGGCCTCGGACACCGTTCTGCTCTGTGAGCCGGCCGTGAATGCTCATCAGCGCGCGGCGGGCGGCCTCGGCGACGGGGAGCGTTTCCGTCACCAGCGGCAGGACGGTCGAATCGAGGGCGTACCGGACAACCTGGATCTTCGCGCTTGCACGTCCGCCCGAGCTGAAGTTCGCGGCTCGCCTCGGCTCGATCTTGAAGCAGTCGCGCGGGCGAGCGTATTGCACCCAGCGCGAGCCGGGAGGGTCGGACCACTTCTGATCGTGAAGTCGTAATGTTTCCATGCAAAGATGCCAATTGGGATCATAGACGGCGACGGCCACCTTCTGTTTTTGCTTCTTCGTTTTTGGCCCTTTCTTTCCTTGAACAACGTGCTCGGCGCAGAACGCAGAAGTCGGGTGGGGGCAGAGCAAGCGGACGATCTCCGTGTTCGGCGGAAGATCACTTCCGTTGAGCGGTCTGCTGACCCGTTGCTCGCGTTGGGGGCTTGGATAAAGCTCGCGCGTCGTCTCGTCGCCCAGCAGCGCCGCCTCGCACCAGGACTCGGAGCGGCCGAGCGTGTTCAAGTTGTCGAGGATGCGGGCGAGCGTACTTCGCTGCGCTTCGTCAAGCGACGCGTTCGGCCAACGGACCAACAGTGTCGCATCGCGCGGGAG
>CAYXAU010000050.1:0-2221 GCA_964463045.1 uncultured Candidatus Sumerlaeota bacterium | reverse complement strand
GACCTGACTATGTCTTCGTGCCCCCGGAGCGCCAGCAGCCCCGGCTGGGCTTTGGCCATGAGGTAACCCCACTCCCAGTTTCTGAGCGTTTCAGGAGCGGATAACAACGACCTTACTGCCTGGCCATACTCGCCCGCTGTCAAATACTGATTCACGAGTCGGATCATGGAAACGTACTGCTCCCGCTCCAGGGCTTCGGCACGTTCGTCCGCGCGCCGGCGTTGGGCATCGGCTTCGGCGCGCAGGCGGGCTTCGCGCAGGGCGACGAGGCCGGAGGCGAGGGCAACCATCGCCAGGGCGGCAAGCAGGGCGGTCATTTGGCGGCGGCGGCGGCGGGCCTCGGCTTGAGCGACACGCGCCTTCTCAGCGGCCTTGCGCGCGGTTCGGCGCGTTTCCAGGTTGCGAAGGCGGTCCGCCAATTCGGGCGCGCCAGGCAACCGCCGTGATCGGTCGCCATCGACACACGCAGCCACGTCCCCGCGGATGATCTCATCCTCGACCTGGCGCTCCCAGCCGTGCGCAAGCGGCCGCTCCAGGTCGCCGACGACGACCTGGTAAAGGAGCACGCCGAGCGCGTAGATGTCGCTCTGGATTGTGGCCGGGCCTCCGGCCAGCAGCTCGGGGGCCATATAGAGCCGCGTTCCGGTGCGCGAGGAAAGCTCGGTCGGGGAGGCGGCCGCGGTGGTGAGCCCCACGGCGGTGATGTTGGCGGCTTCGAGCTGTTCGCGGCTCATGAGTTGACCAATGCCGAAATCGGTCAGCCGGGCCTGGATCGACCCGTCCTTGTGCTCGTCGATGAGCACGTTCGTGGGCTTGACGTCCTTGTGGATGACGCCGACGGAGTGAGCCGCCGCAAGCGCCTCGGCCACCTGGGCGACGATCGCCAGGCGCGTTGGGAGCGGCGCCTGGGCGATCCCTCCCTGTCGCTCGGCCCATTCGCGCAGATCCCCGCCCGGCGTGTATTCAAGCTCCAGATAATAGGGCGCGGCATCCAGCCGGACGTCATAGAGCCGGGCGATATCGGGCCGGTCGCCGAGCACCTCGCGCAGCAGCCGGAAGAGCGTCAGTTCGCGCTTAAGCGTCCGCAGCCGTTCAGCCCGGAAGCAGAACTTGAACGTCCGCGACTGGCGCGTGCGATCGTGCTCGGCCAGCCAGACCTCACCGAAGCCGCCTTCGCCAAGCTTGCGGGTCAGTTTCCATCCGGTCCGGCCCGGGATCTTCAACCCGGCGGCGGGGCGCCAGCCGAGAGTGATCTCTTCTTCCGGCGCCACGACCCGCCAGGCCTTCGCCCCATCGGGCGGAACCCTCAGCGGCGACCGTTCCGGCAGCCCGACCTCAAAGATCTCGGTCGGCGGGTCCTGCTCGGTCCCTTTGAACCGATAGGGCCCGTGGGCGAGCCATTCGAGGTCCTCCCCCTCGGGCGAGGCGGCGACGTGCTGGCGCCCTGAATCGAACGCGGCGCGCGTCATCAGAATCTGGCCGCCCTGGGCGAGCCCCATGACGCGCGCGGCCGTATCGATGGCCAGGCCGACGTACTTGACCGACCCATCCGCCTGGCGGTTGGTCGAGGTCTCCCCCAGATGGATGCCGGCGCGGGCGCGCAGCGGCCGCGGCCCTTCCAGCTCGGCGAGGCCACGCTGAAAGGCCAGCGCGCAGCGGATCGCCTCGGAGGGTCGGTCGAAGACGGCGACGATGCCGTCGCCCGTGTCGTTGATCTCCAGGCAACCGTGGCTGGCGGCGCAGCGGCGCGCCACCGCGTCGTGGGCTTCGATCAGCCGCGCGGCGTCCGGGTCGCCGATCCGGCGCTTGAGCTCGACCGAGCCCTCCAGGTCAGTGAAGAGAAAAACCTTGAGCGCGCTCCGCGCGGCGCTTGAAGGCTCGCTCACCCGGCGCCGTCTCCTTCCACGATAACTGACTCAACGCGATGATAACCGGACCGGCAGGCGTCGGCAACGGATTTGGGAGTCCCGGGACCCTGGTCCCCGCTCCGCCGGCGCCTCATCGCCCGAAGACGAGGCCGACCGCCGAAGAACGCCCAAGCATGTTCGCCCGTCCCGAATTTCCCCGCTGATCCTTCAGAGCCGCCGCGCGCGAACGGGCGGGCGATGGCCTTGAGGGTCACGCCCGTCTTGTCACAAAAGATAACACTCCGGTTCAGCGGCGGGCCGCGCGTTCCCAGGCTTGAGCGACCTCGATGCTTAAGCCCGAGGCCGCCGAGGCG
>CAYXAU010000049.1:0-2422 GCA_964463045.1 uncultured Candidatus Sumerlaeota bacterium | reverse complement strand
TGCCAAGCCGGTGGCACGGAGGCAAGCGCGAGAATCCGATCGGCAAGGCGCGGACAGGAGGCATCCGGCGTGCCAGGACCCCGCCCCTCGCCGCTCCGCGCCTCCGCCCGCTTTGCCCACTTTAGCCTCCGCTGCCGCCGGACTCGCCGCCGGGCGGACGTTCGTCGTCCCGCTTCACCAGGACGTTGACCTGTAAAGGACCGCGCGCGCCGCCACCGCACGATGGCGCGGGCGCGGATGGGGGCTTCACGGCAGCGCGTAGGCCAGCACCGCCGCGGGCTGAGCGCCGCCGCCGGCGGCCACGACGAGGTACTGCCTGCCCTCGAAGATGTAGCTCATCGGCACGGCGAACGGCGGCAGCTCCAGCCGTTGCTTCAAGCGCACATCGCCGGTCTTCTTGTCATAGGCGTAGAGCCACCAGTTCGTCGGCGAATGGCCGCCGTCAGGCGTGACCTCGACGTGCGAATAAAAGACGAGCGTGCGGGTGACGACGGGCCCGCTGTTGGAAAGCCAGGTGTTGCTCGGCGCGCCGAGCGGCGGCAGGTTTAAATGCGCCAGCTTCGGATGATCGCGCGGCCCATCGCCGTGGGGCGCCTGCCAGAGAATCTCCCCCCGGTTGAGGTCGATCGCCGTGACTCGGCCATAGGGGGGTTTGGTCAGCGGCAGGCCGCTGGGTCTCGGCGGTAACATCCAGTGGCTGCCGCGCCGATAACGGAAGCTCGATCGCGAGGGATCGGGCTGGACGAGGCCGGCCACCGAGGGCTGCGTCGCCGATTGCACGTAAAGGACGCCGGTCTCCGGATCGACCGCCGCGCTGCCCCAGTTGGCCCCGCCGGCTGCGCCGGGCAACTGGATCACCCCGCCGTAGCCATCCTCGCCGACCAGCGCCGGCGGGGTGAAGAGCGGCCCCAGCCGGAAGCGCGAAACGAACTCCAGCGCTTCCTGGCGAAGCTCCGGCGTGAAGTCAATCAGGTCATCCTCGGTGATCCCCTGGCGCTCGAAGGCCGGCGGTTTGGTCGGGAAGGGCTGCGTCGGCGAGGTACGCTCCCCCGGGACGGTCGATTGCGGCACGGGGCGCTCCTCGATCGGCCAGACCGGCTCGCCGGTCACCCGATTCAGCACGTAAGTGAATCCCTGTTTACTGACTTGGGCGAGCGCTTTGATCCGTCGGCCCTCGACGGTGATATCGACCAGGATGGGGGCCGCGGGAAAATCGTAATCCCACAGCCCGTGATGCACCGCCTGGAAATGCCAGACCCGCCGGCCCGTCTCGGCGTTCAGGCAGACGATCGATTCGGCGAAGAGGTTATCGCCCAGCCGATGGCCGCCGTAGAAGTCATTGGCCGGCGTCGCCGTCGGTAGATAGACGGCGCCGAGCTCCTCGTCGCCGCTCATCATCGTCCAGACATTGGTCGCGCCGGTCGCTTTCCACGACTCCCCTTCCCAGGTTTCATTGCCATACTCCCCTTTCTGGGGGATCGTGTGGAAGACCCACTTCGGGCGCCCCGTCCGGACGTCAAAGCCGCGGACGAACCCCGGCGGCACGTCGGGGTTGGAGGCCTCGTCGGGCGTGAGGCTGCCCAGCACGATCGTGTCCCGCACGATCATCGGCGGGGCCGAGAAACCGAGCTGCGTCTCTTCGATCTCGCGTCCGAGCCCTTTGCCGAGATCAACCCAGCCGCCCTGGCCGAAGCCTTCAATCGGCTCGCCGGTGCGGGCGTTGAGCGCGACGAGCTGGCGCGTCCGCGTGGCGATGAAGATTCGTTCATCATCGCCGTCGCGCCAGTAAGCGACGCCGCGGTGCTGGAACCCGCTCCCGCCGCCGCCGGGGCGTTCGTACGCCTTGGGATCATGAACCCAGATCGTTTCGCCCGTCCCGGGATGGATCGCCGCGACCTGGTTCATCGGGGTAGAGATGTAGAGTCGGCCGCCGACGAGGATCGGCGTGGCCTTGAAGTTGCCGGGGCGACGCCGCCGGTCCCCCGCCGTGATCGCCGCGTCGGGCGAGTCCCACCGCCAGACGCGTTCGAGCCGGGCGACGTTCTCGGCTGTGATCTGATCGAGCGGCGCAAAGCGCGTGGCGGCCTTATCGGCCCCATAGACCGGCCATTCGGTGCTCCCGGCCCCGGATTGCGCAGGCGCCGGTCGCGCCATCAGCCCGACCAGCATGACCCCTACCCACCCCATCATCCAATTCGATACGCATTTCATGTCGATTCCTCGCTTCGGTTTGATCAGTTCGATCCGGTTACGGGATTGACTCCTGCATCTCACTCGCGTCCTCTGGCCGAGCGGCGGCCCGGAGGTCAAGCAGATCTGAATTGAAACACAAGGAGGCAAACGTCACCACCATCTGTCAAGACCCGGACGATTTTCAGGAAGGATGGGGCCACGGGTCGGCTCCTGCGGCGGCGGGCCGGGC
>CAYXAU010000048.1:0-2587 GCA_964463045.1 uncultured Candidatus Sumerlaeota bacterium | reverse complement strand
GGGGTGGGTGAGGGGATTCGAACCCCCGACCCCAAGATCCACAGTCTTGTGCTCTTTGCATGTAAGTCCATTACTTTCAATGGGCGCCCGTTGCTTGATGCGGAGTTAGCGCGGTACGACCCCGCTTTTTTTTTCGACCCGGCTCACTCGGTTTTTGCCAATTTTTCGCTCCCGGCGAAGACTCCGCATCCCCTCCAAAGCTGATCCCCAAAGTCGGCGATCGGCGGCAGGCGTTCGGGGTCAGTCAGGTCGTAGTGACGGGCCAAAAGGGTAGAAGGGCGATGGCCAATGAATCTCTCCAAGAGAAAGGCATCACAGCCGGCCCGTCGTATCAGGGTGACGAAAGTCGTTCGTAGGCGTCGCGGCGTAAATTTTGCTGGAAGGGCCCATTCGCGGTCCGGAACCGCTCGGAGGGCGCGTTGCCACATGCGCGCGACGTAATCGGCCCGATAGACTCCCGCCTGAGCTTCCACCGACTTGGCTTGCATTGCCGGCCGTGTCGTCCGACACGGGGCAAACAGAAATCCCGCCACGTGTCGAACGGGCCGGTTGGAAATCCAATCGGCCAAAGCCTCGGCCAGGACCTTCGGGATCGGGATGGTCCGAGCCGAGCTGGCCGTCTTGACCTTGTGAGCCTCGTTGTCGCGTATGCGAAGCAGTCTTCGCCCGGCGTCAAAGTCTTCTTCCTTGAGGTAAGCCATTTCCAAGAGACGAAGTCCGGCGAGGCCTTGTCCCATCGCCCAGAGCCCGACCATGGGGAATCGCTCCCGGAGCCAGGCGATGAACCGACGCAGGGTCGCCGGCTCCAGAACGTAATCGGCCGGCTCGATCTCGGCTTTGGACGTAAGGGGCAAACTGATGCGCACCGCCTTGGCCACGTCCCGATACTGCAAGGGGAAGGTTCGGCTCATGAAGGACGAGGTCCGTCGCAGGGCATCCAGGCGGTGTTTGAGGGTCGCGGGAGCCACGTTCTCCCGACGGCAATGCTCGGCGTAAGCCGCAACGATCTCTTCGCTGACCTCGCTCCAAGTCTGGAGGCCGGGGAAGCGTTGGCTCAAAAAGCCGAGAAATGGGTTGGCGTTGTAGGCGTAGTTGGTCCGGACGCGGGGATTGGCCGAGGTGGCCTTGACCGCCATCAGGATCGCCTCCAAGACCCCATGGCCGGAACCACCTCGGAGGCGTCCGCCGAACCCGCGATCCCGAGCGATCTCGCGGTTGATCGTGCGCGCCTGCTCCGTGGCATCCCGGAACGTTGCGGCCGGCAGCTTCCGTCGAATCCAACGTCGCGTCAGGGGGTCGGTCCAGCTTGCCCGCCAGCGACCGCCCGGCAATTGCTTGAGAAAGACGCTCCCGACTCGTGTTGAGGCGATCTTTGGCATCCCTTACCTCCGAGGGGCCGATTTCTTGGGCCGGCGGCGCCGCTCTCGCCGGAGCTTGGCCAAGTGGCGGTCCAGGGCGGCCCCGGAAAGCGGCTTCGTCCTGAGCAACGGAACAGCCTCGGCCACCGTCATCGCGCTGCGAAGAAAATCGGCCTTCGATTGGCGGCGCGCCCGGCACAAGGCGTCGAGCCGCGCGTGGTCCTCCCACGAAAGCAGGATGCAAAAACCCTTCTTCGCCCTCCTTGGGGCCGGGCTCATTCTTAGGTGACTCTCCCATAGAAGGCCTTGAGGGTCAATAGGATTTTATACAATTTCACGTGTCCGCCCCGCACCCCCGAAACGTAACGCCGGCGGCCTGTCGGTCAACCGTCAGGCGCCCCTCTCAAGTCTTCGGCCTTGAATTTTCGGAGCGGTGGGGAGCCGCCTCGGACGCGCCTCGCCCCTCCGGCCGGCCCCGACGTCCTGACCGGCGTCGCTGCACGATCCAGCAATTGTGAATACGGCTGGGCCACCTCAAAAGCCCTCAGAATCTCCGCTCCCAGGAGGGCGTCTCGGAAGACGCGCCGGCCCTTGAGTCCCAGCCGATCTATAAAGGTCGGCAGTTCAACGATTCCGCGCAGCCCCTTCTCGAGTTCTCGGAGCGAATACAAGGCGTTGGGGTCGATGAGAAACGCCATGGCCCTCAGTTGCTTCCCGGCTCCTCCCGGTCCTCCGTGCCCCCTCGCCCCGGGGCTGGCTTCCGATCCCCGGACCCTCGGGATCGCTCGATCACGCATCGCAACTCCTCGGCTTCCGCGGCCATCTCATCCCCGACGCCCACTACCTCCATGAGCCGGAGGACGGAGGATGCCCACCGCGCTCGGCATGCCGGCGACCAAGTCCACCATTCTCCGCGATCCCCCGAAACGACCGATGCGATCTCGCGCCGCCATTGTTCGACGAACAGAAGGATTTCCCTGACTTCCTCTCGACACAATCGTAAAGACTCAATCAGTTCGCCGGGCAGCGGCTCCGGCGCTCGCAACCGGATCCGCTCGCCGGCGAGCAAAACTTCACCCCCTTCGGCGCGAACCCGAGCCAGCAAACTGGGGGGGCTTAAAGCACTATCTCCCACGGGGCCTTTCCAACCGCTACAGCCGCTACATCATTGATATCACAAGACTTAGACGAACACGAAACCGCTACATCACCGTCTGCCTTCTCCCCGC
>CAYXAU010000047.1:0-2687 GCA_964463045.1 uncultured Candidatus Sumerlaeota bacterium | reverse complement strand
CAGGATTCGTCAGTTGATTTTGAGTTTGTGGAAGGCGGCGCGGGCCGCCTTCACGGTTTTGGCGATGTCCGCCGGGGTGTGGGCGGTCGAGAGGAAGGCCGCCTCGAACTGCGACGGCGCCAGGTACAGCCCCTGGCCCAGCATCGCGCGGAAGAACCTGGCGTAGGTCTGGGTGTCGGACTTCTTGGCCGAGGCGTAATCGGTCACCGGGCCCGGCGTGAAGAACATCGTCAGCATCGAGCCCACCCGGTTGAGCGTCATCGCCACCCCCGCCTCGCGGGCGGCGCGGTTCAGCCCGTCTCCCAGCAGCCGCCCCCGTTCCTCCAACTGCCGGTACACGCCGGGCTTCCTCAGGAGCTTCAGCGTCTCGATGCCGGCCGTCACCGCCAGCGGGTTGCCGGACAGCGTGCCCGCCTGGTAGACCGGCCCCTCCGGCGCGACCAGCTTCATGATGTCGGCCCGCCCGCCGTAGGCCCCGACCGGCAGCCCGCCGCCGATGATCTTGCCGAGGCAGGTCAGGTCCGGCGTCACCCCATAGCGGGACTGGGCTCCCCCGTACGCGACGCGAAAGCCGGTGATGACTTCATCGAAGATCAGCACGATCCGGTAGTGGCTGGTCAGGTCGCGCAGGCGGCTGAGAAAATCGGCGCCGGGCGGCACGACGCCCATGTTGCCGGCCACGGGCTCCACGATGACGCAGGCGAGATTCCCCCGATGCGCTTCCAGCAGCCGCTCCACCGCGTTGACGTCGTTGTAGGGCACGGTCAGGGTGTGCCGGGCCAGATCGGCCGGCACGCCGGGGCTGTCCGGGATGCCGAGCGTCATGGCGCCGGAGCCGGCCTTGACCAGGAGCGAATCCGCGTGGCCGTGGTAGCAGCCCTCGAATTTGAGGATCGCGTCGCGTCCCGTGTAGGCGCGCGCCAGCCGGATGGCGCTCATCACGGCCTCGGTCCCCGAGCTGACCAGGCGGAGACACTCCATCGAGGGCACGGCCTCGTTGATCATCTGCGCCAGCTGGACTTCGAGCGCCGTGGGCGCGCCGTAGCTCGTGCCCCGCGCGACCGCGCGGGCGACGGCCTTCACGACCGGGGCCGGCGCGTGGCCTAGGATCAGCGGCCCCCAGGACATCACGTAATCCAGGAACACGTTGCCGTCCGCGTCGTAGAGCTTGGCGCCTTTCGCCCGGGCGATGAAATGCGGCAGGGTGCCGACCGCCCGGAAGGCGCGGACCGGGCTGTTCACCCCGCCGGGCATCAGCCTGAGCGCGGCCTCGAAGAGCTTCTTGGAGTTGACGGTTTTCATAATGAAAACTACGGAACTTTACCATGCCCCTCCGATTGCGTCAAGAAAGGGGTTTTCTGTACAATCCGGCCCATGCGGCGCGCCAAGATCGTCGGGACCATCGGGCCGGCCTCGGAATCCCCTGAAATTCTGGGGAAACTGATCGCCGCCGGCCTGGACGTCGCCCGGCTGAATTTCTCGCACGGCTCACACGAGCAGCACGCCCGGACGATCGCGGCCATCCGCGAAGCGGCCGCCCCGGCCGGACGGCCCATCGCCATCCTCCAGGACCTCCAGGGGCCCCGCATCCGGATCGGGACGATTGACACCCCCGCCTCCGTCGAGTCGGGCCAGACGATCACGCTGACCACGGACTCCCAGGCAAGCGGCGGGGCTATCCCGGTGACGTATGGGAGCCTGCCGGCCGACGTGAAGCCGGGAGATCGCATCCTGATTGACGACGGCCTGATCGAACTCGCCGTCGAGGAAACGGGGAGAACGGCGGTCCGCTGCCGCGTGGTCACCGGCGGGACGATCCGGTCGCACAAGGGCATGAACCTGCCGGGCGTCGTCGTCTCCGCGCCGGCCTTCGGCGAGAAGGACCGCGAGGACCTGTCCTTCGGCCTCTCGCACGGCGTGGACTATGTGGGGCTCTCCTTCGTGCGCGGCCCGGAGGACGTGACGACGGCGCGGGAATGGATGACGAAATACGGGGCCGAGGCCGCCCTCATCGCCAAGATCGAGCGCCCGGAGGCCGTCGAGCGGCTGGAGGAGATCGTCGCTGTTTCCGACGGCGTAATGGTCGCCCGCGGAGATCTGGCGGTGGAGACGAGCCCGGAGGCGGTGCCGCTGACCCAGAAGCGCATCATCCGCTTCTGCAATGAGCGTCGCGTGATCGTGATCACGGCGACCCAGATGCTGGAATCCATGACGGCCAGCCCCCGCCCGACGCGCGCCGAGGCGTCCGACGTCGCCAACGCCGTTCTGGACGGGACCGACGCGGTGATGCTGTCCGGCGAGACCGCGGCCGGCCGCTACCCGGTGGAAGCCGTCGAGACCATGGCGCGGATCGTGGCAGCGGCGGAGCAAGGCCAGGACCAAGCGCCGATCCCCGCGCAGGTTCCCTCGCCGGCGCCCTTTCCCGCCGCGGTCTGCGCCGCGGGCGCGCGGGCCGCGCGCGAGACCGGCGCCAAGGTCGTGGTGGCCTTCACCGAGTCCGGCACGACGGCGCGCCTGCTCTCGAAGGAGCGCCCGGCGGCGCCCATCGTCGCCTATACCACGCACGACGCCGTGCGGCGGCGCATGGCCCTCTACTGGGGCGTGCTCCCTCGCGCGATGCGGACGATCCCCAACACCGACGAGCTCATCCGCGAGCTGGAGCGCTCGCTCCGGGAGGAGAAGCTCGC
>CAYXAU010000046.1:0-2810 GCA_964463045.1 uncultured Candidatus Sumerlaeota bacterium | reverse complement strand
GAGAACCCGTTCAACTTCTCCGTGACCGGGACGATCAACCCGACGCCCACGCCGACGCCGACGGATACGCCGACGCCCACGCCGACGCCGACGCCCGACCCGACCGACGGGGCCACGTTCCAGAGCGCTCTGCCGGCGGAACTCCACACGCGGCAGACCACGGCGATCGTCGTTCAGGTGCTGAACTCCGGGACGAGCATCTGGACGTGGGAGGCGGGCTACGCGCTGGCGGTGATCGCCGACGATTGCGGGCTGATGGGGTCGCTGACGCAGATCGAGGTTGATCAGGCGGCCCCGGTCCCGCCCGGCGCGACGGCCAGCTTCGCCTTCGAACTGACGGCGCCGGAGGCCCCGGCCGACTGCAACCTGGAGCTTCGGATGACGCGCGGGCTGGTCCGGTTCGGCCCGTCGCTGCAGGCGACGATCCCGGTGGTCGCCACGGCGCGGACGAAGGACAAGTTCCTGCTCGTCGCCGCGGGCCTCGGCGGGGCTCATGGCGATGACCCGCGCGCGCTCGCCGAGCTGGTCTATGAGGTCGCCGCGGCCCGCGGCTATAGCGCCGGCGATGATGAAATCCGTTACCTCTCGGCCTTTGAGGACAGCGGGACGAACCCGCGGGTGACCGGCCCGGCGACGGTCGCGGCGCTCACCGTGGCGATCGACGCGTGGGCCGCCGACGCCCGGCGGCTGACGATCTATCTGGTCGGCCCCGGCGCGTTTGAAATGGGCCCGCCGCCGGCGTGGTATCTCGTCCTCGACGCGACGGTGAGCCCCGCGAGCCGACTCTCGGCCATGAAGTTGGACGAGCTGCTCGACGGGGCGCAATCGGCCGCGGATCCGCTGCCGGAGGCCTGGGTCATCATCGACGCCGACTATGCCGGAGGGTTCGTCGGCGCGCTGGCCGGGCCGCCGCCGGGGACGCGCCGGGTCGTGATCGCCAGCACGACGCTGGATCGGCTGGCTCATTTCCCCTCGACGCCCGGCAACACGCAGGGGCATTCCTTCACGGGGGCGTTCGTCCAGGCGGCCCAGACGAGCGAGAACACGTTCCTCGGTCTCTTTAAGGCCGCCGTTGAGACGCTCCTGTTGGCTCAGGCCCAGGGGCAGCTTCCGCTCGATCCGCCGCAGGTCCCCTGGCTCGACGACAACACCGACGGGCTCGCCTCGGACGACGACGGCGGGCTGGCCGGCGTGAGCTTCTTCGGTCGGCTCGACGCCGGGACGGCCTCGGTCACGCCGACCTCGGTCAACTTCGGCAATCGGGACCTGGAGGCCGGGCCCTCGGCCCCGATGGCCGTCGTCATCACGAACGCGCACGCCACGCAGACGCTCTACCTGGCCGCCGGGGGCGCGACGCTGAGCGGGCCGCAGGCGGGAGAGTTCGCGATCGAGAGCGCGCCGTCGGGCATGGCGCTCGCCCCGGGGGCCGAGGCGACGATCGAGATCACCTTTGATCCTTCCAGCATCGGGGGGAAGGTCGCGCGCCTGAGCGTGCTCACGAGCGACGAGGCCGTCCCGCGGCTTGAAATCCCGCTCGTGGGGGTGGGAGTGAGCAAGACCCCCCCGGGGCGGACGCGTAATAAGTTGCTGATCGTCGCCGGCGGCGGGCCGTATGTGACCAATTCCATTCAGACGCAGACGCGGTCGCTGGCGAACTTCGCCTATGACGTCGGGCGATGGAACAGTTACTCGGCCGACGACATTTTGTATCTGTCGGCCTTTTATCCGGCGGGCTTCCCGCGGGTCGATGGGCCGGCGACGCTCTTGGGGATCGAGGCGGGTATTAAGGACTGGGCTTCCGACGCCGAGCGGCTCACCGTCTATCTGGTCGATCACGGCCTGTACCGAACGACCAACCCGCCGCAGTGGGCGTTCGTCGTCGACGGCACGCAGAACCCGCGGGTCGAACTTGCCGCGACGACGCTCGACGCCTGGCTAGATGAACTTCAATCCGGGCCGAGCCCGAAGCCGCGCGTGATGCTGATCGTGGAGATGTGTTTCGCGGGTGGATTCGTAACACAATGCGTCCCGCCGCCGGGAGCCGAACGCATCATCGTCGCGAGCAGCTCGGCCACGCGCGAAGCGAGCCTCGGGGGCGCGATCGGCGGCCTCTCCTTCTCGCTGCATTTCTTCTCGGCGGCCTTCCAGGGGCATACCATCTTCTCGTGTTATGACACGGCGCGGGATGCCGTGATGGCGACGTTCGGAAGCGTGAACCGGCAGGATCCCTGGCTCGACGACACGGGCGACGGCGTGGCGACCTTTCTTGATGGTTCGCTGGCCCAGACGCGCTATTTCGGCACGCCCTCGGCCAAAGCCTCCTCCCGGCCGTTCATCGCTTCGGTGCGCCCGCCCGTCTTGGGTCACCCGGCGGGGACGCCGCTCGAGCTGTGGTTGGAGGCCGACCCCGCGCTAGGCGCTCTCCCGACCCGCGCCGAAGCTTATGTAACCTATGAAGCGCAGGCCGATCCGCCGGGCGTGCCGATCACGCGCCACGTCATCGTGCCGCTCGTGCGGGAAGCTAACCCTCCGGGCCCGACGACGGCCGCTAGGGCGACGGCTTCGTCTAAGGTCCGCTGGTCCGGCGTTCTTCCGGGCGAAAATCTCCAGGCGGAAGGGATTTACGCCGTGACGTATTCGGCGATCGAGCAATCGCCGACCGGGGCCGATCAGCCCTCCCGACCCGAGCCCAGCGGTGTCATCGTCCAGGGCCTGAGCCGGAGCCCGCGCTCCTGGCGGCTCTACGACTGAGTCCCACTTATCTCACCCTTGGCCTGGCCCGAATTTACCCTCCTTCTCACGATTGCCGC
>CAYXAU010000045.1:0-3866 GCA_964463045.1 uncultured Candidatus Sumerlaeota bacterium | reverse complement strand
GTCGGCGCTGAGGGCGTCGCCGCCCTCGTTTCTGAACTCCCCACCGGCGCAATCGAGGTCGCCGCCGATCGTCACGCCGAAGAGCCGCACTTCGCCGAAGGCCTGGAACGGCTTCCCATTCTCTTTCCGGTCTTTTCTTAGGAGGACGTCCCCCGAGATCTTCGCCCCGTCGGCGACGATCGCCATCGGGGTCTTCCCTTTCTCCCCCACCCGGTTCTCCCCCACCCGGCTACCCTCAAGCGAAAGCGTCTTCAAGCCGGCATGTGACAGCAGGATTTCCCCCTTGATGTCGCAATCGACGAGCAGCAGCGGCCGGTCGAACGCGGCGAACATCAGATGGATCGGCCCCTCGATGCACGCGGCGGCGATCACAATCCCGACGTCGGAGATCAGGTCGCGCGCCTTACGGTCCATGCAGAGCCAGTTCAGGATTTCGGCCCGAAGCCGGACTTTGCCGCGGGCTTGGCGCACGGCGGTGAAGCCCTCGAAGTCCGCGGGCAGACCCTGCGACACGCGCGCGACCGCCGCGCACTCGGCGTCCGACATATCGGGGAAGCGCTCCAGAGCGCGCTCAAGCAGCTCGGACCTGGGAAAGATCTCCATTCGGGGACCCCTTTTTCAATTCTACCTTTCTTGCAGCTCAAAGTTTCTCAATATCGTTCCCTAAAATGGGCATGCGGCCGGGTCAGGGAGGCGAATCCGGTCCGGCCGTCGAGGACGCGCTCGCGGCCGTAAACGGTCCGCATCTCCGCGAGGCGGTCCGATTGCCCGGCGGGATCCAGGAGCAGAGGGTGCTCGCGGCGGAGGTAATCGAGGAACTTGCGCGGAGTGTTCGCCGAACGGCTCCAGGGGGCGAGTTGTTTGAAAAAGTGAACCGTAATATAGGGGACGCCGAAGGCTTGGAACCGCCGGAGCGTTCCTTCGAGGTCGTTCCAAAACGCGAAGGGGCTGAGCGTTGGAATGACGGTCAATTTCAGCTTTCAGCCGCGCGAGCCGGGTCGAGGCGTGCGTCGGAGGATGGTTTCAACTTGATCGATGAAGGGCTCGGGCCCGACGGCTGCATGGTGTTCTCAGGCGGCGTCCCTTCAGGCGGAGCGCGGTCGTCGCACCTCGTAACGCAGTTCAACCATGCCGCTTTTGTAGGCTTTGACCTCGGCGAGATGGAGGGGCACGTCACCGTCGAGCGTGTCGAAAAAGGGGATTCCCTCGCCAATCAAGATCGGCATGATCGAATAGCATACTTCGTCGGCCAAGCCGAGACGAAGGCACTGGCCGCAAACCCGGCCGCCGCCGACAAACCAGATGGTGCGGAACGTGGGCCGCAGGCGTCCGTTCACAAGCCGCGCGAGATCGCCGGAGTAAAACTCGACGGTATCGCGGGTCCGTGGCAACTCGCGGCTCGTGAGGACGAAGGTGGGTTTGTCGCCATAGGCCCACCCCAAGCCTTGGGCTTCGAAACGAAGCGCGGTCTCATAGGTTCGCGATCCCATGACGTAGCAGTCGATCGTTTTGAGGAACGCCTCAATAAATTCCGGATCCATGGCGGCGCCGGCCACGAATTCGTCGGAGGTTTCAAGCCAATCGACGCTGCCGTCCTTTCGAGCGATGAAGCCGTCCAGGCTCGCCGCCATGTGGATCGTTACGCGAGAATCGGTGCTCGCCATCGTTTCGTCCTCACCTCATGCCTCCATGGGGCCCTGACAGATATTAAACGGCCCGCATAAGCCGCCAAACGCGGGCGATCTCATCACATGCAGGAAGTTGCCATCCCCCCCAAAACGTTGTCACAAAAGTTGTAACAGTGACCCCTTGCTGATGCTTGCGAAACGGCGATCCCATCCCTGTCACCGTTGCCGCGGGCTGGCGGCCCGCGAGAGGGATAAGCGCAGGACGGGAGGCTGCCCGTCGGCGGGCGCTCAGAACCCGAAGGCCTGGGGGGGGACCTGGGCGCCGCCGCTATAGCGGGGGTCGTTGGCGGTCATGTCGCTGAAGCCCGGCAGCGGTTCGCCCCAGAGATTGGTAATGATGAACTCCGGCTGGATCATCGGGGCGTAACCGTCCGGAACGGGGAGCGGGAAGGTGAACGTCTCGTAGACGCCGGTGGCGAAGCGGGCGAAGCCCCAGCCGAGGCCCTTGGCCGAGCCGACGATCATGCCGGTGACGGGATCGGTCCGTTCCCATTCGATGGCGATGTTGCGGGGGATCTCGACCCAGCTCGTGAGGACGTTGGTGACGCCGCGGCCGAGCTTATGGAACATCTTGCCGACCTCGCTGCGGTCCCGCCCGAGGTCCTGCGCCGAGACTGCCGCCGCCGCCAGGACGATCGCCGCCGTCGCGACGCCGATCCGCATGCCGTGCCCAAGTTTCATCTCCGGTGGCCTCCTCCTTGCCCAGGGTTCCGACGCCGGCGGGTCGTCCCGCCGGGCCGCGTTCAGTGGATGTATTCCATGAAGACGACTTCGGGCTCGATATAGGGTTGATAGTTGTTCGCCATGGGGGCGTAGAAGGTGGCGACCTCCCAGACGCCGATCGCGGCCCGCTTGAGGCCCTTGCCGATCCCCTTGACGGCGCCGACGGCCGCGCCGGTCACCGGCGAGGTCCGATAAGCCTCCTGAAAGGCCTGATTGGGGATTTCGGCGGGGCTCAAGAAGATGTTGGCCAGGCCGCGCATCAGCTTGCGGCTGCGGAGTTCGTTTTCGCTGGCGGCGTAAAACGGCCCCTGCGTCGATGAGGCGTAGGTCTGGGCCGTCGCCGTCGCGCCGCCGGCCAGCCAAATGAGCGCCAGCACAGCGCCCGCCCGAAGCCCGATCCGGGGTCTCCACCGCATGGTCCCGTCGTTCTCCCGCCTGAGCTATTCGGCGGACCCGTCGGGCTCGACGCGCAGGAACAACGAGCGCCCGACCGGCCCGCAACGGCGGAACCCTAGCAACCCCGCCCGGCGGACGCAAGTAAATCCTGCACAATCAAGCCGCTGGAGTGGCCCCCTGTCTCACGGACGGCCTGGGCGCGACGACGGGAGATCGAGGCCGGCCTCGGCCAAGGCCGCGTGGGTTTCGGCCTCCAGCCAATGGGTCAACCGGCTCATCACGTCGTAATGGCCCATCCGGAAACGGAGACCCGCCGCGACGGCCTCGCGGACCTTCGGATGGGCGAGCAGGCGACGGGCCATTTGGGCGCGGCGGCGGGCCGTTTCCTGCTCGACGGTCTGGGCGTCGTCCGGGCGGAGCGGGCCTTCGGCGGGGAACCCCAATTGAGTCCGCGTGAAGGCGCAATCGGAGTGAGTGACGAGTTGGACCTCGGCGATCCGAGCGAGAAAGGGGACGAAGTTCTCGATCAGGTCAAGAGAAAGGACGGCGCCGCCGGTGGACCAGGCGAAGACGCCTTCCTTGGGCTGACGCGGGTCCACGCAACAGAAGCGGGCTCGCGGCGGGGGTGGCATGTCTTTTTCGGCCGGGGCCTCGACGCCGCCTCGGCCCGTTCTTCGGGGTCGAGCCCGAGCTGACGGAGCTAGCGGGCGGGGGCGCCGAGCGTCCGGGCGATCGCTTCGGCCGAGGCTTCGATGAGGCCATGCTCGGTGATGAGCCCCGTCACGAGTTCGGCCGGAGTAACGTCAAAGGCCGGATTGAGGGCCTGGGCCGCCGCCGGGGCCAGCCGCACGCTGAGGAGCCGTCCGGCGTCGTCCAGCCCCTGAACGCGCAGGACCTCCTCGGCAGGGCGTTCCTCGATCGGGATGGCGTCGCCGTGGGGGCAGTTGAGGTCGAACGTCGAGGCCGGGGCGGCGACGTAAAAGGGGATCCCGTGTTCGCGGGCCAGGAGGGCCTTTTCGTAGGTGCCGATCTTGTTGGCGACGTCGCCGTTGGCGGCGA
>CAYXAU010000044.1:0-3875 GCA_964463045.1 uncultured Candidatus Sumerlaeota bacterium | reverse complement strand
ACTTGTTGGCCGCGGTGAAATCGCTCTTGGCCCAGGCTTCGCCGAAGTGAACCTTCAAATTCCCACCGATGGCGGCCGGGGATAGGCTGTACCCGGCCGCGTGGAGCGTGATCGTCGTCGGAGTATCCCCGCAGAACGCATCGGGGACTCCTATCCCAGTAAACAGGGCCGCCCCGAGCGGGAAAAGCCTGAAAGGCGACAATGCTCGCCCCTCTCGTGCGCTCCGCCGTCCGGATATTCCCCGATGAAGCCGCATCTTGAGCCCCCCAGGCGGCCATGCCGACTGGAGATAGCAATATCTATCGCGCCGGGGGCGGGCCGCGCAAGACCTATCGTAATCCCGGATCGAGGCTCACGAGGCCCCGGCCCGGGGCGATCGGAGAAATTGGAGTCGGCCCCTCAGCCGCCGCTGGATTTGGAGACCTCGACGGGGAGCCAGCCGAAGACGATCTTGGCCGAAATCCAGCCTTCGTCCCCGTCGTCGTGCCGCACGCGGAGCCAGCCGCCGTTCTCCTCCAGCACCTTGAAGAGCACCCCCCGCTCGGCGGTGAAGAGAATCTGGTGATTCTCCCCCGCTCCGTCGCGCACGTTGGATTTCTCCAGCGTCGTAATGATGTACGGCGTGAACTTCACCAGCTTTGAGGAAACCCACCCCTGATCGCCTTCAAAATCCAGCACGCGCAGCCAGCCGGAAGAGGCCCGATCGACCACGCGGAACGGATAATTGCGCGAGACCTTCATCCGGATCCCATACTGGGTCCCGGGCCCCACGCGGACGTTCAGTTGATCGATATCGACGGAGACAAAGGCGTTCGCCGAGAGATATTCATCCAGAACGTAGCCGCTCTTGTCGGAACTGACGGCCTTGACGCGGGCCCACTCCCCATCCCGCCCCAACAGTTCCACCGGGTCATAAGTGTAAAGCGTCTGAACGAGCTTGGCGCTCTTGCTCGGCCGCTCGCGCAACGAGAGCGTTTCAGCCTTGACGAGCATGACCTCGCCGGCGAGCCCCTCGCCCCCGCCGACGCCGAGCGCCGGCAGAAGCCACAGGAGCCTCCAGCGAAGCCGACCTCGCACCATCAAGGCTCCGGCAGGATGCTGACGTAATGGCGATCCCGGCGTCGCCAGAAGCGGACGCGACCCCCCACGCGCGCGAACAGCGTGAAATCCCGCCCCTGGCCGACGTTCTCCCCGGGGAAAAACTTCGTCCCGCACTGGCGGACGAGAATCGCTCCCCCGCCGACGAGCTGGCCGTCGCCGGCCTTCACCCCCCGCCGTTTGGATTGACTATCGCGGCCGTTCCGACTGGAGCCGCCGCCCTTCTTGTGCGCCATCGCGGTTATACTCCTTGGAACGTCCCCCGCTCGATCGCCTCACCCCGGCCCTGCCTCAAAGCCTAGATCAGCTTGCCCGCGCGGTCAAGAGATGCCGGCGATTTCGATCTCAGTAAACCCCTGACGGTGCCCCTGGTGGTGGTGATAGCCCTTGCGGCGCTTGAACTTGAAGACTCGAATCTTCGGGCCTCGGCCATGGCGGAGAATCCGCGCCCGCACCTGCCGCCCGGCGACGGCCTCCGGCCCGGCGGCCAGGTCCGCGCCGGCCCCGACCGCCAAGACGTCCTCCAGGAGGACCTCCTGGCCGGGCTCGCCCGGCAGGCGCTCCACGCGCAGGCGATCGCCCTCGCGGACGCGATACTGTTTACCTCCGGTGCGGATGACGGCGTAGGCCATCGCGGCGACTCCTGAACCGAACCCGGCCCGCCCCCGCCGGCCCCGGAATCCGCTTATTTACCAAACATCCGGCGCGGACCTCAAGCGCCAAGTGGAAGCCCCCCCCGGCGGGGCGGGGAGAAAGATTCACCGCCGAGAGGCGGAGAACGCCGAGAATCGCCGGGAAATCTTGCCTGGAGGAGATCGCGTTCAAGAGCCGGGCGGGTTCGCCGGAGCGAAGCGGATCGCGGGGATTTATTCTTCACCAAGGGAGGCTTTTCCGCGCGGGATCGCGGGCACGGCGGAATCCGCCCCGACCGCTTCTGCGCCCTCTCCGTGGCTCCGCGGTGAGAGTTCCCCTCCAAACCCCGCGAGGCGCTCGCGTCGATTCAGCGCTCCAACAGCCGCAGGGCCTTGTGAGCTTCCCGTCGCGACGCGGGGTTGTCCGACCGGAGCATGGCCTCGAGCGTCGGGCGGCCGGTCGAGTCCCCGAATCGCGCCAGCGCGATCGCGCTGTTCCATCGGACGTCCTGGTCGGCGTCGGCCTCGTGGGCGCGGCGGAGGGCTTCGCCCGCCGCCGGATCGGCGATCTCGCCGAGGGCATAAGCCGCCGCGGCCCGCACGCCCCAATCCGCGTCGGACTGGAGCACCCCGATGAGGGGCGGCGTCGCGTCCGGCCGGCGCAGCCGCCCCAACCCATGGACGGCCCAGAAGCGGACGTCTTTGTCGCGGTCGCCCGTGAGTTCGATCAGCTTCCGCAGCGCCCGGTCCCCGCCGATCTTCCCGAGGGCCGCCGTCGCGTACCACCGGAGACTGATCCGGATATCCTCGCGCGTGCGGAGCAGATCGCTGTGGTCCCAACTGTTGGTGAAGAGCTCCTGCTCGGCGTCGCTCGAATCGATGATCTCCAGGAGCACGGGGACCAGATCGGGCGAGGTCTGACTGGATTGAACGAGGTCGAGCGCGGCCTTCCAGCGCGTGCCGAGATCGGGATCGCGCAAGAGGAGGACGTAATCGCGCGGGGATTTCCGCTCATGGGCCATCATCCAGAAAAGCCAGAAGATGCCGGCGGCCAGGATGACGATCATCGCCGGGACGACGATAAAACCGACCGGCCCGGCAGGCCTCGGGGGCTCCTGAAACGGGGGGCCCTCGGCGGCGGGCTCGGCAGCGGAGGCGGCGATTTCAGCGGGATGCATCGCGACGGCGCTCAGAACCCGGCAGCCCTGATCCACAAGCGTAGCGTCGGGCTGAGCACGGGTTGCCGGCAGTCTATCACGCGGGCCGAGAAGCGTTGAAGCTTCTTCGGCCGCGAGCCCCGCGACCGAGCCGAGAACGCCTCATGGAAGGCTTGTGTGAATTTGCATCCGGGGGGGGTGCAAGATGGCGAACGATTGATGGAAACCCAGGGCCGCCGCCCTAGCTAGTTCTCGTCGGTCCAGCGGGCGGCCTCCCAGATCTTCGCCGTCTTATCTTCGGAAACGGTCACGATGCGCTTCCCATCAGGGCTGAACGCGGCGCTCGTCACGGGGCCGGCATGGCCGACGAGAAACAGCAGTTCACGCCCGGAATGGGCGTCCCAGATTTTCGCGGTCTGGTCCCGCGAGGCCGTGACAATCCTGGCCCCGTCGGGGCTGAACCCGGCGCCGTTCACAACGTGCGCGTGACCGAGCAGCCTCAAGAGCTCCCGCCGAGTCTCGGCGTCCCACACGACCGCGCTATTTTCCTGACCCAGAACAAAAAGGCGTCCGTCGGAACTAAAAGTCGCTGTCGTCAGCACGCCGGGATTCCCAGGAACGCCGAACAATTCGCGACCCGTTGTGGCATCCCATCCCATGGCGATGCCTTCCATTGACGTGGTCAGGATCGACGTCCCATCCGGGCTGAAACCCGCCCCATAGACCGGCGTGTCAATTGGGCGCAGGAAGCCCGATGCCTGAAGCTGCGCGCTGCCGGCGAATTCTGAAGGCGAGCCTAACGGGCCCTTGACCCCGCCCCTCACGCCCCCCAACCTCGCCCTCTCTCCATTCTATTCATCGGTTTTAGTCATTCGTCTTTCGAGTTCAGTCGATTCCCGTGTTCGCGCCCCGGGTTCATCCGCCGCTCCATTCGCTCGGCCTGCCACAGCCGGAATCGCTCCTCCCAGGTCATCGTCGCGTCCCCCGG
>CAYXAU010000043.1:0-4102 GCA_964463045.1 uncultured Candidatus Sumerlaeota bacterium | reverse complement strand
AGCCTTAATTCCCCCGCAGGCGGCGGGCCGAGAGCGTTCGAGCGGGGACGGCCGCCTCGGCGCCCGGCGGAACCGTGTCCACGCGCCACAGAAGCATCCGGCCGTCCCGTGAGAGCGAAAGCTCGTGGTGATCGGGGCCCTCCTGCCAGCGAAGGCGGCGCCCGTCCCACGGGGCGATCCGACTCTGCCGTTGCCCTTCCTGGATCACGTGGATGAGGTAGCCTCGCTCGTGGGGGGTGAGGGCGTAAAACGTCGCCGGCTCGCGGTCGTCCTGATAGAGGCCGGTAAACTCCAGCGGGGCGGGGGTGGGGCGGCCGCGGCCCGGCAGCGCCCGCCGGAACGTCAGCAGCGTCTCGTCGGTCCCTTCCGGCAGGAGCTGGATTCGCTCCAGCGTGAAGCCCTGGGCGGCCAGCTCGTCGATTGAGCTGTTAAGCGTCGCCGTCGGGGCGAATTTGAGGGCGATCGCATCGGGGTCGTCGGCCTCGGCCACGCCGCCGGAGACCTTCGGATCGTAGACCCGGCGTCGCTCCTCATAGGGAGGCGGCAGCAGCGCGCACCCGGCGGCGATCGCCGCCGCCGCCAGCGCGAGCGGCCGGAGGATGGAAAAGGGAACGATCCCGCGCATGAGCCCACCGCCGGCGAAACGACGCCGACCTTTCAGCGAGGTAGAACTAGGCCGGGGGGCGCTGATTGTCAAAGCCTTTTGCTTCTGCGAAACTGACCCATGAGCGCCTCGCCGAAGAAGGTCCGCGTCTCCACGCTCCGGCGGATGAAGGCCGAGAGGCGCCGGATCACGATGGTGACGGCCTACGACGCGATCACGGCCGCTCTGGCCGAGGCCGCCGGTCTGGACGTCATCCTCGTCGGCGATTCGCTCGGCATGACCGCTCTCGGCCTGCCCACCACGCTCCCCGTCACGCTCGACATGATGCTTCATCACGCCGCCGCCGTGGCCCGGGGGGCCGTCACGCCGCTCCTCGTCGGCGATATGCCCTTCATGACCTACAAAGTCTCCCCGGAGCAGGCTCTTGCCAACGCGGGCCGGATGATCCAGGAAGGGTCGATGGAAGCCGTCAAGATCGAAGGCGGGAAGGAGATGGCCCCCGTCGTCGAGCGGCTCGTTGAGGCCGGCCTTCCCGTCATGGGTCATATCGGCCTTTTGCCGCAGTCGATTCACGCTCAGGGGGGTTTCCGCGTGCAGGGGCGCGAGGCGGGCGAGGCCGAACGGCTGGAGGCCGAGGCCCGCGCCCTGGAGGCCGCCGGCATTTTCGCTCTCGTCCTGGAGGCCATGCCGACCGGCATCGCCGAGCGGATCACGCGCGCGGTCGCCATCCCCACGATCGGCGTGGGGGCCGGCCCCGCCTGTGACGGCCAGGTCCTGGTCACGACCGATCTCCTCGGCCTGACCGATAAACGCATCCCCAAGCTGGCGCGGCCATACGCCCACCTCTTCGACGATGCCGTCAAAGCCCTTCGAGCCTACGCCGAAGACGTCCGCCAGGGGCGCTTCCCGGGGCCGGAAAACACCTACGGCGAGTAAGCGCCGGGTCCGCGCGGCCGGCCCCATGCCGGTCGCGCGAGCGCGCCGGGGGTCGGAGTCGGTCCCGGCCGGTCCGTCGTCGGCTGGAGGCGTCGCGCCGTTGGTCATCGCGGGGCGGCTGCGGGCCCGGTTGCGCGCGGCCCTGGCCGAGGACGTCGGCGCGGGGGACGTGACCACGCGGGCCATCGTTCCGGCCGAGCTTATCGGGGAAGGCGTCGTGCTGGCCAAGGCGCGCGGCGTTTTCTGCGGCGCGCCGGTCGCCGAAGCCGTCTGGCGCTTCCTCAGCCGGCGGATTGACTTTCAATGGCTTGTGGAGGAGGGGGAGCGCGTGCGGCCCGGCCGCGTGATCGCCCGGCTGCGCGGGCCGTACGCCGCCCTCCTGACCGGCGAGCGCGTGGCGCTTAATTTTCTCCAGCGCCTGAGCGGCGTCGCCACGCTCGCCCGGCGGCTGGTCGAGCGCGCCGGCGGCCCGGCGGGGCCGGCGATCTGCGACACGCGCAAGACGACGCCGCTGTGGCGCGATCTGGAACGCTACGCCGTTCGGGTCGGCGGCGGGCTCAATCACCGCTTCGGCCTGGCCGACATGATCCTGGTCAAGGCCAATCACGTCCGCGCCGCGGGCGCGGTCGCCGCGCCCGGAGCGGGCGCCGCTCGGGACCTCGCCGAGGCGATCCGGCGCGCTCGCCGGGCCTATCCGAACCTGCCCGCGGCCGCCGAAGCCCGCAGCGCTGAGGAGGCCGCCGCCGCCGCCGCCGCCGGGGCCCGGCTCATCCTTCTGGATAACCTTACCCCTCGCGAGGTGCGCCGCGCGCTCAGGCGCGGGCGGCGTCCGGGCGTCTTGTGGGAGGTTTCCGGCGGCCTGAACGTCCGCAATATCGCCGCCTACGCCGCCACGGGGGTCGATCGGCTGAGCGTGGGCGCGCTGACGCACTCGGCTCCGGCGCTCGATCTCTCGCTGGAGGTTTCTCCGCTGAGGCCGGGTTGACACCGCCCCGCGCCGCCGCCTCGCCCCCTGATCGGCGCCGCCCGGCCCACCCACGAGGGTGACCCCTCTGCGGCGCTCATCCTCGGCGTCCATCTGCTTGAGATGACCCGTGGCCGTTGGTGAGCGGGCCATGCCGCGCCGTTCAAGCGGCCTCGGCCACTTCCGGTTTGACGGCGGCGGGCGGGCTCGACGATGATGGCCGGGTCGCCGGCACGACCAGGCCCGGCGGCCGATGCGGAGGTCCCCCAACCTCCCCATGCCCCGCCCGGCGGGGTTTCGGCCCCGATTTCCGTTCTTCCTCATGAGCTCGGTGGACGTAAGGGCGGATCAGCGGGCGCCGACGCTCCCGCACTGGCGCGGGCTGCTGGAGGCTTACCGGGAGTGGCTCCCGGTCACCGACGCCACGCCCGTCGTCACGCTCCACGAAGGGAACACGCCGCTCCTGCCGGCCCCGCGGCTGGCCGAACGTTTGGGCCTTCAGGCGCGCGTCTGGCTCAAGCTCGAAGGCGTCAACCCGACCGGCTCCTTCAAGGACCGGGGGATGACGCTGGCGATGAGCAAGGCGGTCGAGGAAGGCAAGCGGGCGGTCATCTGCGCCTCGACGGGGAACACCTCGGCCTCGGCGGCGGCTTACGCCCGCCGGGCCGGGCTCCCGTGCGTGGTGGTGGTTCCGGAGGGGAACATCGCCCTGGGGAAGCTGGCCCAGGCGATCGCGCATCAGGCGACCGTCCTGGCCGTCCAGGGCAATTTCGACGCGGCGCTCGCCGTCGTCCGTCAAATCCACGAACGTCACCCGATCGAGCTCGTCAATTCCCTGAACCCGTATCGCATCGAAGGGCAGAAAACCGGGGCGTTCGAGATTTGCGATCAACTCGGCCGCGCCCCGACGCATCACTTCATCCCCGTCGGCAACGCCGGCAATATCACCGCTTATTGGAAAGGTTACCGCGAGTATGCCGAGGCCGGGCGGATCGAGGCCCTCCCGAAAATGCTCGGCTTTCAGGCCGCCGGCGCCGCCCCCATCGTCCTCGGCCGTCCCGTCCCCAACCCCGAAACCTTCGCCACGGCCATCCGGATCGGCAACCCCGTCTCCTGGCGGGGGGCCGAGGCCGCCCGCGATGAATCCGGCGGCCTCATCGAAGCCGTCACGGACGACGAGATCGCCGACGCTTACCGACGCCTCGCCGCCGAGGAGGGGGTTTTCTGCGAGCCGGCCTCGGCGGCCGCCGTGGCCGGCCTCCTCAAAAAGGGGCGCGAGGGGTGGCTCGCCGAGGAGGCGCGCCGGCTCGGCCGGTTGGAGATCGTCGCCGTGCTGACCGGCCATGGCCTCAAGGACCCCACGAGCGCCATCAAGCGCTCGCCGTCGCCGATCGTCGTCCCCCCCGCGATCGACGCCCTCATGGAACACATCCGATTGTAAGGTAACCTGAAGATAAGGTGTTCATTCCCCGCGAGGAGAAGACGGCGGCAAGAGAAAGATAATAACTACCCAAAGGCATCCTTCGCCTCCTGTTCCAGTCCATGCGGAACCCGACAAGGAGGACTTGATGGCAGGAAGGAAGAAAACCGAATCCAAG
>CAYXAU010000042.1:0-5171 GCA_964463045.1 uncultured Candidatus Sumerlaeota bacterium | reverse complement strand
CGGCCTCATCGCGCGGCGGCCAGAGCCTCCAGGCAAAAGGCCGCCTCCAGCGTCAGCGACAACCGCCAGGCCAGCACGTAGCGGCTGAACCAGTCCCTCACCGCCGTCAGGTAAGCCAAGCCCCGCTGCATCGGCGCGTAGGTGTTGTCCGTGGCCCAGACGTGATCGGGGCCTTCGATCCTCAAGCCGCGCAGCGGATAAGGGTAAATTTTGTGGCCCGCCCCGGGAGCGCTGGTGCGCGGCTTCGGCCCCACCGCCTCCAGGCCCGTCGTCCGCAGCAGCCGCCGCACGCGATCGTGCCCCACCGCCCAGCCTTGGCTTCGCAGGAACCACCGCATGCGCCGCACCGACAGCGCCCCGTGGTCCGGCTCCACCCGCGCCCGCCGCTCACCGACCGTCAGCGCCGATTTTTTTCAATCAGTCCAGCTCCAACTGCAACCGACCGACCTGCTGGTAGAGCCGCTCGATCAGGCGCTCGTCCTCGCCGCCGCCGCCGGCGCGCCGGTCGCGGAACAACTCCCGGACCTGCCCCTGCACCTGGCGCTTCCACTGGCTCCCCTGGGTCGGATGAACCTCGAATTCGGCGGCGATCTGATTGATCGTCCGGTCGCCACCAAACGCCGCCAAGGCCACCCTGGCCTTCAGCTCGGCCGCGATCCTCCGTCGCTTGCCCAGCGTCAAGCCTCCTTCCCCGACGCCATCGTCGGGCCGGAAGCTTTACTTGTCCACCGGTCTAAAAACCCCGACCCCTTCAGTAATCGAGCGCCGTCTCGGCGTGGAAAATCGCCTGCCGGTCGCGCATACAGGGATCATTATCCTCATTCCGGGCGGGGTTCTTGGGAGAGAATTTTCGCGTTTCTTATCGAGAAGCCTCTCCGAGGGGCGAGTTCAGTGATCGGGCCGGAAGTCGCCCTTGCGGGTGCGGATGATATCGCCGACGCTGGCGGTCCCGTTCGTCGGATCGTAAACGGCGAGGCCGGCGACGCTGGCCTGGACAAAGGCGGTGAGGCCGTTCAGGCCGCTCCCCAGGCGTTGAAACTCCAGCCGGCCGTCCGGTCCGCCGCTCAGCAGGAAGTAGCGTCGCGCGACGACGCGTTCTTGCAGCGCAAGGTCCTCGGGGAAGGCCCGCGCGAGCAGAAGCGCAGCCAGCGGGTCCTTCGGCTCGCAACTGATATAGATGTAAGGCGCCTGCCCGCGGGTGAAAAGAGCATCGGCGTTGCCGAAGGGATCGAGAAGATGCGCCGAGCTGATGTAGGCCACCGGCGTGCTGAGCGGCAGCGCCCAACGCGTGATGTCCCCTGGGGTCATCCCTCCGAGCGGGCCCTCGGAGTTGGGCGGCAGACGCTTATGATCGACGAGATAAGCCTCGGCGGCCGTCGCCAGCGCGCGCAGGTCACTCTTGACGCGGACGACCTTGGCGCGCGTCTGCGCCTCCAGCAAGTTCGGGACGGCCATCGCCGCCAGGAGGGCGATAATGGCGACGACGACCAGGAGTTCAATGAGCGAGAAGGCGGCTTGAGGGGAAGGGAAGCTAGGCCGCAGGCCGCCGTCGCCTCGGGTTCGTCCGGACTTCATCGTGGCGCCCCGGCCATCGCGTGCGGTCGTCCGTCGCCGGGGGCGGCCTATCGATGCGATGGGCTCGATTTGGCCTGGAAATTCGCCCGGCGGACGTCATAAAATAAACGTCGGCGGGGCGATTCGCCACGCGGATCGTTCCGTTCGCCATCCGTCCTGGACGGAGCCGGCGTCGACCGGTGGGGGCGACATGGTTTCGACGGGGTTCGCGGGACGGAGGGGCTGCAAGCCGAGGAGCGCCGGGCTCATCCTCGTTAATCCGGCCTGGCAAACGAATAAACGGCGACTTTGAACTCGCCCTGGCCGCGTAACTAACGCGACCCGTCCGCCCGGGGCTCGCCCATGGTCTCGGGGTCGGGCGTCATTGAGTGGGCTAGCCGCGCGCGCCCCCGTCCGAGGGTTGCGCGGCGAAGACTTTTCGGACTGGCCGTCGCGGCGGACCGTTCGCCGTCCGCCCTTTGGCGAGACCCCTTCGGCGGACTAAGCTTGTAGAGGTCCTTCCGGCCGCATCCTCGGACGCGGGTTCGATTCCCGCCGCCTCCACCACATCTCTTCGGCTCGACTCCCCGTAGATTCGAAGCCTCGTCCGTTTAAGGGTTGCTGCCGGTCGCTCCCGAAGGCGGGGACGCCCCCTTAACGCAAGTGGCGTCCTCCATCGACTCGGATACATTCGCCGGTGATGAAGTCGGTCTCGACCAGAAAAAGGACGGCCTTGGCGATTTCTTCGGGGCCGCCCCAGCGCCCGAGCGGTGTCGCGCGCTCGACCTGGCGGATTTCCTCCGGCGTCATCTCGGCGGGGGGCAGGATCGGCCCCGGCGCGATCGTGTTGACGAGAATCTCCGGCGCCAGTTCGAGCGCGAGCGCCTCGGTCAACCCCAGGACGGCCCGCTTGGCCGTATAGTAGGGGAGGAACTCGCGATAACGGGGCCGGCCGCTGGCGGCCAGCCAATCGGCGAAGTTGATGATGCGGCCGCCGCCGGCTCGGCGCATGTGGGGGGCGGCGGCCATCGCCGTCAGGAAACCGCTTCGCGCGTCGGCGGCCAGGTGAGCGTCGAAGGCCTCCGCCTCCAGGGTTTCGAACTTCCGCGCCTGATACATCGAGGCCATGTTCACGAGAATCTGCAACCCGCCCAAGGCATGGATCGTCGCCTCGATCATGCGGGCGGCGTCGACGGGGGCGGCCAGGTCCCCCTGGAAGGCGCGCGCCTCGCCGCCGGCGGCGGCGATCCGGGCTACGGTCTCTTCGGCGGCCCGGCGCGACCGGCGGTAGGTCAGCGCGACGCGCGCCCCGCGGCCGGCCAACGCCTCGGCCACGACCGACCCCACGCGCGCGGCCCCCGTGATCAGGGCGACTTTCCCTCGGGGATCCATCTTGCCGTTCCTGCCCCGCCTCCCGGCGCCGCCCGGAAAGAGAACCGCAAGACCTGCTCCCCGTTTTCCCTTCCGGCCGGTTCGTCTCGGCGATCGCTCCCGCCGGACGATACCCGACCCGCCGGAGCGGTTCAACGGGAGCCGACGCTACCCTGGATCAGGGGATCGCCAGGCCGCTCGAAAGGCGCTCAGGACGCCGCTGGACCGAGCCTCCAGCGGGGGAGGTAGAGGAGGCGCAGGTAGCGGCGGCCGGCGTCGGCGCCCCACTCGACCAGGCCGCCGAGGAATTGAAACCGGGCCGAGTCGGGCCCGCGGGACCGATACGTGATGAAGGGAAAGACGTCGATCTCGCGGGCCTCCCCCGCGCGCTCGTCGCGGTAGCCGCGCCAGAGGACTCGAATCCGCCGGTCTCCCGTCTCCGAGCTTCTCATGTCGAAGAGCCGCCAGAGGACCTCGATCTGGCGCTCGTCCTCGCCGCGGCGGCGGCTCCAGAAGGGCCAGAGCACGGTGAGGCGGGCGCCGGTCGCCGTCCGGTCCCAGGTGTAAAGCGGGAGGAGCCAGTTTCGGGAAGTGACGTCGGCCGTTGAGTAACCGACCTCCGGCGGCGGTCGTCGCGTGAGTTGACGGTCCGAGCTGGACCAGTAAAGGGGGAAAATCGTCAGTCCACGATCTTGCTCGATTCGTTGGGGATCGGTCGCCTCCGGCGCCGGGGTCTCAGGGGCCGGCGGGAAGCTGCGGGTCTCGTTCCGCCGTGCCCAGATGAGGGGAAAAACGGTCAGACGGTCCCGAGTCGATTCCACGGGGGCCATTCCGGGCTCGATCGGCCCGACGGCTCGGACCGTGCTTCGGCCCCAGGTGAAGATCGGCCAGAGCGCCGAGGCGCTGAAGCGCTCGGTGCGCCGGAGGCGGTCGATCTCGACGATCCGCTTCCGCGTCAGGAGCGGGAAAACGCCCCATTGGCGGGATTCTTCTCCGCCGCCGCCCCAACTGAAGATCGGCCAGAGCAGCCAACGCCGGACGTAATCCCCCTTGCGATCGCCGTAATAGAGCGGGAAGAGAACCAGCGTGGCGACGGAATCCTCGCCGCGCCGGAGCCGACCGTAGATGGGAAAGACGGCGAGCGTGTCGCCGCGGTTCAGGCTCCAGATGAAAGGGAACAGGACCGTCGAATCCCGCCCCTTCCAGAAGACCGGAACGACGGCGAACGTCCGAAGCTCCCCCTCGCCTCGTTCCCAGAAGACCGGTAAGACCCAGTCCCACTGCCTGTCGGGTTCGCGCGAGGAGAGCCAAACCGGCAGAAGGCCCATCCCGCCCGACGGCCGGGTCGGGTCTCGACTCCAGATGAAGGGCATCACCCAGATCAGTCGGTCCGGCCCCCGGTCGTAGGCCAGAATCGGACAAAGGCCGAAGGTGAGGTCGTCGCCCCGAACCAGCCAGAAGGGAGGGACGATCCAGCCTCGCTGCCGGCCGCCGCGGCTGGTCCAGCTCCAATAGACGGGGACGACGAACAGGTGGCCGTCGCCGTCGGCCTCGCGTTTCCCATAAATCGGGAAGATGTGCCCAGCCCGGCCGCCGGGGCTCTCTCGCCAGCCGGCCAACGGCCAGAGCAGGTCGAGCTTCCACGCCGGCCCCTGGCGCTCCCACATCACCAGCGGCCGGAGCGCGCGGACCTGATGGTCGCCGCGGGTTGTCCACTCGCCCAACGGCGGCAGCACCTGAACCTCCGTTCCATCCTCGTGCCGGTCGAGAATCAGAATCGGCCAGAGGTTCACGTCGTCGGGTGGGTTTTGCCCCGGGGCCGAGGCGGCGAGCCCCGCCGCCAGCGTCGCCATCAGAGCGGCTTGGCCGAGACGGGTTCGGCCCATGGTCGTTCAACCCTTTTCCTCGGCGCCATCTTGACCGGCGCCCGGCGTGGCGTCGATGCTAGAGGGCGTGGCGCGAAAAGTCACCTTCGGGGTCGCCGGCAGCCTGGATAACTTTATCGCCGACGCGAAGGAGGGTGTCGATGGGCTTCTCTGGAACGACGAGGCCGCAGCGCCCGTCTCGGAATTCTGGAAAACGATCGACACGGTCCTCATGGGGCGGAAGACCTACGCGATCGCGGCGAAGGCGGGGTCCGGCGCCTATCCGGGCGTTCGGAACCTCCGGCCGGGGGCGAAAAGAGCGCGGCCCCCCCTCGACCCTGACCGCGCCTGCCTGCGTGCCACGTAGAGGCAGGCGGCGGG
>CAYXAU010000041.1:2058-5208 GCA_964463045.1 uncultured Candidatus Sumerlaeota bacterium | reverse complement strand
GGGCGCGACGATCGGCGGCGACCTCTCTTGCACTGGTGGGGAGTTCAGGAACGAGGGCGGTTACGCCCTCAATGCCGGCGGCATAGAGATCACGGGGAGCGTCTTTCTCCGCGAGGGCTGCTTGTTCGAAGGCATCATCAGCCTCGTCGAGGCCGAGATCGGGCGGCATCTTCAATGGCGCGGCGTGAAGGAACAGGAAAGAGCGACGCTCGACCTCCGCGGGGCGCACGCGCACACCCTCTGGATCGGCAAGAAGGACTTCCCCGGGCCGAACCGGCTCTACCTCCACGGCCTCACGTACGACTCAATCGACGACGAGATGGAAACCCGCGCGGCCTGGTGGATCGAGTTCATTGAGACGCAAGCGGCGGAGAGCCCCGGCTCCCACGCCGCCAGGAAGGCCGAGGAGATTCTTCTGGCGCTGGGCGAAATGACCGCGGCCCGACGGCGGCGCGCCCTGGCGGAGAAATTAAAGCTCTTCCTCCCGCAGCCCTATGAGCAGGCGGCCAAGGTCCTCCGCGCCCAGGGCCACGAGGCCGACGCGCGCGAGGTTCTGATCGCCAAGGAGCGGCGGCGCAAGGCCGCGCTCCCCTCGCCGTTGGCGACGTTCCGGACGGCTTTTAAGTCCATCGACGACTTCCGCCGCGCCCTTTCCACTCTGACGGAGTGGGCGTGGTATCGGACGCTGGCGCCGTTGATCGGCTACGGCCACCGCCCTTCGCCGGCGCTCTGGTTGGCCGTGCTGTCCGTTTTTTTGGGCTGGGGGGGCTTTGCGTGGGCCGATGCGAAGGGGGTGATGAAACCGGAGAAGGCGGAGAGGCAGGCGGAATTCCGTCCCTTGGTTTACGCGCTCGAGACGTTCACGCCGCTGATCAAGCTGCGCGAGGCCGATTACTGGCGAGCCGACACCGGCAGGCGCCTCGGGCGGTGGGTGGATACGCTCACCGTGGTCTACACCTGTTGGGGGTGGATTCTGACGACGCTGCTCGTGGCGGCGCTCACGGGGCTCGTGCGGAGATGACGCCCCCGCTGATCCGGGCCCCTGAGGTAACAGGTAATTCGGAATTTGGGGGCGACGCTATTGAATTCCCGTTTTCCGGGTCGGGGGTCAGGAATTCGTGGGCTGGCTCTCCCCCCGCGCGGCCAGGGTCGCGCCGGGGTTCCCCTCGATCGCAAGCGATCGCGCGAACTTCCCGGCTCGGCCGCGAAATGGCCCGCCCCATCCACGGAACGAGGGCCTGAGCCATGACGCGAAGACGCGAATTCACCTGCCGGCTGGCCGCCGCCGGCGCGAGCCCCTGGATCGGCGGTCTTTCCCCCCGCCTCGGCGCGCAGCCGCCGCCCTCCCTCTCCCCCGTTTACGCCGAATCGGTGGCGATCGTCGGGCTCTCGGCGGACTTGAGCCGCGAATTCTCGCTCCGCGTCGCGCGGTTCCCCCCCAAGGGGTCGGGCTCCCTCTGGGCCGCGGTCGTGCTCGGCGAGGATCGCTATGCCGCCGTCCTCGACCCCGTCCCTCTCGGCGAGGACGCCGCCCCCGCCCGCGTCGGCGAGCCGGCCTGCCGCTGGACCCTCGCCGGCGAAGCTCCCACGCGGTTCGAGCGCGCCCGCGACGAGCATCGACTGCGCGGAACCGCGAGCGCCGCCTTCAGGGCACACGAGACGCTCGAGCCCCCCGACGCCGCCGGAACGATCCCCATCACGATCGAAGCAAGCTTCGAATCGGCTCACGAGCCCGTACTCGTCCGCCCGGGCCGATGGGAAGTCATGGGGCGGACGCGCGCGACGATTCGGACCCCCTCGGGCCGCGCCGAGCTCGACCTGCCCGGCAAATGGCATGAGCAATCCGGCGAGCGCCCCCGTTTCGCGCCCGCCTTCGCCTACCTCAACGTCCAGGGGGACCGGCGGGGGCTGCTGGCCGTCCATTCCGAGCGGGGCGATTACGGCTATCTGTGGGGCGAGGGGGCGATCGCGCGCGTCCGCGCCCTGAGGATCGATCCCCCCTCCGATCGCCGTTCCTTCCGCGTGGTGCTTCAGGACGGCCGAGCGATCCACGGCGTGGCCGAGGTCCGACGCCGGTACGCGGTCCGCGTCGAGGGCCAGACGCGCCCCGGCGCGACGGTCGCCGTCACCTCCGACGTCGGCCCCCTGGTCGGGCACCTGAACGATTGGACGCCCCGCGATTAGCGAATCCGGGCGGGGAGGCTGCGATTACTCCCCCAGCCCCCAGTCGTTGAGGCTCCAGTCGTAATCGCCCAGACGGACGCGGTAATCGCCGCCGCGCAGGAAATCGGCGTGGGCGGGGTCGCCGTAGCGGATGAGAAAGCCGAGCGCCCCGGCCCAGCGGCCGGCGTCTCCCCGGCGGCCCTTGAGCGTCGGCGCCTGCTCGGCGTAGCTCTCGAAATCCTCCTTAAACCAATCGAAGATGGGCGAGATCGTGACGATCCGCCGCCGCGGATCGACGGCGTTCTTCTCCGGATGGCGCGCGAACCGACGCGCGGCATCCTCCAGTTGCTCCTCCAGCCGCGCCCCCACGTAAGCTTCGTTCCGCAGAATGGGGCAGCCGATCGAGGCGCAGACGATCGCGGCGTGGACGCGCGCGTCCTTGAACCGCGGGCGCAGAATTTCGTGTTCAATTTCGTTAAGCGTCAGCTCGGCCCCCGCCACGGGCGTTCGAATCTTGTCCCACACCCCGGCGATGTTGCGGATCGAGAGCCGCGGGAAGATCAGCCCCAGCCCCTTCGGCGGGTAATGGTCGATCACGACCTGAAACGTGATGGCGTTATAGGCGTTGAGATAGAAGGCCATCTGATCGGCCCGGCTCCAGCCGTTGAGCGTCTCCGGCGCGACGCGTCCGAGCCGGGCGACGTAGGCGTCCAGCGCCGCCCGGTCCCCCTTGAGCCCCCGGTAATCGACGCGCCCCTCGGCGTCGACGCGAGCCTTCAAGATCGCGTCGAGCCCCCCGTAGTCGAACGCCGCGCGCGCCGGCCCGGCCGGCAACGCCGCCGCCCACGCGCACACGAGAAAGCAAGCCCGCGCGCCCTTGAGGAGCCCTCGGTTGGGAGTTTTGAGCCGGATCGGCACCGACGTGAACCGGAGTCGCCAGGATTATCGCGCGACCTCCCATTTTAATCGACGTTGGCCGCCCCCGCC
>CAYXAU010000041.1:0-1958 GCA_964463045.1 uncultured Candidatus Sumerlaeota bacterium | reverse complement strand
GCCGCCCCCGCCCCGTTTCGCCTTGCGCCCCCCCTGAGGCCTCATCAAACTTGCCCCTCGGTTCGGTCGGCATCGCGCCGGGCTCGCCGCGTCCTTCAGAACCCTGAAGTTGAGGTCCGCATGACCGGTTCGGAACAGCCTCGCGCTCCGGAGCCCTCGCCGGCACCCGGCGAACGCCCCCCCTCGGGGGCTCGCGCGCCGTTGATCTCGATCGTGATGCCCATCTTCAACGAGGCCGATCTCATCGAGCGGGTGCTCGCGCGGGTCCGGGCGTTGCCGTTGCGCAAGGAGCTCGTGCTCGTCGATGACTGCTCGACCGACGGCACGGGCGAGATTCTCCGGCGCGAGGCCGCTCGCGGCGACGCCATCCTGCTGCGCCACGACCGCAACCGGGGCAAAGGGGCGGCCATCCGGACCGGCCTCAAGGCGACGACCGGCGACATCGTGCTCGTCCAGGACGCCGACCTGGAATATCAGCCGGAGGAAATCCCGGCCTTGCTCGAACCGATCCTCGCCGGACGGACCAACGTCGTCTATGGATCCCGCTTTCTGGGGACCGTCCGCAAGATGCGCCTGCCGAACCGCGTGGCCAATTTCCTGCTCGCCTGGTTGGCGACGCTCCTCTACGGCCAGCGGATCACCGACGAGGCCACCGCCTATAAAGTCTTCCGCGGCGATCTCATCCGCGGGCTGGAGCTACGGTGCGAGCGGTTCGAGTTCTGCCCGGAGGTCACGGCCAAGGTGCTCCGCCGCGGCGAGCGGATCGTCGAGCTGCCGGTGACGTTCGAGGCCCGCACCGCCGAAGAAGGCAAAAAAATCGGCTGGCGGGATTTCTTCCAGGCCGTCTGGACGCTCCTCAAATACCGCTGGGTCAGATAGATTTCGTCGCCCGACCCCGACCGTTCCGTCGCGTCGATCGCCTCGCCGCGCCCCCCACAGCCTTCCTCCCCCTCGCGAAAACCACGGGGCGGGCCCCCCGCGAAGCCGCTGGAGCTGGCGGCCGGAGTCGAACCGGCGACCTGCGCATTACGAGTGCGCCGCTCTACCGACTGAGCTACGCCAGCCCCGGTCAAGCCCCGAGCGGCCCTCGGCCGGGCGCGCTCGGCGTGTCGGATCCTCTATCCTAAACGCCGGCCGAGCCCCCCGCCACTCGGATCTTCCGGCTCTCGGCTGCGGCGGGCGCCTTCCCCCTTCCGCGCCCGGCGCGGCGCTCCGTCCGGCATGATCCCCCCCTCCCCTTGCCGCGGCTCGAAAATCGGTTGGGCGGCTGATGCCCGGGGAGTATCATGCCCCGACCTCGGTAAGTCAGGGCGGTGATGGCCGGATGACCGAGATGCCCAACGCCGCGGAGAGCGTCCTCAAGGTCTTTCTCTTCACGGACCTGGAGGGCTCCGTCGAACTCAAGCGCCGGATGGGCGATCCCGAGGCCGCCCGCCTGATCGCCGCCCACGACGCCCTCGCCGCCCGTTGCCGCGCCGACCACGGCTGCGAGGAATCCTACGACATCGGCGACGGCTTCCTGGCCGTTTTCGAGCGCCCGTCGGCGGCCCTCGGCTGCGCCCTCGCCTTTCAGCGCGGCCTGCGGGCGCTCGGCCCGACGGTCCGCGCCCGCGTGGGGATTCATCTGGGCGAGAGTTCCCGCGTGGGGCCGCCGGAGGGGCCCGTCAAGTACATCGGCCTGGCGACGGACGCGGCCTCGCGCGTGATGGGCCTCGCCCAGGGGGGGCAGATCCTGATGACGCGCGAGGTGTTCGATTCCGGGCGGCAGCATTTACTCGCCGCCCCCGGCGGAGAGGAACTCCTCTGGCTGGCTCATGGCCCTTACCGCTTCAAGGGCGGCCCGGAGGAGGACCCCCCGACGGAAATTTTCGAGGTCGGGACGCCCGGGTTCGCCCCCCTGGCTCCGCCGCCGGATGGGGAGAAAGCCCGGCGGGCGATCCGACCCGGGGACGAAATCA
>CAYXAU010000040.1:0-5883 GCA_964463045.1 uncultured Candidatus Sumerlaeota bacterium | reverse complement strand
AGCGGGTTCGTCTGGTCCATGAACTGCGAGAGCTGGCTGCGGCCGAAGAAGTCCTTGATGGCCGAGGCCACGGGCTTGGCGTTGATCAGGTTGTGCGGCAGGAGGTTCTCCAGGTCGATGATCGCCATGCGCTCGCGAGCGGTCTTCTCCATCTCGGCGAGCCCCGCCCGGATCTGGTTCTGCAGCAATTCGCCGACCGAGCGGACGCGCCGATTCCCCAGGTGATCGATGTCGTCCTGGGCTTCTTCCTCCCGCTGAAGCCGGATCATGTGCTTCATCACGTTGATCACGTCGCGGGCGTCCAGCAGACGGGAGCCCGCGTTATCCGTCCGCTTGAAGCGGGCGCTGATCTTGTGGCGGCCCACCTGGCCGAGGTCATATCGCCGGTCGGAAAAGAACATCTCCTCGACCAGCCGCTGGCCGGCGACGATCGAGACGGGGTTCCCCGGCCGCATCTTCTTGAAGAACTCCAGCAGCGCCTCCTCGTAGGAGCGGACTTTGTCCTTCTCCAGCGTGATCAGGATCGTATCGTCGTTCTCATGACGACGATCCAGCGCGCGAACCTTGCCGATCTTGCATTCGGCCGCCCGCCGCAGGAACGTCGTTGTGATCCGCTCCCAGCATTCGCCGATGATTTCGCCCGTGGATTTATCGACGACGTCCTCGGCGAGGATTCTTCCGAGCCGATCGTCATAGGCCGAGGCGACGGTCAGGTGAACCCCCTTAACGTCGGCCTTTTTCAGTTGCTCGATGATCTTCTTCGTCACGCGGGAGCCGCGGCCGGCGATCTTCTTGCCGGTCTTGGCGTCGATCACGTCTTCGATGAACTCTTCGCCGATATACTCTTCGAGGGCGGGGGTCTTCGTGGCCCCCTTGTCGAAGTTGTCCAGCGCGATCGTCTCCGTCTGAAAGAACTCGTGGATGAGTTCCTGATCCTCACGAACGCCAAAGAGCCTCAGGAACGTCGTGGCGGGAATCTTCCGCCGCCGATCGATCATCACCCACATCATCGAATTGATGTCGATCTCGAACTCGATCCAGGCCCCCCGGTTGGGAATGATCCGCGCCGAGTACAGCGGCCGGCCGTTGGGGTGAATCGTCGATGAGAAGCTGACCCCGGGGGAGCGATGCAACTGGCTGACGATCACCCGCTCGGCCCCGTTGATGATGAACGTCCCCTGATCGGTCATCAGGGGAATCTCCCCCAGATAGACCTCCTGCTCCTTGATGTCGCGGACTTCAACCTGCCCCCCCTCCCCCTCGGCCTCGCGCACGATCAGTTGAAGCTTCACCTTCAGCGGCGCGGCGTAGGTCATCCCCCGCTCGATGCACTCCCGCACGGTGTACTTGGGCGTCCCGAAGCTGTATTCGGTGAAGTCCAGCGTCGAATGGTTGCTCGGCGTCCGGATGGGAAAGACCGACTTGAAGGCTTCCTGCAGGCCGACGTCCTCGCGCAGGTCCGGCGGAACGTGCATCTGCAGAAACTCGGCGTAGGACTGCTTCTGCGTCTCCAGGAGATACGGGATCTCCATCACTTCGGGGATCCGGGAGAACGAGTATCGCCCGTTGATCATCCGCCCGTCCGCCCATGGGAGCTTCCGACTGGTCATGGATGACTCCACCTCCGATGGGGTCGCCCGTAAAGGAGCGGCCCCGCTTGGCAGGATGTCGGCCGCGCCGACCGAAGCCGGCGCGGCCGGCTTTGACGTTCGCTGGCCGGGACGCCGCGTGGCGGCCTCACTTGATCTCCACCGTCGCCCCAGCCTCCTCGAGGACCTTCTTGGCCTTCTCGGCCTGTTCCTTGGACACGTCGGTCAGGATCGGCTTCGGCAGCGATTCCACCAGGTCCTTAGCCTCCTTCAGGCCCAGATCGGGCAGGAGGCTGCGCACCTCCTTGATCACCTTGATCTTCTGGGCTCCGGCCGCCGCCAGGACCACCGTGAATTCGGTCTGCTCCTCGACGGCCTCGGCGCCGGCGCCCCCGGCGGCTCCGGCCGGCAGGGCAGCCATCATCGGCGCCGCCGCCGACACCTCGAACTTCTCCTCGAATTTCTTGACGAATTCATTGATCTGGAGCAGCGACCACTGACTGACCGCCTCCAGCACCTCATCCGGCGTCAACGTCTGTGCCATCTTGGGTCTCTCCTTAACCTGAACCTTACGATCTCACCGATCTGCCCGTCCGACGGCCCGGCGGCCGCCGACGGCGTCCCTAAGTGATCTGAACCCCCGCCTTCTCGCGTTTTTCAGCAAGGACGGCGAACGCCCGAGCCATGCGCGCCACGGCCTGACTCATCGCCGAGGCCAGCCGCGCCGCCGGCTGCTTCAGCCCGCCGGCCATTCGACTCAGCAACTCCGGACGCGACGGCAGCGCCGCCAACTCCGCCACCATGCCGGCGTCGATCCGACGCCGTTCGAGCAGCCCACCCTTGATCTTCAGCTTCTCGTTCTCCTGGGCGTATGCGCTCAGGACCTTGGCCGGCTCGATGGCGTCTCTGAGCCCAAACGCCCAGGCCGTGTTCCCGACCAACCAGTCGTCCAAGGCGTCGCAGCCGGCCTCGGCCAGCGCCCGCCTGCCCAGCCGATTTTTGAGAACCTTGTATTCCACGCCGCGGCCCCGGAGCCGGCCGCGGAGATCCGTAATCTCGGCGACCGTCAGGCCCCTAAAGTCCGTCAACACAACGCTCTGCGAAGCCCGGAGCCTCTCCGCCACCAAACGGACCCGTTCAATTTTCTCCGGTCGAACCACTCTGCCTCACCTCCTTTTCCCCGATTTTGGGCTGACGACGCGCTCACCCCTACGGGTGAGCCTCGGGCAGCAACCTCGGGGAAAAGGGGCCGCGTGCTCTCCGCATCGCGGCGGCTTGGTCTCCCCATTGGACTGCCTCGGACGGCGCCGGGATTGACGCTCTCCCGATCTTACCAGGCCCGCGCGGGCCGACCGTCGGTCTTGGGCGGTCATCAGCGCGCCGGCCGGCTCCATGGCCGAACCGGACGCTTTGTCGTTCCTCCTCCAGCCGCGAGCCCGGCGGGCTCGCCGGCCGTCTTATCGCCCCTCGGCGGGGGCGTAAGCCACCTTGATCCCGGGGCCCATCGTCGAGCTGACCGTGATCGACTTCATATAGACCCCCTTGGCTGCGGCGGGCTTGGCCCGCTGGACCGCCTCCAGGAGGGTCGTGATGTTCTCGACCAGCTTGGCCTCGTCAAAGCTCGTCTTGCCGACGCTGCAATGGATGATCGCCTGACGATCCAGCCGATACTCGACCTTGCCGGCTTTGAGCTCGCGGACGACCTGGGCCACGTCCGGCGTCACCGTGCCCGCCTTCGGGTTTGGCATCAGGCCGCGGGGGCCGAGGATTTTGCCCACCTGGCCGACGAACCGCATCATGTCCGGGGCGGCCACGGCGGCGTCAAAATCAGTCCACCCGCCCTTGATCTTCTCCACGAGGTCCTCCCCGCCGATGAACTCCGCCCCGGCCGCCCGGGCCGCCTCGGCGGCGTCCCCCTTGGCGAAGACGGCCACGCGCACGCGCTTGCCGGTCCCATGGGGCAAGACGACGGTGCCGCGGACCTGCTGATCGGCATTGCGCGGGTCCACGCCCAGGCGGATGTCCACGTCAACGCTTTCATCGAATTTGGCGTAGCGGAGCGCCCGCAGTTTCTGCACGGCCTCCTCGACCGAATAGCGCGCCTGACGATCCACGCCGTTAAGCGCCTGGCGAAATTGTTTCCCGTGTCGGGGCATCGTTGAGCTCCTCCGTGGTCCTGACGGCCCGCCGGCCGGCTTGACCGGGGCGGACCTCCCATCTCCAAGGACGCTATCGAGCGTTAACGGCTCCTCGATGACGCTGATGCATAGGGACGGCGCGCCCGCGGGACGAGGGCCGAGGCTCCCGGACCCTGGGCCAGGCCCGATCAATCGACGATCTCGATCCCCATGGAGCGGGCGGTGCCGGCGACCATCGAGGCCGCCGCCTCGAGATTGTTGGCGTTCAGGTCGGGCATTTTGCTCCGGGCGATTTTCTGCACCTCGGCCTTCGAGAGTTGCCCGACCTTCTTTTTGTTCGGCTCGCCGGAGCCCTTGGCCAGCCCCGCCGCCCGCTTGAGAAGCACGGCCGCCGGCGGGGTCTTCGTCACGAACGTGAAGGAGCGGTCGCTGAAGATCGTGATCTCGGCGGGGATGATCAGCCCCGGATTGTCCTTCGTCCGCTCATTGAAGGCCTTGCAGAACTCCATGATGTTGACCCCGTGCTGGCCGAGCGCCGGGCCGATGGGGGGGGCCGGCGTGGCCTGTCCGCCCGGGATCTGAATCTTGACCTTGGCGATCTCTTGCTTTTTTTTGGCTTTCGCCATGGGGGGCGATCCTTCCTTGCTTCGGCCGGGGCCTCAGGCGGGCTCGACCTGCAACACGTCCAGCTCGACCGGCGTCGGGCGGCCGAAGATCGACACCATGACCGTCAGCTTCCCCTTTTCCTCGTCGACCGCCTCGACGTTGCCGATGAAGTTCATGAACGGCCCCTCGATCACTTTGATCTGGTCCCCCTTGCGATACATCATCTTCGGCTTGGGCTTCTCGTGTTTGTCCTCCATGATGTTGAGGAGGTTCTGAATCTCTTCGGGGCTCAAGGGGACCGGCTGATCGCCCGTGGGGACGAAGCTGGAAACGCCCTTGATGGACTTGATCAGATTGAAGGCGTCCTCCTCGGGCTCCATCTCCACCAGCACGTAGCCCGGCATCAGGTTCCGGTGAGCCGTCCGCTTCTTGCCCCCCTTGATCTCGATGATCGCCTCCGTCGGGATCAACACGCGCCGGATTTTCTCCTGCATGCCTTCCAGCGCCGCCCGATGCTCGATCGTCTGCTTGACCTTGGCCTCGAAGCTCGAATAGGTATGGACGGCGAACCACTTAAGCCGCCCCGTCGGGTCGGACGCGCCTTCCCCCTTGGGCTCGGCCGCGGGCTCTTCCACGACGCTCATCATGGCCCTTCTTTCAGCTCCACCGGCCGGGGACAGCGGCGGCGCCGCCGAGGTTCCCGGCGGGCTTCACGAGGCGAAAATGATCTCCACCAACCGTCCGCACACGACGTCGATCACGCCGATCAGGACCATCAGCGCCAAGGCCGCCACGCCGACCAGCAGCGTGGAGCCGATCACGTGATCGCGCGTCGGCCAACTGACCTTGCGCATCTCCAGCATGACCTCGTCCTTGAAGGTCGACAGCCGACGCCAGGCCGCCCGCAGGCGGGCTCGATACATCCAGGCGAGGGCGACCCCCAGCGCCAGCAGCGCCAGGCTGAGAATCCGCCAGAGCGTCATGACCGACCCGTTCCGATGGGCTCATCCTCAAGGCGGCGGTCCCGTCCCGCGGCCCGAGACCCCGACCGCCGCCGCGCGTTCCTTTCCTTCGGCATAGGCTGGCAGGCCAGGAGGGACTCGAACCCCCAACCCCCGGTTTTGGAGACCGGTGCTCTGCCAGTTGAGCTACTGGCCTAGCAGCCGAACCCCAGATTCTTTCAGCTTCCCGCCGCGGCGTCAATGGGATTCTGCCGCCCCTTGGAAGACCGCAACCCCCCCTCGGGGGCTCGCCCGCCGGCGGGGACCCGGGAGGGACGTTGACGCCCCCCGCCGACGGCCGTCCGAGAATGCCCGCGAGCGATCCGAGGGGCGGAACCTGGAGCCAAACGCCCCCCCGCGGAGACCCCCCCGTATCCGTCCGGGATCTTCAGGAACTCGGACGGGGATCTTGGGGTGCTCGGAGGGGGGGAACCTGGACCCACAGGCCGCCGAGAGACCCGGCTCAGGGGGCGGCGCCTCCCCCCGCCCACCGGCCGGCCCGCTCGGCCTGCCACAGCCGGAATCGCTCCTCCCAGGTCATCGTCGCGT
>CAYXAU010000039.1:0-6211 GCA_964463045.1 uncultured Candidatus Sumerlaeota bacterium | reverse complement strand
CTCCGGCACGGGGACGGCCCCGACGACCGTCTGGGTCAAATTCTCGCACGCGGGGGCGGAGACCGGCGAGCAGGCCACGCCCAATAACGCGCCGGTCAACGGGACCGCCGACGTCGCCAACGGCGGGACGGTCAAAGTCGAGGCCGGCGCGACGCCGACCTGATCGACGAGGTCGGCCTGAACATCGATCCGGTGTTGCTCGGTAAAGGGGTACCGCTCTTCTTTCCTTTGGAGCGCCCCGTGCAGCTCGACCTGATCGAGTGCCGGCGTCTGAAGACCGGCTGCGAGTAGGTCATTTACGCCGTCCGGCATCGGCCGCGCCCGGGCAGGCGGCCTCGCGGCGGCGGGCCAGGGCCTCGTGGCGGTCCGGGGCCAGGCCGGCGCCGGTGAGCACCACCAGCGCGTCCAGGCGTCGAAGATAATTCTCAAGGCTCGCCTCAGCCCGCAACCTTTCCAAAGCCGCCTCGTCGAACAACCCATCGGCGTCGCCCGAGGCGAGCGCCGTCAGCGCCAGATCCAACGTCTCGCGCCAGAGCACGAGGTCAGGGGCCACTTGGGCCGGCAAGGCCTGGAACAGCCGCCGGGCCCGCTCCGTCTGACCACTGAGGAGAGCCACCCAGACCGATGCCAGACGGGCTGAATCGCGCCGGACGGGATCCTCAATCAGATCGCCGATGGCGATGGCTTGCCGGAGGGCGGAGAGCGCTTCCTCCAGATGACCGAGCCCCGCCCGGGCCAGGCCCAGATTCTCCAGAGCGATCGCCTCGGAGTGCTTGTGCCGGATGAGCTGGGCCAGATGGAGCGAGCGGGCGGCGGCGGTTTCCGCGCCGCGCCAATCCCGGCGCAGGAGGGCCAGGTTGGCGCGATTGGCCTCGACGGCGCCCAGCCCGTGCAGGTAGCCGATCTCTTCGGCCAACCCCGCGGCCCGGTCATAGGTCATGGCCGCCTCGGCGATCCGTCCCAGTTTCTCTTCGATGATCCCGACGTTATTGAGCGTAAGGGCCTGGCCGAAGCTGCCGCCCATGCGGCTCCAGACCTCAAAGGCCCCGGCGAAGGCCTCGCGGGCGCGCTCCAGGCGCCCCTGCTCCCAGAACGTCAGCCCGAGGTTGTTGAGCGCGTCGGCGCGCAGGGCTGCCTCGGCTTCGGGGGCCAGGCCGATCGCGGTTTCGAACTCGGCCTCGGCCTCGGCGAACCGCCCCGTCCGCAGGCGGATGATCCCGCGCACGTTGAGCAGCCGCAGCCGGAGCTTCGGCGGCAGGTCCTCCCCCCGATCCAACGGCTCCGCCCGTTCCTCGGCCGCAGCGGCCTCGCCTTGTTCGAGCGCGTTGATGGCCTGCTGGAGCCGGGCCTCGGCCCGCCAGAGGGGATGCTCCAAGCGGTCGGCCAGCTCGGCGAAATCGGCCAGGTGAGCGTCGGAGCGGGGGAAATCTCCCATCAGGCGGCAGGCGCGCGCGGCCATCTCCGAAAGCAGCGCCCGTTGTTGCAGGTTGACCATCTCCTGAACGGCGGCCTCGCCGGGGGCCGCCTGAGCCCCGAGGGCGCGGCTGAGGAGCTGATAGGCGGCCTGCGGCGCCCCGCACAACATCGCCTGCTGGGCGCCCCGGCGCAGATGAATCCGCGCCCGCGTCGGCTCCCCGGCGTAGAGCCAGTGCGAGGCCAGGTCCAGCGCAAATTGCTCCAGCCGGTCGCCGAACCGCTGCTCGATCCGCAGGGCGATCGTCCGATGCAGCCGCTGACGCTGCTCGGCGGTCATCATCTGGTAAGCCAGGTCCCGCAGGACTGACGGCGTGAATTCGAACCCAATGTCTTCCGGCAGCGGCTGGTCGCGCAGAAACCGCAGCCCCTTCAGGGCGTAGAGCTCGGCGAGCAGGTCCTCCTTGACGGCCTGGAAAAGCTCGATCAGGGAGAGCGAGAACCGATCCCCCAGGACGGAGGCGCACTGCAGGAGCGCCCGCCGCTGGGCGTCCAGTTGATCCAGCCGCGTCTGAAGGATTTCGACGATCGTCGAAGGCAGCCGCTCCCGCGCCTCGGGGCTTTGAAGCCGGGCGAGCCCTTCGGCGTCGAGGTCGGTCCATTCCTCGCCCGCCTTGCGCGCCAGCTCGATCAGATAGAGCGGGATCGCTTCGCTCTCGGCGGCCAGCCGCCGCCGCACGAGCGGATGCAGCCGTTCCAGATCAACAATCTGCGACAGGAGCGCGGGGACGTCGGCCTCGGCCAAGGGCCCCACGGCCAGTTCTTCCCAGACCGGCGGCGGCTCGGCCGCCGGCTCGGCCTCTGCCGTTTCCGCCTCCCACGTGGGGGCCTCGGCCGAGGGTTCCGGCGGGCGGCCGATCGCCAGCAGCAGCAATCCGGGCGGGCGCAGTCGCGCCAGACGGTCCAGGACCTCCCGGCTGAGCGGATCGATCCACTGCTGGTCGTCGACGACGAAGGCGCGGGCGCGCGTCCGGTCCAGGCTCGCCAGCGCGGCCGAAAGCCCGATCACGATCTGTTGACGAAGGGCCGCTCCCGGCAGCCCCTTCAGCCGCGTCAGGTGCGGCTCCACGCCCAAGGCGTAGCCCAGGCTGGGGATAAGGACCTTCTCGTTATCCGGAAGAACCTCGGCCAGAGCCGTGAGGCGCTCCTCGGGTGAGCCTCGGCCGTCCCCTGGGCGCACCCAGTCGACGGCCTGCTCCAGCCCTCTCAGGATCGGGCGCAGCAGACCATGGCGCTCCTGCGAGGCGCAGTCCGTCCAGGCCAGCCGCAGGCGATCGCCCGCCGCCGCCAACCCCTCGCGCGCCAGTCGGGATTTGCCGACCCCGGCCACGCCCTGGAGCTGGGCGGCGACGAATTCCCCCCGCTCGACGCGTCCGATCCAGGTCTCCAGCGCGGCCCTCTCCGAAGCGCGCCCGACGAAGGCGGTGTCGTGCCGCCGGCGTTGGGCCTCGGCCCCCAGATGCCGCGCCACGGCCCACGGGCTCACCATTCGGCCGTAGTTCTTCGGCAGGAACGGCTCGCGCGGTTCCATCTCGAAGACGCCGCGGACCTGATCGGCCAGCGTGTCCGAGATCAGCACCTCCCAGGTGGCCGCTGCCGCCTCCAGCCGCGCCGCCAGGTTGACCGTCGAGCCGAAAAGGTCCGGCGCCGGCCGTCCCTGAACCTCCGTCAGCCGGACGCTGACGGTCCCGGTGTCTGCCCCGGCCCGGATTGCCAGCTCATGCCCCTCAAAATTCCCGAGTCGCCGAACCTCCTCCCGGATGGCGAGGATGGCCTGGATGGCCGATTCGGCGTCCCGTTCGAACGCCCAGGGCGCCCCGAACCCCGCGAACGCTGCGTCCCCCAGAAACTGAATCACGAAGCCGCCGTGTTGCTCGATCTGGCGCGTGCAGACCCCATAAAACCACTGCCGCAGTTGGTCCAGTTGCTCCGTCGAGAGCAGTTGCGAAAGCGACGTGTAGCCGCGGAGGTCGACGAAAATTACCGTCGCCTGCCGCTGGCTGACCTCCACGTGCGTCGCCAGATACCGCAGACGCTCGACCCATCGCCGAGGCATTGCCAGCTCGTGGCGTTCAAATTGGCTGCGAAAAGCCGTGATCAGCTCATCCGTCTCAGCCTCGGTCAGCGCCGGCCCGGTCCTGACCGGCGGCGTCGTCTCGGCCGGCTCAGCCCGCGTCTGGAGTTCAGCCAGGAGCGCTTCCGAAAGCAAGGCCCCGCAGGCGGGGCACGGCCCGGCCGCCAGTTCGGCCAGCGTCTCCCCGCAGACGGGGCACCCGATTCGGTCCATAGCTTAGATCCCCTTTGCCCCGCCCTGAATAGCTCACGGCGGCTTCTTGATCATAGAGCAGCCTCAGCGCCCCCGCGCAAGTCCAAAACGGCTTGACAGTCGCCGGTTCCTGTCCTACACAATCTTCCCAGAATAAGGTTGCCTTCGAGGGATGGACTTCGGGGGCGGCGCGGACCTCATCGTTGATCCGGCCAGGGACCCGTCCCTCGGCGGGGGTATCCCGACTTGAGACAGCCAACCTGCGCGAACCGCCGTCGGGAGGGCTGCATCCTGGCCCTCCTGGCCGGCTTGTTGTGGCTCGGGGCGGGGGCGGTTCTCGCCCAGCGCGTCCCGGTGACCTGGGCTCCGGGCGAGGTGATCGTCCACTACGCCCCCGGGGTTCTGGACGACACGGCCGATCAACCGGCCCGCCCCGGTCGCCGGATCGGGACGCCCGCTCGCGGTCAGCCCGATTCACTGGCCGCTCTGGAGGCCCGGTTTGGCTTGATCTCCGCCCGGCGGTTGGGGGTCGGGCCGGTCCCGCCGCGCCGCGGCCCGGCCGCCGCGGGCCCGCCGGGCGCGGCGCCGCCGGCGCGTTACCGTCCGGGGCTGCTGCGGCCCAATCGCGCTACCGGCCCCGTCGTCGGCTCGATCGAGGTTTTGACGTTCGACCCGGCAGCCGACGTGGCCACGATCGCCCGGGCCTTTCAGGCCGATCCTAACGTGCTGGCCGCTGAACCGAACTACGAACATCGCCTGACGCTCACGCCGACCGATCCCCTCTTCGGCAACCAGATCGAGGATTTCGACCAGGTCGGCTTTCGGACGGCCTGGGACGTCGCGACCGGCTCGGCCGGGGTGCTGGTGGCCGTGATCGACAGCGGCTGCGACGTGAACCACGTGGACCTGATCGGCGCGATCTCGCCCCTGGCGTTTGATTTCGTCGATGACGAGGTCGATGTCACGGACGACCAGGGGCACGGCACGCGCGTGGCCTCGCTCGTCGGGGCGCGGGCCGGTAACGGCGTCGGCATGGCCGGCGGGGCCTTCGGCGTGACGCTCCTGCCGCTGGACGTCGTCCAAGCCAACGGGGCGGTCCTCACCGCCGACGTGATCGAGGCGATCGATTACGCCGTGGCCCAGGGGGCCCAGGTGATCAACATGAGCTTCACGGGGGCGGCCTTTTCCTCGCCGTTGGCCTCGACGATCGCCGCCTCCCGCGGGAGCGCCGTGCTGGTGGCCGCCGTGGGGAATGAAGGCCGGAACGACGTCCCCCGCTACCCGGCGGCTTACGAGGGGGTCCTCGGCGTGGCGGCCAACGATAACGGCGTGGCCGCGCGCGCCCCCTTCTCCAATTATAACGGGCCAACGGTCAGCCACGCCGACCTGGCCGCGCCGGGGGTGACGGTCTTCAGCGCCATTCCGGGCGATCAGTTTGATGGGGTTTTCGGCAACGGGACGAGTTTCGCCGCGCCGCTCGTGGCCGCCGCGGCGGCGCTCCTCCGGGGCCTCCGCCCGGAGCAATCGCCCGAAGCGATCACGCAGCACCTGCTGGCCACCGCCCACCCGGCGGCGCAGACTTACACCGCCAAGGGGCTGCTGCGGGCCGGGACGGCGCTCACGACGGCGATGACGCCGGCCATCTCGGTCGCCGCCGTCCAGGTCGACGACGCCTCGGCTTATGACCCCGACAACGACAGTGACGGGGCGCTGGACCCGGGCGAGACGGCCCGGCTGGTGGTGACGCTGACCTCAACGGCCGCCGACGCGCTCAACGCCGCCGCGACGCTCTCGACGATGAACGCCGCCATCGGGCCGATCGCCGACCCGACGGCCGCTTTCGGCACGGTCCGGAACAGCAGGTCGGCCAGTAACGCCGCCGATCCGTTCCTGAACGTGGCCGTGGCCGCCGGGGCCTCGGCACAGACGGTCGCCTTCTCGCTGGCCGTGACGGCCGACGGGGGCTATTCGGCCGCGGTCGGCTTTGAACTCCCGATCGAGGTCGAGGAGCCAATCTCCGGGGTCAAGATCGCGTTCCCGTTCACGAACACGAAGACGTACCGGGTCACGGGGAACCTGCTCCTGCGCGGGGCGACGACGATCCCCGCCGGGACGACGTTCAAGGTGATGCCGGGGGCGGACGTTCGGGTCGATACGGGTTGCCAGTTGACGGCCGTCGGGACGGCCGAGCAGCCGATCGTCTTTACCTCGGCCGTCCCGCGCGGCTTCGGCAGGGGGGGCCTGATCGGCCCGCAGGGCCCGCTCGGGCCGCAGAACGAGGCCGTCGATTTGGGCGCCTATCAGCAGGTCCGGTACGTCTCGATCGCGACGGGTTCGGACTCAACCGGCGACGGAAGCTCGGCCAACCCGTGGATGACGATCCCCTACGCGCTCAACCAGATCGGCGATGCCACCAACACCAACCGCTACGCGCTGCTCGTAGCTGAGGGCACCTACGCCGGGGCGACGATC
>CAYXAU010000038.1:0-6782 GCA_964463045.1 uncultured Candidatus Sumerlaeota bacterium | reverse complement strand
AGGCCACGCCCAATAACGCGCCGGTCAACGGGACCGCCGACGTCGCCAACGGCGGATACCGACCGACCAGCCCCCGGCCGGAACGGCCATGCCGGGGGCCCGAAGGTCCGACCGGCGGCGCGCGGCGGGAAGGGCGGCGGTCATCGAGCGAGGCGTAAAAAAACGGGCGCCGGATCGACTGGGGGATCCGGCGCGTCGGGTGGGAAAGGACGGGGCGGCGGGGGCTCGGCCGGAGCCGCCGGGAGGCGGCGCGGCCGGCCCCGCGCGCGCCGATTACTCGAAGAAGTCCCGGTTATCGTCCTCGAGATCGACGAAGAAGATGCCGGTCACGGCGTCGAGGGCCTTGCGGAGGTTGACCGCCGCTTCCAGCCCGCCGCGGATCACATGGAGCGTCAGGCCGATCTCGTGGGGATCGCGTTCGCGCGTCCCGGCGACGAACCCCAGAACGGAGACGCCGCAATCCTCGACGGCCTCGTCGACCACGGCGCCCTCGCTGACGTTCAGCCCGTAGCGGGTCACGTCATAGTTGGAGCAACCCAGATCGAGGGCCCGCGTGGCGCGCACGTCCAGGGCGTGACCTTCCCCCACGCTGACGTTGAGCTTGACGATGTCGAGCACGTCCACAATCAGGTTAGGCAACCAGTTGGCGATCGCGCGGCCCGTGTCGGCCACGTCGGCCCGCGCCTCCCGCGCCGGCTGCGCCGAATAAACGAGACAACCCAGGACCGCAACGACCGCAACTCTCAAGGTTCGCTTCATGGCCACTTCCTCCGTCGAACGGGATTTGGTTTTCCCCCCAACGCGGCCATTGTATCGATCCCCCTCTCGGCCACAATAATAATCTGCCCCCCGGGCGAAGGGGGATCGCCTCGGCCGACGGCCCCCGCGGCGCCCAGGGCCGAGACCCCGCCGGCCCCGATCCGGACGGAAAAGTCGATCGGCGGCCGCCGCGGCCGTATATGATGGGGGCGCGGCGGCGGAGGATCGATCGCGCGGCCGCGGCCTCAGATGCCCCCCCCCACCCCAGAGCCCGATGTGCCTCGGCCCTCATTGGCCGCCGAGATCGAACGGCTGCGCCGGCGGCTGGCCGAGAGCGAGGCTGAACTCGAACGGCTGGGGCGCTGGTTGGAGTCGCTCTACTTCGATCTGGAGGCCGTGCTGGCGTCGCGTCGGTTCCGATGGGGAGAGGCGATCCTGGAGCGAGGGCTCAAGCGGCTCTTGCGCCGGGCGAATCGCGGGCAGGCCTGGGCGCCGGATCACGCCCGCGAGCTGATGCGGGATTACGAACGCTGGCGACGCCGGCGCCAGCCGGAGCGCCCGGGTCCGGGCGAGACCCGGCCCGGCCCTCTGGGCGCGCTCGGCGCGGCGGCCGCGGAGGGGGCGCTCGACGTGGACGTGGTCCTCTGTGTCCGGGACGCTCTGGCCGATCTCGAGCGGTGTCTTTCGGCCCTGGCTCCCGACCTGAATCGTCTCGGCCGTCTGATCATCGTGAATGACGGTTCGGAGGCGGCCACGACGCAATACCTGAGGGCTTTCGCCGAGGGCCGCCCCGGCGTGGCTTTGATCGAGAACCCCGAGCCCGGCGGCTACACGCGAGCCGCCAACCAGGGGCTGGCCGCCGCCGGGGCCGGCCACGTCATTCTTCTCAACAGTGACGCGACGCCTACACCGGGCTGGATCGAGGGGCTGCTCGAATGCGCGAGGAGCCGACCGCGGATCGGCCTGGTCGGGCCGATCTCCAACGCGGCGGCCTGGCAATCCGTGCCGCGGCCTCAGGACTTGAACGGCGACTGGGCCGTCAATGAGCTGCCGCCCGGATTGGGTCCGGAGGAGATGGGGGGGCTGCTCCGGCGGCTCTCCGAGAGGCGCTTCCCGGCCGTGCCCTACCTCAACGGTTTCTGTTTGATGATCGACCGGCGCGTGCTGGAGACCGTCGGCCTTTTTGATGAGCAGGCCTTCCCGCACGGCTACGGCGAGGAGCAGGATTATTGCCTGCGGACGGCGGCGGCGGGCTTTGAACTGGCCGTCGCCGATCACGTTTACGTCCACCACGCCAAATCCCGGAGCTACGGCTACGTCGATCGCTGGCGGTTGACGCGCGTCGGGTGGAAGACGCTCGAGCGGCGCTATGGGCGGCGGCGGCTCAGGGCGCTCGATCGCCTCTGGCGCGAGGAGCCGACGCTCGGGGCCCTGCGCGGCCGAGTCCGGGAGGAGTTTGACCGCCTTCGGACGGAATGATCGTCGGCCGTTCGAGCCCGCCGACGGCCGGACGCCTCCGGCCGCGGCCCACGATCGTCTCAAGCCGGCGAGACCGAGGCCCCTGCCCCACGATGGCCAACCCTGACGCAAACGACGCGGCGGCGCCGGAGATTTCCGTCCTGATCGCCACGCGCGATCGCGCGGAGGAACTCGCGCAGACGCTGGAGGCGCTCGCCCGGCTGCGGCGCGACGGCCTCGTCGTCGAATTTGTGCTCGTTGACAACGGCAGCGCCGACGCCACCCTCCGCGTTCTGGAGGCTTTCCGGGATCGCCTGCCGCTGAGAATCCTCACCGAACCGGTGGCGGGTAAAAACCGCGCGCTCAATCGCGCCCTGGCCGAGGCGCCTTTGGGCCGCCTGGTCGCCTTCACCGATGATGACGTTGCCCCCGGGGAAGATTGGCTCCTGCGCATGGCCGAGGCCGCGCATCGGCGGCCGGACCGGGCCATCTTCGGCGGGCGAATCGAACTCCTCTGGCCGCCGGGGCCGCGCCCGCCCTGGGCCGACCTCCCCTCGGTTCAATCCTATGTCTTCTGCGCGCACGATCTCGGCCCCGACGAGCGCGACTATCCCCCGCGGCGGTTCCCCTTCGGCGCCAACCTTTGGCTGCGGCGCGAGGCGATGGGCGCGGGACGGCGGTTCGACGAGCGGCTCGGCCCGCGGCCCGACGACCGGATCATGGGGAGCGAAACGTCGTTTCTCAAGCGCCTGACGGAGGAGGGCCACGCGATGCTCTATTGTCCGGAGGCCGTCGTGCGCCACCGTGTGCAGCCGGAGCTGCTCCGCCCATCCGAAGCCCTGCGCCGAGCGTGGCGGCTGGGACGGCAGGGGCCTCACGTCGAGGGCTTGTGCCGCCCGGAGCTGCTCAGGCGGCGGCCGTGGCTCTGGCGAACCCTGCGAGTGGCGTCGTTTGTCCGGGGGTTGACGGCGTTTGCGGCGGCGTCGCTGACGCTGGAGGCGGCGCGCCGGATGGAACGGCGGCTCAACGCGACGCAGGTTCTGGCTTACAACCTCGAATCGCTTCGGTTGGCGCGAAAGCCCGCGCCGGGAGCCGGCAAGAACGGCCAGGGGCCTCCCCTCGACCCGGCCACCGGCCCGGCGTCCACGCTCCCTTAGCGGCCCTTGAACTGGGGGGCTCGGCCTTCGAGGAACGCCTGGACGCCCTCGCGGTGATCCTCGGTTCCGTGGAGCATGCTCTGCATGAGCGCCATCAATTCGAGGGATTCCTCCAGCGTCTGGTGCAGGCTGCGGTAGATCGCGAATTTGGACATGCGGAGGGCGAGCGTCGGCCCGGCGGCGATTTTGCGGGCGAGCTCCCGCGCCGTGGTCATCAGTTCCTCATGCGGGACGACGCGGCTGACCATCCCGATCCTGAGAGCTTCGGCGGCGTCGATCACGTCGCCGGTGAAGATCAGCTCGCACGCTTTCTCGATCCCCACCAGCCGCGTCAGAAAATAAGCCCCGCCGTCGCCGGGGGCGAGCCCCACGCGACAGAAGCTCTCGCCGAACCGGGCCCGCTCGCTGGCGATCCGGATGTCGCACATGAGGCATAAGTCATTGCCCGCGCCGATGGCGGGGCCGTTGACGGCGGCGATCACCGGCTTATCCAGCCGGGCGAACGTGAGGGGAATCCGCTGGATGCCGCCTCGGTAGCGTTCCCGCTGGGCGATGGGGTCGAAGCGCGCTCCATCGGCGCCCGCGGGCGCGCCTTCCCGCCACCGCTGGATCATCTTGAGATCCCCCCCGGAGCAGAAGGCCTTGCCCGCGCCGGTGAGGATGAGCGCCTTGGCCTCGTCGTCCCGATGGAAACCTTCCAGGGCCTCGATGACTTCCTCGATCGCCTGATCGCCCAGCGCGTTACGCTTTTCGGGCTGATTCAGCGTCAGCGTGGCCACCCGATCCTGAACATCGTAGAGGATCGTCTGAAACATGAGCGGGGTCAGGTCCTTTCGGAAACCGGAACGTAGTGGCGCAGCAGGCGGCCCGTGTAGATCTGGCGCGGCCGGCCGATCCGCGTGTCCGGCGCCTCGGTCATTTCCTTCCAGTGAGCGATCCAGCCCGGCAGCCGCCCGAGGGCGAACATCACGGTGAACATGTTGACCGGGATGCCGAGCGCGCGATAGATGATCCCGCTATAGAAGTCCACGTTCGGATAGAGCTTGCGCTCGACGAAGTAGTCGTCGTTGAGGGCGCGCTCCTCCAGCCGCATGGCGATCTCCAGCAGCGGGTCGTGGATGCCCTGATGCTCCAGGAAGCGATGACACTGCTCCTTGATGATCCGGGCCCGGGGATCGTAGTTCTTGTAGACGCGGTGCCCGAACCCCATCAGCCGGAAGCCCGATTCCTTGTCCTTGGCCAGTCGGACGAATTTCTCGACGTCCCCGCCGTCGTCGTGCATCGCCTGCAGCATTTCGATGACGGCCTGATTGGCCCCCCCGTGCAGCCGGCCCCACAAGGCGCAGATTCCGGCCGAGATCGCCGCGTAGAGATTGGCCTGGCTGGAGCCGACGAGCCGCACGGTCGAGGTTGAGCAGTTCTGTTCGTGATCGGCGTGGAGGATCAGGAGCACGTTGAGCATGCGGACGGCCACGGGGTCGATCTCGTAGGGGCGGCTCGGGCGGTGAAACATCATATAGAGGAGGTTCGCCACGTACGGAAGCGACGCCTCAGGGTAAACGAACGGGTCCCCCCGCCATTTCTTATACGAGAAGGCCGCGATCGTCCGGACCTTGGCCAGAATCCGCGCGATCATCAGGTCCATCTCGGCCGGGTCCGACGTCCGGACCGCCTCCGGGTAGTAAGCCGAAAGCGAGCAGACCATCGCCGACAGAATGGCCATCGGATGCGCCGTCGAGGGATAGCCGCTGAAGAACGTCTTCATGTCCTCGTGGATCATGGAGGCCGCCGTCAGCCGCTCCGAGTAAGCCTTGAGTTGATCCGGCCGCGGCAGGTCGCCGTAGATCAGCAGATAGGCCACCTCGACGAACGTCGAGTTCTCGGCCAGTTCCTCGATCGGATAGCCCCGGTAGCGCAGAATCCCCTGCTCGCCGTCGAGGAACGTGATGGCGCTGACGCAGGAGCCGGTGTTGACGTAGCCCGGATCGAGCGTGATCAGCTTCGTCAGGGCCCGGAGCTGACGGATGTCGAGCGCCTTCTCGTTCTCCGTCCCGGTGACGACCGGAATCTCGACGCTCGCGCCGTTGAAGCGGAGTTCAGCGGTTTCGCTCATGGCAGGCCTCTCCGTCTGGGTCGGCCGCCCCGACCGGCTTGGCGAACACGACGGCCGGGACGGCGGCCTGGCCCCGCTCGTCGGCGGCGACCCGCCCTGCCGGCTCCGATCGGCGAGGCTTCAGGGTCCAGCCGTCATTTTAACCCCCCGCCGCGCCGATTCAATAGGAACACACGCCCCCCCGGCGTCGCGCCTCACCCCGTCGGCCTTTCAGTTGGCCCGCTCGACGTATTGGCCCGTCTCGGTGTTGACCCGGATCAAATCCCCCTCGTTGACGAAAATCGGCACCTGGACGGTCAACCCGCTCTCGGTCAACGCCGGTTTGGTCACGTTGCTCACGGTGTCCCCCTTGACGCCGGGTTCGGCCTCGACCACGCGCAGGACGACCTTCGGCGGCAGCTCGATCCCCAGCGGGCGGCCCTCATGGAACTGCACCATGACTTCGAGATTCTCCGTCAGGTAGCGGGCCCCTTCCCCGAGCGCCTCGGCCCCGATCTGAATCTGATCGTAGGTTTCGTTGTCCATGAACGTGTAAAGCCCCTCGCTCTCATAGAGGAACTGCATCTTCTTGATTTCCAGATCGGCCTGACGAACGTGCTCGGTCGAACGGAACCTTTCGTTCGTCGAGCGGCCCGTCCTCAGGCTCCGCAGCCGCACCTGCATGAGCGCGTTGCCCTTGCCCGGCGTGCGATGCATGGTCTCCATGACGACCCACAGGTCGTTGTTGTGCTCGATTTTGTGACCCACGCGCAGGTCGGTGGATTTGATGAACATGGCCGTGTCAGCCCCCCGCTCTCAGGATGCACCGGCCTTCCGCCCCCTCCCGGCCCGGCTTAAACGCTCGATTATACGCCGAATCCGCCGTCGCCGACAAGCCGGCGCCGCCGTCCGGCGGGGCTCACTTGTGGAGTGCGCAGGCCATGCCTGCGCCGTTCCCCGCGAAGCCGTGCTTCGCGGCGATCGGCGCCGGGCGTGGCCCGGTCGTAGTGTGCGCCGGGCATGGCCCGGCGGGCCAAGGCGCCGGCATGGCCGCCGCACTCCATAAAAAAGCCCCCCTTCGCGCCCCGACCTCCCACCAAAAGCGCGACCGGCCGGGGCGCGCACCCCGCACGCCCAACGCGTTGAATGCCCTAATCGTACAGGCGCCAATCCCGGTTGACCGACGAGGGCACCGGCGTCGGCGTCGGCGTTGTTGACAAGGCGAGGAAGATGAACGCCGCCCCCTCGCCGGCCTCGCCGTTGTCGTAACCGGGCGCCCCGACGATCACGTCGGCTTAGCCGTCGCCGTTGACGTC
>CAYXAU010000037.1:0-7830 GCA_964463045.1 uncultured Candidatus Sumerlaeota bacterium | reverse complement strand
CATTAACCCGCGGGTCGTCTCAACAAGTCAAGCGCGAAATCGCCGAACCGGGGGCGGCCCAAGACCACGAAAACGGGAAGGCGCCGGGGGCGATCGCCCCGCCAGGGCAGAAGCTCGACCCACCAGATTTTCGCATTTTTTTCGTTTTTCCGTTGACATCCCCCCGCCTCTTCGATAGCGTGGGGCCGTTCGGAGGGGCTCGGCGAAGCGGCGGGGCCCAGAGGCGCCGACGGAGCGGCGACGGACCGGGCCGGAGGAGAGGCAGCCATGGGCGGACAATGGGCGCGGCGGGAAGCGCCCCGAAGGACGGGACCCAGCGCCCCGGACCCGACCCAAACGCGGGGGTCTCTGGGGCCGGCGGTTCCCTCGGAGGCCGAGCCGGTCCTCTTCGGCGAGACCCGAATCGAGCCGCTGGAGCGCGACGAGCCGGACGGGCTCGCGCTGGCCGCCTGGCAGGCGGGCGGGCCGCCGGCGGGGCCGCTGCCGGTCCTGGCCGCGCCGCCCGAGGCCGTCGGGCGTCTGATCGCCGCCTTCGCCCCGTGGCTGGCGGCGGGGCGGGAGCTTTACTGCCTGGACGGCGCCAACTGCTTCAACCCTTACCGCCTGACGGCCCTCCTGCGCCGTCACGGGCTGGACCCGCAACCCCTGCTGGCGCGGCTCTGGATCAGCCGCGCCTACACCTGCCATCAGTTGCTCGGCGGGGTGGAGACGCTGCTGGGGCCGCTGGCCGAGCGCCCGGCGCCGCCGGCGGCGGCCATCCTCGGCGTGGATCGGTTGTTTCTGGACGAGGACCTGCCGCTGTGGGAGCGCCGCTATCTTTTTGACCGGATACTAACCGAAGCCGAGGCGTTGCGCCGCCGGGGCCTGCCGCTGCTGGTGACGCACGTCAGCGAGCCCGACCGGTCCAACCCCTGGCTGCGGCGGTTGGGGCTGCCGGCGGGGGATCGGGCGCAGGCGAGCGAACAACGCCGAACGCCCGGCGCCGCGCCCCGAGTCCGTACGCGTCCGTGTTTGTCCGTAGTTCCCCCCGGCGCCGCGCCGGATCGAGCCGGAGGCCCACGGGCCTCGGAAGGATGATCGGCCGATGGGCCGGACGCTGCCGACGTTCAACATGGCGCTGGAGCAGGAGAGGGCGCAGTGGGCGCCGTTCCGCCGGGCGTTGCGCCGCGAGGATCGGGAGAGTTTCGACCGGCTGTTCGCCCTGGCCAAGCGCCACATGGCCGAGGCGGCGCTCGTCGCCCGGCCCGTCCCGTTCGACGCCCTCGTGATGACGATCCTGCTGGAGCAGCAGAAGGAGCTCGATCGCCTGCGCGACCGGCTCGCCCGCGCCCCGGACGAGCCGGAGACGCCGCCGGCCAGGGCGTGAGGCTCCCTGACCGGCCCAGGGGGGCATGAGCCTCCGGCCCAGGATGCACGGCCTGGAAGGCCGCGCCACGCGCGGAGAAAGCTTTGCAGCAACGGCGTGAAGGCTGGTTATTTGACGTTTACCCCGCCGGGGAGGCCATGGCGCTCTGGTTCATCACCGAGGCGGGGGAGCGCCGGCGGCTGCTGGACCCCTTCCGGCCGATGATCTTCGTGGAGGAGCCGGCGGGCCTCGGCCCGAGCGCGCGGGGTCGCTGGCGGCGGACGGTGGCCGCCCTGGACGGTCTGAGCGAGGCGGGCCCCGTCGAACGGCTGGATTTCTGGACCGGCCGGCCGCGCCGGGTCCAGGCCGTCGCCGTGACCGATCTCAACGCCTACGCCCTGAACCTGCGGCGCCTGGCCCGCGCTCACCCGGAACTCATCTTCTATAACGCCGACATCCCGCCGGAAATCCTCTACGGCTATCACACGGGGCTTTTCCCGCTGGCCCGATGCGCCGTGACGTTCGAGCGCGATCGGCTGCTCGGCTGCCGCCTTCAAGACGACCCCCTGACCACCGAGGACGAGCCGCCGCCCTTGCGTCAGGCCGAGCTGCGCGCCGAGGGGACGTTCTTCGACCGCCGCCCCCGGCTGCGCGCGTTGAGCCTCACCTTCGAGGGGCGCACGCTCCGCTGGGAGGAGGCTGCGCCGGAGGAAGGGCTGGCTTCCCTGCGCGCCGCGCTTGGCGAGATCGACCCCGATCTGATCTGGACCGAGGGGGGGGATTCGACGCTGATGCCGGCGCTGTTCGACCTGGCGGCCCGGCTGCGGATCGAGGACCTCGGGCTGGATCGGGAGCCGGGCGTGCGCCGCCGCCTGCAACTTGAAGGGCGATCGTACGTTTCCTATGGGCGGGTGCTTTATCAGGCGCCCGATTATCCGCTTTATGGGCGGTGGCATATCGATCGGCGCAATTGCTTCTGGGCGCAGGAATCGGGCCTGGAGGGGCTCATCGAGGTGGCTCGCCTGTCGAAAATCCCGATCCAGCGGATCGCCCGCCGCTCGATCGGCACCGGCATCTCCTCCATTCAGCTCGCCGAAGCTTACCGCCGCGGCTATCTGATCCCCTGGAAGAAAAGTCGTCCGGAAGCGTGGAAGACGGCGGCGACGCTCCTGAAGAGCGACCGGGGCGGGCTCGTCTATCAACCGCTGGTCGGCGTCTATGAGGACGTGATCGAGCTGGATTTCGTTTCCATGTATCCGGCCATCATGGTTCGCCGCAACGTTTCCCCCGAGACGGTCAACTGCGCCTGCTGCCGGCCGCGGCCGATCGTCCCGGAAATCGGCTATAGCCTCTGCCGGCGGCGGCGGGGGCTCGTCTCGGACGTGCTCGGCCCGATCATCGCCAAACGGGCCGAATATAAACGCCGCCGCCAGGCGGCGCGGGCCGCCGGCCGGGACGACCTCCAAGCGCGGCTGGACGGCCGCCAGGGGGCCCTCAAGTGGTTGCTCGTCTGCTGTTTCGGTTATCTGGGCTACCGCAACGCGCGGTTCGGGCGGATCGAGGCGCACGAGGCCACCTGCGCCTTTTCGCGCCGGATGCTGGTGCGGGCCCGCGAGGTGTGCGAGGCGCGCGGCTTCCGGTTCCTGCACGGCATCGTCGATTGCGTCTGGCTGAGCAAGCCCGGAGCCGCCGAGGCCGAGGTAACCGCTCTGATCGAGGCCATCAACCGCCGCACCGGGCTCACGATCGCCCTCGAAGGGCGCTATAGCTGGATCGTCTTCCTCCCCTCCCGACAGCATCCGGAGCTGCCGGTCCCGAACCGCTATTTCGGGCGTTTTGAGGACGGGACGCTCAAGTTCCGCGGCATCGAGGTCCGCCGGAGCGATCAGGCCCCCTACGTCCGGCGGGTTCAGGCCGAGCTGCTGGAACGGCTGCGCGAGGCGCCGACGCTGGCGGCCTGCCGGGCGCTCGGGCCGGCGCTGCGGGCCATCGTCGAGGCCGCCGAGGCGCGCCTGCGCGCCCGCCAGGCGCCGGCCGAGGAGCTGCTCCTGCGGCGGGCGACCTCGCGCGAGGCGGGCGAATACGTCGGCAACGCGATGACGGCCGTGGCCGCCCGTCAGGCCGCCGCCGCGGGGCTGCCGTTGCACGCCGGCGAGGCCGTCAGCTTTCTCGTCCTCAACGCCCGCGACCGCCACCCGGCCTCCCGTCTGCGGATCGTCCAACTTTTGCGCCCGGAAGACGCCTACGACGTGGAATTCTACGTCGAGCAGCTCCGCCGCGCCGCGGCCACCATCCTGGAGCCGCTTCTGACGCCCTCCCCGGCCGCCAGCGTAGAGTCGCCTCGACGACGACGCCGGCTTCAACCGCCTGAGTGCCCGGGCGTCGCCCCCCGCCAGCTCCGGCTGACGTTTCAGCCGGACAGCCTCAAGCCCGAGGTCCCGGGAGACGGCGCCCTTCAGGGGCGCGCGTAGCTCACGCGCCAGATGAGGTTGCCGCCGTCGTCGACGACGAGGAGCGCGCCGTCGGGAGCGACCGTCACCATCACCGGCCGGCCCCAGACGGTCGGCGAGGCCGGCTCCGGCAGCCAGCCGGTGACGAAGTTCTCGTAGCCGCCGACGGGCGAGCCGTCTTCGTTCATGCCGACGCGGACGATCTTGTAGCCGGTCCGGCGCGTCCGATTCCATGAGCCGTGAAAGGCGACGAACAGGTCGCCGCGATACTCTTCGGGGAACATCGTCCCCGTGTAAAAGGCGAGGCCGAGGGCGGCCGAATGCGACTCCACGAGCACGTCCGGGATCAGCACCTTATCGCCCAGCTCGCGCCCGCGTCCGCGCATCCGCTCGTCGTAGTTCGCCCCGATGTAGAAATACGGCCAGCCGTAAAAGCCCCCTTCTTTCACCGACGTGACGTAATCCGGCACGAGATCGTCCCCCAGCAGATCACGCTCGTTCACGGCCGTCCAGAGCGCGCCCGTCCTCGGATGCCAGGCCAGCCCCACGGGGTTGCGCAGCCCGCCGGCGAAGACGCGCAGCCCGCGCCCCTCGGCGTCGCACGTCAGGATCGCCGCCCGGAACTCCGGCTCTTCGCCGATATTGGAGGCGCTCCCGACGCTGATCATGAGCCTCGTCGAATCCGGCGAAAACAACAGGTTCCGCGTCCAGTGATTGTTCTGCCCGCCCGCCGGCAGGTTCGCCACCACCGTCTGCGGCGGGCCCTGGGCCCGCGTCTGCCCCGGCCGATAGCCGAACCGGACGATGGCGTCGGTGTTGCCGACGTAAACGTACCCCTCCCGGAAGGCGACGCCGAACGGACGGTTCAGCCCCTCGGCGAAGACCTCGCGCGTCTCGGCGCGGCCGTCCCCGTCGGCGTCGCGCAGGACGATCAGGCTGCGAGCTCCGGAATCCACGACGAAGAAGTCCCCGTTGGGCGCGACCTGAAGATTGCGCGGGTTCCGGAACCCCCCCTCGGCGAAGACGTCGATCGAGAAGCCCTCCGGCAGATGGAGCCGCGCGCCGGCCGGGCGGGCGACGACCTGCGGGAAATTCATCGCCGGGCGCGGGTCCGGGGCCGGCAGCGTCTCGGCGCTGAAGACGTAACGCTTGCCGACGGGGTCGAAATAATCGCCGTCGGCCTGCGACCGCGCCGAGGGGACGCTGAACCCCAGAAGGGCCGCCAGCGCCCACCGGGCCGTGCTGACGGCCAGGACCGCCTGGGAAACCCGCTTGGCTCTCATCATCAGCTACTCTCCTTGGCCGGAGCGAGCTGGGCTCCAACGGCCGGGCCCGGCTTTCAACGCGCGTCTCCGGCGGGACCGGCCCCGCCGTCACGTTAGTCCAACCGCGGGCGATCTTCCAGCCGGATCGACCGCGCTCAGCGACCGGCCTGAGCGCGAGACGGCGGGGCCTTTTCGCGGCCAGGACCTCGGGTCGGCTTGACAATGCCGGACGGGATGTGGCCAGCTTTGAGTCTTTGACCGGCGGGAGCGACGGCGTGCGCCTTCGCTCGGTCGGACTGAGGCGGGCGATTGTCGGCCGCTACGGGCGGGAAGGGTCCGTCATGAAGATTGCCTGGGCTTTGGCGGGGCTGCTCGTAGGGATGTGTCTGATCCTGCTGGCGGTCGCCCTCACGCCGGAGATTGCCGACGGCCACGGGCGGGCGCATCCGACCTATAAGACGATGCTTCAGGGCGGCGACGGAGCCGAACGCCATGCCCGGACGCTTTGGCTGGGCGGCGCCTTCGGCGCCTTGCAGATCGCCTTCTTCGTCGGCCTGGTCGCCTTTGGGGGGCGACGCTCGGACCGCCTGGGCCGTCTCACGGTCCCCGTCTTGGTCGTCGGGGGGCTTTATGTCGCGACCTTTGTGGCGATGGTTTTTGCCTATCGGGCTTACGCCGAGGGCCGGGTCGAGGGCCTGGTGCTCTCCTTCCCGCTGCCGACGGCGCTCATGCTCTACGGTCTCTGGCTCGTCCCGTTGTTACTGATGATCGTCTATATCGCCCTGTTCGACGGCTGGATTTACACCCCCGACGATGAAGCGCGTTTTCGTCAAATCCTGGCCGCGCGGGCCGAGCGGCGCGAGGGGGAGCCCTGATGGAGGCCCATCGCAACGGCATCATCTTCACCTCGGTCCTCCTCTATATGGGGATGTGCATCGCCGTCGGGGTCTGGGCGTTGCGGCGGACGAAGTCCACGAAGGACTTCTTCATGGCCGGGCGCAACCTCGGCATCTTCGTCACCGGCCTGGCCGTTTTCTCCAGCACGCTCAGCGGCTTCGGCTTCGTCGGCGGGCCGGGGCTGGTTTACCGGATGGGCATGAGCTCAGTCTGGATGGTGATCTGCTCCTCGATCGGCTATTGCGTGTCGTTTTATCTGCTGGGCAAACGGATTCGGCTGTTCGCCGAGCTGCGGGATTCGGTCTCGCTGCCGGACGCCGTCGCCGCCCGCTATCGCAGTCAGAGCTGCCGGTTCCTCACCGCCCTGGCCATCATCCTCGGCGTGATCGGCTATCTCGGGGCGCAGATCAAGGCCATGGCCGAAGTGCTGCGGGACATCGTCGCCAACGTCGGCTGGTTTGAAGTCGTCCGACTGGACGTCTGCGTGGCCGTTTCCTCGGCCGTGCTTGTCTTTTATTGCGTTACCGGCGGGATCATCGCCTCGGTTTATACCGACGTCGTCCAGGGGGGGATCATGGTCGTGGCGGGGCTGCTGGTCTTTGTGACGACGATCGCCGCCGCCAACGCGCACCTGGGCGACCCCGGCGGCTTCGCCGCCATCGCCACGACGATCCGCGCCGACGACCCCGAGGCGATCAGCCCCTGGGGGACGCTCGGCATCGTCGGCTGCCTTTCCTGGTATTTCATGTTCACGCTCGGCGGGGCGGGCCAGCCGCACATCGTCACCAAGCTGATGATGAACAAGCGCGTCCACGACGCCAAACACATCCTGCCGATCTCTTTCCTGGGTTACACGGTCTCGGCGCTTCTGTGGATCAGCATCGGGCTGGTGATGCGGGCGCTCGTCCTCAGCGGACGCCACGCCGAGCTGACCGTCGCCGACGCCGCGGCCCCACAGTTCCTGCAGACCTACACGAACCCCATCCTGGCCGGGATCGTCTTCGCCGGCCTGTTCGCGGCGATCATGTCCACGGCCGACGGGTTCCTGAACATCGGCGCGGCGGCCTTTGTCCATGACATCCCGCAGGCGATCCGCGGGCGCTCGCTGCGGCGGGAGCTCCTCTGGGCGCGCACGATGACGCTCCTGATCGCCATCGCCTCGGCCCTCTTCATCCTCTACGTTGAGGATGACCTCGTGGCGTTGCTGGGAGCGTTCGGGTGGGGGACGTTCGCGGCGGCGCTCGTGCCGACGGTGGCGATCGGCTTCAACTGGAAGCGCGCCACGGCCACGGCGGCCAACACGGCCATCATCGCCAGCCTCCTCATCAACTTCAGCGTCAAGCTCCTCAACATCAGCATCCCCTACGGCATCGACGTGGGGGCCATCTCGCTCCTCGTCTCGCTCACGCTCTTCTTTGCCATCTCGCTCCTCTCCCCGCCGCCCAAACTCGACCCCGACGTCGAAGCCATCATGGACCTCTGAGCAAAACCCTGAGACGCGCGCCGAGCGAACCCGCCGCAGGCGCGGACCCCCCCGAACCGACCTTGCCATGACGGCCAGGACAAGCCCCGGCCCAGAGGCAATGCTTGCCCCCTCGGGCGGCTTCGGCCACGATAAACTAGGTTGATGTGACCCCTGAAGCCCTTGTGTTGATGGAAGCCACGCTTCATTCCCCCCTTCCAGTTGGGATACGAGTTCATGCGGAACGGCGCCGCGATCGGCGGGCCGGCGCCCGACTGCCCGTGGATCGATCAGCTTTGAAGAGGCTTATGCTGATCCAGCGAGGATGCGGTCATAAACATGAATCCAGACCCATCAAGTGACGTTATCGCCTTTCTGTCGCACCTTGCCGAGCGGCTATATTGGGAGAAC
>CAYXAU010000036.1:0-7878 GCA_964463045.1 uncultured Candidatus Sumerlaeota bacterium | reverse complement strand
CGAAACGCCTCCAACTGCGCCGTCGTCGCCAGCCCGCTGCCCATGAGTTGAATTTCGTCGAAGACCCACAGGCAGTCGGTGTGCAGCAAGCCAAACTGCATCGGCCAACGCGACCGACTGGCCGCGTACCCGCGGTTCAAGGCCCGCGACAACAGCATGTCCTGCGTCCCGATGATGATGGCCTCGCGTTCGGGGTGGAGGTCCCAATCCTCTTCGTCCTCGCCGCCCATGAGGACGTGAACCGGTACCTCGTACTCGACAAGACTGGCCTTGCGGAGATTCCTTACCCAGCCGACCGCGTTGTCCCGCGTTTGCTCGACGAGCACCCGCATGGGCAGGCAGTACACCAGCCGCCGCGGCGTTCGGTTCCGAATCTCCTCACCCGCCGCGTGCCGCCGCCACAGCCATCCGATCACGGCCATCGCCGTCTTCCCAAGCCCGGTGGGAACATGGACAAGCGGCGGGAAATCCGAAGCGCCGGGATCATCGACGCTCAGTCGGCCCGAACAATCCGCGAACCGGCGCTGAAAGGGAAATGGCGGGCTGCCGGTAGCCTTCTCGAAGAACTCCTCAAATTGGTAAAATTTCACGTCTACGTTCATCCGCGAACAAACTTCGAACCTATCTCAAAATTGGTCTAGCCCGAATTTGTGGCTCAACCCGTTGGTGGTGGGTTACCGATCAATAACGCCGCCAGCGGAGAAGCTCGGCCGGGGGGGAGGCCGCCCCGACGGGGAGCCGCAGCGAGAGGAGGAAGGCGCGCAGGTCCTGGCGCTCGGGCTCGCTCAGGGCGCGGAAGGTCTGAATAACCGGATTGGCCTCGCTGCCGGGGCCCTCGTGCATGAGGACGGCGTCGAGGAGGGTGAGCGCGCGGCCGTCATGAAGCCACGGGCCCGTGTCGCAGACCCCCCAGAGGGGCCGAGTGAGGAACTCGTCCGTGGGGACGGTGACGCCGACGACGTCGGTTTGCTGATTGAAGGATTCCGCCAGGGCCGAACCCATCTTGTGGCGCTTTAAGTCGCTATAGAGAGGGACGTTGAGGGCGCCCGTCTGGGGGTCGAAGGGGAGCCGAGGCAAGCTGGCCGGGGGGCCGTCGGAACGGTTCAAGTTTCGGGTGAAGCCCGGCAGGCGGTCCGAGGGATTGGAGGGGTCCTCGCCGGCGGTCGTCGTGCGCGCGCCGAATCGACGGTAGTGCTCGATAATGGGGAGGTCCTCGCTGCGCCAGTCGGCGTTGATCAGCGCCGGCGAGGCGGGCGGGGCGGGGGCGGCGCGCCGGGCCACGCTCGCCGACATCGGCCGGGGATCGATGACGGTGAGGCGGGGATCGATGATAGGCAAGGTGGGGACGTGGCAAGCGGCGCAACCGATTTGAGCGAAGAGGGCCTCGCCGCGGGCGACCTGGGCCTCGTCCAGCCCGCGGAGCGAGCGTTCGGGCGGGCGGTGAAAGGCGATAAAAATGGAGATGGCCGAAACTTCGCCTTCGAGGATTTCGTCGCGAGGGGGGTCGAGATCGTCCGGGATGACGCCCCGGTTCAGCAATTCTCGGGGCTGGACGCTGAAGTGAAAATTCAAGGCGTTGGCCACGAAGTTACGAATCGTGCTGGCGATACCCTTGAATTGGAACGGGCGGACGACGAAATCCTCGACGCTCACCCCTTCAACCTCGAGGGTATCGAACGACCCGTCCGGCCGGGCCGTGAGCGCCCCGAAGGATACCCCTTTGGTCACGAGGTTGACCCGGACGGGCGATTGAGTTTGTTGAGCCTGGGCGCGGGCGGCGTCGCGGGCGGCCAGGAGATCGAGCGTCATTTCCTCGGCGAGGCGTTGAACGTAACCCAGACCAAAAACGTGAGGCGGATTGCGGACCGGGCCGACGGTCGAGGCCGGGAAATCATTGAAAGCGAAGACGTTCTGAGCGAAGGCGCCGGAGCCGGCCGTCGTGCCGGGCTCCCGAACAAAGCTCATCCCCTCAGGCGCCCGCTCGGCCTCGGGTGGGGGGGTCATCCCGATGACGTTGTGGCACTCCTGACAGGATTGAGCGTCGAGGCCGTTGAAGCGAAGGAACGGCAACGTCGGCCGACCCTCCAGCCCCTGACGGGAGCGGCGGGGACCATTGGGGGCTTCGCCGAAGGCGTCTTCAGGGGTGAAGCGATTGGAGAAGATATGCCGCCCGGCGTGAAAGAGGGTTTCGAATTCAACCTTGCCGGCGTTGATGGCGTCCTGGTCGATCCGAACGTCCGGGATCAGATTTCGGCGGTCGCCTTGGGCCCAGAGAAGCGAGGGCGCCCGCAGATCCGCAAGGAGCAGCCCCGCGGCCAGGACGAGATAGGGCCGAAGGCGGCGGCGGCGGGCGTTCGGTCGGTCGGTCATCAGCTATCGCTCGGGAGGGTCATACGTCATGAGCGACGCCGGGCGCGGGCCCGGCGCAACTACGGTCATCTTTAAACTCGCGAAACTTCCCCTGCACTTCCCAGGAGGGAGATTTTCACCGGACGGAGGGGAGGAAGTCGAGGACCAAATTCGCGCAGCGGGCCTTGCCGCGGCTGGATCAGGCGATCCGTTGACGGGCCCAGCCGAGCAGGCGCCCGGCGGCCGGCCGCGTCGGGGCCTCGGCAAAGAGCCGCAGGATCGGCTCCGTGCTGGAAGGGCGCACGTGGAGCCAACGGTCGGGCCAGACCAATTTGAGGCCGTCGCGCCGATCCGTCCGCGGCCGGGGGCGGAGCTCGGCGGCCGCCCGCCGCAGGCGCTCAAGGGAGCCGCCGGCCCCCTCGCGATCGGCCAGGTCCAATCGATCCTTGAGAAGAACGTAATCGGCGACGGCGGCGTTCAGGGCTGAGAGCGTCGGTCGCCGGGCTTCCTCGGCCTCGGCCAGGAGGGCGAGCGTCAGGCCGATGGCCGTGGCGGCGTCCCGCCCCGGATGGACGGCGGGGAAGATGACGCCGCCGTTGCCTTCGCCCCCCAGGACCGCCCCAATGCGACGCATCGCCTCGACCACGTGAGCCTCGCCGACGGGGGCGCGGTGGACACGAACGCCATGACGGGCCGCCACGTCCTCGACGGCCCGCGTGGTGGAGAGGTTAACGACGAGCGGACCCCGCCGGCGGGGGAGGACATAGTCGGCGGCCAGGACGATCGTCCGTTCCTCGCCGATCGGGCGCCCCGTCTCGTCCACGAGGGCCAGGCGGTCGCCGTCGGGGTCGAGGGCGAAGCCAACATCGGCCTGAGAATCAACGACGGCCCGCCGCAGCGCGCCGAGATGCGGCGGGAGCGGCTCCGGCGGACGCTCAAAAGCGCGGTCGGGCCGATCATGCAGAAGACGGCAGCGAACGCCGAGGGCGTCCAGGAGCGCCAAGGCGAGATCGCGCCCGGCCCCGTTGCAGGCGTCCAGCGCCACGCGGAGGCGACGGCGGCGAATGCGGTCGGTCGGAAGGACGGCCAAAAGCGCGGCCAGATGCGGGGCGATCGGATCCCGCACGGCCCGCACGTGGCCGAGCGCCTCGGGCTCGGCCCGGGGAAAGCCGCGGCGCTGAAAATGATTGAGCAGCTTCACGCGCTCCGCCGTCGTCAGAAAGACCCCCTCGGCGCTGAAGAACTTTAGCCCGTTCCATTCGATGGGGTTGTGGCTCGCGGTCAGCGCAAGACCCCCGTCAGCCCGGAGATGGCGCGTCATGAGGCCGACGGTGGGCGTCGGGACGACGCCCAGGTCATGGACGTCGACGCCGGCGCTGACCGCCGCGGCGCAGGCCAGGTGATGCAGCAGGGGCCCGGACGGGCGGGTGTCTCGCCCCAGGACGAGCTTCGGAACGCGCCGGTCTCGACGTCGTGTCGGCCGCCGCTCGCGCAGGCGCCGCATGAACGTCAGGGCGTAACCTAGGACGTCCTCGGGAAGGAGCGTCCGGCCGACGATCCCCCGGAAGCCGGCGACGCCGGTCATCGGGCCCGCGGTCGGGCGCGCAGTCGCCCCCCTCCGACGTTTCGTGGTCCGTCCCTGTTCGTGCCGGTCCGTGGGCATTCTCCTCCGGTCGGAGCTTACCCTCTCAGGCCGGTCCGGGCGACGCTCTGTACAAAGAAACGGCCCAGAAGGAAGAAGGCCAGGAGGACGGGGGCCATCGAAAAGGCCGCCGCGGCCATCAATTGCTGAGGCTCGCCGACGGCCTCCTGACTAAAGCTCTGAAGCCCAACCATGAGCGTCCGCATCTGGGGGCGGGTCGTCACGATGAGCGGCCACATGAGGGCGTCCCACTGGGCGAGGAACGTGAGGATGGCGACGGTGGCCAGGGCGGGGCTCGCCAGGGGGGTCATGATCCGCCAGAGGAAGACCCCGTGGCCGGCGCCGTCGAGCTGGGCCGCTTCCCAGAGTTCGGATGGGAAGGTCAGAAAAAACTGTCGAAGGAGAAAGATGCCGAAAGCCGAGGCGAGAAAGGGGGCGATCAGGGCGGGGTAACCGTCCAGCCATCCCAGGCGCTCCAACGTCAGGTAATTGGGGATCAGGAGCGCCTGGCTCGGGACCATGAGCACCCCCAGGAGGAGCGCAAAGGCCACCCCGCGACCGCGGAACTTGAGGCGCGCCAGAGCGTAGGCCGCCGGGATGGACGTGGCGAGGACCCCGACAGTCGTCCCGGCGGCGGTGAGAATGCTGACCCAGAAGTAACGGGCGAAAGTCATGGGGCCGGGCGGGGCGGTCCAGGCCGCGGCGTAGTTGCGCGCCGTCTGAGCCAGGAGCTCCCCGACGGCCCCCTGAGCCAGGGCCGCCGGCAGGAACGTGGGGGGGAATTGACCGGCCTCTTCGGGCGGCTTCATGGAGGTCGTGAGCATCCAGAAAAGGGGGACGAGCGCAAGGGCGGCGGCGAGAAGGAGAACGTGAAGGGCGGCGAACTCGCCGATCGGGGCGAGCGAACGGCCACGGCGCGCCCGACCGATGGTCCAAAGCCAGGCCCCGGCATCGACCGTCAGCAGAAGGATAAGGAAAAGCCTCATGATTCGTAGCCGACGCGGCGCCCGATCCAGCGGTTCTGCGCCGCCGTCAGGCCGATCAGCAGCAGGAGGAAAAGCCAGGCCACGGCCGCCCCCAAGCCGAGCCGCCATTCGACGAAACCCTTCTGGTAAAGATAAAAGATGAGCGTCTGCGTGGTTTTGCCGGGTCCCCCTTGGGGGGTCATGATCAGAATGGGGACGAAGACGCGGAAGGCGCCGATCGTCCCGACGATGAGACAGAAGAAGGTCGTCGGCTTGAGCAGCGGGAGCGTGACGTGCCTGAGGCGTTGCCAGGGGCCGGCCCCGTCCAGGCGGGCCGCCTCCTGATAAACGGGATCGATGTTGGCCAGGCCGGCAAGGAAGACGACCAGAAAGAAGCCGAGATCGCGCCAGACGGTCGTCAGGATGATTGAGAAGAGGGCGAGGCTTGGACCGGCCAGCAAGGGCCCGATCACCGGCGGATCGGGCCAGCGCGCCAGGCCGAGCATGCCCGTGGCGAACATCTCGATGATGCCGCGCGGCTCCTCCAGCCAGCGCAGCGGATCCAGCCCGACGGCGCGCAACCCGGCGTTCAGGGGACCGAAGTCGAAGCTGAAAAGCAGATTCCAGACCATGGCCACGGCCACCCAGGCCGAGGCGTGCGGGAGAAAGAAGAGCGTGCGCAGGAAGTCCCTGCCGCGACGGAGCCGGTGGATCAGGAGAGCCAGGACAAGGGCCGAGCCGAGCGTCAACGGGACGGCGTAGAGGGCGTAGTTGACCGTGTTGGCCAAAGCGAGCCAGAACTCCCGATCGGCGAGAATACGCCGGTAATTGCGCCCCCCCACCCAGCCGACGATCTCCCACGGGTCGGCGCCTTCCCAATTGGTGAACGAGACGGCCAAGGCGGCCAGAACGGGGAAGAACCAGAAAACGAGGAGGACGGCGGCGGCCGGGGCCAGCATCAGCCCAGCGGTGGCCGCCGAGCTCGATCGGGCCTCAGTGGCGATCGGCGCCATGGAGTTGGGCTTCGGCCTGATCGCCGACCGAGGCCAGGTAGCGCAGGTCCTTGGCCAGCTCCTCCGGCGTCAAGCCGGCGCGGCGACGGCGGCTGACGAGGATGAACATCCGGCGCTCGTCGCGCTTGAGCAGGGCGAAGGCGGCGTGCGAAAGGCGGGCGTTCAGCTCCAGGGCGCGCGTGAGCAGCCATTCCTCCGGAGGGCCGCAGAGCGTGTAGAGCAGGGCCAGGGGTTCGCCGGCGCTGTCGGTCTGATTCAGGTCGATGAAGACCGTCTGCGCTCTCTGGCCGGGCAACGACAGCCGGAGGCTGAGCCGCCCGGCCTCGCGCCGCAGCTCGGCCCCTTCGGTCCGGGCCAAGGCCTCGATCCAGCCCTCGATTTCGGCCGGCGTGGCGGCCGACACAGGGGCGCTTTCAGCCGAGGCCGTCCCGGCCGGGGCGGCCTGAGTCCGACGGTGCGTCTGGACGGCGGCGCTCAGGCGCTCCAGGTCCAGCTTGAGCGCCTCTCGAACCGCGGCGAGCGCTCCCTCGCAGGCGTGGGCGACGTCAGGGTCGGGATCGCCCGCCGCGCCTCGGAGGGCGAGGATGCCCTCGCGCAGGGCCAACGTGAGGGCGTCGGCGGCGTCGCGCCGCTCGACCCAGCTCCCCCCGCCCTTGAGCGCTTGAAGAAGCCGTTCCAAGGGGCCGGGGGCGGGGCCAGGGGGCTCACTCGTCATGGGGGAATCCGCTCTCCGGGTTGGGCCCGATCGGCGGCTCCAGGGCGGCGGCCTTTGCGCCGCTCCCGGGATCGATCAATCGAACAGCGCCGAAACCGACAAATGGTTATGGATGCGATGGATCGTCTCGGCCAGCAGGGGGGCGATCGAGACGACCCGCAGCTTCTTGAGCGAGGTGTCGTTCTCCTGATCGATCGAATCGGTGACGATGACCAGTTCGACGGGGGATTCGCGCAGCCGCTTCCGGGCCGAGCCGGAAAGGACGGCGTGCGTGGCGCAGGCGACGACGCTTTCGGCGCCGGCGGCCAGCAGCGCCGCCGCCCCGTTGCAGACCGTTCCGGCCGTGTCGATCAGGTCGTCGAACATGAAGCAGCGTTTGCCCTGGACCTCGCCGATGATGTTCATCACCTCCGAGACGTTGGGTTGGGGCCGACGCTTGTCGATGATGGCCAGAGGAGCGTCCAGCCGGGCGGCGTAATTGCGCGCCCGCTTGACGTTGCCGACGTCGGGCGAGACGACGACGATCTCACTGCCCAGGCCTTCGGCCTGAATGTAATTGACGAGCGCGGGCAGGGCCAGCAGGTGATCGGTCGGGATGTCGAAGAAACCTTGAATCTGGGCGGCGTGCAGGTCCAGACAGATGACCCGGCAGGCCCCGGCCGAAACCAGCAGATTGGCGACCATCTTGGCCGAGAGCGCCACGCGCCCCTGGTCCTTGCGGTCCTGACGGGCGTAACCGAAATAGGGGATGACGACGTTGACGCGGTCGGCCGACGCCCGGCGCAGCGCGTCGGCCGTCAGCAACAGCTCCATCAGGTTGTCGTTGACGGGCGTGCAGGTGGATTGGATGACGTAGGTGTCGGCCCCGCGGACGTTGTTCAGGATTTTGACCGAGGTTTCCCCGTCGGAGAAGCGGGTGACCTCGAGCTGGCCCTCCTCGATGCCGAGATGGCGGCAGACTTCGCGCGAGAGATGACGCCCGGCCGTTCCGCCGAAGACAATCAGGCTCCTGGCGCAAGTGTCGTCCATCGTCGGCGCCGTCGCGCGGAAGGATTCATGCCCGGAGGCGGAGCGATTATCGGAACGCACGAGGGGAGAATCAACGGCAAACCCCCTCCGAATTCCGAGATCGGCGGCGCCGATCGCCGCGAAGCAGCGTTTTTATGGACTCCGGCGGCTATGCCGCCGCCTTGG
>CAYXAU010000035.1:0-8595 GCA_964463045.1 uncultured Candidatus Sumerlaeota bacterium | reverse complement strand
GCGGTCGGCCCCGGTCAGGATCATGCCGATTTCGCCGCGGCGGATCAGCCAGCCGGCGGCGTTGTCGGCGATTAGCCGATAGGCGATCCCTTCCTGTTCCAGCTCCCAGGCGGTCAGGTTGGCCCCCTGGAGCCGGGGGCGGGTTTCGTCGACATAGACGAGCGGGGCGCGGCCGGCGCGGCGGGCGAGATAGATGGGGGCGAGCGCCGTCCCCCAATCGACGCAGGCCAGCCAGCCGGCGTTGCAGTGCGTCAGGACGGGGCGCTCCGGTTCCATAAGCGCCAGGCCGTGCTCGCCGATGCGGCGGCATCGTTCGGCGCTTTCATCGGCAAGGCGGTCGGCGGCGGCGAGCGCGGCCTCGGCCTGGGCCGGAGGCGGGGCGGCGGCGATCGCCTCGGCCACGGCGTCGAGCGTATAGAAGAGATCGTGCGCCGTGGGGCGCGTCGAGCGGAGCAGGGCTTCGGCCTCGGCGAGGAACCGCTCCCGGCGGCCGTCGAGCGGAGCCGCGGCGGCGGCTTGAGCCAGGCCGTAAGCGGCGGCGGCCCCCAGGGCCGGCGCGCCGCGGACGATCATCGTTCGGATCGCCTCGGCGGTCTCGGCGTGGGAGCGCAGGGTCAGGATTTCGAAGCGATGGGGGAGGAGGGGCTGATTGACGAGGTGGACTTCAACGAGGCGAAGGCGTCCGGCGGGCCCGGCGTCGCGGACGGGCTCGGCCCAAACGGATCGGTAATGGCGTCCGGCGACGTGCATGAGGCCAGGAAGCGGCGGACGGGATCAGAGGAAGGGGATTTCGGCGCTCTTCTGGATGAGATCGATTCCCGCCTTGTCGATTTTCTCCGAAACCGAGCGCCATTGGAAGATCCGGACGACGTTGCCGGCGGGCCGGACGACGAAGTCGGCGATGACGACGCCGCCGAGGACGAAAATGGCGCTCGGGGGGCCGTAGACGGCGGTGTGGAAGGTCGTGTCGCCAACGAAGTCCTTGATGCCGCGTTGCGGACCGACGAAGGGTTGATCCCGATGGAGATGGCCGAGGGTTTCGAGGAAGCGCAGTTGCGTGGCGCCGAACCGGAGCAACTGGCGGCTGAGGAGGCCGCGGAAGACGTGCTCGGTGAGGTCGTTGTCGTCGATCAGGCCGATCAAGTCGCCGCCGATGACGGCCAACTTCTGCACCAGGAAGCCTGAGGTCGGCCCGATGAGCAGGATCGAATAGGCCCCCTGGACGGCATTGTCGATGATCCCGGTCACGCCGTCGCGGAGGTTGCGCCCGAAGCGATCGACGGCGCCGGCCTGCTCATAGGGGACCTCATCGGTATACCAACGGGGCAGGGGTAACCACTCGCGGCGGGTTTGCTTTTCCTCCTTGGAGATTGTGGCGCAGCCGCTCAACGCCAGGGCCAGGCACGCGACGACGCCGGCGCGCCATGGCCGCCTCCCCAGGCTCCGTCCCCAACGCGCTCCCTGAGGCATGACCCGCTCCCTTATTCCGTCCGTGCGATGGTTCCCAACCTCGCTTCGGCCTCGGGCCCGCGCCGCGCCTTGAAATGCTGGGCTGAGAGCGCCAGGGGCGACAGGAGGCCGCCGCGATCGAAAGCGCCAGACGCCCCGACCTAATCAAAACGGCCCGAGACTTTCAAGTCGGCCCCGACGCCGCCGTAGCGCCGAGGGGATCGTCGGGCCGGGGCCGGGGCTGCCGGCTCTTGACAAAACGCTCATGTCCACCCCCCGCGGCTGGTAAGCTCAGGCGGCCCGGGGAGGGCGACGGCGCCATGAGCTGGCCGGACCGGCCGACGATTCTGGGCGTGCCCAACCCGTTCGAGCGCAATTTGCTCCTGCGGCGGGATCGGATCGCGCTGCTGCGGCGGCCGCATCGGAGCCCATTCCTCTGGCTCTTGGCGGTGACCGCGGCGATCCAACTGGGGGTCTGCCTGGGGTCAAGAGGGATTTACGGGGGGAACGCGCCCGACGAGGCGCTCTATTACTATTTCACGGCCTTTCATCTGCTGCTGCACGTAGTCGTGCCCTTCGGCGCGCTGCGGGCGGCTCAGGCCCCGGCGATGCGCGGGCATCTAGAGACGCTTCTGGTGACGCCGTTGCCCCACGGCCAGATTTTCTGGTGGCTATGGGCGCGGGTGTTCCTGTCGGCGACGGCCGTCCTTATGGTCCTCTATTTTCCGCTCTATATCCCTTACCCGTGGCTCTACGACTTCGGAGGCAATGATCCGTTAAGCCCGTGGTTAGGCTTTCCAGGATTTCTTGTCCGGGAAGTCCCGCCCGATCTGCTGATCCTGGCCCTGGCGATCCTCCCGTGGGCGTGCAATCGGGTCCTGAGGAGGGCGACGCTCGCTCTGGCGTTGCTGTGGCTCTACCTGTTGCCGCTGGGCGCGCTCCATCTCGAGGAGAAAGCGCGCGTGGTGATGGAGTACCTTCTCGGCGGCGTTCCTGAGCGCGCCTCATTTGATCTGGGGTCGAGTATCGTGCCGATGGCCAGCCACGCGCGAATTCACCCGCTGATCACGGTCCCCTATTTTCTGATTTCCGCCGCCTGGGGCGCGGCCGTCGGCGTCGGCGTCGGCCTGCGGGCCCAGCGGCTGGGAGGAAGGGAAATGCTGCTCGTAGGGTTACTTGCTCCCGGGGCGGAGTGGGCGGCCTACCACCTGGTTTTTCTACATCATAGTTTCGAGGCATTGTACGATTCCTGGATGTTCTTGTGGAGCATGCTTGAATTCTACGCCTGGCCGTTCGGCGTCCTCTGGATGGGCCTCAAGTGGAATCTGCTCATCGCGCTTTCGCGGCGCCCGATCCCGACGCGATGAGCGACCTCCAATCCCGTCGAGGCGTCCTCGCGAGGGCTGACCCCCCGGGAGCGCCTCTCAAGTAATCTCTCCCTCCTCATATCTCCGTTGACCTTGGAAGGACCCTGGAAAAGTTCGATCCCGCAGCACCACCCCAACGCCCCGGGGGGGCCTACTGTAACTTACCAACCAATGAACGAACCCCGCGGGGGTTCGATGGGCCGAGCGGGTTGCGCATGCTCCAGAGGCTCGGACCCTCGCGAGAAAGGAATCTCGTCGCGGTGCGTCAGAGCTTTGCCCGGTTCGAGGTCGCGCCGATCGACAATCGACATGGCCGACGGCGCCATCCACCCGGCGCGCCCTCTCGGGCCCTCTCAAGTTCAATCGTCGCAGGGTTCGATCGAGGCCCGCATCGAGACCGAGGAGCGGAGCCACGGATCGCCGCCGTAGGCGTGGATCTGGTCCCGTTTGCAGGCGGCCTCGGTTTTCGGCAGGCGGGCCAGGATCGTCACCCCTCGCGTATCGACCTCGACGGCGTGCAGGAAGGCCTGCTCCGGGCTCATCTTGAACAGATCGATGAGCATCTCGATGACGTAGCGATAGGTGTGAAGCTGATCGTCGTGGAGGATGACGTACCAGGGCCGGTCGCGGCGAGGGCGCGTCTCAGAGCCCGTCACGGGCTCCAGGACGGCGACCCCCTCGGCGGGCCCGTCAGAGGCGGCCCCTGCGTTTTCGTTGAGGAACATCGGCGGCGCGGCCAGCGTCGCCGCGGCGGCCTGGCCGAATTCAGGCGGGCCCCCGGCGGCGGACGATGCGGCGAAGTCTGGTGGAGCAGAAGGGAGTCGAACCCTCGACCTCCGCGTTGCGAACGCGGCGCTCTCCCAACTGAGCTACTGCCCCACGGGAGCCAAACCGGCCGACAATTGTAGGCGCTCGCCCGCGCGGGGGCAAGCCTGAAGGCGGGGGCGGGAAACAGGAGGGTGCACCGCGGAGACGCGGAAAAGGCGGAGAGGGCCACGGCGAGGAATCCAAGGGGATTCACGCCAGGAGGGGTCAGCACGCGATTTTCAGCGCCTTCCCTTTCGGCGTCGTCCGTGTCTCCGCGGTAAAATTTCAGTCAACGTGGCCGCAGGCCGGCCTCACGGAGCCGAGGCATGCGCCGCCCGCGCCCCGGGCGATTCGGGGGAAGCTTGGGCGGGCCGGAGGGCGGCCAGGCGCTGGCGGGCCTCCTGAAGGAGCCGTTGTTTGAGGTTATAGCGCGTCCCGCCGGCGCCGACGCTCTCGGCGGCGGCGATCAGCTCGCGCTTGGCGCCCTGAATGAACGCCTCTTCGAAGGCGAGAGCGCGTTCGGCGGTAACGTCGGAGGGGGGGCAATGCAGCGTGCGGCCATAGTGCTCGCGGCCGTCGGGGGGGAGGTCGTGGGTTTCCAGGATCCGATCGCGCGCGCGCAGGTGATCGGCGAGCTGGAGGAGCTTCTCGTCGAACGGCTCCCCCTCGCCGTTTTCATAAGCGATGATTTCCTGATGAATTTCCTCGTTCTCCAGGCGGGTTTCCATGTCGCGCAGGAGATCGGCCGCGCGCCCGAATTCAAAGGCGATGATCTCCTCGCGCGAGAGGGTCTCGGGCGATCCCTGGCGCCGCATCTGGTTGTGGTAGTAGGCGCGCAGGCGATCGTTCAGTTCGTGGCTCATGAGGCTGCGAATGCGGTCGATCTGGACGTTGAACTGATACAATTCGGCGGCGTCGAGGAGGTCCCACCAGATCCAGATCTGAATCAGCTCGACGAGCTGATCGAGGACGGGGTTCATCGTTTTGTAAAGCCCCCGCATGTCGCGGATGGGGACGTAGCCGGTTTTGGTGGCGTCGATCTCTTCGGCTTTGGTCACGATCTCCCCCAGCAGACAGTTCTGATCCTTGTGGTGGAAGAGCCCCCGCTTTTTTTCCTTGTCGAAGGAGGCCAGAACGTCGGCCACGAAGAACCGGAACTCGGCGTAAGGCTTGCTGCGCCCCAGGACTTTGCGGACAAGCTGCAACTCGTGCCAGATCAAGTCCCCCTCGACCTGATTGAAACTGGGGTTGATCCGCTTGGCGTGCCGGAACCGCGCGATCAGAAACTGATGCAGGTGTTGGAGAATGCCGTTGACGTTCTGCTCGGTCGCTCCGCCAGCAACCATGGTCGCACCCTCCTTCTTGGGTTCGAGGGTTAGCGGGGGGTCGGCTCGATGTCTCCCTTCCCATGTCGCCTGGGGACGGCGATGGCGGCCCCGAGGGCCGCGGCAACGGGTCTCCCAGCCGGCAACCGTCGGTCTATAAGGCATGCTATCACCGCGACGGTCCCCCGGCGCAATCAAATCTTGCTCTCGGCCCGCCGGCGGCGGCGCGGACGAGGCGAGGGGAGCAGCGCGAGAGGCCGCCGCCCGAAGGCGGCGGCCCGTGGAAGAGGCGCGACCCCGAGGAAGGGAGTGGAAGGTCAGGCGAAGACGCCGAGCGTGGGGAAATCGGCCTTGAGGACGGAGCGGGCGTCGTCCCAGCCCATCCACTCCTTGATCATCGTGGCGTAGACGGAGCGGAAGTCGGTCGTCATCTTCAGGTCGCCTTCGTCCAGATCGGTCAGGCTGGGGTGGCGCCCATAGAAGCCCCCGTTGAGGCGGGCGCCGACGATGAACATCGGGGAGGCGACGCCGTGATCGGTGCCGAGGCTCGCGTTTTCCTTCACGCGGCGGCCGAATTCCGTGAACATGAGGAGCGCCACGTCGTTCTCCCGCCCCAGGCGCTTCATGTCGTTCAGGAAAGCGAGGGCGGCGTCCCCGAGGCGATTGAACAGGCCGCCGTGCTGACCGGCCTGACTGACGTGCGTGTCGAAGCCGCCGAAGCTGACGTAGTAGATCCGGGCCGGGGAGTCGGCGGCGATCATCGCGGCCACGCGCTTGAGATCGACGCCGATCTCGCCGTAGCCGTAGTCCATCTTCGAGCGGTATTCGGCGCAGGCGGTGCGGATAAATTCGGAGCTTTCGCCGGCCGTGGCCGAGATCGACCGCACGAAGTCCAGCGAGGGATTGCCGGAAACCCGTTCGCGCGACAGCGCCTTGAAGACCTCCTTTTGCTCGGGGGTCCCGTCCCACGTGAAATGCTCCGGGTCGGCGAAGACGACCGGCGAGTGCACCCGGCTCATGAGCGCGAAGGATTGCTCCTTGGCGAGGTTGACGATGTAGCTTTTCTTCGGTTCCGGATAGTAGGCGTCCGCGAACCGGCCGAGCCAGCCGCGCTCTTCGGGGGCGTTCGGCACGCCCGTGTGCCAGAACTTCATCGATTCGAAGTGCGATCGGTTCGGGTTGGGGTAGCCGCACCCGTGGATGACGGCCATCTCGCCGTCCTTGAACAGCCGCTCAAAGCCGAGGAGGTTCGAGTGGAAGCCGAACTCGTCGCTGACCTTGAGGACGGCCTCCGGCCGGAGGCCCAACGTCGGCCGCAGCCGGTAATACTCGTCGTTCGTGAACGGCACGACGGTGTTCAGCCCGTCGTTGCCGCCGCTCAGCTCCAGCACGACCAGAATCCGCTCCGGGTGCTCCGGCTCGAAGCCGGCGAGCGCATTGGCCGCCAGCGCCAGGCGCGTCTCCTCCAGAAACAACGGCAGGGCCGCCGTCGCGCCCAGCGTCGAAAGCCCCCGCCCGATAAACTCCCGGCGCGAACAGCCGCAGCCGGCCTTGGCCGTCGTGTCGCCCGTCATGGTCCGTCTCCTTTCCTCGGCGAGGAACCGGGGGTTCCTCCGGCGCTCGAAGCGTCGTCTCAAGCCAGCTGGTATTCCGGCGCGCTCAGGATCAGGTGCAGCACCTCCCGGAGGGCCGTCTCGGTCTCCGGCGATTCCCAGTTGATCTCGCCCTTGCCCAGGCGCTCGGCGGCGAACGCCGCCAACGCGGCGCGGTCCTCCTCGGCCGGCGGCAGCCGCAGGAAGCGCTTGGCGAGATAATCCACGGCGTCGGCGGCCGAGCCGACCTGAGCGGCCCGGAGCATGGAGCGAAGGTCGAGCGTCGCCGGCGTGAGCGGGATCGGCAGGACGCGCTCAAAGGCCCGGTTCATGCCGTTGTAAACCCCCAGGGGCAGGTCGTACTCCGGCGTTTCGTTGATCATCGTCGCCGAGGGAGCGGCCATCATCGTCTCCGAGCCGCTCATCATTCCCTCGCCGCCGTAGGTCGCCGCGCCGGCGGTTCCCGCAAGCGTCTGGCGATCCCGCTGGGCGCATTCGGCCGGGGCGAACTGATAACGCTGGTAGCGCCCGCCGAACGGCTGGAGGTCATAGGCTCCGCCCGCCGTGACCGCGAACAACAGGTGACGCATCATGTTGCCCCGTTCCAGGAAGGTTGAGGGGTTGATCCAGACGCGCCCGCCGTCCCAGCCCTTGACGTTGGGGGGATTGCCGAGCGCCTGGCCCTGGCGCTCGACGGCCATGGCGAATTGCGGCGTGCCGGGCAACTCCCGCAGCCCGAGCTTGCGATAGGTCGAGACGAGGAATTGCGCCGGCCCCTTGATCTGCGTGGCGTAGGCCGCCGGGCTGTAGAAATCGCGGCTCAGGAACATCTGTTTGAGGGCCGGCTTGAACGCATAGCCGCTCGATCGAAGCGTCTCGGCCAGGGCCGCGTTGACCTCCGGGGAGATATCGACCCGGACGAAAAACCGGTAAAGCTTGCGCGTGATGAATTCGGCGCAGGCCGGCTGGCGGAGCAGAATATCGACGATGTCCTCGCCCTTGAAGTTACCCGTCTCCCCCAGCACGGTCTTCGGCCCGTCGTCGTGCAGCTCCGGCCGCTCGACGAAGGCGAGCCCGGCCTGGGCCCAGCCGGTGAAGGCGCGCGCGGCCTCCTTGATGTCGTCCTCGGTGTAGTGGCCGACGCCGAGGGCAAACAGTTCCATGATTTCGCGGGCGAAGTTCTCGTTGGCGTGGCCTTTGATGTTCTTCCGGTTGTCCAGATAGATCAGCATCGCCGGGTCCTGGCCGATGCCGATCAGGAGATCGCGGAAATTCCCCGTGGCGTGAGCCCGCAGCATCTTAAGTTGATTCAGCATCAGCCGATAGTCCCGGACTTTCTCCTGCTCGGTGGCGAAGTGGCCGTGCCAGAAGAGCGTCATCTTCTCTTCCAGCGGCCGCGGCGTCAGCAGCATGCGCTCGCCCCACCAGATGACGGCGCGGTTCCACTCGTGGCGCGTGGCGTAGTTCCGGTAGTAAAGCACGTTGATGACCGGCTGATAGGGCCGCAGGCCGCCGGCGTTGGGCCGGACGCCATAGACCGCCCCCTCGCTCCGGGCCTTGGCGAGGCCCTGGCCGAACTCCAGGGCCTGATCCACGTCGGGAAGCATCGCCGCGTCCCAGATGCCGGATTCGATGAACGGCGCCAGGGCGCTTTCGTCGATGGCCTCGTAATCGACGAGGTAATCGACGGCCTGTTGCGGGGTCATCGCCGCCAGGCGATCAATTTCCTCCGGCGAGCCGCCGAACCCGGCCCGCTCCAGCAGATGGGCCGCCCGGGCATAGCTCCAGTCGGCCTCGCCGATGGGGGTCAGGTCGTCCGTCCACGAGGCCGGACCCGGACCGGCCTCAAAGGCGCTATCCAGCCGATGGGCGCCGGCTCGAGGGCCGCCGCAGAGCGCGGCGGCGACGACCGCCCCGGCGAAGATCAGGGCCCTGCGTCGCGCCTGCTTCATCTTGGTGAACCTCCTCGGACCCTGCCCCCGCTCGGTCCCTTTGAAGCTCTCGAAGCCAAAGGCGAAAGCCTCCCGCTCGGATGAACGAGCTAGGCTCCCACGC
>CAYXAU010000034.1:0-8807 GCA_964463045.1 uncultured Candidatus Sumerlaeota bacterium | reverse complement strand
CCCCTCCGCCGTTGTCCCCAAGAGCGTCCCCGAAGACTCCTGATCCCACGTCTCGCAGAACTGAATGGGATCGAGCGGCGTCGGGCTTGGGGTCGGGGTAGGGGTTGGAGTGGGCGTCGGGGTGGGCGTTCCCGCGGTCAGGGGCGTCGGGCCGGTGACCTCGACGATATAGTTGCCGGCGGCGGAGTCGTCGGGCGTGCCGCCGCTGAAGATGAAACCGGAGAGCCGAATCCAGTAGGTCGTCCCCCCCGTGACGGGGAAGGAGATATTGACGATGAAGGTTCCGCCCGGAACGTCGTCCAGGCAGGTAACCAGGTTATCGAGCATGGCCGGGCAGCCGGTGTAGATGGAGAGGAAGGTGTCGAAGCCGGAGCCTGCGGTGTCCACGCGGGCCGTTCCGTTGGTCGCCGGGGTGTATTTGAACCAGACGTCCTTGCCGGAATCCCCGCAATCTTGCTCGACCGGGCCGTCGGTGGTGGCGTTGACCGTCGAGCCGTTAAAGACTTGAGGGGTCGTCACGACGGTCGAGGCGTTGGCGCAGTCGTCGTTGGCGGGGGTCTGGCCGCGGCCGGGGAGGGCCGCCGTGCCGAAGCCGATGGCCGCGGCGATCATCCAGAGGACGCCCGGCCTCGGCGAGGGTTTCGGCCTCCTTTGGCCGCGTTCAGGAGGGAGGATCAGCGAGGGCGAGGGGAAGCGACGATTTTGCAGGAGTCCGGCGAACGGACAGGCCGACGGAAATCGACGGAAACTCAAGGACGAGATCATCGGAGGAGGCTCCTCTGGCGTCGGGCATCGGGCCGAGGCTTGAGCGGTCCGCTGGGGGACCGGTCGAAGCCGGCCGCTGATCGCCGGCCTCGAATCGGCCTGGCGACTCTGCCATGATGCGCTCCCTAGAGTTATGATCCACCAATCCCGAAGCGTCAACGGATTCGATGCTCCGGCCGGGGGACGGCGCCCCGAATCACGGCCTCGGGAATGCGGCCCGGCGGGGGATGACGCGTTTCATTTTTTTTACGCGTTCGAGGTGGGCCCCCGCGAGCCCGCGCCGGTTCAGAAGATGGACAGCCGCGGAAGGTCACGGAGGCTTGCCGCCCGACCGGGCAGGCCGCCTTCGGGGATGTCCCCGCCAGGGAGATGCATGGCCGCCCCGCCCCCGGACGGCCCCAAGGATCGAGCCCGTTGAGCGGGAGGGAACCCCGCCCCCTGGGTCGCGCGCTCGGCGGCCAGGCTCGCGAGCGGTTGCTCCGGGACCCGGTCCATGGCCTGATCGCCATCGACGAAAGCACGGCCGAGGGGCGGCTTCTGGTGGGGCTGATCGACAGCCCGGAGTTTCAGCGGCTGAGGCGCATTCGGCAGCTTGGCCTGGCCTGCGTGGCCTTTCACGGCGCCGAGCACAGTCGTTTCAATCACTCGATCGGGGCCTTTCATCTGGCGCGGGAGATGCTGGAGCAGCTCGGGCGCCGCTACGGGCTGGATCGGGAGCTGATCCTGAGCGCCAGCGTGGCGGCCCTGCTTCACGACCTCGGCCACGGCCCTTTTTCCCACGTCTGGGAGCGGCGCTTCGGCCGTCCTCACGAGGCCTGGACCGTCCGCCTCCTGCACGATGAGCGAACGGTCGTGCACGGCGTCCTCGCCGCGCGGGCCCCGAACTTTCCTTCCATCATCGAAGCGATCCTTTGCGGCCGGGCCAAACCGGGCTATCTCGCCTCGGTCGTCTCCGGCCAGCTCGACGCCGACCGGATGGATTATCTTCTGCGCGACGGCTTGATGACGGGGGTCAAATACGGCGTTTTCGACCTGGATCGGCTGCTCCACATGCTGCGCATCTCCGAGGACGGCGAGCGGATCGTCATCGCCCGCGCCGGGCTGGGTCCGATCGAAAAATACGTTCAGGCCCGTTATCACATGTTCCGGCAGGTCTATCTCCACAAGACCGTCGTGGCCGCCGAGGCCATGCTGATGGCGCTCCTGGGCCGCGCCGGCGATCTGCTGGCGCGGGGGGAGGCCGCCGGCCTCGACCCGGCGAGCCCGCTGGGCCGCGCCCTGGGTCGGCCGGAGGAGCTCGACGTGCCGGAGCATCTGGCGCTGGACGACGTCGAAGTCCTGGCCCAGCTCAAGCGTTGGCGTTCGGGGCCGGACGCGATCCTCACTGACCTGGCCACCCGCCTGCTGGATCGGCGGCTCTTCAAGACGCTCGAAATCGATCCGGGGAGCCCCGACTTCGCCGAGCGTCTGGCCGAGGCCCGGGCCCGCATGCGCGCCCACGGCCTTCCTCCGGAGTATTATCTGCTGCGCGAGGATTCCTCCGACACGCCTTACGCCCCTTATAACCCGGAGGATCCGCGCTCCGGGGAGCGAATCCTGATCGAGACGCGCGAGGGGGGGCTGGTCGACGTGGCCCAGGTGAGCCCCACCCTGCGCGCTTTCACGCAATCCAGCTACACCTTGAGCCGACTGGTCTTTCCGGAACGGGCGGACGATTGGGACGCCCGCGCCGAATTGGAACGGTTGTTCGAAGGCAACGGGGCCTGACGGATCGACGGGGCGGACCCTCCGGCGCGGCCCTCAGGCCTTCGCCGCGCTCGGAGGCTCCTGTCCGGCCACGATCGCGGCGATCAGGTCCTTGGAAGCGTTTTCCTTCGGTGGGCCGGCGATGGCGATCCTGAGGCCGAGTTCGCGGGCCACCTCGCCCTCGGGCACCGTCTCGGTCGTATAGTCGGTCCCCTTGGCGTGAACGTCGGGTCGGAATTCGCGCAAGAGCTGCTCGCAAGTCGGCTCGTCGAAAATAACCACGGCGTCGACGGCTTCCATCCCGGCCACAAGCTCCGCCCGTTGGCGCGCGTGCAGGATCGGCCGCCCCGGCCCCTTGATCCGTCGTTCGGAGGCGTCGGAGTTGACGCCGACGAGCAGGGCGTCCCCCTCGGCGCGGGCGGCCTCCAGATAACTCACGTGGCCTCCATGCAGGAGATCAAAGCACCCGTTGGCCAGAACGATCCGGCGGCCGCGGGCGCGCTGAGTCTCGACCCAGCGGCGGGCCCGTTCCCAGTTGAGAATCTTCGAGGCGGGCCGTCGCAGTCGGGGCGCTCGCTCAGGGCGGCGCCGGCGAAGGTCGCGCACGATCCAGGCCACGGCGGCTCGAAGGTCCTCGGCCACGTGGTCCGGCTGGACCGTCCAGGCCTGACGGTTGAATTCATATTCCCCCAGCCCGTAACCCGACAGCACGAAAACGGCCTTGAGGCCGGCCCGGCGGGCCATATCCAGGTCCGATGTCTTATCGCCGACGACGTAGGCCCGGTCCAGATCGATCGGCAGCTCCCGGCAGGCCTGCTCGATCATTCCCGTTCCCGGCTTCCGCATCGGGTCCTCGCGTCGATATTGAGGCAGCGCGGCCTGCGGGTGCGTCGGGGCGTAGTAGATGGCGTCCAGCCGCGCTCCCCGCGCCGAGAGCAGTTCCTTCAGGCGCGCGTGGATGAGCGCCAGGACGGCTTCGGTCAGATAGCCGCGCCCGACGCCGGCCTGATTGGTCGTCAGGACGGTGAGGATGCCCCGTTGATTGAGCCGGCGGATCGCCGCCGCCGCCCCGGGCAGCAATTCCAGCCGTTTCGGATGGTTGACGTAGCCCGCTTCTTTGCAGACCGTCCCGTCCCGGTCCAGGAAGACGCACGGCCGGCGAGGCGAGGCCCCCTCGGATGGGCGGGCATGGGGCGGCGTCGGGGGGGGCCTTTCCAGAAGCCGGGCTCAGCCCCGGCGAACGCCTCGAGGCGACCTCGGCGGCACAAGCGCCGAGGCTCCTTAGGGCTGCTACCGTCAGGTCCTGACCCGGTTCGGATCGACGCCTTGCCCGAGGCCGCCACGAGGCGGCCGCTCAGGGCGGGGGGGTCCGGCGTGGCCGGCGGCGGCCATCCACCGCCGGACCCCAAACGCACGATGCTAAGGAGCCTGCGACCGGAGCGTCAAACGAAAAGCGGTCTTGCAGGGGTCTTCTGCGATGGGCCATGATGCCCCCGACCCCAGGGCGAATCGCCGCGAGCGGCCGCGTGCGAGCCAGCCTCGCGCCGCCCGGGTTCGCTCCGGATTCGCCACCGACAGTCTCCTGGCGCCGCGCTGGCGGCCGAGGCTTGCGACGTGACCACCCTCCACCTCAAGGGCGGGCGGATCCTCGACCCGGCCCATGACCGGGACGAAATCGCCGACGTGTGGGTTGTCGATGGCCGGCTGCGGACCTCCCCGCCGCGCCGGCCGGCCGAGCAAACGCTCGACGTCCGGGGCAAGGTCCTCGTCCCCGGCTTCATTGATCTGCACGTTCATCTGCGGGAGCCGGGCGAGGAACAGAAGGAGACCATTCAATCGGGGACCCGCGCGGCCGCCGCCGGCGGCTTCACCGGCGTCGTCACCATGCCGAACACGACGCCCGTCATCGATAGCCAGACCGGCGTCAAGTTCATCCTGAGCCGGGCGGCGGCGGGGGCGGTCGTTCAGGTCTGGCCGGCCGCGGCCGTCACCCGAGGCCAGGCCGGGGAGGAAATCACCGAGTTCGGCGACCTGGTGGCCGCCGGGGCCGTTGCTTTCACCGACGACGGCCACCCGGTGATGAACAATGGCCTCATGCGCCGGGCGCTGGAATACGCCGCCATGTTCGACGTTCCCATTCTGGACCACTGCCAGGACCTCCACTTGGCGGGGGGGGGCTTGTGCCGCGAGGGGCCGACGGCGCTCCGGCTGGGCCTGGCCGGCTGGCCGTCGGTGGCCGAATCCATCCAGGTCGCCCGGGACGTCGAGTTGGCGGCCTTCACCGGCGGGCGCGTTCACATCTGCCACGTGAGCGCCGCCGAGAGCGTGGAGGCGATCCGGCGCGGCAAGGCCCGCGGCGTGGCCATTACGGCCGAGGTGACGCCGCACCATCTGACGCTGACCGAAGCCGCGCTGGCCGATTTCGACGCCGACGCCAAGTGCAATCCCCCGCTCCCGTCCGAAGCCGACCGCGAGGCCTTGCTGGAAGCCCTCCTCGACGACACCCTCGACGCCATCGCCACCGATCACGCCCCCCACACGCCGATGGAGAAGGAACGGGTCTTCCTCGAGGCCCCCAACGGCGTCATCGGTCTGGAGACCGCCTTCGGCGTTCTGCACACCGAACTGGTCCTTCCGGGGACGCTTTCGCTCGCGCGGCTGATCGCCAAGCTGACCGTCGGCCCGGCCCGGATACTGCGCCGGGCGAAGGGGACGCTGGCCGACGGGGCCGACGCCGACGTGACCATCCTGGATTTGAACCAACGCTGGGGGGTGGACCCCGATCGATTTTTCAGTCGGGCGCGCAACTGCCCCTGGGCCGGCCGGGAACTCCTCGGCCGCGTCTGGGCCACGATCGTCGGCGGGCGGATCGTCTATCAGGAAGGGCGGATCGTCGCGTGAGGGCGTTCTGGCCGGCCATGGTTCTCGTCGGGGTGGGCCTCGCCGGCTGCGCTGAGACGCAAGCCCTCCGCGAGCGCGTCGCCCTGCAGGAGCAGGAGCTGACCCGCCTGCGGCAGGAAAAAGCCGACTTTGAAAAAGCCTATTATGACAGCCAGAACCGCCGCACCGAGGAGGCCGAATCCCTTAACCGGCGCATCCAGCTCCTGGAGCGCGAACTCGAAGCCGCTCGCAACGTCCGGACTCAGCGCGAGAAGGACTTGGAGGAGCAGCTCCGCAAACTGAGCCTCGAATCCGACGCTCAGCGCGCCGAGACCGACGAGCAGCGCCGGCGCCTCGCTCAGGAAGCCGAACGCTTCAACGCCGCCCTGGCTCAGGCGGATTCGACCCGTCAGACGCTCGCCAATCAGTTTGATGAACTGCAAAAGTCCGCCGCGGCCGATCGCGCCCGCCTGGAACTGCTGGAAGCCGACCTGCGCGCTCGCGACCAGCGGATCGCCGAGCTGACGACGGCCACCCAGACCGCCGAGGTCGCCCGGCTCGACCTGGCCGCTCAGCTCGACGAAACCCGCGCCCAACTGGAAGCCGGGCGGGAGCTGCTCCGCAAGATGGAAGCCGACCGGAGCCTCGGCGCCGAGACCGAGATCGCCCTCCAGCAGAGTCAGGAGCAATTGGCCGCCCTCAAGAAGGAAAACGAGGAGCAGAAGGCCCGGCTGGCCGAGATGGAAGCCCGCCTCGCCGAAGCCGCCGCCAAGCCCGCCGCGCCCGACCCGGCCGCCGATCACGAGCTTCAGGCGGCCGTTCCGGAGATCACGGCCCGCCTGGAGCGTTTCCCGATGGGCAAGCAGGTGGGCCTGATCATCGACGCCCGCGGCTTGCGGATCGTCATTCCCAGCGACCTGGCCTTCCAGCCCAGCTCGGTGATCCTGGCCGACCCGATCAAGCCGCTCCTGGCCGACCTGGCCGACGCCATCGCCGGGCTCCTCCCCAAGCGTCCCCTCCGGATCGAGGGCCATACGGACAATCAGCCGACGGTGGACCTCCCCTTTGCCGACAACTGGGGCCTGGGGGCGGCTCGCGCCGATCGGGTGCGGCGTTTTCTTATCGAGGAGGGCAAACTCCCGCCGGAGCGTCTCGAACTGGTTACCCGCGCCTTCTATGACCCCCTCGGGGACAACCGAACCCCCGAAGGGCGCGCCCAGAACCGCCGCGTGGAGATCGTCGTCGGGTTCACGACCGCCTTCTGAGGCGCCGGGGGGGGGAACGATTCACTTTCCCCCGGCCGCCCATGCACAAAAATTGTGCGGCCCCGAAATTTTTTTTGCCTCCCCCCTTGACAATGCTTCCCATCCGGCCTATCAAGTCTGTCGAGTTCAGGCAATCTGGCGCGACTGGACAGCTTAAGAACGAGGAGTGGTTCCTCCAGCGAGGGCGAAGGCGGTCTTCGCGCGGCGGGGTGCGTGAGGGAATCCTCCGCCCGTCCATTTTGACCCGATAAGGAGGTGAGATAAAAGGGACCGAAGCGTCCCGACGGAAGCAGCGATTTGGACTTCCGAATCCAGTAGAGCAGGGAGAGGCCGAGCGCGGCGCTAGCCCGACCGGGGGCGCGGAAGGGGGGCCCGGTCGAGCGGCTTCTGGAGTGCGGGGGGAGGGCGCCGGCGGGCCGAACCCGAAAGGGGGCGAAGCAGAGCGACGAGCCTGGGGCTTCCGCGCGGAGCCCGGCGGCTCGGCTCAACGTGAGAAAGGAGCTTAAGGCGAAATGAAGAAGATTTTCAGTTACGCGTCGGCTCTGACCGTCGTCGCCGGCCTGATGGCCGTCGCCGTCGAGGAAGCCGCCGCCGGAGTATCCCCGACCGGCACGATCGGGACGCCGTTCAATGTTCGGGCCCCGATCAGCGGGACTGGTCAGGAGAGTGTCGCGGCCGCTTACAACTCGACGGACAAGGAGATTGCCGTCATCTACGTGCGGCGCGTGCCGGTCGTGGGAGCCGGGGGCAACGGCCGTCGCGACGAGGTGCGGGCGACGATCTACGACGCCACGAACCTGAGCGTCAAGGCCAGCGACGTGCTCATCTTCCAGCAGAACCCCCCGAACGATCCGGGGGGGGGAGCCCGCGTCGACAACAACGACTTTGACAACATCGCGCTGGCCTGGAACCCCGTGACCAACCAGTACGTGGCGGTGGCGGGCGCCGAGGTGGACCCTGCCACCGGACAGGACACCGGCGAACTGTGGCTCCGCCGCTTTTCACCGGGCACGGGCGCGACGGTCGGCTCCACGGTCGCCATCCAGAACGGCGACCCCGGGGCGATCGATCCGCCGGGCGTGGCCGTGGGCGCCAGCGCGGCCAACGGGAATATCCTGGTGACCGTGGTCGCCGACGGGCCCTTCAACTTGGGCGACGCGAGCCTGCACGCCATCCTGTTCGATTCGAGTCTGACCGCGCTGACGCCGAACCCGACGACGACCGGCGCCCGACCGGGCTCGCAGCTTCAGAACATCGAGGCCAACCGGTCGGACAATGTGGACAACGGGACCCGCGCGGCCCCGTTCACTTCGAACCAGAACATCATCTTCGACTCGGCGCTGGGCGGTTTCCTGGTCATCTATCACGACTTCGGCGTGAACTCGGCGACCGACTTCAGCAACATCGAGGCCTACGTCAAGTTCGTCGATGACGTGGCGAGCGGCGGGCAACTCGTCAACGGGGCCGACAAGCAGGTGGTCCTCCGCAGCACGTTCGCCGACGACACCATGGTGGATATCACGGGAACCTCGACCGATATCATCATGAACGGGGCGCACGTGATAAAGAACCCCTTCGCGTCGGGCTATATCGCCATCGGGGCGCGAGACCCCGTGGGAACGAGCCCCACGACGAACGGCCTGCGCGTTCAGTTCTTCACCATCGGCGGCGCGCCCAATTTCAACGTCAGCCTGGGGACCCAGGCGGACATCAGTACGCCGGTCACTTCGACGAAGAACTTTACTTTCCCCATCATCCGCGCCAATACCGATTTGAACCTCTTCGGGTTCATCACGATCGCCGACGCGGCGGCGGGCAGCCCGCAATCGATCAACTTCTTCGAGTTGAACGCCGACGGCAGCCTGCCCGCGGGGCACACCAACGAGGGCTTCCCGATCACCGACGCTTCGATCAACGACCTGAACCCGGCGGTCCCGTCGGCCTCATCCAACCACAACGGCTATGACCTCGTGTACGTCCCGTCGGACTTCGGCTCAGGGACCGGGAATTACTTCCTGGCCGTGTGGGATGAGGTGACGAACAGCGGCGAGGCCCGGCATCCGGTGGCGGTCAAGATCCAGTACACGCCGCTCACGCCGACGCCGTCGCCGACGCCGACGCCGGACCCGAACCAGCCCATCATCGTCTTCT
>CAYXAU010000033.1:0-9866 GCA_964463045.1 uncultured Candidatus Sumerlaeota bacterium | reverse complement strand
GGGCTGGCTGGTCGCGCGGGCCTCGGGCCGGGTCGGTAACGCCCCGGGGGTCAGGGGGCGGGGGTTACGGGGTATTCCAGGAGGCGAAGGTTCCGCCAGCGGATTTTGATGCCGCCGCCGGAGTGAATCTGGAGGGCGATCACCCCCTCGGCCAGGCCGATCTTTTCGTCCCGCAGGTCGATCATCTGCGCGCCGTTGAGCCAGGTCGTCACGCGGTCGCCGACGACGCGCAGTTTCATCGTATTCCAATCGCCATAGCGGAGCGCCTGCTGGGCCTCGGCGCTGGGGCGGACGAGCCAGCCGCGCCCATAGGATTCGTAGATGCCGCCGGTGTCGTGACCGGGCGGGGCGACCTCGGCCTGCCAGCCGCTGATGCGCGTGCCGTCGAGGCTCGAGCGGAAAAAGACGCCGCTGTTGCCGTCGGCCTCCTGCTTGAAGTCGAGCGTCAGCTCGAAATCCTTATAGCGCCGCTCGGTGGCCAGGTAACCGTATTCCTTGTCGGGGCCGCTTTCGCAGACGAGTTCGCCCCCGTCGACGTACCACTTCTCCGTCCCGTGGATTTTCCAGCCCGTGAGGTCGCGCCCGTTGAAGAGCGATTGCGGTGGCTCCTGGCCGCGGGCCGTCGCGAGGCCGGCGGCCAGGAGCGCCGCCGGCGCGGCCCAGAAGGCCAGGCGCAGGATGAAGGGGAGGGGGCGAGGCGACATGAGGGGAACCTCCGTCAGAAAGCTCGAAGAAGGGCACGTCGGCCGTGAAGCATAAGGCGGGGTCGCGGCCGGGCAAAGCCAAAAAAGCGAGGGGGGCCGGGGGAATTTTCCTTTAATTTCCGCCCGGGGGCCGTACACTTTCGTCCGCATGGGCCCCAGTTCGCTCATCGTCATGCTGACGGATTTCGGGATCGAGCATTGGTACGACGCGGCGATGAAGGGGGAAATCCTGCGGCGGGTGCCGTATGCCAAGATTCTGGACCTCTCGCATCACGTCCCGCGGCAGAACATCGAATCGGCGGCTTTCATTCTGCATTGCGCGATCGATTCCTTCCCGCGGGGGACGATCTTCTGTTGCGTGGTGGATCCGGGGGTCGGCTCGCGGCGGCGGTCGCTCGTGGGGCGGATCGGGGAGTTCGCCTACGTCGGGCCGGATAACGGCCTGGTGACGCCGCTCCTGGAGCGCGATCCGCACGTGGACCTGTTCGAGATCAAGTCGCCGACGTTCCGCAACCCGGTCGTCAGCGCCACGTTCCACGGGCGGGACATTTTCGCGCCGGCAGCGGCCCGGCTCGTGCTGGGGGATGATCCGCGGATGGCCGGGCCGCGGGTGACGGACCCGGTCCGCCTGCCGCCGTTCCGGGCCCGGCGGGAGCCGGATCGAGTCGTCGGCAAGGTGATGCTGGTGGATCATTTCGGCAACGCGATCACCAACGTCGGGCGGGGCGACTTCGAGAGCGAACTCGGCGCGAGGGGTTTTGAACTGGCGCTGCGGGAGCTTCGGCTGAGCGGGCTCAGCAGCAATTACAGCGAGGCGACCCCCGGCCAGCCGATCTGCTACTGGGGATCGAGCGCATTCCTGGAGATCGCCATCAATTTCGGCTCGGCGGCCGAAACCTACGCGATCGAGGTGGGCGATCCGGTGACGATCACGCTGGGGCGCTGATGCGACTCCTGCGCGGCCTGGAGGAGCTTGAGCCGGCCTGCCAGGGAGGCACGTGCCTGACGATCGGGGTCTTCGACGCGGTCCACCGGGGCCACCAGATGCTGATCAAGCGGGCCCGCGACCAGGCGCGGCTCCGGGCCCTCACTTCCCTGGTCTTCACGTTCGAACGCCACCCGTTGGCCCTGCTGGCTCCGGTCTATTGCCCGCCGGCGCTGACGCAGCCGGAGACGAAGGCGCGCCTGATCGGCGAGCTGGGGGTTGATCTCTGCCTGCTGCTGCCGTTCACGCGGGAGATCGCCGCCGTCAGCGCTGAGGCCTTCATCGCCGATGTGCTCCTGGGCCTCTGCCGAGCGCAATATGTCGCCTGCGGCTGGAACTTCAGCTTCGGGGAGGGGGGGAAGGGGGACACCGCGCTCCTGCGCCGACGGGGCCGCGAACTCGGCTTCGAAGTGGAGCTGTGCGATGCGCTCGTGCACGGGTCCTCTCCCATCAGTTCTAGCCGTATCCGACAGCTTCTGCTCGACGGCCGGGTTGCCGAGGCCGCCGAGATGCTCCGGCGGCCCTATGGCTTTTGCGGGGAAGTCGTCCCCGGCAGTCAACGCGGGCGACGCATCGGCTACCCCACGGCCAACCTGCGCCCGCCGGCCGATCAATTGATCCCCGCCGATGGGGTTTACGCCGTCCAGGTCCAGGGGGCGGACGAGCGCCGGGGGGGGATGCTCAACATCGGCCGGCGGCCGACGTTTGAGGCAAGCGGCCGTACGATCGAGGCGCACCTGTTTGATTTTTCCGGCGATCTGTTGGGGCGGAGGCTCGAGGTCAGGTTCCTTGAGCGATTGCGGGACGAGCGGAAATTCGACTCCGTGGAGCGTTTGGCCGAGCAACTGAAACAGGATGAAACCGCGGCGCGGCGCATCTGCGGCCGTCCCGCGTCGCCGGGGTCGGCCTGAGCGGGCCTCGACGCCCGACCGCTGCCCGCCGTTCCCGTCGGCGCGGGTGCCTGCCCCGGGGGTGATTGTCGGCCGTCCGCAGGGGCCCGTGCCGCGCGGCGGTTTGACTTTCCGAGAGGGGTGTGGTCTGGTGAGACGCGGCCCGTGGCGAGGGGATCGGGGCTTAGAGCCCAGGGAGCGGCCCTGGCGGGGCGAGATGCGGATGATTGATTTTCAAAGAGATATGCGCGGGAAGTCGGTGGCGGCATGAGTCCTCGGAAGTACGTCTATTTCTTCGGCGGGGGCCGGAGCGACGGCGACGAATCCATGAAGGAGCTGCTCGGCGGCAAGGGGGCCAACCTGGCCGAAATGGTCAAGCTCGGCATCCCGGTTCCGGCGGGCTTCACGATCACGACGGAGGTCTGCACATTCTATTACGCGCACGGCAACACCTACCCGCCCGAGCTTAAGGGTCAGGTCCAGAAGGCGCTCACGCGCGTCGAACGGCTGATGGGGGCGCGGTTCGGCGACCCGGAGCGGCCGCTGCTGGTCTCGGTCCGGTCCGGGGCGCGGCGATCCATGCCGGGGATGATGGAGACGGTGCTCAACGTCGGCTTGACGGAGCGGACGCTCCCCGGCCTGATCCAACGGACGGACAACGCCCGTTTCGCCTACGATTCCTATCGGCGGCTGATCGCCATGTACGCCGACGTGGTGATGGAGAAGGCCGCCGGAATCGAGCCCGCCGAGGGCAAGGGCGTGCGGCAGCAACTGGAGCGGCTGCTGGAGGCGGCCAAGCAGGCCCGGGGGGTCAAGCAGGAGACGGCGCTCACGGCCGAGGACCTGCGGGAGCTGTGCGGCCAATACAAGGCCAAGGTTTCCGAGGTTCTGGGGGCGCCGTTCCCGGATGAGCCCGAAGCCCAGCTCTGGGGGGCGATCGCCGCCGTCATCCGCTCCTGGCACGGCCGGCGCGCCGTGACGTATCGGCGGATCGAGGGCATCCCGGAGGCCTGGGGGACGGCCGTCAACGTTCAGAGCATGGTCTTCGGCAACATGGGGGAGGCCTCGGCGACGGGCGTGGCGTTCACGCGGAACCCGGCCACGGGGGAGAACGTCTTTTACGGCGAGTATCTGAGGAACGCTCAGGGGGAGGACGTGGTGGCGGGCATCCGGACGCCCGAGCCGATCAACGAGGCGGGCAAAAGCGAAACGAGCGCGCACCAGAGTTCGCTGGAACGGAAGATGCCGGAGCTCTACGGGGAGCTGGACCGGCTCCAGCGGCGGATCGAACGTCATTATCGGGACATGATGGACCTGGAGTTCACGATCCAGGAGGGGAAGCTCTGGATGCTCCAATGCCGGGTCGGCAAGCGCAACGGCGCCGCCGCCGTCCGGATGGCCGTCGAGATGGCCCGCGAAGGGCTGATCACGCGCGAGGAGGCCCTGCGTCGCGTCCTCCCCTCGCAATTGGATGAATTGTTGCATCCGGCCGTGGATCCGGAGGTCGAGAGCCGAACGCGCCCCCTGGCCAGGGGCTTGCCGGCCGGTCCGGGCGGCGCCTCCGGCCAGATCGTCTTCTCGGCTGACGAGGCCGAGCGATGGGCCCGGGACCTGGGGCGGAAGGTCATCCTCGTCCGGCAAGAGACGAGTCCGGAGGACGTCCACGGCATGCACGTGGCCGAGGCGATCCTGACGAGCAAGGGGGGGATGACGAGCCACGCGGCCCTTGTGGCCCGCGGGTGGGGGAAGTGCTGCATCGTCGGCTGCGCGGACTTGAAGATCGACCCGACGGCCCGGACGGTCGAGGCCAACGGACGCATCCTGCGCGAGGGGGACGTCATCACGCTCAACGGGACGCGGGGGACGGTTTACGAAGGGGCGCTGCCGCTCAAGTCGGCCGAGCTGGAGGCCAACGCCTTTTATCGGGAGCTGATGGGTTGGGCCGACGCCCGGCGGCGCCTGCGCGTCCGCGCCAACGCCGATCGGCCGGAAGACGCGGCTCAGGCCCGGCGCTTCGGGGCCGAGGGGATCGGGCTCACGCGGACCGAGCACATGTTCTTCGGCGAGGAGCGCATCCGGGCCATGCGCGAGCTGATCCTGGCCCGCGAAGCCGCCGAACGCCGCGACGCCGTCATGGAGCTGCTCCCCTACCAACGCGAGGATTTCCTGGGCATTCTGCGGGCCATGGAGGGGCTGCCCGTGACGATCCGATTGCTGGACCCGCCGCTGCACGAATTCGTCCCGCACGAGGACGAGGCGATCGAGGCCCTGGCCGGCGAGATGGGGCTCAGCCCGGCCGAGGTGAGGGCGCGGGTGGCTCAACTGCGCGAGATCAACCCGATGCTCGGGCATCGGGGCTGCCGTCTGGGGATTACTTACCCGGAGATCACCGAGATGCAGGCCCGGGCCATCTTCGAGGCCACGGCCGAATTGACGCGCCTGGGGCTGCGCGTCCTGCCGGAGGTGATGATCCCGCTGGTCGGGACGGCCGAGGAGTTCCGCCATCAGGCGGCGATTGTCCGGCGCGTGGCCGGGGAGGTGCGGGTCGAGACCGGGGTCGAATTCCCCTATCAGGTCGGGACGATGATCGAGATTCCGCGGGCGACGCTCGTGGCTGATCAGATCGCCCGCGAGGCCGAATTCTTCTCTTTCGGGACGAACGATTTGACGCAGACGACGTTCGGCTTCTCGCGGGACGACGTGGGGAGCTTCCTGCCGCAGTACCTTGAACTGAAGCTTCTGGGCGAGGATCCCTTCGCCTCGCTGGATCGGCAGGGCGTCGGCGAACTGATCCGGCTGGGGGTCGTCCGGGGACGCGCCGCCCGCAAGGGGCTCAAGATCGGCATCTGCGGCGAGCACGGCGGCGACCCGGCCTCGATCGAGTTCTGCCATGAAGCCGGTTTGGATTATGTCTCCTGTTCGCCGTTCCGGGTGCCGATCGCGCGCCTGGCGGCGGCCCGCGCGGCGCTGCCGGCCAGGCCGGCCCCGCGCGCGGTAAAACCAAAGCGGCCGGCGCGCCGGGCGCCCGCCGCCCGCGCCGGGGCGAGACGCCGGCCAAAGGCGCCGCGCCACGGGGCCCCCGCCGTTATCGGAAGCAAGAGGCGTGGGGGCGCGGGGGGAGCCCGATGACGGTCAAGCTTCCGCTCGACGTCCCTTACGAAACACTCGCGAAGTTTTGCCGGCGGCGTCACATCGGCAGGGTCTCGGTTTTCGGTTCGGCGCTTCGTCCGGACTTTCGACCGGAAAGCGACGTTGATCTGCGGGTGGAGTTCGAGCCGGGTTGCACGCCGGGGTGGGAGATCATCGACATTGAAGATGCGCTGTCGGCGTTGTTCGGGAGTCATCCCGTTCATACGGTCAATCCCAAGTATCTGAGTCACTTGCTCAAGGATCGCGTGCTCGGCTCCGCCGTCGTCGATTACGAAACCCCCGATGGAACGTGATGAGGTCGGCTACGTCCGACACATGTTGGAGACGGCCCAGCGAGTCGTTGAGAAAGTGAGGGGCCGGACACGAGCCGATCTGGGGACCGATGAGGACTTGCGCATCGTGCTCGCCCATAGGATTCAGGTGATCGGCGGAGCCGTCCTCGCCGCGTGGGGGCGCGGTCGGGCTGCGCCCGAGACTGAGTAAGCTTGTCGCGCGTCGGCCCCCCCATGACGGACGCCGTCTTCAGCGCGAGCTTCGAGATCCGCGTCTATGAGACGGACCACCTGGCCCGCCTCACGCCGGTCACGCTCTTCAATTACCTGCAAGAGACGGCCACCCGGCACGTGGCGGCCCGGGGTTCATCCATGGCCGAGCTGGCGGCCCGCGGGCTCGCCTGGTTTCTGACCGACTTTCGGCTGAGCCTGGCCCGTTACCCTCGCCGGGGGGAGGTCGTCACGGTGAAGACGTGGGGGCGGCGGCTCAAGGGGCTCTTCGCCCATCGCGAGTTTGAGATTATCGTCGGCGGCGGGAGCCCTTGCGGGGTGGCGACCTCGCGTTGGGTCGTCGTCGATCTGGCACGGCGGCGGCTGGTCCGGCTGGACCCGGCCTTGCCCGCCGGTTTCCCCACGCATCCGGCCGCGGCGCTGGAGGAGGCCTTCGAGGACCTGCCGGAACCCGCCCGGGCGGACTTCAGCCGAACGTTCCACGTCCGGCTGAGCGATCTGGACCCGAACCAGCACGCCAACAGCGCCAGTTACTTCGACTGGCTCATCGAGGCGACACCGCCGGCAACGCAGGCCGCCCTCGCCCCGCTGGACATGCGGATCGCCTATCGGCGGGAGGCGCGGGCCGGGGCGGTCGTCGAGGTTCAGAGTCAGGCGATCGAGGCCCGGGCCGTCCGGCGTTCCGCCGCTCCGGGCCCGCGGCCGGAGCAGGTCTTCCTCCATGCCGTGCGGCTCAAGTCCGACGCCGCCGTGCTCGCCCTCGGCCGGACCGTTTGGGGCCGCGAGGAGCCGCCCGGCCGGGTTTAGCGTTGGCGGGCAATCATGCCCGCCAACGCGCGCCAGCCGGCCGCCTGGGCCGCCGTCAGCGTCGCGGCCCGACCGGTGGCCAGGCGGTGCTCGACCGCGCGCAGCCAGCGGCGGGTGCGGCGCGGGAGGTTGACGGTCTCGTTGACGACGAGGCCCGTGACCACCTGCGCGTCATGCCGGCGGCGGATGTGGAACTTCTTGCGCAAGTGAAGGGCGTAGCCTTCGTCCTTGAGGATGAGTTTGACCGCGCGGGTCAGGGCGTGAACGGCGCGGGGGTCGTCTTCGGGGAAGGAGAACGTCAGATCGTCGGCGTAGCGGGTGTAGGCGGCGCTGCGGGCCTGGGCCGCGGCGGCCAGCCGAGCGTCCAGACGGACGTTAACGAGATTGGCCAGCCGGGGGCTCGTCGGCGCGCCCGCCGGCAGGCCGCCACGATGCGCGCAAAGCCGAGTGAGCAGGCGCGCGGCCTCGTCCCCCCAGCCGATCCGGCGGAAATAGGCCAGGACGCGCTTCTCGGCCGTCGAGGCGAAGAAGTCCTTGAGGTCCATCTTGACGACGACGGCGCGGCGGGCGTGAACCCGCGCGTTGGTCACGATGGAGCGGCCCCGTTCGAAGCCCGTCGCCGCCGGGTGCGCCTTAAGACGGCTCAGCAATCGGCGGAGGATCAGCCGTTGGGCCGCCCGGAGCGCCGGCGATGGGGAAAGGATCGTCCGCCGCCCGCCGGAACGCTTCGGGATGGTGAATTCCTGATACTGGGGCTCGATGGCCCGGAGGTCCGGCTCGGCAATCCCCAACCGGCGGGCGAGCTCGGCGACGGGCCGGCCGGGGGGCTCGGCCTTGCCAAATAGCTGTTTGAGGAAGCCGATGGGGGCCACGGGGGCGGCCTCGGCCGGAGGCGTTTCAGGGACGCGGGCGCGGGGTTTGAGGACGCCCGCGCCCGCCCTGCCTTGCCCGAGATGCGATCTCGGCGACCGGTTCTTAAGCAGGTCCAGCCGGACCCGGTTGACGAAACATCAACCTCTGCTCTGCATTTGAGCACCGCCAAGGCAGTGTGGCCCTATCCTCGGCCGGGGCCGCCGCCCCGTCAAGTCCTATCGGATCGCCCTCGGCGTCGACGCTGCAAACCTTCTTGACACCCCTGGAGGTCAAAAATAGGGTCGGTCAAGACGACGACACGATCGACGTGGAGGGCTTGATCATGAAGCGAACCCTGAAGGTCATCATCGGGTGCTGGGTCGCGGCGGGGCTCGTCCTGCCGGCGGCGGCCGAGGTCACGCAGGACGATCTCCGGCTGCTGGGGTTGATGTTCCGCAATCGCTACACTCCCTACGCTCAGCAATCGAACGCGCTGCCGGAGGTCAAAGCCGTCGCCGAAGGCCTCAACGCGGCTCGCGACGCCGAAGCCGACCCGGCCGGGCGGTATCGGACGCTGACGCGCGGCCTGGCGATGATGATCGCCGGCGCCTGGAACGAGGGGCTCGAAGTTTCGACCCTGATGGACATGCGCATCCCGGCCAAGCTGGCCGAGCCGGGTCAGACGCTGACGGCGCGCGTTTTTCCCGTCTGCCCGCCGTCGCAGCCGATACGCGAGCACTACATGGTCTATCTCTGGCTTCAGGACGAGGCGGGCAGCGCCGTCGGCGAGCGGAGCCACATGCACTACGACGAGCTCGTCGAGGAGAAGTTCCCGATCGAGATTCCCGCCGACGCCCCGGCGGGCCGTTATGGCATCCGCTACATGATCGAGCCCCATGAGCGATCGACTTCCGGCCCGCTGCTCACGGGGACGCGCTACGTGTTCGTCGTGCCGGGCGTCCGGACGCGCGTGGAGAAACTGGCCGGGGCGCTCGCCCGGATCGAGGCCGGCCAGGCGGCGGGACGGACCGAGCGCCAGGCCCTGGCCCTCAGTTCCATCCGCTGGCTTCTCGAAACCTACCAGCGAGCGCTCGAAGCGGATGTTCCGGGCCCCTACTCGGGCCATCCCATTTTCATGACGTCGATCATGGCCGAGGCGGGGATGGCGCTCGAACGACTGGATTTCCTGACCGAGCTGACGCTGGCCGAAGAGCTGGCCGTGGCGTTGACGCGGGGGGAGGACCCGCTGGCGACGCGCACGGGCGACATGCGCCTGGCCTATGTCTCCGCCGTCGATTCGGAGCGGGTTCCGTTCCGGTTGTTCGTCCCCTCGACGTTCGACCCCGCCCGCAGCTACCCGCTGGTGGTGGCGTTGCACGGGGCCGGCGGCGATGAGAACGCCTTCATGGATCGCTACAACGGGACGTTCAAAGCCAACGGCGAGCGACGCGGCTACCTTCTGGCCGCCGTCAACGGACGCGGCCCCTATGGCGGCTATCGTGGGCCCAGCGGACAGGACGTGATGGACGTGACGGACCTGGTCCAGCGGCTCTGGCCCGTCGATAAGTCTCGGACGTATTTGACGGGTCACTCGATGGGAGGCGGCGGGACGGTGTCGGTCGGGTTCGATCACGCCGACCGATTCGCGGCGCTCGCGCCGATTGCCGGCTTCTTCGGCGGCTCAGCCCAACTCGCCAAGGCCAAGGAGATGCCCCTCCTGATTGCCCAGGGGGATCAGGACGCGCTCGTTCCGGTCGAATCGGCTCGACGGTTTCACACCGCCGCCCAAGAGTTGGGGATGCCTCACGTCAAATACATTGAGAAGGCCGGCGTCGATCACATCGCCATCCCGATTCACGTCATGGACGACATCTTCGATTGGTTCGACGCCCACGCCAAGCCGGGGACCCCTTGAGCGGGGGCGCTTTCGAGCCCGGGGGACCCGCTCGTCAAATCAGGAATCTTAACCGCGGAG
>CAYXAU010000032.1:0-10427 GCA_964463045.1 uncultured Candidatus Sumerlaeota bacterium | reverse complement strand
CCTCGTGGAAGCGCGCAGTGAACGCCGGCTGCGCCAGGACACCATAGAGGTAGGCTAGAAAATCCTCAGGCGTCATTTTTCGATGCTCGGAGAAGCGAAAGGACAGGTGTTCAAAGAGGTGGGCCGCAATGTTCGGCCTCGCTGTATCCCTCGAGCGGTACATGGGCAAGACCTCCTTGGCGCCGAAGGATCCCCGAAAATGGTGTTTGTCTGGGATTAACGCCGAGGCGCATACGGCAGGTCCACGACCAAGAGGGTGATTGAGCAGGGTTGTCAGATAAACCTGCCGATCGCTGTGGGCGCGCCAGAGGCTGGGTCCTGGCCTATCGAGAAGGCGCGCGTCCGCAAAGACGTATTGTCTGTCGAACGACCTGTAAGCAAAACGAACGATCTCAGGAGGCTGAGTCCCCCTTGCAAGATCGATAATAGGGTTTAATGGAGCCGTGGCGGGAGGCAATTGGGTCCCTGCTTGGTGAACCTTGCGACCGGTTGGCGAGTCCTTGAACAGCTCCTTTCGGGCCGGCTTATCGGCCTTTAGCAGATCGCCCCAACGCTTCTTGAGCGTATTTTCGTCGGGCGAGATCACCCACGTCCGCCCAGCCTTAACGCCCGAATGTTGCCAGGGCATGAGGTCCGTTAGAAGCGGCCAGGCGAAATAAGCGCCGCGGCCGGCGGGGCGGAAGGGGGCTTGCCAAGGGCTCGGGCAATCCTGCCATTTGACCTTCTTGAAATTCGCGATCGCATCGAGCCGCTTGAGCTTGGCCTCGCGCGTCCCCTCGATCCGCGCGTAATGGACCCTGGCCGGGGCGCCGCGCGAGGCATTGCCCGAACGAACGGCGACGGCGATCGCCACCGGCGTCCGGATGGCGAAGACGTTTTCGGTCTGTCGCGTTCCGCGTCCTTCGCCGCCCAGATCGAGAATCCAAATCTCGTCGCACACGCGCCGCATGTGCTCGCGCATCCCGCAGAAGGCGTCCCCATCGAGATAGCTTGAGGCGCTGATGAAGCTGACGACCCCGGAGCGGGCTCCTTTCTTCTGCTCGAAGACCTTCCAGAGCGCCCAACGCCAGAAATAGACGTAGAAGTTGTAAAGGTTCTTGAGGTGAACGCTGTGGCCCGCGGCAACGGCGGGCTCCAGAAACTCCCGGAAAATGGCATCGGAATGGGTGGGTTCGTCACCCCACCGCACCCAGCCCCCGGTCCGCGCTTTGTTGACGACCGTCTTATCCTCATCCCGTCGGGCCGCCTCGTGTCGGTCATAGGGGGGATTGCCGAGACAGACGATCACCGGCACCGCGCTCTTCACCTGAAGCGCCTTCTGATGCTGCTCGGCGATCGGCTGATAGAACGACGGGAAGTCCAGCGGCTGGGTGTGAGGGCTTTCGAGCGTGTCGGTGAGATAGATGTGCGCCCCGCCGACCGACGCCGCGGCGCCGCTATCGCGCAGGGCGCGGGTGACGCGCAGCTCGGCGACGGCGTAGGGCCCCACCATGAGCTCAAAGCCGTAAAGGTGTCGGGCCAGTTGCGTTGCCTGGCCGGCGACGGCTCCCCTCCCCTGTTCGGCTTCGACGCGACCGAGAGCGTGCCGGATAACCCCCAGCAAATAGGTTCCGGTGCCGGCGGCGGGATCGAGCGTAATGACGCCCGGATCGGCGAAACCCAAGGGTTTGTTCAGCCGATTGACGAGCAAATGGTCAATCAGCCGTACCTGGCAGCGCACGACTTCGACCGGCGTGTAATAGGCTCCCACGTCCTTGCGGAGTTGTGGATCGTAGGCGGCCAGGAAATCTTCATAGAAGTAAAGCCAGGGATCGACGGCCGCGGCCGCGCCGGTTCCCAGCGGGGCGGGGGGCACGCGACCGATAAGCCGTAAAAGCAGCTCAACCGAGGCGGCCATCTCGTCCCGCGCGTGGCGGTCGGTCAGCACCTGGAGCGCGCGAGAGAGGAGATTGTGTTGGGCCGAGAGCGCCTTCTCGGCGCTATCCAACGAAAGCGGGTCGGCCCCCTCGCTGCGGCCCAGGAGCAAGGCGAAGGCGACGGTCTGTGCGTAGGCGTCGGCGAACTGATCGTCCGACGCGGCCGGGAAGAGCAATTGCCGCCACTCTTTGGCCAATTTGAGAAGGGGGGAATCGGCGTTTTGCAGCGCTTCGGTCAGGTCCTGACGCAACAGGCGCGTCAGGGGGGCCAGGAGGCCGGCGAAGCCCTTGAGATCGATTCTGCCGTCGCCGTCGATCGGGATAATGGGTTCCCAGGAGAAGAACTTCCGGAGAAGGGTTTCAAGGAGCTGGGCTTCAGGCGGTTTGACGGCGGCGGCTCCATCGCGGGCGACGTCTCCCGAAAGACGAACGATCGCATCGAGGAGTTCGCCGTCGCGGTAGAGCGCCCATTCGTTGCCGTCGGTGTAGAGGATGTTCGGGATGGCCGTGAAGCGTTCGAACTGCTTGCGATCATGGCCCTTGAAACTCGCGGCGTCGGCCCCGACGCCGGGGGCTTTGAGCTCGACGTAGCCGGAGAGGAGGTGGTTGAGATAAACGGCGAAGTCGGGCTGGCCGAGCCGGCGGGGCAACCTCGGCTCGCCTTTGCAGACGACGTCCCACCCGATCGCCCCCCTCGCCGCGGCCACGAACTGCTCAAAGGGGCCGCGAAGCTGATCCTCGGGTTCGCCCGGGCCTGGTAGGGCCAGCTTGCCCGTGACGGCGGCCGCAAAATCCTTAAGCGCCCCCTGGAGTTTCGGCGTTGACGGATTCATCGTCTCGTTTTCCCCCTCGGCTCCGCCGACGGGAACGCTCCGGATTTCTCCGGAAGACCAGGACGGGTTCTCTCTATAGCACGTCGGCCGCGTCCGTTACAGCCCCCCGAGTGCGATCAGAACCGGAGAGAACTGACCCGCGGGGGCCCAACCGGAAAATTCAACCCGGAGAGTTCAAGTCGGGAAGGTGGGCTGATCGATTTCCTCCAGCCCTCCGTCTGCCCGGGGCGGGCGGCGGCTTGCCGCGGCGGGAGGCCGGCGCTAGCATCAGAGGGTGAACCTGCGACGGGAAGGGTCCGATGAGCACGGAACCGTTTAATCCCTGGACGGGGGGGGATGAAGGGCCGTGGGGGGAGATCGGACGCAAGCGCTTGACGGCGGAGGCGATGGAGGCGCTCATCGAGGACGTTTCGGCCGCTGGAGCCAGCGCGGCGCGCCTGACGGGCCGCCTTCGGTTGGCCCGGGCGGCGCGGCGGTCGCTTCCGCTGGCGATCCAGCCGCAGGCGACCGAGGCCGAGGCGGAGCTCCGGGGGAGGCTCCCGCGGCTCATCCGCACGCTCCGGGGGGCCTTGATCCCGGAGGGATTGGAGACCGCCCGAGCCGAAGCGGCGCGGGGGGAGACGGCGCTGCTGGCGGCCGAACTTGAAAATTTCAACGGGTCGGAGGTTCCCACCGGCGTGGAAACCGGGCTGGCCGAGGCGGCCCGGAAGCTGGATGCGTGGGCGATGCGGCGGACCCCCGATGCTTACGTCGCCTTCGTTGCGGGTCGGCTGCGGAGGCGGCTGGGCGAGACGGTCAGGGCCGCCGAGTTGCTCGACCGGGCGGCCGAGCTGGAGCCGAGCCAGGAGGGGAGGCTCGTCATCCTGCCGGAGGCGATCGAGGCGGCCTGGGCTGCCGGGCGGGATGAGGTGGTGGAGCGCCAGGCCCGAACGCTGCTTGAGCAGGCCGAAGGTCGCCCGGAGGGGCTCTACGAAGCCGCGATGGCCCATCACGGGCTGACGAACGTGTTCGACCGGCGGGGGGAATGGTGGCGATCGGTCGAGGCCGCCCGGCAGTCCAATTTCCTGCTCTTCCGATATGGAGCGCGCCAGGGGGCCCGCATCGTGAGCGTCAATTATTACCGGGTCGCCTGCGGGTTGGTCGAACTCGGGGAATTCGGCGAGGGGACGCAATTGGCTCAACTAAGCCTGCGCGGGCTGCGATCGTGGTCGGAGCGACCGAGCCGGGCCGAGGCGCTGCTGCTGATGGCGCGCGGGGCGGCTGAACTGGAGGACCGGGCGACGGCGCTCAAGATCATCGACGGGCTGCTGACGAACCTGGAGATTCCCGAAGCGGTCAGTTACGTCGTGGATCAGGCGCGGCGGCTCAAACAGTCGCTGGCGGCCTGAACCGAAGGCGCCGCCGATGACGGCCCCGGCGCCGGACTTCCCCGCCTTCGTCCAGGCCATGGCCGAGCTTCACGGCCGGCCGGAAGCCGCCGGCGCCGCCGTCACCTTCGAGACGGGCCAATTCCTCTATGGGCTGGTTCGGCTGATCCGTCCCGGCCTGGTCGTTGAGTTGGGGACGCACCGGGGAGTTTCCACGCTCTGGCTGGCGCGGGGGCTTCAAGACGGCGGTCGCGGGCGACTGCTGAGCTTTGATCTGTTCGAGCGGACCGAGCCGGGCGAGGCGCGCCGGGCGCTTTTGGCCCTCGGGCTGGCCGATCGCGTGGAAATCCATCGGGCGGCCTCGTCCATTGGGGCCGTCGAAATCGTCCGCCGTCGGGGGGCCTCCGTCGATCTTCTGTTCGTGGACGCCGACCATCGGGTCGAGGCGACGGCCGCCGACGTGCAGAGCTTCTGGCCGAGCCTGGCCGCGGGCGGCCACGTGCTGCTGCACGACATCTGCCCGCGGGCCAGCGGCTGGGACGGTCCGCGCTACGTGCTCGACGCGCTCAAGGGGGCGCGGCTGGACCCGCAAAGCCTGACCGTGATCGAGCTGCCGACGGTCGAGGGATGGGGGCTGGCGTTGATACAGAAGACCTCGGCCCGGACGCCCCGATTGATCCCTTGGCTGGCCTACGGGGCCTATCAATGGCGGACGCGCTTTCGATTCTGGCTTCGATCCGGCCGAGGGGATTCGAAGTCGGCGTCGTAGGGCGCGCCGATGACAGCTCTCCCTGAGCCCGAAGCAACCGCGGCGCCGGGCGCACGGCTCGGCCGGGGCCGGGCCGCGTTCTGGATGGGGGTCGTCGCGCTGTACGGCGCGATGTTTCTGGCCTCCGGCTATACGGCGTATTCCGGCAATCACGCTCATCAGCTTCCGATCGTCTATTACTTGAATGACCCGTCGCTCTATGCCGGCGATCCGTTCGCCGAGACGCTTGAGCGGCATCCCTCCGTGCTTTGGCGGGCCGTGGCCGCGCTGGATCGGGCGCTGCCGCTGGGAGGGATTCTCTTCGGTCTCTTTCTTCTGGAACGGGCGCTCCAGTTTTACGCCGTTCATCGTCTGGCGGCCGTATTCTTTCCGCGGAGCGCCGGGGCCCCCCTGGCGGCGATGGCCTGGCTGGCGCTTTTCCCGCAAGCCTTCTTTGGCGGCGGGAGCCTTGTCCATCATCTGCTCGAACAGACGGCGTTGGCGCTCCCGTGTTTTCTCCTGGCGCTCGCCGCCGGTTTCCGGGATCGTCCCGTCCCGGCGGCGATCTGGTTCGCCGTCGGCGTTGATCTCAACAGCCTCTATGGGCTCTTCGCCCTCAGTTACGGCCTGGCCTCGTTTCTGGCCGAGGGGCGACTCTATGTTGGACGCCTTAAGGCGTGGGGCGTTGCCGTCGGTCTCGGCGCGTTGATGAGCCTCCCCGGTCTGGCCCTCAGTGCGCGGGCGATGAAGGGATCGAGCGTCGAGCCGGCGACGTGGCTGGCCGTGGCGAGGGCGATTTTTCCCTATCACGTCTTTCCGAGCGCGATCGACCCGGCGGCCTGGGCGCGATACGGCGTGTTTCTGGGGGCGGGGTTGGGGCTTCTCTGGGCTCGCCGGGCGGAGCATGGGCGCCTGGCGAGACACGCCACGGCCTGGGGGGTCGTGAGTTTGGGATGGATCGGCGTCGGGGTCGCGGGCGAGCGCCTAGCATCGATGCCGATCGCTTATCTCCAGACGCTCAGGGCCTCCGACATCTGGGTCTTTCTGGCTTCCGTGAGTCTCATCGGGCTCCTGGCCCAAGGGGCCGAGCAACGACCGGGACATGGGCCGACGCGGTTTTATGCCGTCGGCTTGTTGGCCGCTCTTGGCTACGGCCGGGTCGAGGCGGCGTCCCTGGCGGTCCTGGCGGCGCTTGCCGTCGCGATCGGCTTGACGCGTCTGTGGCCGGGGTGGTTGGCGCGGCGGCATCCGGCGCGACTGGGGCTCGTGACGCTGGCCGTGGTGATCGGGCTCGACGCCGGGCGCCTGAGCCGACGCATGGAGGCGAGGGGCAGCCTGGCCTATGCGATGTATTCGCGCCCCTCGCCGCCGGTCTGGGAGTTCGTCCGCTGGGCCGAAGGGGCGACGGCCGCCGAATCGGTCTTTCTCGTCCATCCGATGTCAGAGATTTTTCGCGCGACACTGCGGCGGCCGGTCTTCGTGCTGGTCGCCGACGCGGGGGCGATGTGGTGGTGGCCGCCGATGCTGGAGGACTATCTCCGGCGCCTCCAGGCCCTCGGGTTGGACCTGACCGATCCCAATCTGGCGGCCCGAGACGTCTGGCGGCGGACGAGCGCCCTCTTTAGCGCGCTCGAGGACGCCGACGTCGAGCGCCTCGCCCGAACCTATCGGCTCGACTATTGGGTGACGAGCCTGCGGCAGCCGTCCGGCTTCGCCGAGGTCCATCGGAACGAACTCTTCAAAGTGCTCGCCGTGCCGCCGGCGGAGACCGCGGCTCCGGCCTCAGGGCCGGGGAACCAGGCTCCCTAAAGGCCCGGGCAGCGCCTCAAGCGGGAGCGATTGCTGCTCGCCCGAGCGCATGTTCTTGAGGGCGACGCAGCCGCGCTCGGCCTCCTCCGGCCCGACGTAAAGCCCCCATTCGGAGCCGACCCGGTTGGCCCGCGCGAAGAACTTTTTGGGCTTTTCGGCGGTGCCCCCGAGATCGACCGGGTAGCCGGCCTTGCGCAGCGTGGCCGCGGCCCGGATGGCCAGGGCGCGGCAGGCGGGCGTCATATAGCCGAGGGCGAGCGGCGGGGGGGCGGCGGTCGAGGGGAGCCGGTCGAGGGCTTCCAGCACTTCGAAGATGACCACGTCGCCGAAGCCCAAGCCGACGCAGGGGCAGCGTTGGCCGCCCAGGTCCTTGAGGAGGTTGTCGTAGCGGCCGCCGCCGAAGATCGCGCGGAAGCGTCCGGCGGCGTCGTAGGCTTCGAAAACGATCCCGCTGTAATAGCCGAGGCCCCGGACGATCGCGACGTCGAAGACGAGCGGCTCGGCAAAGCCGAAGCCCCCGGCCAGGGCGAAGAGTTCCCGCAGTTCTTCGACGGCGCGCTCGCCGTCGGGGCCGACCCGCTCGGCGGCTTCGTCGATCGTCCGGAGGGCCAGAAGTTCGAAGACGCGATCGATGGCGGGGAGGTCGAGCCCCTCGCCCTCCAGCAGTTCGCGCGTGGCGGCGTCGGAGATTTTGCCGCGCTTATCGAGGGCGAGGCAGGTCGGCAGGAAATGCTCCGGCCCGATGCCGATGCGCTGGAAGAGCGCCGCCAGGAGGGCGCGGCTGCCGACGCGGACGCGGAACTCGTCGTCGCGCAGCCCCAGCCGGCGGAGCGCTTCGACGGCGGCCCCGATCACCTCGGCCTCGGCCATGACGGATTCCTCCCCGACCACGTCGAGGTTCCATTGATAGTGCTCGCGCTTGCGGCCGCGCGTCATCCGCTCGTAGCGGAAGCACTGGGCGATTGTCCACCACTTGAGCGGGAAGGCGAGGGCCCCCTGCCGGGCGATGATCATGCGCGCGAGGGAGGGGGTCATCTCGGGCCGCAGGGCCAGGCCGCGCCCGCTTTTGTCGGAAAAGGCGTAAATCTGCTCGACGATCTCTTCGCCGGCCTTGCGCGTGAGGAGCTCCTGAGTTTCGACGACGGGGGCGTCGTAGCCTTCGAAGCCGTGGAGCGCGCTGACCTCGCGCCAGACGCCGAAGAGCGCCTCGCGCCGGCGGAAATCTTCCGGGTAGAAATCCCGCATGCCACGGGGGGGAGCCAGCGTCATTGGGGGGGCCTCGTCGCCGCCGGGGCGCTGCCGGCGGGGGCAAGCCTTCAGGGATTAAACCGAGTCGCGCGAAAAAGCCATGGCGAAATCGCCGGCCTGGGGCTGGAGGAAGGCGTCCACGGCGGGAGGCGGCGGTGACCGGCGGGGTGGGTTGGCGGCAACGGCGGGCCCTATGGCGGGCGGCCCCCATGGCGGCGGGCTGGGTCGGCAGCGGAGGCGGGTTCTGTGGAGTGCGCAGGCCATGCCTGCGCCTTCCCCCGCGAAGCCCTGCTTCGCGGCCATCTCCGCGGGCGTGGCGCGGCGGCCAAACGCGGCGGCAGGGCCGCCCCGCACTCCATAGCGTAGCCGGGCACGGGAGCATGGTCCGCGCACTTCAAAAGAGGAACGGCCCGGCCCGAGGCGGAAGCGCCGGCCTGAGGAGAGGCTTTACACGGGGGGGGAGGCCTCATCACAATCGACCGACGATCGGAGGCCGGTTCCGATGACTTCAACGACCGAGGCCCCGGCGCTTCCGCAACCCGACGTCTCGCCGGTGCGGGCGGGGGCGCGGTGGGCCCGGCGGGCGTATCTGCGGCGGCGGCGGGATTCCGCCGTGGGCGAAGCCCGCAAGCGGCTCAATGCCGAACTGAACTGGCGGGAGTTCTGGCACGGGCGGCTTCGGCTGGCCTCTTACCCGCGCGTCGTCCAGATCGGTACCAACTGGACCTGCAACCTCAAGTGCAACTTCTGCACGCTGACGATGGACTGGTTCCAGGCGGGGCTCGCCGCGCGGGGGCCGGGGCGCCTCGCCGTCAGCGATCGGGTCGAGGCCGTCGCCGGCGAACTCCTCCCCTATGCCGAGATACTGACGCTGACGCCGTTGGGGGAGCCGCTCCTTTGGCCTGGTCTGGGGCCGCTGCTGGAACGCCACGCGGCGCTCGGCTGCCGCAACCTCGGGCTGACGACCAACGGGTTGCTCCTCAAGGAGGGGATGGCCGAGCGGCTGGTTCGCGGGCAACTGGCGGCCCTTACCGTATCGATCGATTCCAATGACCCGGAGATTTACGCCGGGATGCGGGTCGGGGGAGAACTGCGGCGGGTCGAGGCCGGCCTCCGGCGCGTCAACGACTGGAAGGCGCGCCTTGGGGTTCCGTGGCCGACGCTCCTGCTGGCGGGGACGTTCATGCGGCGCAACATCGGTCAGCTTCCGGCGATGGTCGGCTGGGCGAAGGGGCTCGGATTTGAGGACTTCAAGGTTCAACTCATGGAGATCGTCAACCCGGAGCACGCGCCGGAGTTCCTCGGCCGGCACGTCGGGCTGGCGCGGCGCTGCGTGACGGAGGCGTTGGAGGAAGCCCGCCGCGTCGGGCTCAGGCTCTCGCTCTCGCTGGGGTTCCGGAGCTTGCTCTCGGCGGAGGCCGAAGGGCGGCCGGTCGAGATCGCGGCGGCGAGCGAGGCCCCGGCCGCCGGGCCGGTCCGGGCCCAGGGGGTGCCGGGGACGGCTTACGTGACGGGCGAGGGGCACCCGGATGGCCTCGAACGCGCCCCGCAGGATGGGAAGGATTCGGCCGGCGACGTCGGCTCGGCCGTTGGGGCCGGGCCGACGCCGCTGGACCCGACGATTGATCTCCGGGGGCGGACGCTGATCGAGAAGTGCTCGCGGCCGTGGTATTTCCTGCTGATCGACACCGACGGCGAGGTCCGGCCGTGTTGCTGGTCGGGGGGCTCGTGGGGGAACTTCAATCGGCAGAGTTGGGAGGAAGTCTGGAACGGCGCCGAGGCTCAGGCGATGCGCCGCCGGTTTCTCGACAATTACATCCCGTTCGAATGCCGGGGGAAGCATTGCCGGGTGGACCTCTGAGCGGCCCCCGGCGCGCCAGGTTTCGGTGAACGGCTCCGGGCCCGCTGCCGCGCGGTTCGTTTGTGGCGTGCGGCGGCCATGCCGCCGCCTTTGGCCGCTGGGCCATGCCGGGCGGAGATGGCCGCCAAGCAGGGCTTCGCCGGGGAAGGCGCAGGCATGGCCTGCGCACTCCGTAGCCCCGGCACTGCCAGGGGACCTGCCGCGCACCCGGCGGCGCCCGCAGATTGGGTTGACATCGGCGGCGGGGGGCCTATCCTACAACGATGGTCGGCGGGGCCGTTGCCTGGCCGGCTAGGGTTCGTAATCCAAAACCGGTAGTTTTTTCCTCATGAATGATAACCACGGGGGCTCGGAGGGTCGGGCAGGGCTTGGGGCGCCGTTTTCCGGCCGCTGGGAGGCGTCCGTGCGACGGGTTGGTCCACGAATCGACGCGAAGCGGAGCTTCGCGTGGGAAGGGGCAGGCTGCATGGCAAGTGGACGCCATAAGCCGTCCAAGCGGGGCGAGGCGGTGACGATTCTGCGGGTGGCCCGAGAGGGGCCTCGCTGGTTGCCTAACCCGCCCGAGCCGGGCGAGCCGGTTGCGGTTCGGCCGAGGGTCCGAGGGGGGCGGCGCCGGCTCGCTGGGGCGCTGGGAGGGTTTCTCGT
>CAYXAU010000031.1:0-13669 GCA_964463045.1 uncultured Candidatus Sumerlaeota bacterium | reverse complement strand
CTTGATCGGCGTGGGCGGCGGGGGCCGGTCGTGCAGTGAAGCTCAGGCCAGGATCGGATCGAGCACCCGGCCGGCGACGTCGGTCAGGCGGAAGCGGCGGCCGTTGTGCTCGTAAGTGAGGCGGGTGTGGTCGAGCCCGAGCAGGTGGAGAATCGTCGCGTGGAGATCATTGACTTCGACGATATCCTCGGCGGCCTGGTGGCCGATCGGGTCGGTGGCGCCGAAAGAGAGGCCGGGGCGGACGCCGCCGCCGGCCATCCACATGACGAAGCCATGGGGATTGTGATCGCGGCCGACGCCGCGCTCGGAGACGGGCATCCGGCCGAACTCACCTCCCCAGATGAGGAGCGTCTGATCGAGCAGCCCGCGGCGTTTTAAGTCCGTGATCAGACCGCGCATCGGGACGTCGGTCTCGGCGCAGTGGAGGTCGTGGTTCTCCTTGAGGCCGAAGTGAGCGTCCCAGCTTTGTTGCTGGTGGCCGCCCCCGCTGTAAACCTGGATGAAACGGACGCCTCGCTCGACCAGCCGTCGGGCCATCAGGAGCTGAGCCCCGAAATAGCGGGTCGTCTCGTGATCCAACCCGTAGAGGCGACGCGTCTCCTCGGATTCGTGGGCGAGGTCCACGGCCTCGGGGGCTTCCATCTGCATGCGGAAAGCGAGCTCATAGCTTTCAATGCGGGCAAGCAGGTCGGCCTCGGCGGGATGTCGCGCTCGGTGCGCCGCGTTCATTTCGGCCAGGAAATCGAGCTGGCTGCGCTGGGTCGCGGCGTCCAACCCGGCCCGCCGAGCGAGGTTCAAGATCGGCGTTCCGGCCGGCCGGACGGGCGTCCCCTGATAGGCGCTGGGGAGGAAGCCCGAACTCCAGTTCTGCGGGCCGCCGATCGGACCGCCGCGGGGGTCGTACATCACAAGATAGCCCGGGAGGTTGCGATTTTCCGTGCCGAGGCCGTAGGTCACCCAGGCGCCCACGCTGGGGAAGCCGACGCGGGTCATCCCGGAGTTGAGCTCAAAGAGGGCGGGGGCATGATTGTTACTTTTGCAGCGGACGGCCTTGAGGAAGGTGAGATCATCGACGACCTCGGCCAGGGCCGGAAATTTTTCCGACACCCAGGCGCCCGACCGGCCGTGGCGCCGAAAGCGATACGGGGATTTCATCAGCGGCCCGGGGTTGCCATTGAAGGTTTCGATCTTCCCGTCGAAGGGTTTGCCGTCGAAGCGCTCCAGCTCCGGCTTGTAATCGAAGAGATCGATCCCGCTCGGGCCGCCGTACATGAAGAGCCAGATCACGGCCCTGGCCTTGGGCGAGAAATGCGGCGCCCGCGGGGCCAGCGGCGAGGAGGCGTCCGGCGCGGCGAGCAATCCCTCCTGAGCCAGCAGCCCGACGAGACCCGTCAGGCCGAAGCCGGCGCCGGCGCGTTCGAGGAACTCCCGACGGCTGGCGAGATGACGTTGGACGTGAGGTTGACGGCAAGCGCAACCTGCCGGGTGGCCGCCGCTCATGGCGTGAGCATCCATGACGCGTGCCTCGTCCATTTTGCGGGGGTTAGTCGACATAGATGAACTCATTCAGGCTGAGCATCGCCTGGCAGAAATCGACCCAGGCCAGCCGGCGCGGGTCCTCGTCCGTGGTGCCCCCGGCGGTTGCCGAGCGGCGAGCCTGCAGTTCTTGCTGTCGGTCGAGGAAGGCGAGCGAGGCCGTGCGTTCCCACGGTTCGGGCGGGCGCCCGAGCGCGAGGGCGAAAGCTCGCTCGATCCGTTGGGGGGCCGACTCGCCGCAGTCGGCCTCCAGTCGGCGGGCGAAGGCGCGGGCCTGATCATTAATGAACTCGCTGTTCATGAGGGTCAGGGCTTGGGCCGGGACGGTGGTCGCGGTTCGACGCGCGCAAGGGGCGGCCGGGTCGGCCGCGTCGAAGGACTCCATGAGCGGCAGGCGGACGGAGCGCTTGACGTAGACGTAAACGCTGCGGCGATAAGTCGCCGGGCCGTCGAGGACGTCGGTCGGCCATTTATAGGTCGAGCCAGTGGCGAGGGCGTCGGGATGAATTCGGGGGCGGACGCCGGGGCCGTACATCTGCGGATTCAAGAGCCCGCTGACGACGAGGATGGCGTCGCGCAGGACCTCCGCCTCGATCCGCCGCGGCGCTCGCCGCCAGAGCAAACGATCGTCCGGATCGATCCGGGCCTTGGCTTCGTCATAGGTCGAATCCTGCTGATAGGCCTGACTCAGAACCATCAGGCGATGGATCGGCTTGAGCCTCCAACCTCCGGCGATCAGCTCGGCGGCGAGCCAATCCAGAAGCTGCGGGTGCGAGGGCCGATCGCCTTGAAGGCCAAAGTCGCTGGGCGTGCGGACGAGCCCGTCGCCGAAGTGATGCTGCCAGAGCCGATTGACGATGACGCGGGCCACGAGATGACCCGCCCCGCGATCGGGATCGGTCATCCATTCGGCGAGCGCGGCGCGCTGGAAAGTCGAGGGGGCCTCCGGGAGGTCCGCGGGTCGCCACGCCTGACGCGGTTCGGCGTCGAGAAGCGCCGGCGGCGTAAGGACCGTGAGGAAGCCGAGCCTTACGGGTTCGAGCTTGTTGGCGGGGTCGCCGCGGCCGAGGCGGAAGGTCTCGGCGGGCTCGGCCTTGGCGTCCCGAACGGTGAGGGCTTGCGGCGGGGCCGGCGGGGCCGCGGCTTCCGCCCGGCGGACTTCCGCCTCCAGGAACGCCCACGCCAGCCGGTCCTCGACGTCGACATTCGCCCGGAGGGTATCGTCCGGCAGCTCCAGTTGGACCTTGAAGCGTTCGAGCAGCTCGCCCTGCCGTTTGTTGCCGACGAGGAGCGGCCCGAGCAATAAGTCCTTGGACTCCGGATCCAGTTCAAAAGCTTCGATCCTGGGGGCGAGGAAGGGCCGCTTGAGCTCCCAGAGGAATCGGTTGAGTCGATTTCGCGCTCGGCCCGATTCCCTGTCATGTTCGCCCTTGGCTCTGAGGTACGTCTCCACCTCGGCGGGATCGGCGAGGTAAGCCTCGTGCCGCTCGGTCGTCGTGAAGGCCGCCAGCAATCGGTAGTAATCGCGTTGGGGGATGGGATCGTACTTGTGATCGTGGCAACGGGCGCAGCCGACCGTCAGGCCCAGGAAGGCTGAGGCGGTCGTCGAGAGCATGTCATCCAGTTCATCGTAGCGGTTGAGTTCGGTCTCCTGATTGCCGACGGTAGGCCCGGCGGCCAGAAAGCCCGTGGCGGCCAGGGCGAGCGAGTCCTGGCGAGCGAATTCGTCGCCGGCGAGCTGCCAGCGCAGGAACTGATCGAACGGCATGTCCTCGTTGAGGGCGCGGATGACAAAATCGCGGTAGGGATAGGCCGCGGGACGGTCGAAATCGAATTCGTAACCGCCGCTATCGGCGTAACGCGCCAGATCGAGCCAATGCCGAGCCCAGCGCTCGCCGAAATGGGGGCTGGCCAGAAGGTCATCGATGAGGCGTTCGTACGCCCGCGGGGACGGGTCTTCGACAAAGGCCTGGATTTGTTCGGGCGTCGGCGGCAGGCCGAGGAGATCGAACGAGAGCCGACGGATCAATCGCCGCCGATCGATCGGAGGCGTGGGCTCCAGGCCGGCCTCTATCTGGCGCGCGCGGAGAAAGCGATCGATCGGATGAGTCGCCCACGGGCCTTCTGGAACCACCGGCGGCTCGACCCGATCCAGCGGTCGAAAAGCCCAGAAATTCCGGTCCGCCTGCGTGACCTGGAATTGGTCTGACCTCTGTCGCGGGGCTTGAGAGGTCGGCCCGACGGGCTCGTCATATGGGGCCCCCTCGTTGATCCACTCGGCGATGGCTCGGACGGCCTCGGCGCTCAGGGGCGGCTCTTCGTACGGCATGAACGGTTCGCGTGTCCGGGCGACGGCTTGATACAACCGGCTCTCCTCCGCCTTGCCGGGGATGACGACCGGCCCCCCCTCGCTCCCTTGAAGCATCGCCTCGCGCGTGGTGAGGTCCAGCCCGCCGCGTTTGCGGTTCGGATTGTGGCAGGTGGAGCAGGAGTCCTCGAAAATGATGGCGATTTGCTTTTTGAAAAGTTCGAGCCCTCGCGGGCTGACGCGGGCCGGCGGCTTCGTCCCCGAGGGCGTTGATCCGTCGCCGGCGGGCGCCGCGACGGGGGCCGAGGCCGCCGCGGCAGGGGCCGCGGGGGGGGCCTGCTCCGCCGGCGGGGTCGGGAGGCCGCCCGGGGGCGGCTCGCCGAGCGCCAGGCCGAGCAGCTCCGAGCCGCTCCGCAGGAGCCGAAGGCGCTCCCCCAGCTCGTTCTGGCGGCGCTGGGCCTCGGTCAGCCGGCTCTCAAATTCGCGGATCTGGTCGGCGAGGGCCTTGAGATCGGCTTGAGCCTTTTGGGATTCGGCTTTGAACCAGGCGGCCGCGGCGCGAGCAGCCTCGGGGTCTGAGCGCAGGGCCTCCAGCGTTCTGAGCAGCGTGTGGAGGGCCTGGAGCTGGGCCTCGGAAAGGACCGGGGCGGCCGGGGCCGGCTCGGGGTCCTGAGCTGGCGTTGCCGAGGGGGCGAGGCCGACCAGGCCAGCGAGAAGGAAGGTCCATCGCCGCCTGAGACGGACATTGAGGCCGCGCGGGACGTGTCTCATCGACGGAGGTCGCCTCTCGAGGGCGCGCCTTTCCGGGACCGGAATCCCGGAGCGCCCCGATTGTAGAAGGCATCGCCAGAGGCTTCAAGCGCGGCGCCCGCGGCGACCTGCCTGCGTCCATCGGTCGGCTTGAAGTCCTTCGGGCCGTGCTTTAGGCTGAAAGTGACCGAGGTTGGCGGCGGAGGGCGAGCATGGCGGGGGGAGAGGGCGGCAAGGCGAGCCAGGCGGGAGTTCAACCGATGCAAGGCCAGGCGCGGCTGGTGGTCGAGGGGCGGGGCAACTGGGTGTACACGCACTATTTCGGGGAGGCCGAGCGCGTCACGATCGGGCGTGGGGCCGACAACGACGTCGATCTGGCCGATCCCCATTCCTCGGCCCGGCATGCCGAAATCATTCGCGACGCCGAGGGCTACCGGTTGCGGGACCTCGGCAGCCGCAATGGGACGTTCCTGAACGGCAAGGCGGTGACAGAGGCTCGGCTGCGCGACGGGGCGGAGATCATGGTGGGCCGGACGGCGATGTCCTTCCTGTGCGAGGCCGACGACCCGCTCAGCTCGAGCGCGGCGCGGCCGGCCTCCGAACGTCCTCTCACGCGGGCCGACGACCTCTCGGAGGCCGCCCTGCGGCCGATGATGGATCGCCTGGCGGGGTTTCAGGCCGACGTCCGGCGCGGTCGATTTGGGGCCTTGGAGAGCGATTCGCGCGCGCTGCTGGAACAGACGATCGAGGACCTTCAGGCCGAACTCCGATCGGCGAGGGAGACGATCGCCCGGCTGACCGTCGTTAACGAGTTCGTGCGCCTGATCGCGCCGGAGCTGGGCGCCCCCCAGATGCTGGGGACGGCGCTGGCGTTTATCGCCGCGCGCGTTCATGCCGAGAATGGCTTCATCATGCTCGTCAACCCGCAGACGAAGAAGTGGTCCGTCCGCGCCCGGTTCGGCGAAATCCGGGATTGGGTGGCCGGGGAAGGGGAGACCGGTCGAGCGCTCCCGCTCAGTTTGACGCTGGTGGAACAGGTGGTCCGCACCCGGGAGCCGCTGGTCTCGGCCTCGGCGGTGGAGGACCCCCGGTTCGACGAAGCCAAGAGCGTCGTCACGCTGGGCATTCAGTCGTGCCTGTGTTTTCCGCTGATCAACGGCGGAGGCGTCGCCGGGGTCGTCTATGTGGATCGGCGCGCCGACGCCCGGCCGATGTCCAAGGCGGACGAGTTGCTGCTCGCGGCGCTGACGGCCCAACTGAGTCAGGCCTTGTTTCCCGAGCCCGCGGGGACGTCCTAGTCCCGCGGAACGCCCATGTCTCACCCACGGCGGAGGTTCAGACGATGATCCGACGATGCGTCATTCTGATGGGCGGGATGGTGGCGATGGGGCTGACGGGAGAGCCCCGGGTTGAAGCCGAGGACGGCGCCTCCCCGGCGGCGACGCCCTCTGCGGCGCTACTGACCAAAGAGACTTACATGGAAATGGAGACCGTCGGCGGGCCCGCCATCTCCCCCGACGGCAAACAGATCATCTTCAGTCGCGGGTGGATCGATAAGAAGGCCGATCGAAACCGGGCCAATCTCTGGATCGTGGATATCGAAGGGCGGCGGGTCCGCGAGCTGACTCACGGCAATTGGGACGACAGCTCGCCGGAATGGTCCCCCGACGGGGAGAAGGTGGCCTTCATTTCCGACCGCGACGGCACGAGCCAGATCCACGTCATGTGGCTGGACACCCGGGAAGTTGCCCAATTGACCCATCTGGACCGCGCCCCCGGCGAATTGACGTGGTCGCCCGACGGCAAACGCTTGGCCTTTACCGTCTTCGTTCCGGATAAGCAACCGATCCTGTCCGTTAAGATGCCCGACAAGCCGGAAGGCGCTCAATGGGCCAAGCCGGCGGTGATCATCGACCGACTGAACTGGCGGCGCGACGGGAGCGGCTACCAACAGCCCGGTTATACGCACGCCTTTGTGATCGATGCCACGCTCGGCGGGACGCCGCTCCAGGCGACGACGGGGGATTATAACCATCGCTCGCCGGCCTTCTCGCCCGACGGCAACCGCCTGTATGTGTCGGCCATCCGGAAGCCGGACGCCGAGTATCTCCGCGGCGATACGGAGATTTACTCGATCGACCTCGCCACGCGGGAGGTGACCGTCCTCACCGACCGCAAGGGCCCGGATAATGAACCGCGAGTCTCCCCCGACGGCAAGTGGATCGCTTACGTCGGGTATGATGACCAGATGTTTACAAGCCACATTTCCGACGTCTATCTGATGGACGCGACGGGGGGCAACAAACGGAAGCTGGCGGGAGGCCTTCCCGATTCGCCGCAGGGGCTCCAATGGGCCGCGGATGGGTCCGGCGTGTACTTCTCGATGAACGCGAACGGAAGCCGGCAGGCGTACTTTGTGTCGACCAGGGGGAAGCTCGATCCCTTGACGCACGGAACACACATCCTGAGCGGCCTTTCGGTCTCGAAGACCGGTCAGGCCGCCGCGGTCCGGAGCGGGTTCCATGATCCGGGGACGCTGGTGACGTTCAACCTCCGGCGGCCGGATAAAGTAACGCCCCTCGTCGATCCCAACGAGGACGTGCTCGCCGGCCTCTGTCTGGGGGAGGTCGAGGAGCTTTGGTTCAAGGCCCCCGACGGCTGGGACGTGCAGGGTTGGTTGATCAAGCCGGCTCAGTTTGACCCCGAACGCAAATATCCGCTCGTGCTCTGGATTCATGGGGGGCCCTGGGCGATGTATTCGGTTGCCTTCGATTGGGCGTTTCAGAATTTTTCCGCCGTGGGGTACGGCGTGTTGTATGTGAACCCCCGCGGCTCGACCGGTTATGGCCAGGAGTTTGTGAACGGGATTCAGTATGCTTACCCCGGACGGGATTATGATGATCTGATGGCGGGGGTGGACGCGGCCATCGCGAGAGGGTGGGTGGACGAAACCCACCTCTTTGTGTGCGGCGCGAGCGGGGGCGGCGTGCTGACGGCCTGGATCGTCGGGCACACGGAACGGTTCCGCGCCGCCGTCTCGATGCGCCCCGTGATCAATTGGCACTCGTTCGTGGGAACGACCGACGGGGCCATGTGGTACGATCAGTTCCGCAAGTTCCCTTGGGAAGACCCGCTTGAGTACAGTGTTCGCTCGCCGCTTGCCTACGTCGCCAACGTGAAAACGCCGACGATGATCATGACCGGGGAGGAGGACCTGCGGACGCCGATCGGGCAGAGCGAGGAGTTTTACCGCGGACTCAAGCGACTCAAGAAACCGACCCTGCTCGTGCGCATGCCGGAGGAATATCACGGCTGGCGTCGCCCGAGCCACCGGCTGTTGCAGCAGCTTTACCTCCTGGCCTGGTTCGAGAAGCACCGGACGGATCAGCCCGAGACAAGGGAATCGTCCGAATCCGAGGAGGGGGAGGAAGCCGAAGGTTGACCCCTATTTCAGGAAAATCCAGGTTCGGAACCGTGTAACACCCACGTGACGACCGATCAGCCAAGGCAGGAACAGGCGGAGGGGGGGAGTCAGAAAGCGAGCGGCGTCGCCTTCGGGGGGCTGAGAATAAGAGGATTCCGTGGCGGGGGGCGGGCTCACTCGAGATCATTCTCCCAGTGGGGGGAGACTTCCGGGTGGCGGGCGAGTTTCTCGCGGAAGAGGCGGCCGATGGCGCGCATGCGGTCCGGGGTCCGGGCCTCGAAAATGAGCACGAGCTCGGGCAAATTGGAGCTCGCCCGGACAAGGCCCCAGCCGTCGTCGAAGCTGACGCGGGCCCCGTTGATGGTGTTCACGCGATCACCGTATTCGGCCTTGAACTCCTCGACCAACCGGTTCACCACCTGATACTTCACGTCGTCGGCGCAGGGGGCCTTGATTTCGGGGCTGGTCACGAACTGAGGCAGCGTAGCCAGGATCGTCGAGAAGGACCCGCCTTGATAGGACATATATTCCAGCAGCTTGGCGCCTGCGAAAAGGGCATCGTCGAAGCCGTAATAATCTTCAGCGATAAAGATGTGTCCGCTGCGTTCGCCGGCGAGCTCGGCTTTGACCTCGTGCATCTTGGCCTTGACGTAACTGTGGCCGGTTTTCCACATGATCGGCTCGCCGCCGAGACGGCTGATTTCGTCCGGCAGGGCCTGGGAGCACTTGACGTCGAAAACCACCTTCGCACTCTTTCTCCTCGCGAGCACCGCGCGCGCCAGCAGGAGCAACACTTTATCGCTCCAAACGTTCTCCCCCCGTTCGTCGAGGACGCCAATCCGGTCCCCGTCGCCGTCGAAAGCAAGGCCGATCTCGGCCGCGATGAAGGGGTGAGTCACAATTTCGGCCAGGCGTTTCCGCGCCCTGACATCGGAGGGATTGGGAAAGTAGTGCGGATAAGTATCATCGGGGTCACAGTAAAGTTGAAAGGTGAGGCACCCGAGGCGTTGGAAGAGTTCATAAGCGAAGACTCCCGCTCCTCCGTTGCCGCAATCGATCGCGACCCGCATGGCGGGCCTACCCGGGTTGAGACGCACGCGGCGGAGAATGCTCTCAAGGTAGGCTTCGCGGACGCGGACGGGGCGGCGGCTCCCTTGCCCCTTTTCGAATCGGCCGGCCTCGATTATGGAGAGAAGCTCGCGAATCTCTTCGGGGCCGAGGGTCTTGGAATAGCCATGGGCGAGTTTAAAGCCGAGCCAGCCGTCGGGGTTATGGCTGGCCGTCACCATGACGGCCCCTTCGCTCTCCAGATGATATTGGGCGAAATAGGTGACCGGGCTTAAGGCCAGCCCGATGTCGAGCGTCTCGACGCCCGATTCGACCAGCGCCTTGCCGGCCGCTTCGGCGAAGGCGGGCGAATCCTTCCGATTGTCATAACCGACGACGGCCCGGCGAATCCCGCGCCGCGCCAACAGCGTGGCAAAACCCCGGACGATCAACTCGCAGGCCGCCGGGTTGAGCTCCTCCGGCGAGATGCGCCCGCGGATGTCATATTCCCGGAACATGCTCCGGAATTTCTCAGTGATCATCCGCTCACCTCAACGGGGAGGCCGGAGCCGATTATCGAATCCGGCGGGTCTCAGCTTGGCTCGCCCCGCTTGCGCCGTCGTTTAAGCTCCGCCAAATGGCTGGCCGAGGATTCTCCACGTACCGGGGGGGGCGGCGTCGAGGGGCTCGCCGCGGCTGCGGAGGCTTCTCCGTCCGCCGCCGAGCCGGCTGCCGGCGGGGGGGCGGGCTCGCCCCCGATCGCGCGCAGCCGGGGCGACGGGCCCGGCTGGGAGGCCGGACGAGCGCGTCGCCGCTCCCTCAGGACGGCCAAGAGGGCGTCGGCCCCCTCAGGCATCGGCGGGCCGGGGGTCGAGCCGGCGGGCGGCGCCGATCGCACGCCGGGGCTCGCGCCCACGGCCGGTTGCCCAACGTTGACCGAGCCTAATTCCTCCGGTCGAAACCCTTCCAGGGACTGAGTGACCGGGCGGCGCTGCAGCCGGCGTTTGACCGACAGCGACCGCTGTTTCAGATCGGTGTGGAGGCCGGCCTCCTCCACGCCCGGACCCATGGCCGTGGCCCATGGGGTTTTGGGCGCCCACCGCGCCAGGGCGGCCCGCAGCCGGGCTCGTTGCTCTTCGTCCAGGTGTAGGCGCCGCAGGCCAACCTCGACGAGCAACAGCAGGAGGGCCGCGGCCAGGAGGCCCTGCCAGATTTCCTTGGCGGACCGGACCGGCGGTCCTTGGCGGCGGAAGATTTCATCGAGGGTGGGGTTGACCTTGCCGCCGGTCTGGTGAGCCATCTCCGCCAGAAGGTATTCGTTGGAACTGAAGTCTTTGAACTCCGGCGAGAAGGCGACCATCCCGCCGGCCGAGGCCTGGCGGCCTTCTTCGTCGAAGATGGCGGCCAGATAGGCGCCCGGCTCCCCGGCCGCGAACTCGCCGTGGTAGAGGCCGACGCCGATCTGCCTCAGGGGGAGCTCTTCGGTGGCGTAATCGGGCCGGACAAGCCGGGCCTTCAACCCGAGGAAGTTCAGCCGTTGCCCGTCCAGCGTCGCGGCCTGGACTTCCAGCCGGCCCAGCTCCCCCTCGAAGACGATTCGCGGGTGGAGCTCGACCGAAGGGACGCCGCGCAGCATCCATCGCAGTGTCCTGTCCCAGAACGTCTGAAAGTTCCCCCAGCCGGTCCAATCCCGCGCCCAACGGGGCCGGGCGTCGGAAGTGAAGGCGAGGGACTTACCCAGGCCGTGCTGCCAGGTGGCGAGTAGCGGATCGTCTCGCAAAGCGAGGACCGGCTCGGCCCGGCTTTTCAGCTCGGTCACGACCCAGCCGTGGAGCGGGGGCATCGCCCTCAGAGCCGAGTCGGCCAGGATCGGGTGAACCCCAACCTGCGTCGGCTGAACCGTCTCCTCCATCAGATAAGATCGCTGCACCAGGATGGTTTCGCGCACGAAGATGCGGGGAATACGGGCCGGATCGGGGCAGTCGTAGAAGCGTCCGTTCCCCATGCGGGCTAGCCCCTCCAGAAAGGCGGCGTCGGCGTCGGAGCCGATGGCGACCGTCGACAGCGTGATCCCGGCGGCCCGCATGCGCTGGGCGAGGCCCTCAAAATCCGCCGGGGGGGTTTGGCCGTCCGTCAACACGATCACGTGCTTGATTTTCGTCTCGGCCCCCGCCAGGGCCTCATACGCCAGGAGGGCCCCCTGAAAGACATCGGTTCCGCCGCCGGCAGTAATCGACAACACATCACGAGACAGCCGGCCGGGGTCAGTCGCCGGGCCGAGCCTGACGACCCACTTGGCGGCCGAATCAAAGGCCACGACGCCGACGAGGTCCTTCGGCCCCAAGAGCCCGATCGCCTCGACGGCGGCCCGATTGGCCATGTCCATCTTGGAGAAGCCCGATCCCGCGCCCCCCATCGAACCCGATTTGTCGATCACCATCACGAGCCCGAGCGAGGGAAACTTCTCCTTTGTCGTCAACTCCATGCGCACCGGCAGGGCCCGCTCGACCGCCGTCCCGATCCAACCGCCGGGGCCGAAGCTGTTTTCTCCGCCGATCATCGCCAACCCCCCGCCGAGGTCGTGAACGTAACGCTCGACCTCCTCGACCTGGTCGGCCCCGAACGCATGGGCCGGGACATTGGCCACCACGATGGCATCGTAGGCCTGCAGGGCGGCCAGGGTCGTCGGGGGCAGGTCCACCCGGTCGTGATCCAACCGGGCCAACCGAAGGGCGTTGCCGAGCGCCGCCAGATCATCCTCGGGCCCCACCAGCAGAAGGCGCGAAGGTCCGGCGACCTGCGTGAAGGCGCCGGCCATGTTGTTTTCCGGCTCCACGTCGTGCGGCGATTCGATGAAGGCCTCGTAGGTATGGAACCCCGGCCGGTCCTCGGTCAGGCTCATGGCGTAAGTCGTGCGTCCGGCCTTGAGAAGGATTTCCTGCCGCCCCAGCGGGGCGCCGTCGCGGAAGAAGCGCAGCGTCGCCGGGCCGTCGTGCGTCGACACGACCTCAACCCGCAATTCGAAGGCTTCGTCCCGCTCGACTCGCCCGGGAACGTCCAGCCGGGTCAGGCTGACCTCCTGACGCGGAGGAGCCTCAATGGGGAAAACGTCGATCACGATCCCGGCGGCGCGAGCCGCCCGCAAGGCTTCCAGGGCGTCCCCCCGGTTCTCGTTGCCGTCGGAGAAGAGGACCAACCGGCGCCGCATGCCGTCGGGGAAAAGGCCGCCGGCCAGGCGCAGGGCCGCCGCCAAGTTCGTGAAGTTCTCATCAGGCCGGGACTGGATCTCGCCCACCCGCAGGCGCGCCTGCGGGACGGCCTCGACCAGGGGTTGCCGGCCGAACACGATCAAGCCGGCTCGGTCGTCCGGCCGCATGGTCTCGCCCGCCGCCGCGATCTTGGCCAGGGCATCCTGGCGGGAGCTTTCGGGGACGGACCGGCTGGCATCCAGGGCGAATAAGACACAGACTTCCTCGCCGGCCCTTTCCCACCTCAACCCCGCCAGCGCCAGGGCCAAAAGGGCGATTTCCAGCAGACGGGACCCCAGAACCGCACGCCGACGCCACGGGGCCAGATCACTCCAGCCCCGCCGATGCAGCCAAAAGGCGACCGGCACGAGGACGAGGAGGCCCAGGAGAAGGGGTTGGGCGAAGCCAAACGGCATCATGGACCCAGCTTAAGTCAGGCCCCGGAGGATTGGAAGACCGGGCGCCTGGGTCCGTTTCGACCCGGGGGCTGCCGGGAGGCGGCCGGATCGGCTGCCCGTCAAAGAAACTGTTGAACGGATCCGGAACTCTGGACTATCCTAAGTGGTAAATTCTCAGGCGTCCGACGCCCGGAGGTCAAGGCAACGGAATCGGCGGTGCTTGGGCTAAATGCAGGGGCGGGGCGGAAAATGCAGGGGAACGAACGCCGTCGAGCGGGGCGAGTCCGCGCCATGGCCGGATGGGTGACACGGCTGTGGGGGAGCCCCCTTGCCCGTGAGTTCGCCATCGAGGCTTTTCCATTCCCGCAGCCCTCGGCGGTCGCTGAGCCGACCTTTCCGCCCTCGGCGGCGGCGCCGCAAGCGCTTCGCAACCCTGGACTCACCGTCGGCGATCCCAGCGGGCCGGACCTGGTGACCGCGCTTGCGCAGACGCTCGCGGCGCGCGCGCAGCCGGAGGATCGGATGCCGAAAGGTTCGGGCGAAGGCTCGCGCGAGGACCTGTTCGCCCGGTTCGCCCGCGATTGCCTCCCCTTCCTCGACGCTTTCGAGCGGCTGCTGGCCCTGGCCGGGGAGCACGCCGCCGAGCCGGCCTTCGAGGGCTGGCGGCGAAGTCTTAGAGCCCTTTACGACAGGCTCGTCGCGTTGATGCGGCGCTATGACTTCCACGTCGTCTCCGCCATCGGGCAGGCGGTGGATTTTCACCGGCATCATGTGCTGGAAGTGCGGCGGACGGGTGAGGCAACCGACCAGACGGTCATCGCCGAAGCCCGGCCGGCGGTGATCTTTCGCGGCGAACTCCTGCGCGACGCCCACGTCATCGTGGCCCACAACCCCGAGTCGAGCGGGCTTGGGCGGAGGGCGCCATGAGCCGGATCGTCGGGATCGACCTGGGGACGAC
>CAYXAU010000030.1:0-14849 GCA_964463045.1 uncultured Candidatus Sumerlaeota bacterium | reverse complement strand
CCCTCGAACTCGGCGAGCGAGGCCATGATGTTGCGGAAGAGTTCGCCCGTCGGCGTCGAGGTGTCGACGCCCTCGCGCAGGAACACCGTGTCCACCCCGGCGGCGCGGAGCGCCCGGTCGATCTCGATCACATTCGGCACAGATCGTTCGGCGCGGTGCTCTCGTTCGGCGCTCGGGTCGCCGGCGGGGGAACTCGGGGTCGGCGGGGTCGCCCCTTCGGGAGCGCCAGGGAGATGCCTCCTCGGCCCGGGGCAAAAGCGTCGGGCCGACCTTGACGCTCCGGACGGGCGGGGTCTAGAATGATCAGACGATGAATGAACGCATCGGCGGCGGTCGGCGTTGGCCTTGTCGGCCAGCGGCGGACGCCGGCCGAAGACAGCATGGGTATGCCCGCTGACCGCCACCCCCGCTCTCGATCTCTCGGAGGGCCCTGGGGCCGCTGGGCCCGGCGGCCCTGGCGGCTCGTCGGAGTGGGCCTCTTCGCCACGGCGGTCTGGGGCGGTTACGTAGGGCAGGGGCGGGCGGCCGACGAGCCGGCGCCGGTGAGTTTCTATCGGGACGTCTTCCCGATTCTGAGGCGCAGTTGTCAGGGCTGTCATCATCCCGGTAAGCCCGAAGGGCAACTCTCGCTCACCCGCCACGGCGATCTCTTGGCCGGGGGAGAAACCGGGGCGGCGGTCGTGCCGGGTCGACCGGGCGCGTCGGTCCTGATCGAGTTCATCGCCGGGGATAAGCCCCGGATGCCCAAAGAGGGGGCGCCGTTGACGGAGGCCGAAGTCGCCCTGATCGAGCGATGGATCAAGGAAGGGGCCGCCGACGACACGCCGCCGCTCTTCGATGAAAAGCGCTGGACGCGTCCGCCGGTCTACACGCGTCCGCCGGTCATCTCGGCCCTGGCTTTTGCCCCCGACGGCCGGACGCTGGCCGTCTCCGGCTATCACGAAGTCATCGTCCACGAAGCCGACGGGGGGGGGGTCGTCGCCCGGCTGGTCGGCCAATCGCCGAGGATCGAATCGATCGCGTTTTCCCCCGGCGGGGATCTGATGGCCGTGGCCGGCGGCTCGCCGTCGCAATTCGGGGAGGTTCAACTCTGGAAAACGGCCGACTACGGCTTCATCCAGTCGTTCCGGTTCACTTACGACTCGCTTTTTGGCGTCTCCTTCTCGCCCGAGGGGGATCGTCTGGCGTTCGGGGGAGCCGACAAGGTGGCCCGCGTGATCCGGGTCGACGACGGCAAGGAACTCCTCCGATTCGACAATCACAGCGACTGGGTTTTCGGGACGACGTTCACGCGCGACGGCAAGCGGATCCTGACCGGCAGTCGGGATCGCGCCATGAAGCTCGTCGACGCCGGCAGCGGTCAGTTCATTGACGACATCAACAAGCTTCTGGAGGGAGTGCTCTGCCTGGACCGTCACCCGAGCCGCGATGAAGTCCTCTATGGCGGGCTCGACGGCACCCCTCGCATCTATCGCATCTCCGACAACCAGGGGCGGACGAACCAGAATCTGGACAACAATCTCATCCGGGAGTTCGAGCGCCAGCCGGGCCCCAATTACGCCGTCGCCTATCACCCCGGCGGGGAGCTGGTCGCCGTCGGCGGCGAGGGCCCCGCCGTGGCGCTCTTTTCCGTCAAGGACGGGCGGCTGCGGGCGGAACTGACCGGCCACGAGGGGGCTATCTTCGCTCTGGATTTCAGCCCCGACGGCCGCCGAATTGCCACCGGCGGCTTCGACGGCGTCGTGCGCATTTATGACGTCGAGACCGGCAAGGCGGCGACCGACTTCGCCCCCGCGCCGCTGCTCACCGAGCAGATGATGCTCGAAATCCTGATGGCCGCCCCGGAGCCGGAGGCCGACCTGCCGCCGAAGGCCGATGAAATTGCCTCGGGGGGCCGGGCCGCGTCCCCCGGCGTCCGGCTGGAGTTCTGAAACGGAGGGCCCCGACGTTGCCGCCCAAACAAACGCTCGCCTGCTTAAGCCTCTTGGCCCTTTGGGCCGCCCCGGCGCAGCTCCGCGCCGAGGATTGGGGCGCCCGCTCGGGGGAGGAGATTCCGAGCCGGCCGCCGTTGCCGGCGATCACGGAGCTGCGCGTCGAGCCGGCTTCGCTGAGGCTCGTTGAGGCGCGCGATGGGCGCCGGCTGCTGGTGGCGGGCCGCTCGGCCGACGGGGCGTGGTTGGATCTGACCTGGGGGGCGCGGATCACGGCCGAGACATCCAATCTTAGAGTGGACGAGGAGGGGTTCGTTTATCCGCGCGCGGCCGGGCCGGGCCGGCTCGCGGTCGCGGCGGCCGGGCTCTCGGCCTCGGTGGACGTGACGGTCGACGGGGCCGAGGCGCCGCCGATTCGGTTTGTGCGGGAGGTGATGCCGATCATCAGCAAAGTCGGCTGCAACGCCGGAACGTGCCACGGGGCCAATCGCGGCCGCAACGGCTTCAAACTCTCGCTGCGGGGCTACGATCCGGAGGCCGATTACCAGGCCCTCGTCCACGATTTGTCGGGCCGACGCTTCAACCGGGCGGCCCCCGATCAGAGTCTCATGCTCCTCAAGACGACGGCGACGATCCCGCACGAAGGCGGCCAGCCCCTTGTCCCCAACGGCCGCTACCATGCGATTTTAAGACGGTGGATCGCCGAGGGGGCCCGGCCCGAGGCGGCGAGCGAGCGCGTCCAGCGGCTTCAGGTCCTGCCGGCGACGGCGGACCTGGCGCTGCCGGGGATGACGCGCCAGCTTCTGGTCCTGGCCCATTATCCGGACGGTTCGACGCGCGACGTGACGCGCGAGGCGATCTATGCCGTCAACAAGACGGACGTGGCCGCCGTGGACGAGCGCGGCGAAGTCATCGCCCTCAGGCGCGGCGAGGCGGCCGTCCTGATCCGCTATGAGGGGGCTTACGCGACGAAGAGCCTCGCCGTCATGGGGGATCGGACGGGGTTCGCCTGGGCGGCGGCGGAAGAGCACAATTTCATCGATCGACGGGTCAACGCCAAGCTCGAACGGATGAAGATTCAGCCGGCGGCGACGTGCAGCGACGCCGATTTCATCCGCCGGGCGAGCCTCGATCTGACGGGGCTGCCGCCGACGCCGGAGCGGACGCGAGCTTTCCTGCAAGACCCGACGCCGAGCCGCGAAAAACGCGCCCGGCTGGTCGAAGCCCTTCTGGGCACGGAGGATTACGTCGAGCACTGGACGAACAAGTGGGCCGATCTGCTGCAATGCAGCTCCACGGCCCTGGGGGAGAAGGGGGTCTGGGTTTTCCGCAACTGGATTCGGGAGGCCGTGGCGACGAATCTGCGCTACGACGAGTTCGTCCGGGCGTTGATCACCGCCGAGGGAAGCGGCTTCGCCCATCCGCCGGCGAACTTTTACCGCGCGCTGCGGGAGCCGGAGAAGGCCGCCGAGGACGTGACGCAACTCTTCCTCGGCACGCGGTTCGCCTGCGCCAAGTGCCATGATCACCCCTTCGAGCGTTGGACGCAGAACCAGTATTATCAACTGGGGGCTTACTTCTCCCGGCTCGCCCTGAAGAAGGGACGTCAGCCCGGCGAAGAGATCGTTTACGCCCGGTACGACGATCCGGCCTATCCGCATCCGAAGACGGGACGCGACGTGAGCCCCGCCGTCCCCTTCGGCGAGGCGGCCGCCGGCCCGGAGGACGCCGCGCGACGGGAGGCGTTCGCCCGGTGGCTCACGTCGGCCGAGAACCCGCTCTTCGCCCGGGCGATCGCCAATCGCATCTGGAGCTACTTCTTCGGCCGGGGAATCATCGAGCCGGTGGACGACATTCGCAGCTCGAACCCGCCGTCGAACCCGGAACTGCTGGACGCGCTCACCGAGGCGCTCGTCGAGAGCGGATTCGACCTTCAGCGCCTGATGCGTCTCATCTGCGATTCGCAGACCTATCAACGGAGCGTCGAGACCAACCGCTGGAACGAGGACGACGTCGAAAACTTCGCCCGGGCGTTGCCGCGACGGCTCTCGGCCGAGCAGCTTTTCGACGCGATCGCGTTGGCCGCCGGAACGCAGCCGGCCTTCGAGAATCTGCCCGAAGGGCTCCGGGCCGCCGCCGTGCCGGATCGACGCGCGGCCGACAGCAAGTTCCTCGAACTGTTCGGCAAGCCCGAACGCAAGTCCGTCTGCGAATGCGAACGGACGAGCAACCTGACGCTCTCGCACGCGATGAACCTGATCAACGGACGGACGATCAACGCGGCCGTGAGCGACCCCAACGGGCGGTTCGCCCGGCTGGCGCGCGAGGAAACCGACGATCGCAAGGTCGTCGAGGAGATTTACCTGGCCGTCCTAGCGCGGCCGCCGGAGCCGGAGGAATTGAAGACGGCGGGCGAACTGCCGGAGGGGGAGAATCGGGTGGCGGCGGCTCAGGACCTGGCCTGGGCCCTCATGAACAGCCCGGCATTCCTTTTCAATCGGTAAAGGAGGCGGCCCCTCATGCTCTCCATCCCCGGTCATCCCGGCGCCACCTGCGACGGTTTCAGCCGCCGCGAATTCCTCCGCGTTGGCGGCCTCGGCTTGATGGGCCTTTCCTTGGGGGACGCCTTGCGGCTTCAGGCCCGCGAGATATCGGCCCCCGGGGCGGGTCCCTCGGCCGGCGGTTGGGGGCGGGCCAACTCCGTGATCTTCATCTTCCTTCAGGGAGGGCCGAGCCACATCGACATCTGGGACCCGAAGCCGGAGGCGCCCTCCAACATCCGGGGCGAGTTCAAGCCGATCCGGACGAACGTCCCCGGCATCTGGCTCTCGGAGACGATGCCCCTCCTGGCCCAACAGATGGATAAGGCGACGCTCATCCGCTCGGTCAGCTACACCCCGGCCGGGCTATTCAACCACACGGCGGCGATCTACCAGATGATGACCGGATACACGCCGGATCGCGTCTCGCCGTCGGGTCAACTGGAGCCCCCCTCGCCGAACGATTTCCCGCACATGGGATGCCAGATCACCCGCCTGCGCCCCCCTGACGTCCCCATGCTGCCGTTTGTTCTGCTCCCCCGGCCGCTGCAGGAGAGCGACGTGATCGGCAAGGGGGGAACGGCGGGCTTCCTCGGCCCGGCCTTCGATCCGTATTACTTTTATCAGGACCCGAACAAGGAGATTAACCTCGAGGACCTGACGTTGCGGCCGGGCGTAACGCCGGAGCGGCTGGAGCGGCGCCGGACGCTGCTGGAGGCCGTCAACGCCGCCATGCCGGAGATCGAGAAGGCGGTCGAAGACTACGCGTTGGATCGCTATTACGAGAAGGCCTTCGATCTGATTCTCTCCGGTCGGGCGCGCAACGCCTTCGACCTGACGCGGGAGCCTGAGGCCGCCCGCGACCGGTACGGACGCCACACCTTCGGCCAGGGGCTCCTCCTAGCGCGGCGGCTGATCGAGGCCGGGACGCGCTTCGTGCAGGTCAATTGGCCCGCCGTGGCCAACGGCGATCCCAAGGTGGACGCCTGGGACACCCACGCGGCCAACTTCGGCCCCTTGCGCGAACTGCACTGCCCGAAGCTCGACAGCGCGCTCTCGGCGTTGCTGGAGGATCTCGATCAGCGGGGGATGTTGGCCGAGACAATGGTGGTGGCGATCGGGGAATTCGGCCGGTCGCCGCGGCTGGGGGTGAGCACCTCCGGCAACGGCAACGCCCCGGACGGACGCGACCACTGGCCCTACTGCTATACGGCGCTGGCGGCCGGAGCGGGGATTGGCCGGGGCAGGGTCTATGGGGCTTCGGACGCGACGGCCTCTTCGCCGGCGGAGAACCCGGTTCATCCGACGGAGATTCTGGCGACGATCTATCACGGCCTCGGCATCGATCCCAAGACGATCGTGTTGAATCACTTGGAGCAACCGCGCGAGCTGGTCCAAGCCGAGCCGATCACCGCGCTTTTCGCCTGAGGCCGAGGGGCCGCGGCGGTCAGAATGCGGGAGGGCCTTTGTTGATCCAGCCCAGACGGAGAGAGTCCGGCGCCAAGAGCTGTTTGCCGCCGTGGGTTCCCTGGATCGGGACGATCGGCTGGTTGGCCGTGGCGGCCGGGTCGGCCGTGGGTCAATCCGCGCCCCGGCTGACGGGTCACTTCCCCCAAGGCGGCCAGCGCGGGACGGCGGTCGAACTGACGCTTTATGGGGAGAACCTCGCCGCCGCGCGCGAGCTTTTGATCAGCGGCGCGCCGGGCTTGACGGGGGAGGTGCTGGCCCCGCCGCCGGCCCGCGCCGACTTGATCTTCAGCGGATCGGGCATCGCCGCCGAGGAATCGGCGCGCGAGGGGCCGCTGCGGATCCGGGTGAGGATCGACCCGGAGGCGGCCTGCGAGCCGCGGGAATTGCGCGTCGGGTCGCCCGACGGGGTCTCCAATCCGGTCAACATTTACGTCGATGACTTCCCCGAGACCGTCGAACGCGAGCCGAACGACGCCCCCGACGGGGCCTTCGAGATCGAGCTGCCGGTCATCGTCAGCGGCGCGATCGCCCGCCCGGCCGAGAGCGATCATCTGGCGTTCGTCGGCCGCAAAGGCGAGCGCGTCCTCGCCGAGGTCCTCGCTCAGCGGATCGGCTCGCCGCTCGACGGCTCCCTCACGTTGCTGGACGCTTCCGGGCGCGAGTTGGCCACGGTGGAGGATACGCTCGGCGCCGATCCGCTCCTGGATTTCACGCTCCCGGACGATGGCCGCTATCTGCTCCGGTTGCGCGACATCCGGTTCCAGGGTTCCCCGGGGCACGTTTACCGGTTCCGGATCGGGTTCCTGCCCCGGCTGGATGGCCTGTTTCCGATGGGAGGCCGGCGGGGCGAGCGGGTCGAGGTGGAGCTGATCGGGCGGAATCTGCCCGCCGGGGCGCGCAAGGTTCTGATGATCGAGCCCGAGGCTCCCTTGGGCTCGCAGGAGGTCCGGACGCGGACCGAGGCCGGCCTCTCCAATCCGGTTCCCTTCGTGATCGGGGATCTCCCGGAGCGGTTGGAAGAAGAGCCCAACGACGATCCGCAGAAGGCGACGGCGATCGCGCCGCCGATCACGATCAATGGGCGGCTCCAGGAGCCGGGTGATCGCGACGCCTTCCGGTTCCGCGCCGAAGCCGGGACCCGGCTGGTCTTCGAGGTCGAGGCCGGGCGTCTCGGCGCGCCGCTCGACGGCTTGCTGGAATTGATGGACGCCGAGGGGAACGTCCTGGCCCGCGACGATGACGCCGTGGCGCCCGACCCCCGCATCGAGCAGGCGTTCGAGAAGGGGGGCGAATACACGCTCGTCCTCTCCGACCTGCTCAAGGGGGGCGGATCGCTCTACGCCTATCGGCTGACGGTCCGCCCGCCGGAGCCGGATTTCAGTCTGACGCTGACGCCGGATAATCCGCGCGTCCATCGGGGCGGCTGCGGGATGATCGCCTTCGAGGTCCGTCGGGCGGCCGGTTTTGGCGGGGCCGTGCTGGTGGCGCTGGCCGGGCTGCCCGAGGGGGTGGTCGCCGCGCCGGTGCTGATTCCAGCCGGCGCCAATCGGGGCCTGATGACGCTGCAGGCGGGCCCGACGGCGACGATCGGCCACGCGGCGTTGGCGGCCGTCGGCTATGGCGTCCTTGACGGAAGGCGCCTCAGCCGCTCGGCTCAGCCGCGGGTCGGCGAACGAACCCCGCGCGAAGCGTTCCTGACGGTGACGGAGCCGGCCCCGTTCGGCGTCGAGGTCGTGACGCTCGCCGCGGAGGTCAATCAGGGGTCATCGGCCGACGTGGAGGTCCGCGTCGAACGCCGGGGGGGCTTCCAGGGGGAGATACGCCTCTCGGCCGAAGGGCTGCCCCGCGGCGTCAGCGCCGGCGATGTCCGGCTGGAGAACTCCCGCTCGCGGGCCACGCTGCGGCTTCAGGGGGGGCCGGACGCCGAGCCGGGCGAACGGTCGATCTTCGTGCTGGCCCGCGCGACGGCCGGGGGGCGCACGTACACGCAGGCGAGCGCCGCCTTCCCGCTCATCGTCGGCGAGGTTCCCTTCGTCTTCCGCGACCTGATTCCGCGGCTCTCGCTGACGGCGCAGCCGGAGGGCTCTCGCTCGGCGGCGGGCGAGGCCGTTCTCACGATCAAAGCTGACCGGCGGGGCTGGTTCAACGAACCGATCGCCGTCCGTCTGGAGGGTCTGCCGGAGGGAGTCTCGGCCGAGCCGATCGTGATCGAGCGGGGGCAGACCGAAGGGACCGTGACGCTGGCGGCCGGGACGAAGGCGCCCGTGGACGCCCCGCTGGAAATCCGGGTCCTCGGCGAGGTTGAATTGCGCAACCGGCGGTTCACGTTCCGTTCCGATCCGATCACGCTGACCGTTTCGGCGCCGGTTGTCGTGGCGGCGGGCGAGGATTGAGAAGAATCAACCACGAAGACTCCGGGACACCGACAAGCAGGATCAGTGGCAGGCGAGCGATGCGCTGACTCCAGGCCCGGGCCCGCCCATGCTTCGTGAACTTTGTGTCCTGGTCGATTTCTACCTGACTCCCCCCGCCCATGCGTGAACGCGATCCTCACTCCACCCCCTGCGTCGAAATCATCGTCGTCGAGGTCAAAGGCTCGGCGCCCCGCGAGGCCGGCGCCCGGATGCTCTGGTTTCCCGGCGGCGGGATCGAAGGGACCATCGGCGGCGGCAATCTGGAACATCAATGTCTGGAGGAAGCCCGGGCGCTCTGGGCCGACCGCGAACGGACGACCGCGCTGCGCGAGTATCCGCTCTCGGCGAGTCTGGGCCAGTGCTGCGGGGGGTGGGTCCGCGTGTTCCTCCAGAAGCGCCTTCCGCCGCGCCGGCTGGTGATCTGCGGGGCGGGCCACGTCGGAGCCGCCGTAGCCCGCATCCTGGCCGATTCTCCCCTGCGCGTAAGCGTCGTCGACGCCCGGCCGGATTGGGTCGTCGCCGAGCGTTTTCCCCCGGCCGTCGAGGTGGTCCCCGATGATCCGGAGGCCTGGCTCCAGGAGATGGCCGCCCAGGCCGAACGCATTTACCTGCTCATCATGACCCACAATCACGCCCTGGATGAGGCGCTGTGCCGGCTGGCGCTGCGGTTGCCCTTCGCGTGGGTCGGCCTGATCGGGAGCCGAACGAAGTGGCGTCGGTTTCGCCACCGCCTGGCCGCCCGGGGGTTCGGCGAGGAAGAGCTGGCGCGCATCGTCTCGCCGATCGGCGACCCCGCGCTCGGCAAAACACCTCAGGAGATCGCCGTCGGCGTCGCCGCCCAGGTGCTCGCCGTGTTTCATGGCGCCCGATGGGCCGGAGCGCGAGCGGACACGGACCAACCGGGACTGGAGATCGGGAAGGCGGAACGGACCGCCGCCGCGCCCGGGCTGCGGGCGGGCCTGATTCTCGCCGGAGGCGCCTCCTCGCGCATGGGCCGCTGGAAGGGAGGGCTCCTTTACGGGGGAAAGGCCCTCGTCACGGCTCACGCCGAGGCGCTCACGGCCGCCGGGGCCGATCTCTGGATGGTCGTCTATCCCGAGCAGGACCGGGCCGAAGCCGAACGACTGATCCCCCCCGGGCATCGCGTCCCCAATCCCACCCCCGAAGCGCCGCTGTTCGCCTCCATCCAGCGAGGCCTCCGGGCCCTGATTCGCCAACGGCCCGAGGTGGATTCGCTTCTCCTGACCCCGGTCGATATGGTGCCGCTCGATCCGGATTGGCTGGCCGCCTTGTGGGATCGTCACGAAGCCTCGGGGGCCTGGTGCACCCGGCCCGAGGCGGCCACGGGCGACCCGGAGCGGCCCGTCCGGCCCGGCCACCCCGTCGTCCTCGATCAGCGGCTCTTTGCGACGATTCTCGCGGCCGATCCCTCTGAGGCGCGGCTGGACTTTCTCCTGCGGGACCTGCCTGAGGACCGCACGGCCGCCCTTGAGGTTCCCGACCCGGCGATTCTCTCCAATCTGAACACGCCCGAGGATTATGCCGGCGCCCTCGCCGAGTGAGGCCCCATCGGGGCGGGGCCATCCGGCCGCGCTGGAGGCCGCGGCCCGAGGGGGGGTGATCGGGATCGGCCGGCTGGCTCTGGCCGGACTGATCCTCGTCCCCCTCGTCATCAGTCCCGCGGCCTGGGACGACGCCTTCCTGGGTCCCAAATGGGTCTGGCTGGCGACGGCGGTCGTCGTCGGTTGGGCGGCGCTGCTCGCTGGAGCGCTCATCGGACGGCCCGTTCGCTTGCCGCTCTCCCCGATCGCCGGGGCGGCGCTTCTCGTTCTCGCTGTGACGTGGTTGAGCCTTTTCTGGGCGGAAAGCCGTTCGCTGGCCCTGGAACGGGCGCTTCAACTGACGGCTCTCACCCTGGCGCTCGGGATGGGGCTCGTCATGGTCACAACCGCGCGCGCGCTGCTCGCCTGGGGATGGCTATGGCTGGCGGTGGGCGCCCTCACGGCGCTTTGGACGCTCTGGGAGGACGCGGCCCAGGTTTGGTTCCCTGAAGCCGTGAGTCATCTTCAAGCCAATCTCCCGGACTGGCGGGGCAAGCTCGCCGCCGGGCTCGGCAACACCAATCATATCGGCGATTTCATGGCTCTTACCATCCTGGCCGCCCTCGGTTACTTCGGCGAGGCGCGGCGACCGAGGGCCCTCGTCTCGGCGGGAACGCTCGCTTTCCTGGCCGCCGCCGCCTTGACGGTTTGCTATTCCGTGGGCTCCCTCCTGGGATTATTGGCGGGGGCGGGCGTGATCGTCGGTTTGCTCGCCTCCCGCGAGCGGTTTCGGTCGTTTTGCCGGCGCCGTCGCTGGCTCGTCTTGACCGGGGCCTGGGCCGCCATGCTCGCCTTCGTCCTGACGGATCATCCGCTCAACCCTCACCGACCCGGTCTTTTGCGCCAGGGATTCGCCTCGGAGCGGTGGCGCGAGGGGGGGGAGACGCGATGGGTGATCTGGGCGGGCGCCCTGGAAATGATCCGAACGCACCCGGCGTTGGGAGTCGGCGCCGGCAATTTCACCTACGTTTTCCCGGCGACAAAGTCCCCCCTGCTGGACGGAGGCGACAATCTGCTGCGATACCGCGGCATGTGGACCAACGCCGCCCACAACATCTATCTCCAGGCCTGGGCCGAGTTGGGCCCGATGGGTTTGTTCGCCTGGCTGGCGGTCATCGCGGCGGCCTATCACGCGCTGCTGTCGGGCCTGGGCTGCGCGCCGCCCGGAGCGTTTCTCCGCCGCGTCGTTCTGGCCGGTCTCATGACGGCGACGCTGGTTCATGGACTGATGAATTTCGTCCTGGAACAGCCGGCCGGGGCGGTCACGTTTTACCTGCTTCTTGCCGCGATCGCCGTCGAGGCCGCCGTTCCCCCCGCCCCTCGGATGCCCGCCCTCGTCTGGCAGGTTGGCCTCCTGCGCCTGCGCCTGGAAGGGCGGACGATGCGACGGCCGACGGCCGCTGCCCTCGAAGTCGCCCTCCCCCCCGCCTTCGGATTCGGCCTGGCGGGGGGGATCCTCACGGGGGCTCTCGCGCTGACGGCCCTCCTCTATCGACCCGTCGCGGCGCAGACGGCCTATGCCCAAGCCCGGGCCGAACGGCTCCTGGGCCGACCCGAGGGCGAAGAGCGTCTTCTCCGGCGGGCGCTTCAACTGGACCCCTGGGCGACGGGCGTCCGCAGCCGATATTCGGAGTTTCTGGTCGAGCAGGGGCGCGGCGAGGAGGCGCTCGCTCAATTGCGGCGGGTTCGGCGTCGGCTGGACTCCACCGAACTTTTCGACCGCGAGGCCCGGGCGCTCGACCTCCTCGGGCGCGTCGAGGAGGCCGACGCGGCTCGAAAGCAATACTGGGATCGCCTGGGACGATGGCCGACGAGTTCGCGTCCCTGAAGGTCGGTCTCGCCGACCCGCGGCGGCCGTTGCGTTCCCTTACTTGAGATAAAGGTCAATCAGCTCGGAGGTGAAGTGAGCCCCCCCTTCTTCCTCGTCGCCGAGCGCGATGGACAGCCGATGGGGGCCGCGGCCGACCAGGGGCGCGTCGTCCGGATGGCCCGTCGCCAGCGCCCGCCGGACTTCCAGCATCCAGAAGCCGTTCTCCCAGACGGCCTCGGCGAGGACGTCGCCGGCGCTCTCGGTCGGCTCCTGCGCGACGATGGCGAACGTCGCCGGGCGGCGGAACTCCGTCGGCCGCGGGAGGTCCCGGTAGGGCGGACGCCCGGCGTCGGCGATCCATTGGAGATAAATCGGCTCGCGCGAACCGGGCAGGGGATAAGCGCGGGCGCGGGTCCGGTCCAGCGGCGCGCGGCTGATCCGCAGGCGCAGGTCCTCGGCGTAGCCGAAGTGACGGCTCCAGCCGGCGCGCCAGAGCCAGACGTCGAAGAGACCCTCCCGACCGTTGAGCATGCAGGCCGACTCGTCGCCGGCGATCCTGAACTTGAAAGCGAAGAAATCCGTCGGCGTCTGGCGGAGAAAATAACCGCCGGACCGATCGTTCCAGACCCAGGCCAGCCGTTCCGGCTCGACGAAGTCCGAGTCGCTCTCCCCTTCGATCAAGCCGCCGGGATCCGACCGGAGCACGTCCGGCCAGATGGCCAGAAATGCCACCGCTTCCCCATCGTGGATCGCCCGTAGCTCGACCGGGCGGCTCCCCCGGCCCGCGGCCATCGCCGCGGTCAGCGTCAGCCGGGCGGGCCGCGCCGCCCCCCAGATCGCCCCCCACTCGATCGTGCGGTTGGGCCGGGGAACGGCCTCGACGCGTTCGGCCGTCAGCCGCGGTCGCGGGCGGCTACAGGCGGCGCCCGCCGTTATCGCCGCCAGGACCAAGCCCCCCGCCAGCGCGACCCGTGGCGCTCGGGCGCGCGCCGGGGCTCCCGAGGAACCGTTCCGAGCCGGTGGTCGGCCCGTCATGGGTACCGTTGAACACGATTTGGCGGCCGGTGTCACGCGGAACGAGGAGGGACCGCCAGGGGAATTAAAAACCGGCCGAAAACCGGGCGAGGTTCGGCTATGATCATCGGCGAGGCGATCGGCGGCGTCGGCGGGCTCGCTTTCCCCGCGGCCGTCGGCTCCGATGCCGGATTGCCGCTTATCGGCTCGTCGGGGCGTGGCGCAGTTGGCTAGCGCACCTGCTTTGGGAGCAGGGGGTCGGCGGTTCAAATCCGCCCGCCCCGACCAGAAATCTGCCGACGTAGAGCCCCGAACTTAAGGGCTGGGTGGCCTTGGCCGCACGTCACCACCCAACGGGTCCGAATCGCACCCCCACCCTCTCATCTCATCGCCGCCTCCCGGCGCCGAGAATTGCCGCGCGCAAAACGGAAGGTCTCGGCGAGCCTCGCATGACGAAGATCAGCTCCTGCCGCGGCCCTCAACCACGAGCGCGCCGAGCGTCGCTCCTCTGATCGATCTTGGCCCATGGGCCCCTTCACATCCGGGGCTCATTCGTCGCCCAGTCCGTTGCCTCCCCTGATGTTCTCGTTGTCCGCCGAGCTGACGTCCAACTGCGCCAGTTCGTCGTCCGGCACGGCCGTCCTGGCCAGCAGGTAACTCGGAAGGAAAGCGAAGTTGGCGATCATCGTCGGTATGACGGCGCTGCCGATCACCACCGCCACCAGGAAGGAGTACTGACCGCGGGAGACGACCCCGTGGCTGAGTCCGTAGAGCGCCGAGATCGTGCCGAACGTGAGTCCCGTGGACATCATGAGCGTGTAGTACCACCGTTCCTTGGGCGCCGCCCGGAACCGCCCGATGACGGGATAGAGCCCGAAGATTTTGGAAACCACTTTGCCCCCGAAAAGGAGCAGGATCACCGCCGGGGCGGAAACGACGGCCGGGATCGAGACGAGCGACCCCGCGCGGATGAAATAGAACGGCGTCAGGAGGCCGATCGTGAGCGTGCGGAGCCGGCGGACCCAGCGCTCATCGCGCGCGGCTGCGCCGGCCAGCGCCATCCCGGCGATGTAGGCGGGCAACACGGCCTCGCTCCCCGACCACAGAGCCAGGGCTCCGAGGCCGAACAGGACCGAGAGCACCCACTTGGTGCGGATGGCCGCCGTGCGGTGCGCGTACAGTTGCGTGATCCAGGTCGTGATGAACGGCAACGCGGCCAGAACGGTCACGCTGACGCCGATGAAGATGGCCGTCTTGTAAGTAAAGGGCGCGAAGATCAGACCCAGGGCGAGCACCGTCCCGAGGTCGTTGACGAAACATGCTCCGAGGATGCCCTTGCCGAATTCGGTCCTGTTGAAGCCGGTCTCCAGCATGACCGCGTAAACCACGGCCATGGAGGTGGTCGAGAGCGCCACACCCGCCAGCCAGCTCGCTTGCGGGTTCCAACCCAGCGCATAGCGCGCCACCGCCGCGCAGCCGAGGAACGGAGCGAGGAAGCCGACCAGCCCGACCACCGTGACCTCCTTCCACTTCGACCGGAGCACGGACGGCTCAAGCTCCGCGCCCGCCAGGAAGGTCAGGACCACGGCCCCGGCCGCCGCGAGGAACCGCAGCCAGTCAACGTTGGCTCCGAGCGCGTCCGGGTTGAAGTAACGTTCGGCGACGGCTCCCGCCGCGACCCCAACGCAGATCTCCACCAGGGCCATCGAGACGCGCAGGTGATTGGCGAGAACCGTGGCCAGCACGGCAAGGGCCAGCCACAGGGCGGCCTGGGCGAACGCCTCGGTCATGGAGTCCTTCCTTTCGAGCCCGGGAACAAAAACACCCTGCCTTGCGGCAGGGCGCGCGGTCCGCATCAGAGGACCCCTGCCGCTCGGCGGCAGGAGTCATCAGCCTCATCGGCGGTTCAGGGCAGACTCCATTGCCCGATGACGTTGGTGAAAGCTTACCTCGACGGCGCCGGGGCGTCAAGATCGCGCACGTGTGGCTCTGGGAGCCACACGTCCGAATAGGTCTTGAACCTCTTGAATATGGCTTCAATGGGGCCGCGGCTTAGGAGCCGCGGATGG
>CAYXAU010000029.1:0-15280 GCA_964463045.1 uncultured Candidatus Sumerlaeota bacterium | reverse complement strand
ATCAAACCCCTTCAGGGTTTATTGCATGGGGCTCGGCGATAACCCAAGGTGGCGCGCTACGCGCTGACCCGGGGCTGAGGGATCAAAGCCTTTCAGGGTTGGGGTGTGTCCGATCGCCGGATAGACGCAGGGCGGCGCGCCACGCGCTGACCCGGGGCTGAGGGATCGGACCCCTCCGGGGTTCACGCGCCTTTTGCGTAAGCGAACGTAACGCCGAGGGCGACACCAACGCCGAACCCGGCCGCCGGATTGCCGGCGGCCCATCCGGCGACGGCCCCCAGAATCAAGCCCATCCCTACCCACGCCCATGGCCTCAGGGTGCCCAGGCCGCCCCCGCGCGGACGACCCCTACGTTCGACGGTGCTCATGGGGTTCTCCTCTCCTCGGGCGCTGAATTCGGCTCTCCGGCTTTAACTCGGCCCCCCTCGCCGTCCTCGGCAGGCCTCCTTGGCCTTTCCTCCGGGCCCGTCGGCCTCTCCTCTCGCTCGGCGACGCAAAGTCCGGGCGCATGCGGAGGGCCGCGCTTTCCAAATGTGCCCCCTCGAACGACGCTTCGTCCGCCTTGCCGCGCGCGAGCCCTTCGAAACCGCAAGCGGCAATACGCGCGCCGCCGGGCGAACGCCGCTGGGGACCGGCCGGTCGCGACGCCGATCAGTCGGCCTTCGTGCCGGTCACTTCGGCGATCTGGCCCTCGCCGAGCTGAGCGTTGAAGAACCCCCCCTTCAGGCTCTTGCCGTCGATCTTGCCCTTGAAATCGAGCGGCAGCTCCTGCCCCTGGGCGTTGACCGTCACGCTGAAGCTCACGTCGGCTCCCTCGACCTTGAGATCGCGGATCGGCCATTTCGCCTCCTCGCTCTCGTAGGTCCCGGAGCCGTCGGCGGCGACGACGAGCTTGCGCTTGAGCGTCCCGAGTTGGGAAACGCTCGTGATGTCCCACGACCCGGCGAGCGCCCCGGCCCCGCCGGCGACCCCCGCCGCCCGCCGCCTGGCCGTCACCGTGGAGACCTCCCCCTGATCGGCCATGCTGAACTTGCCGGCGAGTTCGTCGCCTTTGACGGCGCCCTTGAAATCCAGCGGCAGGTCCTGCCCGTCGATGCTGACCGTCACGCTGAAGGCGACCTGATCCCCCTCGACCTTCACGTTCCGCAGGGGCCACTTCGCCTCCTCGCTCGCATACGTCCCCGTCAGGTCCGGCTTGACGATCAACGTCCGCTTGAGCGTCCCCACCTGGGATTCGCTCGTCACGTCCCACTCGCCCGCGAGGGGCGAGGCCCCCCCGATCGCCGGCGCGGCGCCGGCCCGCTTCCCATTGGCGGGGATATCCCCCTGCGGCGTCGAGAAGGAGCCGGTCAGCTTATCCCCCTCGATCGTCCCGGCGTAGGACATCTCGATCTCCTGGCCCTGAAGGTCCAGCTTGCGCTTGAACGTCAGCTTGCCGTTTTCGAACTTCACGTCGGAGATCACGCTCTCGCCGCGGGCGCCGACCCATTTGCCGCCGAGCGTCCCGTCGGCGGCCTTCGTGATCGTGAGCTTGGCCGTGATCTGTCGCCCGCCGATGTCCATCTCCACGTCCCACTCGCCGGCGGCCTCCTGCGCCGCCGCCCAGCCGGCCAGAACGAAAACCGCCAGTCCGGCCAGGCCCTTTGCGCACATTCTGATGCCTTTCATGGTTTCCTCCTCCCCGGAGACGAGAATAAAAAATGCAGCTCTCGCGCGTCCGGCGGCCGCTTCGGAGGCCCTCGCTCGGCCCCCTCGCTCTGGGCGCAACCCGCCGCCGCCGCCTGCCGCGCGCTCGCCGCCCATCGTGCGCCGCCGCCCCGGCGTTGTCAAATCCCAATGGCCCGCCCGTCGGTGTTGAAGGCCGGGGTTTCCCCGCCGGGCCGCGTTGAGTTAGGATAGCGGCTTCCGGGGGGGGAGGGAGCCCCATGGCCGTCGTGTCCGTCACCGCCGAAGCCGCCGTCGAACTGACGCCGCGCGAGATCGTCCAGGCGCTGGATCGCCACATCGTCGGCCAGACCCAGGCCAAGAAGATGGTGGCGATCGCGCTCAGGAACCGGACCCGACGGCGGCGCCTGAGCGAGGCCCTGCGCGAGGAGGTCCATCCGAAGAACATCCTCATGATCGGGCCGACCGGCGTCGGCAAGACCGAAATCGCGCGGCGGCTGGCCCGGCTCGTCCAGGCCCCTTTCATCAAGGTCGAGGCGACCAAGTACACCGAGGTCGGCTACGTCGGCCGCGACGTCGAGAGCATGGTGCGGGACCTGGTGGAGACCGCCGTCAAGATGGTGCGCGAGCGCGCCATCGAGACCATCCGCGCCGAGGCCGAAAAACGCGCCCGGGGACGGCTGATCGACCTCTTGACCCACGGCCCGCGCTCCGCCCGCCGCCCGATCGCCGGCTTCGCCGACGCCGGCGAGACGGCCGAAGGCCCCGCCGAGCCTCGCCGTCGCGACATCGAACGCCGCTTCGACCACGGCGAACTCGACGGCGAGGAGGTCGAGATCGAGGTCCAGACCCGCGCCCAGGTCGACGGCATCTACGGCATGATCGGGGCCGACGAGCAGATGATGGGGCAGATTCGGGAGATGATGGAGCGCATCCTCCCCCAACGGAACAAGCGCTCGCGTATGACGGTCGCCGAGGCCCGCCGCGCTCTCGCCAATCAGGCCATCGAGGAACTGCTCGACATGGACAAAATCGTCCGCGAGGCGATCGAGCAGGCCGAGCAGAACGGCATCATCTTCGTCGACGAGATCGATAAAATCGCCGGCCGCGAACACACCGTCGGTCCGGACGTCTCCCGCCAGGGCGTCCAGCGGGATATCCTCCCGATCATCGAAGGCTGCACCGTCTCGACCAAGTACGGCCTCGTCCGGACCAATCACATCCTCTTTATCGCCGCCGGGGCGTTCCACATGTCCAAACCCTCGGACCTGATCCCCGAGCTCCAGGGACGGTTCCCCCTCCGCGTCGAGCTCGACGCGCTCCAGGCCGAGGACTTTCGGCGCATCCTCACCGAGCCGGAATTTTCACTCATCGACCAATACCGGGAACTCCTGGCCACCGACGGCGTCCTCCTGACCGTCACGCCCGAGGCCGTCGAGGAAATCGCCGATGCCGCCGCTCGCATCAATCTTCAGACCGAGAACATCGGCGCCCGCCGCCTGCATACCATTCTTGAGCGAGTCCTTCAGGAGGTCTCGTTCGACGCCCCGGACGCCGCCCGCGGCGAATTCGTCCTGGACCGCCCGTACGTCCGCGAGCGCCTCGCCGAGTTACTTAAAGATCAGGACCTGAGCCGGTTCATTTTGTGACATCCCCCCCGACGGAGGAACGCCCCCTACCCATGCAATTCGTCATCGAGCCCGAAGGGGAGCGGCTTCATTGGATCGTCAAGTGCTACGAAAAGGGGAAGCTCGTCGAGCTGCATCGTTTTTATCGGTACGACGAGTTTCTGTACCATCGGGGCGGCCATGGAAACCATGAGCTGACCGCCCGCCAGGCTCTCCTCGATTACTTTCAGGCTCACCCGGAAATCCCGATGGAGAAATCCCCCTCCGTCCCCCAAGGCCTCAAGCGGTGAGCCCATACCGACAGAGCTCCCGAGAAGCCGGAAGGCCGAGGGGTTAACGCCCGTGACACATTCGCCGGACAATGGTTCATATCTCTCTGTCATCTCTGGGGCCCGGCGTATTCCGGGTGAGAATTGATCATCAAGGAGCGCTCAGCATGATCCCGCGATCGACTCTCCGCCGGTTGCCCGCCCTGGCTCTTCTCCTGGCGCTCTCCGCCGTCGTCCCGGCTCAACCCGAAAGCGTCCGCCCCGGCGTCAACCGGCAGTTTGAAAACCCCGACGTCGAGCGGTTCATCAACACCTTCGAAACCGAAAGCCGGGCGATTTACCATTACCGGCACGCCATCGCAGAGGCGCTGGGCCTGACCGAGGGGATGGCCGTGGCGGACGTCGGGGCGGGCACGGGCTTTTTCTCGCTCCTGTTCGCCCGCCGCGTCGGGCCCGAGGGGAAAATCTACGCCGAGGACATTGCTGAGAATTTCGTGAAACACATCGGAAACATCGCCGCCGAGGCCGGGCTCGCCAACGTTCTCCCCGTCCTCTGCACGGATAAATCAACGGAACTCCCCCCGGCCTCCGTCGATCTCGTTTTTGTGTGTGACACTTATCACCACTTTGAATTCCCGCAGGAGACGCTCAAATCCATGCATCAGGCGCTCCGGCCCGGCGGGCGGCTCGCCATCATCGACTTTGAGCGCGTCGTCGGCGTCACCTCCGAGTTCTCCATCAATCACGTGCGCTGCGGCAAAGGCACCGTCACCGACGAGGTCAAAGACGCCGGCTTCGATTTCCTGAAGGAAATCCCCCTCATGAAGGATCAGTATTTCATCCTCTTCGCCAAACGCCGGGAGGGCCCCGCCTCGACAAACCGTTGATGCCGCGCGATACGGGCCGCTATTGATCCTGTTCGGACGCCGTGGCGGCGGGCCGCCGCGCGCCGGGGGGTTTGCGGGGGATTCGGGTTTCGCGTTGGGCGGCGTGATAGACGAAAGCGGCCAGAATGACGGCCGATTGCGTCAGGTCGGCCTCGTTCACGTGGTCATAAAAGTCCATGTTGGTGTGGTGAGTCCAGCCGAAGTAATCCATCGGGTCCTGAATGAATTGAAATCCGGGCAGCCCGGCGCGGTCGAAGGCGACGTGATCGGTCGAGCCGAGGCCTTCGAGCGTCACCGTCCGCGCCCCGAGGTCCTCAAACGGTCGCAGCCACGCCTCGAAAATCGGCCGGGCGGCGCGATTGCCCTGAAGGCTGATCCCGCGAACGCGCCCGGCTCCGTAATCGACGTTGAAATAAGCGCTGAAGCGCTCGTAGGCCGGCGGGCGCTTCTCGGCGTCCGGCTCCCCAAAGTTTGCGGCAACATAAGCGCGCGACCCGCGCAGGCCGCGCTCCTCGGCCCCCCAGAGCGCGACGCGGATCGTGCGCCGCGGGCGGACGCCCAGCGCCTGGAGAATGCGCGCGGCCTCCAGAACGACGGCGCACCCGGCGGCGTTGTCCGTCGCGCCCGTGGCGCCGTGCCAAGAGTCCAGATGCGCCCCCATCATGACGATCTCGTCCTTGAGCCGCCGGTCCGTCCCCGGGAGGTCGGCCAACACGTTATAATCCCGCGGATCATCGTCGTGAAACCGCGTGGTCAGTAACAGCCGGACTTCGACCTCCCGCTCAGCTTCGGCCAGACGATAGAGCCGATTGTAATGCTCCGCGGCCAGAACGACGGCGGGCAGGCCCGGCTCGCTGCCCGGCGCCGTCGAGCCGCCTCCCTGAACAAATAACGCGCCGTAAGCCCCGCGGCTCGGCGATAGCAGCGCCGCCGGCTGCTCGGCCTTGAGAAACTCCTCGGTCGAGAACCCGCGCCGGCGCGGCGGCGGCCGTCGATCCGGCGCGTCCTCGGCGATGGGTCGAGCCATCCCCGTGGCGCGGCTCATCTGATCGAGCTCCTCGGGCGTGTGACGGCGCGCCGGCGCCTCAAACGGCGAGGCGACCGTCTGCGGGGGATCCGTGAGCAATAATTTGCCCGTCAATTTCCCCTTGAAACCTTCCATGGCCTCGCGGGTTTCCGGATTGAAGATGACGGGCGTCCCCACAATCTCGCCGGGGGTCGATCCCGTCCATGCTTTCGGATAACCGATCAGGGGCTGATAGTACGGCCGCGTCATTTCGAGCGTGAATCGTTCAAGCGACCAGCCGCGGCCGAGTTCCCCCCACGGTTCGAGCCGCGCCTCGGCCAGGCCCCACTCGGCCAGTCGGTCGCGCGCCCAGGCCGCCGCCGCGTCGTAAGCCGGCGAGCCGGCCAGACGCGGCCCGTGCACGTCGCTCAATTCAAACAGCGTCTTCATGACGCTCGAGCGCCGGAACCCTTCGTCCCGGATGCGGCCGACCATGTCATAATCGACCGGCTCCTCGGCTTGCGCCGCGCCGTGGACCAGAATCATCGCCCCTAATAACCAGGCCGCCCGCGGCTGGATCATCCTCGCTCTCCTCCTCTCGCCGGCTTCGTCAATCGTGAATTTCTATCAAAGAGAACCACAAAGACACGAAGACACACAGATTGTTATCCGCGATCATTCCGGCCATGCTTCACCCGCCCGGGGACGCTTTCCCCATGGTTCCGGTTTCCGGCGTCTTCACGCCCGGGGGGTGAATACTCTTCTCACGATCGACCCGCGGGTCGAGCATCCCGGCCGGGAAGCGGCCGCATGCTCACCTCGCGGAATCGGACGCGCGATCGGCCGTCGTGATTCTGCAAGCCGATGTAACCGGTCTCGGGACGCGGCCCGCGCCGCGGCTCCGAAGCCGCCCTGCGCTCCGGAACGGGATCGCCTTCGTTGTAATCCGTCACCAGGACTTCGTTGACGTGAACGACCGTCCGCGGGCCTTCCAGGCGGATGATCATCGTCGTCCACGCTTCCGGGTCGGCTTCCACCCGCGCCTTGACCTGCGTGAGGCTGTAGAGGGCCCCCGTCCGGTGCCAATCGTCCCCGGCGTTGTCGATCTGCACTTCGTAACCGTTGTGGACGGCGAACCACGGATCGTCGGGCGGGCCGTCGATGCGGATAAAGACGCCGGAGTTATCATTGGGCCGCGAGGGCTGGAAAACGACCTTGATCTCGCAATCACCCAAGGTTTCACGTTCGTACCACAGCAAGCCCATGCCGCCATAGGTTACAAGAGCCCCCTCCTCAACCTTGAATTCGCCCGGGCCGGTCATTTTCCACCCTTCGAGATCTCGGCCGTTAAAGAGCGGTCGCCAGGCGGCCTCCTGTGCAGCGGCCGGTCGCGCGCCGGCCAGAACCAGCGTGACTAACGCGAGCCCCCCGATTCCGATCAACCGAATCTGGTCCACGCCAATTCCTCCAATAAGGTTTCATTCCTGCCGTTGCGGACGCTCGTTTCCCCAGAGGAGAGGGTCGCTCCCCTGGGCGCGCCGCCAGGCGTCTCGCCAGAGATGCATCTGGACATAGTTGATCCGGGGTTTGGGCGCGCGCTCGGCGCGCGAGGGAAGGGGGGGAAAGGGTTTGTGCGGCTCGGTCTGATACCAATAGGCGACGCTGGAAAGGTCGAGCGTGAGATTGTTGTTGTGGCCATGCTCGATAGAAAACGCGAGCGATTTGTCAAAATAGACCGGGTCGGTGACGTGAAACCGATAGACGTGGGTCCGCCCCAGCCAGCCGATGTCATTATTGACCCGCGCGTAACCATAAAACGGATGTTGGAACAGGACGTTGGGGGACCAGGAGGTGTTGAAGTAATCCTCCGTCCCCGTCCCGTGCAGCGAGGGGGGCCAGGGCTCTCCGTCGATGAAGAACATATCGTCGCCCTCGCCGTACCAGATGGGACTTGGGGAATCGACATAGTAGTTGACGCCGACGTAATGGCCCTTGCCCTCGATGTCGGCGATGAGATAATTGCGTTCGCCCGTGGCGTTCTTGCCCTCGCGTCCCAGCAGGCCCCATTCGTTCTCGCCTTCCGGATGGGCCTCGGTCAACGCATGGTTATACCACGCGTGGAACCGGCCGAGTTCCTTGGGGAGTTTCTTGAGTTCCACGTAGTCGATGTAATAATAGAAGGCGTCGATCCGACGGGCGGCGTCATTTTCGATCTCGATCCGCGCCCCGTCAGCGAAGGGCATGACAAAGTAGCTCACCATGGCGCGCCCCTCGCGCGGCCCGGCGGCGAGCGGCAGGGAAGAGAACGGATAACTTTCATTCCATCCCTGGCCGAAGAAATCCCCGATGGGGGCCTCGACGCAGGGCTGCGGGGCGCCGTCCCAGTACATCCGGAGGATAATGTCATGTCGGCTCAGGTCCGGCGGCGGCGGGGCGATCGTGATCCAGATGTGATTGATCATCCCCGCCCCGGTTACGTTAAACAACTCGCGGCGCTCGCCTTCGGGGATGGCCTCGAACCGGTCGTTGTTGCCGCCGCTGCGGTCGAAGCTGCTGACGCGCTTGCTCTTCACGTCTTTCTGAATCCGCGCCAGCGCAAGCAGCGGATGCTCAACCCCTTGACTCCACGCCGCCCCGGCGGCCGCCGCGAGCAGCGCCCCAACGATCATCGGCCCGCGAAGCTTCATCCGTCGCGCCTCCTGTCGCCGCCGAAGCCGCCCCGGCGGCCATCGAAACTCTCGCCCACGCAGCGGCTCAGCCTAGCCGAGGGCCCGGCTTCCGGCAATTCCAATTCGACCGGGCGGGCTCGCCCGCCGCGCCAGCTTGAAATTGACGTTCGCCGACCGCCCATCATAATCGACGCTGTCGGCGGGGATCAACGCAGAGCGATCAGGGCCGCGTCGCGTCCACGTGGCGCCGGCGAAGGATTGAAGGATGAGCATCGCGCCGAAATCGTCGGCCGGGGCGGTCCCGACGGCTTCCGAGAGGTTGTTCGAACGGGCGCGCCGCCTCATCCCCGGCGGCGTCAACAGCCCCGTCCGGGCCTTCGGGGCCGTCGGAGGCGCGCCGCGCTTCATCGTCGCCGCGCGTGGGGCGCGCCTCATTGACGCCGACGGCCACCAACTGATCGACTTCGTGGGCTCCTGGGGGCCGATGATCTTGGGCCACGCCCACCCGGCCATCGTCGCCGCATTGGAAGCCGCCGTCGCTCGCGGCACCTCCTACGGCTGCCCGACGGAGCTGGAAATCGAGCTGGCCGAACTGATCACTGAGGCCGTCCCCTCGGTCGAGAGCATCCGCCTGGTCAATTCCGGGACCGAAGCGGCGATGTCCGCCTTGAGGCTCGCTCGCGGCGCGACCGGCCGCCCGAAGATCATCAAGATGAGCGGCTGTTACCACGGCCACGCCGACGCGCTACTCGTTCAGGCCGGCTCCGGCGTGGCGACCCTCGGGCTCCCCGACAGCCCGGGCGTGACGCCGGGGGCCGCCGCCGATACGCTGGTCGTCCCCTTCAACGACCTGCCGGCCGTCGAGCGGGCGCTGCGTCAGTTCGCCGGCCAGATCGCCGCCGTCATCGTCGAGCCGGTCGCCGCCAACATGGGTCTCGTCCTGCCCGACGACGATTATCTGGCCGGCGTGGCCGACCTGACGCGCCGCCACGGGGCGCTGCTGATTCTCGATGAAGTCGTCACCGGTTTTCGCGTCGGCTGGGGTGGGGCGCAGGGCCGTTGGGGGATCAAGCCCGACCTGACCCTCTTCGGCAAGATCATCGGCGGCGGGTTGCCCGTCGGCGCCTACGGCGGCCCGGCCGATCTGATGAACCGGATGGCTCCGGCCGGGCCGATCTACCAGGCGGGGACGCTCGCCGGCAACCCGCTGGCCGTGACGGCGGGCCTGACTACGCTGCGACTCTTGCGCGACGGCGCCATCTACGCCGAGCTGGAGGCCAAAGGCGCCCGGGTGGAGGCCGGCCTGCGGGCGGCGATCGGCGGGGCCGCCGCGCCGGTCCATCTGGCCCGGCTCGGTTCGATGTTCTGTCTCTTCTTCCAGCCGGGGCCCGTTCGCGATTACGCCGACGCCCGGCGGTCCGACACGGCCGCCCACGCCCGCTTCTTCCATCGGCTGCTGGATGACGGCCTTTATCTTCCTCCCTCCCAATTCGAGACGGCGTTTATCAGCGCCGCCCACGGGGAGGCCGATCTGGACCGCCTGATCGAGGCGGCCCGCCGCGCGCTGAGCGCTTGAGAAACGCCTCCCCCAGGACACGAAACCACGAACAAATCGGCACGGCGGCCTGGGGGCCACGCCTCTTGGGGGTTGGATTTCCCTTCAGCCGTTGGCCCCGAGCTCGACCCCGAGCTCGAAGGTCTTCCAGAGCTTGACGACCCGCAGGTTGTACTGGGCGTCCTCGTCGTCGGGGGCCAGGTGACAGACGATCTCGTACGTGCGAATCGCCTCTTCCAGCAGCCCGGCGTCAAAGTATTTCCAGGCCAGGTTATAGAGCACGTCCGGGTTGCCGGGGTTGACCTCGGCCAGCTTGAGATACTCTTCGACCGAATAGTCGTACGGCGAGTCGCGATAGGGGACGTCCTTGTGCCAGCGCAGGTGGGTCATCGGCTTGGCGCGCATCTGCGTCAGCTTCTCGTAAGCCTGCCGAACCAGATAAAACTGCTCGCGCGCCCACGCCTGCTCCTCCGGCGGTCGCCGCAGGACCATGTCCGGATGCAGACGCTTCGCCCGTATTCGGAACGCCTTGGCCACGCCCGCCAGCGGCGTCCCCACCTCGATCCCCAGAATCCGGTAGCAACCGGCCTCGGTCGCCAGGTCCGCTTCCGTGGCCGTGAAGGCGAAAACGTCGGCCTCCAGGGAAGCCTCGGCCGCGGCCGGCGGCCTCACGGGCTCGACCCGGGGGGGCCGACGGGAAGCGCGCTCCGGCCGATCGCGCCGCCGGGGGGGGGGCCGCTCGGCCGGAGAGGTCGGCGCCGGGGGGGCGATCACTTCGGTCGTCGTCGCCGCCAGCAGCCGGCTCTTCATGACGCGATAGGCGCGATCGTCGATCGTCGCCCGATCGAAGTTCCGCAGCCGCGCCGGGGCCTCGTCGTCCATCACGCAGCCGGTCAGATCGGCCTCGGCCACGTCGGCCCCGTCCAGCCGCGCCGCCGTCAGGCGGGTGAACCGGAGCGAGGCTCCTCGGAGGTCGGCCCCCGTCAGGTCGGCCGAGGAGAGATCGGAGCCGATCAGGTCCGAACGGCCCAACTGCGCCCCGGCCAGGTTGGCGTGCTCGAGGGCGACGTCGATGAGCAGGGAGCCCTGCAGCGAGGCCGAGCCCAGATTGGCGCGGTCCATGCAGCAGTTCTTGAGGCTGGCCCGACGCAGGTCGGCGAATTGCAATTCGGCGTCGGAGAAATCGGCTCCGTTCAAGTCGGCCTCAAGAAAAATAGCGGTCGAGAGGATCGCGTCGCTGAAGTCGTAGCCCCGCAGGTCCTTCCGGCTGAGATCGGCCCCCGACAGGTCCACCAGCCGCGCCCGGCGTTTGTGGTCCAACCACTTCTTGCGCCCTTGCGGATCGCCGAGCGTGTTCAACAGGCGCTCCAGCAGTTTCACGTCCGCCATGCCCCGCGCGGCCTCACCCGCCTGTCTCGACCTTCCGAATCCGTCGCCTCATTAAACCCGACGCCCCGGCCCGGCCGCAAGCCGACGGCTCGCCCCTCGCCTCAGGGCAGCATGACGACGCCGGCGACGACCGTCGTCCAGAGGCCCCGTTTGTGACCGCGGGCGGTTTCCGTAATCTGCGTCGTCCGGACGATCCGATTGCTGATCTTCCATATCGCCTTGCGTTCATCCCAGCTTTTATCCGGATCAAAGGGGACCCCCAGCGTGGTCGCCAGCATCTGCGCCGCCAGGTCCTCGGCCATGTCGCCGGCCTTGCGCTCGGTCTCCCCGAAGCTGTGATGCTCGGAGATATAGCCGTGGATGTTGACGTCCTTGGGAATGGCCAGCCCGACCGAGGCGGCGATCTGCCGGCCCGGCTCGTTGGTCGCGTTCTCGCTCAACACGCAGAAGACGATCCCCCCCGCCTGAAGCTCCTTGATCCCGTCAGCGGCCTTCATGATCCGGCACCGCGGCGGAAAGATGCTGGAGACGCGCACGAGATTGACGTGGGAGATGCCGGCGTCCCGCAGCGCCATCTCAAAACTCATCAGCTTGGTTGTGGCCGTCCCCTTGCCTTTGGTCAGAAAGACGCCTTTGGGGAGAAAACCGGACAAGTTCACCGTCGGGCCTCGCGCAGCGGGGGACCCGCCGGCGCCGCCGACCCCCCGGCGGCCCGCGAACGTCGAAAATGCTCGATCGTCATCCTCAAGCCCTCTTCCAGCGGAACCTTCGGCTCCCATCCCAGGCGCTCACGGGCCCGCCCGGTGTCGGGTCGTCGCGTGCGCGGGTCGTCGACCGGCAGCGCCTTGTGCACGATCGGCGATCGGCTCCCCGACAGCCGCTCGATCAGGCGCGCAAAGTCCAGGATCGACATCTCATACTCGGCCCCGATGTTGACCGGATCGCTCTCCTCGGACTTGAGAAGCCGCCAGACGCCCTCCACCAGGTCCGACACGTAACAGAACGAGCGCGTCTGCCGCCCGTCGCCATAGACCGTCAGCGGCTCCCCGGCCAACGCCTGAGCGATGAAATTCGGGACGACCCGCCCGTCGTTGAGCCGCATCCGCGGGCCATAGGTGTTGAAGATGCGCGCGATCCGCGTCTCCAGCCGATGATACCGATGATAGGCCATCGTCAGGGCCTCGGCGAAGCGCTTGGCTTCGTCGTAAACCCCCCGCGGCCCGATCGGATTGACGTGGCCCCAGTAGGTCTCCGGCTGCGGATGGACCTCCGGATCGCCGTAAACCTCCGAGGTTGAGGCCAGGAGGTAACGCGCCCCCTTCTCGCGGGCCAGGCCGAGCGTCTTGTGCGTCCCCAGCGCCCCCACCTTGAGCGTCTGGATCGGCATGGCCAGATAATCGACCGGCGAGGCCGGCGAGGCGAAATGAAGGACGTAATCGAGCGGCCCCCGGACGTAAAGATACTCCGTCACGTCCTGCTTGATGAACGTAAAGCGCTCGTCGCGGATGTGTTCGATGTTCGCCACCGACCCCGTGACGAGATTATCCATGCCGATGACCTCGTGTCCTTCGGCGAGGAACCGATCGGCCAGATGCGATCCGAGAAAGCCGGCGACACCGGTGATGAGCGTCCGAGGCATGCTGCGCGCGCTCGGTTCGAAGCCCCCTCCCGCAACGGCGGCGACCGCTCCGGCGCCGCCCGGCGCGCTCACCCGGCGCGATGCCGCCGGTCCGCGCCGTCCGCGGGTTCTACCGCCGACCGAGCAAACGGATAAGCCTAGGGAAACCCTACCGGTGGCTCAATGGGGAATTTTTCTCGCGCTTGCCGGGCGGCCCGTTGGGCCCGGCGCCTTCGATCGCCCGCCCGAAGTCCGACAGAGCGACGTCGAGCTCCCTCATCACGCCTCAGCCGTCCCGCCGGCCGCGCGAACCAGACTTGATAACCGGGACATTGCCCCCGCGCGCCCGCGCCCCCTTCAGACGCCGCCGGCCGTTTCCACGGCCAGGCCGAGCCTCGCCCGCAGGTGCTTGACGGCCTCATCAAGCTGGATGTCGTGAAAATCCGCCGGGATCGGCGGCGGGGCCGGCTGACCTTCGGGCCGGGCCTCCTGAAAAAGCGGCGTCGTGTCCGGGTCGCCATAGAGCCCCCGGCGGATCAACAGGGCCTTGTGCTCGTTGCTCAGCGGGACCTTCAGGTCCGGCTCGATCCCCGTCAGATGAATGCTCCGGCCGGCGGGCGTGAAATACTTGGCCGTCGTCAGACGCAACCCCGACGGCAGCAGCTCGCCCGTCTCCGCGTCCCGATCCATCGAGTTCCTCAGCGTCGTGATCGTCTGGACGGAGCCCTTGCCGAACGTGTTCTCCCCTTCGGGGCCGCAGATGACCGCCCGGCCGGTGTCCTGCATCGCGCCGGCGAAAATTTCCGAAGCCGAGGCCGAGCCCCGATTGACCAGCACGATCATCGGCAGGTCCGTCACGGCCTCCCGCTGCGCCCGGTACTCGCGCTCGTTCTCCTTGACCCGCCCCTTTGTCGAAACGATCACCTGATCCTTCGGCAGGAAAAGGTCGCAGATCTCGATCACCTTCTCCAGCAGGCCGCCGGTGTTGTAGCGCAGGTCCACGACGAGCCCCTTCAGGCCGGACTTCTCAAACTCCTCAAGCGCCTTGTCCACGTCGCTCGTCGTGCTCTCGGCCCAGCGCGCGATCCGCAGGTAGCCGATCTGCCCGTCGAGCGCCCTGTAAAAGACGCTTTCGATCTTGATCGTGTCCCGCACGAGCGTCACCTCGATCAGCTCCGGGGCCCCTTCGCGGAAAATCTTGACCACCACCTTGGACCCTGACGGGCCCATCAACTTCTTGACGGCCTCCACCAGCGTGATTCCCTCCGTCGATTCGCCGTCGATCTCCACGATCCGATCCCACGGCTGAATCCCCGCCCGCGCCGCCGGCGAACCCAAAATCGGCGTAATGACCGTCAGGACGTTGTCCCGCAGCGTGATCTGCAGCCCCACGCCGGAGAACTCCCCTTCGGTCTCTTTCTCCAACTGAGAGAGCGAATCCGGCGGCAGCCACTGACTGTGCGGATCCAGCGTCGCGAACATCCCCCGGATCGCCCCTTCGAACAACTGCCGGGGATCGACCTCGTCCACGTAGCGCTCTTCGATGTTCGCCTCGATCTCGGCGAACAGCTTGGCGAACTGCGCGAACTCCCCCTCCCAGAGGCGCTGCTTCTCCATCGCCGCCAGATGGGCCGGCAGCCGACTGAACAACCCCAGAAAGGCCAACGCCATCACCACGCACAGCACGGCCACCCGCCGCTGCGTCACGCCGAGATTGCGAATCTTGTTCATTCCAGGCTCGCGCCTCCTGCCGACGGATCTCTTGGCCTGTCGCCTCTACGGGGAAACGCCCCGCTCCGGCTGCCCTCCCGCCGACGACGCCAGTCTAGCCCACGCCCCTGGCCGGTTTCAATGCCCCCGGCTCAGCTTCTGTCTACGCGATCGAGAAATGTCCTTCTTCGCCCCAAGTAGAAATGCCCTCCTCCAAGGGTGATCCGCAGCGGGGCGGTGCGGCGGGCCGGCGGGAGCGGCGCGAGAGGGGAGCCCGAGCGGAAGCCCCCCTGCCGCTGCGCTCGCCGGGGGATCGATCGACTCGACATCAACCCAGGCGTCCCGACGCCACAGGCGCAGGCCGTTCGCCTCGGCCAGGCACTCGGCCCCATAGGTCACGTCGGTCACCCGCGCCGCCAGATCGAACTCCAGATAATGCCAGGCGCCGTCATTGAGCTGCGAGCCGAGATAAAAGTGATAGTCGCCGTTTTCGTCGATGTGATCGAGCGCCGTCTCGGCGTGGAAAATCGCCTGCCGGTCGTGCATCTCGGCCTGATTATCTTCCACCCGGACGAGCGCAACAACGGCAGACGGCTGGCTCACGTTGGCGTTCTTCACCCAGAGCGCCAGGTGCCGCCGGTTCACCTCATGCCAGGCCGCGGCGTTGGGGTTCCAGTCGTCGGGGGTGCGGTCGCCGAGGATGAACCGGCCGTCCATCGCGCCGGCGGCCGTCGTCGTCATCCGCGTCACCACCTCCCGGATCGGGTCGGCCACATACTGAAGGTCGTGCGCGCCGGTCCCGCCGTAAGGGGCCCAGCCGTCGTTCTCCGGCTCCGGGCCGGCCTCGGACCCATTGGGGCGGAAGACGACCATCGCCCGGCCCG
>CAYXAU010000028.1:0-16837 GCA_964463045.1 uncultured Candidatus Sumerlaeota bacterium | reverse complement strand
GATCGGCGTGGGCGGCGGGGGAGGCTGGAGAAGGTCGCCGAGGGCGGCTAGACACGGGCAGGGTCGGGGCGGGGCAGAGGGGCCGCGGGGACCTTGACGGCGAGCTTCTCGCCCAAGGCTTCGAAGGCGCGGAGCCAGCCGAGGGCGGCCTCGTGCCCCTCGGCGGCGCGCTGGCCCATGGAGGCGTGCATGGCTTTCATGACGCTGAAGAAGGCGTTCTGCGCCTGCGAGAGATCGACCCCGAAGGGCATGTCGAGCGCCACTTCGACGCCGGCTTCCAGCTCGGCCATCACGGCGGGCTCGGTCGGGCGTTGGCGGAAGGCCTCGGCCACGCGGCCGAGGGCCAATTCCACGGCGCGCGCCAGTTCCCGCGCGTCGAGCGCGATGTTGCCCTCGCGGGCTTCCTGAAGGTGGTGCCGAACGCGGGACGGCTCCAGCGTCGGAGCCTCCAGGGCTCGGCGTAGACTGGCGTTCAGGACGTGCTCGGCGGCCAGGCGGAAAGCCCTGGGCTGAGGAAGCCCCAGATCAGCCAGATAGCGGATCAGGGGGAGGTTTTCGCGATAGACGCGTTCATAGCCGGCCTCGACCTCCCGCAGCTTGCGGGCGAGGATGCGGTCCAGGATGCGGCGCTGGGCGTCGCGAAAGAGCGAGCGGACGGAATAGGCGGCGCTGCCGAAGCGGCGGTCCAGGATACGGATCAGTTCGGGGACGTCGGCGCGGGAGAAGGCCGCGAGGGCTTCGTCGACGGCGGCCTTGTGGGTTTGCTCGCCGGGGAAATCCTGGACGGCGGCGTTGATCGTATGGTCGCCGAGGTACAGGGCCGCGAAGCTGACCAGGCGGGATTCGGTGGTGATGCGGGAACTGATGCGGCCCCAGCCGGCGACGAGTTGGGCCCCCCCCTCTTCCCAGGCGCGGTGCTCGCCGACGTCAATCTCGTAGCTGGTGATGCGGCGGACCTGATCGACGGGGTCGAAGAGCGAGCTGACGACGAAGTGAGCGGCGACCCGCAGCGGATCCAGGGCCGTCGGGCGGACGAGCCTGTCGTAGATGGCGCGGCCGGTGCCGAGGACGGGCTGATTGCTGCGGGCCTCGGCCAGACGTTCGACGAAGCGCTCTTCGACGTGATCCCCAAAGAGTTCGCGGGCCAACTGGGCGACGCGGCCGGCGTAGCGGAGAATCTGGACCGTCTCGATGCCCCCCAGATCGTCGAAGAACCAGCCGCAACTGGTGTACATGAGCATCGCGTGGCGCTGCATCTCCAGGAGCTTCAGAACCTCGACGCGTTCGTCATCGGTCAGCGGCGCGACGGCCTGACGTTCCAGGAACGCCGCCCGGGACTGAGGCGAGCGGTCCAGGATGACGTCAATGTATTCGTTCCGGGCGGCCGCGGGGTCCCGCAGGAGCCGCCCCGCCCGGTCGGCATAGAGTCGGGCCGCTTCATCTCTGAGGTCGTCCAGCGCCATCCGCAGCGGACGGCGCCAGGCCTGGCTCCAGCCCGGATGAGCGCCGGAATTGCAGCCGCAGTCAGCCCGCCAGCGTTCCAGGCCGTGGACGCAGCTCCACGACGTATGCTCGACGATCTGGACCTCCCAGGTCGGCGGGTGCCGCTCCAGGTATTGGCCGTAGTTCGTCCAGTGGGCCAGCCCCTGGCTCTCAATGAAGCGGACGGCGTAGGCCAGCGCCATGTCGCCGAAGCGATGGTGGTGCCCGTAGGTCTCGCCGTCGGTGGTGGCGTGAACCAGCTCGTTGTCGCCGTCGGCTCCGCCGGAGAAGCCGCCCAGCAGCCGATGGGCGAAGTTTTCTCCGCGGTTGAGCAACCGTTCGAACGCCACGGCGCGCGAAATCGGCCCGTCGTAGAAGAACAGAGCGATCGCGCGGCCGGACGGGAGCTGCAGCCGATAGGCGCGCCGCGGGTCCACGCGCCCGCCGGTCACGTCGTTCCATGCCCCGTTGCCGAGGCGGACTCGGGCGGCCTGATGAGGGGCCAGGATGGTGAATTGGACGTCTTGCTCGGCCAGAAGTTCCAACGTCGGCAGATCGACGGCCGTTTCCGGCAGCCACATGCCCTCGGGCCGCCGCCGGAACCGACGCGCGAAATCCCGAATGCCCCAGAGAACCTGCGTCCGCTGATCGTCGGCCCGCGCCAGCGGCATGATCATGTGGTTGTAGGGCTGGGCCAGGGCCGAGCCGTGACCGCCGAAGCGGGCGGCGCTTTCCCGATCGGCCTCCAGGAGGGCGGCGTAAACGGCGGGGGCGTGATCTTCGAGCCAGGAAAGGAGCGTGGGGCCGATGTCGAAACTGATGCGGGCGTAGTTATTGACGATATCGACGATCCGGTCGCGGTCGTCGAGGATGCGCGAAGCGGCGTTCGGGCCGTAGCATTCGACACAGACCCGCTCGTTCCAGTCGTGGTAGGGGTGAGCGGAGTCCTGAAGCTCGACCTCTTCAAGCCACGGATTCTCGCGAGGCGGTTGATAGAAATGACCGTGGATGCAGAGGTAACGCGGCATACGTGAGAGGCGGGGCTTGCCGGAGCGGGTTAGGGGAAACGGGAGAGCGTCAGCGCAGTCGGTTCAGGCGTCGAAGAAGGGCATCGAGGTCGGCGTCGGACCGGAGGGCGTCCCAGTCGAGACGCGCCTTTCGCCGCCAGTTGGGGAATTCCTCCTCGGTGCCGGGGATGTTCTGGCTGCGCGTTTCCAGCCAGAGGTCTTCCAGATTGATCAGCACGAACCGGGCGGGCGAGTCCCGCAGATAACGTAAACAGGCTTCCAGGACCTCGGCGGGGGAGAGCGCCTCGGGCCTGGCCCCGGGGTTCAGTATAGTCTCCTGCCGGAGAAAGTCCACCAGGGCGCGCCGAAAAGCCGCGCGGCCCTCGCGTTGGCGGTTCGCCTCGGCGGCGTCGATCCTTCCCTGGGCGAGGCTCCAGGCGATGTCCTCCCCCTGCCACAAGCCGGCGAAAGGGGGGACGTCATGCGTGTTCAGGCCGGCCACGCTGGCCCGGGGCGGAGGCCGCAGCCGACGCCCGCGACGGGTCGGCAGCTCGAAGGGGAGGATATAGAGGCGGTGCAGCCCTCGCCGGCGCAACGTCGAACGGACGCCCGGGGGCACCGTTCCCAGGTCCTCGCCCACCAGGACCGTCCCCGCCCGGTGAGATTCCAGCGTCAGCAGCGCATAAAGCTCCTCGGTCGGGTAGCGGACGTAAGCCCCCTCGGTGGCCTTGAGGCCTTCGGGAATCCAGTATAGCCGGTGCAACCACATCACGTGATCGATCCGGAGAAGCCCCGCGCGCCGCATCTGATGGCGCAGGATTTTGATCAGGAGCTGATGGCCGGTCCGTCGGAGCCCTTCCGGATGCAACGGGGGGAACCCCCAGCGCTGGCCCTCGACGAAGAAGCCGTCGGGAGGCGCCCCCGCCGAGACGCCCAGGGCGTGAGCTTCGGCATGGCGCCACGTATCGAAGCCGTCGGGATGGCTCCCCAGCGGTAGATCGAGATAGAGCCCCGGTCCGTGGCGACGGGCCCGTTCGGCGGCCGCGCGGACCTGCCCGTCGGCCAGCCACTGAACGTAGAGGTGATAGCGGCGCGAGGCCTCCTCGAAGTCGTCGCCGCCCAGGCGGCCGTCGCGCGCGCGCGCGGGCCACTCCGGCCAGGGGCGTCGTTGCCGTTGGCCGGCGGCGCGGAACCGGGCGTAGCGATCGGCGTCGGGATGCTCGGCGAGAAACCGCCTGAAGGCGGGCCGATCGGGCCCGCCGGCGGCGAAGAAAGCCTCGGCCAGCAGTTCGAGCGCCTGCCGTTTGAGCCGCATGACCGACCGGTAATCAACCCACTCCTCTGCCTTGAGCCGGGCGATCTCGCCCCGAAACTCACTGGAGGCGATCAGGTCGCGAGCGGTGGGGCAACAGGCCAGCTCCTCGGCCTGCGTCACATCGACGAAGCCTTCGTTCCAGAAGAGCCGACTGACGGGGGCATAGGGACTGGGGTCGAACGGCTCCTCAAGGAAGGCGGCCAGGAAGGGGAGCGTCGAGACGAAGCTCCCCCCTCGTGCGCCGATCCACTCGGCCAGCTCGGCCAGGCCGACGTAGTCGCCCACCCCCCAATCGCCCGCCGTGCGCAAGGCATAGAGCGGCAGGAAGAGGCCCCAGCGCTGGCGTTGGCGGGGGCGAGGAGTCAGCCAGGCCCGAGGCGGGGCTGATACAATCAGCGTCTTCTCGCGCCGACCCCGCTGCTCCAGCGTGAACCGATGGTAGCCGGGGGGAAGATCGTGGGGGAGATCGAGATCGAAGAGGGAAAATGGGCGACCGTCGATAGAGGCGCCCTCCCGCGGCGTCAGTTGCCCCCATCGGATCGTCCAGGCGCGTCGTTCGCCGGATTCCAATCGGATAGCGGTTTCAGCCTGGCTCGGCTGACCGTGGGCGGGCAGGCGCACGGGGACGGCCGCCGGTCGACCCGTCCAAGCCACGACCACCGGCGGCAGCCGCCGGCGCCACTCCTGAATTTGCCGGACCCGCCGGGCTTCGGCGGCGTCCTCCGGCCGGAGGATCGGGGCTCCCAGAGCCCGCAGAACGGCCAGGAGCGTCTCCGTCGAGGCGCGGCGGCGCCGGCCCGTCACGTCGGTGAAGGCCGTGATGACCCCGTAAAGGCGGGCCAGGCGGTCAAGCTCGGCGGAATACGGGCGGGCGGGGATGGGCACGGAGGCGAAGAGAGCCCGTCTTCAGAGCAGCTCGGCGGCGGCCCGCCGCAGAACGTCCTCGATGAACGGCGTCTTGGCTTCGGAGTAAGCCTGGCTATCGTCGGGAAACCGCGCGGCCAGCTCGACCTTCAGGCGGTGGTAACGTTCAGCGATCTCCGGCTTCCGGCGCAGGAAGTCGCGGAAGCGAAGGTGCGCCTCCCAGAAATCGCTCCGGCGCGGCACCAGATGAAGATGGAACCGGCGGCGCTCGGGAGGCCCCTGGCGAAAGAACCGCCGCTCGGGAAGGATCGACTCGAACTCCGGCACGTACTCATAGTCCAGGGCTTCAACGCGCGGCACGAGCGCGTCGGCGCTCCGCACGTCCTTGACTCCCATCATCAGGTCGATGACCGGTTTGGACGGCAGGCCCGGCACCGCCGTCGAGCCGATATGCTCGATGGCTTCGATCGCCTGGCCGAGCGCCGCCGCCAGCCGATCTCGCTCGGTCTCGAACCGACGCGGCCACTCCGGATCGTAGTCCACAAGGATGACTGGGCTCCCCCTGGAAGGCTTGGCCTCGCTCATCCTATCGGCCCCCTGTTCCGGGAAGACCGAACGGGCGCGCGTTCTAACCAGCGGCCGGCCGTCCCGGATCATGCCGCGCCCGGCCGCGGGGCGACGACGATCCTCCGCCGCCGTTTTGATGGGAGCAACGGAAATTCCTCCGCGCTAAGCCGGACCACGATCACCAAGGCGCTTAGCCGCCTCGAGGTCCGGACGACCACTCCCAGGCCACCCCGGTCAGACTGATCCCCATGAACAACCCGTGGAGCGATTTGGGGTGGATGAAGAGGACGTTCGGCCCGCCGTCTTCCGGCGGACGGAGCGCGAACCGGGCCCCTTCGCGTTCCAGGCGATCTCGGAGGCGGTCAAAGTCGTCCGTCTCGCCGAAGCACATGTAAAGCCCGTCGCCGCGCCGAGCGTGAAACCGTCCCATGGGCCGGGCAGGGTCCGTCGGCTGGGTGATCTCGATCCGATCGAGCCGCCCCGGCGCGAACAGCGTGAGCGTCCCGATATAGCCATAGAGGTCGCTCCGGATCGGTTGAAAGCGCCCGGTCTCCAGGCCGAAGGCGCGCCCGTAGAAGGCCTCGGCCCGCCGCAGATCCCCCACGGGGTTGGTCACTTCATAGAACCTGAGGAGGCCCTCGCCGTCGCTGACCGGGTCGCGCTGCGGGGGCGAGATAACGGCCCTTAAGCCGCCGATGGGCGTCGGGCCGATGAAGAGTTGGTCGCCCGCCTCCAGCCAGGGCACCCCTGCGGCCGCAAGGCTGGCCTTGAGCCCGACGGGGTCGGCGCAACTGAAGCCGGCTGCGAACAAGCCCCCGCCGCAGGATTCGACGAACTGCTGCACCGCGCCTGGCCCCTTCGGCTCCAGGACTTCGACGACGCCCCGGCCCAGACGCAGCGTTCGGCGAGCGGCCCCCAGCCTGACCGGAACGTCCCGTCCCATCTCCGAAGCGTCGAAATATCGCTGGAACGTGCGCGCGGCCTCCTCGGCGCGAGGAACAGCCACCTGGATCCGATCCACGCTTTCCAACATCGCTCCGCTCCCATTCGCCGTGGACCGGCCCTCCGGGGGCCGGCGATCCACGGGCGAGGCCATGTTAGCGGCAGCGCAACGGGAAGACCACGGCGGCGATCCGTCGGCTCAAAAAAGACGAGCCGACCCGACGGCCGCTGTTGAATCCTCCGGAGGGAATTGATAATAAGGTGGAGAGGCTTCGGGCGCGGCTTCGCCCGAGGAGCCGCCGGCCGGGCGCGACTTTGGAGCGTCGCGCGGCTCCGGATTCCGGCCGCGTCGCGGCGGCGTTGCCTCTCTGAGGCGCTCCCGTTCAGCGCGACCCCTCCCGGCGAGAGGGGCCGCCGGTTCCAGATCGTTCCGCGTTCGCCGCTCATGACCCAGAAATTCATCGTTACCGGCGCCGCCGGGTTCATCGGTTCCTGGCTCGCCCAACGGTTGCTCGAACGCGGCGACCAGGTGATCGGCGTCGATTGTTTCACGGATTACTATTCCCCGCGGATCAAGCGCGCTAACGTCGAGCCCTTAGGCGACTTCGCCGGGTTCACGTTGATCGAGCGCGACATCCTGGAGCTGGACTGGCGGCCGCTCCTGGAGGGGACCACGACGGTTTTTCATCAGGCGGCTCAGGCCGGCGTTCGGGCCAGTTGGGGCCGCAACTTCGCCGAATATACCAACCTGAACGTCCTGGCCACGCAAACGTTGCTCGAAGCCTTGAAAGGCTCCGGGATCCGCATGGTTTACGCCTCCAGCTCCTCGGTCTACGGGGATACTCCGAAGCTCCCGATGGCTGAAACTGATCTGCCCTGTCCTCATTCTCCGTACGGAGTGACGAAGCTCGCCGCCGAACATTTGTGCGGTCTCTATTGGCGCAATTTCGGCGTGCCGATCGTGGCGCTGCGGTATTTCACCGTCTACGGCCCACGCCAGCGGCCGGACATGGCCTTCCATCGCTTCATCAAGGCGGCCTTCCAGGGCCTTCCCATCGTCGTCTACGGGGACGGCGAGCAGACGCGCGATTTCACGTTCGTCGAGGACGCCGTCGAAGCCAACCTGGCCGCCGCTCGGATGGCCCCGCCGGGGGCCGTTTATAACATCGGCGGCGGCAGCCGATTGACGCTCCGCGAGGCCATCGCGCGGATCGAGGCCGTCGTCGGCCGACCGGTGCGCGTCGAGCGCCGGGAGGCCCAACGCGGCGACGTGCGGCACACCTACGCCGATACGACGCGCGCGCGGCGGGACCTCCAGTTCAACCCCCAATATGATCTCGACCAGGGCCTGGCTGAGGAAGCGGCCTGGGTCGAGCGATCGCTGGGCCTGCTCGTCTGAGCCGAGGCGATCGCCGGCCGCGTCAGCCGACGCAATCAACGTTAACCCCCCGGACGCCGGGTTATACCCGCCGGAAGCCTGGTCGTAAAGTGTGACTGTAACCGGAGGATGACGTTGGCGGTGTTACCTTTGTTCGCGTGATTACTTTTGCGAAGGGGGAAGGAGGCGGGGAACAAGTTCGGGCCGTCGGCGGGGGAGGGCCACGTAATCCCAGACTTCCTGTCGGGTGGCGCTCTCGATGAAGCCCTCCTCGGTCGGCAATTCCCGACCCAGGACGTCGAACAACCGGTAATCCCGCTCCGCCCAGAAGCGAGCCATGTCAGCGGGCGTGATCGAATAATGCCCGATGGCGGCCAGGCCAAACTCGAAGGAGACGACCGGCCGGAATCGTCCGATCAATTCCGTCGCGCCGCGCAGCACGCCCAGCTCGCCTCCCTCAACGTCGATCTTGATGTACGTCAGCGCCGTCAGATCGGCCAGCAGTCCGTCCAGGCGGCGCACCGGGACCGGCAGGCGTTCGATCCGGGTCGGAGCGTCATACGTCCGCGGACGCAAGCCGCTATAGCCGGGCAGATCGACGGCCACCACAAAGTCAGCCTCATCGTCCCGCTCACCCAGGGCTTCGGGATGAACAACCAGCGTCGAGCGCAGCCCCGGCGTCTCCGTCCCGATCGCCCGGAGCAGTTCCGCCCGGCAAAAGGGGAGCGGCTCAAAGGCGTGGACCCGCCCGCCGGGATGGACCCGCCGCGCCATCGGCAGGGCGTGCCGGCCCGTGTGCGCCCCGGCGTCGATGGCGATATCGCCGGGCGCCAGAAGCCGCTCGTAAAGACGTTGCAGACAGGCTTCGAAATCGGGGATGGAGGGCGGAGAGGGGGATGCCGTCATGTGGAGAATTGCGGTCCCGGCCAGGCTCAGGCGTCCGGGTTCGCCTCAGCTCCCGTTTTCCCGGGCCGAGTCAGCCTGATAAAACCAATAGGCGAAGGCCACGTGATCCCCCGCCACGACGAGCTCGACGGCTTCGCCGTCAATCCACTCGGCCGGGATGTCGAAGACGACTTCGGCAAAGCCCTCTTGCGCCGGCGGCAACTCGAACCTGAAGGGGGCGACGAAGGCTCTGCCCGCCGAGGCTCCCTCCCCGCGTGAGCTGGCCGTGACGTGAACGGTGATGGGCGAGACAAACTCCACGCCCTGAGGGCTCAGGCCATCGCCGGGGATATAGACCGTCGGCACGGCCAGCAGCCCCGTTCGGAGCACCACCCGCAGCGGCAGACCCGGCCGCGCGGCCACGGTGAACCGTTCCTCGCCCAGAACGAGCCGCCCGACCTCGAGGATATCTCTGGCGCCGGCCCGGCCGAGCTGGACGACCGGCTGCAATCGCGCTCCCGCCAGCCGCGAGACGGTCCGGTAAGCGCATCGGCGCTCATCCTCGGTATGGCCGACATCCAGCCGGTCTATCAGCCTCAGCCCGCCGATGGCCGCGAGCGCGTTGGGGGAGAGAGGTTCCTCCGCCCCGTCGATCTTGTCCCACCGGGCCTGATGGAGCGTGAAGGCGTTGTGCGCCCCCAGGGCGGGCGTCTCGACGGCGATCGGTCCGCCGATCAGCGAAGAGAACCACTGCCCTTCGATCTGCGGGGCCAAGAGCATCCAGGCCTCGAAGCGGCGGGCCGGCCGATGCTTCAGCGTCTCCAGCGCGCACGGGACGCAGTCGCCCGTCGAAAGCGGGGGGCTGACGATCCCATTCAGCCCGACGATCGTCTTGCCGGGCAGGTAATAACTCAGGCCCGCGCCCCCCACAAACCCCACCCGCGAACCGTCGGGCAGCAGCCGGTCGGCCAGCCGAGCGAAGCCGGCATTGGCCGCCACCCAGGCGCATCCGTCGGCGTAGAGGGCCGCGAAGAAGAGGAGCGTCAAGCCTTGAAAGGCGAGCAGCGGGGCGCTGACCAGGGCCAGCCGTTTCGGTGATCCCAACCGTTCGGCGACCCAAGCCGCTCCTATCGCGACGTAAACCAAACCCAGCGGGAGCAGCCAGGCCAGATAGCGGTCATGCTGCGCGCCGCTCCAGCCGCTGAGCGCGATCATCGGCGCGACCAGAAGCGCCGAGATCAGCCCGCCCAGCTCGGCCGGGGCCGTCGGGGCCGTGCTCCACCGACGCGAGGCCAGCCCCACGATCGCTAACGTCCCGCCGAGGACCGGCAACACAAAAAACCGCCGGACGTTCGTCCCGATCCCGAACACGCCTTCCCGGATCAGATCGACGACTCCTTCGGCCGTCAGCCGCAGCCAGCCCGCGAGGGGATAACTCACGTGCAGCCCTTTGCCCATCATCGAATGGTAGATCGGGCTTCCCGTGAGCGCGTAATTGAGGGCCAGCGTGCCGGCCAGCGAGAGGAGGCCCGCAAGACCGGCCGCCACGAGCTTCACCCGCTCGATCCTTCCCTGGGGTCCGACCGGCGCGATCGCCGCCGCGGCGAGCGCCAGCGCCAGAAGCCCTCCTTCGGGCCTGACCCACGGGGCGAGAACCAAAAGCCCCGTCAGCCAGCCCCAACGTGCCGTGGCAGCCGCCGCGAGCGCCGCGGCCGAGACGGCCATGAAGAGCCCCATATCGGTCAGGCTGAGGGCGCCGATCGCCGCGTGGCCGCTCAAGACGACGAGCCCCGTCGCCAGGTTTGCCGCCGGGGGATGCAGAGCCTGGGCCAACGCCCGCATGGCCACCAGGAAGATCAGGAAACCGACGATGTTCAGCAGGAAGGCCGCCGTCGTAAGGGCGTCTCCCCGCGCCCCCGCCGCATGTAGCAATCCAAGGAGCGCCGGATAGAGATGGCTCGTGCTGCCGGTGGTGCGTTCGGCCCCGGGGCTGAATCGATAGGGCCGTCCCTCGGCCCAGGCGCGGCCATATTGATGAAAGAGGAGCGCGTCATGGAGAGGAGGCGCGGGGCGACCCCCTTCGCCGTGGAAGCGCGCGATCCCCACGAACGCCGCCGAGATCATCAGCCCCGCGAGGATCAAGACCAGCCGCGACCGGCGCTCTGAGGCGGGCTTGGCCGATTCCAAACCGCCGGGGTCACTCATCGGAGGGCAAGGCGCGACGCGAGAGGCGCGGAAGACATCGACTCACCACGAAGACACAAAGCCGGAAAGAGATCAAGGTCAGAGGACCCGAAGGCTCCCCGCGGCGAAGGCAGCGTGAGCCCGCCTCGGCCCTTCTTCGTGTCTTCGCGCCTGGGTGGTTCCGGATTCTGGCCTTTGAGGCCTTGGGGCCCGCGGCGTCGGGAATCGGCTTGCGGAGGTGGAAAGGGGTTGGCTAGACTCCCGATCGCGCGGTTTATTTCTCTTCCTGCCGATGGCTCGCGTCGTCTTGCGCAACCTCACCAAGCGATTTGCCGGGGCCGCCGAGGCGGCGGTCGAGGCGCTGACGCTTGAGGCGCGCCACGGCGAGTTCGTCGTGCTGGTCGGCCCGTCCGGCTGCGGCAAGTCCACGACGCTACGCTTGATCGCCGGTCTGGAGGACCCGACGGAGGGGGAGGTCTGGATCGACGAGCGGCCGGTCAACGCGCTCGCCCCCAAGGACCGCGACGTGGCCATGATCTTCCAGAACTACGCGCTGTATCCCCATATGACCGTCTATCAGAACCTGGCCTTCGGGTTGCGGATGCGGAAATTCCCGCGGGCGGAGATCGACGGGCGCGTCCGGGCGACCGCCGAAACGCTCGGCCTGACCTCGCTGCTCAATCGCAAACCCCGGGCGCTTTCCGGCGGCGAGCGCCAGCGCGTGGCCGTCGGGCGAGCGATCGTCCGCGAACCGGCCGTGTTTCTCTTCGATGAGCCGCTTTCCAATCTGGACGCCCGCCTGCGCCTGAGCGTCCGCGGCGAGATCAAGGCCCTGCACCGGCGGCTCGGCGCGACGATGATCTACGTGACGCACGATCAGGTCGAAGCCATGACGTTGGGGGACCGGATCGCCGTGATGAACCGGGGGCGGCTCCGTCAGTTCGACGCCCCGGAGGTGGTTTACCGCGAGCCGCGCAACCTCTTTGTGGCCAGTTTCATCGGTTCCCCGCCGATGAATTTTGTCCGCGGCAAAGTTCAGCCGCTGGGCGACGGGTTGGCCGTCGTCGCCGAGGGGGTCGGCCTCCCGATCGGCCCGGCGCTGGCCGCGAGGCTCGCGGCCCAGAGGCTGGAGGAGATCGTCATCGGGCTCAGGCCGGAGGACCTGACCGTCGGCGACGGCGAAGGTCCCCGCCCGCCGGTCCGCCTGCTCGGCCAGGTCGAGGATCGGGAATTGTTGGGGGCGGAGACGATTCTCACGCTGGCCGTCGGGCCCCTGCGGCTGCGGGCCCGGACCCCCGGTCAGACGGCCCCCGCCGTCGATCAAGCCGTTTCGGTCGGGTACGACCCCGAACGACTTCACGGTTTCGATCCGGCGACCGAGGAGCGACTCAACTGAGATGGGTCGCGGCCGTCCGTCGATGGAACTCGTGGAGGGGGATTTTCTCGTCGAGGGCCCTCGGCGCGTCGCCGCCGGTTCCGTCGACGCCATTGTCACCTCCCCTCCCTATAACCTGGGCGTCGCCTACGCCTCTTACCAGGATGACCTTTCGCCCCGGCAATATCTGGAATGGACCGATCGCTGGGGAGCCGAAGCTCGGCGCGCGCTGACTCCCCGGGGGTCGCTTTTTGTCAATCTGGGGAGTCGCCCGAGCGATCCGGCCTGGCCTTGGGAGGTCGCCCGCGCCCTCGGGCGACGGTTCCGGCTCCAGAACGTCATCCATTGGGTCAAGTCGATCTCGATCGCGCGGCGCGATGCCGGTCGGTCCCCCGGTCTTAGCCGCGACATCACCGTGGGGCACTATAAGCCGATCAACAGCCCCCGATTCCTGAACGACGCCCACGAGTACATCTTCCACTTCACCGTCGGCGGCGACGTCGAGCTGGATCGGCTGGCGATCGGCGTCCCCTATGAGGATGTCTCCAACGTCGGCCGGTGGTCCGCGGCCGGCCAGGGTCTCCACTGCCGGGGGAACGTCTGGTTCATCCCCTATCCGACCATTCAATGGCGTCACCGGGATCGGCCCCACCCGGCGACGTTTCCCGCGCGGCTGCCCGAGATGTGCCTTCGTCTGCACGGCCTGGCGCGCCTCCGCCGGGCGATGGACCCTTTTCTGGGTCTCGGCGCCAGCGCCGAGGCGGCCGCTCGGCTGGGCGTCCCGTTCATCGGGTTTGAGATCGAGCCCGCTTACCTGGATTACGCCCGGCGGCGGCTGCGTGACCCCGACCAATCCGAGATCTTCGAGGCCCCCCTGGCGGAGAGCGACCGGGACGCCCCCGCTCCAAATCGGCCTCGGGCATCGACGAAACGAGCCCGAGCGCCCGGAACCTTTGGCCTGCTTAAGCGGTCTATGGTAAACGTAAGGCAGCGCAAACCGCGGGCCCCCCGGTCCTCGTTAAAGGAGAACAAAGGATGAATTCTATTCGAGGCTGCGTCGGCGTCGGCTTGATCGGCGCGTTGCTCGTTTCATCGCTGGGGGTCGCCGGGTGTGCTTCCGCGCGGCGTACGGCCGGAGAGCATCCGACGGCCACGGGGGCCGTCGCCGGCGGTTTGCTGGGGGCGGCCGCCGGGGCCTTGATCGACGACAAGAGCGCCCGCGGGGCGCTGATCGGCGGGGCGATCGGGGCCGCCGCCGGGGGGCTGGTCGGCCATGCCCTCCAACGGCAGAGAGAGCGCCTGGATCGGATCGAAGGCGTGCAGACCCAAGCCGTCACATACCCGCCCCCGCCGCACGAGCCACAGCCGGGCGCGCCGCCGCAAGCCCCCCCTCAGCCCGTCCAGCGCGAGGCGCTGCGGGCCGTTATCCCGGGCGAACTGCTGTTTGAGCAGGGCCGTTCGGACCTGTCGCGCGCCGGGGTCGAGCGCCTGAGCCGGGTCGCCGAGGTCCTGCGCGAGTATCCGGAGTCGCGCGTGATGGTGCGGGGCCACGCCAGCAGCGAAGGGTCCGACGCCGTGAACGTCGAGCTTTCCCAGCGCCGGGCCGACATCGTGAGGAATTATCTGATCAGTTACGGCGTGGACCCGAATCGGATCACGGCCGTCGGGCTCGGCTCCTCGGACCCGGTGGCCGATAACAGCACCGAATCCGGGCGCGTCCGCAACCGCCGCGTCGAGATCGATATCATTCCGTATTGATCTCTCCTCCGGGACGGGGGACGAGGAAGGCTTCCAGGGCCCCGTCGGCTTGGTCTTCCACTCTATCGCCGAGAGGATCAGGACGTGAATGCCGTCGCGGCGAGCGGGCCGGGGCGCCTTCCCGCGCGGAGGTTCCGGAAATCCCATTGCAGGGCCGGGCGGGGCTTCTTACCGTAGAGGGCCTGGTGTCGAATCGCGCCGGAGCGGCCCGGCCAGGGCGCTGGGCCGTCCGCCTGCGGCGAGGGTCGGCGCGATCCGACGCGTCCGAGGGGTTCGATCCGTCGGAGGCGGCCGACCGGGCCGAGCGTCGGCAAAGGGATGAGGAGGCCATCATGAATTTCGAGTTCTCCCCCAAAGTCCAGGACCTGCAACGCCGGCTCCTGCGCTTCATGGACGAGCACGTCTATGAGGCCGAGCGGACCGCCGAGGAGGAAATCCACGCCGCCGGCGATCCGCATCACGAGCCGCCCGTCCTCCGCAAGCTTCAGGAACGCGCCCGCGCCGAGGGGCTCTGGAATCTCTTCCTCCCCGACCCGCGCTATGGGGCCGGGCTTACCAACCTCGAATACGCCCCCCTGTGCGAGATCATGGGCCGCAGCCGGATCGCCCCGCGCGCCTTCAACTGCGCCGCCCCGGATACCGGCAATATGGAGATTCTGGCCGAGTTCGGCACCGAGGAGCAGAAGGAGCGCTGGCTCCGGCCGCTGCTCGAAGGTCGTATCCGAAGCTGTTTCTCCATGACCGAGCCCGAGGTGGCTGGCTCCGACCCGACGCTCCTGCGGACGCGCGCCGACCGCGACGGCGATCACTACGTCATCAACGGGCACAAATGGTACACCTCCGGCGGCTTCGGGGCCGCCCTCGCCATCGTCATGGCCGTCACCAACCCCAACGGCCCCAAGCACCGCCGCACCAGCCAGATCATTGTCCCCACCGACGCCCCCGGCTTCCGGATCATCCGCGGGGTCCCCTACATGGGGCCCTCCCACGGCGGCGGCCACTGCGAGGTCCGCTACGAGGATTGCCGCGTCCCGGTGGCCAACCGGCTCGGGGAGGAGCACTCCGGCTTCATGATCGCCCAAGCCCGCCTGGGGCCGGGGCGGATTCACCATTGCATGCGTTGCATCGGCGGAGCCGAGCGGGCCCTCGAAATGATGTGCCAGCGGGCCAATCGCCGATTCGCCCATGGGGGTTATCTGGGGGAGAAGGGGATTATCCAGGAGTGGATCGCGCTGTCCCGGATGGAGATCGATCAGGCGCGCCTGCTCGTCTTCCACGCCGCCTGGAAGATGGACACCTTGGGCAAGGAACATGCCCGGCAGGAAATTTCGATGATCAAGGTCGTGGCGGCCAACATGCTCATGAACGTCCTCGATCGGGCCATTCAGACCTTCGGGGCCCTGGGGGCCACCGACGACATTCCCTTGGCCCGGATGTGGCGCGAGGGGCGCTCCATGCGGCTGGCCGACGGGCCCGACGAGGTTCACAAGATGGTGATCGCCCGGCGCGAACTCGCCCGATGGAAAACCGAGACCGACCCCTGCCTGCGCGAGATTCTCGCCGCGGGCGACGAGGCTCAGGCCGAGGTGATCGACCTGGTCGCCAGGGGCTGAGCCGCCGGGCCGCCGCGTTCACGAACTTTTAACGCGATAAACTTTTGCGGAAAGAAAAAAACGACCTCGGGGGCATTCGGGCATTGACAAGTCGTCCGCCGGGGAGTATCAGGGTCGCTCGAAGCCCTGGAGCGTTTAGCGCGGCGGAGGCGATGAAGTCCGTATAAATTGCATCGAAGGCCAGTCGGGGGCCCGGCGACGGAGGCTCGCGTGCCTTCGCGAGCCGCGGGCGGCCTCGCCCCGGTCCCGCGGGCCACGGTCTCGACCGGGAAAGGAGGCTTGAGCGGCCAATCTCTCGCGGGAGGCGACGGAACGTCCCGCGCGGGATAAGCAGTGGATTTTGACTGGCGCGACAGATTCGAACGCCTGAGATGGGGCGCCGAACCGACGCCTATCCGGGTCCGGGCGGTTTAAGTGGCTCCCTTGACTGAGGCGAGCTCCCGCCACGGCCCATGTCAGGGGGGCTCCTGGAACTCCGGTTCATGCTCGGCCCGTTGCGGGTGGTGTTCGAGCACGGGGTCCGTTGCACGGGGCGTGCGACGACCGATGACCCTGGCGACCGCGAAGCGAGGGAACCGGGACTCCCACCAGACCAAGGAGGACATGGGTTCATGCGACGATTCAATGGTTTGTGGACGACGGTCTGTGCGTTCGTCGTGATGCTGGCGGGGCTGGGCGCGCAGGCCGGCGAGGCCATTTTCCAGGGGTCCGGCGACGCCGTTCAGGCCGTCGGTGGCGCGACGTTCACCGTTACGGCCGAGGCCGACGGCTATCGCGTGGCCTCCAACGCCACGATTACGGGTGGGACGGCCACTTTCTTTAACCTCGTTTCCAACCTGGGGCCGGCCAGCATCACCAATGAAATCGGCTCGGCGGAGTTCGTCGTCACGCTGCGCAACAGCGCGAGCAACACGGTGCCGCCGCAATTCGGCGGGTTTACCGGCTCCGGCTTCGGCGTCGTGCTGGTTTTCAACGACGGCGACGGCACGACCAGTTTCATCCGGCTCGGCTTCACCGGCAACACGACGGGCGACGGCATCACCGGCTACGCCTCCAGTGGGCGCGGAACCGAGGGCGATATGCCCGCCGTTCAGCGCAACGAGGACGCCAATCACTTAGGCACGGCGGCCGAAGTGACGCTGACGCGGGCGGCCAACGGGACATTCTCCCTCTCCACTTCAGCCGGGACCTGGACGACGCTTCTGGCCGGGCCCGGCTTTTCCACCACCACCCCGGCCGGGGCGACCTTGACGACGATCGGTTTTTACGGCAATGCGGCCAACGGGGCTTACGCGACGACCACCGGTAAGCTCGCCCGCATCTTCATCTCCTCTCCGGCCCTGGTCACGGGTGTGAATACGGCCACGCCGACGCCCACCGCGACCCCCACGCCGACGCCGACCCCGACCAACCCGATCATCTTCTCCGAGACGTGGGATCAGGAGTCTTCGGGGACGCTCTTGGGGA
>CAYXAU010000027.1:0-17460 GCA_964463045.1 uncultured Candidatus Sumerlaeota bacterium | reverse complement strand
TGGAGTGCGCAGGCCATGCCTGCGCCGTTCCCCCGCGAAGCCGTGCTTCGCGGCAATCAGCGCCGGGGGCGGCGATCGACGCCACGGGACGAAAGACACATGCCGCCACTACGGGTCGCAAGGAGCCCTCTGCCGTCGCGCGTCGCCCCGATTGCTCAAGGTAAGGAAGGCCGGAATGGCCCTTGCGTCCCCGGGAGGCGTGTGACATGATCGACGCCGCCGGCGGGTCCATGGGGACGCCGAGCGAAAGGATGCGGCGGAGCCGGGGGGGCGCGGATCGTTCCGTTTCCTGGAGTTCGGCTCGCGTGGTCGGCAGGAGGCGCCCCCGATGATCAAGGTCGGGCTGCATCTGGTCTGTTATCCGGAGATTGAGCCGCTCTGGAGTTATCTGCCGCCCCTTGGGTTGGGGTATCTGGCGGCGTGCGTAAAGCAGCGGCTCCGCGGGGTGGAAGTTTTCATCAGCCGGCGGCTGGAGGATTTGCTGGCCCAGAAGCCGGACCTGGTGGGGCTCACGTTCGCGTCGGCCAATTCGACTTACGCGGCGCGGACGGCGCGGCGGATCAAGGAAGAATCAGGCTGCCCGATCGTCGTCGGCGGGCCGCACGTTTCGACGCTCAAGACGGTGCTCGACCCGGCTTTCGACGCGGCGGTCCTCCACGAAGGGGAGGAGACGTTCGTCGAGCTGGTCGATCTGTTGGCTCGGGCGGGGCGGCTAGAGCCCGGCTCCATGCGGAAGATCAAGGGGCTGATGTTTCATGAGAACGGGGGGCTCGTCCACACGGAGCCGCGGCCGACGATCGGGGACCTGGACGCGATCCCTTATCCCGACCGGGATTTGATGTTCGATCAATATCGGCGGGATCGCGTGGAACTGCAGATCATGACGAGCCGCGGCTGTCCTTATAGCTGTCACTTTTGCTCGACGGTGCTGCACTGGGGCCACGGGTTCCGCTATCCGTCGAACGAGTACGTCCTGCGGGAAATAGAACTCATTCGTAACAGATACAATCCCGTCATTCTCCACGTCTATGACGATCTGTTTGTCGTCAGCAAGGCGCGGGTCATGGGGCTCATGAAGGCGATGCGCGAGCGGGGGTTGCACGAGGGGTTGGAGCTGCGATGCTTCGTTCACGCGAGGCTGATCGACGACGAGCTGATGGAGAGCTTCGCGCGGACGAATTTTAAGGTTCTGAACATCGGGTTTGAATCCGGGTCCGACGAGGTGCTCAACGTGCTGAACAAGCGCCCGTCGAACATGAGTTACAATCACCGGGCGATCGAGTTGGCGCGCAAGCACGGCGTCCGCATGGCGTCCTGTTTCATCATCGGCGTGCCGGGGGAGCAACGCAAGGACGTGGTGGAGACGTTCGAGTTCATCGGCGGCAGCATGGACGCGCTGCAATCGTGTCAGTTTTCGCCGCTTTCGCCGCTGCCGGGCACGCAGGTTTTCGAATGGGCGAGAAAGTATGGGATGTCGGAGACGAATCTGGCGGGGGTGGCGCTCGAACCCGAGGACATCAACAACGAAGATCACTTTTACATGAACCGCTACATCTACATGAACGAGGAAAACATACCGCGCGAGGAGTTTCTGACCTACGTTAAGATCGGGCATCGGTATGAACAGATGGTATGGGAGCATTACAAGCTGACGCAGCGCTACGCGCGCCTGGAAGGCCAGAACGAGGAATTGCGCACGGCCGGCTACGCGGCGCGATACGTCCCGATCGCCGAAATTGTCCGCGAGAAGGCCAAGCGGCGGCTGCGGCGGCTGATGCCGAGCAATGCGGAGGTTCGCTTCGGCTCGGCCTGAGGTCTCGCGTTCAGGAATCTCGCGGGAGGCTCAGGGGACGGGGACGATCGCGGTCGGGAAATCCGGCCGGCGGACGGCCTCGGCGCTCCGGGCTCGACCCGAGGTGGCGTCCAGCTCGATCGACAGGGCGCAGAGGCGGGCGTCGCCCTTGGCGACCTCGTGGCGGACGGGTAAGCCCGTGATCAGTTGATCGAGCACGATCGGGGTTTCGACGCCGATGATGGAGTCGTAGGGGCCGGTCATGCCGACGTCGGTGATGGCGGCCGTGCCGCGGCGCGTTACGCGGGCGTCGGCCGTGGGGACATGCGTGTGCGTGCCGACGACGGCCGTCGCCATCCCGTCCAGCCAGGCCGCCATGGCCATCTTCTCCGAGGTGGCTTCGGCGTGGAAATCGACGATGAGGATGGGCGTGTCGCGGAGGGCCTCCTCGGCCAGCGCCTTGCCGATGCGGAAGGGGCAATCGATCGGCCGCATGAAGGCCCGGCCCATCAGGTTCAGAACGGCGACGACGGGCCCGGCGGCGGTGGGGAAAAGGCCGAGGCCGCGGCCCGGAGCGCCCGCGGGGAGATTGGCCGGCCGCAGGAGGCGGTCGTCGCGGGCGAACAGCCCGAGGGCCTCGCGTTGAGCGAAGGAATGATTGCCGCCGGTGAGAACATCGACGCCGGCCGCGCGCATCTCCTCGATCGTGGCGGCCGTTACGCCCTTGCCCCCCGCCAGATTCTCGGCGTTGGCGACGACGAAGTCGATCGGCCCCTCGGCGCGAAACTTCGGCAGCCAATCCTTCAACAGTTGGCGGCCTGGCCGGCCGACGACGTCGCCGATGAACAGGATTTTCATGAGCCGGCGTCGGCCTCCTCAGCGCGGCCCTCTCGACCTCGCGCCAGCGAAAGGAGCAGCGGCCAGCCGCCGTCGGGGCTGAGCAGCTTAACCGTCAGCGCCGCCGCCAGGCGAGCCAGATTGAAGGCCGTCGCCGCGAGAAGCCCCTGACGGCGCCACTGGCGGGCCGAGGTCTCAATCGTCGCCGGGAGGAGCTCGACCCGCGCCCGTGGCCGAGCCCGCAGGACGAAGTCCAGGTCCTCGGCGAGGGCTTCCGGGCGGAATCCCCCCAGCGTCTCCCAAAGCGACCGGTGCACGCAGAGCCCTTGATCGCCGTAGGTCAAGCCCAGGCGTCGGGAGCGCCAGGCGACGGCTCGCTCCAGCCGGCGAAAGATGGGCCGCGGCTCTCGAATCCGCAGCGTGAAGGCATAAAGCGTCCGGCCGCCCGGGCTCAAACGTTGAGTCAGGACGCGAAAGGCCTCGCGGGCCGGCCGGCTGTCGGCGTGGAGGAAGAGGAGCCATTCGGCACGGGCCCGGCGGGCGCCGAGATTCATCTGGAGCGCCCGGCCTTGAGGCCCGGAGAGAAGGATCAAGTCGGTCCGCCCGGCCAGCCGGGCCAGCGTGCCGTCGCGGCTGCCTCCGTCGACGATGATGAGCTCGGTCGGGCGGCCGGCGGCGTTGCGCGCGGCGGTGATTGCCTGGAGTGTGGGGCCGATTTCAGCTTCTTCATTCAGCGTGGGCAGGATGAGGCTCAACAGGGGGGCCGCCCGAGCGGGGGATTCCGAGGGAGAGTCAAGCATCGGCGCGCGCCGGCCCTTCAGGATTCGCCCCGAGCCAAACGGCAGAGCTCATCCAGGATCTGCAGCGCCTGCAGGGGGGTCAGCCGCCGCGGGTCCAATCGGGAGAGCGTCTCCAGGATGGGCTGTTCAGCGCCGCCAAAGAGATCGGGCTGGGCGATGGCGGCGGGAGGGGCGGCGATCGTCGGGGTCCCAGCGGGGCCCTCGGACGCCGGAGGGGCCGTTTGTTGGACTTCACCGACCCGACGCGAGCATTCCAACTCGAACAGGATTTCACGTGCGCGATGGACCGTCTCGGGCGGAATGCCGGCCAGGCGGGCGGCGTGAATGCCGTAGGAGTGATCGGAAGCGCCCGGCCGGACCTGGTAGAGGAACGTGATGGCCTCGCCTTCCTCGCGAACGGCGACGTTATAGTTGCGCACCCGGGCGAGCCGGCCCTCCAGGTCGGCCAGTTCGTGGTAGTGGGTGGCAAAGAGCGTCCGGGCCCGACGGGCCTTTTTCTCGTGAAGATGTTCAACGACGGCCCAGGCGATGGAAAGACCATCGTAGGTTGAGGTTCCGCGACCGATCTCATCCAGGATGACCAGACTGCGGGGGGTGGCGTTGTTGAGGATATTGGCGGTTTCGGTCATCTCGACGAGGAAGGTGCTCTGGCCACGGGTCAGGTAGTCCGTCGCTCCGACGCGCGTGAAGATGCGATCGACGAGGCCGATCCGGGCCGCGCGCGCCGGGACGAACGAACCCATGTGCGCCATCAGGGTGATCAGCGCCACCTGGCGGATAAACGTTGATTTGCCGGCCATGTTCGGGCCCGTGACGATCCAGATCTGACGCTCGCGCGCGTCGAGGCTCACGTCGTTGGGGACAAAGGGCCGGTCCGTCATCAGGGTTTCGATGACCGGGTGCCGGCCGCCCCGGATTTCGATCAGGTCTGAGCCGTCCACCTCGGGCCGGACGTAGCCGCCGCGGAGGGCCGCCTCGGCCAGGCCGGCGAGCGCGTCCACCTCGGCCAATTGAGCCGCCAGGCGCTGGACGGCCGGCGTCTCGGCCTGAACGTCGGCGCGGAGGCGTTCGAAGAGTTCGTACTCAAGGGCCTTGATGCGCTCCTCGGCTCCCAGGATTTCGGCCTCCTTCTCCTTGAGGCCCGGCGTGACGAAGCGTTCGGCGTGGGCGAGCGTCTGGCGGCGTTCGTAGTCCGGCGGGACGCGGTCGAGGTTCGGCTTGCTGACCTCGATATAGTAGCCGAAGACCTTGTTGAATCCGATTTTGAGGCTGCCGATCCCCGTTCGCTCGGCCTCGCTTTGGCGCAGTTGGCTGATCCAGGACTTGCCGCCTCGAGCGACGCCGCGCAGGCGGTCCAGTTCGGCGTCGACGCCCTCGCGGAACAGCCCCCCCTCGCGCAGCGTCACCGGCGGATCGGGCACGAGCGTGGCCTCAATCCGGTCGGCGAGCGCGGCCAGCGTCAGCATTTCCTGGCCGAGCCGCCCGATCACCCCGCGGCCGATGCGCTCCAAGGCTTTTTTAATCGTCGGCGCCTCGCGGAGCGATCGAGCGAGCGTAACCAGGTCGCGGGCCTGGGCCGCGCCGCAGTGGAGCCGACCCACGAGCCGCTCCAGGTCGCGCACGCCCCTGAGGCCCGTCCGGAGCTGGTCCCGCGCTGCGGCCGAAGCCATGAAGTCGGCGATCGCCTCCTGGCGCTCAAGAATGCGCTCAAGGTCACGCAACGGCTTAAGGATCCATTGACGCAGGAGGCGGCCCCCCATCGGCGTGGCCGTGTGATCCAGCACGTCGAGCAAGGTGGCGCGTCGGCCCCCGTCGACCAGATTGCGCGTCAGCTCCAGCGAACGCTGGGTCGCGGCGTCGAGGACAAGGTGATCCTCGGGGCGGCAAAGTTCGAGCCCGCGGATGTGGCCGGGAACCCGCCGCTGGGTTTCGCGCAGGTAGCCGACGAGAGCGCCGGCGGCGCGGATGGCCGCCGGGAACTCTTCAGCGCCGAAGCCTTCCAGGTTCTGGACGCGCAGTTGCTCGAGGAGGGCGGCGCGGGCGCGGTCCAGGCGAGCCAGGCCCGGGTCCAGGCGCGTCAGCGTGGCCGATTCGTCGCGTCCCAGATCGCCGAGGAGGGTCAACTCTTCCGCCGTGGCCAGGATTTCCGCCGGAGCCAGGCGCCGGAGCTCGTCCCGCAAGGCCCGCCGCGGATCGTCGCCGCCGAAGGCCGAAGCGCTGAGCCCGCCCGTCGAGAGATCGCACCAGGCCAAGGCCCATGAACCTTCGTGGAGGGCGACGGCGGCCAGGAAGTTGGGGGCCGCCGGCTCCAGAAGGGTATCTTCCAGGAGCGTCCCCGGCGTGACGACGCGCACGACTTCTCGGCGCACGGTCGGCCCTTTGGCGTCTCGCGCCTCCTCGATCTGGTCGCAGATGGCCACGCGCCGGCCGGCCCGGACGAGCCGGCCGAGGTAACTCTCCAGGGCATGATGCGGGATGCCGGCCAGCGGAAGCGTCCGGCCGTTGCCGACGTGTTTCCGGGTGAGCGCGATGCCGAGGATTCGGGAGGCTTCGCGCGCGTCGTCGTCAAAGGTTTCATAGAAGTCGCCGATGCGGAACAGCAGGATCGCCTCGGGATATTCGGCCTTGATCCGCAGGTACTGGCGGACCATCGGCGTGGCCTCATCGGCCGGGAAGGGTTTGGACGTCGGAGGGTTCACCGCGCCGCCGAGGACCGCCGCGAAGCTCGTCATCCCCCTCGACTCCACGGCCTCGGGCTCATCTCTCAGAAGACCACGAGGGGCGGCCGATCTCAAGATCGACCGGAAATCCGGCGCGAGGCGGGAGCCGCCTAGGGCGCCGGTTCCAGCTCCGAGGGATTGAAGAAGAGCTGAACTTCGCGCTCGGCCGAGGCCGGCGAATCGGAGCCGTGGACGAGATTTTCCGTCGTGGAGGAGGCCCAATCCCCCCGGATCGTCCCGGCCAGCGCCTCGGCGAAACGCGTGGCCCCCATCAGTTGGCGGACGACTTCGACGGCCGACTCTCCCTCGGCCACGATGGCCACGACGGGCCCCGACGTGATGAAGCGTTTGAGTTCGGGGAAAAACGGCTTGGCCACGTGCTCGGCGTAATGACGATCAGCCAGCTCCGGGCTCACGCGCATCAGCTTAAGCCCGGTCAGCCGGAGCCCCTTGCGCTCCAGCCGGCCGACGATTTCGCCGATGAGCCCGCGACGCACCCCGTCGGGCTTGACCAAGACGAGCGTCCGTTCCCAAGCCATAGGCGGCCCTTCCTCAAGTCATCGGGCGGGGCGTTGATCCGGCGAGGCCCGCCGGCCCGCCGGCGAGCGGTCCGGATTCAGAGGGCGTCAGCCCCCTGCAGGGCCGGTTCCGGTCGGGCTTCCCCGCCGACGTCGGCCAGGCGGCCGGCCTCGGCCACAATTTTTTCGTTGACCCGCCGCCGGGCGACCGTCGCCGCCATCAGAATGGCGTTTTCGACGGCCCGCGGCCCCGAAGAGCCGTGGCCGATGATGCAGACCCCCCCCACGCCCAGGAGCGGCGCGCCCCCGTATTCGTCGGGAGTAACCTGGCGTTTGAAGTTGCGGAAGTGAGGCCGGATGGCGAGCCCGGCCAGCGCCGACAAGAGGCTTTTGCTGATCTCGCCTTTGATGTGGTCGAAGACCGTCTGGACGAGCGCCTCGCCGAATTTGAGGACGACGTTGCCGACGAATCCGTCGCAGACGATCACGTCGAATCGGCCCGAGAAGACGTCGCGTCCTTCGGCGTTGCCGAGGACGTGAAGCGGCGTTCTCTTGAGCTCCTGGAGAGCCGCGCGCGTCAGCTCGTTCCCTTTGCCCTCCTCTTCGCCGATGCTGAGGACGCCGACGCGAGGCTGGGGCCGTCCGAAGACCTCCCGGGCATAGATTGACCCCATGAGGGCGAAATCAACCAGGTGGCGCGGCTTGCAATCGACGTTGGCCCCCACGTCCAGGAGGAGGACGGGATGGCCGGGGACGGGCATGATCTGAGCGATCGCCGGGCGTGAAATCCCCGGCAGCGTTCGCCATTTGAGGACCGTCGTGGCCAGGCAGGCCCCCGTATTGCCCATCGAGACGAGCGCGTCGGCCTCGCCGGCCCGGACGAGGTCGGCGGCCAGGGCAAGGGAGGATTTCTTCTTCTTGAGGGAACTCTTGGGCGCCTCGTCCATCCGGACGCTTTGCTCGGCATGGACGACGCGCGGACGGCGCTGTGGCATGCCGAGCCGCCGCATGATCGTCCGAATCTTGGCCGCCTTGCCGACGAGGACCAGCTCCACGTCGGAGGCGCGCCGGGCCGCCGCGAGCGCCCCTTCGACCACGACCTCGGGGCCGTGATCCCCCCCCATGGCGTCGACGGCGATGGCGATCGGACGATCCATCGGGGCCGAGCCGTCAGGAAGTCACGACCGTGCGATAGGCGCGGCCCCGGTAGGTGCCGCATTCGGGACAGAGGCGATGAGGGGGTTTAAGCTCGCCGCAATGGTCGCACTTGACCAGCGCCGCCGGCTTCAACTTCTTGTGCGCGCGCATGCGGTCGCGCTTGGCTTTGGACCGTCGGCGACGTGGGTTGGGCATGGGCGATCATCCTCCAATTACGGCCGCCGAGAGGCGGGGGAATCCATCCACTCGCGTCGGCCTCAGCCTTCCTGCCGCCGACCCCCGAGGCGAAGGCAACCGGCGATCCTAGCCGACGCCTCTGGCGGGGGTCAACGGCAAAGCGGCTTCGCGCCGAAGGGGGGGTCAGGCGTCGCCGTCGTCGCCGATGGCCTCGACGGGGCATCCCTCCATGGCGTCGACGCAGAGTTGCCGTTCCTCGTCGCTTTCGGGTTGCTTGGAGACGTAGGAGTACCCGGCGTCGTCGTTGCGGGCGAAGTTATCGGGGGCCGTGGCTCGGCAGGCGTCGCAGTCGATGCAGGTGTCGTCGACGTAGAATTTGCCCGCCACGTTGTCGGGCAGGGAGGCGGCTTTATTGGCCATGGCTGACTCGCGCGCCGCGATGGGGCCTGGCCCCGCGGTCGCGCCTCCGGTCACCTGAGGGCGTCAGAAGGCGGTCCCACGCCTTGCTCGTTCAGCTTATCAGCCCGCCGCGGAACTTCCAATCAGATTTGGGGCCGCGCTCGGCCCCGGCCGGCTCACCCGAAACCCCTTCGCCTCAACCCCACTGATAGAGCATCCAGTAAACGACCACGCCCGTGACGGAGACGTAGAACCAGATCGGAAGGGTCCAGCGGGCCAGGCGCTTATGGGGGCCGAACCAGCCCTTCAGCGCCCGGCGGAGCGTGAGGATCGCCAGCGGAACCACGGCGACGGCCAGAAGGACATGCGAGATCAGGATCGTGAAATAGACGCCTCGGACGAAGCCGTGGCCCTCGAAGCGGGTCGAGCCGTGAAGGGCGTGGTAGAGGACATAGGAGGCCAGAAAGAGGGTGGAAACGCCGAAGGCCGTGAGCATGACCCATTGGTGCGCCCTTCGGCGACCGGTCCGGATCAACGCGTAACCGGTGGCCAGAAGGATCGTGCAGAGGGCGTTGAGGCCGGCGTTGACGGCGGGAAGGTCGGCGGTGCTCATCGGGGCGGCCTCAGCCCTTACGCTGGAGCAGGGCCAGATCGGCCAAGAGACGGTAGATCGCCTGGGGGTCGGTCCCGTCGTAGTAGCCGCGGATGCGGCCCTGAGCGTCCACGAGCACGAAACTCTGGCTGTGGATGATGGGTTCCACCTCCGATTCCATACCTTCCTGAACGCCCAGACGGAATCCGTCGCGGGCCAGGCGCTGGATGGCCTCCTTCCGGCCGGTGAGCAGCATCCAGCGGCCCGGTCGCGCGCCGTAGGCCTCGCCGTAACGCTTGAGGACGTCGGGGGTGTCCCACTCCGGATCGACCGAGATGGAGACGGCGATGGGGGGCGGCGCAAGCTGGGTGAACCCGGCCAGGGCCGTCGAGAGGCCGCTCATCCGTGATGACATCTGGGGACATGTCCCCCCGCATCGGGTGAAGATGAAATCGACGACCCAGAGGCGTCCGCGGAAGTCCTCCCGCGTGATGGAGCGACCCTCGGTATCCACCAGAGAGAACTCAGGGACCGTGCCGATAATGGGAAGCCGGGCCGGCCCGCGCCGCAGCCCCAGGTCGAGCCGTTGGCCGGTCATCCCGGCCCAAGCCATCAGGCCCAGAAGAATCAGGAGGAGGATGCCCAGCATCGCCAGGGGGATCCAGAAGCCCGAGCCGCCGCCGGCGGCGTTCCGCGCTTGAGCGTTCGGTTGAGGGGTCATCGAGACGGGCCGTCGGGAGGTCGGCGGTCGGATCGGCCTCAGGTTTTATCCAACATGAGGACGGTCAGTAAAACGGGCAGATAGATCACCGAAGCCAGGAGCAGCCGCCGAGCCGAAGCCTCCGTGCGTCGCCGGGCCAGGCTGATGCCGCACGCCAGGAAGCCGATCCCCAGGATAAGAGCCGCGGCTCCGTAGAGGGGGCCCGTCAGGGCGAGCCGGACGGGGAGGAGGCTGACGGCGAGGAGGGCGAGGGTCTGGCCGATGATCTGGCGGGCGAGGCGTTCCCCCCCCGGGCTCACGACGGAGAGCATTTTCATTCCGCCACGGGCGTAATCGGCTCGATAAAGCCAGGCGATGGCCCAGAAATGGGGCAACTGCCAGAGGAAGAGGATCAGGAACAGGGACCAGGCCGGTGTCGATAGCGCGCCGGCGGCGGCCGACCAGCCGATCAGGGGCGGGAGCGCCCCGGGGACGGCCCCGACGAAGGTGTTGAGCGGCGTGCGGCGCTTGAGGGGCGTGTAGAGCCCGAGGTAAGTCCCGATCGTCACGGCGGCCAGAGACGCGGTCAGGGGAGGTGTCGTGATCCCCAGCCAGACGAGACCCCCCAGGGCCAACCCACCGCTGAAAACGAGCGCCTCGCCGGGGCGGAGCCGTCCGGCCGGCAGGGGACGATGGCGGGTGCGCAGCATGAGGCGATCGGCGTCGCGTTCGAGAAGCTGATTCAATCCGCCGGCGCCGGCGGCCACCAGCGCCGCTCCGATCAGCACCGGCACGGCGTTCCAAAGCGAGACTCCGGCGGGCCGAGCCAGATAATAGCCGGCGAAAGTGGCCAGCAGCGCCAGGGCGGCGATCCGAGGTTTGGTCAGCGCGAGGAAGTCCGTCGCTCGGGCCGCGACGGCCGGCTCGGCGGCGATGACCTCGGGCTGAGCTTCGGCTTTCAAGAAGGCGACTCCCGCGAGAGGATCCGAGAGCCGGCGACCGCCGTCGGGACCGCGCCGGTCGCCGACCTCAGCCGGAAGGCTTCGAGGGTGAGGACGCAGGCCGCGGCCAGAATGATGGCGCCGACGGCGACATGAAGCGTCGCCAGATGCGGTTGCTTCCGGCTCCAGATCACAAGCGCCCCGAGAACCAATTGGAAGGCCACAAGGCCGAGAATCAGGAGCGTCGGAAAGAGAATTTCCCCCCGGTCGCGATGATCCCGGAGGACGCGCAGACCCAGCCCCGTCGCCGCCAGCGCGACGAGAAGGGCCCCGAGCCGGTGCGTGTAGTGAAGGCGAATCTGAGCCGCCGTGGCTTGAGGCAGGCCGCGCCGGCGGCGCTCGGCATCGATCCGGGCCATCCCCTCGGCGTCGAGGGCGGGGGCCAGCCGTCCATAGGCAAGGGGAAAATCGGGGATCGCCAGGCCCGCTTCGGCGTGACGCATGGCGGCTCCGACCGCCAATTGGGCAATGACGATCAGGGTGAAGCTCAAGCCCAGGGCCGAGGTAGGAAGCTTCCAGCTCGCCCGTGAGGACGTGGCCGGGGGACGGCCCGCAGGGGAACGCGCTTCGCGCGGCCGCCATCGCGGCGAAAGCATCACGGCCAGCACGACCGTCAGACAGAAGAACCCCTGACCGACCAGGGCATGGACGACCGTGATGAAGGGGCGGAGTTCCAGGCCGAGGACCGTCAGGCCGCCGATAAGGGCCTGAAGGAGGACCGTGCCGAGGGCGGCCGCGGCGACCCAGCGGGCTCTGCCATCCGGCCGCGCCCGCCAGACAGCCACCGTGAGCGCGAGCGTCAAGAGCCCAACGCCGCCGGCGATAAGCCGGTGACCATGCTCAGCCCGGATGTTCTCGATTTCCCACCATCGCTCCGGGTTGAGGCTGCCGAAGGAGAGCGGCCAGTCCGGGACGGCGAGGCCGGCCTCCTTGCTCGTCACGAGCCCGCCGGCGAAGACCAAGCCGAGGGTGCAACCGGCGACCAACCAGGCGAACCGCCGCAAGGCCGGCGGCGACGGCGAACCCGCCGCTTTCGGGACCACGGGGGCTCACTCCGGCGGGGGGGGATGGACAAGCCCCAAGCTTAGGCCCGCGGGGGCCCGGATGGGCTTTCCCGACGCATGCGCGATCTTCGGGCTTCGAGCCGGTTGACGTGGCCGACGGGACCGGCTCATTCCTTGAACGTAAAATCCTGAGTTACGTCGGCGCCGCTGACGGTGATCTCGACGGTCTGTTCGCCGTATTTCTCGTGCCAGGCGGCCAGCGTGTATTTGCCGTCGGGCAGGTCCTTGATCGTGAAGGAGCCGTCCTTTTCCGAGACGGCGAAGAAGGGATGCTCCAGCACGAAGATAAAGGCGCCCATCCAGGGATGGATGTCGCATTTGAACTTGACGGCCTCCTCGCTGCGCCGGAAGACCTTGATTTGGGTTCCCGGGACGGTCTGGCCGAAGTTGAATTCGGGATTGGTCTTGGCCAGGCAGTGAATGTTGTGCGCCGTCGGGTCGCTGTTGACGATCTCCAGGTTCTGATTGACCATCATTCCCTGAACGTGCGGGACGTAGATGCAGCCGACCTGATCGATCTTGGCCGGGGTCGAGGGGGGATCGAACTTTTTGTCCCCCAGGCCGCTCTTAATATAGACGAAGACGTTCTGCAGGTTGCCTTCACGGTCGACGATGGCGTCTTCGGTGGGGACGCGCGTTTCCCCATGGATGGCGGCGCACTTGGGGTCGGCGTCCATCTTGATGACGAAACGGCGAGGGCGCTCCCCCTCGAACTTGGCCTTGCCGGTGACGTTGGCGGCGAAGGTCGCGCCCGGCAGGGCCGCCAACGCGACGAGCGACAGGGCCGCCGTCAATTGAAGGCGGCATGAGATCGAGTTCATCAGGAAGTCCTCCTTGCGCATTTTTTCACAAGCTCCGCGCCTTTCGAAAGAGCGGCCTTGAGGGCCGGTCCCTCCCGTCCCACCGGCGCCGGACGTATTCGAATCGGCAGTATAGCGGCCCGCCGGAGGCCCGGCAATCGAATTCGGATCGCCCCGCGGCGACCACACCGGCCGTTCTCGTTACGGGGGACACGCCTCAGGCCCGGATGTTCCCCCGGGCCCCCTCTTGGCCTCGGCGATCGGATTTATTGTGGTCAGCTTCGGAGCCGATCCGGGATAATGGCCGGCCATGTTTCTGCTGCCGTTTCTCAAGTACCTGAAGCCGTTCCGGTGGCGGCTGGCGTTCGCGCTGGGGGGGATGGTCATCGTCAGCGTCTTCGGAACGGTCAACATCCTGATGCTCAAGCCTTTTCTGGAGATCCTTCTCGGCCAGGTGAAGGCCGCCGCCGAGACGTTCGAGCCGGCGGAGGTCGGGGCCGTGGGGCCGGAAGACGCCGGCCCCGCCGCGGGCCCTCGGGCTGCCGCCGAGGAGGGGTTTTCCTTCAGCCGCCTGTTCCCCGAAAGCGCGCGCCGTTGGGGCCGGGGGGTGATCGCGGGGCCGACGGCGGCGATGGGCCGGGGCCGCGAGGCGGTGATGGGGTGGTATCGGCGTCAGGCGGCGGCCCATCCGCATCGGATGCTGATCTATCTGAGCGGCGTCCTCTTGACGATGACGCTCCTCAAGTGCTGCGGAGAGTATCTGAGCAGTTATCAGTTGGCCCACGTTTTTTATTTTATGAACCTCCGGATGAAGGCCGACATCTTTCGCAACGTTCTGGCTCAGGACTATCTCTTTTTCGCCAAGCACTCGCCCGGGTACCTGATTTCCCGGATCAGCTCCGATGTCCAGGCGATTCGCCAGATCATCGACAAACTTCTGAGCGACGGGATCCAGCAGCCGCTGATGCTGGCGGGGTACTCGATCGCGCTCGTCTATATTTCCCCCAAACTTACTTTGATTACGGTGGCGATTCTGCCGCCGATCGCCGGGCTTTTGTATCATTTCAACAGCGTCTTGCGGAAGAACACCAAAAAACAGAAGAAAAAGGCCGATGAGCTGACGAGTTCGATCGCCGAATCGCTCTATAACATCCGCCTGGTCAAGGCGATGGGGACCGAAGAGCGCGAGATCGAGAAGTATCTCCACCGCAGCAACGCGCTCTTCCGCTACATCATGAACCGGCGGATCGTCAAATTCGCCAGCGGGCCGATCATGGAGGTGATCGGGACGCTGGCCGCCTGCGGCGTCATCCTTCTCGGCGGCTACATGATTCTGGGGACGACTCGGGCGGCCGGCAGCCTGGAGCCGACCTCCTTCTTCATCTACCTCTTCCTGCTGACGCGGTTTTATCGGCCGCTCAAGGCCCTTTCGGCCACGACGATGCGTTATCAGGTCGCGCGCGTTTCAGCCGAGCGCATTCAGGAGATGATGGCGTTTACCCCGAGCGTGCGTGAGGCTCCGGACGCTCGCCCGTTCACGGAGCTCCGGGAGGGAGTCGAGGTGCGCGATGTTACCTTGCGCTATAAAGATAGACCGATCCTGCGCCGCGTGTGCTTGAACATCCCGCGCGGGAGGGTCGTCGCCCTCGTGGGACCATCCGGAGCGGGCAAAACGACGATCGCCAACCTGATTCCCCGGCTCATCGACCCCGAGGCCGGCCAGGTGTTGCTCGATGGCGTGGACCTGCGCCAGTTCCGGCTGGATGACCTGCGCCGGCGGATCGGCATTGTGACGCAACAGACCATTCTGTTCGATGACACCGTGGCCAACAACATTATGTATGGCTCGACGGACGGCGCCGAGGAGCCCGGGGCGATGCAGCGCGCCGTGGCGGCGGCGCGGCTGGCCGACGCCGAGGATTTCATCGGCCGGCTGGACGGCGGCCGCGGTTACGCCACGCGGATCGGGCCCGGCGGGGCGCGGCTTTCCGGCGGTCAGGCCCAACGCATCGCCATCGCGCGCGCCCTTTTCCGCAATCCTCAAATCCTGATTTTTGACGAAGCGACCTCAGCTCTGGACACGCAGTCGCAGGCCCTCGTGCAGGAAGCCATCAACCGGGCGCTTGTGAATCGCACGGCGCTCATCATCTCGCACCGGCTTTCGACGGTCCGCAACGCCGATTGGATCTACGTGATTGATGACGGCCGCATCGTCGAGGAAGGGACCCACGCCACGCTCATGGCCGGGCGGGGGACGTACTATCGGCTCTACCATGCCGAAGGGGCCGATGAACTTCCCGCCGCCGCGGCGGCCTCCCGCTGAGGCCCTCCGTGGATCAGCCGGAGCATTTTTCGTCCGGATCGGCCGCGCTTCACTTTCCGTCGTCATGACCCTACCTTCTCCAGGAGCCGTCCCGTCGGCCGTCAGGCGCCCGTGGTCTCAACGGACAAACTCCCGGACCTGAAGCTCATCCATCGCGAGTTGGAGCGATGCGGCTGGCAACCCTCGCGGCCCGGCCCGTTCGAGGGGGAGTTCGTCTTCGAGACCCCGCGCGGCGACGTGCGATCCCCGCTGCGGGCGCTGCGATCGCCGCGAGGCGCTCTCTTGCTGGCGATCGATCTGGGAGCGGTGACCCTCGGCGGCCGCGAGGAGCTGTATCCTCGCTTTCTGGACTTCTCGATGGAGACGCGTCTAGCCCTTGAGCTTGCCCGTCGCATCGACCCCGGCGGCGACCTCCTGATGCTGAGCGCCGGACGGATCGACCTCTACGGCTTGCCCGAGGAAAACCTCCAGCATCGCGCCCTCACGATGAGCGAATTCGAAGATGACATTCTGCCGACGCTGGCGGCCAAGCTCCACGGGCGCGGCGACCGGTGGCAGGCCCTCCCCAACCCGATCGAGGTCGCTCAAGCCCTGCGCGGTTGGTTGGCTCATTGGGAGCGGCGGTTGGCTTCCGAATTGGAGGTTGCGCCTGAGGCGGCGCGCCAGTTCCTCTGGAAACTGATCTTGATGCTTCAGGTGGCGCGCAAGACCGGCAAACCGACGGCGATGGAGGCTTGGGGCCTCGCCTGCGAGAAGGCCGGCGACGGTTGGCGGCTCCGTTACGATGCACTGCGGACGCTGTCCGATCTGGAAAGGCTCCTCGAGGAATTTGATCAGACGTTCTCGACGGCGCTCTTTCCTCGGCGGGCCGCCGCTGACCAGCCCTGGCTGGCGGCCCTGGAGACGGCGACGACGCTCGAACAACTCCGGGCCGAGCTGCTCATGCAGGCGCAGCTTCGGTTCGAGGCCGAATGCGTCGCCTGGCTCTTCACGCACGTCGATCGCGAGCAGCAGGGCTGGCGGCGTGAAATCGGCGGACTCGAACCGGTGGGCAAGCGCCTGGTCGCGCAGAATTGGTGGGTCGTTGAGCCGTTGCAGGTTGACGTGGGGCGCTTCGGTTTGCTCGCCGCTCTGCGGGACCTGGAACGCCTGGCCGAGCACTGGAGTCAACGCGACGCCTATCGCCGCGGCTCCGAAGGCCCGGCCGGTCGATTCCTCCAGCCCGATCTTTTCTTCGGCCATCCGCGCGGCGTCAATCCGCGTCAGGAGCTTGACGATGGGGTGAATTTCCTTTTCTCGCAGTCCTTCCGCGTCGCGGGCGCGCCGCCGGCCGAGCGCTACGGCCTCGGCGTCACGCTGCTCCTTAAGGCTCTCGGCGTCGTGCAGCGCCTCGATTGGCCATTCTTTGGCGTCGACACGCTCGATCACGTCTGGCTCGAAGGGGAGAGCTGAGGCCCCGGCCGCGCGCGGAGGCTCCGCTGGCGCGGATTTCCCATGCCGCCCCCCCCGGAACCGCTTCCCTTTCGGCTCGGCCAAGGCTGCGACGTTCATCGGCTCGTGCCGGGGCGCCGGCTCATCTTGGGCGGCGTGGAGATTCCTCATCCGATGGGTCTGGAGGGCCACAGTGACGCCGACGCGCTGGCGCACGCGATCGGCGACGCGCTGCTGGGGGCGGCGGGCCTCGGCGATCTCGGAACACACTTTCCGGATACGGACCCGCGCTTCAAGGACGCCAACAGTCTCAACTTGCTGGCTGCCATAGGAGCGATGCTCGCCGAGCGCGGCTGGGGGGTGGGTCAGGTGGATGCTACCGTTCTGGCCGAAGCGCCGCGGCTGGCCCCGTATGTGACGCGCATGCGCGAACGGTTGGCCGAGGCGCTCGGTTGCCCGCCGGAGAGCGTCAACGTCAAAGCCGCCACCGGCGAGGGGCTGGGCTTCGTCGGCCGCGCCGAGGGGATCGCCGCCCTGGCCGTCGCCGTGATTATCCCTCGAACCCGCGGCCGGGCGGGCTGAGGTTCGATTCTTCCGTTGACCGCGCTTGAGACAGGGGGTTGATCTCCCGTCTGGCGAGATGCGCGCGACCAATGGCGGCGAGCACGCATGCGGCCCACCACCATGAGGTGACCTAGGTTCAGTTGACCTTGGACCTTTATAGGGTTGAGGCCAAGCAGGAAAAGCTGATCGGCGACAAGGCGTAGGACAGCGACGCGCTGGATGCGCAGATGAGCGAGCAGGGGGTGGAGATGATCGCCCCGCGCCGGCGCCACCGCCGGCAGATGAAGACCCAGGACGGGCGTCCGTTGCGGCGCGCGCGGCGCCGGTGGTTGATCGAACGGTTTTTCGCATGGATCGGCTGGAATCGCCGTGTCCTGATCCGTTGGGAAGATTACACCGAGAACTTCCTCGGGTGGATTCAACTGGCCTGCATGCGTCTGCTGCTTCGGGCTAGACCAATTGTGAGATAGGTTGCAGGAACGATATGGGCAACGTGATTCTCTCCCTAGGGGCTCGGATCGCCCACGCCTTCGACATGGAGGGCGACGGGGACGGTGATATATTGATCCCCGGCGATTTCGTCG
>CAYXAU010000026.1:15668-26415 GCA_964463045.1 uncultured Candidatus Sumerlaeota bacterium | reverse complement strand
CGAGGGTCCGAGGGGGGCGGCGCCGGCTCGCTGGGGCGCTGGGAGGGTTTCTCGTTGGCTTGGTCGCCGTGGCGACGGGCTTCTTCCCAATGTCGGCGGCGGCGGGGGACCATAATCGACTCGCCGCCCAGCCGGACGCCTTCGAGGGGGCGCCGTTCCAGGACGATGATCCCGGGACGACGCAAAACCTGATCGCGATCGGTCAGGAGCCTCAGGCCCATACGCTGCACGCCGCCCAGGACGTGGACTGGGCGCGGGCGGTGGTGGCGGCTTTCGCCGTCGTGGACGGGGTCACGAGGCCGGCGTCTTACCCCTTCGCGTTGCAATTCTCCGACATCCAGGTTCCCGACGGCGCGATCGTTCTCGTGGAAGCGTTTCTCAACGGGGTGGGAGAGAAGGCCACTCACGCCACGGCCCTTCGACCGAGCGACAACGGATCGACCAAACAGCTCTCCGTTGGTTTCATCTCCGGATACAGGGAGTTTCCATTCCGCGTCGAACTGTTCATGGGGGGGGTCGAGCCCGAGTTACGTTACAAAGTGGCCCTGGTTCAGACGACGGGGGCCAATAACGGCGTGGCGACGCAGGTGAGCCGGGAAGGGGTGATCGTCACCTGGGACACGAGCGGGTTCGGGCAGGCCGGGCTCGGGTCGCCGCGCCGTCAGGGGCCCGGGTCGGCCGTGGGATTCAACGTAGTGCGTCAATTGGACTTCGACGGCGAGCCCGTCACGGTGAACCCCACGCCTCTGCCGCTGCCGGCTGAGCTGGAGAAGTGCCCGATTTTTGTCGGCAGCGGCATGACTTGTATGTCATTCGTCGATCGCTCGATTGAAAGCAACCCGAATGCTTCTTTGGTCCACCTTTACCAGATATTTCAGGTTTTCCAGAAGGGCGAACCGAAACCTTTCACGGTCAAGTCCGTGTCCATTGTGCCTGCGGGCTTTACTTTCGAGCCAACGCCCACGCCGGAGCCTAGAAATGCCGCTCGGCGGTGGCGGCTGTATGAATGAACACGGGCGGAGCCGGTAAGATGCTCGCGTCAAGCGGGCCGGCGGCCCCTTGCTCAGCCATCGGCCCAGCCGAAGAACGGGTTTTCGGGCTCATCCACCGGCTGTAGCCCGCCCCACGTTCGGGCCCTCGCCGCGGGCGGAGGTCCGCCGCACCTTCCGGTCAAGCTTGCGCCCCCGCGCGTCGATAAAGGCTCCCGGAGCGCCGACGCGGCCCCCCCCGCCGGGCCGGTCGGTTTTGACACGCCCCCGTGGCCGGAGCATAATGCGCCGATTCCAAGACCCATGGGCCGGACGCGGACCTTGAAGCCTTCTCCCCAAGCCCTGCGCGCCGTCGGCTGGGGCCTGGCGTTGACGCTGGCGGGCCTCATGGCCGAGACCCCCGGCTCGGAGGGGTGGCCGGGGTCGCTTGATCGGCGCAACTACTGGGTCCGGATCGGGATCGGGGTCAACAAGGACGTGGTGGCGCTGGCGGCGACGGGGCCGATCGATGTCTTCGGCGCCGAGGCGCGGCCGCTGACGACGCTCCGGGCCGGGCAGGTTTATCTGGCCGAGATTCAGGAGGGTCGGCCGGGCGGCTACGTTTATCGGCTCGTGGTGAGGGAACTGAGCCCGGGGGGCGAGCAGACGGCGCTGACGCTGGCCGGGGCGGCGCGCGAGGCCTATCGCCTGACGGCCAAGGCCGTCCGGCTGCCCGCGGCGGAAGCGGAAGGCGAGGAGAAGCTGCTCGTCCTTCTGGGGGAATTCGCGACGGTCCAGGCGGCGCAAGCCTTCCGATCCACGCTGCCGGAGGGCGAGGCCCTGCGAATCTTTCAGGAGCGCGGGACGGCGCGCCAGGGGGAGGTCCGGTTGCGGACGGTCCAGGGCCAGGCGGTGGCGGCCTCGCCGACGATGCTGCGGCTGGAGCCGCAGCGGCGGGCCGAGGATTCGATCTACGTTCAAGGCGTGAACGACCTGCGCGCCTGGCGGAGCGACGCCGTCTGGAGGGGGCGGAATTATCGGGACTCGATCGAGCTGATCAAGGATCAGGAGGGGAAGCTGACGGTCGTCAACCACCTCTGGCTGGAGCACTATCTTTACGGGGTGGTGGCCTCCGAGATCGGCAATTTCGCCCCGGCCGAGGCGCTCAAGGCTCAGGCCGTCGTGGCCCGCAGCGAGGCCGTGGCGAAGCTCGAACGCGGGATCGTCTCGGCGAACCCCTGGTTCGACTTCACCGATTCGGCCCTGATCCAAGCCTATAACGGCAAGGGGTTGGAGAACGCGGCCGTGCGCCGGGCCGTGGATACGACGCGGGGAGAGATTCTGGTCTATAACGGTCGGGCCGTGGACGCCGTTTACAGTCACTCCTGCGGCGGGGTGATCGCCTCGACGGCCGATCTCTGGGACAGCGACGGCCAGGGCTACTCGCGCCGGCACCTGGACCGGCTGGGGTCGGCCGCCGTTCCCGATCTGGCCCATCCGGAGATCGCCCATGAGGTCACGTCCCATGCCATCGCCGCTCTGTGCAATCCGGATCAGCCGGGGTTCCCCAGTTACGCCCGAGGCCACTTCCGTTGGATGAAGACGCTCTCGGCGGACCAGTTGACGAGCCTGATGGACCGGGCCTACGGGACGGGCCGGGTCAAGGACCTGCTCATCGAGCGGCGGTCGGCGGGGGGCCGGGTCCGGACGATGAAGGTCATCGGCGAGCGACGGACGGTCGTGATCGACCGGGAACTCGCCATCCGTTCCTCGCTCGGCCAGTTGAAATCGACGTTTTTCACCGTTGAGGTGGAGGAAGACGCCGCGGGCAATCTGGCGCGGGCGACGATTCACGGGGCGGGCTTCGGCCACGGCGTCGGGCTGTGCCAGATGGGGGCTTACGTGCTCGCCCTTCAGAGCTACAACTACCGCCAGATTCTGGGTCACTACTTCACGCAGGTCAAAATCCGAAGGCTCTATGCATGAACGCGGGCCGGCGAGGCGGGTGGCCGGCCCGCGATGCCCGGCGGGCGTGGTGGGCGGAGGGGGCCGCCGCGCTTGCGATCCTGGCGGCCGGGGCGGCTCTGCGGGTCGCCCCCGCGCTGCGCCCGACGTTCTGGTTTGATGAGATTTACACGGTCGCGATCGCCCAGCGCCCTTTTGCGGCGATCGTCCGGCTGACGGCCGCCGACGTGCATCCGCCGTTCTATTATTTTCTTGTCCGGGCGCTGGTTCTGGCCGGGCGGGCGCTCGGCGGCGCGGCCGAAACGCTCCTCTGGCTGCGGCTTTCGAGCCTGATACCGGGTCTCGTGCTCTGCGGGCTGGCCTGGGGGTTGGCGCGGCGGCATTGGGGGCCGCCGGCGGGGCTGCTCGCGCTGGCGCTCACGGTCGTCTCGCCCGGTCTGGCCTTCTATTCGGTAGAGCTGCGCAACTATGCCCTCACGCAAGGGCTCCTGCTGGCGGCGACGGCCTTCGCGCTTGAACTTCTCGACGGGCGGGCCCGGCGAGCCTGGCGGGCCGGGGCGGGCTACGTCGGTTGCGCCGCGCTCGCGCTCTACACGCACACGCTGACGGCGCTTTATCTGGGGGGGCACGTGGCGCTGCTGGGGGTGGAGGCGCTGCGTCGGAGGGGTCCCTCACGCCGAGGGCTGGCCCTCGGCGGCGGGCTGCTCGGGTTGCTAACGCTTTTGATCTACCTGCCGTGGGTGCCCACGCTCGTCCGTCAGCGCGAGTTGCTTAATCAGTTCGTGGCCACGGCGGAGCCGGCGTGGCTGCCGCGTCCCTCGGCCGCCGATTTGTTCCAGACGTTCTTCTTTTATCTGCCGTTCGGGCCGATCGAGCCGGGGCCGAACCGCGACGGCGAAGGCGCTGCCGGCCTGGTCGCCTTTTACGTGGCGGTTGCGGTGGGTCTGGTCGCGGCGGCGGCGTATCGCTCGCCAACGGGGCCGACCTGGCCTCGTCCGGACCGACTGCTCCGGGCTTCCTGGCTGCTGGCGGTTCTCCCGTTGATCGTCGCGTTCGTCTGCGCGCGCCTGGACGTGGGCCGGGTCTTCCTTCCGAGTCGATATAACATGCTGGCGACGCCGTTCTGGGCGCTGGGCATCGCCGGCCTCATTGCGCGAGCGCAACCTCCGGCCGTGCGGCGCGGGGCCGCGGCGATCGCGCTCGCGGCGGGGCTTGGCTTTGCCCTCCATGCTCAACGGAGCCGGCTTGCCGCGCGGGACGAGGCCGAATGCCTGAGGCGGTTAGTTTCCGCGGACGAGCCTTCGGGCGCGTCGGGCCTGTTCTGGACCGACGCGTCGCTTCTCCCGTGGCTCAAGCGGAGCGGCCGGACGGAATTCCGCGATTACGGCGCGGCCGGCGCGGCTGAGGGGCCGCCGGAGCAGCCGGCATGGTTCGCCACGCACATCGTCACCGGCCGGTTCAGCGCCTTGCGGACCGTCGAAACCTCCCTCCTGGAGCATCTTCTGGGCCGGACGGCGGGGGTTCGGGTCATCGCCGAGCCCGCCTGTTGGGGATGGGAGACGCTCTGGAAGGTTTCCCCGGCGCAAATGTCGGAGATTCTCAGCGCCTATTCGGCGAGTCAGGAGACGCTGGCCCGCCGCCGGGATTCGGTCCCGGGGGGTCAGGTGATTCTGCCGGACGAACCGGTCTTCGGCCCCGCCGACGGGTGGGCGGGGGTCGAATTCACGGCCGAGGATGAAATCTTCCGCTGGACGCTCGGCGAACGGCAGCGGCTCCTCTGGCGCGGACCGGCCCGACGGGGCCGGTATCGGCTGCGGGCGCTTTTCTGGCGGCCGCATCCCTTCCCGGAGCCGGAGATCGAGTTCCAATACCGCCTGCCCGGGGAGCGTGATTGGCGGCAAGCGCGGGCGAGCCTGGGGGCGGTTGCGGTTGAGGGCCCGGTCAACCCCTCGCGCCCCTATCAAAAGCTCCGGATCGAGTTTAAGATGCCGAGTTGGGTTCCGGAGGAGCGGCTGGCGGGTTCGCGTGACGGCCGCCGGCTGGGGATGCAGTTCATCCGGTTGGAGATTCATCCCGAGATGCACTCGGGGCCCTGAGGGCCGAAGGCGGCCCGACGAAGCCGCCGCGCCCGGCGATGAGCCCAGCGAGAGGCCGCATGTCGTTCGATCGGCACCATCTCCTGATTTACGTCGATGAGCTTTATGAGGATTTGGAGCTCTGGTATCCGAAACTGCGGCTGATGGAGGCCGGGGCGAGCGTGACCGTGGCCGGCCCGCAAGGGGGGGCGATCTATCGGGGGAAAAACGGCTACCCCTGCCCCGCCGATCTGGCCATCGCCGAGGTGGACGTAAGCCGCTTCACGGGGCTCGTGATTCCGGGCGGCTTCGCTCCGGATAAGCTGCGGCGCGATCCGCGCGTGCTCGACCAGACACGGGGCTTTCACGAGGGGGGGAAGCTGGTGGCCTTCATTTGTCACGCGGGCTGGGTGCCGATCTCGGCGCGGATTCTCAAGGGGGTTCGCGCCACGAGCGTCAACGCGATCCGGGACGACATGGAGAACGCGGGGGCGATCTGGGTGGACGAACCGTGCGTCGTGGATCGGCACTTTGTCAGCGCGCGGCGTCCGCCCGATCTGCCGGCCTTTCTCCGGGGCATCCTGAGCTTTCTGGAGAAGGCGCCCCTCTGAGCTCGACGCCCTCGGCGCCGGCCCGCCGACGTGCGTGCTTTCGGCCGGGGGGGGGCAAGCTACTCTTCGACGCGCAGGACAAACGGCTCGGCCAGGCAGATCTCGGACGCCATCAGCGCCGCCAGGCAAGCCCGGACGTTCTTCTCGGCCGCGCGGTGCGTGACGATCGTGACCGTGGCGGCGCCCGGGAGGCCCGGAGCGTCCTCCCCGCCGGGCTTATGCTGGATGATGGACTCGATGCTGATGTCGCGGTCGCCGAGGGCGGCGGTCAGCTTGGCCATCGTCCCTGGCCGGTCGACGACCGTAAACCGCAGGTAATAATGGGTCTCGAGGGACTCCCGCGGGCGAAGGTTCTTGCGCCCGATGGGGATGCGCAGGCGGGCTTCGCTGGAGGGGTGGAAGCCGCGGGCGTCGGCGGCCAGAGCCATCAGATCGCTCAGGACCGCCGAGCTGGTGGCCTTGGCGCCGGCCCCCTGGCCGTAATAGAAAGTCGGGCCGATCGGCTCGCCGTGGACGAGGATGCCGTTATAGACGCCGCGGACGGAGGCCAATTGCGAATCCTGAGGGATCAGCGTCGGATGGACGCGGACCTCGGCCGGGCCGTCGGGCTCGGGCTGGCGGGCGATCCCGAGCAATTTGATGGCGTAGCCCATCTCGCGCGCGTAGCGGATGTCGATGGGCTGGATGGCCGTGATCCCTTCGACCCAGACATCCGGGTAACGGATGTCCATCCCGAAGGCGAGGGAGGCCAGAATGGCGATCTTGTGGGCGGTGTCGATGCCCTGGATGTCGAAGGTCGGGTCCGGCTCGGCGTAGCCGCGCGCCTGAGCCTCGGCGAGCGCCAGCTCGAAGGGGAGCCCCCGCTCCTCCATTTGCGTCAGGATGTAATTGCACGTGCCGTTGATGATCCCCTGGATGGAGACGATGGCGTTGGCGCACAGGCCCTGCTGGAGGGCCCGGATGATCGGGATGCCGCCGCCGACGGCGGCCTCATAGAGGAGCCCGACGCCGCGTTCGGCCGCCAGGGCCAGCAGCTCCGGGCCATGGAGGGCCAGAAGGGCCTTGTTCGCCGTGACGACGTGTTTACCGGCCTGGAGAGCCCGCTCGACGATCGACCGGGCCGGCTCCACCCCGCCGATCAATTCGACGATCGCCTCGATTTCGGGGTCGTCGGTCAGGAGGGCGGCGTCGGCGACCAGGATCGAGGCGTCGTACGGGACGCCCGGGCGGGGCCGGGTGTCGACGTCGGCGATTCGGCGCAGGACGATGGGACGGGCGACGCGGCGGGCGATCCGGTCGGCCTGCTCGGCCAGCGTCCGGACGAGGCCGGTCCCGATGTTGCCGAAGCCGACCAGGCCGAATTGCAGGGGCGCCGTCATGGGGGGAGATGCTCCGCCCCCCTTGCCGGACCGGCTCATCGGGGGGGGTGGAAGCCTCCGGTTTTACCCGTCCTTGGTTCTGGAAGTCCAACGATTTGTCGCCGCGGCTGATTGAGGTGATTGAAGTTGACTTTGATCGGGCGGGCCGATAGTCCAGGGTTGCCATGACCGAAGGGAACGCTTTGCCGGAAGCCGCCGCGGTTGGGCCCGCTGGGGGGACGGCGATCGAGATGGCCGTCCGACCGACGCGGGGGGTCATTCTGGCGGGGGGCCAAGGGCTCCGGGCGTTGCCGCACAGCCGCCTTCGGAACAAGTGTTTGTTTGAGGTTCACGGTCGGTCCCTGATCGAGCGCCAGATCGACATCCTCCGGGACCAGCTCGGCCTGCGGGACTTGCTGATCGTCGTCGGCCACTTAAAGGAAGAGGTGCGCCGGGCGCTCGGGTCGGGGGAGCGTTTGGGAGTCACGATCCAGTACCCGGAGGTCCGCCGGCCAGAGGCGGGCCCCGCCTGCGGGCTGCTGGAGGCGAGAGCGCTGCTGACGGAGCCGTTCGTTGTCTTCCTGGGGGATGAGTTTCACCTGGAGAGCCATCACGCGCGACTGCTGGATTACCTTCCCCGGCGGCCGGAGGTGCTGCTCACCTATACGGCGGTGCTCGATCCCTGGCAGATTCACGCCAATTTTTCGATCGAGGTGGACGGAGAGGGTCATGTGCTGGCCGCGCGCGAGAAGCCCGAACGCCTCGTCAACAACCTTTGCGGCTGCGGAACGCTTTACCTGACTCCGTGGGCGATGGATCGATTGGCCGAAGCTGAGCCCTCGGCGCGCACGGGCCGCGTGGAGCTGTATGAGGCCGCCGCCGGGCTGGCCGCCGAGGGCAAGGGCTACGCCGTCGATCTGGCGGACGCCGGCTATTGCAACGTCAACACGCTCTCTGACCTCGAACGCGCTCGGTTCCGGTATCGGAGCCGGCGTTTCTCGCGCTTCACGGTGAGCGTCGCGCTGCCGGCCTGGGAAGAGGCCGAATCGATCGGCCACGTCGTGCGGGATTTCCTGGCGCAGCCCGGCGTCGTCGAAGTCCTCGTGGCGGACAATGAATCCGCCGACGGCACGGCCGAGCGGGCGCGCGAGGCCGGGGCGCGCGTGCTCGCCGGTCGTTACGCCGGCTATGGCGACGCGCTGCGGGCGGCGCTCAACGCGGCGACGGGGGATATCCTGGTCGCCTGCGAGGCCGATTACACGTTTCGCGCGGCCGATCTTCCGAAGCTGCTCGAATACCTCAAGGACGCCGACGCGGCGCTCGGCACGCGCACCTGCCGCCCGATGATCGCCCCTGGGGCCCAGATGCGGCCCCTGCATCGGCTGGCCAACGTCGCCCTGGCGAAGTATCTGGAGGCGCTGTGGTGGCCGCGCGGCGGGCGGTTCACGGACGTCGGGTGCACGTATCGGGCGCTCTGGAAGGAGACGTGGGGCGAAATCCGAGAGCGTCTCCACGGGCGGGGGGCGGACTTCTGCCCGGAGATGATGATCGAGCTGATCCGGGCGGGCAAGAAATGCATCGAGGTGCCGGTCGGCTATCACCGCCGCTACGGCGGGGTGTCTCGCCACGGCGGCCGATGGCTGAGCCTGGCCCGGACGGCCTGGCGAATGTGGCGGCGGATTACGGGCCGGCGGCTGAGGACGTGGTTGGAAAGCCGGAGCGAGCCGCCGCGGGCTATTTGAGCAGCCGGCCCGATTCCAGGATCGCGCTCAGGTTATTGGCCGCCTGGCCGATCAGGAAAAGCGCCAGGAGGGCGTCGGCGGCCAGGCGCGGCCGCGGCGGAAGCCGTGATATCGCCGCCGCGACAAAGAGAAACGGCACGAAGACCGAGACGACGTAGTGCGGCGACCAGACGAAGACCCCCTCGATGGGGACGTAATAGCGCGAGAAGAAGAGGAAATCCCAGGCGAGGCAGGCCGCCACGAGCCCGAGGGCGCGAATCTCGGCGGGCTGACCGCGCCGCAACGCCAGGCCGACGCCGAGAGCCAAGGCGAGAGCCCACGCCAGCGCCAGGAGCCCCGGCCCCCGCTCGTAGCGGGCGTCGTTGAAATTGACGATCGGGCCGGTTTTCCGGACGCCGGCGATCGTGAGATCGGCCCAGGCGAGGCGCGGCGTCGGAGCGACAAACGAATAGAGAAAAAACGAGCGGAGCATGTGCGTCGGGAGGTCCTCCAGATCGGTCCCGCGCTGCGAGGGCATCGCCACCCACCGATCGCGCCACATGTCGAGGGAGCTGCCGACGGCGAGCGAAAGCCCCAGACCGAGGGTCACGACGACGGTCAGGTAAGCGGCGGTGCGACCGAGGAGCCCGCGAGCGCCGCCGCGAGCCGGCTCCGTCAGAAAGAAGCCGAAGGCGTTCTTGAGGACATTGGTGACGGCGTTTCCATAGCTGAAGACGCCGGAGGCGATCCAGAGCAATGGCGAGGCCCCGGCGTGGCTCAGCGCGTGGGCTCCCAGCAGATAGACGAACAGGACGCTCAGGATGGAGAAGGCGCCGGTTTCAGGGATGGAGCCGAGAAAGGCGTGCGTCGTCGTCGCGCCGTAGACGGCCGCCGCCAGCGTCGCCTCCGGTCCTTGCGCCCCGAGCATCCGGGCCAGGAGGGCCATCATGGCGACCCCGAGGGCCGCCGCCAGGGCCGCGGCGGCGAGCGCGCTCGTGTAGGGGGCGAGGCCGACGACGTGGCGGAAGAAGAGCCCGAGGGGCTTACCCCAGACGACGAAGAGGGGATGGACGTTGCTGCGGCGGTTTTCGCCTCGCTCGGTCAGGTCGAGGACGACGCGCGGGATGTCCCAGCCGTAGAGCGCGTCGCTCGTCTCGGCGATCGTGGGCCCGGCCTGCCGGAAGAGCGCCCGCCCGGTCCAGAAGTAAGCCTGGTGAAAGAGGATCGCCAGGCCGAGCAGGGCCCAGAGCCACCGAGCTTCGGACGCGAGGAGGGCGGGTCTCGGGCGGAGGCCGGACGGGCGTCGGGGGGCGACAAAGCCGCCGGGGAGATCGCGCGCCGACGCGGCCAGGTCCGATAGGAAGCCCCCGGCGCCCGCGAGGAAGGAATTGCCGGGGGGGGCCGGTTCGGTGCGGCTCGAGGGGGGCTCGGTCAAGGTCGGTCTCCTGGCGGGGGCGATCGCGCCGCCGGGGATCATTTCAACGCGGATGGAGAGATTCAACCTCCGGAAGGCGCGCTGAAAAGGCCGGCGAGGTTTATCGTGGAGCCTCAACGACCGTTTGCAGGGCCGGAGGGCGAACCCTATACTGGGAAGGTGTCGCGCGGGGGCGGCCGCTGAGGGAAGGCGGCAGGTAAGCGGCTTAGGCACTCAGGGAACTCGAGCGGGGCGGGGACGCTTCCGTCCGCGCTCAGTCCCATTACGGGTATGAGCAAAAGAGGCTCGTGGCGCGGCGGGAGCCGGATTTATCCCGCTTCAGCTCGTGGGAGATTGCTCTGGTGGACGACGTGATCCGTCAAGCGTGGGCAAAGACGGCGCGGCAGATGAGCGAGGAGTCCCACGAATGCCTGGGTTGGCAGTTGGCCCGGTTCGGCGAGACGATTCCCTACGGGACGGCGCTCATTGATCGGGATGTCGCGCTCAGTCCTAAGAGCCGTGAGATCGCCCGGGAGCTGGCCCGGCGACTGGAGCGCGGCTCGCGGGGTTAGCCTAGGAACCGTTGGCTTCTTCCGCTTGCCAGATGATCGAAATGAGCCGGGCCACAGATTCGG
>CAYXAU010000026.1:0-15568 GCA_964463045.1 uncultured Candidatus Sumerlaeota bacterium | reverse complement strand
CGGCGCGCCTTGTCGAGCCGAACAGCTTGCGCGCGGCCAAGTCAAATTCCGGCTGGCGAATAATCTCCCTTCCGGTGTCATCCAGGCGGCGTCACTCTCGGCTGGTCGAGTCCGGCTGTCCGGCCGCAGGCCGAGACTCGAAGGGTCGCGGTCTATCTTCCGAAGGCGGATTGGAGTCCTCAAGACGCGCCTTCGACGTGCTCGGCCGGGCGCGTCATCCCGAATTGCTTCTTACGAGCCTGGGGGTCGCCATGATGGTCCTGGCCGCGCGGGGGGAGGAGTTGATCGTCGAGCGGGTATTCGGCCCGGAGGCGCCGGGGGCGTATAAGCACCCGGCGGCGATCACGGAGCTGGCCAACGGCGATCTCTACCTGGCTTATTACGGGGGTTCGGGGGAGTACGCCGACGATACGGCGGTTTATGGCTCCCGGCGCGCGGCGGGCTCAACCTCCTGGACGGACCCCGTGGCGATCGCCGATACCCCCTTTCGTTCCGAAGGCAATCCCGTCGTCTGGCAAGCCCCGGAGGGCCCCGTCTGGCTATATTACGTGATTCGCTACGGGGAGACTTGGTCCACCTCGCGCATCCAGGCCAAGGTTTCGACCGACGGGGCCCGGACCTGGACGGACCCGATCGTCGTCGCCTTCCGCGAGGGCATGATGGTCCGCAACAAGCCGATCGTCCTGCGGGACGGCGCCCATCTGATCCCCGTCTATCACGAAACGGGGCATGACACCGAGCGCGTCGGGGCCGACAGCACCTCGCGCTTTCTCCGGTTTGATCCGGCGGCGAGGACCTGGGAGGAGCTGGGGGCGATCCGGTCGCCCAACGGGAATATCCAACCGGCCGTGGTCGAACTGGCCGACGGGCGTCTGGTGGCCTATTGCCGGCGCGGGGGAGGTTACGGGCCGAGGGAAGAGGGCTGGATCATCCGCGCCGAATCGACCGACGGGGGGCGGAGCTGGACCGACGGGCGCGACAGCGCCTTCCCCAATCCCAACGCCGCCGTCGAGTTCCTGCGGCTCAGGAGCGGCCGGCTGCTGCTCATCTTTAACGACAGCATGAACCGCCGGACGCCGCTCGCGGCGGCGCTCTCCGAGGACGAGGACCGCTCCTATCCCTACCGCCGCAACGTCATGGAGGGGCGCGGGACGTTCGCCTATCCGTACGCCGTCCAGACGCGCGACGAGCGCATTCACCTGATTTTTACCTCGAACGAACGGACCGTGATCAACCTGGCCGCTTTTGACGAGGCCTGGGTGATGGGCGGGGGTCCGGCGACCTCAGGGCGCTGAGGCAGCCGGCCCGGAACCCTCGGCGGGGGGGGCGGCCGGCGGGGCGTCGGCGATCTCGTAGATGAAGATGTCGAGTTCGGCGTCGCGGTGAAGGGCGATCAGGCGCGGGTCGCTCATGAAGGCCTCGAACCGGCGATACGCCTCGACGGGGAAGCGGGGGATGAAGTACTGGTCGGCGTATTTCCGCAGTTCGTGCATGTTGACGTAAACGTAGCGGACGCCGCCCCGCCGGAGGCGGTCGAACATCTCGTCGTTATCGGCCGAGGCCTGGAGGAGAGGCAACGGCTGGGGGGCGTCGAACCAGTCGCTGGCGAGGGCGGCGTTCGGGAAGTAAAGCGTCCGGTGCTCACCGATCAGGAGGGCCTTGCGGTCGGGGCCCGTTCGGGCCGCGAGCCATCGGGCCGTCGGATAGTACGAGACCGCCTGCTCCAGATAGCGCTCGCGCGGCTGGAAGCCCAGAGCGACGGGGAGGGCCCCGGGGCGTTTCCAGCCGGCGATGAGCGCGAAGGTGAAGCCGATCGAATAGAGGGCCGCGAGGGCGAAAATCCCTCGGAGGCTCAGGCCGAAAAGGCGGCGGGCGATCGTTCCCCCCGGCGCGGCCAGGAGCGCCGCGGCCCCCCAGGCGGCCAGGACGAACACGAGGGCGAGGGGGGGCAGCAGCAGTCGATAGCTCTGATAACTGAAGAACCAGAAACTCCAGGCGACGGCGATCAGCGCCGCGACCCAGGCGAGGGCCGCAGCCCCTGATCGCCGGCGCTTGAGGGCTCGCCGGTTGATCCAGGCCGCCGCGCCTCCAACCGACGCGACGGCCATCGCCATCAACGGCAGCGGCCCCAGGAAGGCGCCTTCGAACCGCTCGCCGGCCAGCGACGTCGTCAGGGGGGTGAGGGCGAGTTCGACCGCGCGGTCGATCGGCGCGGGGAGACGGTCGATCGGCCAGCCGCGATAACCCTTCTCGGCGGCTTTGGCGGCGTAGAAGGCGGCGTCGGCGGCGGACCAATCCTTCCCGCCGAAGAGGCCGTGGGCGAGCGGATAAACAGGGTTCCCCGTCCAGGCCAGATTCTTGAGCAGCCAGGGGGCCGCGCCGAGGGCCGCCACGGCGCAGGCTCGAAGCAGATACCGGTCAAGATCGCGCGCCGGCTCGCGCCCTCGGAGCCGGCTCCGGGCGGCGAGCCAGAGCGTCCCGGCGACGGCGGCCATCAGCGGGATCATGGAGTATTTGGTCCCGATCGCTCCGGCGGCCATCAGGCCGAGCAGCCAGGCCGGGGGCCGGCGCGGGCCCGCCAGCGCCAGGGCGCCGAGATAGACGACGGCCAGCCAGTAAGCGGCCGTTCCCAGATCGACGAAGGCCCAGCAGCCGAGCACGGTGACGCTTGGGATGGCGGCGAAGGCGACGCCGGCCGCGGCGGCCACTGCGCGCAGGGCGCGGCGGGGAAGCTCCGGGCGGCGGGCCAGCGTGGCGCGGGTAAGAAAATAGGCCAGCAGGCCGATCAGCGTGGCGGCGGATTCGAGGAAGGTCAAATGAAGCAACCGAGCCGCTTCGGTTCCCTGAAGCGCCATCCCCATCGTGAAGAGCATTTCGAGGAGAAACGGAAAGTTCGACATCGCCTGATGCGGCAGGTAGAGGACGCGTCCGGCCTCCAGGTAAGCCTCGGGGGCCGCCAGGTGGTAGCGCAGCTCATCGGATTCAACCGCGGGGGTCAGCGCGTAAGGAACGCCGAGGACGTAGAGCAGGAGGATCATCGCGAGCAAGGGTCGGGCGAGCTCAAGTTCGGCGAGCGGGGCCTCGACGGGCACCCGGGGGCTGAGGGGGCGGCGACCGGGGGAGGCGGCCGCCGTCGGGCGGGACGACGGCTCGGCGGTCGCGCCGTTGGGATGCGCCGACGGCGGCGGCTCGGGCTCGGCCCCGCCGGCGGGTTGAACCCCTGACTCGCCGTCGAAACGAAGCGAAGCCTCCAGCCTTCGGCCGAGCCCGCGCCAGAGAGCCGCCCAGCCGGGAAGCCCGAGAGCGGCCGTCACGGTGAGCCCCGTCCCCAGGGCGAGCGGATTGCAAAGGCCGATGAGCCCGAGCAGGAGCGTCAGGTGCGCCAGGGCGAACCAACCGATGAGGCTTGAGAAGACGAGCCGCTGCCAGAAGGAAGGCAGGCCCTCGACGGCGCGACTGCGGGCGAGGACGTGAGCGCCGAGCCCGATCGCGGCGAAAGCCATCGCGGCGACGGCGAGCAGGCCCATCGCCGAATGCAGCGGGAAACGCCACGGCCCGACGAGATCGTCGCGGAGCGTGGAGGCCGCTTGGAAGAGGCCCGGCGGAAACCGGGCGAGAAAATGAGCCAAGACGGCGGCCGGAAGGGCCAGGGCGAGAAAGCGCACGAGGGCGAGGGGTTTCATCCGGCGGGCGCTTGCCGCCTTCGCGGCCCGAACGATACAATCACCGTTTGCAGCCGCCGCGGGTCGGCCGTCGAAGGCGGCGGGACGCCCGGGCCGGGGGGCGATCGGGCTTGGGGCCCGGGCGCGTCCGACGCCACGTGGCGACCATTAGGATGCACTCTGTCAGGCAATTGCAAGGCGCGAGGCCGAGGCCTCGGCCGTTGATCTCCCTATGAACGCGTCTGCCTCGCCGGCCTCGCCGCGACGCGACATCCGGATCATCGGGGCCCACGAGCACAACCTCCAGCACATCGACGTGACGATCCCGCGGAACGCGCTGACGGTGATCACGGGGCTTTCCGGCTCCGGCAAGAGTTCGCTCGCCTTCGACACGCTTTACGCCGAGGGGCAACGGCGTTACGTCGAGAGCCTGTCGGCCTACGCCCGTCAGTTCCTGGATCAGATGCAGAAGCCGAAGGTCGAGCACATCGAGGGGCTCTCGCCGGCGATCTCGATCGAGCAGAAGACGGTCAGCAAGAATCCGCGATCGACGGTCGGGACCGTGACCGAGATTTATGATTATCTGCGGGTGCTCTACACGAACATCGGTCAGCCGCACTGCGCCCATTGCGGCCGGCCGCTGGAGAAACAGACGGTTCAGGACATCGTGGACGCCGTGCTGGCCTGGCCGGAGGGGACGCGGCTCGTCGTTCTGGCCCCCGTCGTTCGCGGCCGAAAGGGAGAGTATCGGCACGTTTTCGAGCAGGCCCAGCGCGAGGGCTTCACGCGGGTGATGGTCGACGGCCGCCTGCGCGAGCTGGAAGAGAAGATCACGCTGAACAAGAAGCTCAAGCACGACATCGCTGTCGTAGTCGCCCGGCTGGTCGTCTCGCCCAAGATCCGGCAGCGGCTGACCGATTGCGTGGAGACGGCGCTGCGCAAGGCCGAGGGGCTCGTCACCATCGAGCGGCTGGACGGGGCGGAGGGCGGGGGGAGCCGCGCCGTCACGTTCAGCCAGGCGATGGCCTGCCCGGAGCACGGCCCCCAGATCGTCGAGCTCGCCCCGCGCTCGTTTTCTTTCAATTCCCCCTATGGAGCGTGCCCGACGTGCAAGGGGCTCGGCGTCATCAACGAGATCGATCCCCGGCGGATCGTCCCCGATCATGACCTCACGATCCGACAGGGGGCCGTGCTCCCGTGGGCCAAACATTTCAAGCCCGAGGAGGGCCGCCCTCGGCGGCGGGCCGGCTCGCCCGGGGCGCAATGGGTGTTATCGGTTCTGGATCATTTCGGAGTCGATCCGGATAAGCCGTGGAGGAAACTCGCCGAGTCGCAGCGACGCGCGCTCCTTTATGGCTCCGGCAAGGAGAAGATTCACTATCGGTACGCCTCGCCGAAGGGGACGAAGTTCGAGACGCGAAGCGTTTATGAGGGGCTGATCCCGCGGCTGGAGCGGCGCGTGAAGGAAGGGGGGGAGGACGAAGCTCACGAGATGCTGAGCCTTTATTTCGCCGAGCGGCCCTGCCCGGGTTGTCGAGGGCAGCGGCTCCGCCCGGAGAGCCTGGCCGTCACGCTCAACGAGCTCAACATCAGCCAGTTCTGCGCGCTCACGGTCCGGCAGGCGCTGGACTTCCTGAAGCGGGCGCGTTGGAACCGACGGGAGAAGGCGATCGGGGCCCAGGCCATCAAGGAGATCACCGATCGGCTCGGCTTCATGATCGACGTGGGGTTGGATTACCTGACGCTGGACCGGCCGACGGCCTCGCTCTCGGGCGGGGAAGGTCAACGCATCCGGCTGGCCACGCAGATCGGCTCCCAACTGGTCGGGGTGCTCTACGTGCTGGACGAGCCGACGATCGGGCTTCACGCGCGGGACGACGCCCGGCTAATCCAGACGCTGACGCGCCTGCGCGATCTCGGCAACACGGTCATCGTCGTCGAGCACGACGAGGTGATGATCCGCTCGGCGGATCACGTGATTGATCTGGGGCCGGGGGCGGGTCGGCTGGGGGGCCATGTGGTGGCCTGCGGGCCGCCGTCGGCCCTCAACGACGGGCATCGGTCCGTCACGGGGCAGTATTTGAACGGCGAACGGCGGATTCCCCTGCCGGCCGAGCGGCGACGGCCGGCGCCGGGGCGGCGGCTGCGGGTGCGCGGGGCGCGGCATCATAACCTCAAGAACATCGACGTGGAGATTCCGCTGGCGATGCTGGTCTGCGTCACGGGCGTCTCCGGCTCCGGCAAGTCCACGCTCGTCAGCGACATTCTTTACCGCCGGCTCGCCGAGCACTTTTACGGGGCGACGGAGACCCCCGGCGATCACGCGGGCCTGGAGGGCATGGACCTCCTGGACAAGGTCGTGGCCGTGGATCAATCCCCGATCGGGCGGACGCCCCGCTCCAACCCGGCCACCTACACCCAACTGCTGAGCCCGATCCGGGAGCTATTGGCGGGGCTGCCGGAGGCGCGCGCGCGCGGCTATGCGCCGGGTCGGTTTTCCTTCAACGTCAAGGGGGGCCGCTGCGAGGCGTGCGAGGGGGACGGGCTCATCCGGATCGAGATGCACTTTCTGCCTGATATTTTCATCCCGTGCGAGACGTGCGGCGGCCGGCGGTTCAATCGGGAGACGCTGGAGATTCTCTATAAGGGCAAGACGATCGCCGACGTGCTGGAGATGACGGTGGAGGAGGCCTGCGAATTCTTCTCGGCGATCCCGACGGTTTATCCGAGGCTGAAGACGCTCCAGGACGTGGGGCTCGGCTACGTTCAACTCGGCCAGAGCGCGACGACGCTATCGGGCGGGGAGGCCCAGCGTGTGAAGCTTTCGCGCGAGCTGGGCAAGCGCGCCACGGGCCGGACGCTTTACATCCTGGACGAACCGACGACGGGCCTTCACTTTGAGGACGTGCGCAAGCTGATCGAAGTGCTTCACCGGCTGGTCGGGGAGGGGAACACGGTCCTGGTGATTGAACATCACCTGGACGTCGTGAAGTGCGCCGACTGGGTGATCGACCTGGGGCCGGAAGGGGGGGAGGCGGGGGGCGAGGTCGTGGCGGTCGGTCCGCCGGAAGCGCTTTTGAGGGTCGAACGTTCGTATACGGGCCAGGCCTTGAGGCGGGTGCTGAAGGCTCGTTGAGCGGGCCCCGCGCGGCCGGAAAACCGCTTCATCCCGCCCCTAGCGGGGCGCTAGAATCGACGGGTAGAACGCGGGGGGGACGGAACGAGAGGCCACCCACGTGAAGGCTCATTTTCCCGAGGCCACCGACGCTTGGTTGCTGGAGAAAAGTCCCCATTCGGACGTCGTCGTCTCCAGCCGGGCGCGCGTGGCCCGCAATCTGCAGGGCATCCCGTTCTCGCCCCGGGCCAGCAAGGAGCAACTGGCCGCCGTGACCGATGCGCTGGAGCGGGCCCTGGGGGCCAACGGCGTTTTCAGCGATTATCTGCATTACGATCTCTCGGCCCTCTCCAAGGTGGACCGGCGGTTTCTGCGGGAGAGTCACCTTATCTCGGCCGAAATGGAGAAGGGGCGCGAGCATCGCGAGGTCTATCTCTCGCCTGACGGGCGGACCTCGATCATGGTCAACGAGGAGGATCATGTGAGGCTGCAGACGGTGGCCGCCGGTTTGCAATTGAACGAGGTGCACGCGCGGATCGAGGTCACGGAGGCGGCCCTGGAGAAGGGGCTCAAGTTCGCCTACCACCCGCAGTTCGGCTACCTGACCGCCTGCCCGACGAACACCGGGACGGGGCTGCGGGTTTCGGTGATGGTCCATCTGGTCGGGCTGGCCATGACGAACCAGATCGAGGACTCGCTGGGCTCGCTGGGGGACCTCGGGCTCGTCGTCCGGGGAGCTTACGGAGAGCACTCCAGCAACGCCGGCGATCTGTTCCAGATCAGCAACGAAGTGACGCTGGGGAAGACCGAGGAACAGCTCATCCAGTCGCTTGAGGGGGTCGTGCATCAGATCATCGGACGGGAGACTCAGGCGCGCGAGCTGCTGTTCCGGCACGCGCAGGCGCGATGCGAGGACCAGGTGCAGCGGGCCCTGGGGCTGCTGGCGCACGCGCGGATGATCGACTCCAACGAGGCGGTGACGTTGCTCTCGCGGGTGCGGCTGGCCATCGGGGGGGATTTCGGGCTGCGGATGACGCACGAGGAGCTCAATCGGCTCTTGATTGAGGTGCAGCCGGCTCATCTGCGTCGGCGGCGCGATGAAATCGTCTCCAGCGAAGACGGCGACCGCGCCCGGGCCGCCATGCTTCGGGACCGCTTCAGTTCCCCCGGCAACGCCTCCCGTAATTAGGGTCCCACGGGGGGAGGGGGGCCACGCTCTCCGGCGAGACTTCCCGAAGGCGGGACCCCCTCCGAGGTTAGCGGAGGGGGCCAGATGTCATTGGTGGGACTTGACTTAGTGGAGAGCGGGTCCGAAGACTCCGTTCATCGCGGGCGGGCTGGTGCCGGAGAAGGGAGTCGAACCCTTATGGGGTTGCCCCCGCGGGATTTTGAGTCCCGTGCGTCTGCCAATTCCGCCACTCCGGCCCTCGCACAAACAGGTGGGTGCGGTTTGGGGTCATCTTAGGCCCGGATGGCCTGCATGTCAAGCGCCTGCCGAGGCGAAGGTTCCACCCTTGAAGAATAAAGAGTTACGCGCAGAACCCCGCTGGAGAGCGCGGTGAGCGAGGGCCCGGGCGGCGGGCCTCAGACCCCCTCGGCGGGATCGGAGGTGGTCAGGGCGGGGCTGGAGCATCGGAAGACCTTGAGTTCCTCGGTCGCCCCTTCCAGGCGGAAGGCCCCCAGCTCCTTGGCCTCGAGGCCGGCCCGACGGCCTAGAGCGTGGTAGAAGGGCTCCGTCAGCAAGATGAGATCAGCCCCGGAGGGGGGCAGGAGTCGCTTGAGTTTGGTCCGCCCGCGGCGGCGCAGGTCCTGGAGCGAGAAGAGGCTATAGACGCTTTTGCCGACGCGATTACCGTGGGCCGAGCGTTTGGACGGCCCCCAGTGAAGGGCCGTGCTCAACTGGAAACGGACGGGGGCGAGGTCGCGACGGAGCGTGGGGCCGAGGCGGGTCGCGGTTCGGAGGGCCGCTTCGGCAGTGTCGAAGCAGGCGAAGAAGCCGTCGCCGGTGCATTCCAGATAGGCGCCGCGATGGCCGGCCAGGGCCTGGCGCAGAAGCTGGCCGAGGCCGGCGATCAGGCGAGCCAATTCCATCTCGCTGCGGCGGAGAATTTTGAGCGAGTTGACGACGTCGACCAGAAGGAGAGCGTCTTCGCGCTCGTCGAACCCCTCGCCGGACGGGACGATCACGTTCCCCTTGGTGTAGGAGATGGTTTCGATGGAATCGGCCCCTTCGTCTTCGGCCGAATCCGAAGGCAAGACGGCCAGGCGGATGCTCCCGAGGCCGATCCAGCAGGGGAGGCGCATCGGGGCGCGGCCCGTGATGCGCCGCCCGTCGAGGTAGGTCCCGTTGCGGCTCAAACAATCCTCCAGGCAAAGACGATCCCCCTCGTCGTGGATGATGCAATGGCGACGGGAGACGGCCCTGTCCCCCTCCAGGCAAAGATCGTTTTCGACGTGCTTGCCGATGGTGAAGCGAGCGCCGCGGATGGGGACGCGGACCTTGGGCCCCGTCTCGTTCATGTTGACGATGTAGGCCCGCGGCTGGGCAGCGCCTTCCATGGACGCCTCCCCCGGAGGAGAAGTCGAGAAAGGACGCGCGCCACCCCACACACGACACGACGGGGACCCCGGGAGGCCCCCGTCGCGAGCGCAACGTTATTCGGCGGTTTCGAAATTTTCAACCGTCGAGTTCTGACAGCGGGGCCCTGGAGCCGCGCCGCCGAGCTGACGGGCCATCGCCGCCAGCCAGTCCTCCGCCATCCGGCGGGCGTGCGCTTGCCGGGCCGCGATGAGCCGGGCTAGGCGTGGGCAGCCGCGGCGGCGTTGAAAGGCCAGGGCGCGATCGAAGGCCCGGGTCGCCTCAGTAAACGCCTGGCCAAAAATCCCGAGACGCATGAACTCGGCCCCGTGGCGGATCGCCGCCTGTCGCGTTTTCGGCGGCGCCAGGGTCCTCCGCCGGCGGGCGGACCATGCCAGCGCCAGAAAATTCGGCCGGGCGTTCAGGAGATCGTCCGGCCAGTCCGTCAGGTCGTCGATCAGTTGGAGGCCGAGGGCCAGATCGTCAAAGGCCGCCAGGAGCGACCGGATCGTCGCGGCGGGGCGCCCGCCGGCGATCGCCCAGGCCACGACGGCGATCGAGCCGAAGGCGGAGCGTCCGGCGGCAAGGCGGCCATAGGCGCGCGCCAGGCTCGGCTCGGTCGCCCCGGCCTGTCTCGGGAGCCCGTCGTATTGGGCCGCCTGCGCCCAGGCGAAGCGGTCCGTCAGGCGGCGGACCCAAGCCTCCAGCCGGGCCGCCCCGAAGGCCAGACGACGCAGGCGGGCGAGGCCCTCGAGCAGGAGGCGCTGCGAGAGAAGCGCTTCGGCGGGGAGGAGTTCAATCTGGCGGTCCAGGCGCCTATCCTCGATGAAGGCGTGAGCCAACAACGCCAGATGCGCGACGGCGGCCTTGCGGGCCAGGGCGAGTTCGGCGCGGGAGGACCCCTGAGCCTGCAGCAGGGGGTAAAGCCGAACGAGGGGCGAGAATTGGTCCGCCCAGTGACGGAGCCCAAGGCCGCCGATCTTGATCCGCGAGCAAAGGGGCGGCGAGGCCGCAGCGAGCGAGGCCGGCAGGCCAGCCAGGAGTCGGTCAAATCGCCGCCGGAGCCGCTCCGTCTCCCGCTCAACCCAGGCGTCGGCCACGCCGTCTCTCTCAACTTTCGGCAACGGAGAACGCCCTCCTCAAGGCGTCGGAGAAGACGGCCCCCGCGCGCGGGATGCCGAACGCCCGGGGGCGGGCGGTTCTTCGAGGCCGACCGCGGCTCGGAGGGCGCGCACCTCAGCCGCCGTCAGCCGCCGATGCTTCCCCCGCGCCAGGGGACCCAGACCGATGGGGCCGAATTGTGTCCGATGCAAGGCCACGAGTTCGTAGCCGACGGCTCGGCACATGCGCCGGACGATCCGCTTTCGACCCAGCGTGATCGTGAGCTCCAGGCCCGGCCGGGGCGGGTCAGCGCGTTCGGAGCCGGGGACAGGCGCGGGGCCGAAGGGCCGAACGTCGCGCGCGCGCGCGAGGCCGTCTTCCAACCTCAGGCCGCCCCGGAGGCGCGCAAGCTGCTCGGCCGAGGGGGGCCGTTCGCCATAGAGCCGATACGTTTTCGGAACGCCGAAGCGGGGATGCGTCAGGCGATAGGCGAGCTGGCCGTCATCGGTCAGGAGGAGAAGCCCCGTTGTCGCCCGATCCAGCCGACCGACCGCCTGGACGGAGGGGGGGAGCGTCGGGGGCAGGAGGTCGTAAACGGTGCGCCGGGCGTGGCGGTCGCCGCGCGTCACGTCGCACTCGGCTGGTTTGTGAAAAGCCAGGTATTCGTGCGGGGGATGCGGCGCGAGTGAACGGCCATCGACGCTCACGACGTCGCCCCAAAGGTCCACGCGTCGGGCAAGCTCGCGGACGATCTGGCCGTTGACGCTCACCCGCCCGTCGAGGATCAACGCTTCGACGGAACGGCGCGAACCCAAACCGCTTCGGGCCAGAAACTGGTTGAGACGCATGGGGCCTCAGGCGCGCCGGCGCGCCGAAAGGCTTAAACTTAAAACCCGTTCGGGGTCCGAACAACTCCCGATTCCGACCCGTCGAGCGCGGGCGCGGACGACTATCGGCGGCGTATCCCGCCTCAGTTGCTGATATGATGGCCCGCCCATGACGGCATCCGGCCGCGCGCGCGCCTTGTCTGAGACCCCGGGCATGACATCGACCACGACCGACGCGGCGGGGCGGGGATCATCGCCCCAGGGAAACCCGTGGGGGGCCGCCGAGGCGACGCGGACGATCCTGAGCGGGGCGCTCGTCGGGATCGCCAACATCATTCCGGGCGTTTCCGGCGGGACGATGATTCTGGCGCTTGGCCTTTACGAGCGGTTCGTCGACGCCGTAGCCGATCTGACCCGACTGCGATTTCGAGCGGCCTCGCTGGGCTTCCTGGGGCTCCTCGGCGGGGCGGCCGTCGCCGCGATCCTGCTCGCCGTCACGCCGATTCGTTGGGGGCTGAGCCACCAACAACATCTGATGTTCGCCCTGTTCATCGGGCTGACGCTCGGCGGCGTGCCCGTGATCCTGCGGGAGCTCCGGCCGGTGCGGGGGGCGAGCCTGCTGGGCTGCGGGGGGGGGCTGTCGTTGATGGCGCTCCTCGCCTTCGGGCTGCGGGAGAGCAGCCTGCCGCTCAACGCCGCCGTCTATTTCGTGGGGGGGATGATCGCTTCGGCGGCGATGGTTCTTCCCGGCGTGAGCGGTTCGTATTTGCTGCTGGTTCTCGGGCTTTACGCTCCCATCACGGAGGGGCTGGAGGAGTTCAAAATCGCGCTTAAGGGGCTGGATCCCGCGGGGGCGGCTCGGCCCGTCATGAGCGTCATCCTCCCGGTCGGCCTGGGGGTGCTGGCCGGGATTGCCGGCCTGACCAACATGCTGAAGGCCTTGTTGCTCCGGTTTCACGCCGCGACGATGGGCGTCCTGCTCGGGCTTCTGCTCGGCTCGGTGTTGTCGCTTTATCCGTTCCGGGGGCCGGGGCCGAAGGACCCTTTTGCGGCGGCGGCGCCGGTGACACCGGTCAATGTGGCGCTGGTCGTGTTGCTGGGGCTCGTCGGATGGGCCACGACGATGGCCGTGGCGCGTCTGGGCCCGAGCGGAGGCGGCGCGAGCCGGCCCGGGGCCGGTTGCGTTCGGCCGACCGAGCCGATAGAGTGAGGCGTGAGGTGGGCGCGGCGGGGGCCGCGTGGCTCGGCCGCCCGCCGGGCCGCCGATGTTCCATCCGATCGAGGGCCGCTGGATGGCCCGGCTGAACTCGCCGGTGGCGCAGACCGAGGAAGGGGGCTTTGAGCACTCGCTGCGGCCGAGGCGCTGCGCGGAGTTCATCGGCCAGGAGGAGATTCTGGATCAATTGCGGCTCTCCATCGAAGCGGCCCAGGGACGGGGCCAGCCGCTCGATCACGTGCTTCTGTTCGGCCCGCCGGGGCTCGGCAAGACGACGCTGGCGCACATCATCGCCGAAGAGATGGGGGGGCAGCTCAAGGCATCGTCGGGACCGGTGATCGAGCGGCGGGGGGACCTGGCGGCGCTCCTGACGAGCCTGCGCCGGGGGGACGTTCTCTTCCTGGACGAGATTCATCGCCTGAGCCGGGTGGTCGAGGAGTGTCTGTATCCGGCGCTGGAGGACTTCAAGTTCGACATCCTGATCGGCGAAGGCCCGCACGCCAAAGCGATCAAGATGAAGCTCGAACCGTTCACGCTGGTCGGCGCGACGACGCGAACGGGGCTTGTGACGGCCCCGCTGCGGTCGCGTTTCGGCATTTTTCTGCGTCTGGGTTTTTACGCCGAGGCCGAGCTGGAACGGATCGTCGGCCGATCGGCGGCGCTGATGGGGATCGACATCGACCCGGGGGGAGCGGCCGAGATCGCCCGCCGCTCGCGGGGAACACCGCGCATCGCCAACCGCCTGCTGCGGCGCGTGCGGGATTGGGCGCAGGTCCGCGCCGACGGGCGGATCACGTCGGCGGCGGCCGGCGAGGGGCTCCGGCTGCTTCAGATCGACGACCTGGGGCTGGATCCGATGGATCGGCTGCTGCTGGAGACGCTGATCGACAAATTTGAGGGGGGGCCGGTCGGCATCAATACGCTGGCCGTGGCCGTCGCCGAGAGCGAGGATACGATCATGGACGTCTTCGAACCTTATCTGATGCAGATTGGGTTTCTGCAGCGGACGACGCGCGGGCGGGTGGCCACGCCGCGGGCTTACGCCCATCTGGGGCGCAAGCTCCCCGCCCGGCGGGAGGCGCCCTTGGAGGACTTTTTCGCCGCCCCGGCGGACTGATCGGGCTCGAGCGACGGCCGAAGGGTCGAGCGCGTCCCGAGGCGGACTTCACCCCGAAGACACCAAGACGCCAAGCAATGAAAACAAGAGGGAGGCCGCCTGAATCCTGCCCGAATTGCCGAGGCGGGGATTGATCTGGCCGGGGTTTGCTTTCTGGCTTCGTCTCTTGGTGGTTCTATGCTTTCCCGCTCGGGCGGGGGGTCTGGAGGAGGGCCGCCACGAGCTTTTCGACGCCGAAACGGAGCACGTCGGTGGCCGGCAGCCCCGTCTCGGCCTCGGCGCGCTCGATGGCCTCGCGGGCCGCGCCCTCCGACAGGCCATAGGTGTTGCAACCGATCCCGACGACGCGGCACGGGTGGATGATCGAGGCGGTCATCTCGTAATAGCGCACGGCCTCGGCGAGCGGGGGTTTGGGCCGATCGGCGAAGCCGCCGATCGTCGGCTGCGCCGAGGCGTCGCAGAGGATCAGGAAATCCGGGGCGCAACCGTGCAGGAGGCCGAGCGTCACGCCGCTATAGAGCGGATGGTAGAGCGAGCCCTGGCCCTCGATGAAGAGGTAATCCTGATCGAGGTTGTCCAGGACGAGCCACTCGGCGCCGCCAGCGACGAAATCGGCGATCATCCGGTCGATCGGCAGGCCATAGCCGGAGATCATCATGCCGGTCTGACCCGTCGCCAGGAAGCGGGACTTGCGCCCGGCGCTGCGGAAGGCGCGGTCGAGCTCGATCGTCACGGTCATCTTGCCGATCGCGCAATCCGTCCCGACCGAGTGGACGCGGATTGGACGGGCGCGGCGGGCCTCATCGGCCGAGCAGCCGATCCCGGGGGGGACCTTGCGGACGTCGCGGAGGGCGACGCCGGTCCGGCGCGCGCGGGCGACGAACTCCGGGTCGGCCTCGAGGAACGTGTGCGTTCCGTTGACGACGTTCATCCCACGGTCGATAGCCTCCAGGATGATCCGCCGCCAGGCGGGGGGGAAATCGAGCCCCCGCGGCGCGACGCCGATCAGCAGCTCCTGGGCGTCCAAGCCTTCCAGGCCGGCGACGATCGGCGTCCCGCCGCCGACGCCGAGGAGTTCGCCGGCGGTCCGGCCGGCCTGGGTCGAATCGATCAGCGCGAGGACGTCCTCGCCGCGATAGCGGAGGATCGAGGCGGCGGTCTTGCCGTGGTGCGGCTCGGTGTGCCCCTCGGTGAGCACAACGATACGTCCCATGGGGACGAGTTTCTTCAGCCGCCGCGCGGTTTCAACCGGTTTCCCGCCGCGCGGCTGGAAGCTTGGGTCGCTCCCGGCGTTCGGTGATCCAAGCCGTCTGAAAGGGAGAAAGGAGGCCTTGGGCGCGCCGAGAACTGCGGAGACCCCGCCGGCGAGCCCGATTGAGCGCCCGCCGCGGCTCGGACGGGGAGAACCTGGCGCCGGCGGCCGCCCGAACGGACGGGGTCAGGGGGCGGCGCCGGGGGCGGCGGCCTCGGTCAAGCGCTCGACCTGCCAGCGGCGCAGCCGCTCCTCCCACGGCAGTTCCGGATCGCGCTTCCAGGGAAACGTTTCCCAGATGCGGGCGGTGCCGTCCCTTGAAGCCGTGACGATCCGCGTCCCGTCAGGACTGAACGCGGCGGAGTTGACCTCATCATCATGCCCCCGGAGCGCCAGGAGTTCCTGACCCGTCGCCGCATCCCAGACCCGGGCCGTCTGGTCCTGCGACGCCGTCACGATGCGCGTCCCGTCCGGGCTGAACAGGGCGCGGTAGACCTGAGCCTCGTGCCCCCGGAGCGCCAGGAGTTCGCGGCCTGTCGCGGCCTCCCAGACGCGGGCCGTCCCGTCCACCGACGCCGTGACGATCCGCGTCCCGTCAGGACTGAACGCCGCGGAGTAGACCAGACCATCATGCCCCCGGAGCGACAGGAGTTCCCGCCCGGTCGCCGAGTCCCAGACCCGGGCCGTCCCGTCCCGCGAC
>CAYXAU010000025.1:0-32073 GCA_964463045.1 uncultured Candidatus Sumerlaeota bacterium | reverse complement strand
TCTTCCGCGTGCTGGCGATCCAGGGGGATACTCACCTGGGCGGGGACGATTTTGACCAGCGGATCGTCGACCATCTGAGGCAACATTTCCAGCAGACGCACGGGGTGGATCTGTCGGGCGACCCGATGGCGCTCGCGCGACTGAAGGAGGCGGCCGAAACGGCGAAGATCGAGCTCTCGGAAGCCAATGAGACCCAGATCGTCATCGAAGCCCTCGCCATGGGGAATCAGGGGCCGCTGACGCTTGAGACGGCGCTCAGGAGAGCGGAGTTCGAGTCCCTCGTCGGGGATCTGGTCGAGCGGACCGTCGAGCCGACGCAGGCCGCGTTGAGGGATGCCAAAATGGAGGCGGGGCAACTGGGAGCGGCGCTGCTGGTGGGGGGCTCGACGCGGATGCCGCTCGTGCAGCGGACGGTGAAGCGGCTGTTGGGCCGCGCGGCAGCCCGAGACATTTCGCCGGAGGAAGTCGTGGCGTTGGGGGCGGCAGTGCAGGCCGGCGTGCTGGGCTCGTTGGAAGACGCGCTCGACGAGACGCGCGCGACGCGCTACGGGGGCGGCAAACCGGTCATCATCCACATGACGCCGTTCTCGCTGGGGGTCGGCCTGGAGAGAGACGAATTCGCGGCCGTGATCGAACGGAACTCGACCTATCCGACCGAGGCCAAAGAAGTGTTCACGACCTCGCGAGACTTCCAGGAGACGATCTCGTTTCCGATCTATGAGGGGGAGGAGCCGGTAGCGTCGGAAAACACCTTCCTGGACCTGTTGCGGATCGAAGGGATCGGGCCGGCGCCGAGGGGCATCCCGCGGGTGGAAGTGACGTTCCGGTTGACGCCCGATCGAATCCTGGAGGTCCGGGCCGAGGATCTGGCGACGGGGACGGAGCGGCGAATCACCGTCCAATCGACCGGGATGCGCCTCTCGGAAGCGGAGAAGACAAGGATGATCGCCGAGGCGCGGGAGCGCGTCACGCGCGAGCTGCGCGAAAAGATTCGCAGCTACGCCGTCGAGGAGGCCGAAGAGGTTCTGCGCCGGGCCGAGCAATTGTCGGCGGCGCTGGATGGCGACGCGAGGGCGGAAGGACTTCGCCGGCTCGTGGGGCGGATGCAGTCCGCCCTGCACTCGAAGAGCACGCAGGGTTTGGCGGCTCTCACCTCGGAGCTCGTGGCGATCGTGAACGAATTGGAATCCGCCGGCGCGGGCTGAAATCGTCAAGGCGGGGGGGCTTGACGCGCCGGAGGGTTTGGGCCGAGGATCAAATGCGGGGGGAGCCGTTCTCCGGCCTCAGGGCGGGGAGAACGGCGGACGTTGGGATGGAGGGGGCCGGTCAACGCCGGCGGCCCTTCGCGCCGGATTCGCCGATGGACAAGCTCTTCACCATCATCATTCTGTTGTTCATCTTCGGGCCTATGATCCGGCGGGTCCTGAGCAAACTGGGCGGGGGCAAAGTCGAACAGGAGGACTTGCAACGACGACTCGAAGAAGCGCTCCAGCGAGCCAAGCGTGAGGCCGAGGCGCGCCGAGAACGGGCACCCCAACCGCGATCGGCTCGAGCGCCTCAGGCCGGGCCGCCGCCGACGCTGCCGCTGCCCGGTAAGCCGCCGGTCATGACGGCGCCGCCGAGGGTGGAGCGACCCCCTGCACGCCGGCCGGAGGCGGCTCCGCCCCGGCCAGCGAGGCCAGCCCCTCAGCGCGCCCGCCCCGAGCGGCGCGTCCCGACGGGAGCGCCGGGGCGGGCCCCGGCCGCGGCGCAAGCGGCAATCCCCAGCCCGGCGGCGGCGATGATCGCCGAAGGCGAGCGATCCGCCGAAGCAGCCGGAGCCATTTTCGGGAAGATAACGGAACGGCGGGCAAGCCGATTCGAAACCTTCTTGCCGAGGGATCAAAGGGACCTGGCGCGCATGGTCGTCCTGCATGAAGTGTTGAGTCGGCCGCGCGCGCTGCGGCGGTGGGGCGGTCCGGGCGGCTTGCGGTTTTGAACCAAGGCAGGGATGGCCGTCGGAGGTCGTTACGATTCCACGCCCATGGGCCGCTCCCGCTCCAAGTCCGCGCCGGAGGCCGACGCCGATGAAGGCGCGGGCTTTCAGATCGTCTTTCGTCCGCTGAACCTGTTGCCCCGGCTGCAGCCGGAGTACGTGATCGACGCGCTTCCGGCGACGATCGGGCGGCATCCGTCCAACGACATCGAGTTGCCGTTCGATTCGGTCTCCCGATTTCACGCCCGGCTGGAGATGGGGGAGGGGGAGCCGAAGATCACCGATCTGCGGTCCTCCAACGGGACGTTCGTCAACGGACGGCGCGTTCAAACGGCCCGCCTGCGGGATCAGGACGTGGTCACGTTCGGGGGCGTGGGGCTGGCGGTGACGCTCGTGCCTTCGGGGGCGGCGGCGCTGGGGCGCCGGCAGCGATCGGCGTCGGAGTCGGGCACGTCGGTGCATCTGGTGGCCGACGCGCAGCCGGTCGTCGAATCAGTGATCGACGCCGACTTGCCGGAGGACACATCAAGCGTCCCCTCCATCGAGGAGGAGATCACCGACGCCGAGGCGTTGCGGCAGGCCAAGGAGCGGCTCGTGTCGCTCTATCGCCTGCAGGAGATCCTGCGTTCGACGACCGACGAGAAGAAGCTGCTGCGGCGGACGCTCCAGTTGCTGTTTCAGGCTCTGCCGGTCGAACGGGGAGTGGTCCTCACGCGGGACCGGCACGATCCGAACGTGTTCAATCCGATCGCCACGAAAGTGCGGAACCCGCGGCGAGCCGGCCAAAGCATCGGGATCAGCAAGACGATCCTGAGCCGCTGCCTGAAGGAGAAGGTGGCGCTCCTGACGCGGGACGCGACGACCGACTCCCGTTTCAATCAGGCCGATTCCATCATCGCCCACGGCATCCGCTCGGCCATGTGCGCGCCGTTGCTGGCCTACCAGCACGTGGCGGGTTTCGTTCATCTGGACACGAGCCAGGCGATCCGATCGTTCACGCGGGACGACCTGGCGTTCGTGACGAACGTGGGGGTCGAGGTCGCCATCCACATCCAGAACATCCGGATGCTGCAGGAGCGGATTCTTCAGGAGCGGATGGCGGCCATTGGCCAGACGATCACCGGCCTGGCCCACAACATCAAAAACGTGTTGCTCCTTTCGCAGGGGGCGATCGACCTGATGGGGCTGCGGCTGGAGAACAAGAATTACGAGGCCCTCGGGGAAACCTGGCAGATGGTCAAGCGGGGGATCGATCGAATTAACAAGATGGTCAAGGACATGCTGGATTACGCGCGGGCGCGGACGGCGGAGAAAACCCGCTGCCAGGTCAACGAACTGCTCAGCGAGCTGCGGCAGACATTCGCCGGGGAGATGGAGAAACGGGGTATCGATTGCCGGCTGGCATTGGATTCCAACTGCCCGCCGGTGCTGGTCGACGCCGACGGGTTGGACAAGGCCGTCGTCAACCTGCTGCTGAACGCGATCGAGGCCTGCCCCGACGGCCGCGGAGAGATCACGCTGCGGACCCGGTATCACAAGGACCAGCAGGTTCAGATCGAGGTGGAAGACAACGCCGGGGGGATCCCCGACGAAGTGCTCCCGCGGATCTTCTTTCCCTTCTTCACGACCAAGGGGTCCAAAGGCAGCGGCCTCGGGCTGGCGGTGACGAAGAAATTCGTCGAGGACATGGGGGGACGGATCGAGGTAAAAACCGAGGAGGGGATGGGCTCCATCTTCACCATCACGTTGCCGCTGGACCAGGGGGAGATCCGCCTGGAGACGCCGACGCCGCTGGCCGCCGGCGATTGAGGGGCCGCCGAGGCCCCGCCAAGGAGGATTTCAGGCTTGGGGGGCCGTCTGGGGGCTATAGCGCCGGGCGCGCACGTCGGCGAATTTCTTCAGGTGGGCTTCGTGATCGGCCAGGATGCCTTGCAAGAGGGCGTGGGCTTCGGGCGCGTCCTCAAGCGTCGGCAACCGCTTCCGGCAGGCGTCGATCTCGGCCGTCTTGTCGCGGATCAGTTCATCCAACAGCCAGGGGAAGGAACCGTAATTCAAGTTCGCGAGCAAGGGGTTGGGCGCGCCGCTTTGGGGAATACCTTCGAGGCGCTCGATCAAGGCCGAAAGGGCGCGTTCGTGGTTCCGCTCGGCGGCGGCGGCTTCGGCGACGGCCCCCATGGCCTCCTTGTCCCCGTCTTCGAGATAGGGATAGGCCTCCTCGGCGATGTAACGGCTCATGGAGAAAGCCAGCTTCGGGAGGCAGGCGTTCAGGGTGTCGATGACGTGATCGGCGGACGGTTCGGCCATGGCGAGCCTCAGCGGGGGAACAGCTCGACGACGGTGAAGGCGGGGCCGTAAATCAGGATCAGGAGCAAGACGGGCGCGCCATAGGCGGCCAACGAGACGGAATCGAAGGCCGGCAGGCGGAGCGGGCGCTCGGCTTCGGGCCGGTCGAAGACCATGACCTTGGCGATGCGCATGTAGAAGTAAAGCGAGATGGCCGTGTTGATCCCGCCGATAATGGCCAGAGAGATATAGAACATCGAGGCGGGGGAGAGGACGAGGCCTTCGGCCAGACCGGCCCCGACGACGACGTAGAAAATCTGAAGCTTGCCGAGAAAGCCCGCCGTCGGGGGGATGCCGGTCAGCGAAATGAGGAAAATGAACATCATCGTGAAAAGGAAGGGGTTCCTCCAGGCGAGCCCGCGGTAGGCCGACAGCTCCGAGGAACCGGTCACTTCCCGCAGCACGACCACGACGAGCCAGGCGCCGAGATTCATGAACAAATAGACGAAGAAATAGAAAAGCATCGCCTCGAGGGCGGCGTTATTAAAAACCGTCATCCCCATCAGGATATAACCGGCGTGAGCGATGGAAGAGTAAGCGAGCAGGCGCTTGACGTCCTTCTGCACGATCGCGACGAGATTGCCCAAGGTCATCGTGGCGACAGAGAGAATCCAGAAGAGCAACGCCAGATGGGCGTCCTGGATGGTGGTCAACAACGCCCCCCGGATGGCCAGGACGTTATCGGGAATCACGGCCCCCTCGACGGCGAAGAGCGGCAGAAAGACGCGCAAAAGGGCGGCGAAGCCCGCGGCCTTGGAAACGACCGATAGGAAGGCCGTGATCGGCGTGGGCGCCCCCTGGTAAACGTCCGGGGCCCAGAAATGAAACGGCACAGCGGCCATCTTGAAGCCGAGGCCGCCGATCACGAGCACGAAAGCGATGAGGACGGCCAGGCCGTTATCCTCCCCGGAGGCCAGGCCGTGGAAAACGCGCGAAAGGTCGAGCGTCCCCGCCATGCCATAGATGTAACTGACGCCGAAAAGCATCACGGCCGAAGCCACGGCCCCATAGAGGATATACTTGAGGGAAGCTTCGGCCGAAAGCCGGTCGTGCTTGACGTAGCCGACGAGCACGTAGGAGCACAAGGAAAGCGTTTCCAGGGATAAAACGAGCATCAGGAGGTTATTGGACGAAGCGAGGAAGGCGCCGCCGAGCACGGCCCCGAGCATCAACGTGTAATATTCGCCCTGGCGATAATCCTTGAGTTCCGTGCTCCGCAACGTGAACAGCACGACCCCCAACGTGCCGAGCAGGAAAACGACTTTGAAGAAGTCGCCGAGCTTATCAACCACGATCATGCCGCTGAAGGCGTAAACCGGGCCCGGGGAAGCCAGCACCGGATGCTTCCCATAGCCGATCAACACCAGCAGGAGCGCGAGGCCGAGCCCCCCGATCATGGGCCAGGCCATGCGGCGAGACCGGGCGAGCGGCAACGCGGCGTCCCAAAGGAGGATCAGGCAGAGGGTGGCGACGAGCGTGAGCTCCGGCAAGATCAGGGCGCAATCGCGGGCGACGTCGGCCAGAGTGACGTTCATCGGCGGCGCGGCCTTCTTACCGGGCGAACCAGGTCAAAAACAAATCCGTCGAGGTGGCGAATATATTGATGGCGAGCGCCGGGAAAACGCCGAAGGCGATCGACGCCACGGCCAGCGGCACCAACGTCACCAGCTCCCGGCGGGAACAATCCGGGTAAGCGGCGTACTCCGGCCGCAGAGCGCCGAGAAAAACGCGCTGGATGGTCCAAAGGATGTAGCCGGCGGTCAACACGACGCCGATCGTGGCGAGCGCGGTGATCAACCGCTGCTCCTGGAAAGCGCCGAGGAGGACCATGACCTCGCTGACGAAGTTGCTCATGCCCGGCAGGCCAAGCGCCGCAAAGAAACCCACCATCGACAATGCGAAGTAAACCGGCATGTTGTGCGCCAGCCCGCCGAACCGGGCGATTTCACGGTGGTGCGCCCGTTCGTACACCACGCCGACCAGAAGAAACATCATCGCCGAGGAGGTCCCGTGCGTGAACATCTGAAAGACGGCCCCGTTGACCCCCTCGGCGTTCAACGCCGCGACCCCCAGGAGAACGTAGCCCATGTGACTTACCGAGGAGTAGGCGACCAGCTTTTTGAAGTCCGTCTGGGCCATCGCGACCAGGGCCCCGTAGACGATGTTCACGAGCGCCAGGACGGCCATGAAGTAGGAGAGGAACTCCCCCGCTTCCGGCAGCAGCGGCCAATTGAGCCGCAGGAATCCATAACCGCCCATCTTCAGGAGGACCCCCGCGAGGATCACCGAGATGGCCGTCGGCGCTTCCACGTGCGCGTCCGGCAGCCAGGTATGAAACGGGAAGATCGGGACCTTGATCGCGAAGCCGATAAAAAGCCCGAAAAAGAGAAGGAGCTGGAAGTTCAATTCATGATCTTTGAACGGTTGCAGCCGGATCATTTCCGGGATGTTGAACGCCAGATGAGCGTAGGCCCCCCCCTCCATCGAGCGGATCTGGAAATAATAGGCGAGCATGACGATCAGGATCAACACGGAGCCGGCCAGCGTATAGATGAAGAACTTGATCGCCGCGTATTCCCGCCGTGGCCCGCCCCAGATGCCGATGAGGAAATACATCGGCAGCAACATCACTTCCCAGAAGACATAAAAGAGAAAGAAATCGAGGGCCATGAAGACCCCCATCATGCCCGTCACGAGCAACATGTAGAGCGCGTAGAAACCTTTGACGTTCTTCTGAATCTCAAACGCCGAGAAGACCGCCAGGAAGGACAGAAGCGCCGTCAAAACGATGAGAATCAGCGACAACCCGTCGATCCCCATGCGATAATGGATGGCAAAGCTTGGAATCCAGGCCAGGTCCACGTAGGTTCGTTGGTCGAACCAGGTCGCCACGTCCGCCGGATCGGAGCCGATCGCCGTCACGTCGACGATGGCCCAGAGATAGAGAGCCAGCAGCAGGACGACGCCCGTGACGCCGGCCGAGAACCATCGGATCAGGCGCGGGTTGCCGCTCGGGAGCGCCAGGATCACCGCCATGGCCACGGCGGGCAGAAAACAGATGAGCGTCAGAAGCGATTTGTCGAACATGCCGATTCACACCCTCCCGCACACGATTAGATAGCCACGAACAATAATACGCTCAGGGCGATGACGCCGAGGGCGACGAACAGGAGATAATGCCGGACGCGGCCGGTCGCCGTCTGCGCCAGGCCCCCGCCGCTCAAAGACGTCAGCCCGGCGAGCCCGTTGACGGCCCCATCGACGATCCAATTGTCGAGAATGCCGCTCACGAAGGCGGAGATTTTCCCAAAGAGGCCCGCGAAGTTGACGATCCCGTCGATGACGATCCGGTCAAACGCGGCCATCAGACGCATCACCCCGAGCGTCATGCCGACAAAGATCAGACCGTAGAGCTCATCAAAGTAATACTTGTTCCAGAGAAGCGTGTGAAGGGGCCTCAGCCGGCGAGCGATCAGGGCCGGGTTGAGGTACGTCGCCCCGTCGCGCCGCTGCCAGTAAGCGGCGGCGGCGACCAGCACGCCGAGAAACGCCAGCGAGAGCGCAAGGGTCATCGCGAGGCCATGAGCGCCATGAGCCCCGGCATGCGCCTCGTCGCCGGCGGCCGGGGCGTGCTCCTCGGTGGGGGCCAACCGTTCGGCCGCCTGGACGACCACGGGGGCGAGGGGACCTCCGGCGGTCTCGTGATAAGCCGCATAGGCGCGGACCGTCCGGGCGGTTTCATGGGGGGGGATGAGTTTCTCGAACCACCAGCCCGGTTTTCCCCCCGCCAGGAGGGCCAGGATCGCCAACGCCACCAAGGGGACCGTCATGGTCCAGGGCGATTCATGCGCGTGTTCGTAAGCATGGGCGTCGCGGGGCCGCCCCGTGAACGTGAGGAAGAACTGCCGGAACATATAGAACGCCGTCAGGAAAGCCGTGACGAAGCCGGAAAAAGCCAAGAACCAGTGCTCGCCGCGCTCCTGCGCGAAGGCGAGCGCGGCCGCCAGGATTTCATCCTTGCTGAAAAAGCCCGAAAAGGGAGGGCAGCCGATGATCGCGAGCACACAGACGAGATAGGTGGCCGCCGTCAGGGGCAATTTCTTTCCCAGCCCGCCGTACTTGCTCATGGATTGTTCGTGATGCATCGCGTGAATGACGGAGCCGGACCCCAGAAACAATCCGGCCTTGAAGAAGGCGTGCGTCGTCAGATGAAACAGGCCGGCCACGTAGCCGCCGACCCCCAGGGCGAGCATCATGTACCCGAGCTGACTCAGCGTCGAATAGGCGAGGACTTTCTTGATGTCGTCCTGGACCGTGGCGATCGTGGCGGCGAAGAGGGCCGTGATCGCGCCGATGTAAGCGATGAAAAGGAACGCTTCGGGCGTAAAGAACGGGAACAGGCGCCCCACGAGATAGACGCCGGCCGCCACCATCGTGGCCGCGTGGATGAGGGCGCTGACCGGCGTGGGCCCTTCCATGGCGTCGGGCAACCAGACGTGAAACGGAAATTGCGCCGATTTGCCCATCGCGCCGAAGAAAAGCCCGACGCCGGCCCACGTCTGCCAATCGACGTCGCTCCCGGCGTTGAACAAATTCTCTCCGCTCACGGCGGCGAAGAGATCGACGTAGGCCAGCGACCCCACCTTCCAGTAACAGATGAGCATGCCGATCAACATGCCGACGTCGCCGATGCGCGTGGTGATGAAGGCCTTAACGGCGGCATCGGCGGCGGACTTTCGCTCAAACCAGTGACCGATCAATATGTATGACGAAAGACCCACCAACTCCCAGAAGACGAAGAGGTAGAGGAGGTTATCGGCCAGAACCAGCCCGAGCATCGACGCGCTGAACAACGTGAGGGAGGCATAGTATCGGCCGTACCGGACGTCGTCCTTCATGTAGCCGACCGAAAAGAGATAGACGAGGAAACTCACCGAGGTGACGACGACGAGCATGAAGGCCGTAACGCCGTCGACGAGGACCCCTCCCTGGAGGGCGCGGGCGGCGCTCGTCGGGACCCAATCGAACGTCCAATGAACGAGAATCGGCTCCTCGGCGGCGAGCGCCCGGGCGAAGACGACGATCGAAGCCAGCAGGGCCAGGCCCATCGAGCCGTTGGCCAGGAAATCGCCGTGGCGCGGCAGGCGACGGTGCGCGAGGGCCAGGATGGCGAAGGCCGCCACGGGCAGGAGAAAAATCATGAGGGCGAGATTGAGCGTGCTCATGCGCGAAATAAGGTCCTCGCGCCCTCCCTCAATGCCGAAGCTTGTTGATGTTATCGACCTCGACGGTGCCGAAATTGTAAAAGAGGTTGATCACGATGCCGAGCGCGACGGCCGCCTCGCACGCCGCCAGGATGATGACGAAGACGGCGAAAATCGGCCCGTCGAGCGCGTCGGGGCCGCTCATCGCGCCGCCCTGAAAACGCCAGAACGCCAGCAGGTTCAGGTTGGCGGCGTTCAGAAGGAGCTCGATGCCGATCAGAATGCCGACGGCGTTGCGTCGCGCCGCGCAGGCCACCAGCCCCAGACAGAAGAGGATGGCGGCCACGAGCAGGTAAGCCTCCAGCCCCAGGGGGGCTTCGCCGACGACGAGGAACGACTGCGGCCTCACTGCTCGCGCCTCCGGGCCATATAGGCCGCGCCGATGAGGCACACGAGCAGCGTAATGGAACTGAACTCAAAGGGAAGGACGTAGCCCTGGAGCAGGCCGCGCCCGATGCCGCGCGTGTTGGGGGCGATCGCCCCCATCTCGCGGGGTCCCCAGGAGGCGGCGAAGATGATCTGAACGAGAACAAGGAAGAACAAAAGGGCGGCGACCGCCCCCCCGAGGAGGAATCCGGCGCGTTTCTCTCGATGCAGGTCCTCCAAGGAACGGTTGGTCAGCAGGACGCCGAACATCAGAAGGACCAGAATGCCGCCGATGTAGACGACGACCTGGGTAACCGCCAGAAAATCCGAGCCGAGCAGCACATAGTAGCCGGCCATGCCGAGGAGCGTGAAGAAGAGCGAGTAAGCGGCATGGATAATGCTGCGGGCGAAAGCGGCCACCGCGGCCGAGGCCACTACGAGGAGCGTCACGCACCAGAAACTGACCGTGGCGTTGAACCACGGACCGAAATAGCCGCTCAGACCCTGGGGATCAGGCTCCATGCGCGCGCCTCAATCCCGCAATCCGTTCATCGTTAATCCTCGCGGCCCTCTCGCTCGCGGAGGCGTCGTCGAGGGCTCTGGACCGCGAATCCACCGACCCGCCGAATCCTCAAGCGCGCAATCGCCGGCGCCACCCGAAACGGCGGATTTTGCCACGTCACGGATCAAAAGCAATCCTTTTCGCGCCGCGGGCGTCTCCCCTTCCGGCGGCCGCTCAACCCTCGGCGGCCCCCTCGGCCTCACCGGCCCCTTCGGCCGGAGTCGACGCGCCGGTCGCCGGCGTTTCCTTCCTGGCCGCCGCCTTGGCCTTCTTCTCGGCCTCCTTACGGGCGAGGGTTTCCTGATGGGCCTTGATCTCCTCGTCGGTCTTGAGCCGCGCGAAGTGGATGATGCAATCGGCCTTGGCGTAGGAGGCCAGATCGTATTCCTCGGTCATCCAGATGCATTCCGTGGGACAGGGGGGGGTGCACAGGTCGCAAAACAGACACTTCGTATAGTCGATGTCAAACTGGGTCATGAGGGCGTCTTTACCGCGCCCCACGGACTGAATGTAGATGCAACTGACGGGGCAGGCGTTGGCGCACATGTCGCAGGAGATGCACTTCGCCTCGTCGTAGCCGTGGATGCCGCGGTGATACTTCGGGATGACGGGCCGTTCCTCGGGATACATGAGTGTGACCGGACGGCGAAAATAATTCCGGATCGTCACGCGCATCCCGGCGTAAGTCGTCCGGACGCCCAACACGATGTCGCGCCAATAACGCCGGAAGGCTTCGCTCTTCGTCGGCGGCATGGGGTTCAACTCCCTCGTGGCGGGGATGGAGGGGAGCGGCATCAGGTCGCCTCGTCGGCGCGGGCGGGAGACATATCGGCGTCCGGCTCCGCCTGGGGGGGGACGGCCGGCATCGGCTCCGGCTCGACGGGCGCCGCCGGAACGACGGCCGCGGCCGGTTCGGCCGGCCGGGGGCTCAAGAGGGCGGCCTGGACGCCGGCCAGGAGCACGCAGGCCAGCCCGATCGGCAGAAGCACCTTGAGGCACAAATGCATGACCTGATCGATCCTGACGCGAGGCAACGTCCAGCGGATCCAGAGCATCACGAAGAGGAGCACAAAAGCCTTCCCCACCAGATTGGCGAAGCCGAAGGTCTCAACGAGCACGAATTTGAGCGTGGCCGGCTGGAAGAAAGCCTCAACGGTCTCGCGCGGGCCATGCCAGAGGGCGTTAGCCAGGAAGAGCTTGAGCCGGGCGAACAAGCCGAGTTCGGAGTAATCGATCTCGCCTAGACCGGCGGCGACGGCGGCGATGAAACCCGGCTTCGGAACGTCCCAAGTCGGCAGCGGCCAATGCCAGCCGCCGAGAAAAAGGATCGCCCCCATGGCCGCGACCACATACATGGCGCAGTATTCGGAGAGGAAGAAGTAGGAAAATCGGATGCCCGTGTATTCGGTGTGAAAACCGGCGACGAGTTCGGATTCGGCTTCGGGCAGATCGAAGGGGGCCCGTTTGGTCTCGGCGAGCGCGGCGATATAGAAAATGAAGAAGGCGACGAAGGCCGCCGGGCTGCGAAAAACCGCCCAATTGAGCCAGTCCAGAATCCAGGGCGTGTCCCAACTTTCGTTGAAGAGCACGCCGCGCGTCTGCCAGGCGATGATCTCGTTGAAATTCAGCGAGCCGGCCAGAATGACGACCGTGAGGACGGAAAGACCCAGCGGAATCTCGTAGGAGAGCATCTGCGCCGCCAGCCGCATGCCGCCGTAGAGCGACCATTTGGAGTTCGGCGCCCAGCCGGCCATCAAGATGCCGACGACTTCCAAAGCGCCGAAGGCGAGCACGTAAAAGACCCCCAGGTCCATGTCGGCGATGAGGAGATGCTGACTGAAAGGCAGGACCACGAAGGGGATGAAAGCCCCGGCGAAGACGAGCAACGGCGCCAGCTCGTAGAGAAACCGATTGGCCGCCGTCGGGATGATATCTTCCTTGACCAGCAGCTTGATGCCGTCGGCCAGGGACTGGAGCAGGCCATAGGGCCCCACCCGGTTCGGCCCGACGCGCGCCTGGATAAAGCCGGCCACGCGCCGCTCGGCCCAGATCCATCCCATGGCCACGAGCGTCATCCATAGAATGACAAGCACCGAGGCCAGCAGCAGACCGCCGATGTAAACCAGGTGGACCGGCACGTTGGCGGCGATCGGCAGCACCTTGAGCACGATATCGTTGTGAAGATGATCCAGCAGGTCCTTCATCGGAACTCAGAACCTCGGGCGAGGACCGCTTAAGGGGGCGCGGAGGCGAGCCCATCGAAGCGAGGTCGGGGCCGTCAGCGGTCCACCTCGCCGAGCACGATATCGATCGAGCCGATGATGGCGATCACGTCGGCCACCAGGCAATCGCGCGCGACCTCGTGCGTGATGCTGAGATTGCAGAACGAGGGCCCGCGCGCGCGAACCCGGTAGGCGTTGGGCTTGCCGTCGGAGACGACGTAGAAACCAAGCTCCCCGCGCGGATTCTCCGCGGCGAAATAGGCCTCCCCCTTCGGCAGCCGCAAAATCTTAGGCAGCTTGGCCTGGAAATCTCCCTCGGGCAGCCCGTCGAGCGCCTGCTCGACGATCCTGAGGCTTTCCATCATTTCCAGCATCCGGACGTAGTACCGATCGTAGCAATCCCCTAGGGTCCCGCGGAAACCCTCGCCCAGAATGACGTTGAACTCGAAATCCTCGTACGCGCTGTAGGGCCGGCGCTTCCGCAGGTCGTAGTTCACGCCGCTGGCGCGCAAGCAGGGGCCGGTCAACCCCCAGGCGATGGCCTTGTCGGGCGGGATGACGCCGACGTTGGCCGTCCGGTTGATGAAGATGGCGTTCCAGCTCAGGAGCTCGTTGTATTCCTCAAAGGCCGTCTTGAATTGAACGATGAACTTCCGGATGTCGTGTTCGATGTCGGAGTCCATATCCCGGCAGACGCCGCCGATCCGGGCGTAGTGGTAGAGCAGCCGTCCGCCACTCATTTTCTCGAAGATCGACAGGAGGGCCTCGCGCTCCCGGAAACCGTAAAAGAACGGCGTCATCGCCCCGATGTCCAAGCCGTAGGTGCCGAAGGCCATCAGGTGCGAGGCGATCCGGTTGAGTTCGCAGGCGATCACGCGCAGCCACTGGGCGCGGGGGGGGACCTCGATCTTGCCCAGATGCTCGTAGGCCAGGCAAAGCGCCACGCCGTCGTTCATCGAGGCCAGATAATCCATCCGGTCGGTATAGGGGACGGATTGGGCGTACGTCACGGACTCGGCGATCTTCTCGAAACAGCGATGGAGGTAGCCGATGTGAGGCCAGGTCTCCCGCACGATCTCCCCGTCGGTGCGGACGACGAGGCGGAGCACCCCATGCGTCGAGGGGTGCTGCGGCCCCATGTTGACCAGCAACTCGTCGGTTTTGAGGCTGTCCTGCCGGAGCGTGGGGGTGGTCGCCGGGCTCATCGGGGCTCACCAGTTGCTGATGCCGTGGTATTCGTCGGGCTGCTTGTAGTCCTTGCGCAGGGGATGGCCCTGCCAGTCCTCGGGCAAGAGAATGCGCCGGAGGTTGGGGTGGCCGTCGAAGCGGATGCCCAGCAGATCGAAGGTTTCGCGCTCGTGCCAATCGGCGGCGGGCCAGAGATCGGCCAGGGAGGCCACGGCCGGATCGGCGCGGTCAAGCTTGACCTTGAGGATGGCCTGATGATCGTGGGCGTAGGAATGCAGATGGTAAACGGCTTCCATCCAATCCACGCGGTCGACGCCGGTCACGAGCCGCAGATAATCGAAGGCCAGGGCCGGGTCCTGCCGGAGGAATTCGGCCACGGGGCGCAGGCTATCGGGCTGGACCTCGATCCAGCCGTCGCCGGCCTCCGGCTCCGGCCATTCCCCGACGGCCTCGGCGAACCGTTCCTTCAACCGGGCGTGGATGGCCTTGAGCTCCAAGGGGCGATCCTGGGGCGGCATCAATCCGTGAAGTAACGGATTTTGAGGTTGCGCTGGACGTCGATCTTCTCCTGGAGGCGGAAGAGCGCGTCCAGGAGGGCTTCCGGGCGCGGCGGGCAGCCGGGGACGTAAATGTCGACGGGGATGATCTTGTCCACGCCTTTGACGACGTGGTAGCCGAACTTGTAGTAGGGCCCGCCCCCCACCGTGCAGGCGCCCATGGCCATGACGAACCGCGGCTCGGACATCTGCTCGTAGAGGCGCTTGACGCGCGGGGCCATCTTATAGACGACCGTCCCGGCGACGATCATGAGATCGGCCTGGCGCGGGGTCGCGCGAAAGGCCCCCGCTCCGAACCGGTCGATGTCGAACTTGCAGGCCCCGACGGCCATCATCTCGATGGCGCAGCAGGCCAGCCCGAACGTCATCGGCCAGATGGAGGATTCGCGGGCCCAGTTGATGGCCGCGTCCAGCGGGACGACGGCCACGGAACTCGACAGGCCCTCGGATTTGATCTGATCCAGGAAGTGCAGATAGCGACGGCGTTCTTTGGGGTCCTTGACCGCGTCAATGATCATCTGCTGGGGGGTGACGGGCAGGTCGGTCGTTTGGGCCATGGCGGGTTACCCCTTGAAGGTCAGGCCGCGACGCTCCTGGAGGACGCGCTGAAAGGTCATTTTAGACGCCGCGGCCAAGGCATTCAAGGCTGGGGACTTTGTGGGAAATTTCACAAGCATCGGCTCAAAAAATCGGGTCGGCTTCGACCCGTTGGCTCGTCGACGAAGGCCCGCCGCCTGCTCGGCGGCCCCATCGGCGCGATCGTGTCAGGATAGGATCGGCGCCCGCCCGAGTTTCGACCCGACTGGCCCCGTCATACCCCGAGGCTGATTTCCCGAACCTCCGTGGCCCCTTCTTCTCCAGGGACGCCCGTGGACGTCCGAATCCATTCCAGATTGCCGTAGCGCCAGGCGTAGACCAGCCCGAGGGCCAGGATAAGAACGAACGTGAGGACCTCCAGCAGGGCCAAGGCGCGGATCTCCTTGAGGACCAGGAGCGCGGGGAACAGAAAAACGACCTCCACGTCGAAGATCAGATAAACGAGGGCGATCGTGTAGAAGCGGATGTTGTATCGGATCCAGGTTGAGCCGATGGCCGGTTCCCCGCACTCGTAGATGCGGAGCTTTTCCTGCGTCGGGTGCTTCGGACGGGCCAGGGAACCGAGCAGGAGATTGCCGAAAATGAAGGCCACGCTCATCAACAGAAAGACGAGAACGGCGGAGAAGTGAAACAGCATGAAGCCTCACGAGGCCGCGGCCCTCGTCGCCACGGAGGCCGGACCCATCCCGGCCGCATTTTAGGCCCCCCTGGGGAGGTGTCAAGGCGCGAAAGCCGCCTGTGGCGGGAGGAGGTGATGTTTCGGAAAAGCCGGATCGAGCCCCCAAGCGCCTTGAAATCAGCCTCCGCCGGGCGGAGCCGGCTTGAGGCGAGGCCAGAGAGGCGAAAGGAGGGGTGGGAGCGAACGCGGACCTCAAGGGGCCAGGCGCTCGATCCTCCATGATCCTTTCGGCTCTCGACGGTAAACGAACCGATCGTGCAGACGCGACAGGCCTTCCTGCCAGAACTCAATCAGATCGGGCTCAAGGCGGTATCCGCCCCAGAACGCCGGACGGGGGAGGTCGCCGTCGGGATGCCGGCGCGTCAATTCCCTGACCCGCAGCTCCAGCTCCTCGCGGGAGCCGATCGCTTCGCTCTGGGGGGAGGCGGCGGCGCTGAAGCGGCTGGCGCTGGGTCGTTGACGGAAATAGGCGTCCGAGGCGGCCTCCGGCATGCGCCGCACGTTGCCTTCCAGCCGAACCTGGCGATCCAACTCCGGCCACCAGAACACGAGAGCCGCCCGAGGATGAATCTCCAGGTCCCTCCCCTTCCGGCTTTCATAATTCGTGTAGAAAACGAGCGTCCCCTCTTCAATCCCGCGAAGGAGAACGATCCGGGCCGAGGGGCGGCCTTCGGCGTCGACCGTGGCCAGCGTCATCCCCAGCGGTTGAACGACATCGGGAGACCTCACCGCCTCTTCCAGCCAGCTCATGAATTGCCGCAGCGGGTCGGCGTCCAGGCTGGAGGGATCGATCGGCGAGGGGACAGGGCGACGGCGGCGCGGCTCAAATCGCCGCAAAAGGTCCGCCCAGGAACCGTCGCCCGCCGGCTGGCTCATCGTCGTCTCCGGCCTTCAGGGACGTTCGCCCGGCCCCTCGTTCTCCGTCGGGCGACGCCCAATCTTCAGATGCTAGCCTTCGGAGGCTACCGGCGCAAGACGCCTCCGGTCGGACGTTGGGCCGTAGCCTCGCCCGGGCCGCAAGGTAGGGTTGCGGTCCTCGACGACGGCTTTTAGAATACCAAACCTTGGAGCGGCCGCGAGGCGGGGATCCGAAAGCCCCAGAAGGGAGCGATCCCCCGACGCGGATCGTCCCCCCGGCCGTCGGCCCCAAGGCGAAACAGTTCGAGCGCGCCCCGCCGCGCAAGGGCAAGCGTCAACCAACGGCGGGGGAGAGCCGGTCCGGCGTGACACGCCCAGGGAAGTCAACGCCTCGACTCAGGAGCCGGGTGGCAATCGTGGACGACCACCCGGTAGTCCGCCAAGGGCTCGTCGCGCTGATTGAGGGCGAACCGGACCTGGAAGTTTGCGGGGAAGCTGAGGACGTCGAGGGGGGGCTGGCGCTCGTGGCCAGAACGGTGCCTCAGATCGTTCTGGTGGACATCTCGCTCAAGGGGGGAGACGGGCTTGAACTGATCCGGCGCTTGCGCGCGTCCGGCAACGCGGCGCGGGTGCTCGTACTGTCGGTCCATGATGAGCGGCTCTACGCCGAGCGGGCGATCGCCGCCGGCGCCAACGGCTATATCATGAAAGCGGAGGCGACCGATCGGCTCCGCGAGGCCCTCCGGTCGGTCCTTCAGGGGGAGCTTTACGTGAGCACGGGCAAGCGGGCGTCCGGGCAACGGCCGGCGCTCGATCTTCCGACCGCCCTCAGGACCCTCTCGGACCGCGAGCTCGAAATCTTCGGCCTCTTCGGCCAGGGGATGGCGACGCGGGAGATCGCGCGGCGGCTGGGCCTGAGCCTCAAGACCGTCGAAGCGCACCGTTCGAACATCCGGCGGAAGCTGGCCCTGAAACGCGGGACGGAGCTGGTTCACCTGGCGATCCGGTGGGTCGCCGCCGGGGGCGGGTCGCTCGCCCCGCCTCCGGCCGATGATCCCTCTGAGGGGAACTGAGACCCGTTGGCCGCAAGGGGGAGGCCGCGGCTCCAGGGCGATGACTTTCCTCGGCGTCGGCGAGGAATCGCCGGAGTCGAGCCAGGGCCCATTGATGAATCTGAGAGGCGCGCCCCGGGCTCACGCCGAGACGGTCGGCCACCTGCCGAAGTCTCAGACCTCGGTCGTAGTGAAGGCGAAGCAGCAATCGGGCCCGAGGCGGAAGGCGAAGACGCGCCTGGTCGAGGCGTTCGAGAGCCTCTCGCTGAACCAGACGCTCAAGAGCCAGGGGCGGGGCCTCCGCCCAGGGAGCGATCCAGGCGCCTTCGGCGTCCTCGTCTTCGTCGGCGGACGACAGGAGAGCTTCGAGGCTGAGGAGCCGACCGGGGCGGGCCTTCCCCGTCAGGCGAAGATAGGCGCGCAGATCGAGATGGAGGCGAGCCAGGAGTTCGGACGTGGTGGGGGGCCTTCCCAAGTCGGCCAGGAGAGCATCAACGGCGTGATCCAGGACGGCCTGACTGCGACGCGAGGAGCGAAGGCCGTCAAGCTGGGCGCGCAAGCCGTCCAGAATGGCCCCCCGGACGCGAATCTCAGCGTAGGTCTTGAACTTGACCCGCCGGCGGGGATCAAACCGGTCGGCGGCCTCGATCAGGCCGAAGGTCCCCCATCCGACGAGGTCGCCGAACTCGATCGCGGGGGGCAGACGCTCATGGAATTGCCGAGCAATCTTGCGGACCAGCGGCAGGGCCCAATGAATCCTGAGGTCGCGCTGAGAGAGGCGGGCCTGATCGAGCTCGGCCCCCCGGGCGCCATGAGTGGGGTGCGGAACGGAGCGCGCCCCGTTGAAAGAAGGTTCCACCGAGGGCGGAGGGTTCGAACCCGGCTCCGGGATGAATCCCGACCCGCGTCGAGGGCGGGATGAGCGCCGTCGCGGCGCGTAAGTCGCCGTTTGCACAAGGCCAACCCTGCATTTGGCCGGCTTGGGTCGCCAGCATCGTCTCGGGCCTGAGCAACGTTGATGCCCGCGCGCCGCGATCTCGTGAGAATGCTTAAGAGCGTTGAATTCCAATTCTTTAGCTCCATGTGAGCCGCATAACTGGACCAGCGAGCCTGCTCGACAGGATGAAAAATTTACCGGGGACCGAGTAGATTCTGCCTACGCGCCGCGTTGCAGGCTTAAACCCGGCTTCACGAACACCCCGGGTTTCAGACTTCGAGCAGCATCCGACCCGGCTGTTCGACAATCTCCTTCACGCGGCGAAGAAAGCCAACGGCCTCGCGCCCATCGATCAGCCGGTGGTCATAGGTCAGAGCGACGTACATCATCGGCCGGATCTCGAGCTGCCCGGCGCGGGCGACCGGACGGTCCTGAATGGCGTGTAGCCCCAGGAGGGCGCTCTGCGGCGGATTGACGATCGGCGTGGACAGAAGCGACCCGTAGACGCCGCCGTTGCTGATCGTGAAGGTGCCTCCCTGAAGTTCCTCCAGCTTGAGGGCCCCCTTCTCGGCGCGCTCGGCGAAATCGGCGATCGTCCGTTCAATTTCGGCGAAACCCAGCGTCTCGGCCTGGCGCAGGACGGGGACGACGAGCCCCTTGCCGCCGCCGACGGCGATCCCGATGTCGTAGTAATTGTGGTAGACGATGTCGTTCTCGCGGAGCGACGCGTTGACCTCCGGGAATTGCTTGAGGGCCTCGACCACGGCCTTGACGAAGAACGACATCAACCCAAGTTTGAGGCCGTACTTCTCGCGGAAGGCGGGGCCGTAATCCCGCCGCAGCTCGCGCACGACCGTCATATCGATCTCGTTGAACGTCGTCAGGAGCGCCGCCGTCTGCTGAGCCTCGACCAGCCGGCGCGCCACGGCCCGCCGCAGCGGGCTCATCGGGACGACATCCTCCTGCCGCGCGGCGGCCGCGGCCGGTGGCGCAGGCTCGGCGGCGGCCGGAAGCCCCGCCCCCGGCCGGCGCTCCAGATGCCGGAGGACGTCCTCTTTCAGGATGCGTCCGCCCCGGCCGGAGCCCTGAACTTCCCGCGGCGTGAGGCCCCGCTCGGCCATGAGCCGCCGGGCCGCGGGCATGACGGCCGGCTCGACGACCCCGGGCTTCGACGAGGCCGCCTCAGCCCGTTCCTCCGACACCTTCGCCGTCGGGGCGGCCGCCGACCGAGGCGCCTCGGCCCCGTCGGCCACCGGCTCCAGATGGGCGACGACCTCGCCGACGGCGGCCCATTCGTTGGCGGGCTTGAGCCGGCGGGTGAGGCGCCCCCGGGCCGGAGCCGGCAGCTCCACGTTGGCCTTGTCGGTCTCGATCAGCGCCAGCGGTTCGTCCGGCTCGACGAGGTCCCCCTCGGCCTTGAGCCATTCGACGATCAGGACCTCGGCGATCGATTCGCCTAGATCAGGGATCTTGATCTCCACGGTCATGAGGGCAGGGGGCTCCGGCGGCGTCGGCCCGACTGACGGCCCGTCGACCCCTTCACGCGGCGGACGTTGGGTTCCCCTTGAGACCCCGTTCCCAGATCGAAGGCCGCGGCCAGGATCGCTTCCTGCTCAAGCTTGTGGATGGCCAGCGAGCCTGTGGCGGGACTAGCCGCCGCCGGCCGAAACATCCCCGACAAGGGATGATCGCCCGGCAGGCGCTCGCCGAATCGGGAGCGAAGGTAACGCCAAGCCCCCATGTTCTCGGGCTCTTCCTGAACCCAGAGGACGGGCGTGCCGCGGCCATAGGGCTTGAGAGCCTCGGCGAGTTCGGCCTCGCTGAGCGGATAAAGCTGCTCCAGGCGGACGAGGGCGACGGGGGGGCTCGCCCGCTCCCGCCGCTGGGCTCGCAGCTCGTAGTAAATCTTGCCCGAGCTGAGGATCACGCGGCCGACGGGACGCGCCGGGGGCTCGGGGTCCGGGAGGAGATTCCGGAAGGCGCCCTCGGCCAGATCTTGCAGCGAGGAGACGCAGTCAGGGTGACGGAGGAGGCTTTTGGGCGTCATGACGATAAGCGGCTTGCGCCACTTGCGAAGGACCTGACGCCGCAGAAGATGGAAATACTGGGCCGGCGTCGTGGGCTGGGCCACCTGGAGATTCATGTCGGCGGCCAGAAGAAGAAACCGCTCCAGCCGCGCGCTGGAGTGCTCCGGCCCCATCCCCTCGAACCCGTGAGGGAGCAGCAGGACGAGGCCGGAGAGGCGACGCCATTTGTCCTCGGCGCTGGCGATGAACTGATCGACGATCACCTGGGCGACGTTCCAGAAATCGCCGAATTGCGCTTCCCAGGCGACCAGCCCGTCCGGACAATCCAGGCTGTAGCCGTATTCGAAGCCGAGGACGCCGGCCTCCGAAAGAGGGCTGTTGTGGATCTCGACGGGGCCCTGCGTTTCGGCCAGATGCTGGAAGGGCCGGTAGAGGGCGCCATCGTCGTAATCATGGAAGACGGCGTGGCGCTGACTGAAGGTGCCGCGTTCGCTGTCCTGGCCGGTCAGGCGGACGCGGAAGCCCTGAACGGCCAGGGTGGCGAACGCGAGGGCCTCGGCGGCCGCCCAGTCCAGGGGACGGCTCCCTTCGGCCATTTCAAGCCGTTGATCGAGGAAGCGGCGGAGCTTGGGGTGAAGGTGGAAGCCGTCCGGGACCGCCGCCAGGCGACGCAACAAATGAGAAAGCTGGCGCCGCTCGGGGCCGGTCCGAACCGCCTGAAGATGTCGATCATCGCCCCCCCGATAACCCGACCATCGTCCTCGCGGGACTTCGCAGAACTCATAGAGCGGCTCCTCGCGGGCGGCCTTGAGCTCCGATTCCAGCCGGGCGCGGCGCTCCTCGGCGAGGGTTTCGGCCTGCTCAAGCGTGAGCCCCCCCAGCTTGAGCAGGTGATCCCGATAGCTTTGGCGGACCGACGGGCGATGCCGAAGCGCGCGATAGAGCACCGGTTGGGTGAAGGTCGGCTCGTCCCCCTCGTTGTGTCCCCGCCGCCGGTAGCTGTACATGTCGATGACCACGTCCCGACGAAACGTGCGACGGAAGTCCAGGGCCAGATGGACGACCTGGGCGACGGCCTCGGGGTCCTCTCCGTTGACGTGGAAAATGGGAATCTGAAGCATCTTGGCCACGGCGGTGGCATAGGGGCTGGAGCGCGCCTGCTCCGGGGGGGTCGTGAAGCCGATCTGATTGTTGACGATGACGTGGAGGGTTCCGCCGACGGTATAGGCGGGCAATTGGCTCAGGTTGAGCGTTTCTTGCACGATCCCCTCGCCGGCAAAAGCGGCGTCGCCGTGGATGAGAAGCGCCATGCACTGATCCGGGTCGTAGAGGTCGTGACGGTCCTGCTTGGCGCGGGTGCGGCCCAGAGCGACGGGGTTGACGAATTCGAGGTGACTCGGGTTGAAGCAGAGCGAGAGGTGGATCGTCCGCCCGAAGCCGACGACCCAGTCGCAGCTATAGCCGAGGTGGTATTTAACGTCGCCGCGGCCGGGCTGAGCCGGGAGGCCCTGATCCTCGAATTCGCGGAAGATCTGGCGGGGATGCTTGCCCATGACGTTGGCGAGGACGTTCAGGCGGCCGCGGTGAGGCATGGCGAGGACGATTTCGGCGATACCGTCCTGGCCGGCCTTTTCGATGGCGAGATCGAGCAAGGGGATGAGGCTCTCAGCCCCTTCGAGGGAGAAGCTCTTGGCCCCGACGTATTTCTTCTGGATAAACTCCTCGAAGATGACGGCGTCGGTCAGTTTGGTGAGAATGCGGAGCTGATCGGCCGGGGCGAGCGCGATTCGGTTCTCGCTCTTTTCCATCCGCTCCATGAGCCACTTTTTGACGTTCAGCTCGTCGATGTGCATGAACTGAACGCCGATGAAGCGGCAGTAAGTGTTCCGGAGGCGTTCGAGCAGATCGCCGAAGGTCAGCTCCTCCGGGCCGAAGATCGTCCGCTTGGAGACGCGCCGGGCCAGATCGGCATCAGTCAGACCGCAGTAAGCCGGGTCAAGCTCCGGGACGACCGGGCGGGGACGCTCCAACGGGTCCAGCCGGGCCATTTCGTGGCCCCGCATCCGATAGGAGCGGACGAGCTTCTCCACCCGGTGCTGGAAGTGAGCTTCCTCGATCAGCTCGGTCGGGCCGTAGCGATGCCCATTGGGCTCCGGCCGGGCCTGAAACAAGCGGGGGGGTTGAAAAGAAGGGCCACGATGAGCGCGGGGGGGCGCCCCCTCGGCGGCCGCGAAGCTTTCAAACCAGGCCCGCCAGGCCGGATCAATGGAGTCCGGGTCGCGCAGGAACCGGGCGTACAACTCCTCGATGAACGGCAGGTTCAGGCTGGAGAGTTCCATCGGGGAGGGTGTCGGGGACGATAAACTCATGGCGGTCGGCGCTCGCCCGAAGGGCCGCGGCGGCCCGTGAGGCTCAACGACGCCTTCGGTGGGCCAATATAGCCGACGGTTGAACCTCCATCAACGCCGGGCGACCTCTTGCCGGTTTGGTCCGGACGGTGCAATCTAAGGGTTGACCCGCCGAAGACAACGGCGGTCGAGGCGGCGAAATGCCCGAAGACAAACGGCCAACGCTCAGGATCCAACGCAGCCGATGGGCGCGAGGCGTCCGCCTGCCCGACGGGAGAGTCCAGCCGAATTGGAAGAACACGGGCTTGGGGGCGTCCCTTAATCGGATCGTCAACCTCGACGGCAAGCGTTCCTGCTTCGGCTTTATGCTCGAAGCCTTCGCCAATCTGCCGGAGGCCAAGCTCCAGGAGCAGGGGTACCCCTATGCGTTGGGCATCGGCCTGAACCATCGGCTGCCGGGCGCGCCGGAAAGAATTCCCGCCAGTTATCCTCCGCAGGTCGAAATTCTCCGGATCAACAACCGCGAAGGGGCCTATCGGCTCCTGAGCGACGAGGAGCAGGAGCGGCTTCTGGCCGAGAAGCTGGTCGAACACTTTGGCGGCGAGCTAGGCTTCGATGCGGTCGCGTTTTCGGATTGAGCGAGAGGACACGGGCCGGGGTTTAACGTTGACTTAATCCCAGGGTGAGATCGGCGATGTCAACGACGCCGTCGCCGTTCAGATCGGCCTCGGGGGGCGCCGCCGCCACTCCCAGCAGACCAAGAAGGATCGGCTGTACCAGGCATCCGGGGAAGGGAGAGCCGTCGATCCGCGTGCCGGGGGAGAAGCGCCGTCCGGCGGCCGCCTCGGCCGTCGTATGGGGGATGAGCGGCACGGGGCCGGTCACGTCGGGGTCGCGGGTGATGGACTGATCCTGCTCAGCTTCGACGCCATAGGCGTAGGCGGCGGCGATATTGCCGGCCGCATCCTTGATGACCACGACGTCGGCGGCGTCGTCGAGGCCCAACGAACCGGTCGAAGCGATCTGCACGAGACCGCCGCCGAACCCGCCCGTCGGGGCCGCGCCGCCAAAGACGACGACGGCGCAGCGCCCGGTCAGGAAGGAGCCCGGAGGGAAGACGTGACGGAGGCCGCCATTGTCGGAGAGGGTAAAGCCCGTCAAGTCGATGGGGGCGGAGCCGGGATTGACGATCTCCACGAATTCATCGTTGGCCGGATGGACGACGCCGTCCCCGTTGGCGTCGCCGAGCGTCGGATGCGGGTCGGCGTGGATCTCGTTGATCACGAGGAAGAATCCTCCGACCGGCGTCGGCGTGGGCTCCGGCGTCGGCGTCGGCGTCGGAACGCCGCGGCTCAGGAAGATATAGGCCCGCCCCGCGAGCACAGGGCTCCCGTCGGGATGTTCGCCCGAAGCGCCGATCACCACGTCGCCCAGATCGTCGTCGTTCAAGTCACCCAGACCTTCGACCGAGACGCCGAAGAGCCCCCCTTCGAAGGGATTGGGAGAAACGTATTCGCACAGAAGCGCGCCCGTCCGGCCGTCGAAGGCGTAAGCGCGGCCGGTCAGGCGGGGTTGCCCGTCGGGCTGCTCCCCAAAGGCTCCGACGACGACATCGCCGGCGGCGTCGCCGTTCATGTCGGGAACGCCGCCGACGGAGAAACCAAAGAAACCGTTGAGCGCCTCATGAGGCGAGCCAAGCTGAAGCCGAAGGGAACCGGAGGGACCGTTGAACATGTAAACGCGCCGGGGAACTTTATCGGAAGAGATCGCGAGAGCGTCTTCGCCCACGATGAACTCCGGACGGCCATCGCCGTTGACGTCGGGGACGGCGGCCACGGCCGCGCCGAAGTGCGATTCGAGAAAATCGTTGGGGCTGACGAGGGAAGCAATCAAGGCGCCGCCGACGCCCGAAAAGACGTGGACGCGCCCGGCTTTGCCCGTGATTAAATCGACGAAATTGAAAGGGTAGGCCGCGATAAGATCGCCGCGCTGATCGCCGTTCAAGTCGTCGATCCCCGCAACCTCCCAGCCGAAACCGCCCTGCCCCCGCGGCGTCTCCGGCGAATCCAACGCCAGCAACAGAACGCCGGTCGCCCCTGAAAACACGTAGGCGCGACCAAAGGGGAGCGTCTGCTCCTTGAAGGTCGCCAGATCGCCCGGGGCGCCGATCAGGAGATCGCCGCTGCCGTCGCCGTCAACGTCCGGGACGCCGGCCACGCTCGCGCCGAAGTTGATGGCCGTCAGGACCTCGGAAGTTTCCTGCGGCGAGCGGAATTCTCTCAACAAGGCGCCCGTCGAGCCGTCAAAAAGGTAGGCCCGCCCCGACCCGAGCGGTCCCGGCCCCGGACTCTCCCCCGGGGCGCCGATCAGCACGTCCCCCCTGCCGTCGCCGTTTACATCGGGAACGCCGGCGACCGCCCGGCCGAAGGAGCCCAAGACGCCGGGGGTGGCAGGCGGGTTGGGCGAAACGAGCGCCCGGATGGGAGCGGCCGTAGCGCCGCTGAAGAGATAGGCGCGGCCGGCGGCCAAAACGCCCCCCGGCGCCTCGCCGGGCGCCCCGACGACAATGTCGTCGACTCCATCGCCGTCCAGGTCAGGGACGCGGGCCACGGCGGCCCCGAAATACCCGCCGTTGGTCTCGTTAGAAGATCGCAGCGTGATCGGCTCGCCGGCGGCGTGGAGCTCGGCGTCGATGAGGACGATCAAGCCGACGAGCAGGATATGGAACCGGCGAGCCGACACAGCCGATAAACCCGTCCGCGTCCGTTCCATGGCGACGGTCGGCGACTATAGGGCCGACGAGATTCAGTTTGGAAGAAAAAATCCGGACCGCAGGTTTCGAACGAGTGAACGGAATCGGCTTTTTCTCCCCCCCTCGTGGATGTCCGTTCCTTCGGCAGGATCGGTTCCGACGGTCAAGCCCGTTCGCTCCACTTGCGAAACCTTCAATGAAGCTCTTCAATAGCGCGGCTGAGGCCGCTCAGAAGACAGCGTGAACCCCATGAACAACCGCTCCCCTCGCTCCAGCGTTCCGCTCCGCGGACTGATGACCGCCTCCTTCTGCATCCTCCTGACGGGCTGCGGGCGGATTCAGGCCCCGGTCGTGCCCCCCCTCGGCGGACTTTACACACGGGTGGAGGCCCCCCTGGATTTGAACAGTCAGGGAGGCAAGGGCGTCGGCCCCCGCTACGGGGAGGCCAGCGTGCACGCCGTGATGGGGCTTTGGTCCACCGGCGACGCCAGCGTCGAGGCCGCCGCTCGCAACGGCGGAATCTCCCGGATCAATCACGTGGATTACCGCTACAGGAGCCTCTTATGGGGCCTCGTGACCGAATTCACGACCGTGGTCCGAGGGGAGTAAAGCGAGCCGGGAGGGCGCCAAGCCCTTCGTCGGGTGGCGCCGGAGGCTCCCCCGCCGAGCGTCTCCCCTCGCCCTGGCTGCGCTGCTCGTTGCCGGTTCTCCTCGCGGCGCTGTCGGGGCCGATCGGGTGCGGACGTCCGCTGGAGGCCCCGGTCATCCCGCCCACGGGATTCCTCTACACGCACTTCCGCGCGCCGTTGGTGCTTCCGGGCCAAGCTGCGATCGGGAGCGTCCTGCCGCCTCAAGGGGCCCGTGGGGTTTATTTCCGCCTCCCGGCCCCCTACGTGCCGGCGGACTTTTCGGTGGGCGAGGCCGGTCTCAAGCAGGCGATGGAGGCCGCCGGCGTCGAAGAACTCGCCTACGCCGACTATGAATATCGGAGCGTACTCGGGTTTATCCGTACCATACGCGTCCGGGCGCACGGCTCCGGGGCGCCCCGCGCCGGGGAGTCCCCGCCGTGAGATCGGATCATGACGTCGCGATTCAAAAGGGGCCGGCAGACCGAAGCCCGCCGAGAAGGACGGCGTGGGGAGACGCAAGATTGAGGTCCGGGCCCCGGCTGCTTTCGTGGGGCTTGACGCTCGTGGCCGGATGGCCTTTGGCGGCCCGGGCCGAGAGCTTCGATTCGGATGGCGTGCGCATCCATTACCTGATCCGCGGTCAGGGAGAACCCGTCATCCTGATCCACGGCCTCTATTCAAGCGCCCGGATCAACTGGGAGCTGCCGGGGCTCGTCGACCTCCTTGCCGACAAATATCGTGTCATCGCCCTGGACAACCGGGGTCATGGCCTCTCGGACAAACCCGAGGCCGAGGACGAGTACGGCCTCAAAATGGTGCGAGACGTCCTCGGCCTCATGGATCACCTGGGGATCGAGCGCGCGCACATGGTAGGGTATTCCATGGGGGGAATGATCCTGATGAAACTGCTGACGATCGCTCCGGAGCGCGTTCGATCGGCGGTCATCGGCGGGATGGGCTGGTTCCGCGAGGGAAGCCGGCTACAGCAATTCTGGGAGAACGTTCCGGAACGGGATCGAGGCCTGACGCCGACGGCCTGCCTTCGGGGATTGGCCGAACTGGCAATTACGGAGGAGGCCTTGCGGGCGATCGAAACCCCAAGCGTCGTCCTCGTGGGCGATCGCGACCCCGTTCGACGGCTCTACGTTGAGCCGTTACTGCGGATTCGGCGGGCGTGGCCCGTCCGGATCATTCCCGACGCCGGACACCTGGATTGCATCACGAAGCCCCGATTCGCCGCCGAATTGAGAGCCTTTCTCGACGGTCAGACCGCGGCAAGTCGGGAGGGCGACGCGGAAAATCCCACGGCGGCCAATACCGACGTCCCCGCGTGAGGCCGGGCCGGCTGGGGCGGCGGTTTTCTTGTTGACCAAGAGCGAGGGGGCGGCTATAACCGGGCCAACGTCGACGGTCCAGCCGAGCAAGGGCCGCCCCGAAACGGGGGCGCGGCCCGGACCCGGGTCCGCCGGCGACGCTTCAGAATCAGCAAACGACGTCCGAATCGCTCACTTGACGCCCTGACCGGCGAACCCCATCAAGCGGAGGAAAGCTCTGATGGACAAAGGCTCTGAAACGAAAGCTCACGGCCGAAGGGAGCCGCAGGAGGACGGGCCGGCGACCAGCGTCTCCCGGCGCAGTTTCCTGCGCGGCGTCGGCCTGGCCGCCGGCGCAGCGGCCGTGCCGATCCATCTGCCGGCCGGCGCGGCGACCGGGACCGAAGGCGGCGTGGGGCCGGGACCGTTCAAGTATTCGCTCAAGATCAACGGCGCGACCAAAGCCATCGAAGCCGAGCCCCGCCTGACGCTCCTGGACGTGCTCCGGGACCGGTTGGACATGACCGGGACCAAGCGCGTCTGCGACCGAGGGGCCTGCGGCGCCTGCACGGTGATGGTGGACGGCGAGTCGGTCTGCTCCTGCATGCTCCTGGCCTTAGACGCGCGCGACAGGGAAATCCGGACCATTGAAGGGTTGGCGCGGCCCGATGGAACGCTCGACGCGGTCCAGGAGGCCTTCGTGGAGCACGACGCGCTCCAGTGCGGTTTCTGCACGCCGGGCCTGATCGTGCGCTCCCGGGCGTTTCTGAACGAGAACCCGCATCCGACGCTGGAAGAGATCAAGCAGGGCCTGTCGGGCAACATCTGCCGCTGTGGGACCTATACCCATATCTTCGCGGCCGTCCTGGCGGCCTCTCAGAAGGAGGCTTAAGCACCATGGCGACGACGACCCCCCGCAATCGCGTGGCGATCGAAAACGACGGCAATCGAGTGGACGCGCGGGCCAAGGTGACCGGGGCCGCCAAGTACTCCTATGACGTCAACCTGCCGAACATGGTTTACGGCACCTTCATCCGCAGCCCCTTCGCCGAAGCCAAGCTCGTGAGCAAGAACCTGGAGGCCGCCCGGGGGATTCCCGGCGTCCTCGCCGTCGAATTCACGGGCGAAACGGCTGAATACGCCGGGCAGGACGTGGGCTACGTCTGCGCCGAGACCCCCCAGCTCATCCAGGACGCGATCGCGGCCCTGCAGATGAAATGGGAGCACGGGACCCCCACGACGAACTTCCGCCGAGCCGCCGGGCGCCTGCCGGAGCTACAGGCGGAGGAGCAGGCCAAGCTGGACGCCACCCTCGCCAAGGCGGCGCACACGGCGGAGATGTACCTGGAAACGCAGGTCCAGCACCACGTGAGCCTGGAAGTCCACGGCTGCGTGGCCGACTACAAGGGCGATCACGCGGTCGTCTATGCCTCGACGCAAGGGACGACCTCCTTCCGGGACGGGATCACCGGCGACCTGGGGTTGGACAAGAGCGCCGTCGAGGTGCGTTGCGAATTCATCGGCGGCGGCTTCGGGAGCAAGTTCGGGCCGGGGATCGAGGGGAAGCTCGCCTGCACGCTTTCCAAGCGTTTCAACCGCCCCTGCAAGGTCTTCCTGGATCGGAAGGAAGAATCGATCGACAGCGGGATGCGGCCCGGCTCGCGGCAGTACTACCTGCTGGCCATGGACGAGAAGGGGAAAATTCTGGGCGGGCGCAATCACGTCTGGGGTCAGGTGGGGGTTCGGCCCCGGGGCGGCAACGTCCGGGTGGTCGGCTATGACCTGGGGGACCTGATCCGGAGCCACGTCGACGTCTCGACCAGTCAGTGCCCGCCCCGGCCGCAGCGGGCGCCGGGTTGGCCGCAGGGAATGTTCGCCCTGGACAGCATCTTCGACGAAGCGGCCAAGGCCTGCGGGCTCGACCCGATCCAGTTCCGGATGATCAACGATCCGAACCCGGTCCGGCGGGAGCAATATGAGCTGGCCGCGCGCGAGATCGGATGGGACCGCCGGAAGGCCGACGGGGCCGAGACCGGCGTCATCCGACGGGGACTGGGGATCGGCGCGGCTGAGTGGCACAACCAGGGATTCGCCCCCGCGTCGGTTGAGATTCGAGTCTACCCCGACGGGCGAGTGGACGTCTTCTCGGCCACGCAAGACATCGGAACGGCCACCAAAACGCTGTTCGTGGACCTGGTGGCCAACCACATGAAGGTTCCGCGTGAGCTGGTGACGGCCAAGCTAGGCTCGTCCAGCTATCCGGGCGGGCCGGCCTCGGGCGGCTCCGTGGTGGCTCGATCCGTCGCCCCTCGGGCCCTGCACGCGGCGGACCTGGCGACTGAGGGGATCCTGACGCTCGTGGCCAAAGAGACCGGCCAAAGCGCCGAAAGCCTGGCCGTTCGGGACGGAGCCGTCGTCAAGAAGGCCGACGGGGCCAAGGTCATGGGCTGGGCGGAGGCCTGCAAGCTGATCGGATCGGACCACCTGAGCGTCACCGGCACGGACGTGGAGAAGTACCGGGGGGAGGGGAACTCCGAAGGGGTCTGCGCCGCCGAGGTGGAGGTGGATACGGAGACGGGCGTCGTCAAGGTGAAGAAGCTCGTCGTGATCCAGGCCTGCGGGCTGCCCGTGAGCCGGAAGGCGTCGGAGAGCCAGATTGTCGGCGGGGCGATCCAGGGGCTCGGGTTCGCGCTCTTGGAGGAGAAGATTCTAAATGAGGCCAACGGGGCCTCCGTCAACCCGAACATGGAGTGGTACAAGCTGCCGGGCCCGGCCGACATGCCGGAGATTATCCCGATCCTGCACCACCCGGAGGGCTACACGGGCGTCCGGTCGCTGGGGGAGCCGCCGATCATCGGCGTGCCGGGGGCGATCGCCAACGCCGTGGCCAACGCCATCGGGGCGCGGGTGACTTCCCTGCCGATCACGCCGGCCAAGGTTCTGGCCGCGCTGCAAGTCTAAAGGAGGCCTGCGATGAAGCCGTTTCAATACGTCGAAGTCAGTTCGGTCGACGCCGCGATCCGGGCCCTGCCGGCCGACGCCTCGATGGAGAAGTATCGCCGCGAGGTGATGCTGAAGGCCGGCGGCATCGATTTGCTGGATCAGATGAAGGAGCGGATGCTGGAGCCGGATCGGCTGGTGAGCCTCCGGGGGGCCGAGGCCGAGCTGCGCGGGATCAAGGCCGACGGCGGCGCCCTCCGGATCGGGGCCCTGACGACGCTGGCCGAGCTGGCGAAGAACCCGCTGGTGAAGGAACGGTTCCCGGCGCTGGCCGAAGCCGCCGGCTCGGCGGCCAACCCGCAGATTCGCAACGTGGCCACCGTGGGGGGGAATCTCTGCCAGCGGCCGCGCTGCTGGTACTTCCGCAATAGCGAATTCCATTGCCTGAAGAAGGGGGGGGACGTCTGCTTCGCCAAGGAAGGCGAGAGCCAGTATCACGCCGTTTTCGGGGCGGGGCCTTCCTATATCGTGCATCCGTCGAACCTGGGCCCGGCGGCGGCCGCCGTCGGGGCGGAGTTCCACATTCGGGGCTCGAAGGGGTCGCGGGTGGTCAGGGGGGAGGAGTTCTTCGTCCTGCCGGAAGTCAACGTGATGGCCGAGAACGTCCTCAACGCCGACGAGATTCTGACGGAGGTTCGCATTCCGGACGGGATCCGGCGCTCGGCTCATTACGAGATTCGGGATAAGCAGGTCTATGCGTGGCCGCTGGTGGCGGCCACGAGCGTGCTGATGGAGGACGGATGGAAGGTCGTCCTGGGGGCGGTGGCGCCGGTGCCGTGGCGGGCGCGACAGACCGAGACGATCCTGGGGAGCCGGCCGATCACGGCGGCGCTGGCGGCCGAAGCGGCCGAGGCAGCCGTGGTCGGGGCGGCGCCGCTGCGTCACAATCAATACAAGCTGCAATTGATCAAAGTCGCGGTCCGGCGTTCGCTGATGAAGGCCGCCGGGATGGAGGTGCCTGCATGAGCCAGCCTGAGATTCATCCGACGCTGACCTATCCGGACGGACGGCCGCTCCTCAAATGCTGCGTCCACGTGCGATGCAAGACGATGTACTATAGCGGCGTGGAGCGACCGGGGCTTGTCCACGAGAGCGGCGTGCTGACGTACTGGTGCAACCTGACGCAGCGGACCGGTTTCGGCAAGGACGGCGGCGACGTGGCTCCCAGCATCTGCCAACCGGGCCGCTCTTGTTGCGAAATGTAACGGGCGCCTGCCCGATCGGGAGGGCGGCGAGAGATGGGCTTGGCGCGTCTTCGCCGTGGCGAAACCGCTTGCGCGATCCGAAGGCGCCGGCGACGCCCCGGCCCGCACCTCCCCGCGCCGCCCAGACCCCAACCATTCTCAGCCACGGTCTCCCCACAGGGGGGCCGCCGGGCCCTTCTGCGCCCGCCGGAGTGACCTA
>CAYXAU010000024.1:0-34426 GCA_964463045.1 uncultured Candidatus Sumerlaeota bacterium | reverse complement strand
AGAGCGTGTCCAATAAGCCATGTTAACGGGTAACCCTTCGACGATCAAGAATCGGCATGGCCGAATGCAGACTCGGCCGCCCATGCCCGTTGCCGTTGCTCTGGCAGGAGATCCCGCCGATGAACCGCCGTGGCTACCCCTCGGATCTGACCGACGAGCAGTGGGCGATCCTCGCCCCGCTCATCCCGCAGCCTCACGCCGGCTGCCGCCCGCGCCAAGTCCAAATGCGCGAGGTCGTCAACGCCATCTTGTATCTGTTGCGCACCGGTTGCGCTTGGCGCTATCTGCCCACCGACCTGCCGGCCTATCGCACGGTGTATTACTACTTCGCCAAGTGGCGCCGGTGCGGGGTGTGGAGAAAGATTCACGACACGCTCCACGCACGCGTGCGCGAGATGAAGCAGCGCAAGAAAACCCCCAGCGCGGCCATTCTCGACAGCCAGTCGGTCAAGACAACGGAAAAAGGGGGCCTTCGCGCGGTTATGACGCTGGCAAGAAGGTTCAAGGACGCAAGCGCCATCTTGTCGTCGATACCCTGGGAATGATGGTCGGGGCGGCGGCGCGTTCGGCCGGCGTGCAGGACCGCGAGGGCGCTAAGTTGGTCATCCAGAAGATTCGCTTCAACTGCCCGCGGCTGAAGAAACTCTGGGCCGACGGCGGCTACGCCGTCTCGCTCCCGAACTGAGAAACTACAACTATCTCCCGCGAAATCAGGCGCTCGCGGCATGAAGCCACTTATTGGACACGCTCTCACCGATCTCATGATCCCCAAGCGAACCGGTCTCCCCCGTGGGGGATAGTTCAGCGCGAGAAAGCCGCGAAATCGTCGTCCAAGCGCGCCTTTTCCACGACGCCGCCGTAAACCGCCAGGCGGAAGCGCAACCGCAGGCTCTCCCCGCGTTTGAGGTGAGTCTCCCGGGGCGACAGGGCGGCGTTGTAGCCGCGGCGGCCGAACGGATTGACCGTAAAAAGGCCGTAATCCCGCGCGTGCCAGAAGGGGGGGTGATTGAACGATTCGGGATGGGAGAAAATCGCGACGGTCACCGGTTCGGGGCCGGCGGCTCCCTCGACCGTTCCGCGCAGGGCGACCCAGGCGCTCGGCTTCCCCCAGACGTTGGCCGAGGTTTCCAGGCCCTCGGCGTTGAGATAGCGCCCGGAGCCGCCGGCCTCGCGCAAGGCGTCGGCCACACGCAGGCCGAAGGCGCCTTCCTTCGAATCGCCGAAGTGAACGTCGGCCTCGTCGGCGGTGAGGGTGATGTCGTGGTCCATCCACCAGACCTTCTCCCCCAAGCCGAAATCAACCCGATCCGTTTCGGCGAGCACGCGCGCGCCCGCCGGGTCGATCCAATCGCGGCTGAGGTGGAGCGTCGAGCCCTCGGCGCGCGCCTCGCGGTGGCGGATCCGGCGGCCGGTCGGCTGGAGATTCCAGTAATCGACGCCGTTGACCTCGCCATAGGTGAACCACATGGATTGATGGTGCGGATGGTCGGTCGTTTCGCCGGGCCGGCCCTTCTCCATGGGGAAGAAGCGGTTGACGGCGCTGCCCGCGAGCGTGAGGACGGGATAGAAGATCGGTTTATCGCGGAATTCCCCGCCGACGCAATAGGCCGTCAGGAGCCGCTCCCCGGCCTGGACGACGTAGCGTTGGGAGGCTTCCTCAAAGGAAATGTCGATCGGCCCCGCCGTGGCCGAGATGCCCGCGACGGCGATCAGCCCCGCCGCCAGGACGAGCGTTTTCCGCCGCATTGACCGGTCCTCCCGCTTCGGCCCTCAACGCCCCGGCCGAGCCTTGATGATCTCGCCGAGTCGATCCTCGCTCAGACCTTTTCTGGCGTCGAGCCTAAAATCTCCTGGAAAAGGCTCTCGGCGGCCCGGACAAATCGGGCGAATGACGGGCAACGCTGAGTGCAAAGGTCGAAGTCGAGGTGGTCCACATCTGCGTCCGCTTGACACGCCAAGGCTTCAGAATCTGTACCGAAGAGGGATCGAGATGGGTCGGAAGACGCTCCTGGACCCGCCGCAGCAAGGCCGGCACCGTTTGCAATTCGGATTTACCCTCGACGACAGAAGCCAGCCCCCCCGTCATATCTGAGGGTCCGCCGATTGGGGGACCGAGCCCAAGCTATCGGCCTGCCCCGCATCACCGGTTTCCGGTCTCAGCTCGCCGATCCGCATGAGATCGCCGGCGGTGTACAAACGCTGCTGGATGACGTGGCGGTCGGCGGCGCTTACGGGGGCAAGGCGAGTCTGGCCGGATTCCATGACGACCGCGCGGATCATGCGATCAAAGACGTCTTTTGAATCCAAGAGATCGGGGCTATGCGTGGTAATCAGGATTTGTCGGTCCTGGCTGGCATCCCGCAGCGCCTGAAGGAGGACTTCGGCTGCCGCCGGGTGGATCGTCGCCTCGGGTTCTTCGATTGCGACGAGGCCGCAGACAGTGGGTTGATAGAGCGCCAGGAGAATGCCAAGGGCGCGCCGTGTCCCATCGGACATATTGAGGGCCTGAAACCGCCAAGGTTGGGCCAAGCCCACGTCCTGCCGAAAGACAACCGTTTCGCGCGGACCGAGGGACTTGTATTCCACGGACGACAGGCCGGGGGTGATGCTTTCGAGCAAAGAAAAGATTCGCTGCTTGACGGCCTCGCCGTTCGGCCGTTGAAGGATTTCTCGCAACACAGCCGCTGCATTTGAACCATCGCGCCTCAGCTTTTTCCCCATGTCGGGATGCTGAAGCTCGCGTAGTCGGGCCGGGTCGATCGCGTAAAAGGCCATCGAGGCCAGGAAATCGAAGACCGGTCGGTTAGGTGGTGAAGGTCATGGTTCACTAGGCTTGACGGCGATCTCAAAACCGTAGTGGGCTTCCCCCGCCTCGTCCAAGTCAAGCCTCAATTCCAGGCGCACATGGGTGGGGCGACCGGCCGAGATCCGTCGCACGGCACCCAGGCCCCCGCGACGGCTCAACGCCAAGTCAACGGAGTCGGCCAGGCAATCCCGGACACATGCCAAGGCATCGACGAAGTTGCCCTTCCCCGACCCATTGGATCCGACCAGGATCGTCAAGGGCTCCAGGGAGACCTTGACGTCGCCGAAGCTCTTGAAGTGTCGAATCCGAACTTGGGTGATTCGTCGAGGCATCTGTCGAGCCCGTTAGCTTAAGGAGTTCGGCCGGTCGTGCGCAAATACTCCGACTGCAGCCGCTTCCTACCGACGCCATGTCGTGCTCAACGCCATCATCACAAGTCTTGCGACTGCAGGTCCTGGGCGAGGGCGCGGGCCAGAACGTCCATCTCGTGGATCAGCGCGCGGTAAGCGGGCCGGCCGCGGTGAGGAGTGTAGCCGGCCTCGATGACTTTGGGGTCCGGACGATAGAGCCAGCCGCGCAGGATCATGACCAGCCCCGCGAGCCCGGCGGCCAGCATGAGGAGGCGCCCCCAGCCCGCCCCCTCCAGTCGCACGCGCGCCCCCATGGCCGCCACGCCCAGGAGAAAAACGCCGCACCCCATTCGATAGCCGCGCGTCAGGCCGATGTGCGCCCGGATGAGCTCGGGGTCGTTTTCCTCGTCCTCCAGTTCCAACCGGGCCAGCGCCTTCTCGATTTCCCGTATGCGGGCGATCTTGGCCTGACGGCTCGGAAACTGATCCAACAGGCGGCGATCGTCGGGCGTAAAATCCGACGGGAGCGCCGAGGGAGCGTTCATCGCGGTGGCATCCGTCACGGGCGCAGCTCGGGCCAATGTTAACGCTTGAGCCCATCCCCGAAAAGCGATAACTTGGGTTTTGAGACGTTGAGTCAACGTGACTTAGGCCGCGCCCCGGCGCTCCGCCCGCCGCATGAGTTCGCCTCGCTCGCTCGATCAAAAGCTTGAGGTCCTTCGGGCCGATCCGGCCTCCCCCCGCGCCTTCATCCTCTGCGACGCCAAGGACCCGGACATGGCCTTTGGCCTGCCGGCCACGGGAGACTACGCCCCGTCGGAGTCGCCCGGCCGGAATTGGCCTTATCGCTCGCGCGAGGAATTTCTGGGCCGCATCGGCGAGGTCGTCGCCCAGGGGGTCGTTGACGTCGTTCTGATGTCGCCCAGCACGAGCGAACGGTTGGTCCTCGAAGAGCGGCTCTTCGAGGGGTCGACGGTGACGCCCGCCGTCCGCCTCAACGACACGACCGATATTTATCAGGTCCGCGGCGGAGCCTATCCGCGCGTGGCGTCCCGCCCCTTCCGGTCGGCGACGCTGGACCAGATCCAATGCGGCAAGGTCCAATGCGCGGAGGAGGAACGCCGGCGCGGACCGGACCTCGGGCTCTATTCGATCACGTTCAACAACTGCGTCGAGCGCGACCTGGCGTCGCTGGAGGCCTATAAGCATTTTCGACTGGAGGCCGAAGCCCAGACGTTCCGCCACTTCCTGGAAGTCTTCGCCCCGAACGTCCCCGAAGCCGTCCCGGCCGATCAGCTCGGTCATTTCATCAACGACTCGATCGTCCGCACGCTGGCCGGCGTGCCGACCCGTTCGCGTCCGCTGTTCCTCAAGACGGTTTATCTGGGGCCCCGGTTTCTCGAAGAGCTGGTCCACTACGACCCGACGCTCATCATCGGCGTGATGGGGGGGGCGGCGGGGACGACGTTCGACGCCTTTGACCTGCTGGATCAGGCCCGCCGCCACGGAGCACGCGCGGCCTTGTTCGGACGTAAAATCAACCAGGCCGAGCATCAGCCGGCCTTCATCGCCTGTCTGAGGCTCGTCGCCGACGGCGAAGCCTCCCCCGCCGAAGCCGTCCGGGCTTATCACGGCGTCCTCGAGCGGCTGGCGATCCGCCCGCGGCGCCCCTTGAGCGAGGACCTCCAACCGACCGTGGATCTCATGGCCGGCGACGAACTTTCGACGGCCAGCGTGGTCGTGCCCGAGAGCTGGGGGGGCGGGGTCGAAGGGCCGCCGGCGCCGACGGCGGGGCCGAGGCCGGCCCCGGCGGCCGACGAGGAGCCCGATTTTGAGGCCATGACGCCGGCTCAAAAGCTAGCTTACAATGAGCGCCGGCGCGACCGGATCTTCGGATGAGCACGCTGCTGGCCACCTCGGGCCACCACGTCGGCCGGCGCTTCACGCTGGGCGAATCGACCCGCCTGGGCCGCGCGCCCGACAACGACATCGTGCTGGCCGACAACCTCGTCAGCCGCTATCACGCTCAGATCGGACGCCGGGGTTTAGGCTACGAGATCACGGATTTGCGCAGCAAGAACGGCGTCTTCGTCAATGGGCAGGCCCAAACCGAGTATCGCCTGCGGCGCGGCGATCAGGTCCGGATCGGCGAGACCACGCTCGTCTTCGAAGCCCCGCAGGAGCTTAAAACCGCCCGCTTCACCAACACGCTCATCCACCTGGACCCCGAGCAGGACGAGACGATGCGCGTCCTGGACCGGGCCTCCGATACGGACCCCCGGATCGACCAGGCCACCTCCCTCATCCTCAAGCTCGCTCAGGTCTTTGAGACCGACACGACCGATCTTCCGGACGTGCTGAACAAGATTCTGCGTCATCTGCTGGAGCTGGTCGGCGCTTCGGCCGGCAGCATTCTGCTGCGAGGCCGGGACGAAGAGGTCGTCCCGCTGACGGCCATCACGCAGGGGGACGAGATGCACGTCAATCGCGACGCCGTCTATACGGCCGTCGGCGAGGGGAAGGCCGTCCTGACGGCCTCCTTGTTCGCCCCGGCGGGCCAGGCCGCCAGCCGTCTGCCTCGCAAGGCCATGATCGTCCCGATGTTCGACCGCGCCAACGTCTTCGGGGCGATCCACCTGGAACGCCCCGAGGGCAAGGATTACTCGCTTAAGGACATTTCGTTCCTCCAGGCGCTGTCCCGGCTGGTGTCGGCCGCCGTGCGTCAGGCGATCCGGATCGATCAACTGGGCCAGGGCTCGGGCGCCGAAGTGGGGGCGATCCTGGGGGTTTCCAAGGCCCTAGAGGCCGTCCGGGCCCAGGTCCTGCGCGTCGCCGCGACGGACTCAACCGTCCTCATCACCGGCGAGACGGGGACGGGCAAGGAACTCGTGGCCCGCGCCCTCCATCAGCAGAGCGCGCGCGGCGGCGGGCCCTTCATCGCCATCAACTGCGCGGCGATCCCGCAGACGCTCATCGAGAGCGAACTCTTCGGCCACGAGCGGGGCGCCTTCACCGGGGCCGACCAGATGAAGCGGGGCAAGGTGGAGATGGCCGACGGCGGCACGCTCTTCCTGGACGAAATCGGCGAGATGCAGATCGAACTCCAGCCGAAGCTCCTGCGGTTCCTGGAAGAGCGCATCTTTTACCGCGTCGGCGGCGTCCGCCCGATTCAGACCGACGTCCGCATCCTGGCCGCCACCAACCGCGATCTCGACGAGGCCGTCCGTCAGGGCCGATTCCGCGAGGACCTGTTGTTCCGCCTGAAAGTCCTGCCCGTGGCGCTGCCGCCTCTGCGGGAGCGGCGCGAGGACATCCGCGTCATCGTCGAGCACTTCGCCCCGACGCTGGCCGCCCGCGTCGGCAAGCCCTTCCGGGGCATCGATCCCTCGGCCTGGAAAACGCTGGAGGCTTACGGTTGGCCCGGCAACGTTCGGGAGTTGCTGCAAAGCCTCGAACGCGCGCTCATCTTCTGCGACGACGGGCTCCTGAGGACCGAGCATTTCCAGATCCCCGAGGTTCCGCTGGACCGGGAATCCACCGCCGCGCAACTCGCGCTGACCGACACCCCGACCCACGGCCGCGGGCCGGAACGCCCGGCGCACGCCCCGCCGACGCTCGCCGACGTGGAGAGGGCCGCCATCCTGCGCGCGTTGCGTTTCGCGCGCGGCAGCAAGCACCGCGCCGCCGATCTGCTCGGCATCCACCGCAACACGCTGCGCAAGAAGATCGAGCAGTACGAGATTCAGACCGACTGAGGGCTCAGGCCCGGCGCGGTCCCTCCGGCGGGCAGGTCCATGTCGGTCCCCAACGCCGTCAACGTCTTGATGAATTCGGCGTACGGTCCGTCGGCCGGGGGAGCCTCGAACTCGATCCCCAGCAGACAGACGCCGGTGGGGCCCTCGCCGCCGACGAAATCCACCCACGCCACGCGGCCGGCCAGACCGATTTCTTCGCCGTTGAGCGGATTCACGAAGCGCAGGCCGCAGGGGCGCCGTCCTTTGAGCAGACCCAGATAGAACGCCCTGGGGAGCGACCGCAGCAGAAGTTTAGCCCCCCCGAGCGATACGTCAGCCGTCTGGCCGGAGAACCGATAGGGAGCCGCCCGTAGCTCCGGCAGGGACAACTCCAGCCTCACGTGAACCTCGACCTGGAAGCGGTCGTGACGCCGCCGGTCGAAGGCCTCCCGCGGCATCCGCAGCACCCGCATCAGGTCCGTGGCGGGGACAAAAGCGCTGTCCATCCGTTCGATCCTTTGGAACAATGCCCCCTTCGGCCCCCCGCCCGCCGCCGCGACTCCCTGGTTCGTATCGGCAGGCGGAGCGGGTCCGATGAGCGTTATTTTCCGAGCCTCCGGCGCCCCGCGGGGGCGTTGCCCATGGGCTTGAGCCCCGCCGAAACCGAAACGCTCGGCTACGCCCCGGCCGTCGAGCTGGTCGAACGCTACCGATCCGGCGAGCTTTCGCCGGTCGAGGTGGTCGAGGCCTTCCTGGCCCGGATCGAGGCCGTCAATCCGAAGCTCAACGCCTATATCGCCCTCGCCCCCGAGACGGCCCGGCGCCGGGCGGCGGAGGCTGAAAAGCAATGGCGGCGGCGGGAGGCGCCCGGCCCGCTCCTGGGCGTCCCGATCTCCATCAAGGACCTGACCTGGACGGCCGGCCTGCCGACCACGTCCGGCTCGCACGTCTTCGAGCGCCGCGTCCCGGATCGGGACGCTCCCGTCGTCGCTCGCCTGCGCGCGGGCGGAGCCATCATCCTCGGCAAGACCAATACGTCGGAGTTCGGCTGGCTGGCGATCACCGACAATGACCTCTTCGGCCGAACGAACAACCCGTGGGACTTGACCCGGACGCCGTCGGGCTCCAGCGGCGGGGCGGCGGCGGCCACGGCGGCCGGGCTCGCCCCAATTTCCCATGGCTCCGACGGTGGCGGCTCGATCCGGCACCCGGCCTCCTTCTGCGGCGTTTTCGGCTTGAAGCCGACCTTTGGTCTCGTCCCGCGGCATCCCGGCGTTGACGGCTGGCCGACGCTCTCGCACCACGGGCCGATCACGCGCACCGTGGCCGACGCCGCGCTCGCGCTCGACGTGATGGCCGGGTTCGACCCGCGCGACCTGACCTCGGCCCCGCTCGCTCCGCAACGCTACCTGGATCGCCACCGGACCGAGATCCGCGGCTGGCGGGTGGCCTGGTCGGCGGATCTGGGGTTCGCGCTGGTGGACCCCGTCGTGCGCGAGGCCTTTGAGCGCGCCGTTCCGGCCTTCGAGGAGTTGGGCTGTCGCCTCCAGCCGGCGGCCCCGCCGCTGGAGCCGGCCCGCGAAATTTTCAAACGCGTCATGTCGGCCGAGATCGTCGGGGCCGATCTGCGCCACATCGAGGCCGATGGGACGTCCCGAATGAACCCCGATCTGACGCGTTTCGTCTGGAAACGCCGGGGGATTCTGGCCGCCGAGTATCTGGCCGCGCAGGAGGAGCGCCAGGCGATGCACGCCGCCGTCCAGGATTTCTTCGAACGCTTCGATCTTCTGCTCACGCCGACGATGGCCATCCCGCCGTTCCCCCATCCGCGGTCGATGAATGAGTATCCGCGGGAGGTCAACGGGATCGACGTGGGTTCGACGGGGTGGCATCCGTTCACGTTTCCGTTCAACCTGACCGGACAGCCGGCGGCGAGCGTGCCGTGCGGGTTCACGCCCGATGGGTTGCCGATCGGGCTCCAGATCGTGGGGCGCCGGTTCGAGGACCTCGCGGTGCTTCAGGCCGCCGCGGCGTTCGAGGCCGCCCGTCCGTGGGCTGACCGCCGCCCGTCGCTCTAACGCGGGTTCTCCAGAAACGCTGGCCCGGAGAACCGATCCGACGGAGAGAGCCCGCCGGTTGTTTCGATTTCCACGGTGCGCGGCCGTCCGAGGGGCGAGCCGCAACCGACGGGCGAGACCCACCGCCAGAGAGGCGCCGCCGGGAAGGGAGGACGCCGATGGAATGGATTTATCTGATCGCCGCGATCGCCTTTGAGGTCTCCGGCACGACGTGCATGAAACTTTCCGAGGGGTTCACGCGTTGGCTGCCGTCGGCGCTGATCTTCGTTTTTTACGCCGTGAGCTTCGCGCTTCTCACGCTCGCGCTCCGACGGATTGACCTGAGCGTCGCTTACGCCATCTGGTCGGCCGTCGGGACGGCGGCGATCGCCCTGATCGGCGTGCTCGCCTTCAAGGAGCCGCTCACGGGGGCGAAGGCGTCAGCCCTGACGGTGATTGTGATCGGCGTCGTGTGGCTGAATCTAGCCGGCGGCCGCGGCGGCTGATTGACTCACACCGGCCACGCCAGCGGAGTCAACGCAACGGCGCTCAGCAGCAGGAGACCCCCCATCGCGAGGATCGCGACCCGACCACCGCGTCGCTCCAGCCTTGGGCTCTCCCGCCGTGGAGCCGCCTCGCGTGGCCTTCGGCGAGTTCCCGTCTCGCTCACCGCAAAAGGTTCTGGCAAGCGCTTCGCCGATTGGCCTTAATTTCAGGCGGGCCCGGCCCATTGAAACCGGTCCCGGAGAGAGGGAAGGAGGCGTCCTGACGATGTGGCAGCGTCGGATGGCGGTGGGGCTCATATGCCTGGGAGCGGGTTTGGCCCTCGCCGCCTCGGCCCGGGCCGCCGCGCCCGGTCAGTCGCTCGGACGGAAATACACCTCGGTGGAGCGGATCGCGCCGGAGCGGCTGCGGGCGGCGCGCGAGGACGTCGAGCGGCTCGGCGGGCTTCGGCAGGAGCTGCCGCCGCTGCCCGGCTTGACCGACGTGAAGGCCATTTTTCACGCCCACGCCGAGGACTCGCGCCATACGGGCGGCACGCTGCCGGAAATCCTGGCCGACGCCCGGCGGGCGGGCGTGCGCGCGATTTTTCTCTCGGATCATTTTCGCCCGCCGCGGGATTTCATGGCCGGCTGGCGCGGGCTGCGCGACGGGGTGCTCTTCGTCCCCGGCTCGGAAACCCACGGGTTCCTCATTCACCCCGAGGCGAGCGTGATGGAAAAGATGGACTCCCCCCCGGAGGCGTTGATCCCGGCGATCGCGGCGGGCGACGGGCTCATTTTTCTCTGCCACTATGAGGATCATCCGCCGGAGGTTTCGACCGAGGGGCTCACGGGAATGGAAATCTATAACCGCCACGCCGACGCCAAGGACGATCAGGGGCTGTTGATCGCGGTGGCGGGGATGATGACGGACCCGCCGCGGGCGGCCGAACTCGCCCGGGCCGTGGAGCTCTTTCCCGACGAAGTTCTGGCGGCGCAGCTCGATTATCCCGCCGATTATCTGCGCAAATGGGACACGGACACTCAAGGCCGCCCGCTCACCGGCGTCGCCGCCAACGATTGTCATCATAATCAAGTGTTTATCATTAAAATGGTGGACGAGCGCACGGTCCGGCTCGGGACGATCGTTGACGACGACGACGCCATGCGGGTGATCTCAGCGGACGACCGGCCGGGCATTCTCGAAATGACGCGCGGCCGCCAGCCGGGGGATATCCTTCTCCGGCTGGACTTTGACCCCTATTACCGTTCGTTTTACAACGTCAGCACACACATCCTGGCTGAGGAACTGACGGAGCCGGCTCTGCGGCGCGCGGTCAAGGCCGGCCGCGTTTATGTGTCCCACGATTGGATGGCCGACCCGACGGGCTTCCGTTACCTCGCCGTCCGGCAGAGCGGCGGACCGGAGGCGCGGCTGCAACATTGGGCGGGGTTCATGGGGGAGGAGCTTCCCCTCGGCGAACATCTGCGGCTGATCGCCGAATTTCCGCTCACGTGCAAAGCGCGGCTGATCCGGAACGGCGAGGTTCTCCTCGAACGGGTGGAGAATCGATTGGAGTACGCGCCCGAAAATCCGGGCGTCTATCGGGTGGAGGGCTGGCTCACGATCGACGGGGAAGAGCGCCCTTGGATCTATTCCAATCCCATCTATCTGCGCTGAGGCCCGCTCCGCTCGCCTCGCCCGCGTGGTCAAGGTCGCATCGTCGAGGGATTCATCATTCACGGAGACGCGAAGGCCCCGGAGACCTGATCGAGGTAACACACACTTGGACCCGCTTCGTAATACGGGGAGCGATCGGGAAACGCCTCAAGAAACAACGCTGACATATAATCTCCAGGAGAACGCGATGCGCACCTCATTGAAACCAACGATGACGTTCCTCCGGGCGAGGCTGTCAACTCGGCGTCTCCGGGGCGAGGCGACAAATCCCCGCGGGAACCCCCGCTCAAGGATAACGGAGCGGACGCGACGCCTCGGGTGGCTCCTCTGGAGTCTGCTGGCGGTCGCGGTCGGCCGGGCCGACGAAGCCCGCCTGCTGCGTTACCCTCACTATCACGAGGGAAAGGTCGTTTTCACATACTACGGGGACATCTGGACGGCCGCCGAGACGGGGGAGGACGTTCGCCGGCTGACGGTCCACGTCGAGCGCGACGTTTACCCCCGGTTCTCGCCCGACGGACGCTGGATCGCCTTTTCCAGCGCGCGGCAGGGGAACCTCGACATCTACGTCATGCCCGCCGAGGGGGGAACGCCGCGTCAACTGACCTACCACTCGGCCGACGACATCACGCTCGGCTGGACGCCCGACGGCTCGGCCGTGCTCTTCTCCAGCAACCGACGGGAGGACTTCCAACCGAAGCTCTACACCGTCGAGCTGAACGGCGGGATGCCGCGGCCGGCGGGGCCCGATATGGGGCTTTACGCGAGCTACGCACCCGACGGCGTCCGGCTCGCCTATAACGCCAAATCCCAGGTTTATTGGCGCAAAGGTTATCGCGGGGCGCACCAGAGCGACGTGATCGTCATGGACCTCGCCGCTCGCAAGTTCGAACAACTGACGGATTTTGACGGCATGGACACGTGGCCGATGTGGGGGAGCGACGGTTACATCTATTTTGTAAGCGACCGGGGGGAGGCGGCCGTGGCCAACCTGTGGCGCGCGCCGGAGCGGGGCGGGCGGGCGCGCGCCATGACGGAGTTCGCCGACGGAGAGGTGCGCTGGCCGGCCCTCAGCGCCGACGGCAAGGTGATCGTCTTCGAGCGCGATTTCGGTATCTGGAAGCTCGACCTCGCGGCGGGAAGGGCCGAGCCGCTGCCGATCCGCCTGGCGGCCGAGACGCAGCAAAACCTGTCCCAAATGCGCACCTTCCGGAGCGAGCTGGACGATTATGACCTCGCCCCCTCCGGCCGCCGCCTCGTCTTTTCCATCCACGGCGAGGTCTTCACGGCTCCCGTCAAGGAAGGCGACCTGGTCCAGGTCACGAACCGGTCGGCGCGCGACCAGGCTCCTCGCTATGCCCCCGACGGCAAATCGATCGCCTTCATCTCTGACGCGAGCGGCCGCGAGGAACTTTACATCGCCGGCGTCGACGGCAAGGACGAGCGCCGGCTGAGCGATCTGGACGTGCTCAAGCTGGGGTTCGCGTGGTCGCCGGAATCTGACGCGCTGGCGTTCACGGCGACCGATCTCGTGCTGCGCAAAGTCAAACTGGACGGCGAACTCGTCGAGCTGGACCGCTCGGCCTACGGCACGATCTCGCCTCCCCTCTGGTCGCCCGACGGCCGTTGGATCGCCTACGCCAAACCCGACGCCGCCTATCGCGGGCGGCTGCACCTCGTCGGCGCCGACGGCGGCGAGGCCCGGCGGCTCACCGAGGAGCCGTTCAGCGAGCGCGCCCCCGCCTTCAGCCCCGACGGGCGCAAACTCTTCTTCATCCGCAGCGAGGGGATCGAGGGCCTCGGGGAAGCCTCGCCGGCGCAGATCCACGTCCTCACGCTCAGCCGCGAAGAGCGCGACCCCCTCGAACCCACCGACGCCGACGCCCCCGCCGCCGAAGCGAGCGAGGAGCGCCGCCCCGAAGCCCCCCCCGAAACCCGACCCGAAGGGGAGCCCCCCCAGGGGGAGCAGCCGGCCGAGGGCGAGGGGGAGCGGCCCCATCGGCCGGATCGCGCGCGGGCGAAGAAGGTCGAGCCCATCGAAATCGATTGGGAGGGCTTGCGGCGGCGGACGCGCCAGGTGACGCGGATGCCGTACGGCGTGACGACGTTCACGGTGACACCGGACGGCAAGACGGTCGTCTTCGTCACGCGGGAGCCCGCCGGCGACGGGTCCCGCACCGTCCCAGTGATCTATCGGATCGAAGAGACGGGCAAGAATCTGACGCGCGTCCTGACGGGGAGCGCCGGCGGGGACGAAACGGCCGAGGAGGAGCGGCCGGGACCGCCGGAGGGCGGGATCGCCGATCTGACGCTGACGGCCGACGGGCGAACGCTCTTTTTCCGCGAGGGACGGTCGGTCCATTGGACGCGACTCCCGGCGGCGGCCGAAGGGGGCGCGGCGGTTGGCGCGCGCGGGACGCGCGAACGGGTCAACTTCACCGTGAGCGTCCGGATCGATCAGCGCGAGGAATGGCCGCAGATGTTCGAGGAAGCCTGGCGAACCATGAAATACCGCTTCTACGACCCGGCGATGCACGGCGTCGCGTGGGATCGCCTGCGGGAGAAGTATCGCCCGATGGTCGAGCACGTCGGCGACCGGACGGAACTCATGAATCTCATCAACGAGATGATCGGCGAGCTGAACGCCTCGCACACCGGCGCGAACCCGGGCCCGCGGGGTTCGCCGGCCGACGTGCAGACGCACCATCCGGGGCTCGACCTCGAGCCCGACGCCGAGGCCGGGCGCTATCGCGTGACACACATTTACCGGGACGGACCGGCCGACAAGGATTGGGTCCGCGTGGCCGTCGGGGATTGGTTGATCGCCATCGCCGGCGAACCGGTCCGCGCGGGCGATAATTACTGGCGATTGCTCAATCATCGCCTCAACCCCAAAGTCGAGTTCACTTTCAACAACGAACCCCGGCAGGAGGGGGCCTGGACGACGCGGATCGAGCCGGCCTCGCTCAACGCCTTCGGTCAGTTGCGATACGAGCGTTGGGTCCGCGAGCGGCGGGAGATGACCGACCGGCTCTCCGACGGCCGCGTCGGCTACGTCCACATCCAGGCGATGAACGCCCCCTCGCTGCGGAAGTTTCAGCGGGAGCTGCGCGAGTATCGGGAGAAGGAAGCGCTCGTCATCGATCAGCGCTGGAACGGCGGCGGCAACATCGAGCAGGAGCTGCTCGGGCTGCTCGTCCAGCGCGAGTATCAGCTCCTTCAGCCGCGCGGGACGGAGCCGACGTTGCGCCCCGCCTCGGGTTACTTCGGGCCGAAGGCGGTGCTACAGAACTGGCGTTCAGGCTCCAACGCCGAAATGTTTCCCGCCGGGTTCAAAGCCCTCGGCTTGGGGAAGGTCATCGGCACGCCCACTTATGGGGGGGTGATCGGGACCGGGAGCCATCGGCTGATCGACGGCTCGACGGTGCGGACCCCCAGCTCGGGGGTCTATCTGGCCGACCGGCGCCGGACGAACATGGAAAATTACGGCGTCCCGCCGGACATCCACGTCGAGAATTCGCCCGAAGATAACCTCGCCGGCCGCGATCGCCAGCTTGAAGTCGCCGTCGAGGAACTCCTCAAGGAACTCCGCCGCCGACGCTGACCGCCTTCCCCCCGCCCGACGGCCGATTCGGTTGTCGCTCCCTGGGCTCGGCCTATACTGAGGGCGTGAGGAGGACTATCGCGGCTGGACCTTGCCAGGCGTCAAGGGGGGGTGGTTGTCCCTGGGGCGAGAGGAGGCTAACTCCATGAACGCCAAGGGTTTGCATCGTCTAGGGGCCGGGGAGTGGGGCATCCTGGGGGGAATCCTGGTGGGGCTGGTGTTGGTCGGGCCGGCGGCGGGCCAGATCGGCGGGAAAACCGCCGCCGACGGGCCGTTCGTCCTGGAAGACGCCGAGGATCGCGACTTGTTCGTGGACGCCCTCGGACGGGATTGGATTCCTGACTTTGTCCCCGGCGACGGCAACGGGTTGACGACGCTGACGCTGGCGGGCTCCGGCCTCACGTTGGCCGCCGGGCAGACGCCGGTCGGGGCGCTCAAGTTCGCCGTCCCTCAAGAGTTCGGCTTCATCGACAAAGGCTTCGGCGTCCCCATGCCGGGTGTCGTCGGGGCCTCCACCCTCGCGAGCCCCGGCGACATCACCTCCTTCGAGCGCCTGGAGTTCCTCTTCTCCTTTAATCAGACGCTCAACGGCCAGGTCTTCCAGGTCATCCTCGAAACGTATCCGGAGGTCTCCCCCGGCGTCTTCCCGCAAATCTTCTGGTCTTACACGGCGCCGGCGGGGGGAACGTTTCATCCGGTGGCGCTCGATCTGCGGTCGCCGGACCTCATTGAGAACGCCGGCGGGCGGAGCCTGGAGGAGCTGCTGGGGCAGACGCGGTTCCTGTTCTTTTACTTTTTCGCGGGGCCGGTCGGTTTCACGGCGAGGTTGGAGGCGCGGCTGGATGACGTGACGCTCGCCGGGGAAGCTCCGCCGCCGTTAACGGCCGTTCCCCGTTGGGAGTTGCGCCGCTGAAGGCGCTTCGTACGATGCGGGCGAGATAAGACATCCACGAAGGCGCGAAGACACAAAGAATTACCTTTTCAACGGCCTGACTTTGTGTCTTCGTGTCCTCGTGGTCAATCCTTCCGAGGCCGGCCTCGTGAATCGGATCGCCCCCCGCGGGTTTCATTTCTATGAGGGGGAGGCCACGTGGCGCTTCAAGGGCGTCGCCTACCCCCCTCAGCGGCCCGACGCCGGCGGCGACCGCTACCCCGTCGGGCCGCGCACGGCTGAGGACCTGGCGGCGATCGCGTCGATCGGGGCCAACGGCCTGCGCCTGTACGACCTGCCGGGGGAGGCCTTTGCCCGGGCCGCCGAGGCCGCCGGCCTGCGGCTGCTCGTCGACGTGCCCTGGCCGAAGCATCTGGCCCTCTATGGCGACCGGCGGCTGGAGGCGCTTACGGAACGCGCGGTCGTCGAGGCCGTCGAGCGGCTGGGGGCTCTGCCGGCCGTCTTTGGCGTCTTGCTCGGGAATGAAATCCCGCCCGATCTGATCCGGTGGGCGGGCCCGCGGCGGGTGAGCGCCTGGCTCCGGCGGCTCTACGGGAGGGCCAGATCGGTCGCCCGCGGGCTCCCGATCGGCTTTGCGACGTTCCCCTCGGCCGAATACCTGCATCTTCCCTTCTTCGATTTTCTGGGGTTCAACGTCTATCTGCACGATCCGGGGGTGTTCCGTGAATATCTCGTCCGGCTGCGTCATCTTTACCCGGAGCGGCCCGTGCTCCTGAGCGAGCTCGGCGTCGACGCCTGGCGCGAGGGGGAGGAACGCCAGGCCGACCTCCTGCGGACTCACCTGGAGACGGCCTTCGACGTCGGCCTGGCCGGGACGGTCGTCTTCGCCTGGACGGACCAGTGGCACACCGGCGGCCATGAGATCGAGGACTGGGCGTTCGGCCTGACCGATCGCGATCGCCGCCCGCGGCCCGCGCTCCAGGCCGTCGCCGACGTCTTCGCGGCCGAGGCGCGGCCGGCGGACGTGCGGACGTGGCCCTCGGCCTCCGTCATCGTCCCGACCTATAACGGGGCGCGAACGCTGCGGGCGTGCCTGACCTCGCTGCGGCGGCTGACTTACCCGAACTACGAGACGATCGTCGTCGTGGACGGCTCGACGGACGCCACCGAGGCGATCCTGGCCGATTTCCCCGAGGTCCGCGTCCATCGTCAGGCCAATCTCGGGCTTTCCTCGGCGCGCAACGCCGGCGTCGCGCTCGCCCGCGGCGAAATCATCGCCTTCACCGACGACGACTGCCGCGCCGACCCCGATTGGCTGCGCCATCTTGTTCTGGCCCTGGAGCGGCAAGGAGCCGACGGCGCCGGCGGGCCCAACCTGACGCCGGAGGCCCCGGGCATCGTCGCCGGGGCGATCGCGCTGGCTCCCGGCCACGCGGCCCATGTTCTCCTCAGCCCGACCGAAGCCGAGCACGTGCCGGGCTGCAACATGGCCTTCCGGCGCGAGGTCCTTCTCCGGCTGGAGGGCTTCGACCCGTTGTTTCGCAAGGCGGGCGACGACGTGGATTTCATCTGGCGGCTGCAGGAGGCCGGCCGGCGGGTCGTCTTCTCGACGGCGGCCTTCGTCTGGCATCACCGGCGGGCCACCGTCGGCGCCTATCTGCGGCAGCAGATCGGCTACGGCGAAGCCGAGGCCCTGCTCCTTCGCAAGCATCCTCACCGCTTTAACGACCGGGGCCAATCGCTCTGGCGAGGGGTGATCTATGGCGGCGGCCTCGGGCGCTCCCCCCTCGGCGGCCGACACGTCCACTATGGCGTCTTCGGCTCGGCCGGTTACCAGTGCCTGTATGCCCGCCCGACCCCGGGCTGGGTTCACGCCGTCGTCTCGCCGGAGGCGTGGCTCTTGTTTCTCGCCCTTATCCTGGCGGGGTTGTTCGCCCCGGCGGCCTTCAGGCTGGGGCTGGCTGGAGTGGCCGTCTCGCTGGCCGTGAGCGGCTTGCAAGCCTGGGCCGCCTGGAAGGCTTCGGGCCCGGCTCCCCTGCGACGACTGGGGTTGCTCTGGGGCTTGTGGGTGGCGCAGCCGCTCCTCCGCGGGTCGATGCGCTTTGTGACGCTCCTAAAGCCGCGCGGGACCGTCGGGGCCGCCTGGCCGCGACCCGCCCCGGAGGCCTCGCCGGTCCACGACCGCGCGCGGAGGTTGGACTTCTGGGGAGAGGCGGGCGCGAGCCGCCTGGACGTGTTGCGACGGCTGACCGAACGGATGCGCCGATGGGGTTGGATTCACGCCCCCAATCTGCAATGGGAACCGTGGGACCTGACGGTGCTCCTTTCCTGGTGGTATAAGCTGCGGATCGTCTCGGCCGAGGAGGACCATGGCGCCGGACGGCGGCGGCTGCTCGTGAGACTCAAGCTTTTGCCGACGACCCTTCAGGTTTTATTCTGGGGGGCCGCCGGCCTCGTGTGTCTGGCCGTGGGGCTCAAGAGCACGGTGGTCGCCCGATTGCTCGCCGTCGGCTTCCTTCTCGTCGCCTGGGCGCTTTTCGTGCAGGCGCTGGCGGCGCGCCGGGGCGTTGTCGCCCTCCTTGAGGCTGTCGCCGGCGAGCTGGCCTTCAACCCCGTCCGGACGCGACGCCGACGCGAGCCGGGCCGGCCCCCCACGCCGGCCGCCCCCGAGCCCCGTCAGCTTAATCCGGAGGTGAAAACGCCGTGAGCGAGGTCGCTGAACCCGGGCGGGGGAAACGCGGGCGCGGGAGGCCTCCGGCCGGCTCCGGCCGGGCCTTCACGTTGATCGAGCTTTTGATCGTCGTCGCCATCCTGGCCATCCTCGCCTCGATCGCCATTCCGAATTTTCTGGAGGCGCAGGTCCGCTCGAAGGTCGCCCGCGCGCAGAACGATCTGCGGACGCTGGCCACCGGGCTGGAGGCTTACCACACGGACTGGAACTCTTACCCGCCGACGCCGCTCACGTCGCTCTCGGAACGCTACCCCCGGCTCACCTTCCTGACGACGCCGGTGGCCTATCTGAGCGTGATCCCGCTTGAGATTTTCCGGCTGAACAAGGCCGAGCCCTACGCCTTCTGGAGCGCCAACCTGAACGACGCGATGAAGTTCTCGCCGCTGTATTTTTACCTGCCGGAAGAGCGCCGCCGCCGCGGCCGCTGGGCCCTCTTCAGCCGCGGGCCCGATCAGGATTACGAAGCCGCCGTCGAAGAAGGCGGCAGCGGGCTGCTCATCTACTACGACCCCACCAACGGCACGGCCAGCAACGGCGATCTCATGCGCTTCGGACCCTGAGCATGGCCGCCCTGGCGTTCCCCGGCTGGCGTTTCTATCTGCGGCTCCTGCGTTACGCCCGGCCGTATCGCGGCGCGGTGGCCTTGCAGTTGGGCTTGATGCTCCTGGCCACGGGCTTCGGGTTGCTCAAGCCCTGGCCGCTCAAGATTCTGGTCGATAACGTGGCCGGCGGCGCGCCGCTGGCCCTGGGCCCGTGGCGGTTGGCCTGGGGGCCGGCGGGGCTTCTGGCGCTGGCCTGCGGCGGATATCTGGCGATTCACGCCCTGGAGTCGCTCGTCCAGTTCGGCTCGACGATGACGTCGACGTCGACCTGCGCCCGCATGATTCGGGACCTGCGCGCCGATCTTCTCGCCCGGCTTCAGCTCCTCCCCCTCGGGTTCCACGACGATCATCGGGTCGGCGATCTGGTGCACCGGTTGACTTACAACGCCTCGGCCGTCGAGACCGCCTTTCAATCCGGCTTCATGGGAACGATCAAGAGCAGCCTCACGCTGGTCGGGATGTTCGTCGTCATGATGGCCTTGAGTCCGCTCCTGACGGTGGTAGCCCTGGCCGTCGTCCCGCCGCTGATCGTCTGCATTCGCTGGTACGCCCGGCGCGTCCAGACCGATTCCCGCCGCCATCAGGATCAGGAAGGGGCCGCCGCCTCGCGCGCTCAGGAGACGCTCTCGGCCGTCCGCCTCGTCCGCGCCTTTCAGCAGGAATCCCGCGAGCTGGGGGACTATCGGGCCGCTTGCGAGCGGGGCGTCCAGAGCCGCCGGCGAATGACCTGGACTCAGGGGGGCTTCGGCCTGTGCATCGCGCTGACGTTGGCCCTGGGGACGACGCTTCTGTTCTGGGTCGGCTTGGGTCAGGTGCGCGGCGGGGCGCTGACGATCGGGCAGTTCCTCGTCTTTAACGCCTATCTGGCCATGCTCTACGCGCCGCTTTCGGTCCTGAGTTATACGGCCTCCAGCGTCCAGAGCGCGCTCGGCGGCGGGGCGCGCCTGTTTGAAATCCTCGACGCCGAGGCCGACGTCCTCGACCGTCCCGGCGCCCGCCGCCTGGCCCGGGCTCGCGGCGCGCTCGCCGCCGAGGGCGTCGCTTTCGGCTACGCCCCCGGCCGGCCCGTGCTCCAGGACCTGAGTTTCGCCGTCGAGCCGGGCGAAATGGTGGCGCTCGTCGGGGAGACCGGCGGCGGCAAGAGCACCCTCCTTCACCTTTTCCTTCGGTTTTACGATCCCTGGCGGGGGGCGCTCTCGCTCGACGGCTCCGACCTGCGCGAGGCGACGCTGGCCTCGCTGCGCGCTCAGATGAGCTTCCTCCCGCAGGAGAGCCCGCTGTTCTCCGGATCGATCGCCGAGAACATCGCCTATGGAAGCCCCGCGGCGACACCCGAGGCGATCGAGGCCGCCGCCGAAGGCGCCGCCGCCGACGCTTTCATCCGGGAACTGCCCGAGGGCTACGGGACGCTCGTGGGCGAGCGCGGCGTGCGGCTCTCGGTCGGTCAGCGTCAGCGCCTTTGTCTTGCCCGCGCCCTCTTGCGCCAGACGCCCGTTCTGCTGCTCGATGAGCCGACCTCGGCGCTCGACGCCGAGACCGAACGTCACGTCCTGGAGACCCTGGAACGCCTGCGCGGGGGGCGAACGATTCTCCTGGCGGCTCACCGGCTCGCCGCGGCTCGGCGGGCCGATCGCATCCTCGTCGTCGCTCGCGGCGAGATCGTCGAGGCGGGCCGCCACGAGGCGCTGATCGCGCGGGGGGGGCCCTACGCCCGCCTCTGGCGCGCTCAGGCCGTCGAAGCCCGCCCGACGCCGGCCACCGAAGCTCCGTGCGCATCGCCGAAATAGCTCCGCTCGCCCACCCGGTCCCGCCGCCGGGCGAGGGTTCCATTGAGACCGTCGTGGCCTTGCTCGCCGAGGGCCTGCAAGCCCTCGGGCACGAGGTTACGCTTTTCGCGACGGCGGACTCCCGCGCCTCGGTCCGCCTGCTGAGCCCCGTTGAAACCGGTTACACCGCCGACCCGAACAAGTGGGATTGGCAGCTTTATGAGACTTACCAGGCGCGCGAGGCCTTCGCCCGGGCCCGCCAGTTCGACGTGATTCATTGTCATGCCTACCATTTCGGGCTCCTCTTCTGCGACGCCGCCCCCACGCCGTCGTTGCACAGCCTTCACGTCGAGCCGGGACCCGACACGACCTTCCTGCTCCGGCGCACGCGCCGCCGCCGCGTCCATTGTTGCTCCCGGTTTCAGGCCGCCGCGCTCGACGGCCTCCCCGGCGTCCACGTCGTCCCTCACGGGCTGGATCTGAGTCGCTACGGCGTGGCCGAGCCGGCCGAGCGCGAGGATTACGTGGCCTTCCTCGGTCGCTTCACGCCCGATAAGGGCGTTCTGGAGGCGATCGACCTCTGCGCGCGCGCGGGGTTGCCGCTGCGGCTGGCGGCCCCCGTCAACGACTATTACCGTCAGGCGGTGGCCCCGCGCGTCGACGGCCGCCGGGTCCAATGCGCGGGCGAACTCCGGGGGCGCGACAAGGCCCAATTCCTCGCCCGGGCGCGCGCCTTGCTTTACCCGATCCGGCGGCCCGAACCCTTCGGCCTCGTGCTGGTCGAGGCGCTCGCCTCGGGTTTGCCCGTCGTGGCCTACGACCGGGGCGCCGTCGCCGAGATCATCGATCATGGCCGCACGGGCTGGCTGGGCCGAGAGCCCGAGGACCTGCTGACGGGGCTTGAGCGGGTGGAGAAGCTCGACCGCCAGGCCGTGCGCCGGGAGGCCGAGGTCCGCTTTTCCGCCGAGCGGATGATCCAGGACCTCGAAGCGTTGCTGCTCCACACGATCGAGGCCCCCGAACCATGACCTCGCCCGATCGCCCGTTGCGAGCGCGCTATATCGGCTACGCCACCGGGACGGAGAACCACGGCGATGAAGCGCTCGTCGGGATTATCCGGGACCTGCTTGCCCCCGAGATCGACGTGGCCGTCAATCCCCCGGCTTACGACCTGGCGATCCTCGGCGGCGGGACCTTGATCAATCAATCCCCGTGGCTGATCGACGTTTTCGGTCAGGCGCTCGACGCGGCCGGCCGCGGCGTCGTCTTCGGCAGCGGCGTCGGCGATACGGCTTTCTGGGGGGACCAATTCGCCCAATGGGTTCCCCTGCTTCGGCGGTGCCGTCGGGTCGGCGTCCGCGGGCCGGCCTCGCTCGACCTTCTGCGCGAACACGGCTTCGAGAACGCCGTGGGCGTCGGCGATCCCTATCTGTGGTTGCGTTCGCCCGTCGAGCGCCGGCCGACGCCGAGGCGGCTGGGCGTCAACGTCGGCTCGACCAATGACTCTCTGTGGGGAACCAGCGACGCCGACCTGGTCGAGTTCGTCGCCGCCGCCCTCGGTCGGCTGCGCGAGGCCGGCTGGTCCTTCAGTTGGTTTCCGGTCTGGAGCCGCGACGGGCCGCTTCTGGAACGGCTCCGGGCCGCCGTCGATCCGACGAGCCCCCCGCTCCTCGACGTCCGCTGTCGGTTTCTGGAAGCCTACTCAGCCCTGGCGGCCTGCGAGGTCTTCCTCGGCGAGAAGCTTCACGCCTGCGCCATGGCGGCCGTCGCCGGCGTCCCGTTCGTCGCGCTGGAATATCAACCCAAGGTCTGGGATTTCGCCGCCTCGCTCGGCCAGGAACGCTGGACGCTCCGCACGGCCGAACGCGACGTCGAACGGCTCGTCCGCCTGCTCGTCGATCTCGCCGCCGAAGGCGGGGCCGCCGCCCTGGCCCTGCGTTCGGCCCGCGACGATCTGCGCCGCCGTCTGTCGGCGTTCGGCCAGGCGGTCAAATGCGACGCCCTCGCCTCCGAAGGAGACTGACCCCCCCATGCGCGTCATCCTGGCCGGCATCATCGGCCGCTACCCCTGGGGGGGGGTCACCTGGTGCAGCCTGATGTATCTCCTCGGTTTCCGCCGCCTGGGGCATGACGTGTATTACCTGGAAGACACGCTTGAGGCCAACTACGACCCCGAGATCGACGCCCTGGCCACGGACCCGCGCTACGCCCTCGATTATATCGACCGCAGTTTGCGCCCCTTCGGGTTCGGGGACCGATGGTGTTACGTTGATTATCAAGGCGGGCATCACGGCATCGAGGCCGAACGCTGGCGCCGAATCTGTCGCGACGCCGATCTGTTCGTCGTCCTCTCGGGCGGCTGCTGGGTCTGGCGCGATCATTACCGCGCGATCGCCGTCAAAGCCTTCATCGACAGCGATCCGGGATTCACGCAGCTCGCCCTGGATAACGCCCGCCGCGCGGCCCCGCACAACGCACGCGCCCGTTGGTACGTCGATTTTTTCCGCGGCTTTGATCGGCTCTTCACTTTCGGCGGCCACGTCGGCTCCCCCCGGTGTGACGTTCCGACGGGCGACTTCGTCTGGCGTCCCACCTGCCAACCCATCTGCGTCGATCTCTGGACCCCCCCTTCAGGCGCGCTCCCGCCGCGCAACGTGTGGACGACCGTGATGACCTGGAAAATCGAAAGTTTCACCGACGTGGGGGGCAATAAAGACGAGGAATTTCTGGCCGTCGTGGACCTGGCGAATCGCTGCCGCTCCGCCGGCGGCCCGGAGGTCGAACTCGCTCTCAACGGACCGCGGGAGTTCCTCGCCGCGCGCGGCTGGCGCTGCGTGGACGCCTTCGCCGTCTCCCGCGATCTCTGGCGGTATCACAGTTACCTTTCGACGAGCCGCGGGGAGTTCAGCGTCGCCAAGCGCACCTACGTCCGGCATCGGACGGGTTGGTTCAGCGACCGGACGGCCTGTTACCTTGCGCTCGGCCGCCCCGCCGTCGTGCAGGACACGGGCTGGAGCGAGCTCATCCCGGCCGGGCGGGGCCTTCTGGCCTGGGGGAACGCCGAGGAAGCCCGCGAGGCCCTTGAGCGCGTCGAGCGGGATTACGCCGCGCACGCCCGCGCCGCCCGCGAGGTCGCCTGCGAACGATTCGACGACCGGGTGGTGCTTCAGAAATTGCTCACGGCTTAAGAAGAGAACCCCCAAGACGCCAAGACACAAAAATGCATACTCTGGAAGAGGAGGGCGCTCGAAGGTCGAAGAAGGCAGAGCCTGAATCTGTTACTCCCCCGGCCGCGAATAAAAGCCGCGCCTCGGTTACCCCTGCCCTCCCTCCTCTTTTTGTCTTGGTGTGTTGGTGGTATGATTACTTATCCTGAGATTGTGAGATAACGACGCAGCTCGGGCTTCAAGATTTTCCCCGCAGGGTTCTTCGGCAACTCGTCGAGGATTTCAATCCGCCGCGGACACTTATAACCGGACAGCACCCCCCGGCACCACGCCGTCAGCGCCTCCGGGGCCGCGGCCCGCCCGGGCCGGAGCGCCACGAAGGCGATCACCTGCTCGCCCCAGTCCGGATGCGGAACCCCGACGACGGCCGCCTCAGCCACGGCCGGATGCCCGCACAAGGTCCGCTCGACCTCGCCCGCGTGGACGTTGAACCCGCCGCTGATGATGACTTCCTTCTTGCGGTCCACGACCCAAAGGTTCCCGTCGGCGTCCAGCCGCCCCAGATCGCCCGTCGCTAACCACCCCTCCCGCAGCGCCTCGCGAGTCCCCTCGGGGTCCTTCCAGTAGCCGCTCATCACGTTCTCGCCCCGGACCTCGATTTCGCCGATCTCGCCGGACGGCAGTTCCGCCCCGGCCGGGTCCACGATCCGCACCTGACAGATGGACGTCGGCCGCCCGACCGAACCGAGCCGAGGGTCCACCGGACCGACGTCCCGATGCCTGAGCGTCGTGATCGGATAGGGGGCCTCCGTCATGCCATAGATATGAACGAGCGCCGAACCGAGCCGCCGGAGCGCCGGGGCGAGCTGCTCCGGCGAGATCGGCGCGCCGCCGTACATGACGGACCGGAGGCTCGAAAGGTCCCGCCGGGCGAAGTCCGCGTGCGCCGCCAGCCGGCCGAGGATCGTCGGGACGACGAACATCGTCGTCGCCCGATGCCGCTCGATCGCGGCGAGCGTTTCCGCCGGGTCGAAGCGATCCATGAGCACGTTGGCCCCGCCGGCGGCCAGGAGGGGGAAAACGAGCGCGCCGCTGGCGTGCGTCAGGGGAGCCACGTGCAACGCGCGATCGTCCGGCCCGAGCGGGTGCAACTCCCGCTGCAAATTTTTGAGCGAGGCCAGATAGACGCGATGCGGAAGGATCGCCGCCTTGGCCTGGCCGGTCGTTCCGGAGGTGTATCGGAGCCGCGCGATCGCCTCGGGCTCCACCTCGACCGTCGGGCGCCGGGGTTCGTGGGCCGCCAGAAGCGCCTCGTAAGCGTGGAGTCGTCCTCTGAACGGCCCGTCTCGCCCGGCTTCCGGCATGCGCGTCGCCACCACGGCCGCCCCTGCCGCCGCCTCGTCCGAGCCCGAGGCCTCCAGCCGCCCCAACCCTCGCTCGTCGGTCACGAACGCTCGTGGCGGGGCCGCCGCCAGCACGCTCGCCGCTTCGGCCCAGGTCAGGCGGGCGTTGAGCGACACCCAGACGGCGCCGATCTGGAGAACGGCCAGCTCGCACTCGATCGCCTCGTGAACGTTGCCGAGCCAGGCGGCGACGACCTCGCCCGGACGGACGCCGAGACCCATGAAGGCCTTGGAAAGCCGATCGACCCGGTCGTAAAGCTCGCCGTGGGTGAGCCTCCGCGTCCCCTCGATCACGGCCGGCAAGGCGGCGAAGTCCGCCTCCCGGCGACGGATCAGCGCGACGATGCTATCCATGGCGGCCGCGGCGCCGTCCCGGCCCGTTCCGGCCGGCGGGCGGGACGTTCATGACGTCAGTTCATCGCGGTATTTGCGATAATAGCCGCGAAACTGGTGGTAGGTGAGCCCCAGCGCTTCGGCGGCCCGGCGCTGATTGTATTGGGCGGCCTGAAGCGCATGGCGGAGGCGTTGAACTTCGAGCGCCCGGACGGCCGCCTCCAGCGGCAGCCGATCCAGCGCGCGGTCCGGCCCTTCGGCAGCCGCGGCGTCGTCCGCCTGGTCGGCCAGCCCTTCGCCGGGCGAATCCGCTTCGTCCTCATCGGCGGGCATCGGCCAGGGGGCTTCGGCCGGGACGTAGGGGGAATGGAACGGGTCGAAGATGATGGCCTCGATGACCTCGTCATCGGCGCAGCGGTAAACCATCCGTTCGACGACGTTCTTCAGTTCGCGGATGTTGCCCGGCCAGGGGTGCTCCAGCAACGCCGTCTCGGCCCGTTCGGAGAACCGGGGGACCGTGGCCAGGCCCAATTCGGCGGCCATCCGCCGCGCGAAGAATTGGGCCAGCAGGAGGATATCCTCCCGCCGATGTCGCAGGGGGGGGAGCGTGATGACCTCGAAGGAAAGGCGGTCCAGGAGGTCCTGGCGGAACCGGCCCTGGCGGGCCAGGCGCCGCAGATCGACGTTGGTCGCCGCGATGAGCCGCACGTCCACCCGCAGCGTCACCGAGCTGCCGACCCGTTCCATCTGGCCGTACTCAACGACGCGCAGGATTTTCTCCTGGACGGTCATCGGGATCGTGGCGACCTCGTCCAGGAAGAGCGAGCCGCCGTCGGCCATTTCAAAGCGCCCCTTGCGCTGGCGAGTGGCCCCGGTGAACGCCCCGGCCTCGTGGCCGAAAAGTTCCGACTCGATCAGCGTCGGCGTGAGCGAGGCGCAATTGAGCGTCAGATAGGTCTGGTTCCACCGGCGGGAGAGCAGATGCAGGCGCGAGGCGGCCAGTTCCTTGCCGGTCCCGCGTTCGCCGATGAAAATGACGGGCCGATCTGTCCGGGCGGCGTGGGAGATGCGCTCCTGAAGGAGGAGAAAGCTTTCGGACTGGCCGAGGCCCTGAGGGGTATCGGAAGGGAGCGCCGTGGCGGTCATTGATGGTAAATTAGACCAATCCTGGGCCTTTTCAACGCCAAACTTGCCGACCTGACGATCCTGGCCCGGGCCACGGGAGCGACCCCCTGCCGTTCTAAGCCCCTGAAATTCCTGGGTTTACGATGACGGATGGCCGTTGGCCCGGATCATGTAAACAACAAAGGGCAAAGCCGTCGGGTGTCCCCACCCCGGCTGACGCATCGATGGAGCGACCATCATGGGTATTTTCACTCGCTTTCGCGACATCGTCAGCGCGAACCTGAACGCTATCCTGGATCGGGCGGAGGACCCGGAGAAGATGGTCCGATTGATGATCCAGGAGATGGAGGACACGCTGATCGAGGTCAAGTCCAGTTGCGCCGGCGTCATCGCCGAGCAGAAGAAGCTGGAACGGCTGCTGGCCGAGGCGCGCCTGGCCGTCGAGGAATGGGCCGACAAGGCGACGCTGGCCGTCCGCAAGGGGCGCGACGACCTGGCCCGCGCGGCCCTGAACGAGAAGCGCCACTACGCGCGGCGGGTCCAGACGCTCGGCGAGGAACTGGAGCGGGCCAAGGAGACGGTGGCCAACTTCCAGTCCGACATCGCCCAACTGGAAGCCAAGCTCAACGACGCCCGCGACAAGCAGCGGACGATCATCCAGCGCCGGGCCGCGGCTCAGGTGCGCTATCAGGCCCAGAGCCGCCTGCGCCAGGTCGACACCTCCGACGCCTTCGTCAAGTTCGAGGCCTACGAGAACAACATCGAACGGATGGAGGCCGACGTGGAGCTGATCAACGCCTTCCGGCCCAAAGCCGAATCCCTGCGCGAGCAGTTCGTCCACCTGGAGCACGAAGAGGAGATCGAGCAGGAGCTGGAGCGTCTCAAGCGCGACGTCGAAGAGCCTCGAGCCTGACCCCGCCCGGCGCGGGCTGAAGGGAGCCTCCGATCATGTGGCCGTTCTTCGGGCGCAACCCTTTTCCCGATCCGGCTTGGACCTGGGGAGGAGGACCGATGAACCTGGGCTTTGACAGCAGTGAAATCTTCGTCCTGGCCATCGTCGCCATGAGCTGCCTGACGGCCGTCACCATCATCTTCCTGCTCCTGATCTTCGCCACGCTGACGCGGCGTCGCGGCCGGCGCACGCGCCTGACCGACGAGGAAGTCCAGTCCCTGGAAGACATCTGGTCCGGCCTTCAGAAGATGGAAAACCGCATGGCCAACCTGGAAACGATCCTGCTGGAACGCCGGCGCGGCCGCGACCCCGAGCGGCGGCCCTAGCCTCGCTCGGCGGCCGACGCCTTCGTGGAGTTAACTCAGATGTTCGGACACGGCGCGATTTTCTGGTTGATCATTCTCGCCCTGGTCGTCTGCTGCCTCGGCCGGGGCTCGCGGCGGCGAAGGCGGGCCGTCGAGCCGGAGCCTGAGGCGGCGGGAACGAGCCGCCTCGAGGAGCTGGCCCGCCGCCTGGAGCGCCGCGTCGATAACCTGGAGACGATCCTGACCGAGCCGCGCGGCCGCGGCCGACGCTCGGTCTGAAACGAGCCCGGCGAGGTGACCCCCATGCAACGACGCTTCCGACGCTGGACGGCTTACCTGGGCTACGTCGGCTTCATCGGCCTGCTGGGATTGCTCACCGGCAACTCCGATCTCTACGGCTTCTTCGGCTTCTTCGGATTTTTCGCCCTCCCGCCGGCCCGGTCGCCTCAGGCCGGCTGGGAGGAGCGCCTGAGGAGAATCTCATGAGACGGACCCGCTACTTCGAATCCCGAGGCCTTTACCGGAGCGACGACGCCGTGCTCTTCGGCGTCTGCGGCGGCCTGGCCGAATACTTTGACTTCTCCCCCTGGGGCGTGCGGCTCGCCTTTATCCTCTTGAGCCTCCCGTTCTTCTGGACGACGGTTCCGGTCTACATCGTCCTGGCGATCATGATGAAGCGCCGCCCCAGTTACTTGAGCGATTATTGAGCTTCGACCCGGGGCCACCCCCCGAAGCGACGCCCGACGAGGTTTTCGACCCCATGTTCTGCCATCGCCGCCACCGCCACGGCCGCCGACGCACGGGGCCCTACCGCAGCGAGGAGGATCGCGTTCTGCTCGGCGTTTGCGCCGGGCTGGCCGAGCATTTCGAGCTGCCGACCTGGGCCATGCGGCTCTTCTTCATCGTCGGGACGGCCTTCTTCTTCCCCTTTCCCGTGATCGCCTATTTCATCCTGGCGATGATCATGAAGCCGCAACGGCGCCGCGTCGCCCCGCCGAGCGAAGAGGAGGAGTTCTGGTCGAACTTCGAGAGTTCGCGCGGGGCGGCGCTCGAACGCGTGCGGGCCACCTTCGACCGTCTGGAGCGCCGCCTCCAGCGCATGGAATCGATCGTCACCCGCCCCGGCTTCGATTGGGAGGACGAATTCCGCAACCTGTGAACGCTTGCCCCCCCTCCCCCGGCGCGCGCGCCTTTTGTAACTGTTACTGAAATACCGAATAAATTTTAACCATAATGATGCCACGCCGGCGGTGACCGCGGCCGGCCTATCGTTCCCCGGGTGCCTCAGTGTCTTGGGAGTAACTCATCTCACCGCCCCGCGGGGCGCGCTGACGGTTGATGAACGCCTCCATCATCATCCGCGGCTCCGCGCCGCGATAGGCCTCCCCAAAGGCGCGAATCCCCCGTTCGATGGCCGCCGGCAGCGCCAGGTTCTCCCATTCCGTCAGGAGCGCCTTCTGTAACCGGACCGCCTGAGCCCCGCACCGAAAAATCGATTCCAGCCAGGCCTCGACCGTCGCCTCCAGCCTCTCGGCCTCGACCACGGCCTCGACCAGCCCCCATCGGCCGGCCTCCTCGGCCGAGATCATGTCCCCCGTCAACAGCAACCGGCTCGCCCGACCCCAGCCGATCATCCGCGGCAAGAGCGCCGCCTCGATCACGGACGGGATGCCCACGCGCACCTCCGGCATGCCGAACGTCGAATCCCGGCTGGCCACGCGCAGGTCGCACGAGGCCGCGATCTCCAGCCCCGCCCCCAGGCAATAGCCCCGGATGCCGGCGATCACCGGAACGGGCAGGGCGCGGATCGTCGCGCAGAGCTCATGCAGCCGGGTGATGAACCCCTCGGCGCTGAACCGATCCAGGCCCATCATCTCATTGATGTCCGCCCCGCCGATGAAGGCGCGCTCCCCCGCCCCGGCGAGAACCGCCGCGCGCAGCTCCGGCCGATCTCGCAAACTCCGGAATCGCTCGGTCAACTGAAGGATGAGCGGGCTGTTCAGGATGTTGAGCCGGGCCCGATAATCAAGCGTGACCCAGGCTACTTCCCCCCCTTCGCCTCGCCGCTCAATCCGGCAATCCACCGTGGGCTCAGGCGCGGGCGTCATCGTTTGATCGTGTCACAAAACCGGTCGGTCCGGGGCTTACGCCTCCGGGGAGGAGATCAATTTGTCCACGAGCGTCTCGACCCCCGTCGGGTCGTCATTTCGGAACCGGACGATCCCTTGCCGATCCAACACGAACGTGAACGGGACCGAATTGATCCGGAAGGCGCGATCCCGGACCGATTCCCATCGCTTGCCTTCCTCAAACAAGTGAACCATCCCCTCCAGGCGATGCTCTTCGATAAAGCGCGTAACGGTGGCGCGCGCGGGGTCGGCGTTCACGGCGACGACGACGACGTGATCCTTCCAATCGGGCCGCTCGCGCAGCGTCTGACCGAGCCGGATCATCTCGGCGTGGCACGGCCCGCACCACACGGCCCAGAACTTAAGTATCACCACCTTCCCGCGGAATGTTTCAAGGTCCACCGGCCGGCCGCCCAGGTCCGGCATGATGTGTTCCGGGGCGAGTTCTCCCAGTCGCGGCTGAAACTGATAATCATATGAAACCGAGGCCCCCGGCCGCGGGAGGGGGATGTAATACGTGCGTTGATTGGCGTCGCTCGTCAACCAAAGCCGGTATCGGTAACCGGGCGCGGCCCGGAGCCCCGCGGCTCGATAATGCCCTTCCGCGTCGGTAACAATCTCACTGATTTTGATGTGTTCCACCCGGCCGTCATAGGCCACGAGGTCGAACCTTTCCTCGGCCGCCGGCGAGCCGTCCGCCCACAGAAGCCGCCCGCGAATCTCCCCGTCGCCGGCGAACGAACGCCGCTGCTCCTCCGTCGCCGGCGTCGGCTTGAGCCCCACGGCCGCCGCCGTGGCCGCGAGCGCCAAAGTGGCCGCCGCCGCCCAGCTCCCCCATCTGCTCGCCCGCGCGCCTTTCATCTTCTCTGAACCTCCCATCCGCCGGGCCCGCGCCAATCAAGGCAGGGCCGCTCGCCTCCTCCATCTTGACCCGCCCCCCGCGCAAGATCACGAACAAAGTGAGGGAATCGGTTCCCGCCGGGCGTGCCCGCCTGCGGACGGTTAGAGCCCCGCCAGGAGCACGGTCATCGTCACGCCATTGACCGCGGCGTGCGCCACGATCGGCGCGATCAACGAGCCCCGCCACTCCCGCAAGGCCGCCAGGGCGACCCCGATCGCCGCCAGCGGCGCCAGCCCAAGGACCCCCTGCGGATGGATCGCCGCGAACACGGTCGCCGAGAGCGCCACGGCCGCCGGGGCGCTGAGCCGACGCCGCAGCGCCGCGTAGAAATAGCCCCGGAAGAGTAACTCTTCGAGAATCGGCGCGATCGCCACGGCGAGCGCGACGATCATCGCCACGCGCCCGGCCGAGCCCCCCTCCTCGGCCAGCAGCGGAGCGATCGGATGGACCCCCTCGCCGAGCTTGAGCGGCGTCGCCGAAGCCAGGGCCGCCGAGGCCACCAGCCCCAGCCCCATCAGCGGCAACGCCGCCGCGTAGCCGGCCAGCCCGCTCGCCAGTTCCCGCCCGATCCCGGAACCGCGACTCACCCCCAGCGTTTCAAGCCACGGACGAAAGCTCGCCCCACGAAAGAGCGGGTAGAACAATAAGCCGAGGGCGGCCAACTCAAGCATCACCGCCGGCCCCAGCCCCCCGCCGGGGAACGCCTCTCGCAGGAGGCTCCCCCCGGCCAGCGCCGCCAGATAAAGCGCGAACGTCTCCCAGAGCAGCCCGAGGCCGATCGAAGGCGACCGCATCCGCCCGGCCCAACCGCCGCGAGCCGCCGACCGCAACCCGACGGCGAGCAGCACGAGCCCAGCCACGCCCAAGCCCATAAGGCCCGTGAAGACGCCGGCCAGGATGAACGTGTATCGAACCGCCTCGGCCTCCAGCCGGGCGAGCGCCGCCTCGCGCCCCGGGGCCGCCTCGCGCCTCTCGGCCTCGAGCGCGGCCAGCCGACCTAGAAATCCCATTTCCCGCCGCGCCGGTTCAAGGTCGCCGGGCTTCAGCGGCCGTTCCTCCAGATAGAGACGATCGACCAACTCCCGCGCCGGAAGCGCGGGCGTTTCGACGGCGACCCCCTCGGCAGCCGAGGGAGCCTGCCGCTGACGGGGCGACATCGAGGCAACGCGCTCGAAGCCCCGCTCGTCCCCCAAGTACCGCAGCAGGATCAGACGGGACCGGACCCAGTCCGCGCTCGGAGACTCCTCCGCCTCGGCTTCGGCCAGACGCTCCAGCATCCGGGCGCGGGAAGCCTCCCCCGGCGGCCCGGCCCGCTCCAGGAGCACCATGAACCCGACGACATATTTGGCCTCCAGATTGAGGGCGAAGAACTCCACCGCCGCCGAAGGCTCGCTCTCCGGCGACGCCACCCACCCGGCCACCCGCGCCAAGTCCCACCAGACCGGTCGGGCCAGAAAGACGACGCTCAGGATCACGAGGGGGAGCGCCCAGCCCCGGCGAGGCGACGCGGCGGGCGATTCCGGCGGTGGTCCGGCCACGCGACGGCTTTCCCCGGCTCGGCCGCCCGCCTCAGCCGGCCTTGAACAGCGAGGCCATGCGCATGGCGATCCCCATGTTGCCGTCGACGGCCAACCGCCCCTGCATGAACAGGCTCATTCCGTCGGCGCGCCCGCTCATGAGGTCCACCATATCCTGCCCGTCGGCCTTGAACGTCGTCGTCGGGCTGGAATGCACGCCTTCGGCGGCCTGACATTGCCCGCCGGCGATGGTGAGGTAGAAGTCGCCCCCCTTGGCGCCGCTGGCGCTGAATTGCAGCACCACGTCCAACCCCTCGGCCTGATCGGGCTGAAAGGCCGTCGGCAGGCGCTCCATGAGTTCATTGATTTCCGGGTGGGCCATGGCGAGAATTCCCTTCTTGACGTGGGGCGCTCTCTGAGTTTTCCGGGTCGGGCGTATCCTAGTCCCCTCCTTGAGCCTTGTCATCCCCAAATCCGGCCTTGAGCGCCGCCGACCTCCCCTGAGGCCCGGCCCCGCGACCGCGGCTCCGCGTCGGGCCGCCCGCCGGGGGCTGATGCTTCTGCTCGCGCTCCTGGGGGTCGGCCCCGCCGTCGGGCTGACGCCGGATCGCGTGCTCGTCATCGTCAACGGCGCGGACCCGGACTCGGCGGCCGTCGGCGCCCGCTACGCCGAGCTTCGGCCCGGCGTCCTGACGCTCGATCTCGCCAACCCGACCCTCGTCGGGCGGCCCACCATCGACTACGACACGTTCCGCGAGGCTCTCCAGCGCCCCCTCCGCCGCTATCTCGTCGAACGGCCCGGCCTCGCCGAACGGATTCTCTGTCTGGCGCTGACCAAGGGGATTCCCCACCGGCTCGACGACCTGAACCGCCCGGGCGTCGGCGACCGGGCCGAGACGATGCGGGAGGAGTGGCTGGAGCGAGGCGATTTTACCGCCGCCAGCGTCGATTCCGAACTGACGCTCCTCTGGCAGGACCTCCCCCTCAACGATCGCGGCGGCTTCTACGACTCCAAGGCCGATGGGTTCATCCTGAACCCCTATCACGGCGAGCGCCGCCCCTTCGCCGAGTTCGACCGCGCGCACCTGACGCGCCGCAAACGCTTCATCGACATCCTCCAGGCTGAGGACCACGGCCGCATCTGGCAGGCCGGCTGGCAGGCCGTCACGCCGCGGGAGGCCCCCGCGCGCCTCACCCCGGGCGACATCTATCTGGTTGTTCGGCTCGACGGGCCGACGCTGCCGGCGACGCTGGCCGCCCTCGACCGGGCCCAGGACATCAACTTCGATCAGAGCCTGGGGGTCATCCTGCTCGACGCCAACGCCGCCGCCGAACTCGATCAGGCCGACTACGTCCGCGCGGCCCAGCTTCTCAGGCGTCACGGATGGGGCGTCGTGCTCGATCGGACCGAAAACTTCCTCACCGGGGCCGAGGTCCGCCGGCCCCTGATCGCCTACGCCAGCTATGGGGCCAACGATCTCGGGCTCGACGCCCCGACCTCGACCGGTTATATCGGCACGTTCCGTTTCGCCCCGGGGGCCATCTTCAACACGCTGGAAAGTTTCAACGGGCGCGCCTTCGGCGGCCTCGGCGATCGGCCCGGCCGGCCGCAAACCCAACTGGCCGACTTCATCGCCGCCGGCGGCACGCTCGGCATCGGCAACGTCTGGGAACCGTTTTCCTTCTCCGCCGCGCAGAACGAAGTGTTGCTCGACGCCTTCCTGAATCGAGGCCTTACGTGGGCCGAGGCCGCTTACGCCTCCCTCTTCAGTCTTAGCTGGCAACAAATCGTCGTCGGCGACCCCCTCGCCCGCGCCCGCGTCCTCCGCCCCCCGGCGGGCTCCCCCAACCCCTTCAACCCCGCCCCCGCCGCCGGCTCCGGCCGCTGA
>CAYXAU010000023.1:0-38447 GCA_964463045.1 uncultured Candidatus Sumerlaeota bacterium | reverse complement strand
TGCCCCGGCGGATCGCCGCGTGCACGCGCGGGGACGCAATTTTGGCTTGCCGCCTCACGGCGCCGGCCCCTACGATACCGGGCCTTATGGTCTCCGGCGAGTCCGACTGGCCTTGTCTCACTCCGCATGCCGAGGGCGTCGTCCTCGCCCTCAAGGTCACGGCCGGGGCGGCCCGAACCGAGCCTAGAGGCCTCTGGCAGGATAACTTACGCCTCGCGGTCCAGGCTCCCCCCATCGAGGGCCGCGCCAACGCCGCCGTCATGGCCTGGGTCGCCCGCGCGTTCGATCTCCCACGGGCGGGGATCGACCTCCTGAGCGGGGCGCAAAGCCGGCGGAAGACAATCCTCCTCAGGGGCTTGAGTCTGGAAGCCGCTCGTCGCGCCCTCGCCGCGGCCGCGCCGCCGGCGACGCCTGCCCCCCCGGGGGGGGCTCCTCCGCGTGCTTGATCTCAAAGCTTACCTCCGCCAGATCGACGAGGCCGCCGCGGCGATTGGAGCCCGCTGGGCCGGCGGGCCCGAGATCGGCGTCATCTGCGGGACGGGGATGGGCGATCTTGGCGACCGGGTCGACCGTCGCACGGTCATCCCTTACGCCGAGATTCCGCATTTCCCCCTTTCGACCGTCGAATCCCATTCGGGCAATCTCGTCCTCGGCGAGCTTTCCGGCCGCCGCGTCATGCTGATGCAGGGCCGGTTCCATCGATACGAGGGCTACACGCTGCGCCAGGTGACGTTCCCGGTGCGGGTGATGAAGGCCCTGGGGTGCCGGGTCTTGATTGTCATGAACGCCACGGGCAGCGTGAACCCGCTCATCCCGCGCGGGTCGATCGTCCTCCCCGTCGACCACATCAACCTGATGGGGGATAACCCGCTCATCGGGCCGAACGACCCGGCGCTCGGGCCCCGTTTCCCGGACATGTCCGAGCCGTACTCGTTGCGGCTGATCCGCCTGGCCGAGGCGGTGGCGCTGGAGGCGCGCCAGCGTGTCCATCGCGGCGTCATGGTGGCCGTCACGGGGCCCAATCTGGAAACCGCCGCCGAGTATCGGATGTTCCAGATCATCGGGGCCGATCTGGTGACGATGTCCACCGTCCCGGAGGTGATCGTCGCCCGGCACGCCGGGCTGGAAACGCTCGCTCTCTCCGTCGTCACCGACGAATGCCTGCCGGATCGCCTGGCCCCGGCCGACGTGGACGAAATCATCGCCGTGGCCCGCTCGGCCGCGCCTCGGTTGGAGACGCTCCTCCTGGGCCTGCTGGCGAGGCTCGGCGAGGCGATCGAGGCTCCGACGCCGACGACCGTCGCCGGCGCCGCCAACGCCCCCTCATGACGCAGGAATCCAAGACTTACCGCCCGACGGTCCTCACCCCCCGGACGGATTTCCCCATGCGGGCCAATCTGCCCGAGCGCGAGCCCGAGCGCCTGGCCCGCTGGGAGGCTCTCGGTCTCTACAATCGGCTGCAAGAGCTGAGGCAAGGAAGGCCGACCTTCATTCTTCACGATGGCCCGCCCTACGCCAACGGGGACATTCATCTGGGGCACGCGCTCAACAAGACGCTCAAGGACATCGTCGTCCGCTATAAGAGCCTGAAGGGCTTTCGCGCTCCGTTCGTCCCCGGTTGGGATTGCCACGGGCTACCGATCGAGCAGCAGGTCCTCAAGGAAATCGGCCCCGCCATCCACGACCTGCCGCCGATCGAGATTCGGCGGCGCTGCCACGCCTACGCCGCCCGCTATCTGAACCTCCAGCGCGAGCAATTCAAACGTCTGGGCGTGCTGGGGGACTGGGACCGCCCCTACGCGACGTTCACGCCGGACTATGAGGTCGGCATCCTCAGCCTTTTCCGCGATCTGGTCGCCCGCGGGCTCGTCCGCAAGGGGCGCCGGACGGTCCACTGGGACCCGGTCTTCCGAACCGCGCTCGCCGAAGCCGAAATCGAATATCACGAGCACACGTCGGACTCGATCTACGTTCGATTCCCGTTGCGAAACGTCGAGCGCTACCCCTCGCTAGCGGGCCTCGGCCCCGTGGATCTGGTCATCTGGACGACGACGCCGTGGACGCTGCCGGCCAACCGCGCCGTCTGCCTGCATCCGGGCCTTCCCTACGTCGTCCTGGCCCATGACGGCCGCCGTTCGATCGTGGCCGAGGGTCTGGCCGAGGCCTTCCTGAAGGCCTGCGGGCTGTCGGGCCGAAGCGTCGCCCGGCTCCGCGCCGCCGAATTGGAGCGCGCCGAGTGCGACCACCCGATCTTTTCCGATCGCAGGAGCCTCGTCGTCCTCGGCGAGCACGTCACGCTGGACATGGGAACCGGCTGCGTTCACACCGCCCCCGGCCACGGGCGCGAGGACTTCGCCATCGGCCAGCGCTACGGCCTCGAAATCGCCGTTCCGGTCGATGAACGCGGCCGCTTCACGCAGGCCTACCCGGCCATGGCCGGCGTCGACGTCTTCGAGGCCAACCCGAGGATTATCGAGGAGCTTCGCCGCCGCGGGCTGCTCTTGGCCGCCGGCAAGATCGTCCACGAATACCCCTATAGCTGGCGCAGTCGCCGGCCCATCATCTTCCGCGCCACCGAACAGTGGTTCCTTGAGCTCGACGAAGGCAACCTCCGCCAGAAGGCGCTCCAAGCCATCGACCAGGCCGTCCAATGGATTCCCCCCTGGGGACGCGAACGTATCCGTGCGATGGTGGCGGCGCGGCCCGATTGGTGCCTCTCGCGCCAGCGCGCCTGGGGCGTCCCCATCCCGGCTGTCCGCTCCAAACGCTCCGGCACCTCCATTCTCGATCTGGGCATCCTGGAGGCCTTTATCGCCGGCGTGGCGGACCGAGGCTCCGACGTTTGGTTTACCGAGCCGCTCTCGGCCTTCTGGCCGGAGAACTTTGTTTACGAACCCACGGGGGAATCCCGCCCCGAGGAGTTCGACAAAGAGTTCGACGTCCTGGACGTCTGGTTCGATTCCGGCGCCAGTCACGTCGCCTGTCTGGAACGCGATCCCCGCTTGGCCGCGCCGGCGGACCTTTACCTGGAAGGGAGCGACCAGCACCGGGGCTGGTTTCAGAGTTCCCTGCTCACGTCGATCGGCGGGCGCGATCGTCCTCCCTTTCGCCAGGTCCTCACGGCCGGCTTTGTCCTCGACGAGCAGGGCCGAGCCATGAGCAAGTCCCTCGGCAACGTGATCTCGCCCTCTGACCTGATGGAGCGATACGGGGCCGACATTTTGCGCCTGTGGGTGGCCAGCGAGGATTATCAGGCCGATATGCGCGCCTCGGAGGAAATCCTCCAGCGGGTCGCCGAGGCTTACCGCCGCATCCGCAATGGGCTGCGGTTCCTGCTGGGTAACCTCCACGACTTCGATCCCGCCGCGTGTTACATTGATTTCACTCAACTTGAGGAGATCGACCGCTGGATGCTCAGCTTGCTGGCCGGGCTTGTTGAAACCGTCGATCAGGCCTACGCCACTTACGAGTTCCACCGCGTCTATCACTCGATTTACGGCTTCTGCAACGCCGAGCTGAGCACGGTTTACCTCGACGTGATCAAGGACCGGCTCTATTGCTCGGCGCCCGGGGATCCGACCCGTCGGGCCGCGCAAACCGTGTTGTATGAAGCCTTGAGGACCCTGACCCCTCTCCTGGCCCCCATCGTCCCCTTCACGAGCGACGAGGTCTGGGAATATGGCCGTCTCCCAGGCCAGAGCGTTCATTTGTCTCAACTTCCGGACCCCGACCGCCGATGGCGGGACCTTCCGCTCGAAGCCAAATGGGGGCGGCTGCTCGCCCTGCGGGACGAGGTGAGCGTCGCTCTGGAGGCCGCCCGACGCGCCCGGACGATCGGTCACAGTCTGGACGCCCTCTTGGTCCTCAACCCGCGGGATGAGGCCGAGCGGCGCTTCGTGTCGGAAAATCTTGCGCTTTTGGAAAACCTCCTTATTGTTTCCGATCTCCGGCTGGGGGAAATCGGCGGGGATAGGGATGGCCGACTGAAGGTTCTCCAGGCCGAAGGGCGCAAGTGCGAACGTTGCTGGAAAATGGATCTGCGCGTCGGGGAGGCCGCCGACCATCCGACGCTTTGCCCACGCTGCGTCGATGTGATCCGTCGGCTGGAGGCCGTGACCTCGGGGCCCGCGCGTGGGAGGTGACCGAAAAATGACCAAGAAGAAACTGGCGGCCAAGGCCCGCAAGGGCCCCGCCAAGCTCAAGCCCAAGAAGACAAAATCCAAGGGAGGCGTGAAGCCTCGCCGCAAGATGGCGCAAACCGGCCGTAAAGCCCGAACACGCGCTAAAGTCAAATCTCCTTCCAAACCGAAGGTGAGTAAATCCCGCCAACCTCGGCCGAAAAAGGCGAAAAAAGCTATAGCCAAAAAAGCCAAAATACGGCCTAAAAAGCTAAAATCGAAAGTGGTCTCCAAACCGAAACTGAAGAAGAAAGCCCGCCCACAAGCGCGGCCAGTCAAGAAAGAACCGATCCGTCGGCAAAGCCTGAAGAGGGCCACAGCCATCGCTCTCGCCCCCGGCCCGATTATCGGCGAGAAGGGCCAACGGCAGTTCATCCCCGAAATTGATCGGCCGACCGGAATGTACGGCGGCGTGATCATCACGGAAAATCCCCGGCCCTTCCCGCGAGCCACCCCCTATTCGGCCCGCGAGCTGACCCAGCTCAAGGAAGCCCTCAGCAACGAGCGGGACCGGCTGCGCCGGGAATTGGCTTCGATGGAAGGGATGACGATGGGCAGCCTGGAAGGCGGAGGAGAAAACGAGCAGAGCGGCTACGCCACCCACATCGCCGAACACGCCTCCGACATCCAAACCAAGGAGACGATCCTCGGGGTCCGAACGATGGAGGAGGAGCGTCTGGCCCAGGTTGAGGAGGCGTTGGCTCGCCTGGAGAGTAAACGTCATTACGGCTTATGCCTGGCCTGCGGTAACAAGATCGGGATCGAGCGCCTCATCGCCAAACCGCACGCCCACCTCTGCATGGATTGCCGCCGCATCTACGAACGCAAACGCGCCGTAGCCGGCGGCTGAGCCCTTCGGCCGCCGTAAGCCTTGAGGGGCTCGGCCCGGCCGGCGTCCCCTTCGGCTGGGGGGCCGCCTCCGGGGTCTTCGCCGGTGAATCTCCCCCCCCTGTCCCTTCGCGGGTTTCTGATCCTGGCCGCGGCCATGACGGCCGCGGACCAGGCCTCCAAGGCCGCGGCCGTCTATGGCCTGGGCCACGGACGGACGCTCGTGCTGATTCCCCGGCTCCTGCAACTGCTCTACCGCACGAACACCGGGGCCGCCTTCTCGTTGTTCCGGGATTTCCCGATGGTGTTGGCAATCTTCTCGACGATCGTCTCGGTCGGGTTGATCGTCTGGGGATGGCGCCTGCGGCCGGCCGACGTCGGCCTGCGCTGGCCGATCGGGCTTATCCTCGGCGGGGCCGTCGGCAACCTGATCGATCGGTACCGGATCGGACACGTCGTCGATTTCATTGATGCCCATTGGAACAACGTCTATCATTTCCCCACGTTCAATCTGGCCGATTCGGCCATCTGCGTCGGCATGGGCTGGCTGATCTCGATGAGCCTGCGGGGCGGTGGCGACGGAGTTTCCAAATCCGGCGCTTCCCCTTCGTCCGCCTGAGGCTCCGGAGGCCGGGGCCCTATAGGCCGGCCCTTCGGCCGAGCCCGGGCGGGGGCTCGCGCCCCGGCATGCATCCCCTCAAGGCGCGCTCATGACCCTTCCCAGGGAACAAATCGACCCGGCCGTCTGTCCTCCAGACGAGGCAGGCGATCAAGCGGTTGGCAGGGCGCAACGGCGCGATCCCCGGGGACGAATCCCGGCCGGTCCACCGCAGATCGACGAGACGGAGATCGAAGCCTGGGTCGAACAGGCCCGCGGGGGGGACCGCGATGCGTTCCAACGGCTGATCCTTCACTTTCAGGATCGGGTCTGGCGGCGGGCCTATTACCGGCTCAGGGATCGCGAGGAGGCTTTTGACGTCGCCCAGGAGGTTTTTTTGCTCTGCTTCCGGAAGCTGCATCAGTTCCGGGGCGAGGCCCGCTTCTGGACCTGGCTCTGTCGCATCGTCGATAACCAGGTCAAGAACCGTCTGGGCTGGCTCAAGCGGCGGGCCCATGACCTGACTTACTCGCTCGACGCCCCGCCCCCGGGCGCCGACGAAGCCGCCACCGGCTGGGACCCGCCGGACCCGGCCCCCAGCCCGCGTCAGCAGGTCCAGGGGCGGGAGGCGCTCACGGCGCTCGATCGCTGTCTCCATCTCCTGAGCGCCGACCACCGCGAGGTCCTCCTCCTCCGCTTCGCCGATGGACTCTCCTACGAGGAGATCGCCGAGACGATGCAGGTTTCGCTGGGAACGGTGAAATCCCGGATCAATCGCGCCCGCGCCGAGCTGCGCGCCCTCATGACCGACCATCTCGAATGACCGACCGCATCGGCCCCGCCATGGAACTCGACCGCTTCGAAACCCTCCTTCAGGCCGAATCCGACGGGGAGATCTCCCCCGAGGAGCTTCAGGAACTGGAAGCCGCCTGCGAGGCCTACCCGGAACTGGCCCGCCTGCGCCGGCGAGATCGCCATCTGGCTTCGCTGATCGCTTCGCTCCCGCCGGAGCCCGCCCCGCCCACGTTGGCCCGGGCCGTTCTTCAGCAGCTCGAAGCCGAGGGGATCATCGCCGCGCCCCCGCCGGCCACAGCGGCTCATTCGACCCGGACCGCCGGCGACGGGGGCCGCGGCCCGCGCGCTGTCGCCGCCGCGCCTCGATCCGGCGATCGGCCCTCCTGGTGGCGTGTGCTGGTGGGGTCCTCGGCCGTCAAGTGGGGGTTCGCGATGGCGGTCTTCGCCTTTGCGGCGCTCAACGTCACTTTCCTGTTGCGCGAGGGTGAAATCCGCGAGCCGACCGGCCCGCCGAGACCCGTAGCCACCTTATCCTCCCCGGCCGATGAGGCCTCCAACGCCGCGGCCGCGGCGGGCCGGGAGCTGGCCGCGCTTCCTTCGCCGGCCCCCCCGCCGGAGAGTTTCCCGCCCCTGCGTGATGATTCCCCCCCGCCCACGGGTGGTGTCGAATCGCTCCTTCGCGAGCCCGTCAAGCCCTCCGCCCCAGAAATGACCCAGCCTCCCCCGGTTGATCGGCCCGAGCCTCTGACCTCGCCTGTAGCCCTCGCCCAGGCCGAGGAAGCCGAGGACCCTGAACTTCAGGCGCTCGTCTTCGACGGCCGGGAAGTCGCCTCAGCGACGCCGGCCATCGCCGAAGAGGCCATCGCCGAGCGAGCGGCCGCCTTCGGAGCCGCGGCCGCCAGGACCACGCCTGCCTCCGACCCTTCGCCCACGGCCGCCCCGCTCGCGGCCCCCAGCGCCTCAGCGGCCCTTCAGCGAGCGACCGAAGCCGGGCCGAGGGGGGGGCCACGACTGGAAGTGGTCCTGGTGCAGCCGGCCGCGGGGCCTGACCCCGCCTCGGCGGCGCGGCCGCGCGTCGCGATCGACAATCAAGGGCAGCGGCGGGCCCTCGTCGATCCTTCCGGCGCGACGGATGCCGTCCAGGCGCGTCGTCAGAGAATCCGCGAGATCGAAATGCTGCTCGCCGTCGAGGGGGAGATCGTGGAGCGCGGGGCGGACCCGGAGAACCCTCGAGCCTTCCGTCTGCGGTGCCGCCTGACGCCGCAGGCCCGGGCCAACGTCTTGCGGGAGCTTGAGCGCCGCGGGATCGCGCGCCGCGAGCCGCCCTCGGGCGGCGTCGCCGAGAAACCGCAGTCCTACTACGTTTTCGAGTCCGACGGCGCCGCAACGGACGAGGTCGAAATTCTCATCCGCTTCAATCCCTGAGATCACTCCGCCGCGCCCATCGGAAGCCCTTCCATCAGGTCCGCGTGAAACTCGGCGATCGCGTTCCATCGGTCGAGGATCGGCCCAAGGACGCAGGGGCGGGCCTCCCCGTGAGTCGCCTCGAAGGCCTTGCGGGCGGCCGCGACGCCCAGCGGGGGACGGTCGGCCCGCGGGCTCAGCAGCGCGTCCACGGCGTTGAGCGCCCCCAAGCGCTGGGTGGCCACCTCGACCTCTTCGCCCGAGCCTTCCCGCGACGCCGAGCGCATCCAATCCAGATGCCCCTCGACCACGCTGGGCACGGCCGACGCCCCGAGGGCGGTCTTGAGCAGCCGCGCCCCCACTTGGGCGTGGCACCGCACGCAGGCCAGTTCGGCCCCGTGCAGGCTACGTGGGGCCGCGATCAGGTCCAGATACTGGCTGGAGGCGCCGATCTCGTGCAACAGAGCCGCGCACCGAAGTCGGCCGAGCGCTCTCGCCTCGTCGGCGTCGAACGCCGCCTCGACCAGACGAGCCGTCCGCTCGGCGTGGCGAAACCGCTCGCCCAGGCCGCCGGGGGCTTCAAGGAAGGCCTCCGGCAGAACGCGCTGGGCCGCCTTCGTCGCGGGGCGACCCCCGTTGGAGACCTGACCCGCCAGACCGGCCAGAAAACGGCCCCGACGCGCCACCCAAGCCAGCGCCCCTTCGAGCCGGTCCAGGTCCAGCGGCTTGGCCAGGAAGTCCACGGCGCCCTGGCGTAGAATCTCGGCTGCGGTGGCCGGGTCCGAGTAACCCGAGGTGGCGATGACCGCCGGAGGCAAGTCTTCTTCTCTCAGGACCGCCAGGACCGCTCGGAGGTCCATCCGCGGCATGCGGATGTCGCTCAAGAGACAATCCACCGGATGGGCCCGGATATAGGCGAGCGCCTCAGCCCCGTCTGCGACCTCGGCATGCGTGACGAAAGCCAACGAGTCCAGAAACTCGGCGATGATCCCCCGGAGCATCGGTTCGTCGTCGGCCACGAGGACGTGAATCGGCTCGGCGGATTCGACGAGGGCTCGGGCGGCGATCGCGCTCATCGTGGGCTGAGGCGGCCGTCGGCCGGCGGATCGGTCGGCCGCGCGGGCGCCCCCTCGGCGGGTAAGGGGCCCTCGGCCGAACGGTGGATTTCGACCTCGACTTCCCCCTCGTATCCCCGCGCCAACTGCGGTACGGTGCGGAAGGCGAGCGAACCCGGACGCGTGACCCGGAACCGCCGTTGACTCCCCAAGGTCTGGACCGAACCCCCGATTCGGAACTGGATGGCCAGATCGGGCAGCATCAGCCCGCGGCCGACCGGTTGGATCTCCATCACGTGGCCGTAATAGGTCACATAGGGGGTCTCGTGCCACACGCCATCGGCCGGGAAGGTGAACTGGACCCGCTCGCCGGCGTCCAGGGGCCATCCCTCGAACCGCACGGGGTCTTCCGGCGGCTCCGGCTCGCCCCGCAGACAACCCCCGACGCCGAGCGCCACCAACACGACGATCCCCCCGCGCATGAACCGTCCTGATGAGCTGGACTGAGCGTGGCCGGCGAGAACCAAGACGAACTGGGGCCGAGCAACCAGGAGAGAAACGGCGAGGCCACCTTTGATAACGCTAGGCCAACGGCGCCGATCCGTCAATCCTAATGCAGCCTGGGGATGAATCCGACGGTTTTCCCTCGACGGTGGGCATTCGCCGCGGGACGTTCCCCCTCGGGGCCGTTCGCTCCCGCCGTTCTTCGCTCCCAAGGGTAACCTCATGAGCCCGACGACGCGGTTCACGGTCGGCCTGGCCGCGCTCGTTCTCTCGCCCATCGTGCTCACGGTCCCGGCCCTCGTCGAGGGCTCGATCCCCAGGGCGATGGACGTGGTGATGTACTTCTATCCCTTGCGGCGGCATGCGGCCGAGTTGATCGCCCGAGGGGAATGGCCCGGGTGGGATCGGTCGCTCCTTTGTGGGACCCCCCTCTTCGCCAATCCCCAAGCCGCCCTGGCGTATCCCTTCCATTGGCCGTTTCTCGTCGCCCCGGGGCCGAGGACGTTCTTCTTCCCGATGCCGCTGCAGCTCGGGCTCTGGGCGGGGCTGACGGCGCTCGCCGTCCGACGGCTTGCCCGCTCCGATCGGGCGGGCCTCTTCGCCGGAGCGCTCTGCCTGGCGGGCAACTACGGCTGGAGCCGCTTTCAGTTCGGCAACTATCTGAACGTCCTCCCCTGGTGGCCCGCCTGGGTCCTCGGAGCGGAGACGTGGCTGAGGGGCCGCCGCCGGGTCGGCCTCGCCATCGGCTGGAGCTCCGGCGCCTTGATGCTCCTGGCGGGAGCGCCTCAATTGGCGGCCCTCGGCGGCTTGGGTCTGGCCCTTTATGCCTTCGTCCGGGCCCTGGCCGCCCCCGATGATCGAAGGTCCTGGCTTGCCTATGTCGTCGTTTCTTCGGCTGGCGGAGCCCTCGTCGGGGCCCCCGGCTGGCTCCCTCAGTGGGCTCACCTTCGGGAGACGACTCGCCTGACGGCGCTTTCGGCCGAGCGTGCCCTGGCCGGGGCGTTGGGCTCGCCCCTGGACATCGTCGGGCATCTGGTCGGACCCCCTGCCGGCGGCGGCGTGGCCGACGCCGAAGCCTCCGTGGCGATCGGCTGGGTGGGTTTGGCGTTGGCGGGGGTCATTCCCGCCCGCGGGGCGAGGTTCAACGCGTGGATCGCGGCGTGGACGGCGGCGGTGATCGGCGCGGCGATGGCATGGCGCCCGGTCGCGGCGGCCTTGGTCGAATGGCGCGGCGCGCCGATCGGGCTCCTCCATGATCCGCGGCGATCGCTCGCGCTGGCGCACTGGGGATTGATTCTGGCGGCGGGGCTCGGCCTGGCCACGGCGCTTGAGCCTCCCGCCTCACGGCCCCTCGCCCGGGTTGTTCCTTCGCTAGCCTTGTTGGTTCTCGGCGGATGGGCTCGCCACCAGATCGACGCCGGATGGATGGCCGCGACCGCGGTTCCTGCGACCGGCGCCGTTCTCCTTGTCGGTTCCCAGATGGGCCGTCGCGCCGGCCCGGTCCTCCTCGGCGGAATGGCGATCGCGGGGTTGGCCGCCGCGGCCTGGACGACGGCGACGACGACCGATCTCCAACGCCTCCCGGTGGTCCCTTGGGAGGATCAGGCGGTGAACTCCCCGCTCGCCCGGCATTTCGCCGGCCGCCCCGGGGAACGCATCCTTACCGTCGATTGGGAACGCGCCACCAGTTACAACTATCGCCGCTCGGACGCGCCCACCTGGTCGCTTCCCAATCTGCCGGCGCTCTGGGACGGCGAGGATGCCGGAGGCTATGAACCGGCTCGTCTGCGCGGCTATCAGCTTTGGCTGGAGGAAGCCGCCGCCTGGCCCGGGGGCCGCCAGCCCTGGGCCGAGTATTTTGGATTGATCTATCCCCCGCATCCGGCCGACGGGCGGCGTCGGCCCCGTTTTGAAGAGGCCAATGTCGTTGCGGCGGCCGTTCCCATCTGGGGCTGGCCGGTTTATTTCACGTCTCTCGGGGAGGGCCGTTGGGCGGGTCAGCCGCCGGATTGGCCCGCGACGGGGGAATTGCGCATCGTCTTCCTCGAAGAACCGGCCGAAAGCTCCTCGCCCAGGGTCCGAGTCTACCTTGATTCGGCCGAACCGAGGGAGTTCGCCCTGGATGCGCGGACGCGCCTGGAGGGGCTCGGCGGAATCATCCCGGCGGGCGCAATCGACGGAGCAAGCCCCCCCGGAACGCCGATCGTTCATCGATTGGCCCTAGGGGCGGAGCGGCCCCAGACGCGACCGGCGCTTCTCCCCCGTCTGGCGGCGGTCGAGATCGAAATGGGCCCGTCGGCGGCGCCGCCGATCGGCGGGTTCCTCTGGTCAGAGGCGATCGGCGATCTCTGGCGGCCCGTCCAGGCCTCGGGCTGGGCGATGATCTGTCGATATGAAGGCTCGCCCCGCTGGCTGGAGTTTGCTGCCGACGAACGCGAACCCGACGCTACCGGCCAGGCGCTTCCCCGCCGGATCGCCGCCAATGTCATCCAGCTTGAGACGCAATGGAACGGTCGTTTCGGCGCGTGGCTGGAGATTCACGACGCTTATGCCCGCGGCTGGCACGCCACGGTTAACGGCCGCCCCGCCCCCTTGACGGCATCCCCCCCCGAGGGGAAAGGTCCCTGGCGCCGAGTGCCGATCCCGCCGGGGCCTTCGACCGTCCGGCTGACTTATCGCCCCCCTCTGCTTCTCCCTTCGCTGGCTGCGGCCGCCCTCGGGTTGACCCTCGGCGGGCTCGCGGGCCGGGGGCGGCTTCGCCCGGCCGAGGCGGCCCCTCGATGAATCCTTGGATTGACAGGCTTTAGCCGAGGGTTCAGTATGGCGGAACCGACCGCGCGCGGGGATGTCCAAGCCTTGGGTCGAGGGGGAAGTCCTTGCCGCATGAGACGCCTTCTCCGAATCGGCATCATGGCGCTGGCCCCCCTGGCGACCGGCTGTTCGTTCGTGCGGGTCGCTCAGGACCCCTATTTTGACGCCCAGGCCTTCGCCGAGAGCCCGCCCCGGACGCTCGCCGTCGCCCCGTTCAAGAACCAGACGCGAACGGTCACGGCGGGCGAGGTCATGCGCCGCCAGATGTTCGGGGAAATCTCAACCCTGGGCTACGAGGACGTGGAACTGGCCAAGGTCGACGGCATCATCCGGAGCAAGGCCGAGCAGCGCGGTCTCTCCGTGGCCGAGTTCGACGAGACGATGATGCTGGACCCGGACCTGGCCGACGCCGTCGTCTTCGGCGACCTGGTCAAGGTCTCCAAAATCTTTCTCCTGCTTTACTCGCACCATAAGGTCGAACTCCGCCTGGCGATCTACGACGCCCGCTCCCGCAAGCGGCTCTATCAGAATCACTTCATCGTCCGGAACATCAACCTCTCGCTCCCGACGAGCCTCGACGGGATCGTCAGCACGTTCGCCTCGACGCTCTGGTTCATGCGCGACACGAAACTGGATGAGACCCTCAGCGTGGCGGCCGAAGAGATCGGCAAGCGCCTGCCGGATCGGGCCGACCCGGCGCTGACGGGAGGGCTCTTCATCTCGCGGATCGAGGTGGCGGTCGAACGCCAGCCCCTCAAGGCCGGCGATCGCGTCCTGCTGCGCGTGGCCGCCACCCCCGGCCAGATGGCCACCTTCGCCCTGGGGCGGATCATCGACGGCCAGCCGCTCTGGGAGACCTCTGCGGGTCTCTACGAGGGGACCTACGTCGTCCAGCCCGGCCAGACGGGCCGATTCGTTTACGCGACGATTACGCTGACCAACCCCCAGAACCCGGAGGAGCAATTCGTCAAGGAAGCCAGCGAACAGCCGTTCGCCATCGACACCGTGCCGCCGCCCGCCTATGAGGTGACCGCCTGGTCGCCGGCGCCGTCGGGCCGGGGGGTTCGGTTGCGACTGGGGCCGCGTGATCGATCGGCGGCGGCCGAGGACGACCTCCCGGCTCAATTGGCCATCTATCGCGCCCGCGGTCGGGCCGAGGAGCTGCAATTGATCGGGACGACGACGACCGGGGAGTTCGACGACGAGTCGGCCGAGCCGGGGGTCGAATACGATTACGCCGTCATCGCCTACGACGCCGCGGGCAACGCCGGCCCCGTCGATCGCCGCGTGACGGTGCGCGTCCCCGATCGCCCGGCCTCCCGATAGTCCGAGGCCTCGACGGGATTGACAGACCGACGGGCGGGATTCATTGTAGAAACACTCACCCGGGGCGCGCCGCGCTCCGGCCCAGCCGGGGAGCCACCCCCGTCTCATCCCCACGGAAAGCGAAGACCCCCTCCATGAATCGACGCCTTGGTCCCTTCGCCGGGATCGTTCTCGGAGCCGCCCTCTTGCCGGCTGCGTTCGCGCCGGCTCAGCAGGCCCCGCTGCCCGAAGAGAAAACCGGCCCCAAAATCGGCGAAAAAGCTCCGCCGTTCGAGCTTGAAGGCGCTGACGGCCAGGTTCACTCCCTGGCGGACCTCCTGAAGCAAGGCAAGGTCGCGCTCGTCTTCTATCGCTCGGCCAATTGGTGACCCTACTGCAAGACGCAGTTGGTCCAACTGCAAAACGATCTGGAAACCATCGGCGCCACCGGGACTCAGGTCGTCGCCATCAGCTATGATCCCGTGGCCACGCTCAGGAAATTCGCCGAGGAAAAAGGGATCACCTATACGCTTCTCTCCGACGCCGGCAGCAAGACCATCGATGCCTATGGCATCCGCAATAAGGAAGTCGCCGGCCACCGCCTGATGGACGGCGTCCCTTACCCCGGTACGTATCTTCTCGATAAAGACGGCGTCGTCCGCGCGAAGTTCTTCCTGGAGCGCTATCAGGAGCGCCACTCCAACGCCGAACTGATCGAGGCCGCCCGGGCCCTTCCTTGAAGGCGCGACCGCCGCGCCACGCCCGGCGGAATACCTGCCCGCGTTAACGCGAAGCATGGCCTCGCGCCCGAAGGCGTAGGCATGGCCTGCGCACTCCACAGCCCCTCCGCCAAGCGCGCTGACGCGCTCAGACATTGCCGTCACCTCCGACGTTCCTTATGCTCGATGTCCGAGAGGAGCGGGCCGATGGATCGGCGCGATCAGGACCCCGCTGCCGCGGCGAGCCCGAAGCCTCGGCGCTGGCGGCGGCGGAAAATGATCCTCGGGGCCGGCGGCCTGGCCGCGAGCGCGCCGGCCGCTCTGGCGCTGGCGGATTGGGGCTGGATCGCCTCGCCCGCTTATCAAGGCCCCCCGACGGACCATTTCGACGGCAAGTACTTTCATAACCTGCGCCCGCTCGTCGGGCGCGGCTGGCGCCAGATGTGGCGTTGGCGGCGTCAATCGCGCCCCGGCCCGTGGCGGCCCTGGACGGCCGCCTCCCCGGGCCCGGCGCCGCCTCGCCGCGTCGACGGCGCCCGCCTCCGCGTTACCTACGTCAACCACGCCACGACGCTGATCCAGACCCAAGGGATCAACATCCTCACTGACCCGACGTGGTCCGAGCGATGCAGCCCGGTCGGCTGGGCCGGGCCGCGCCGGGTTCGCCCGCCGGGGCTCCGCTATGGGGACCTGCCTCGGATCGATCTCATCCTCCTCAGTCACAATCACTATGATCATCTCGATCTGCCGACGCTCGCCCGCCTTGAACGGGACCACCGCCCCCGGCTCCTCTGTCCCCTCGGCAACGCTCAGCTCTTGAAACGGGCGGGGATCCGCCGGGGGGAGGACATGGATTGGTGGGAGACGCGGACGGTCGGCCCCGTACGTCTCTGGTGCGTTCCGGCCCAACATTGGTCCGGGCGGGGCCTGAGCGATCGCGGGCGCACGCTCTGGGGCGGGTTCGTGCTGACGGCTCCCGGCGGGCCGGTTTACTTCGCGGGGGACACGGGCGACGGACCGCATTTTGAACGCATCGTCGACCGGGTCGGCGCCCCTCGGCTCGCCCTCCTGCCGATAGGCGCTTATCTGCCTGATTGGTTCATGGGGCCGGTGCATCTCTCGCCGCTGGAAGCCGTGCGGGTCCACCGCCGTCTCCGAGCGCGCGTGAGCCTCGGGATTCACTTCGGAACCTTCCGGCTGGCGGACGACGGACAGGATCAACCCCTGGAAGACCTGGCGGCGGCTCGGCGGGCCGAGGCGGTCGGCGAGGAGGATTTCTGGGTGCTGGACTTCGGCCAGGGACGCGAAGTTCCGCCAACGGCTTGACGAACCCGAACCCCGTCGTCAGACTGCGCGGCGTCTGGAAGGTTCAATGGAGCGCCTGACGGGAATCGAACCCGTATCTTCGGCTTGGAAGGCCGAAGCACTGACCATTGTGCTACAGGCGCTGGAAGGATCGCGGCAACCCCACGGCCCGCCACGCGGGGCTGATCTTCTCTTAGCCCAGGACCGGCGGGGTTGTCCAGAGAGACGCTCCGTCGGCCCTGGAAAGGCCGTCTGAGCGGGCGAGCCGCGGGGCGCGCGAAGGGAAGAGGTCAACCATGGCCAAACTGCAGCAGGAAATCCAAATGACGAAGCCCTTCGCCACGCCTCGACAGGAGGCCTTCCTGGGGCTTCAGCGGACGGCTGATCTGGCCGCCCGCCCGATCGAAAAGGTCTTCGCCCGGCACAAACTCACGCCGGAACAGTATAACGTCCTGCGCATCCTGCGTGGAGCCGAGCCCGAAGGATTGCCGACGCTCGTCATCGGGCGTCGGATGATCACCCGCGCCAGCAACGTCACGCGGATCATCGATCGGCTCGAAGTCAAAGGGCTTCTGATCCGCCGCCGGGAACCCTCGGATCGGCGCGTCGTCCGGATCCGCATCTCTCCGGCGGGGCTGACATTGCTCGGCCGAATGCAGGCGAGCGTGGACGGCACCACCGAGAGGGCGATGGCCGGTCTCTCGCCGAAAGAAGCCGAGCGGTTGAACCTGCTCCTGGAAAAAATACGCGCGGGGTTGCCGACCCCCTTCACGGTCGGGGAACCCTGATCGTCCGACACCCAACCCCTTCGGTTTCGGCAGCCTCGCCCCATGGCTCCGGCCGATGAACTCGTCCTCGCCACGCGCAACCGCGGCAAACTCCGGGAGTTGATACCCCTGCTGCGGCGGATGCTCGGCCCCGGTCCGCGTTTGATCCCGGTCGCCGACCTGCCCGCCGTCCCGGAAATCGAGGAGACCCACCCGACCTTCGCGGCCAACGCCGTGGCCAAGGCTCGGCAGGCGGCCCGCGCCTCCGGCCGGCTCGCCCTCGCCGAGGATTCCGGTCTCGTCGTCGATGCCCTCGGGGGCCGCCCGGGGGTCCTCTCGGCCCGATATGCCCCGACGCCCGAGGCGGCGCTCGCCCGCGTCTTGAGCGAACTCGGCGGCGTCGCCCCCGCGCTTCGGACGGCCCGCTTCGTTTGCGTCGCGGCTCTGGCCGATCCTTCCGGCCGTTGCGCGACACGCGAAGGCCGGCTCGAAGGCGTCATCGCCGAGGCCCCCCGCGGCGAGCGCGGCTTCGGATATGATCCGATCTTCCTCGCGCGCGACCTCGGCCCGAAAGCGGGAGAGCCCGCACCGGGGAAGCCGACGCCGCCCCCGGCGACGCTCGCTGAACTGACGGAGGCCGAAAAGAACCGGATCAGCCATCGGGGCCGAGCGCTTCAAGCCCTGGGCCCCGCCCTCGTCGCCAGCGTGGCCGCCGGACGGACGATCGACCCCGATCAACCCTCGACGAACATGGACTGAATGTCCCCCTCGAAGGCGACTTCGCCGTCAACCGTGATCCGACCGGTGGCGCGGCCCATCCCCAGCTTCATGGCGTGCATCTGAGCCTCAACGCGCAGAACGTCGCCCGGTCGGATCAACCTTCGAAAGCGGCAAGTCCGGAGCGCCGCAAGGACGGCCATCTTCCCCTGGTGCTCCGGCAGCGTGAGCATGGCGATGGCGGCCGCCTGGGCGAGGGTCTCGACGAGAATGACGCCGGGCAGGATGGCCTGGTCGGGGAAATGCCCCTGAAACCAGGGCTCATTGCGCGAGACGCACCGCCGGGCCACGACCGAGCGACCCGGCTCCAGCTCATCGACCCGGTCCACCATCAGGAACGGATAACGGTGCGGAAGAATCTCCATGATCTCTTCACAGGCCAAGGGGGCCCGGTAAAGCTTCGTCTCACGCATCGATCAGGTGCCTCCTCAACTCGGCGATGAAGGCCTGATGCAGGCTATGGCCGGCGGCCCGGGCCGAAATCATCGCCGCCACCGGCCGGCCCAGCACGGCGAGATCCCCCATCAGGTCCAGAAGCTTGTGGCGGGCCGGTTCTCCTTGCAGACGAAAACTCCCCCCGACCGGCCCGCCGTCCCGCAGCACCACGGCGCAATCGAGGGATCCGCCTCGGATCAGGCCGTCCTCCCGCAGGGCCTGAACCTCGTCCTCGAAACACCAAGTCCTGGCCGGCGCGATCTCGGCCAGAAAATCGTCGCGGTCGGGCACGAAGGTCGCCTGCTGATCGGGCATCCCCCCCCGGGCGAGCTCCGTGAAGGTCGTCAGCCGGGTCCGTTCCGCCGGCAGCGCGATCACTTCGCCTCGGTCAGTCCAGACCGCCACTGGACGCGCCAGCCGCCATCGACGTTGAGGAACCGTCTGAGTCGCCGGCCCCGCCGAGAGGATCAGTTCGGCGTACGGCAGGGCGCTCCCGTCAAAGATGGGGCACTCCGGCCCGTCGACCCGCGCCCGAAGATTCCAGACCCCCAGCCCGGCGCAGGCGGCCAGGAGATGCTCGACCATCCCCACCTGAACGTTTTCATCCTCGGCGGCGCGCAGCACCGTCATCCGCTTAAGCCCCCTTCGATCCACGCGGTCCGGCGAGACCCGGATCGAGGGGGCCCCCGTCAGATCGGATCGCTCAAATACGATCCCCGTATCCGGCGGGGCGGGTTCCAGTCGCAGTCGGACGGCCTGGCCGCCGTGAACCGCCATCCCCTCGGCTTCGACGGCGCGGCTGAGGGATCGTTGGAGTTCGGGCGGACTCGGGGCCGCCGCCGTTTCGCCGGCGGTCGGCGCCCCCCCCAAGCGCGACGTCGGCGGGGTCGCCGGCTTCATCGGGGGCGTTCCCGGGGCGGGTCCGGATCGGGCAGCGCCGGGGCGGGGGCGCTCCGGTCGAGGTCCTGTACCACGAGCGGCGTCAGATCAATCCCGTCGACGCCGAAAAGGACAACGTCGGATCGGAGCACCAGATCGTAACCGTTGGCCTTGGCCACGCGCTTGATGGCTTCCAGGATGCGGTCCACGGCGGGCTCGATGACCTCGGTGGCGCTGCGCCGCCACTGACGCTCAACCTCCAGCCGCAGGTTTTCGATCTGATCGCGTTGGGCCTGGATCTTTCGCTCCTCGGCGCGAACCTGTTCCTCGGAGAGCACCGTGCGCGTCGTCTGAAGTTGGTCGCGCGCGCGTTGATACTCTCGCAGGAGCGTCTCGATCTCCCCCTCGCGCTGTTTGAGCTGATCCTCGACGGCCTTGATGGCGTTCTGGATCGTCTGGGAGCGCGTCCTCGCCAGATCCACGTCGACGTAGCCGATCTTGAGCGGCCGCTGCGCCGCCACCGGTCCCGCCCCGCCCGCCGCGATCGCCGCCGCCAGCATCATCGTCCCCACGCCCCGCCACCCTTTTCGTCCGAACCTGAACGCGCTCTCCATCCGTCGCACCCATCCTTTCTCCTTCGGCCGTCGCCGACCCGCCGGCTTGGGCCGCCGCGCGGGGCCCCATGTTGACCCATCCCCCCGGCTCTGGCAACCGCCCGGCCGACGCCGACGCTCACGACAACGGCAGACGGCGCGCTTTGGCTCCCAGGCGGGCCAGGTCCTCAAAGAACCCCGGATAGGATTTGGAGACGCAATCCGCCCCCCGAACCACGAGCCCGCGTTCGCACCGCAGACCGATCACCGCCAGCATCTGCGCCAGCCGATGGTCCCCATGAGCCTCGACCTCGATCCCTCCAGGGTAGCCCTCGGGGTTGCCGGTGATTTCCACCCAGTCTGCGCCGTGCCGGACCGCCACGCCGAGCCGGCTGAGCTCGGCCGCCACCCGGCCGATCCGGTCGGACTCCTTAAGCCGCAGATTGGCGATGTTCTCGAACCGGCTCGCTCCGTGGGCCAGACAGGCGGCGGCCTCCAGGGCCAGAACGGCGTCCGTGGCCAGATCGCCGTTGAAACATTCGGCCGCCAGCTCCCCCCGGCTGTGGATGAACAGCCGGCCCCCTTCGCCCTCCTGAAACTCGCAGCCCATGGCGGCCAGCGCCGGCCGGGCGCGCCGCTCCCCTTGAGCGTCATCGGCGAGCCCGTCCAGAGCGGCCATCCCGCCGGCGACGGCGACGGCGCTCATCAGGGCCGCCGCCGAGGGCCAGTCCCCGTGCACCTCATGATCGCCGGCCCGGAGCCGTCGCGGGCCTTTGATCCCGAACCGAAAGCCCTCCGGGCCAACGTCAATCCCGGCCCCGAAAGCCGCCAGGACTTCCAGCGTTTGGTCGATGAGCGGGCGGGAAACGATCCTGGGCTGCACCGCCGGACCGGGGCCGGCGACCTCAACGACGCTCGCGCCGCGTAGATGCGGCGCCAAAAACAGGAGCGCGCTCAAAAATTGAGAGCTTCGGAAAGCTTCCACGCGGATGGTCCCGGCCCGCAGCCGATCCCGACCCCCTCGGACCCGGATGGGCAGGCAGGCTTCAGGGCCGGTGGCCTCGATCTCGGCTCCGAGGGACCGGAGCGCCTCAACCAGCTCGCGATTGGGGCGGCGGCCGAGTGATTCGGCGTGGTCGGTCTCGATCCGGACCTCCCCCTCGGCCAGGCACGCCACCGCGATCAGGAACCGCGCCACGGCCCCGGCGTTGCCCGGATTCAGCACGCCCGGATTGCGTGGACGCCCGGCCACGCCTTCGATCCGGAGCCCTTCGGGCGTTTCTTCGATCTCGGCCCCGAGGGCGCGGCAGCAGGCGATCAGGGCCTGGGCGTCGTCGTTGGTGGCCGGACGCCGGATCAGGCTCCGACCCTCGGCCAGGCTCGCCGCCAGGATCATCCGCGTCGTGTAGTTTTTCGACGGCGGGACGCGCAGATACCCCCCCAGCGGGCCCGAAGGCTCAATCCGAACGTCCCAGCGTGGGGCCGGCAATGGCATATGAGGTCGCCGCGCGAGCCGAGCGACGGGTCGCCCGCGTCAACTCGCCGCTCGACGGCGCGCTCGTCTAAGTCTTACCCTGGACAGCCCGAGCGCCGGAAGATCAAAATACCGGCCGAGGCGGGAGAGTGAAGGCGGGGAGGTCATGCATCGGGTGGCGTGGGCGCGACGCAAGCAACGATCCGAGGCTTCGGTCGCGCCGGCCCTTAGGCGGGCGTGGGGGCCCTGCTTCCGAATCGCGCTCGGGCTCATGGCCGCCTGGGCGAGCCTCGCCTGCCGCGAGCGGCCGATGGTCGAGAAGGTTCAGATCACGCCGCACCTGGCCTTCAGCGGGGCTCAGGGCCAGGTGTTCAGCCTCAATCTGCAACGGCTGCGGACGCTCTCGATTTACGCCCCGGCCCTTGAGGCCATCCTGGACAACGACGACCGGGCGGCCTGGCACGGCGAATTGGCCGAGGACCTCGGGGCCGACCCGCTCGTCTTCATCGACCGCGCGGCGCTGGCCTTCCACGAGCCGTTCAAACTGGAGACGCCGTGGACCCGCTGCGTCGTCATCGCCGTGGGCGATTTCGCCGAACCGGAGCGCCTCCTCGCCGGCCTTCACCGCTTCGTCGGCAAGCGCTATCTCGTCAATCCGCCTCCCTTCGCCAAGGCTTCTCACGCGGGCCATGAGATTCACGTGACGCGCGCGCCGGCCTACGCCGACCCCGATCGCATCATCGAGATGTACTTCGCCTTTCCGACCCCCCGCCTGATGGTCTTCGCCACGGGCCGGGACCTGATCCACGAAACCCTGGAGGTGATCGCCGGCCAGCGAAAGGGGCTCGCCGCGCCGGCCCCCTGGCAAGATCGGCTCCGCCGGCTGGACCCGGCGGCCATGGCCTGGGGCCTCGGCCTCATCCCCACGGAGGTCAATCGCTGGCTTCTGGACAAGGCCCGGACCGAGCCCGAGCTGGACGGCCGGGAGGCCCTCAGCCTCGGACAGGAGTTCCGGGCGAGCCTCACGGTGGGCCGCGAGTACCTGCTCCGAGGGACTATCCAATGCCCCTCGATCGACGGGGCCGGCTCCATGGCGCGGGACCTGGAGGCGGCCCGGCCCATCCTGCCCCGGATTCTCGCCCACTTCCTGGGGGAAGAGAGCCGGGCGATCCCCGTCTGGCAGGGGCTCCTGGGCCGGATCGTCATCACGTCGGAAAGCAACACCGTCGGCCTGATCCTGCGGCGCACCCGGCGAGAGGTTGAGGATTTTGTCCGGGAGGCCATCTCGCCGCCGGCGTCCCCGACTCCGCAGGCGATCCCCGCCCCCTTCCTGGAAGAAGACCCCGCCGGGAGGCACCCCTAGATCGGCGTTGACCGCCGCCGGGCGCCCGCCGGACTCTTCATCCCGGGCGGGCGCGCCGATAAGATAGGGGGGAAGCGGGAGGGGCGCTTTCGGCTTGCGTCCGCTTCCGGAGGTTCTCTGGCCATGGCCACGCTCAACCACGGCACGAAGGAGCTGATCTGCAAGATCGTCTACTACGGGCCGGCCCTGGGGGGAAAGACGACCAATCTGCGGACGATCCACGACCGGCTGCCGAAGGAGCACCGGAGCGATCTGACGAGCCTGGCCACGCGCGAGGATCGCACGCTTTTCTTTGATCTCCTCCCCGTCGACATGGGCAAAATCGGCGCCTACACCGTCAAGGTTCAGCTTTATACCGTCCCCGGTCAGGTGCAATACAACGTCACGCGGCGCGTCGTCCTCAACGGCGTCGACGGCGTCGTGATGGTCTTCGACTCCGACCCCGACCGCGCCGACGCCAATCATCTGAGCCTGGTGAACCTGGAGGAAAACCTCGCCTCTTACGCGGTCAAGATGGGCGACCTGCCGACGGTCTTCCAATACAACAAACGGGATTTGAGCGGGGCGATGGACCTCGCGCGGATGCGTCAGGAGCTCAACGCCGAAGGGGGCTTCTCGGACTTCGAGGCCTCGGCCCTTACCGGCTTCGGCGTCATGGAAACCCTCCAGAAAATCTGCTCCCTCGTCTTCGAAAAACTGGAGCGCGACTTCCCGGCCCGCGAACGGACCGCCACCGCCACCCGAACCGGCTGGCGAGCCCCCACCCGGACCCGTCCGGGGCGAGATATCCCCGTCGAGACGCCCCCCGCTCCCCCGACCATCCCTCCGCCGCCCCCCCCGCGGGCGCCGACGTTCGTCCTCCGTCAGGTCTGCGATCTGCGCCTCCGGGGTTTGTCCTTTGGGCTGGGGGTCGTTCATTTGACGCCCACGGGCGAGGACCCCGCCGAAGCCCCCTACGCCGCGACGATTGAATACGCCCCGCTCTTCGGCTGGCCCCGGCGGGAGTCGACGCGCTTCTGGCGAGCCGAGAACCAACCTGAGGCGGGGGGACGGGTCGTCCTCTATGAGACGCGCCAGCCCGGCGAACGCCAGCCGGCGCGGCTCTGGATCCGCCGAATGGAGAATCAGCCCGACCAACTTTACCTTGATACGGGCGGCGGCTTGGGCAAAATGACGTTGCTGCCGGAAGGCGCGCGCGTGTGGCCGCCGGAAATTGTCCGTCGCTGAGGGGGGCTTCGGGCTGAAACGTTCGCGCCCGCCGCGGGGGTAAGCCGTTTACCCATGGAAAATCTGCTCTATTTCCAGATCGGCGAGAAGCGCCTTGAGGAAATCCGCCAGGTGATCGTCGAGATTCTGCGGGACGGCGGGGCCAAATGCGGCCTCCTGATGGACGTCAACGGCAACCTCATGGTCCGCAAGGGCTTCACGCTCATCCGCGAGATCGAGAGCCTGTGCGTCCTCATCGCCGCCACCCGCCGGACGACGCGCGAGATGGCCCGCATCCTGGGTCAGGACGACATCTCCATCATCTTTCACCAGGGAACCGGCGACCACGTCCATAGCACCGACGTCGGCAAGAACGCCGTGCTCACGTTGTTGTTCGACGACCGGGCCGACATCGCCGCCCTCCAACGGGTCGTCCGCGAGCGCCTGCCGGACCTGGAGCGCTTGCTTCAACCCGAGCCCGGCCTGGAGACCGCCGAGCTCGGCGAAATGAAGAACCTGAAGGCCCGGGCCGAGGATAAGCTGGGCAAAGTGCTCGGCACGCCGCCCAAGGCGCCGACGGCCAAACCCCCGAAGGGTTGAACGGCGGGCCGGGCCGGCCGATGGGGGCATGAGTCAAGGCGATGGAACTCGAGGGCAGTCTCAAGGCCTTTAAGTTTCCGGAAATCCTTCAATTTCTGGCGATGGGGCGGATGACGGGGATTCTGTGGTTGACCCAGCCGGATCGCGAGGTCGGCCTGACCTTCAATGAAGGCAAGATCATCGGCGCCTCCAGCGAGGATCAGGACCTGAAGCTCGGCCAGATGCTCGTCAACGGGCGGCACCTGACGCGACAGGCGCTCGACGAACTGCTCCAGGCCCAAGACGTCGGCGAAAGCCGCCGCTTCCTGGGCGAGATTCTCGTCGAAAGCGCCCAGATCTCCGCCGAGACGCTCCGTGCGGTCATCAAGCTCCAGATCGAAGAAATCGTCTGGGAACTTTTCCGGTGGGACGCCGGCAATTTCCGTTTCGAGCAGGGGCCCGTCCGGGACGCGCAGTCGCTCACGGTGAGCCTGGAGGTGGAGCCGTTGCTTCTGGAAGGCTCCCGGCGGGTCGACGAGTGGGAGGCCATCGCCTCCACCATCACCGATCCGAATGAGGTCTATCGCGTCAACCCCGACCTGGCCGGCCGGCCGGAATCGGCGCTGGATTTAACCGCCTGGCGCGTCCTGTCCATCATCAACGGCCGCCTGCCGGTCGAATCGCTTGTCCGCATGTCGAACCTGGGCAAGTTTGAAACCTATTGGGCCCTCGAAAACCTCCTCCGCTCGGAGCTGATCGTCAGCACCGGCGAGCGGGCCGGATTTATGGAAGACGAGGCCGCCGGCCGTCGCGCCTCGGGGGCCGGGGGCTCCCCGGAGGGGGAAGCTGCGCCCAAAGCCGGCTCGGCCGACGGCGGGGCCGGCTCGGCTTCCATCCTGGGCCTTTTCGGCCGGCGGAAAGGGGCCCCGGCCGAGAGCCGGCAAGTCGCGGCGGCGGCCGCGCCGCCGGCCGAGGTCGCCGGCGTCTTCCGGACCAACGTCGCGCTGGCGTGCCAGGCCGTCAATCAACTCCTCGATCTGGCCGAGAGCCAGGCCAAGGCCTTCAGCTCCGGCGAGGCCGCCGGCGCCGTGGCCCAACTCTGGCGGGCCGCCGAGAACCGCTTTCCGAAGGCCGATCTGGTTCAGCCGGCGAGGGGGAAACTTTCTTCGCGTCTGTACGATCGGTACGCCGAGTTGGCCGGAGGTTACGTCCCGGCGCTCTCCGGCGCCCACGATGATTGTCTGGAGGCGATCAAGGCCGTGTGGGCGGCGTTGCGGGCGAAGCTTCGAGAGCGGGCTGACGCCAAGACGGCCGACCAGCTAGCCCGGCGCGCGATCGAGCCGCTGTTGGAAAGGGCCGGCGAGATTCAGCCGCCGGACTTCTCCCTCAAACGCTGGCATCAGGACGTCGGCTGATGCCCCGCTCCCGCCGAAACCTGACCCATCGGGCCATCCCCCGCGCGCGGAGGTAAACGATGGCGGCCGAAACGATCCTGCTCGTGGAAGACAGTCCGGGCGAACGCGACATCGCCCAGGCCTACCTGGAAGAAAACGGCTTCAAGGTCGTCGCGGCGGCCAACGCCGCGGCCGCGCTCACATTCCCCGACATCAACAACGTGAACCTGGTCATCCTCGACGCCACGCTCGACGGCGTCTCGGGCTTCGAGACGACCCGTCTCCTCCGCCAGCAGGCCGACACTCACCCCCTCCCGATCCTCATGCTCGTCCCCGAGGGGATGATCGACAATCGGGAGGACTTCTTCCCCGGCGGCGCCGACGGCTATCTGCTGAAGCCTTACGAGGGGCCGCAACTGGTCCGCAAGGTCGGCCGCCTGCTGACTCAGGCGCATCTGGAGTCCTTGAGCGGCAAGTATCTGAGCGATCGGACCGACGAGGTGATGAAGGAACTGGCGGCCCAACACATTCAGGCCGGCGTGGAACGCAAGACCCAGCTCATCATCGAGCGCTGTCTGCAGAACGTGGCCACGGCCGTCGATCTGCGCGCCCGCCAGGAGGTCGACAAGAAAATTCAGACCCTGGCGGCCGAAAAGGAACAAGAGCTGGTCAAGATGACCGTACGCGAGATCGCTCAATCGATGGTGGAAAAGCTCGCCGAGCGCAAGGTCGGCGAGGCCATCGAGACCGTCCTCAAAGACACGTGTGAGAAGGCCGTTACGCGGATCGCCAATCAGCTCCTGCCGGGGACGATCCGCGAGCGGGTCAAGGAGAATCTGAACAACACGCTGCCGCGGGAGATTCAGACCCGCCTTCAGAAGGCCACCGAGAAGATCGGCCCCGAAATGGGCCAGCAGATCGTGGCCACGGTCGAGGGCGTGGCGCAGAAAACCCTGCCCAAGGTGGCGCGCGAACTCCTGCCGGAGCTGGCCGAAAAACAGATGCGCGTGGCCGCCTCCGAGCAAGTCCCCCGCATCGTCAGCGACCTGATGGGCCGGGAACTCGACAAACAGATGTTCGAACGGATCGACCCGGCCGTCCGCGACAGCGCCGATCGGCTCCGGCGGACGGTGTTCGTCTGGAACGGCGCGGCGGCGCTCATCGCCGTCGGGCTCGGCCTGGCGGCCCTCATCGTCGCGCTGATCGCCAGGTAACCCTCCCCTGCGGTATCAAGCGGATCAGGGGGCCGGGGCGAACTGGCTTGTGACGGATTCGGCTTCCTTCTCGGTCAGGATCGGAAAGATGTGATCCAGGCGCGTGCAGTTGAGGACGGCACGAATCGGCGGCGGGGGGGCGACCATCGTGATCGTCATGCCGTTGTTCTTGGCCGAGATGTTGAAACGCAGCAGCATCGCCAGGGCCGACGAATCCAGGAAAATCAGGCCGTCCATCTTGAGGAACACTTCGCGGATGCCGGCCCCGATCAACCGATCCAGCTCCACCTGCGTCCCCGTCAGGTTCTCATAGATGATCCGTCCCTCCAGGGCGACAAGGACCTTATCCTCCTTGCGCTGAACCTGCATGGGGGGCCTCTCCGCTTCCCTGCCAAGCGGGGGACTCGCCGAGAATGGGGCAGACCCGCGTGGACGCGGGATTATAGGGAATATCGGCAGCTCCCCGCAATGACTTGAATCCTTATTCGTTTCCCGAAAGGAGCCCTCGCCCTCAGTTTGGCCTTGAACTGCCTTCCGGCGATTGGCGAAGATTCCGGCGCGCCGTGACGCGCAATGGGCCCGGGCCGCAGGCCGCCAGAGCGCGATCGCGCCTGGGCCGGCCCGGCCGGAACGGCCCCCCCCAGCCCGGGCTCGCCAGCCGACGGACCGCCGGCGGCCCCTCGGCCGGGGCCCCCGCTTCCCACGAATGACCCCCCGCACCCAGAAGCCCCCCGCCCCAGCCGAGGAGGCTCCTTCGGCGGCCCCCAGGACGCCGACGCGCCTGGAGGACCTCGAGGCCGAGTTCGAACGGCGTCAGGCGGCGAGCGCCCTCGGCGGCGGGGAGGCCGCCATCGCCCGCCAGCACGCCAAGGGGAATCTGACGGCTACCGAGCGGATGGATCGGCTGTTCGATCCGAGGACCTTCCGGCGGCTGTTCGCCCTGCGCGGGGCGGGTCAGACCGGCGACGGCGTCGTGGCCGGCTGGGGGCTTATCGACGGGCGGAAGGTCTACGCCTACGGGTGGGATTTCACGAATTTCGCCGGCACGTGTAGCGCCGATAACGGCCGCGCCATCGGCGAGATCATCGACCACGCCCGCAAGGAACTCTGCCCGCTCGTCGGCCTCAACGATTCCGGCGGCGCGCGCGTCCAGGAAGGCGTGGCGAGCCTGTTCGGCTACGGCCACATCTTCAACGGCCACATCGACGCCTCCGGCTACGTCCCTCAGATTTCGGCCATCGTGGGGCCCTGCGCCGGCGGGGCCGTCTATGCTCCCGCCCTCACCGATTTCGTCCTCATGTCGAAGAACGCCTTCATGGCCGTGACCGGGCCCGAGGTCATGCGCTCGACGACGGGCAAGAGCCTGACGATGGAAGAACTCGGCGGGTGGCGGCTCCATAGCGAGCGGAGCGGCCGCGTGAACCTCGTCGGCGAGACCGACGTTGAGGTCCTCGCCCTGATCCGGCAATTGCTCAGCTACCTGCCGTCGTCGTATCGCCATCTGCCGCCGCTCGTCGCCACGTCGGATCCCCCTGACCGGCCCTCCGATCTCGCCGAGGAAGTCATGCGCAAGGTCTCGGAGCAGGATACGCCGTTCGACGTGCGCACGCTCATCGCCGATCTGGTTGACGATGGCCGCTTCTTCGAGCTATCGGAGCGCTTCGCCCCCAATCTCGTCGTCGGCTTCGCGCGCCTGGCCGGTTGGCCGGTCGGCGTCCTCGCCAATCAGAGCACGCGGCTGTCGGGCAATCTGGACCCGGCCTCGGCCAAGAAGGGGGCCCGGTTCGTCCGCTTCTGCGATTGCTTCAACCTGCCGATCCTGACGCTGGTCGACGTGGCGGGCTTCATCCCTGACGACCGGACCGAGGCTGAAGACATCGAAGGCTTCGGCGCGGCCTTCCTGATGGCTTATCGCCGCGCGACCGTCCCCAAGTTCTCGATCGTCATCCGTCGGGCGTTCGGCGGGGCCTATGACGTGATGAGTTACAAGCTGGCCGACGTCAACCGCGCTTACGCCTGGCCGACGGCCCGCTTCGCCGTCATGGGCGCCCCCGGAGCCGTCGATCTCATCCACCGGCGCGAGCTGACGAAGATCCGGGCCGAGGAGGGGGAGGACGCCTATCACCGCCGACGGAACGAGCTGATCGAGCGACATAAGGCCGAGGTCGTCAACCCCTGGAAGGCCGCCGAACTCGGCTACATTGAAGAGTTTCTCCGCGTCGGCGAGACGCGCGCCCGCCTGACCGAAGCCCTCCTGCCGCAAATGGAGGTCGAACGGCTCAAACCCCGCCTCTATAAGGGGGCCAACTGGCCGGTTTGAACTCCGCCGCGACGCACCTCGGCCCCAGGCGACCCCGGCGGCTTCCTCCCCTCCGTGGGGGGCGTTGTTGGTGCGCGGCCCGCCTGCCGGAAGCCGGGCGGTCATGAGCCGCCGCCGGCGAGCTATCGGGGCCGAGCCGATCCCTCTGGAGCGGTTCCGCGTCCTGATCGTCTGCCGGGGGCCGATCGCGCTGGAGGCAATGGAGGTGGCCGCCGAGCTGGGGATGCCGCGGCCGCATTTAATCGTCGCCAAGCGGGAGGTCCTCGAGTCCGCCGAGGCGCGCGCCCCCTGGATCGAACAGACCGGCCTCTACGAGCGGCTCCACATTGTCGACGACTACCGGGATCAGGTGACGATCGTCGAGGTCGCCCGACGCCACGGGATTCAGGCCATCTACGTCGGCTACGGCTATAACGCCGAAAACGCCGATTTCATCGCCCGGATCGAGGCGGCGGGGCTCATCCCCTTGGCCCCCGCCTCCGACGTGATGGCCTTCTCCGGCTCCAAATTCCGCGCCAAACGATGGGTCCGCGACGAACTGGGCATCCCCGTCCTCCCCGGTTCGGATCGTCCGGCGGCCCTCGCGCTGGAGCCCGAGGCGGACGACGAGAGCCTCCTGGCGGCCGTTGAGGCCGAAGCGCGCGCGCTTCAGGATGAGGCCCCGGGCCGACTGATCCGCCTAAAAGCCGTCCGGAGCGGCGGCGGCAAGGGCCAGCGGCTGATCCGTCGGCCGCAGGAGGCCGGCCCCGCCGCGCGCGAAATCTGGGCCGAGATCGGCGCCCGCGGCGTCAACGGCGATAAGGGCATCCTCGTCGAAATCAACCTCGACCGCCCGCGGCACTGGGAGGTCCAGGTGCTCAGCGACGGGGAGACGACCGTGCACTTCGGCGCGCGGGAGTGCTCCATCCAGAACGTCGGCAGTCAGAAATTCATCGAAACCTCGCTCCATCCGGATCAGTACGAACCCTATCTGGCGACGCTGGATCCCCGGGCCGAGGCCCCGCTCGTCGCCGCCTTGAGAGAGGAACAGGAGCGCATCCGGCGGACGTGCGATCACGCCGCGAGGATCATCGAGTCGCTCAAGTATCGCGGGGCGGCGACGGTCGAATTCCTCCTCGCCGATGACGGCGGGCCGGAGCCGGGCGGCCTGCCGCGCTTCATGGAGATCAACTCGCGTATTCAGGTGGAGCACCGGGTCAGCGAGGCCGTCGCGCGCGTCCGCGGGCGGCCCATCCGCCTCGTTGGCGAGCAATTCCGGATCGGCGCCGGCCACCGGCTCGGCTACGGCCAAGAGGACATCCGGCTGGCCGGCTACGCCATCGAGACGCGAATCAACGCCGCCCACTCGAACTTTCTGATCGGCGCCTCCGGCAGCGTCATCGAAACCTGCGCCGTCCCGCCGACGGATGAGAATTTCACCTATGACGACGGCGGGGCGCGTGCCTCCTTCGCCGCCGGCCGCCGCCGGGCCTGGGCCGTCCCCAACTTTGATTCCAATTTCGGCCTGGCGGTCTTCCGCGGGGCGACCCCGGGGGAGGCCTTCGCCCGGGCTCAAGCCCTGCTGGAACGGTTCCAGATTCGCGGCAACGCGCAACTCCGGACGACGGTCCCCTTTCATCTCGGGGTGCTGGCGCTCCTGCTGGCCTCCCCCCCTCATGGAAAAATCCGCACCGACTTCAGCGAAATCTATCTGGCGCTGGCCGCGCTCACGCACCAGGCCCTGGCCCGGATCGGCCCCGAAGCGATCGACCCCGCCGACCCGCTCGCCCGGTTGCTCCGGACCGGGCTCGCGCGCCTGAAAAGCGAGCCCAGCCTCGCCCTCGCGCTCGCCTTCCGGGAGCGACGGCTGCGCCAGGCCAACGGCCCCGACGGCCCCGCCCCCATCGCGCAGGTGGTGGAGACGCTCGCCCGGCTGATCGATCTCCCGCTCTTCGAGGAGGAACGCCGCGCGGCGGCCGGCCTGGCCGATGAATATCCGCCGCTGATCGCGCGCCTGCTGTCGGCCGTCGAGGCCTCCGGCGGCCTGGAGTTCACCCGCCGACCGGAGAGCCTCGAATTTGAGATTCCACCGAGCGTGCGGGACCCCCGCCTGCGGCGTTTGCTCATCGAGGAACTCCGGGACCGGCTCGTCCCGCCGATCGAACCTCGGACGCTGACCGGCCCGGAGCTGGAAGGATTGCGCCGGACGTTGGAGGGGCTCCGCGCGCGCCTGGCCGAACTCGTCGAAAGCGAGGACCTGCGCGCCCGCCTGGAGGATCGTCTCCAGGACGGGCTCGAAATGATCCGGACCGATCGGGCGCTCACGCCGGAGGAATTCCCGCCCTTCTACGACGCCCTGCGCGAGATCAAGTGGATGCTGCGCAAGGGGGGCCTGGACGAGGCCGCCGAGGCGCTGCTGCTGGCCGAGCTGGGCCGGGCGCTCCAGGTCGTCCGCGGGCCGAATCTCGTCGCTCATCTGGCCGGAACGATCTACCTGAGACCGGCGCCGGATAAACCCCCGTTCGCGCAGGTCGGGCAGGAGGTCGTCGAGGACGAGACCGTCGTCGCTCTCCTGGAGAACATGAAGATGTTCAACGAGATTCGGGCGCACATGTCCGGCCGCATCCGCGAGATTCGGGTCGAGGATGAGCGGCCCGTCCTGCCGGGCGACGTCCTGATGGTGATCGAATGAGCCGGAGGGCATCCGATGGTTGGGTCCACGCCCGCCCCCGTCCGGCTCGTCTCCCGCACCGTCGCCGCCATCGCCGCCGGCGCCCTCTGGGTCGCCGCCTGTCTCCTCTTTGAGCGCCGCGCCTGGCTGGAGGGTCAGGGAAAGGCCGCGGGGGCGCTTCTGCCGCAACTGGTGGCGGCGGGGCCTCTAATAATCTGGGTTCTGGCGCTTCGGCGGGGGTTGGCGGCGCGTTGGGGGCGCGCCGAGACGATCGCGCTCTTTCTGGCGGCCGTGGTCGTTCGGCTGCCGTTATTGGATCTCCCGCCCGCGCAATCCGACGACATCTATCGCTACATCTGGGAAGGGCGGGTTCAATTGGCCGGGCGGAATCCGTTCGCGCATCCGCCCGCCGACCCAGCCCTCGCCGAACTGCGCGACCCCCTCTGGCCGCTGATCAATCATCCCCAACACGCGGCCATTTATCCTCCGCTCGCGCAAGGGGTCTTTCTGCTCGCGGCCGCGGCGAGCCCGACGGTTCTCGTCTTCAAGCTCATTTTCACGGCCTGCGATCTGCTCACGTTGGTCGTGCTCATGGACTGGCTGCGGCGGCTGCGGGCCTCGCCGGCCTGGGCCGTCCTCGGGGCGCTGCATCCGCTCGTGATCGTCGAGTTCTCGGGTAATGGGCATTTGGATAGCCTGATGATCCTCTTGACGGTCCTGGCGCTCGCCCGGCTGGAGGCGGGCCGCGACGTTCAAGCCGTCCTCGCCCTCGCCGGCGCGGTCGCCGTGAAATTCATCCCGCTCCTTATCCTGCCGTTCTTCTTCTGGCGTCTTCGCCGTCGATGGCTTCTGCTGCTCCCTCCGGCGCTGCTCGCGCTCGGCTATCTCCCCTATCTGAGCGCGGGCGAGGGTCTCTGGCGGTCGGCCTGGATCTATCAGCGGGATTGGCTTTATAACGCCCCGATCTTCGAAGGCGCGCGCGATCTGATTTTCGGCGGCCACGGCTATCGGGCCCGCTGGGGGTTTTATAGCGTGCTCGCCGCCGTGACGCTTGGGTTCTGGCTGGCGCGTCGGCCGCCGTCGGCGGCGTATCTGCCGGTCGTGGGCTTCTATCAGTGCGCGGGGCCCGTGGCGCATCCCTGGTATCTGGCGCAGTTCATGCCGCTGGCGTTGGTGCGGGGCCGGCTCTGGCCGTGGCTCTGGTTAACGGTCACGGCGCCGCTCGTTTACCCGGACGAAGCCTCGGCCGCGGCCCGCGCCGCCGTCTGGGGGCCTTTCCTCGCCTTCCTGGCCGGCGAAGGGGTCTGGACGCTCACGCGGCGAAGGTTTTGGCGCGCCGCTTCCAGGATCGAAGGCGAGGCTTGACAACCTTCCGGCCCGGCGTCAAAGGTGAACGCGAAAGCCAAGGAGGAGGGCCTAAGCACGTTAATCTCCCCAGCCTGAGGCCCGATCGCCTCACCGGGGGAGCCAACAACAACTATGGAGCGCGCAGGCCACGCCTGCGCCTTCACGGGCGAAGCCATGCTTCGCCCTCCAGCACCGGGGGCTCCCCCCCCCAAACGAAGGAGGCTGCGCGGCATGAAACGGCTCCGAGCGGCGGTCTGGGCGACGGCATGGCTGGGGCTGGCCTCAGCGGGGAGGCCGTCGGAGATCGAAGACGTCTGGGATCGCGTCGAGCACGGCTACGCCGTGAACGACGGGGTCAAAATCCACTACGCAACGCTCGGCGAGGGGCCGCTCGTCCTGATGATCCACGGCTTCCCGGACTTCTGGTACTCGTGGCGGCATCAGATGGCCACGCTCGCGACCGGTTACAAGGTCGTCGCCATCGACCAGCGCGGCTATAACCTCAGCGACAAGCCCAAGGGCCAGGAGCACTACGACATGAGGCTCCTGGTCGAGGATGCCCGCGCCGTCATCGCTCACCTCGGCCGCGAGCGGGCCGTCGTCGTCGGCCACGACTGGGGCGGTCGCGTCGCCTGGGGCCTCGCCATGACTTACCCGGCGATGGTCGACGCCTTGATCATCTGCAACCTGCCGCACCCGCGCGGCGTCGCCCGCGAGCGCGCTCACGATAATCAACAGAAGATCAACACCGCCTACGCCCGCCGATTCCAGGAGGAAGGCGCCCATCTCTCGCTCACGGCCGAGGGGCTCGCCCGACGCATCCGCGACCCTCAAATCCGCGCCCGCTACGTCGAAGCCTTCCAACGCTCGGATTTCGAGGCCATGCTCCACTATTACAAACAGAACTATCCCAAGCCGCCGTACCTCGAAGACACCTCGCCGGTCGTTAAGGTGGAGCCGCCCGTCCTCATCTTCCACGGCCTCGAAGACACGGCCCTGATGCACGGCGCGCTCAATCACACCTGGGAGTGGCTCGAGCGGGACATGACGCTGGTGACGCTCCCCGGCGTCGGCCACTGGGTGCACGAGGACGCCGCCGAGTTCGTCTCCGGCATGATGGCCGCCTGGCTCAACCTTCAGGCCGCGCGCCGACCGGAAGGGCGCTAGGCCCCCCCCGCGGGCCGAACCCGATGTCCCTCCCACGCCTGCTCATCTGCCTGGCGCTCGCCGCCGCGGGTGCCCGCGCACCCGCTCAGGAACCCCTGCGGACGCTCATGGACCAGGCGCGCGAGGCCCAACTCGCCGGCCAGTGGGCCCGCTCGATCGAACTGCTCAACCAGGTCCTCGCCCAGGAGCCGAATCTCCCTCAAGCGTACTTTCTGCGGGGCGTGGCCCACGACTCGCTGCGGCGATACGAGGCCGCGATCGCCGACTTCGACCGCGTCTTCGAGCTCGATCAAGGGGTTCCCCAGGTTTACAACCACCGGGGAGCCACGCAGTTCAAACTCGGCCGGATCGAGGCCGCGATCGCCGATTTCGACCGCGCCCTCGAAATGGCCCCCGAGCAGCGTCCTTATCATTGGCAACGGGGGATCGCCCTCTATCTGGCCGACCGGTTTGAGGAGGCCCGCCGCCAGTTCGAGCTGCACCGCACGGTCAACCCCGACGACGTGGAAAACGCCGCCTGGCACTTCGCCTGCGCGGCCCGGCTGGAAGGGCCGGAGGCCGCCCGTCGGGCGCTCTTGCCCGAGGGGCGCGACGATCGCGTGGCGATGAAAGAGATTTACGCCCTCTACGCCGGGACGGGCTCCGAAGCGGCCATCTTCGCCGCCGCCCGCGCCGGCGATCCGCCGCCGCTTCGCCTGCATCCCCAGCTTTTCTATAGCCATTATTACGTCGCGTTGTATCATGAAGCGAACGGACGGTCCGAACCGGCTCTCGAACACCTGACGCGCGCCGCCGAGGATCATCCCGTCAACCAGTACATGGGCGACGTGGCGCGCGTGCATCTGGAACTCCGCCGCCGCGCGGCCGCCGCCCCCAAGCCCTGAGCCCCGCCCCGGAGGCCGCCCATGAACCTAACGCAGGCCCCGTCCACGGGGTTCGGTCAGCCCGCCCGGCGCCGCCTCCCGTTTGGACGCTTCGGATGGTTTCTGATCGTGTCTCTGGTCTCTCCATCGGCGGCGACTTCGGACGTAGGGGGCCGCAAGCCGATCCCCCCGCCGGCGACGATCGCGTCGCTTCCCCCCGACGGCGGGCTGGAATTCAACCGGCTCGTCTTCGAAAAAAGCCCTTACCTGCTGCAGCACGCCGGTAACCCCGTAGATTGGTACCCCTGGGGCGAAGCGGCCTTCGCCCGCGCCCGGGCCGAGGATAAGCCGATTTTCCTTTCGATCGGTTACTCGACCTGTCACTGGTGCCACGTGATGGAACGGGAGTCCTTCGAAGACGCCGAGGTCGCCGCCCTCATGAACAAGGACTTTGTCTCCATCAAAGTCGATCGCGAGGAACGGCCCGACGTCGACCACATCTACATGACGGTGACCCAGGCGCTGACCGGCTCCGGCGGCTGGCCCATGACCGTCATCCTCACCCCCGATCGCAAGCCCTTCTTCGCCGGGACCTATTTCCCCAAGCGCGGCCGCTTCGGCCGGGCCGGGATGATGGAGCTTCTCCCGGCGCTCGCCGAGGCCTGGAAGACACGTCGGACCGAGATCGAACGCTCGGCGGAGGAAATCGCCGGCTCCCTCCGCGCCCTCAACGCCCGGCTGGCGCGCTCGGCGGGCGACGAGCCGCTCAACGAACTGACGCTCCGCCGGGGGTTCCATCAACTCCGCGGCTCCTTCGACGCCGATCGCGGCGGCTTCGGCTCGGCCCCCAAATTCCCCACGCCGCAGAATCTGATGTTCCTCCTCCGCTACGCCCGCCGGACGGGAGACGCCGAGGCCACGGCCATGGTCGAAAAAACCCTCACCGAAATGCGCCGCGGCGGCCTCTTCGATCAGGTCGGCTTCGGCTTCCACCGTTACTCGACCGACCCCGATTGGCTCCTGCCCCACTTCGAAAAAATGCTCTACGACCAGGCGATGCTCGCGCTGGCCTACCTGGAGGCCTACCAGGCCACCGGCGCGGCCCCCTTCGCCGAGACGGCCCGCCAGACGCTCGATTACGTCCTGCGCGACATGGTCGGCCCCGAAGGGGGGTTCTACTCCGCCGAGGACGCCGACAGCGAAGGCGAGGAGGGCAAGTTCTATCTCTGGAGCGTCGATGAGGTCACGAACCTCCTCGGCCCCGAAACCGGCTCGCTTTTCGCCCGCGTCTATCAGTTCGAGCCCGAAGGCAACTTCCGCGATCAGGCCACCGGCCAGCGCACCGGGTCCAACATCCCGCACCTGCGCCGCTCGCTCGGCCAGTGGGCCGCCGAGCTGGACCTGTCCGAATCCGACCTCGGCCAACGGCTCGAATCAGCCCGCCGGAAACTCTTCGACGTCCGCAAGGGCCGCATCCACCCCCTCAAGGACGATAAGGTCCTGACCGATTGGAACGGCCTCATGATCGCGGCCACGGCGCGCGCCGGAGCGACGCTCGGCGAGCCCCGCTACGCCGAGGCCGCCGCCCGCGCCGCTGACTTCGTCCTCGCCCGCCTGCGCGACGATCGCGGGCGCCTCCTCAAGCGCTACCGTCAAGGCGAAGCCTCCCTGCCGGCTCACCTGGAGGATTACGCCTTCCTGGCCTGGGGGCTCGTCGAACTCTACGAGACGACCTTCGAGGTTCGTTATCTGCGCCAGGCCGGCGGGCTGGTCGATCATATGCTCGCCCGCTTCTGGGACGCCGAGGCCGGTGGCTTTTTTCTCACGGCCGAGGACGGCGAGCCGCTGCTGGTCCGCCCGAAGGAGGTTTACGACGGCGCCATCCCCTCGGGCAATTCCGTCGCCGCGCTCGTGCTCCTGCGGCTGGCGCGCCTGACGGGCCGGACGGAGCTGGAAGACCGGGCGCAGGCGCTCTTCCGGGCCTTCAGCGGGCCCGTCGCGGCCAACCCCGCCGCCCACGCCTTTGTCCTCCTGGCGCTCGATTTCGCGCTCGGCCCCACCTACGAAATCGTCATCGCGGGCCGGCCCGAAGCCGAGGACACCCTCGCCCTGCTGGCCGCCCTTCGCGGCCGGTTCATCCCCAACAAGGCCGTGCTGCTGAGACCGGAGCCGGCCGACGCCCCGCCGATCGTCGACCTGGCCGAGTTCACCCGCCCCCAACGCGCCCTCGACGGCCGCGCCGCCGCCTACGTCTGCCGCAATTTCGTCTGCCGGGCCCCCACGACCGAGCCCGAGGCCATGCTGGCCGCCCTCGCCGAGCCCTGAGCGCGAGGCCACCGGCTAGGCCCCCGAAGCCGAGAAATCCTCACCGCCTCTCCGCGGTGAATCTTCTCTCTCTCTCTCTCCGTCGAATTCCCCCGTCTCAGACTAAAGATTCCTGAAACGAGCCCCTCAACCCAGCAGCCGCGCCATCGCCCGCATCGCCGTCTCCACGTCCTCCCGCGTCACGTCGGCGTGCGTCACCAGCCGGAGCGTTGAGGGACCCGCCGCGCTGACCAGAACGCCGGCCTCGGCGAGAGCCGCCTCGACCTCCTCAGCCGTCATTCGCTGCGGGACCACGTCGAAGAAGACCATGTTCGTCGCCACGCGGGCCGGGTCGATCCGGACGCCCTTCAGTTCGGCCAGCCGCTCGGCGAGCCAGCGCGCGTTCGCGTGATCCTCGTGCAGCCGGCCGGGGGAATCCTCGATCGCCACCAGCGCCGCCGCCGCGAGCACGCCCACCTGACGCATCCCGCCCCCCAGACGCTTGCGGAAGACGCGCGCCCGCTCGATCATCTCCCGCGCGCCGACGATCATCGAGCCGACCGGCGCCCCCAGCCCCTTGGAAAAGCAGAACGTCACCGTGTCGATCCCCCGCGTGAGCGCCTCCACCGTCTCGCCCGTCGCCACGGCGGCGTTGAAAATCCGCGCCCCGTCCAGGTGAACCTTGAGCCCGGCGGCGTGGGCCCGCTCGACCAGCTCGCCCGTCCGTTCCGCCGGGAGCGCCGTCCCGCCGGCCAGGTTGTGCGTGTTCTCCAGGCAAAGGACCGTCGTCGGCGAGACGTAATAGACCGCCGGCCGGATCGCCTCGGCGACGGCCGCCCACGCCGGCGCCCCGCCGGGGGCGTCGATCACGCGCGGCATCACGCCGCCGAAGGCCGAGTGGCTGGCGAGTTCGTAGTTGTAAACGTGGCTCAGCCGGTCGCAGATGATCTCGTCCCCCGGGCGCGTCAGGCAGAGGAGAGAGACCAGGTTCCCCATCGAACCCGACGGGACAAAGAGCCCCGCCTCGCGCCCGAAAAGCTCCGCCGACCGCCGCTCCAGGCGGTTCACCGTCGGGTCCTCCCCGTAGACGTCGTCCCCCACCTCAGCTTCGGCCATGGCCCGCCGCATCCGCGGCGTCGGCCGCGTCACCGTGTCGCTGCGCAGGTCAATCGTCCGCCGGGGGGTCATGGGCAAAATCCGACCCGGAATGACCCGTCGAGGGCCGCCGCCAAAGATAAATCCTTACCGCGGAGACGGGGAAGATCCCCGGGACGGAGGAATTCATTCATACCTCAAAAATCTTCCCCCTCTTCTCGGCGCGCTCCGCCTCTCGCCGGTGAGTCTTCCCTTGCCCCCATGAGGAAACCCCCTGAGGCCGGGGAGCCTCAGGGGGTTTCCGCTTTGGGCTCGATTCAGGCGTCAACCGTCCGAACCGGCCGCGACCGGCCCACGTCTCCTTATTCGAAGACCTGCCAATCGCGCACGCCGAGATCGGGCGGCGTCCTGACCCCTTGCTTGCGGACCTTCAGGTTATCGACCCAGCTCCCCCGCAGGCCGCTGGCGTTCAACCCGAAGGCCGACCCGATGTGGATCACCGCCTGGTCGAAGTTCTT
>CAYXAU010000022.1:0-40605 GCA_964463045.1 uncultured Candidatus Sumerlaeota bacterium | reverse complement strand
GCATGCCTAATCCACGCCGCCAGCGTTCGTTCTGAGCCAGGATCAAACTCTCCGTGTCGTAAAGAGTCTATCCGCTCTTCGCTCGCGCGAAGTCCGGAGTTTCTGAGTAACCTCAGGAGTGCCGACTCGCCGCAGGTCCTCCTCGCGCCCCCCGAAGAACCCGCACCGACTCTGCTCAGATTTCAAAGAACGCCCGGCCGCCCGCCAAGGCGCCGCGCCCCCTAGCCTCCGAGAAAATCCTTCTCTTCCGGAAGCCGAAACGCATTTCTACCAATATCCCCAACCTTGTGTCAAGCGGTCATTTTGTCTCTTTCATCCCTTGGTCCAGGCCTCCCTCCCCTTCCCCTCGCCCCATCGACCCCATCGAGATAAAATGCTGATATAACTTGACTTATGAACTGATCCGGAGGCCTTCTTCCCCCTGACCATCGCGATCCCCCCCGCCGGGCCCGACCCGCCGCACCCGCCAGGCCTGCCGCTCCCCCTCGGATTCGCCTTCCGCATGTTGCCTCCTCAGGGAAAATTTTTGACGCTGCCGGTGACCCATGGCAGGCTGGGTCCGATTATGCCGTCCCGCCCGATCGCCGATCACGTCCTGCCTGACGGACAAACGATCGAGCTGCGCCAAGGGGACCTCACCGAAGAAACGTTCGACGCCATCGTCAACGCGGCCAACTCTCAACTGGCTCACGGCGGCGGCGTAGCCGGGGCGATCCTCCGCCGGGGCGGCCCGTCGATCCAGACCGAAAGCAAGGAGTGGGTGGCGCGCCACGGCCCCGTCCCCGTCGGGGAGGCCGCCTGGACCGGCCCCGGCCAGCTCCCGGTCAAGGGCGTGATCCACGCCGTCGGGCCGCGCTGGGGCGAGGGGGATGAACCGGCGAAGCTGCGTCGGGCGGCGCTCTCGGCGCTGGATCGGGCCGCCGAGAAGGCTTGCGCCGGGGTCGCGATGCCGGCCATCAGCTCCGGCATTTTCGGCTTTCCCAAGGCGGCGTGCGCCGAGATCCTGATCGAGGCCGCCGTGGATTATCTGACCGAGCGCCCGGCGGGACCCGTCCGCTGCGTCCGCTTCACAATCATTGACGAGGAGACCGTGGCCGTCTTTCGGGAGGCGTTCGTCCGCCGATTCGGCCCCGGCGTCCTGCGGAGCTGAAGCCGATTGCCGTCTTCCGCCGCGCCCTCCGAAACCGCCCCCGAAGTGAGCCTGGTCATCCCCGTCAGGAACGAAGCCGACAACGTCCTTCCGCTGCTGGAGGAGATCGTGGCCGCCGCGCGAGGCTGGCCCTGGACGTGGGAACTGATCTTCGTCGACGACGGCTCCGCTGACGCCACGTGGGAGCGGCTCGGCGAGGCCCGACGGAGCGAGCCCCGCGTGCGCGCGCTCCGGCTGGATCGGCCTCACGGCCAAAGCGCCGGCGTGATCGCCGGGCTGAGAGCCGCCCGCGCCCCGATCTGCGTTACGATGGACGGCGACGGCCAGAACGATCCGGCCGACATCGCCCGGCTGGTCGAGGCCATGGCCGAGGCCGATCTGGTGATCGGCTGGCGACGGGAGCGGGCCGACACGGCCTGGCGCCGCTTCCAATCCCGCGTCGCCAACGCCTTTCGCGACTTTTTCACCGGCGACGGCGTCCACGACATCGGTTGCGCGCTCAAAGCCGTCGACCGCGAGCTGGCCCTTCGCTTGCCGGCCTTCGACGGCCTCCATCGGTTCCTGCCGACGCTCTTCCGATACAACGGCTGGCGCGTGCGCGAGGTCCCCGTGAGCGATCGTCGGCGCTTGCGCGGCCACACCAAATACGGCATGTGGAACCGAGCCTTTCGCGGGCTGCGCGACATCATCGGCGTCCGCTGGATCGGCTCGCGCATGGTCCGCTATGAAATCCGAGAGGAGAACTCCGACGGATGAGCGCGACCGCCAAGGCCGCCGAGGACCCCGACCGCTTGCCGAACCTCGAACAGCTCCTCCAGCCGCTTGAGGCCGCCACGCGCGAGCGCGCCCGCAGCGCCGTCGAGCTGCTCCACGGCCAGATCGTCGGCTCCGAACGGTTGCGGGGCGAGGTCGCCGCTTACCTCAAGGGGGACCGCTCCCCCGTCACGCTCGTCGATCTCCTGCACCAGACTCAGGCCCAGCAGATGATCGCCGCCCGTTTCCCCGGCGACGGTTTCATCGCCGAGGAGTCCCCGGCCCTGCAGGCGGCCGTGCTCGCTGAGACGGCGGCCCTCGCCGAACGATACTATGAGGCGAAGCTTGAATCGGAGCTCCCAGGGCTCCCGGCGACCGGCCGCTTCACCTGGCTGATGGACCCCATCGATGGGACCAAAGGCTTCCTCGCCCGGCGTTACTACGCCATTGCGATCGGTTGCTTTCTCGGCGAGACCCCGCTTCTGGCCGTGATGGCCACCCCCCGACTCGGGGATAGTCCCTCGTGGGGGATCGATGGGGCGATCGCGCTGGCGGTGGCGGGCCATGGGGCCTGGATCGCCCGGCGGGAGGCGGGCGCCGAACTCGACTTCGTCCCGTTAGGCAAGCCGGCCGAGGCGGCGGCCGACCGTGTCCGCGTGGCGCTCTCCCTCGAACATGCCGGCCCACTGGCCGATACGGTCGAGACCATTGCCGGCCTTTCGATCCTCCGGTTGGATAGTCAGGCCAAATATCTGGCCGTCGCCGCCGGCGATCTGGAAGCTTACGTCCGTCGCCGCCGGGAGGATGGACGGCCCGACGCCATGTGGGATCACATGCCGGGGGGTCTGATTGCCATCGAGGCCGGCTGCGCCGTGGCGCATTTCGACGCGAGCCCGCTGCGGTGGGTTCCGAGCCCCACGATCGATCTGCGCGGCGGATGCCTCTGCTATCGACCGCCGGCCCGTGGCCCGCTCGCGGACTTGCTGGCCCGGCTCACGGACTGAACGGCCAGAAAAAGGGGATCAGCAGCACCGCCACCCCCCACAGGAGAAGATTAAGAGGCAGGCCGACACGGACGAAGTCCGTGAAGCGATAACCGCCGGGGCCGTAGACGAGCATGTGTGTCTGATACCCGATCGGGGAAGAGAACGCCGCCGAGGCGGCAAGGGCGACCGCCATCAGGAAGGGGCGTGTCTCGACGCCGACGGCCTCGGCGGCCGAAAGCGCGATCGGAAACATCAGGACGGCCGCGGCGTTGTTCGTGATGAACTCCGTCAGCACCGACGTGGTCAAGTAAACGGCGGCCAGCGTCGCCACGGGACCCCACGCCTGCGTGGGCTCGACGAGGAGGCCCGCCAAGGCCGACGCCGCCCCGGAACGTTCGAGCGCCGCCCCCACGCCAAACGAGGCGGCGATCGTGATCAGAAGCGGCCAATCGACGCTCTGGCGCGCGTCCGTCGCCGACAGGCACCGCGTGGCCACCATCAGCCCGGCGGCCAGGAACGCCGCCACCGCCGTATCAACCCGGCGGCTGAACATGGCCGCAATCAGGAGGATGAAAAGGACCCCGGCGATCCAGGCCCGGTCATGGCGCAAGGGTCGGGAGCCTTCAACGTCGCTGACGAGGTAGAAGTCGGGATTGTTGCGGTGGGCCCGGCTGAAGTTGGGCCCCGTCTGCAGCAGAAGCGTATCGCCGGGCCGAAGGGCGATGTCGCCGATCTTGGAGGTAATCCGGACGCCGTTGCGGTGGACGGCCACGACGGCGGCGTTGTAAAGCGCGCGAAAGTTCGCCTCCCGGATGCGTTTGCCGATCAGAGGGGAACTCGGCGACATGACGGCCTCGCAGAGCAGCCGCCCGCGCCGTCTCTCGGGGGCCACCTCATAGGCGCTATCCACGGCGGGCACGAGCCCCGGAATCTTCTCCAGGTCCACGATCGTGCTGACGATGCCGGTGAAGACCAGCCGGTCCTGGGCTTCGATGCGCGTCGAGGGCGCCACCGGCGCGATCACTTCCCCGTCGCGATCGATCTCGATCAGGAAGAGCCCCGGCAACTGGCGAAGGCCGGCTCCCTCGACCGTCTGATCGACCAGCCGACACTCCGGCTGCACGAACATTTCCACAACGTATTCCCGTCGAGCCTCGCCGAGCTGCTCGATCAATTCCTTGCGCTCGGGCAGCAGCCGGCGGCCCACCAGCGCCAGATAGGCCGTCCCGACGAGCGCGTAAGGAAGCCCCACGCGGCCGATTTCAAACAGCGTCATCCCGGAGGCGGGGTCGTGGGCGATCATGAGGCCGTGAACCACGAGGTTCGTGCTCGTCCCGATGAGCGTGCAGGTCCCGCCCAGGATGGCCAGATAAGAGAGCGGGATCAGCAAGCGCGAGGGCGAAATGGCCCGTTTGCGGCACCAGTCGATCACTACCGGAACCAACATGGCGACGACCGGCGTGTTGTTGAGAAAGGCCGAGAGCGGCAGGACCACGCCGGTCAAGCGCGCCAGCCCCCCCAATTCGCCTTTGACGCGCCCCAGGACGCGATGGCCGACCCAATCGAGCGTTCCCGTCTCGCGAAGGGCCGCCGTGACGACGAACAAGGCTCCGACGGTCAGGACGCCGGGGTTGGAGAAGCCTCGCAGGGCCTCCCCCACCGGGATGATGCCCAGGAGCGCCAGAACAATCGTGGCCCCCAGGAAAACGGCGTCGGGGGCAGCCCATTCCCGGATCAGGGCCAGCAGCGCCAGCGCCGTCACCGCCAGCGTGATCCAGGCCTCAAGCGACATGTCGGGGGGTCTCGGTCATGGGCGGGCAGGCCATGCATTATCACGCGCCGCGCCCAACGCGCAACGACAGCCGCCCCAGGTCGACCCGATCTCCCGGAGATCCATCCCCCTCAATCTTCGTCCGTGTAGGGCCGTGTCCCTCCGTGTAACATGGTTTCGGCTCGCGGCCCCGGCCCGCGCCGCGCCTCCCTCATGTCCGCCTCGACCGTCGCCATCCTCAGGACTACTCCGGCCACCGTGCGGTCCGATTACCACGAGTTGATGAATCTCGCCGGTTACCGCGAGGTCATCGACCCAGACGTGGATACCGCCCTGAAAGTCAACATCTCCTGGCATTTCTTCTTCCCGGCGACCTCGACGCCCCCCTGGCAGCTCGACGGCGTGATCGCCGGGTTACTGCGCGACGGCTACGCGCGCGAGCGGCTGCACGCCTGCCACAACCGGACCGTCGTCGTCGACGCTCATCTCGGCGAACGCGAGAACAAGCACCTGCCGGTGGTCCAGGCCCATGGGCTCAGGAACATTCATCTCTACGAGGGGGAAGAGTGGATCGACGTTCGGGAGGCGGTGGGCGATCTGACGAAGAAGTTTCTCTGCCTGAACGAAGTCTATCCGGAGGGCTTCGCCATTCCGCGGCGCTTCCTCGGCGAGAACATCATCCACCTGCCGACGGTCAAGACTCACGTCTTTACGACGACGACCGGAGCGATGAAAAACGCCTTCGGCGGCCTTCTCAACGAACGCCGCCATTGGGCTCACCCGGTCATCCACGAAACCCTCGTCGATCTCCTCCTGATCCAGCGGCGCATTCATCGCGGCATCTTTGCCGTGATGGACGGGACTTTCGCCGGCGACGGCCCCGGCCCGCGCTGCATGATCCCTTACGTCAAGGGCGTCATCCTCGCCTCGGCCGATCAGGTGGCGATCGACGCCGTTGCCGCCCGCCTGATGGGCTTCGATCCGCTGGCCGACTGTCGCTACCTCCGCCTGGCCCACGATCGCGGGCTCGGCTGCGGGGACACGCGCGAGATTCGGATCGTCGGCGACGCCTCAGCCCTCCAGACCCCCTGGAACTTCGTCGGCCCTTACCGCCGCACGACGTTCGCCTCGCGCATGCAGCACCGGATTTACTGGGGACCGCTCAAGCGCCCCCTGGAGTGGTCGCTCAAGACCTGGCTCGCCCCCTGGGCTTACGTCGCCAGCGTCCTTTACCACGACTTCTTCTGGTATCCGTTCAAAAGCCGCGGCCAGATGCGCGCCTGCCTGACGAGCCCCTGGGGACGCCTCTTCCAGAACTGGGGCTCCGTGGCCGAGACGCCCGAAGGGTTCCCCGAGGTCGGCCCGGAAGTTCCCCGTCTGGCGCGTGGGGTCCCCGGCATGCTGGGCCAAGCCTGCCGGATTCTCGCCGGTTGCCTGCGCGAAGCTCCGGAATTCGCCGCCGCCCGCCGCCGGCGCTCGTAGCGCGGGGGTCTCGCCCGAAACCGGAAGAGAGCGGGGGGGCGTTTCAGAAGGGCCGCCGAATCGGGCGGCCCTCCCCGTCGGTGAACGATCCAAAGGCGATCACGATCAGGTCGATGACCATCCAGATGCCGAAGCCGCCGAAGGTGAACAGCATCAGGAACCCCGTGGCGATCTTCCCGACATAAAAGCGGTGCGCCCCGAAGACGCCGAAAAACAGACACATGACGAGCGTCAAGACCAACGGCCGGTCGCTTTGGCGGGGCGCGAGTCGCCACGTCTCGCGCGCTTCGGCCTGGCCCCGTCGCCGGTCCTGCGCCACCAGCACGATCGCGAGGGCGAGGGCCGCCACGGCCACCGGAATCAGGAACTTGACGTTGAAGACCGTGCGCACGGCGACGAAGACCAGGAAGGCCGCCCCCAGCCAAAGAAGACGCCGGCGAGCTTTCCCCGAGAGGCCGGCGACCACGGCCGGGGGGTGCTCGCCCGTGAATTCTTCACTGAACTCACGCACGCGCCCGGCCACTTTCGGAATCTCGCGGGAGACCCATCGGCGAGCCTCCTCCACCATTTGTTGAACGCTTTCGGGCTCCGTCCGTCGGCGTCGCGCCGAGCCCTCGCCGGCGTCTTCCGGGTCCGAATGGGCCTCCTCGGCGGGCCCTTGCGCCGTCGAGGCGGCCTCGGCCGTCCCCTGCCGCAGGCGGTCGCGCAAGGCCCGCGCCAGTTCGGCCGCGGTTTGAAACCGATCGAACGGGTCTTTGGCCATGCAGCGAGCGACGATCGCCGCCAGCGCCGGCGGCGCGCCCGCCTCGACGAGCGACGGCGGCTCCTCGTTCAAAATCGCCACCATCGTCTCGGCGGCCGTCTCGCGCGAGAAGGGCCGCTCGCCGCTCGTCATCTCATAAAGGACGCAGCCGAGCGAAAAGACGTCGCTCCGGGCGTCGGCCGGGCGGCCGCGGACCTGTTCCGGCGACATGTAGTGGACGGTGCCGATGAGCGTCCCGGGATGCGTCTCCAGCGGGATCGTCCCGCCGGACCCGCCGGAGGCTGCCGCCGTGCCGGCGACGGCCTCCCAACGGGCAAGCCCGAAATCCAGCACCTTCGTCCCCCCCGCGGCGCAGAGGAAGATGTTGCCGGGTTTGATGTCCCGATGAATGATCCCCTTGCCGTGAGCGGCGGCGAGCGCGTCGGCGACCTGGGCGGCGATCTGAACGGCCGCCTCCGTCGCCAGGCGCCCGCGCCGGAGCCGGTCGGCCAGCGTTTCCCCTTCGAGCAGCTCCGTCACGGCATAGACGATCTCCCCCTCGATCCCGCAATCGAAAATCGTGACGATGTTGGGGTGGGAGAGGGCCGCGACGGCCCGCGTCTCGCGCTCAAAGCGCGTCCGCGCCTGCGGCAGATGGGCCACCTGCCCGCCCAGAATCTTGACGGCGACCTCCCGCCCCAGCCGCAGGTCGCGCGCGCGGTAAACCTCCCCCATCCCGCCCGACCCCAGCAAGCCGGCGATCTCGTAAGGCCCCAGCGTCTTACCGGCAGCGAGCATCATCGCCTCACGGGTCCCAGCGGCTGCACCTCGTGAGGCGATCTTGCAACCCCCGGAGCCGGCCCACAAGTCCGATCGTGCCGCGCGGCCCTTGCCCGGACGGTCCCCTGGCTCAGATGGCGTCGCTGACGCTCGAAAGATGAAAATCCCGGACCTTGAGCGCGGGAACGACGATCGGAAGACCGACGGAACTGTTCTCCGAGGCGGCGACGCGCGTCGGCTGCCCGAGCATCTCCAGGTTCTTGAGCATCTCGCCGAGCGACTGATTGAACCGGAAGTTATTGACCGGCCGGACCACCTGACCCCCCTCGATCAGAAACGTCCCGTCGCGCGTCAGGCCCGTGTAGGCGAGCGTCCGCGGATTCAAACCCCGGATGTACCAGAACCGCGTGATCAGCACGCCTCGCTCGGTCGATTGGATCATCGCCTCCAGACTCGCCCCGCCGCCGCTCATGATCAGATTGGGCGGGGGAGGCAACGGCGGTTGCCCCTGGCGCTCGGCCCAGAAACGCGAATAGGCCAGACGGTTCAGGATGCCGTTGACCACCCACGGCGTCCGGGCGATCGGGAGCCCCTCGCCCGTGAACGAGGCCGTCTCAGCGTCAGGCTCGGCGGGGTCGCTGACGATCGTGACGCGCTCGTCGAAGAGCTTTTCACCGATCCGATTGCCGCCGCCGGGCCGGGAAAAATAGGAACGGCCTTCGTCGGCGGGCCGGGCGTTCAAATCCCCCATCAGCCGCAGCATGAGCATCCCGGCGGCCGTCGGCTCCAGGATCACGGTGTAGCGCCCCGGCTCCAACGGCCTTCTTCCTCGCCACAGCCGACACTTCCGCGCCGCCTCCGTCGCCACGCGTTCGTTCTCGATCCCCCCCCAGTCCGACGCCTCGTCCCCCGCCCAGCCCGACGAATCGCCCGCGGGCGTCCGCACCGTCAGCGTCGAAGCCACCCCCGTCGAAGCGTGATAGGCGAAAGCCCCGGCCGAGGTCGCCACCGCGCGCGACCCCGCCTGCACGTCGATGAAACCGGCGGCCACCAGCCCCGCCCGGCGGGCCGCCTCGATGGCTTGCGCGGCGGCCCGTCCGCGGTCTTCGGCGCTCAAGTCGCCGGTCGACGCGTAATAGGCCCCGACGTCGCGGATCGCCTGCGGCCCCAGTTCGCCCATGTATTCGGGGTCCTCGGGGGCCAGCCGGGCCAGAACCTCGCTCCGGCGGACCACCTCGGCCAGGGCCGCGTCGTCGATGGCATTGGTCGTCGCCGAGGCCACCCGCCGCCCGAAGACGCTCATGACCTGGATGGTCACGTCTTCGGCCCCGCCGGCCGTCGTGATCCGATTTTCGGCCACGCGCGTGAAGCCGCTCAGTCCGGATCGGATCGTCACGCGGGCGGCCTCGGCGCGTGAAAAGCTGAGGACCCGGTCGCAGAGTTCACGCGCCCGCGGACGCGAGAGCCCATGGCGGGGTTGCGTGGTCGGGGCGGGGCGAGCCTGCTGCATGAGCGGGGCCGGCGTTCAAGCCGTGTTCAGGAGCTGGACGTCGCGGAAGACGGCGATCGGGCACCCGTGGGAGACGGCGTTGGACTGGCCCGGCTGCCCCTTGGCGTCGCCAAAGGAAGCCCCCAGGTAATACGTCCTCGGCCCGCCGAGGACGGCCAGCGAGTTCCAGAACTCCGGCGTTCGGGCGACGTAGGCCACGTCCCGCAGCATCCGAACTCGCCGCCCGCCGCGAATTTCCCAGAACACCTGGCCGCCGAATTGGAAGTTGTACCGCTGCTGATCGATCGAATAAGACCCTCGCCCTTCGATCAGGACCCCCCGGTCCACGGCCGCCAGCACGTCGTCCTCTGTCAGGTCCTCGCGCCCCGGCATCAGGCTCACGTTCGGCATCCGCTGGAAGGGGATGTCGGCCCACGTTTGCGCGTAAGCACAGCCGTGGCTGCGCGTCACGCCGGTATAAGGAGCGATCCACGCCACCTGGTCGCGGGTCGTCTGATAATCCACGAAAATGCCGTCCTTGATGATGGGCCAACTCTCGGCCGGGACCCCTTCGTCATCCCAGCCAACCGTCGCGCAACCCCCTTCCTCGGTCCGGTTGCCGACGAAGTTCATGAACTCGGGCCCGAGACGCACCTTGCCCAGGACCTCCGCCGGCGGCGCCAGGAACGACGTCCCGGCGTAATTGGCCTCGTAGCCGAGCGCCCGGTCCAGCTCCGTCGGATGCCCGATCGATTCGTGGATCGTCAACCAGAGATGCGACGGATGCAGAATGAGGTCCCAGCGGCCCGGATCGATCCGGGGGGCCTTCAGTTTGGCCACGGCTTCCTCGGCCCACCGCGCCGCCTGCCCCGGCAGATCCAGCCCGACTATGTACTCCCAGCCCCGGCCGGCGGGTTCAGCCACGGCCCCCCGGCTTTCGTAATCGCCCGCCCGATCGTCAACGGCCGTGATCGTCATGTCCGGACTTACCCGGACGAAGTGCTGTTCGATGAGCGATCCCTCGCTCGTGGCCACGACCCGCTTTTCCTTCACGGAGACGACGCCGCTGGAGACGAACCGCGTCCCCGGAACCTTGAGCGCTTCGGCGTTGGCTCGGAACAGAAGCTCGGCTTTCTCTTCGATCGGCACCCCCAGCGGATCAATCTCATGCGGCGTCGCCCACCGGACGTTGCTGAATGTGGCCACGGGGGCCAACTCGACGCTGGCTGGGGCGACACGGTCGTTGGCCGCGGCGATCGCCACGGCCTCCCGGGCGGCCTCGGCCGCCGCCCGAGGCGTCACCTCCCGCCGCCCGGCGAAGCCCCAGGAGCCGCCCACCAGCGCCCGCACGCCCAGGCCCGCCGAGGCGGAGTGGCTCACGCCGGTGATCTGGCCTTCGCGCGTGCTCACCGATTCCGAAGCGTGGCGACTGACGCGAGCGTCGGCATAGCTCGCCCCGGCCGCCCTCGCTGCCTCGATCGCGGCCAGGGCAACCTCATGATCCAGCGAGAGCGTGCTCGGGGCGCGGGTCTCGCCGTCCGGCCGGGCGCAGCCCGCCGCGCCAAGGCCCCCGCCCACGGCCGCCGCCCCGAGCTTCATGAACTCGCGCCGGTTCACCGGCGGCCGGTTCGAGAACGCCGCCAACGCCCGAAGGTGATTGACCGGGAGAGGAAGTTCCGCCCGCCGTGCCTCGGCTTGGGTCATCTTTGGGCTCCCGACTCCGCCCTCAGACGCCACGGTCTCCCGCGGCCCGCCCGACGGCCGCCAATCGGATGGAAACCACTCCAACGAGGCCCTATGATTCACGGCCGCATCGTACGGCGCAATGCTTTTGCCGTGCCGGGATTGAACAGAGTGCGGTCTACGGGCGGGGGGTGCGGCGGCCGTGCGGCCGCCTTGCCACGCCGGGCCGAACCGCGACGGAGGTGTCCTTCCCATGTCCCCTGGGCTCGACCGACGCCGATTTCTGGAACGCCTGAGCGGCGCGACCGCCGGCCTCACGCTGGCCGGAGCCGCCCGCGTCCTTGAGGCCGCCGCAGCCGGGCCCGCTCCGCCGCTCGCCCCGGCCCGCCGCGCCGAGCGTCAATCCCTGCGGCTCGGCTTCATCGGCGTCGGCGGACGCGGCCGCATGCTCCTGCGCCAGTTCCTGGAAGCCCCTCGCGTCGAGGTCCTCGCCCTCTGCGACGTTGATCAGCTTCAGCTCCGCCAGGCGGTCGCCATCACCGGCCGCGGCCCGAGCCTTGAGGGGAACCATCGCCGCGTGTTGGCCCGCGATGACATCGACGCCGTCGTCATCGCCACGCCCGATCACTGGCACGCCATCCAGACCATTGAAGCCTGCCGGGCCGGCAAGGACGTTTACGTGGAGAAGCCGCTCGCCTTGTGCGTCGCCGAGGGGCGCCGGATGGTGCGGGCGGCCCGGCGCTATGGGCGCGTCGTCCAGATGGGGGCCCAACAGCGCAGCGGCGCTCACTACGCCGAAGCCCGCCGCCGCGTCCTCGAAGGGCGCCTCGGCAAAGTGACCATGGTCCGCGCCTGGAACTTCCGCAACGCCGGCAACGGCCGCGGCCGCCCCCCCGACGCCGAACCCCCCGCCACGCTCGATTGGAATCTCTGGTTGGGGCCCCGCCCCCCGGTCCCTTATAACCCGCTCAAGGCGGGACCGGGGTTTCGAATGTTCTGGGATTACGCCGGCGGCGTGCTCACCGATTGGGGGACGCATCACTTTGACTCCATCCATCACGTGATGGACGCCTCGGCCCCGCTGGAGGTCTGCGCCGTCGGCGGCCGCCACGCCCTGGATGACATGACCGACGTGCCGGACACGCTATCGGTCCTCTATCAGTATGACGGTTGGACGCTTGAATACTCCAACCGCGAGACCAACGGCCGCGCCCCCTACGATTCCGAGTATGGGTTGGAATTTCTGGGCACGCGCGCGGCGATGTATCTCGACCGCGCCGGGTTCTCCCTTTACGACGAAACGGATCGAACCCGCCCGGCCGAGGTTATCGGCACCCCCGGTAAAGATAACTTTATTCCGCCCGAACTCGATCGGGTTCACGTCGCCGATTTCCTGGAGGCCGTTCGCCAACGCCGCCTTCCCGCCGGCGATGTCGAGATCAGTCACCGTTCCACGACCGTCGCTCATCTGGGCAACATCGCCTATCTGACGCGGCGCCGCCTGCGGTGGGACGCCGCGCGCGAGCGTTTCATCGGCGACCCGGCGGCCGATCGGCTCCTGAGGCGCAATTACCGCCGCCCCTGGCGCCTGCCGTTGGTTTAATTGCGGCCCGAGCGGGCGCGCGCGGAGGATTGTCAGGGCGCGGCCGCGTCGCTTGCCGGGCTCGTCTCGGCCGCCTGGCGCGCCTGCTCGGCGGCGTGGCCAAATATCCCGCGGGCCATCGTGGAGGCCGCTCCCTCCGCCCGGCGCTGATACACTTGGGCGCGAAGGCCCGCGACGTCCCGCCGCCTCGGCTCGGCCAGGGCCGCCCAATCGACTAAGTGACACGCCAGGCGAAGCTCCCCCGCCTCCGGGGATTCCAACAATTGCCGCGCCCGGGCGAGAAGCCGATCGACCCCCCCGGCCAGCGCGGCGATCTCGCGCGCCTGCTCGGCCAGCGGCGCCGGTTTCAACTGACAGGGCCAACCCTCATACCATCCGCCATAAAGACGATAAAGGTTATGCACGATAAACTCCGGCTCGTCATAGATCGGCAACAAATAAGGGCGCGCCGCGAGCCCTTCCGGCGGCCGGATCGTGTGAATCATCTCGTCCAGCGTCGCCCCGGCGTTCAGCATCGCCAGGGTCCGACTGTGCAATGATTCCAGATACTCGGCGGTCTCGGTCACCGCCTGCCGGACGCGATCCTCGCCGAGAATCGGCAACCCATGACCCGGCAACAACATCTGTGGATTCCGGGCCGCCATCCTACGCAAGGCGACGGCCCATTCGATGACGTAGCGTTGCGCCTTTTGCGGATTCCCGGCGTTGGGGCAACCCCAGATGAAAAAATCCCCCGTGCAGAGAATCCCCGATTCCGGCAGGAAGACCCACGTGTGATCGTCGGTTTCGCCCCGGCCGTGAACCAATTCGAGGCGGACACCGCCGACGGTGATCTCAAGCTGGTCGTCGTACGTAACCGTCGGATACACGGGGTCGTCCGGCCACTGAATCTCGCTCCCGAACTGCCGGCTGTTGATGATTGAATTGTAGCCGCGGGTGAGGATGTAACGTTTCATGCGAGCCGGGACGTCCCGGTGAGCGATGATCTGCGGAGCCGCCCAGCCGCGGGATCGGGCCTCGTCGATAAACGGCGGCAGCCCATAGGCGTGATCAACGTGGCCATGGGTGTAGATGGCGGTGTGAACGCGGTCGGCGGACCATGCTCGAATGTTCTCGAAACCACGTTGTCGCGCAACGGGGTGATACATCCCGGTATCGATCATCACCAGCCCTTCCGACGTGCGGAGAATGACCTGGTTGGCGACGCCTTTATAGAAGGCGAGCGTGTCGCTCAAGGGCTCGAGCGCGTAAAGCGGCTTGAGCGGGTGGTGCTCCGGATCGGCGGTCGTGATCCGGCCTCGCCAGAGTTGATCGGCCAGATCGAGAAGGGACGGCATGCGGCATCGCCTCCGTGGAGGAATCGCAGGCCGACCCGGCCGGGCGACCCCTACCGAGACAGTTCAAACGCAGCCTCGACGACGGGGCTGTCTCGATAGCCGAGGCGCCCCGCGCGGACGCGAAGCGTCCCCGAGCGCTCAAGCCGCACGGGGCCGGCGTAGAGGCGCCAACGGGCGGCGGCGTCCGATTCCAGGCTGTATTCAATCGAGGCCCCCTCCGTCGTGCACGCGATCCTGACCTCGATCGGCGCGTCGAACCTACCCCCGTCGGGTCGGATCGTGGGCGCGGCGGTGCTCGCCCATTTCCCCTCGGGGCGCCAGCGGTCGAGCAGCTCGGCCTCGGGGATCAGGCCGAGATCGCCCGATTCAGCCATCCAGCGCTCGATCGCGGCCCGCATGCGGCCGATCCGGTCCTGATGTTCGCGCGCGTCGATTAAATTATTAACTTCGTGAGGATCCTCCAATGTGTCATAAAACTCTTCCAGGGGCTTGGAGGGCGCGAAGAAAAGGGCGGCGGGTCCCGTGAGCCGGCCTTCGGCGGCCAGCCGACGCCAGACTCGCATGGTCGGCATCTTATCCATATAGGCGATCGGCTGGGCATAGGGCTTTTCGGGTTCGAAGTTCCGGATCAGCTTATAGCGCCCGTCGCCTGCGGCGCGGATCACGTCATAGGCGGCGTCCATCCGATCGCGCGCTGCAAAAATGAACTCCGGCGCCGGCGCCGCGGCCTGGCCGATGAAAACCCGGCCCTGGAGATGCGGCGGGATCGCCACGCCGGCCAGCGCCAGCGTCGTGGGGGCGAAGTCGATGAAACTGACCAATTCCTCTCGCGTCGAGCCGGGGGCGATCTTTCCCGGCCAGCGGGCGATCAACGGCACGCGAATGCCTGAATCGTAAACCCATCGTTTCCCTCGGGGCAGGCCTCGCCCATTATCCCCGAAAAATATCACCATCGTGTTCGCGGCGAGCCCGTCGGCCTCAAGGTCAGCCAGAATATCCCCTGCCTGGGCGTCCATGATGGTAATCAGATCGTGATACCTCGCCCAGTCCCGACGCACCTCGGGATCGTCGGGATAGTAAGGCGGCAACTTCGCCTGCGCGGGATTGTGCCGATCTCCGGGAGCGAGTCCGGCGGTCAACCGCTCAAATTCGGCGTCGGGCGCGCGGACGCGACTTTCGTGCGTGACGGGGAGCGTGATGACGCTGAAGAAAGGTTGGCCCGGTTCGCGGCCACGCCATCGGGCCCCGGGGCGGCTTGCGTCCCAGGCCCCCACCGGAACCCCCCTCGGGTCGCCGCTGAAGTTATAATCGGTTTTACTGTCATTGGAACAGTAATAACCCGCCGCGCGCAGGTATTCGGTGAAACATTTGACATAGGGCGGGGGGAGGGCCGAGGACCGCATGTGGTGCGAGCCGATCGTCGTCGGATACATCCCCGTGATGAGGGCCGAGCGGCTGGGGGCGCAGACGCCGGACACGGAAAAGGCGCGCGTGAAACGCGCCCCCTCGGCGGCGAGGCGATCCAGGTGCGGCGTCCGGGCGTAGGCATCGCCATAGCAACCGAGGTCGGGGCTGATGTCCTCGGCGATGATCCACAGAATGTTGGGGCGATCCTCAGCGGCGGCCAGATTGAGGAAGAAAGCCGCGAACACGGCCGCCGAGGCGGGGAGGCGGCCGCGACATACCGTACGGGTGAAGCCGGATCGGCGTCGGATCAGGTTCATCCGAGGAAGCCTCGTTCTTCAGGTCGTTGTCGGCGAAAACCATTGTTTCGGGGCGCCACCGGGAAGGCAACCGGTTTTTGGCGAACGGCCCGGGGGTGACCCGACGCGCTTGGAACCATCGGGAGGGGCCGGTTAGGGAGCCGGCGGGAGATCGAAAACGATGACGGCCTCATCCTCATATATCGGCGGGCCGCATTGAACTTCCAGGAGGCGGCCGAAGGCGATCAATTGCCGTTCGTCGAGCCCGGGCCACGCAATGGGCCCGGGGCGGCCCGGCCCGACGCCGACCGGAGAGGCCGCGCCCGTCCGGCGATGCAGCACGACCGTCCCGAAGCCCAGTCGCCGAAGCCCGGCCGCGTCGATCCGGGCCCGCCGACGCGGGTTCGTCCCCACGAGCGGGGCGAGCGTGGGATCAGTCTCAAGAAACCGAGCCGCCGCGGGGGGGGTCGTCGAAAGATACCCCCCGGCGATGGGGCGGCCGTGGAAGGTCTGGGCGAGCATGTTCAGGACGTGAACGGGCTCGGCGCTGAAGGGGAGATCGAGGAGCGCGCCGCGGCCGGAGGCGGCTTCCCGGGTCCCATAATAGGGGGAAAGCTCCACCGGTCGCGTCGGGTAGGGCCACCATAGGTATTCAAAGAGGATTGCGCCCGCGAGCAGGGTGAACCGGGCGGCCGAGGGGCGGCGCAGCGCGGTCCAGCCGAGACCGACCAGCATCGCCAGCGCGAGGCTCGTGAGGATGAGGAATCGATTGGCGACGCGCATGAGCCGGAGGATCGGGATGTCGGCCAGAGCGGCGAACGGGAGTCTCACCGCTTCAACGATTCGGCCGCCCAGGATCGGACGGGCGCCAAGGGCGAGCAGCGTCGCCGCGAGCAGGATCGCGGTCCAAAGGGCCCACCCCCGGGCACGCCGCGCCACGGCGAGCGCGGCCAGCCCGATCGGGACGAACCCCAGGTAACCCACAAACCCGGCATTGGGGTACGCCCGCCGGTTTTCATAAAGCGGGGCGACCCATCTCCCCCAGAGAGGATGGCCCGGGTTGGGGATCAGCATGAAAAAGGGATCGACGCCGCGATCCATGACCGGCTTCTGAAAGTAACGTTCCTCGCCGGCCAGGCCCCGCAGCAACGGCCAGACGGCCGGCAGGAGGCCCAAGGCGGCGACCGCCACGGCCAGCGCAAATCGACCGGCCAGCGGCCGCCGGGGCCTGGGGGCGGCGATCACTTCGGCCACGGCAAGCGGCACGAGCGCCAAAGTAAGCAGAATGCCGAGATGCCAATCGAGCAAGGCGTTCAGGGCATAAGCGAGGCCGAGGCCGGCGGCGTCCCCCCATCGACGGCGGCGGCTGAGGCGGATCAGGAAAAAACCGGCCAGCGGCATGAACTCCGTCGAAATAAGGTTCAGATGCTCAAAGGTTTGCTCCAGATGCTGGGGAAAGAAGGCGAAGACGAGGCCGGCGAGGAAGGCCGCCGCCGCGCTGCCGGTCCATTGGCGGACAAAAAGAAACATCGTGAGGCCGGAGCCGGCCAGCGCCACGAGCACGCAGACGTTATAGGCGGCGGCGTAACCCAGCGTCGCCGAAATCGGCAACGTGGCGAGCATGTTGAGGGGGGAGTGCGTGTAAAAGACCATGCTCGCGCCCGTCGGATGGAACAGATATTGAGTGAAGAAGGGAGACTGCCGGAGGTCCAGAAGGCACGTCCGCCACCACCAGAAGTTCCAGTAGTTCTGCCAGAGATCTATCGAGCCGGCGGGGACGGCGCGGGTCCATTGCGCCGCGAGCGGCCAGGTAAGGGCGATCGCCAGCAGGAGGTAGGCCCCCGCGACGGGCGCCGGATGCACCAACGCGCGGGCCATCGTGACGCCGCGACCGGCCGAGGGAGGACCGATCCCTGGAGTCGGATCGGGCGCGCCCTCGGGGCGTCGGTCAGAGAGGGGGCTTTCTGAAGCGGGGGCCATGGCGGACCCTCGGCAGCCGAGGCGTATGGACTCATAGGCGTTACGGCCGCCGAATGCAACGACGGCCGCGTGGCTCGTTTGGGGTCCAGACGAGCTTTCAGGACCGGACGCTGCGAAAGCGATTCGAAGTCATGTCCCCGCGGCGCGCCGGTTAGAAGCCTTGACGAGCGAGTTCGCTGGGCTTTACAAACGGCGCGTGTCCGGCGAACGCCTCACTGAGGCGGTTCTGGACGAAGGACGGAAACGGATCATCGCCCTCAGGAGGGCAGGATTCCCGGAACCTTAGCGTTGGAGAGGCGGCTCGACGGCCCGCGACGGGGATTTGACCGTCATCAGCGTTCATGATTCTCATCCTCGATTTCGGCGGCCAATATACCCAACTCATCGCCCGGAAAATCCGGGAGCTTCACGTCAAGAGCGAGATCGCGCCCTTCGATACGGCTCCAGACCGCCTGCGCGCGGCGGGTCCGCAGGGGATCATCCTCTCCGGCGGGCCGGCAAGCACGTATGAACGGGGGGCCCCGCAGCTCAACCCGCGCCTGCTCGATCTCGGCCTCCCGATCCTGGGAATCTGCTACGGCATGCAGCTTCTGGCGCGGATGCTGGGGGGCCGGGTCGAGCCCGGCGCAACGCGCGAGTTCGGCCACGCCCAACTCCGCCTCATCGGGCGGGATCGTCTGCTCGCGGGGCTGCGGCGCACGACGCCGGTCTGGATGAGCCACGGCGACCGGGTCGAGGCGCTCCCCGGCGGGTTTCGGCCGATCGGCGCCACGGAGGATTGCCCCTTTGCGGCCGCGAGCGACCCGCGGCGCCGGCTCTGGGGCGTCCAGTTCCACCCGGAGGTGCACCACACGGAAGAGGGCCGCCAAATCCTGGCCAACTTTGCGCTCGACATCTGCGGCGCGGCGCCGGATTGGCGGATGAGCAGCTTCGTCGAGCGGACGATCGAGGAGCTGCGCCGGAGCTGCGCCGGGCGACGGGTCGTGTGCGCCGTCTCCGGTGGGGTGGATTCGACGGTGCTGGCCGTATTGCTCCATCGGGCCATCGGCGCCCGCGCGCATCCGGTCTTCGTCGATAACGGTCTCCTGCGGGCCGGGGAGGCCGATCGGGTCATCGTGCGGCTGCGGACACGGCTGGGGCTGCGCGTCAAGCGATTGCGGGCGGCGGCGGGCTGCCTGCGCGCCCTGCGCCGCGTCACCGATCCCGAACGCAAACGCCGCCTCATCGGCCAGCACTTTATCGAGGTCTTCTCGCGAGAGCTTCGGCCGGCGGACCTGCTGGCCCAAGGGACGCTCTATCCCGACGTGATCGAGTCGGTCTCGGTCAAAGGCCCTTCGGCGACGATCAAGACGCATCACAATCGGGTCGAAGAGGTGCTCCGGCTGATCGGCGAAGGACGCGTGGTCGAGCCGCTCAAGGAGCTGTTCAAGGACGAAGTGCGCCAGGTGGGCCGCGAGCTGGGCCTGCCGGAAGAGTTCCTGGAGCGCCACCCGTTTCCGGGGCCGGGTCTGGCCGTGAGGATCATCGGCGAGGTGACCCCCGCGCGGCTGGAACTCGTACGGCGGGCCGATCGGATTCTGATCGAGGAATTACGCCAGGCCGACCTCTATCGGGAGGTCTGGCAGGCCTTCTGCGTTCTCCTACCGGTCAAGTCCGTCGGCGTGATGGGGGATTTTCGGACCTATGATCACGTCGTCGCCATCCGCGCGGTCAAGAGCGTCGACGGCATGACGGCCGACTGGGCCGAGCTGGCCAAGCCCGTGCTGGGCCGGATTTCCAATCGGATCATCAACGAAGTGCGCGGCATTAACCGCGTGGTCTACGACATCTCCTCCAAGCCGCCGGCCACCATTGAGTGGGAATAATCGGCCGCGGGCGGGCGATGGCGATTGCGTCGGCCGGGGAAGATCGGTTACAAGAACCCTTGAGGGCGATGGGGCGGATCGTCGCCAAAGCACTCTCTCCACGGGAGCCCTGAAGTCATGGATCGACCGGGCCGGCCCCCGACCCGCCGCGCGGTGGAGTTGGCCGGCGTCGATGAGCTGATCGACCGCGGCCAGGCGGCCCTTGAGGCCGGCCGCTTCGAGGAAGCCGTCGATCTCCTCAGGGCCGCCAGCCGACGCGCCCCCCTGCGGACGGATGTCCGTGATCTGCTGGCGGCGGCGATCGAGTGCTCGGTGGAGGCCGGCGGCCGCCGAGCCGGCCCGCGGCCGATCCCGCGGATTAACCCGACACCTCTTTTCCCGACAGCTGAAGCCGAGCCGACGGCTCCGCCGCCGATCGCGCCGGTCGCGCTGGAGCCCCCGCCCGGGCCGACTTCGCCGGCCCCGCCGCGGCGGCGCGCCCCCGTCAAGTCGCGCTACCAGGAGCGGCACCGTCGGGGCCCCCTCTCAGCCTTCTTCTGGGGCGGCCTCGTCGCGCTCACGCTGGTTGCGCTCTTCGGGGGAGCGGCGGTGTGGCTGTATCTGGAGCAAGGAGCCGACGCCGCGGCCCGTCCCCAGGCGACGACGACGGCGGCCGCCGAAGAGGTCGAACGGCTGATCGTCGAAAAGGCGCGGGCTTACGCCGAGCGGAATGAATTCACCCTCGAGATCGAGCAACTGGGGCTTCTGACCGAGGGGCCGACCAAACGGCGCCTCCTGGCCGAGGCCCACGCCCGCCATGGCGATTTCTATACGCGGAATAAGCGCTATAACGAGGCCCGCGACGCTTATGAGCACGCCGTCCATCACGACCCCGACAATCCCCGGTACGCCTTCGATCTCGGCTGGACCTATTACACGCTGGCCCGGCGGCCGCAAACCCACGCCGACCCGGCCGACGTCCGGCTCAACCTCGACCAGGCGGAACGGCATTTCCGCGGGGCGCTGGAAGTCGACCCGGCCCGGCTGGGCGCGCTGGAAGGGCTCGCCCTCGTCGAGATCGCCCGCGGCAATTCTCCGGCCGCCTATCAATATCTGAGTCGGATCATCGAGCTGGCCCCGGACAGTCGCGAGGCCAAATCGGCTCTGTCCCGCATCGAACAGATGGGCCTGCGCGCTCAGACGGCCCCGGCGCCCGTCGAACCGAGTTCTTGAGACCCTCCAGGCGCCTGTTTAATGTCGGGCCGGCGGGCCCTCGCGCGCGATCGGGGCGAGCGCGGCCGCGATCGGGCCGAGGCCCCGCGGCGACGCGAGCACTCGGCGACACGGCAGCAACCTCAGGCGGCGGTAATTCCCGATGAGTGGACTCGGCGAAGTCGCCCCCGTTCGGCCCGACGAGCGGTTTGACGAAGCTCGTCTGGCCGACTATTTACGCGGCCGCCTGCCGGGGGCTGACGCCCCGCCGGCCGTGCTTCAGTTTCCCAGCGGACATTCCAACCTGACGTACTTATTGAGCTATGGCGCGAGGGAATATGTCCTTCGGCGGCCGCCGCTCGGGCCCCTTGCGCCGCGCGCCCACGATATGGGCCGCGAATATCGGGTGCTGAGCCGGCTCTGCGAAGCCTTCCCCCCGGCGCCGCGCGCGTTCCTCTTCTGCGAGGACGCCTCGGTCATCGGCGCCCCGTTCGTCATCCTGGAGCGCCGCCGGGGGATCGTCATCCGGGACGCCTGGCCGGCCGAGCTGGACGAAAGCGAAGCCCTGCGCCGGCGAATCAGCGAGTCGATGATCGACACGCTGGCGGCGCTTCACCGGGTCGATTTCGCCGCGCTCGGCCTGGCCAATCTGGGCAAGCCGCTGGGTTTCGTCCGACGCCAGCTTGAAGGGTGGACCGACCGGTGGCATCGGGCCAAGATCGAGGACCTGGCCGCGTTGGATGAGCTGGTGGGCTGGCTCGACCGGACGCTGCCCGAATCGGGCGAAGTCACCCTTCTCCACAACGATTTCAAGCTCGATAACGTCATGCTCGCGCCGGAGGACGCGGGCCGTGTGACCTCGGTCTTCGATTGGGAGATGTGCACGCTCGGGGATCCGCTCATTGATCTGGGCATCACGCTCAGCTACTGGACGCCCGCCCACGAGGGGCCGGGGGCGCGCCGCCGGATCACGCCGACGTCGTTCCCCGGTTTTCTCTCGCGCGAGGAAGTGATCGCCCGCTACGCCAAAGGGACCGGCCTTAACGTCGACCGGATCGACTGGTACGAAGCCTTCGCCCTCTTCAAAATGGCCGTCGTTCTCCAGCAGATTTTCATCCGGTGGCATCGCGGACAGACGAAGGACGATCGCTTCGCCGGGCTCGGCGGTCAGGTCCCGCCGCTCATCGAGCGCGCCCGCCAGGTCTTCCTCCAGGGCGCCCCCCGCTCCTGAGGCCCCGTCGGCGCTAGTAAATGATGACGAAATCGCCGTCGGGCTCGACGTAGCCCGCCAGCAGGCTGTTGGCCGGGACGCCCTCGGCGCGACCCGTCCGATCGGTCGGCTCGCCCGAGGCCGTGAAGAGGCGCCAGGCCAGGCCGCCGCCGCGCTGCCAGCCGGAGCCTTCGACCCAGGCCAGGAGCGTCTCTCCCAGAGCGTTGCTCAGAAGCAGCGGGTGCTTACGGCCCAGTTTTCGCTCCGGGGCCGGGATGACCGCCGGGGATTCAGGCTCGGCGGCGCTCAAGCGCGTGAAGAAGACATTGCCGGCCGTCTCCCAGGCCGCCAGCGTTCCGTTCGGCGTCGGGAACAGGGCGAAGCTGCTCATCGGGCAACGGTCGGACCGCCAGGCGTGCAGGCGGCTGAGTTCGAACGGCGCGGCGGGGCCGCGCGAGTGAAGGAGGACCGTGTCCCGCCCGAGGCCGTTCGTCGCCGCGCGAAAGAGCGCCAGGATTCGACCTCGTTCATCGACGGTGGCGCGCATACCGCAGCAACCGCAGGCGCCGGCGGCCTCGGGGCTGATGCGTTCTTCGGGGGCGAACGTGGCCCCCTCGTCGCCCGAGCGGGCGAGGAAGACGCTGCGCCCGGCTTCTCCTTCGGCGCCGGCCAAGGCGTGCCAGAAAACGAATACGCGGCCCTCGGCGTCGGCCGCGATCGCGCCGCCGCCGTCGAGGCCCCAGGCCCAGGTGATCAGATTGCGTTCGGGTTCAAAGGCGCCCGTGGCGGGATCGAGCCGCGAGTAAAACATGGGCGCGCCGTGGGGCCCTGGGGTCGAGCCGTTCCAGACGACGTGGAGGCGCGCGTGACGGCCCAGCGCCGCCTGCGCTCCGCGAATCGACCCCGAGGCCGTGACGCTGCCGGCGAGATGATTCACCTGCACGGGCGGGGAGAACGCCTTGGCGCCCGGGGCTCGACGCGCATAGAACAAATCCCCCGCGCGGGGATCATCGCCCTTGAAATAAAAAAGGTGGAGGGCACCCTCGGCGTCGAGGAGGACCTGCGGCGCGAGGCCCCCCTCCGGCGAGCGTTCGAGGCGCACTTCAGCCGCCGGAACAAAGCCCGCCGCCGTGAACGCCAGCGCCGGGGGAAGCCCGCGCCTGAGCAAGGCGATGAGGAAAGGGGGTCGCACGTGGGGGCCTCTCACGGCCGCGGGGGGCTCGGCGCCGGCGCCCCGCCGCGGGCGAATTGCTCGACGCGATGGCGAACGATCTCCCCCTCGGTCATGTAGATGATGTCCTCGGCGATGTTGGTCGCGTAGTCGGCGATCCGCTCCAGTTGGCGGGAGACCGAGTGAAGCTGCATGAGCACGTCGGCGTCGGCGGGGCGGGCCTGAAGGGCCTCGGCGACCCGACGGTACATGGCGCGGTGCATGGCGTCGATCTCATCGTCGGCGGCGCAGACGGCGAAGGCGCGGGCCGTGTCCATGTTGATCAACGCCGCCAGGCTTTCGCGCAACATGGTCATCACCTTGGCGCTCATTTCCGAGAAATCAAAGCGGGCGACGGCGTCGCCCTCGACGCGCAGGTGCGGCACGCGTTCGGCGATATTGACGGCCAGGTCCCCGATCCGCTCCAGATCGTTGTTGATCTTGAGGACGGCGACGATGAAGCGCAAGTCGATCGCCACCGGTTGATGGAGCGCCAGGATTTTCAGGCATTCCTCCTCGACCTCGACCTCGCTCCGGTCGATCCGCTCATCCTGATCAATGACGCGCTGGGCCAGGCGTTCGTCGCGCCGCTTGACGGCCTCGACGGCCAACTCGACGCTGGACTCCACGACCGCGCTCAAACCCAGAAGTTTCTGCTTGAGCCGATCGATTTCGCGATGCAGGTGATGGGTCATCGGAACGCCCCTCAGCCGAAGCGGCCAGTGATGTAATCGGAGGTCTCCTTGAGCCGCGGGGTCGTGAAGATCGTTTCGCTCGGGCCGTATTCGATCAACCGCCCCAGGTAGAGAAACGCCGTAAAGTCGCTCACGCGGCTGGCCTGCTGCATGTTGTGCGTCACGATCACGATCGAGTAATCCCCCTTGAGCTCGTGGATCAGGTCTTCGATTTTCCCCGTCGCGAGCGGGTCGAGCGCCGAGCAGGGCTCGTCCATCAAAAGCACTTCGGGCTGGGCGGCGATCGCCCGCGCGATGCAAAGCCGTTGCTGCTGACCGCCGGAGAGCGAAAGCGCGCTCGCCGTCAATCGATCCTCGACTTCGTCCCACAACGCCGCCCCCGTCAGGCTCCGGCGACAGACGTCGTCCAGGGCCCGCCGGTCCCGGACGCCGTCGATCCGCAGCGGATAAACGACGTTTTCGTAAATACTCATCGGGAACGGGTTGGGTTTCTGAAAAACCATCCCCATCCGCTTGCGGAGTTCGATAACGTCCACCCCGGACTGGTAAATCGAGTCCCCGTTGAGCAGCATGTCCCCCTCGACCCTCAAATCCTCGATCAGATCGTTGATCCGGTTGACCGACCGGATCAGCGAGGACTTGCCGCAGCCGGAGGGCCCGATCAGGGCCGTGACCCGCCCTCGGGGGATCGGCATCGTCACCTCGTGCAGGGCGCGGTTGGAGCCGTACCAGAGTGAAAAATGCCGTATCTCGAGGACGGGGGGAGCTTGATAAACCTCCTCATGGATTTCAGCCTGGAAGGCTTCCCCCCGCTCCAGGGCCGCCAGCCGGCTCGTGGCCGCCCCGGCCACCTCGGCCGGCGTGGCCGCCGCCTTCCCGCGGCGGGGCTCCCCGACGCGCGGGGAGGGGGCGGGCAGGGGCGAGGGCTCCAGAACGGGCGTCTCCGCTTTCATGCTCAGAACGTGGCGTCGAGAAACCGCCGTCTCAGACGGGCGCGGACGCGGCTGGCCACGGCGTTCAGCGCCGCGATCAGCGCGATCAACAGGAGCGTCGTCGAATAAACCATCGGCTTGGCCGCCTCGCTATTCTGACTCTGGAACCCCAGATCGTAAATATGAAAGCCCAGATGCATGAAGCTCCGCTCCAGATGAACGAACGGGGCCGTCGAGTCCATCGGCAGCGCCGGCGCCAGTTTGACGGCCCCGACCAGCATCAACGGCGCGACTTCGCCCGCCCCGCGCGCCACGGCCAGGATCATCCCCGTCATGATCCCGGGCAGCGCCCGCGGCAGGACGATCCGCCGGATCGTCTGCCAGCGGCTCGCCCCGCAGGCGTAAGACCCCTCCCGGAGCGAGTTCGGCACGGCGGCCAGGGCCTCCTCCGTGGCCACGATCACCACCGGCAGCGTCAGGAGGGCCAGCGTGAGGGACGCCCAGAGAAGCCCTCCCTTGCCGAAGGTGGGGTTCGGTAGATGCTCGGCGAAGAGGAGTTCGTCGATCCCCGCCCCGACGACGTAACAGAAAAAGCCCAGCCCGAAAACGCCGAAAACGATGCTCGGCACGCCGGCCAGATTATTGACCGAAATCCGGACGGCGCTCACCAGCGGCCCCGACCGGGCATATTCCCGAAGGTAGAGCGCGGCCAGTACCCCCAGCGGAACCACGAGCACGCACATGATCAGCGTCATGGCGACCGTCCCGAAAAGCGCGGGGAAAACGCCCCCCTCGCTATTGGCCTCGCGCGGCTCGGCCGAGAGGAACTCGACCCATCGGCCAAGGTAGAGCCGGAGCTTCTCGGCGAGCCCGAGCTGGTTGGCCGGATAAGCCCGCACGATCTGATCCAGGGCGAGCGCCACCTCTGACCCGTCGGCGGCGCGGAGCCGGACCCGATACCGGGCGTTCTCCTGATCCAATGTCTCGATCCTGGCGCGCCACCGCTCAAATTCGAGGCTCGCCTCGTCCTGGATCGTCTCCAGAGCCGCTTCGGCGGCGCGGGCCTCGCCGGAGTCGGCCCCGTGACGCAGCATGGCCCCGCGCGCGGTGATGCGCGCCTCCTCGATCCGCCGATTGACCCGGCCGAGTTCCCGGCGCTCGATGGCGCGCGCCTGTCGCCGGCGCTCGCGCGCCTCAGGATGCGCGCGCTCGAAGGCCTCCCACGTCGCGGCGGGGCCTTCGGCCGTCGGTTGGCCGTCGGTCAGGAAGGCCATCGGCTCGCCGTAGAATCGCCCCCAGGCCTCGCGTTCGACCGTGAGCATCCAGGGGGGTTCCGTCGCCTCGGCGATCGCGTCGTCGTCCATCCAGGCGAAGTGCGCCCCGCTCAGTTCAAAGTTTCCCGTCCGGAGCAGGCGGCGGGTTTGGAGCGAGGCGCCGGCCGGGGGGCGGAACCGTTCGCGCCGCGTCGGTTCGCCGGCCACGACCCGCCCGTCGGCGGTCCGAATCTGGAGGATCGGCTTTGGCCAGAACGTCCGCGCGCCTTGAAAGAGGATGAGACCCATCAACCCCACGATCGCCGCCACCGCCAGCGCCAGCGCCCCCGCCGTGAACCAGAGCGCGGGCTCCCCCGAGGCGAGCCACGAGGCATGCGTCGGACGAGGCTCGTCCGGCCGCCGGCGGCCCGAGAATCGCCGATCCTGGGGAGCCGGCTCGACGGGGCGGCCTTCAGAGGGGGACATCATAACTGATGCGCCCGGCGGCGGAATCGACGGCGGACGAGCTCGGCCGCCGTGTTGATGACGAACGTGAGCATGAACAACACGAGCGCGGCCAGGAAGAGCGTTCGGTAGTGCGTCGAGTTGCGGACGGCTTCGGGCAGCTCGACGGCGATATTGGCCGAGAGCGTCCGGAAGCCGTTGAAGACGTTCCATTCCATGATCGGCGTGTTCCCGGCGGCCATGAGCACGATCATCGTCTCCCCGACGGCGCGCCCCAGGCCGATCATCAAGGCCGAGAAGAGCCCCCCCGCCGCCGTCGGCACGACGATCCGGATGGCCGTTTGCCACGGCGTCGCCCCGGCGGCCAGCGAGGCCGACCGCAGATGCTCGGGCACGCTCGCCAGCGCGTCCTCCGAAATCGTGAAGATGATCGGAATGATCGCCAAGCCCATGACGAAGCCCACGACAAGAGCGTTGCGCTGGACGTACGTCCCCAGGACGCCCCCGCGCGGGTCAAGCCCAACGGTTGATAGCGCCCAGGCCGTTGCGATCGACCCCCCCAGCGCTCCGGCCACGGCAAGCCCGAACAACAGAAGATCGACCGAGGCGCACGCCCCCCGGCCCCATCCGGCCGAAACGCCCTTGAGCCACGGCCGCCCGCGAGTGAGGAGAACGTAACCCGCCGCCAGACCCCACCCGGGCGCGAGCAGAAGAACCCACCCGCCGACGGGCCCACCGGCCTGACCGTCCAACCACAGCCGGAGGTCCCCCGCGAAGAGGGTTCGTTCCAGAAGGGGGCCCAGCGCGACGGCCGCCGAAAGCGCGGCGATAAGGGGGATGAAAGCCAACCCTAGGCGCCAATCCTGAAACGCCAAAAGGATCGATCTGGGCAGGAACTGCCACACATAACCGGCCAGCGCGAACGCGACGGGGAGAAGGAGGAAAGCCGCCAGGAAGGCCGCGAGCGTCCTTTCAACCCAGGGGGCGAGCACGAGGGCCGCCAGAAAACCCAGGACGACGCTGGGGAGACTGGCCATCAGCTCAACCGTCGGTTTGATCCAGCCCTTGACCTTCGGGTGAAGAAACTCGCTCGTGAACAGCGCGGCCAGCAGCGCCATCGGCGCGCCGAAAAGCAGGGAAAAGAACGTGGCCTTGAACGTTCCGAAGATCAGCGGCATGAGCCCAAGCTTGGGCTCAAAGTCATCCGTCCCGCTCGAGGATTGCCAGACGTGGGCAGGACGCTCATCCCCCTCGTACCACAAAGGCCGGAAGAAGGTCCTCAGGCTCGCCTCCGGATGCGCCGGCTCAAGGCTGAAGCGCCGCATTCGACCCGGGGCCAATGCCAGGAGTCCATCGTCCTTGGGCGCCAGGGCCAAAACGAGCCTCCCGCCGGCCTCGACCAGCCCCGAGGCGTCCATCCGGCCCACGAGAGCGCCGCTCGTGGCGTGATAAAGCCGGAGGGCGCCGTCCGCATGTCCGACCGCGAACAGACGCGTCCGGGCCGACGGGGCGAGCGCCGTCACCGACGTTCCAGCGCCGACGCGGCGGGGCGAGACCAGGACGGCGCCATCGGGCGTGGCGGCATCCGCCGGTTTGATATGGAACCAGAGGCCTACGCTTCCGGCATCGTCGCCGGCCAGGAGCGTCGATCCGCCGGTCAGGGTCGCGATCGCCGTCAGCGACCGCCCCGGCTCCGGGATGAGATCCAGCGTCTCGGCGACAACCAGCCGGTCGAGTTGGCGGGCGTCGATCCGTTCAAGGCGGCCATCGGACCAGATGAGCGCCAAGGCGTCGCCCTGGCCGACGAGCCAGAGCCAGGCCGGATGACCTGCCTCGGCTTGGCGCTCCAGCCGAAGCCGCCCCGTCTGGATCGTGCGTTGGGTCTGGCGCGTTCTGAGGTTGCGTCGTTCGCTCACGCGCGCCACCCGAAGCTCCCCGTCATCGTGATAAGAGGCGACGATCGACCCGCTGGAGGTTAACGCCAGGCCGAGCAAAGCCACGCGGGCCGCCGGGCCGAGGTCGAGCGGTTCCTCGATCGTCCAAGCGACCTCTTGAAGGCGAAGTTGGCCTTCCGGCGTCAATTCGAGCAAGCCCCCCTCCACCACGACGGGACGTCCGGCCGCCACCCCGCGCGCGGGCTTCCCCAACGTCTCCGGCGCCGGGAAGGACGTTCGGAAACCAATCCGGCCGAGACGAATCGTTCCATCGGCGAAGCCGAAGGCGACGGCGTCGGCCCCCGCGGCCGCAAAGGCCGTCATTGTCCCGGGCGCGAAAAGGGGTTTAACGGCGGCGAGGGCGCCCGTGTCCGGGCGGAACACTCCAAGCCGCCCGTCGGCTTCAAGGGCCCAGCCAAGCCGCTCGTGTTCGTCCAAGGCGACATGGATAGGCGCCGTCGCCGTCGGGGCGGGCCCCGCCGGCTGCGGCGTGATCCCTCCCCGTAAAAAGAGCGGGAGAACAACCCAGACCAGATAAACGAAAACCAGCCCGATGGCCCCGATCGTCACGACCCCCCCCACCGTGATGGCCCAAGCCGCCAGGCGATCGGCGACGCGGATCGCACGGGTGGTCCGACGGCGCGGAGGCGCGACGGGGCAATCAGGCATCATAAGAGAAATATTCACCGCATAGACACAAAGAACGTCACCTGCTCAGCTTCGCCGGCGGCGCGAGCGCTCCCGAAGATGCATCCAGTTCTTCTTCGTGTCTTTGTGTCTTCGTGGTTCCATTCCTTCTGTCTTCGGAAATCGAGATGACCTCACTCGATGCCGAGCGAGCCAATCGCCTCCGCCGCCAGGTCGGCCGTCACCGGCAAATAACCGTCGCGGACGACGTCCTCCTGCCCCTGGCGACTGAAGACGTACCGGATGAACTCGCGACGGAGGGGGTCAAGCGGCCGTCCCGGCCGCGCATTGACGTAAAGGTACAAGAACCGGGCCAGCGGATACGTGCCGTCGTAAGCGGTCTCGTCGTTGGGCGGATAAAAGGGCTCGCCCTGGGCCGCGGCGATCGGCACGGCGCGAACGTCCTCGGTTTTATAACCTATGCCGCTATAACCGATCGCGAATCGATCCCCCCCCACCCCCTGCACGACCGAAGAGCTGCCCGGTTGCTCCTTGACGGCGTCCTTGAAATCCCCCTTAAAGAGCGCATGCTCCTTGAAATAACCATAGGTGCCCGAGGCGGCGTTGCGACCATAGAGGCTGATCGGCTGGTTGGCCCATGGCCCGCTCAGACCCGCCTGCCCCCACGTGGTAATATCATTGGGATACCCCCCCCTGCGGGTTTTGGAAAAGATGGCGTCCACCTGGGGGAGGCTCAGACCACCGATGGGGTTATCCTTCTGCACATAAACGGCCAGGACATCCAGCGCCGCCGACAGCGCCGCCGGCTTGTAGCCGTACTTCTTCTCGAACTCGTCGATCTCGGAGGCCTTCATATCCCGGCTCATGGGGCCGAACGTCGCCGTCCCCTCGATCAGCGCCGGCGGAGCCGTCGAGGACCCCTTGCCCTCAATCTCGACTCCAACGTTGGGATAAAACCTCTTAAAGCCTTCGGCCCAGAGCGTCATCAGATTATTCATCGTGTCCGACCCGACGCTCTTGATGTTGCCCGATACGCCCTGGACCGGCCGATATTCCGGCAGCTCGGGGTCCACGGCGACCTGCCCCCGGCCGGACCCCACCGTCAGGGCGAACAGAGCGATCGCGCACATTGAAAGATTTCGGCCCCGCCAGCATCCTCTCCTCATCTCCGTCCTCTCCTTTCGTCGCCCGGCTTCCGGACGCACGTCAATCCCCCTCGCCGAAGCTAGCCGCCCCCCGTTAGATGATCATTAGCTTCAAGCTAGTTCTCGGCCCGGCCCCGGGCCTTCGGCCGGCAGGTGGATCGTGAACCGGCTCCCCAGGCCGGGCGCGGAGACGACGCTCACGCGCCCCCCGTGCGCCGCGACGATGTGCTTGACGATGGCCAACCCCAGGCCCGTCCCCCCCAGGCTCCGGCTGCGGGCGGGGTCCACGCGATAGAACCGCTCGAACAATTGGGGAAGATGCTCGGCGGTGATGCCGCAGCCCTCGTCGCTCACGACAAGGGCATGTTCCGATGGCCCGGCGTGGGCCTGGACCTCGACGGCCCGGCCGGACCCCGTGTATTTGAGGGCGTTGTCGATCAAGTTGACGAGCGCCTGCTCCAACAACGGGGCGTTGATCCGGCCGGTCAAGTCCGGCGGGCAGGTCCAACTCAGCTTGACGCCTTTGGCGGCGGCCTGATCCTGGCAGCCTTGGACGGCGGCGACGACGACGGGCGCCAAGGGGGCCCGGTTCAAGACGATTTGACGCCGCTCCTCGTCCTGTTCGATCCGCGAGAGGTTCAACAAGTCCTCGATAATGGCGGCGAGTCGACCGGCCTGTCGGGCGATGATTTCCATAAAACGTCGGGCCTCGGCCGGCTGATCCAGCGCCCCGTCCAGCAACGTCTCGACGAATCCCTGGATCGAGGTGATCGGCGTCTTGAGTTCATGTGAAACATTGGCCACGAACTCCCGCCGGAGGGACTCCAGCCGCCGCAGCCGCGTCACGTCGTTCAGCACCATGACCGCCCCCAGCCGATCCCCGCCGGCGCCCTGGAGCGCCGTGCCGTGGACCTGCAACGTCCGCGTCTCGGGCGCCCGCAAGACAATCTCGCCCTCGATCGGAGCCTCTCCGGCGATGATCCGCCGGGCGAAATCCTGAAGCTCGGCGTTGAGGACGACCTCCTGAAGGGCGCGGCCTTCGGCCTCGACCCCGGCCACGCCGAACAGCTCGGCCGCCGCCCCATTGATCGTCAGCACGCGTTGACGCCGATCGACGGCGATCACCCCCTCGGCCATGCTGCCCAGGACCGCCGCCGCTTCCCGTCGCTGACCTTCGATGGCGGCCAGACGCTCTTCAAGCTGGCCGGCCATACGGTTCATCGTCTCGGCCAGATCGGCCAGCTCCAGCGGCGCCGCGATCGTCAGCTTGGATTGGAAATCCCCTCCCGCCAGACGCCGCGCCCCGGCCTGGATCTCCCGAAGTGGTTGCGTCAGCCGCCGCGCCAGCAACCAGCTCAACCCCCCGACCAGCACAACCGCCGCCGCCGCCCCGAACGCGATCCCCCCGAACAACCGCCTCAGCGAGGCCTCCACCTCGGCCACCGGCAGGCCGGCGCGCACGTAGCCGCGAGGGGCGCCCTCGGGGCCCACCCGCGCCGCCACGTAGAACATACGGGCCCCGACCGTGGTGCTGAATCGGGTGGCTTGGCCCAGGCCCTCAGTGGCGGCTTCCAGGATTTCGGGTCGCCCGCCGTGGTTATCCATCCGGGCGGGGTCATCCTCGGAATCGGCCAGCACCCGGCCGGAGGCGGTTACCAGCGTCAGGCGCGTCCCGGTCGCCCGGCCCAACTCTCGACAGGCCGCCTGAAGCGATTCAACCTCCGCCCCTTCGGCCAACCGATCCCCCCAGAGGGCCTCGGCCAGCCGAACGCGCGACCGCAGGTCCTCGGCTAACGCCTCATAATAAAAGGTGCGCAGCGACCGGGCCGCCTGCCAACCGGCCACCGCCAGGACGGCCGCGCTGATGAGCAGATAAGAGGGAAAAAGCTGCCACAGAAGGCGCCGCCGCCTCATGGGACGGTGCTCCGGTTCGGCCGGCCCCGGGCCGGCGCGTCGTTCGGCTCAGTCGGCCTCCCCTGAGGCCGGGGATTCTCGAAAGCGGTAGCCGACGCCGCGGACGGTTTCGATCAGCTCGGCCCGACGGCCCAGCTTCCGCCGCAAACCGACGATCTGAACGTCGACCGACCGCTCCGTCACAGGGTAATCCTCCCCATGGACGGCGTCCACGATCTGCCGCCGCGTGAAGACCCAGCCGGCCCGCCCCGCCAGGTAGCGCAGAATCCGAAACTCGCTCAACGTGAGGTTCAGCGGCCGGCCGTCGGCCGTGGCCTCGTGCCGCCCCGGGTGGATGATCAACCCCTGCACGTCGAGCGGGGTCTGATCCGCCGTCGGCGGGGCCGCTCGTCGTCGCAACACGGCCTTCAGGCGCGCCGAGAGCACGCGGGGGCTGAACGGCTTCGTCAGGTAGTCGTCGGCCCCCAGCTCCAGCCCCGCCACCACGTCGGCCTCCTCGCCCCGCGCCGTCAGCATGAGAATCGGCAGCAGGCGCGTCCCGGCGTCCTGGCGCAATCGCCGACACACCTCCAGCCCGTCCAGCCCCGGCAACATGAGATCGAGAATGACGGCATCCGGCGGGCGCCGCCGAATCATCGCCAGGCCCTCTTCCCCCGATCCGGCCGCCTCGACGCGAAAACCTTCCCGCGCCAGGTTGTAACGGACCAGTTCGACGATGTCCTCCTCGTCCTCGATGATCAGCACGTTTTCTTTGGCCATGGTCGCGCGCCTCGTCCGGCTCGGATGACGTTCGGCCCCGGCCTCAGGCTGCCACCCCTTCATTGGCCGACGGTTAGGATTTTACAAGGTTCGAACGCGCCCGGCTGCCGGAAGTTCCTTCGGCCCGCCGCCCCGCAGAGAGTCCGGGAATCCCGTTGCCTCTGGCTCTCGCCCGTGACATCGTGAGGCGGGTGGGGGTTTTCCCCGGATCCATGTTCACACTTCCGGGCGGCTCTTCGACTCCCGGCCGAGACTGAGGCGAGGCACATGAACCGGACCCCCCGCGCCGAACTGAAGCTTCGAGGCTTGCGCGTCCTTCTCGCGCTCCTGACGCCGGCGATGGCAGCGGCCCTGGGACCCGCCCTTTCGCGGGGGGCGCAGGAGCCTCGGACGACCGAGGACGTGCTCAAGCTCCTGGAGGGCTTGCCCAACCAGGGCGAATCCTGGACGAGCCGCCTTGAGCTGACCAGCGCCTTCGCGGGCATCCAATCGCGCGCTACGGGTCGAATGGCCGGCAAGGGGACGCGTTTTCGGCTGGAGATGGAGATGGACGTCCTCGGCCAGAAAGTCCCCACGAAGGCGATCATCGACCGAGAGGGAACGCTCTGGATGGAAACCCAAATCCTCGGCATGACGCAAGTGATGAAACTCGCCTCGGCCGCCACGTTCGCCGCCGAAGCCGCCCCCTTAGGCTCTCCCTTGGACAACCTGGCCGGACCCGGTCTGGCCCAGCGGCCGGCCGACATGGCCCGCAGTCTGGCCGAGAGTTTTGATCTCACTTACCAGGGCGAGGGGGTCATCGACGGTCAAAAGGTGTTCATTCTCAAGGGAGCCGCCAAGCCCGGTCTGCTGGCGCAATTGGAAGGGATCGAGGAGGCCCGCGCGCTGGGGCTGGCCTTCGAGGGGGCTGAGATCGCTGTCGGCCAAGCCGACGGTTTTCCCCGCCGGATCGCCATCCTCGGCCCCGGCGCCGAACCGCTGATAGCCTACCTTTATCAGGACGTCCGGCTGGGCGTGGAGGTCGACGACGCCGAATTTGAATATGCGCCCCCGCCGGGCGTCAACGTGATCGATATGAACGCGCTGCTCGGCGGTGGAGACATCGAGGAGCTTATAGGTGAAGCCGCCGCGGCGCCGGAGCCGCAGTTCAATACCCAATTGAAAATCGGCGAGGCCGCCCCGGGCTTCTCCACTTCGGACCTGGCCGGTCGGCCGCTCCGGTTGGTTGATTTCCGCGGCAAGGTCGTGCTTGTGGACTTCTGGGCCACCTGGTCGGAGCCTTCCGTGGCCCTCCGTCCGGCGGTCATCGAGGCCTTCCAGCGGCACCACTCCGCCGGCCTGGAGATCATTTCCATCAGCCTCGACGACGCCCGAACGGCCGTCTCGGCCTTCCTGGAGGCGCGTCCCGCGATCACCTGGCCGCAAGCGTTCGACGGCAAGGCCTGGAATTCCGAAATTGTCGCCGCTTATGGAGTTGAGGCCATTCCGTTTCTGCTTCTGATCGACCGCTCCGGCGTCGTCCTCGCCACGCGTCTGACCGCCGCCGACCTGGACGCCGCCATCCGCCGAGCCCTCAAGGCCGATTGAGCCTCACCCCCGGCTTCCAGCCGCCTCGCGCCGAGCCGCGCATCCGATCCGTCCGGCGGCCGATCCGCGGGCATTCAGTCACAGGGCGGCGATCAAGGCCGACGCCCCCGCGATCAGCAACGCCGTGGCCCAGATCATATCGAAGTTGATCCAGCCTCGTTTCAGGACGGCGAGCCCGACACGGGCATACACGACCCAGGCGACGCCGGCCATCACGGCCAACATGGCGCACGTATGCGCCAGAAGGCCGCTCGCAAGGGCCGCGGGCGATGAAGTATCAATTGCCGCGGGCCCGTGGTGATGAGCCCCCGGCGCGCCGAGGCTCACGAACAGCGGAGCAACCATCAACCCGGCCCCATGGCCCGTCGCCATGAGGAACGACCAGACGAACAAGTCCCCGAGGCCGACCTTCATGCCGACCCAACGCGGGTGGCGATAGGTATTGAAAAGCTTATACATACCGAACAACAACAAAACACAGGCGGCCGTCAAGGTCATGGAGGAGCCCGTTACGACGCGCAAGCCTCCCCAGACGATCGCCCCGACGGCGGCCACCGAGACGGCGTGACCGGCGGCGATCGGGAGGAGGGACACCAGCACCGCTCGTTGGCTGCGGCGCTGGAGCCCCAGCGCGACCGCGAAAAGCCAGCCCATCGCCGGGTTGAGCCCGTGAAACGCCCCCAGGGCGCTCATCGCGAGCAACGCCCCCAGCCGGTCAGGAAGGATAACAGAAGGTGTCAGTGGAGGCGTCGCCTCCTTCGAGCCGGACCTGGTGCGCCCGCGCCTGGCCAAAATGGACGAAGAAATCGGGGTCGATCTCGATGCCTCCCCCCGGCGCCGCGTTGGCCTTGACCATCCAGCCCGGCATGCGATCGGGATAGAATTGATCGTCGATCGTGCTGTAAAGCGAATTGGTAAAATAGATGCGCCGCCCGTCCCGGCTGATCTCCACCATCTGCGGCCCGCCCAGGAGAGGCCCCCCGCTTCGCGGATGTCCCTGCCGCCGGATGATACCGCCGACGCGGATCTTGCCGGTCAGCCGCGGCGCAAACGGGTCGGACACGTCATATTGGCGCAACTCGCCTGTTCCCCAGCAGGAGACATAAAGGTATCTGTCATCAAGCGAGAGATCAATATCAGTCACCAGCGGCGGCGTCGCCTTGAATCCCTTGAGCGGCGGCGGAAGCTCCTCCTCGCTCGCCGGCTCGGCCGGAATGTCGATGATCTTTCTCACGGCCCAGGCCCCGTTGGAGCGATACCATGTCCAGATCGAGCTTGAAAGGTCCTTCAGGTTCAGCACGACGCCGACGAAGCCATAGGTTTTTGTGGGCTCATGGGCGGGCCGAAGCTCGAAGACAAGCTGATACTCTTCCCCCAGATTGATGGTTTGCGCGTGACGGCGGCGCCGCAGGTCCCAGAAATGAAGATTGCGGCCGTACCTGCCTTTCACCAGGTCGTCCAGGATCAATCCCTGCTCGAACTGAGCCGGGACGCCCCACTCGCTGGTAACCATCGTGTCCTCGGTCAGGTGCCACCAGAAGTCATAAGCGAGCGACTGCGGCCCGCGGTGCAGCTCCCACGGGCCAATCACGTCAAAACTGAAGTGATCGAGAAGGAAAACGCCCCCGGGGCCGCCCTCGCCGCCGGCCGCGCCGAGCGCGCTCATATAAATGGCGTCCGGGCCGCAGTGGACGGTGTGCGGGCGGCTGTAACCGGATTTAGCCATCATTTCGTCGGGCTCGATCACCTTGGCGATATTCGGCCGGCGCGGATCGGGCTTGGTATCCACGATGTAAATCCGCGAACTCCGAATGCCCGGCAGGATGAGATACCGCCGTTCCAGATGCGGATGAGGAGCGTACGGACAAAGAGCCGAGCTGCAAGCGTTCCACCCATAATGGTGCAACTCGTCGCCCGCGTAGGGCAGCTCAAGCTGGTGAAGTATCTGGCTGTAGGTCGAGGATTGCGGGTCAAGGTCCACGACCGCCAGGGCGTCAGGTCGTTCATTGCGGCCATAATTCAGGGCGGCGACGTAACCGAACCGCTCGGCGGGGGCCTGCATCGCCATCTTCGGGGACGGATAAAACGTCGGGTCGGGTTTCCATAATACCATAAGTCACCTTGATCTAGAGCGCAACCGCCTGCGCCCGCGACTTTCCGCCCGTGAACCTAGGACGCGCGCGGGCCTTCAGTCCCTCACGCGACTCCTCGGCGGGTCCTTCCTACCTGCCCATGCGGATTCCAAGCGCGTTGATCTCCGCCTGCGAGGGGTACCTCCACATCGGCTCGGCCATATGCGACGCCCAAGCGGCGAAGGCGCGATTAAGCCGCTCGACGATCTCGGGTCGGGCGGCGGCGAGGTCCTCCGCCTCGGCGGCGTCCCGCGAGAGATCATACAGTTCCCACGGGCCGCCGCCCATGCTCACCAGTTTCCACCGCCCCTCGCGGACGGCGCGGCGCTCGAACATCCGCCAGAACAGAATCGCGTGGGGGGCCTCGGCGTTCTCACCGAGAAGGTAAGGCATCAAATTCACGCCGTCGATCGGACGATCGGCGGGAAGGGCGGCTCCCGTCAGCGCGGCGATCGTCGGGACCACGTCGAGCGTGATGACCGGGGGCGTGTAACTTTTCCCCGCGGGAAGGCGACCCGGCCAACTCACGAGAAAGGGGACGCGAATGCCGCCTTCCCAATAAGTCGCCTTGCCGCCGCGCAGGGGAAGGTTCCTCGCGTGCGCCTCGACGCCGCCGTTGTCGCTGATGAACCAGACGAGCGTACTCTCGCGCAGATGGAGCGCATCAAGCTTCTCGATCACGCGGCCCACCGCGTCATCCAGCGCGACCATCATCGCCGCGTAAGTCCGGCGGGCTTCATCCTTGATGTCACTTACTCGGGCAAGATACTTATCCGTGGCCTGAAGCGGCAGATGCACGGCGTTAAAGGCGAGGTAAAGGAAAAAGGGCTCGGCGCGGCGTCGCTCGATGAAGGCGAGGGCTTCGTCCGCCAAAACCTCCGTCAGGTAACGGTCATAATTCGTCGCCTCGCGCCCCCGGAGCATTTCATTGCGCCGGGCGTTCGGAAAATAAGGATGCGCCCCGTGCAGAAAACCGAAAAATTCATCAAACCCGCGGCTCATCGGATGCTGCCCGGGGAGCATCCCGAGGTGCCACTTGCCGACGAGCGCCGTCGTGTAGCCCGCCCCCTTGAGCATCTCGGCCAGCGTGATCTGGTAATTGGGTAGCCCGGCCTCTTCCCGTTGCGGCGGCACGGGGCCGGGGTTGGTCTCCAACCCGAATCGGTTCTGGTAGCGCCCTGTCAGCAATCCCGCCCGGCTGGGCGTGCAGATGGCGCACGTGACGTAGCCGTCGGTGAACCGCACCCCCGAGGCGGCCAGCGCGTCGATGTTCGGCGTCGGAATATCGGGGCACCCCTGATAGCCCACGTCGCCGTAGCCGAGATCGTCGGCCAGAATGAGGATGACGTTGGGCCGTGCCGGGGGTCGATCGCCCCTCTCCACCTGCGCCCGCGAGGCCGCAGGGGCCGCGGCAATCGCCCCGGCGAAGGCAACGACGCCGAGGAGCCGACTTGCTCGCGAGACTCGACCGACGACATCCCTACGCAACGTTCTCCGGGCCGACATCGCTCAACCCTCCTCGGAAACGGGCCGAAAGGGCCGCCTAAGCCGGCCGAATCCGGCTCCGACGCGGGGGCTCAAGGCTCGCTGGTTCACGGCCGAGACGGGATCGCGCCCCCGCGCCCGGCGAGCGTCGTCCATCTCGCCCCCGCGCCCGATGGTCCGTGGGTCAAAAAAGTCTGGAGCGGGAAACGGGCCTCGAACCCGCGACCTCCAGCTTGGGAAGCTGGCGCTCTACCAACTGAGCTACTCCCGCTCCGGTCCGAGGCCGGATCTTAGCAGAGGGCCGAGGGGTGTCAAGCGCCGGTGCCGTTACTTCTTGGCCGAGGCGACGGACGGCGGCGGGGCGGCCGGGTAGGGGGCGTTCGGGTCGCCGAGGCGGACGGCGCCGCCGACGGCTTCGATCCGCATCGGTTTGCTCAAGGTCGGCGTTTCGCGCGTCGCGCCGGCCCCGACCTTGACCGTGCCGCCGTTGGCGACGGCGGCGGTCCCCTCGGCCAGCGTGTTATACGGCGTGGCCTGCTCGCCGGTCTCCGCCCCCGCGTGCGAGAACTTGACCCAGACGGTCGTCGGGGCCGTCCCCGTGCCGGAGAGCGGGATATCGAGCGTCGCCTCGTCAGCGTCGTCGCTCACGATCCGGAGCTTGGCCGATTTGGCCCCGCTCGTCACGGGGTCGAAGATGAGGTTCACTTGGCGGCTCTGGCCGGGGCTGAGCGGGGCCGTCGAGGGGGGGGTCGTGAAACCGAACTGGGCCGCGTGCGTCCCCACAATCGAGATCGACGTGAAGTTGAGCGTCGCCGTCCCGACGTTGGAGATCGCCACCCCCATCGCCTCGGTCGGCCCGGCGTCGGCGGCGATCGAGCCGAAGCTGAGCGACGTCGGGAAGACGCTGATCTCCTGATCGATCCCCGTGCCGGTCAGCGTCACGTTGACGGTCCCCTCGTCCGGGTCATTGCTGACGATCGTGAGCGCGGCGGACTTCGCCCCCACGCTCGAGGGATCAAAGACGAGACCGACCAGGCGGCTCGCGCCGGGGCCGAGGGCCGAGGTCGAGGGGGCCCCGCCGGAGAAGGCGAACTGATTGGCATTCGTCCCCGTGAGCGCGATGCTCGTGAAGGTCAGATCGGCCGCTCCGTCGTTCTTGATCGTGACCGTGACGGCGCCGCTCGGCCCGGCGTCCACGTCCCGCGCCCCAAAGGCGATCGAGCCCGGGGTGACCGTGATATCGGGCTCGGCCGGAGCGCTGCCGGTCACGCCCGTCATCGGGCCGGTCCAGAACTCCGAGTTGCCGGAATCGCGCACGGCGTAAACCTGCCAGAAGTAGAGCGTATTGGCCGCCAGCGGGGAATCGACGAACTGAGCGGTCTCGCCGGAGCCGGGGTTGGAAACGAGCGCGCCGTTGACCTGCGTGTAGGAGCCCGGCAGGCCGGTCGTCGAGCGCAGGACGTTGAAGCCCGCGATCGGGTCGCTCACGCCCATCCGCGACGGGAAGCCGCCCGACGGGGCCCCCTCGCCGTCCCAGCTCAGCGTGGCACTGTTGCCGATCACCGAGACGACGCCGTTGTTGGCCACCGTCCCGCCGCTGGTGTCGACGACAAACCTGCGCGAGGTGTCCGTCGGGATGGCGAAGCCGTCGGCGGCGAGCGCCCCGGCCACGCGCAACGTGTGCGTCCCGTCGCCGGTCGTCGGCTCGACGACGAAGCTCCCGCGCCAGGTCGTCGCGTTGATCCAGCCCGGATCGGCCTCGACGACGTTCTTCGTGAAGGGAGGCGCCAAGTCGAACGTCACGAGCGGGATCGTGGGGTCCATGTCCTCGCTGAACGTGAGCGTGAAGATATTGCGCTGGGCGTTGAGCGGCGTCGAGGCGTCCGGACTGACCGCCAGGAGGAAGGCCGGGGCGTCGGCGCTGGGGGCCCCCACGGCCGCCGTCCCCAGGAACGGCCAGACGTCGATCAGGTGATTGCCGGAGCCGTCGAGCACGTCCTGGATGAACGCAAGGTTATCGAATTCGCTGCCGGCGGCGAGGACCGGCGTGTGCGTCGGGCCCCAATAATTGTTCTCGTAGTTCCGGTCGGCGCTCCCGGCGGCGACGTTATCGACCGCCTCGTAGGTCCCGTTGTCGTAGATGTTGGAGTTGTCGAGCGAGAGGATGTTGCGCACGCCGATCCCGGCGTTCTCCCGGATCGTCGAATTCACCACCGTCCCCGTTCCGCCCGTCGAGGCGATCCCAAGCCCGCCATTGCGCATGATCCAGGCGTTATCGATCGAGCTGGGGGTGACGACCCCATTGCCCGTGTTGGCGACGATCGTCGCGTCGGTGATCGCGCCGCCGGTGACGCCCGCGCCGGTGTTCTCGGCCACGTAGCTCCCGCTGAGCGTGGAGACACCGGAGACGCCGCCGCCGTTATCGGCCAGCGCCGAATTCGTGATCGAGCTGACGCCGGTGGCCGCGGCCCCCGCGTTCCCCGTCACGCGCGAGTCGGCGAGCGATGAGCCCGACGCGCCCGAAACCCCGACGCCGCCGTTGTTCTCGACCGTCGAATTGCTCACCATCCCGCCCGAAAGGAGCGAAATGCCGTCGCCCAGGTTGTTGGAAGCCGTCGAGCCGCTGACGGTCCCCCCGAGGTTGAGCATGATGCCGATCCCGCCGTTGCCGCGGGCGAGGGAGTCGATGATGTCCCCTCCGCTCGTGCCGACGATCCCGCG
>CAYXAU010000021.1:0-44090 GCA_964463045.1 uncultured Candidatus Sumerlaeota bacterium | reverse complement strand
GGCTTTGAAAAATCAGGACTTAACCCGGTTGGGGCTGGATCTTCAGCGGCGTCTTCGACGGCCAGAAATGACGGAACCCGCTCTTATGCGGGACCATCTAATAAGGAATTAGCCGTAAGCCAACAGGAGGAGCAGAGAAACATCATGAAGCGTCGAAGCGCCAAGCGGCCCCTGAGGAACGAGTTCACGGCGGTGATCGAGCGCGATCGTGAGTGGTTCATCGCGTACTCCCCGGAAATTCCGGGGGCGAACGGACAGGGGCGCACGAAGACCGAAGCCCGTCAGAGTCTGGCGAAGGCAATTGCTCTGATCCTGGAGGATCGGCGGCGAGACGGGCTACGGGCTCTGCCTCGAGACGCCGTGCGTGAGAAGGTCGTCGTCGGGTGAAGCGGGGTGACCTGCTGCGACACCTGCGGCGCCACGGATGCCACCTGAAGCGGGAAGGCGGGTCACATTCGCTGTGGATCAATCCGCGGACGGGCGCGGTTGAGGCAGTGCCTCGGCATAAGGAGTTGTCCGATGCCCTCGCGCGCAAAATCTGCCGTGGTCTGTCCGTAGGAATCGAGCCGCTATGCGAGCGGGAAGTTATCCGGACGACAAGAGGAGGAGACGGTCAAATGAGCGGACTTGACCTGCTGCTGAGTGCCGCCATCGACTACGAGCGAACACACCAGGTAGTACTGTACATGCTGTTCGAGAAATCTGACCTGCCAGAACTTCTCGTTGGTGTCCGTAGGACAAAGCCAACGGAGTGGGAGCCGGAAGGACAACTCTTCGACTTGGGCCTCTGGAGTGACGATTCGCGGATCCTTCTCGAAATCAAAATGTGGTCCTCCCTCACCGACAAGCAATTGCCCGACCAAGTTAAGTTCCTGAAAGAACATGGCCACCGAGGTGTGTACGTCCTGCTGGGCACGTCGTGGTTCGAGTTCGACAAAGAAATCCTGGCTGAGCGAACCGATGGTGTTGGCGAAAGGCTTGGCTACGAGGAAATCATCAACGCACTGGAACGCCTTCTCAACGCCCCAGGCCAGCTGCCGGACGTGTGCGATTTGGCTGGGGCGTACAAGGACGCGCTCTGCTCGCAGTTTACGAAGCTTAAGGACGCCTGCTATTCCGAGTCGAAAGGCAAGCCCTTTTATTATTCGCTTTTCTGGCGGCTGAAGCAGGAGCTCAAGGAATTCAAGACGGCGATCTACAGTGCCAATAACCCCGGTGGCCCTGTCTACATTCTGAACAACCGGGACTGGGAGTCGCTGCATCTTAACGGAGTCGCGACAGAGCTGTACTGCGAAGTGGTCAATAATGGGCTCTGCATCAAGTTTCATGCCGAATCTGAGGATGCCCCGACCCGTAAGCGCATCCGTGACGCGGTACGAGTCGCGGCGCACGCGGTGCTCGACGACCAGTTAAAGGTCACCGACCCCCCCCTGCGCTACGGCGCCTACATGACCGCCTGCCAAGTCGAGCATGACTTTTCTGTCGTGAAAGATATGGCCAAGTCGGTCGAGGTGTTCGCTACGGTGGGTCGCTCCCTTGCACTTATCGCAGACAAATTGCGGCCAGCCGGCGGCGGCTGAGCGGCAAGGCGTTAGACTCTCTGAAGGCCGCGTGGATCGAGTCGGTGGACGGAAGCCGGGAGTCGAGGTAAGTTCGTCGGCAAGGGGCACCTTCGTGAAGCGGGATTGCAGCGTGATCCTTGAGCGCGACGAGGAGGGCTTCCACGTGACGGCGGTGGCCGGCCTTGCGGGATGCCCTACAGCGGGCCGTTCGCCGGACGAGATCATGGATCGGCTGAAGGAGTCGATTCAGGTCTGTCTCGAAGCCGAGGGCGACGCGGCCGAGCCGCTGCCTTCATCGGCGTTCAGAGAATCAGGCTGACATCAGGACCCGACCGCTCCGGGTAACGGGAAAGCAGGTCCTTGCTGGGCCTGCCAGGGCTGAGTTCGTAGTCGCCCGCGTTTCGGGCAGTCATTACGATCCTCCACCACGGCGACGGTCAGGCCATCAGATCGGGTTCACGGGGCGGGCGAGCGGGCCATCGAATGGGCGCGCGCCGCCGGCAGTGAGATCGGCCGAAGGGCGTGAGCCCGGCTGGGGTCACCTGAAGCCACTGGCCGGAGTCGTTTCCTGGCGCAGGACGCAGCCGGCCGTCGAGTCTCGACCCGGCGGGGGCCGCTTCAAGCCGTTCGGGGCCGCCGGTCAGAGTCTTTTCTTGGCGAGGCGATCGCAGGGGGTTATAGTTGAGCGACGGGGTCTGACGATCGGCCCGACGATCGGCTCAAAGTTCCGGCGAGGCCCGTCGCCGCCGGGGACCGTCGGGCGATCGGAGGCCGCCGCCGCGGTCCCAGGTTGCCTGGGTTCGTTCGTCTCGCCTCTGGGTCGAGCATATCGATCGTGACAGCGATTAAGGTGGTCCCCAACCGCCCGTTCCCGCCCCTTGGAGTCATGGGCCGGCGAGGCGGCGCGGCGCGATCGCGCTTGGCGTCGGCCGCGCTCGGGGGCCTCTGGCTTCTGAGCGGGTGGGCGCTCCCCGCTCAAGTGGAGCCGCGCCCGGCGAGCCGAGACCCGTTCGCGCCGCCGACGATCCAGCCGGTCGAGGACTACACGGACCTCTGGCGGCGGGGCTCCTACCGCGAAGCCCTGGCGATGCTCGAGGCGCAGATCAGCTCGTTTTCGGGGCGAGTCCCCTACACGCTGCTTCAGAACCGGGCGGAACTCAAGCTGGAGATCGGCTGGGTGGACAGCGCGATTTCGGACATGGAGAAGCTCGTCAGCGCGATTCCGGAGCCCGTTTACACGCTGCGGCTGGCGCTGATGTATCAGGAGCGGGGCCGCAAAACGGATTATCAGGCGAGTCTGCGCCGGGCGCTGGATCAATGGGAGCGCTCCCGGCAGTATGGCTTTTACGCCGAGAACCGGGTGGCCGTGGCGCGGATCGCCGAGCTGATCGGCCAGAACCCGAAGACGATCCTGGGGACGCTCTTCGCCAGCCTGATCGAGTCGCGGCCGGGATTCGTCCCGGCTTACGTCGGAGCGGGCGATCTGGCCTACCGGAAGTTCGATTACGCCCTGGCGGCCGATTACTACCAGAAGGCGCTGGCGCTGGAGCCGGAGAACCTCGATGCCCGGGCCGGTCTGGCCGAATGTTACTGGAAATCGAGCGATCCGCGGCTGGAGGCCGAGCTGGAGGCCATCGTGAAAGTCAATCCGCGGCACCCTCGGGCCCGGGCGATCCAGGTCGAGCTTTTGCTGGACGTCGGCCGCGCCGAGCAAGCGCTGGAGCAGATCGAGGAAGCCCTGGAGGTCAACCCCGTCAGCCTGCGGTTCCGGTCGCTGGAATCGGCGGCCTTGTTCCTGTTGGACCGCAAGGCGGAGATGGAGCAGGTTCACGAAGAGGTTCTGGCGTTCAATCCGTACGCTTCGGAAGTCTTCCGGACGACGGGCCGGATCGCCTCGCGGCACTATCGATTCGAGGAGGCGGCGCGATTCCAACGGCGGGCGCTGGAGGTGGAGCCCGAAGACATTGAGGCCCGCGCGTTCTATGGTTTCGATCTCCTGCGCCTGGGAAGGGAAGACGAAGGGCGCCGGGAACTGGAGCTGGCCTTCGAGGCCGACAAGTACAACGTCCACGTGTTCAACATGCTCAAGGTGCTGGATTCGCTCATCCGATACGAGGCCCGCGAGCGAGGCCCGTTCCGCCTGCTGGTGCCCCGATCCGAGGCGCCGATCCTGGCCGAGGACGCCCTTGCGTTGCTCGAGCGCGCCTACGCCCGGTACACGGAGAAATACCGGATCGAACCGGAGACGCCAATCCACGTTCAGATCTTCGACAATCACGATGACTTCATGGTCCGCTCGATCGGCCTGCCGGGGAGCATCGGCTACATGGGCATCTGCTTCGGTCGGCTGATCACGATGGATTCGCCGTCGGCGCGGTCGAAGTGGACGATGAACTGGCGGTCGGTCCTGTGGCACGAATTCGTCCACGTCATCACGCTTCAGAAGACCCGCAATCGCATGCCCCGCTGGCTCTCCGAAGGAATCTCGGTTTACGAGGAGACGCAGGAAGCGCGCGCCTGGGGCCAGCGGATGGATGTCCAATATAAGGCCCTGATCCAGGAGGGGACGCTGCCGGGGCTGAGCAACCTGGAGGCCTATTTCACGCAGGCCAAGAGCCCGCTCCACCTGATGTTCGGCTACTTCCTGGCCGGGGAATTCGTTCAGTTCTACGTTCAAACTTACGGGTTCGAGGCGCTGCTCAAGGCGCTCGACCAGATCGGACGCGCCGGGACGGCCGAAGCCGCCCTGGCGGCGGGGGCCAATCGTTCGCTTGAGGCCATCGACGCAGGCTTCCGCGACTACCTCAAACGGCGGCTGGCCAACTACGAGAATCTTCCGCCGATCCGGCCTTCCGAAAGGCCGCTCGTCGGGCTCCTCGACGGGGGGACGAGCGTGACGCTCGCCCGCCAGGGCTGGACCGAGCAGGGGGGGGTCTTCAACGAGGCGATGCGGCGGGCCAACGAAGCCTGGCAGCGAGAGGACTGGGCTCAGGCCGGGGCCGAGCTGGAACGGGCGCACGAGGCCTTTCCCGATTACATGGGGGCCGACGCCCCGCTTCGGCGGCTGATCGGCCTTTACGAGAAGACGGGCCAGCGCGAAAAGCTCAAGGAGGCGCTTAAGCGGGAGATCGACTGGAATCAAGCCGATTATCCGGCCTGCCAGCGTCTGACGGCGCTGCTGGTCGAGGAAGAAGCCTGGGAGGAAGCCGTCCGCGCGGCGGATTGGGCGCTGGGGATCGACCCCTTTGACCTGGGGATGCGCCAGACGCTCTTGAGCGGCCAGCTTCGGATCGGCGACGCCGAGGGGGCGATGCGCACGCTCGGCCAGTTGGCTCAGTTGGACAAAGCCCGGGCGGCGGATTACCTCCTGCGCCGGGTTCAACTCCTGGTCGAGGCCGAACGATGGGAGCCGGCCCGGCGCGAGGCCGTGGCGCTTCTGGAGCGGACGCCTCATTTCTGGGAGGCTCAGGAGCTGTTGCTTCGGATCGATGAGCGTCGGACCGAGGAGAGGCAATGATGAGGCGGCTGGGGCCGGTCGTGGGATGCCTGGCGTTCCTGGCGGGGTCGGTCCCGATCTCGGCTCAGCCGAGCTGGCTGATCCCCGACGGACGCGATCGCGGCCGGCGATCGGAACGCGAGTTCCCGACGGTCCGGGAGGTTTTCCCCGGCAATAAGTTCATCTTCGCGCGCGTGCGGTATGCAAGCTGGGGAGGCTATTGGGGTTGGGCGACGGATTATCCCGATTCGGATTTGAATTTCCCGATCCGGCTCAAGGAGCTGACGACGATCGACATCGAGGTGGACGAATCGGGGGAGCCGGCGCACGTCGTCGTGGACTTGACTAACCGGCGCGAGATGTTCAAGTACCCGTGGCTCTATCTGATTGAACCGGGCCGACTGATTTTCAGCGAGGAAGAGGCCCGCAACTTGCGGGAGTACTTGCTCAAGGGGGGCTTCCTGCACGTGGACGACTTCTGGGGCGAGGCCGAATGGGCCAATTTCCAACGCGAGTTCGAAAAAGTCTTCTCCCCCGAAGACTATCCGATCCGGCCGATCCCCCTCGAACATGAACTGTTCCATATCGTCTTTGAGCTGACAGAAATACCGCAGGTGCCTTCCATTCATCATTGGATGAGCACGGGGCTTACCTACGAGCGGTGGGACGCCCAGGAGCCCCGATGCCTCGGGGTCAGCGACCCGAACGGACGCCTGATGACCGTCATCACGCACAACACCGATCTGGGCGACGGGTGGGAGCGTGAGGGGGAAAATCAGGAATATTTCCGGGAATTCTCGGCCAAGAAGGCCTACCCGCTGGGGATCAATATCGTCGTCTACGCGATGACGCACTGAGCCGGATGACCCGACCCTCCCGACGCCGCCCGTCCTTGTGGTCTTTGGCCGCCCCAGGCGGCGGAGCGATTCTTGCTCTGGTGTTGACGCTCGGCGCCGATCCCGCCTCGGGTCAGATGCCGTGGGAATGGGACGGGGTCCGAGGCGGCCGAGGGGGCCGAGGCGGACCGGGCTATTGGGAACTGCCGGCCAAGCGGGAAATCTTCCCGGGCGAGACGTTCGTATTCTGCCGCATCATGTACGATCAGGTGCGGCGCGAGCCGCTGGGCCACGGGTGGAACACCGACTATCCGGACTCGGACATCAATTTCTCGATCCGGCTCGCCGAATTGACGACGATCAAGGTGCTCTGGAACGAAGCCACCGGCGAACCCCACCACGCGGTCATCCGGCTGACCGATCCCGACCTGTTCCGTTACCCGTTCATCTTCATGTCCGACGTCGGGACGGTGGATTTCCGCGAGGCCGAGGTCAAGGCCCTGAGAGCCTACCTGCTCAAGGGGGGCTTGCTTTACGTGGACGATTTCTGGGGGGACCTGGCATGGGAGCATTGGAAGAGCCAGATCGAGCGGGCGTTGCCGCCGCCGGAGTTCCGGATCGTGGACATCGGGTTGAGCCACGAAATCTTCAACATCGTCTTTGAGCTCAAGGAGATGCCGCAGGTCCCCTCCATCCAGCATTGGAACTGGTCCGGCGGGGAGACCTCCGAACGGGGGGCCGAGTCGGCCGAGCCGCATTGCCGGGGCATTTTCGACCCCGAGGGGCGGCTGATGGTCATCATGACGCACAACACCGACATCGCCGACGGCTGGGAACGCGAGGGGGAGAACGAGGAATACTTCCGCGAGTTTTCAGTCAAAAAGTCCTATCCGCTCGGCATCAACATCATCGTCTACGCGATGACCCACTAAGACGGCCTCATCGGGCCGAACCCGCGAAGGAGAACCCCCTGCCTTGGAAGCTCAAGTCGAAACCCCCGCCGAAGGCGTCCCCGAGCCGACGTTCGAAGCCCGCGCGTTGGCGCGCCTGCAGGAAGGACGCGAAAAGCTGCTCGCCGAACTGCGGCGCGTCATCGTGGGGCAGACGGCGGTGATCCAGGAGCTGATGATCGTCCTGTTTTCGGGGACGCATTGCCTGATCACGGGCGCGCCCGGCCTGGCGAAGACCCTGCTCATTCGATCGATCGCCCAGCTCCTGGACCTCAAGTTCCGCCGCATCCAGTTCACGCCGGACCTCATGCCTTCGGACATCACGGGGACGGAGATCATCGACGAGGACCGCGCCTCGGGTCGCCGCGAGCTGCGGTTCGTCCATGGCCCCATCTTCACCAACATCCTGTTGGCCGACGAGATCAACCGGACGCCGCCGAAGACGCAGGCCGCTCTGCTGGAAGCCATGGAGGAGAAGCAGGTCACCGTGGCCGGCGAGCGGCGTCCGCTCGTGCGTCCGTTTTACGTCTTCGCCACGCAGAACCCGATCGAGCTTGAAGGGACCTACCCGCTGCCCGAGGCCCAACTGGACCGATTCATGTTCAACATCCTCATCGGGTATCTGAACGAAGACGATGAACTGGCGGTGGCGACGCGGACGACCTCAACGTTTCAGGAGGAGCTCGCGCCGGTGTTCTCCGGAGAGGACATTCTCGATTTCGCCCGTCTGGTGCGGATGGTGCCCGTGGCCGAGCCGGTGGCGCGTTACGCCGTCCGGCTGGCCCAGGCGACGCGGCCGGACCACCCGTCGGCCCCGGAATTCATCCGGGAGTGGGTCAGTTGGGGGGCCGGGACGCGCGCATCCCAGGGTCTGCTTCTGGGGGCCAAGGCCCGAGCGCTGCTCAACGGGCGATTTCACGTCGCCTGCGCTGACATCCGGGCCGTGGCCCCGCCGGTCCTGCGGCACCGTATCCTGACGAACTTCCGGGCCGAGGCCGAGCACGTCAACGTCGAGCAGATCATCCAGCGCCTGCTGGAGTTCATCAAGGAGCCGCAATCCGGCCTGGGATGAGGCCCCGCGAGCCGATCTCCCCGCCGCGGGGCCCAGCCGCCTCAATCACGCCGGGCGAGCGCCGGCCATACTCGGAAGGCCTGAACCGTGGAGCAATCGCTGCATCTGATGGATCCGTCGCAGTTGGCCCGGATCGCGGACCTGGAGCTCCTCGCGCGCCTCGTCGTCGAAGGGTTCCTTTCGGGGTTGCATCGCAGTCCCCACGCCGGAGCCTCGGTCGAGTTTGCTCAGTATCGGCCCTACGCTCAGGGGGACGATCTGCGGTTCATCGACTGGAAGCTCTTCGCGCGGACGGACCGGCTTCATCTGAAGCAGTTTCACGAGGAGACGAACCTGCGGGCGACGATCCTGGTCGATTGCAGCGGCTCGATGGATTACGGCTCGGCGGGGCTCAGCAAGTTCGATTACGCGCGCATGCTGGCCGCCTGCCTGGCCATGATGCTCAACGAACAGAAGGACGCCGCGGGTCTGATCGCCTATCACCATGAACTGATCGTCCACCTGCCGCCCCGGAACGCCCGGCGGCATCTGCGGCGGCTGCTGGCCGAGCTTCAGGCGCTCCAGCCCGGCGGGCGGACCGATACGCCGGGGACGCTCCGGTTCCTGGGCGACGTGCTTCAGCCCCGCGGGATGATCATCCTGATTTCGGACCTGTTGCATCCGGCCGAGGCGATGATCAATCACCTCAAATCCCTGCGGGCGATGCGACACGACGTGATCGTCTTTCAGGTGGCCGACCCGGCCGAGCGGGATTTCCCGTTCGAACGCACGGCGACGTTCATCGACGCCGAGGAAGCCGAGGAGCTTTACGCCGTCCCCGATCTGGTGCGGAAAGGCTACCTCGCCAATCGCGAACGGCATTTCGGCGCCATCCGGCGGGAATGCCTCCTGGCCGAAATCGACGCCGAGGAATTCCTGACGAGCGAGCCGCTGGACCGGGCGCTGCATCGTTTCATCCATCGACGGAATCGCTCCTTGATGACCAGCAGCCTGAAGCGAACCCAAGTCGTCGGAGGCGGGCGCGGATGAACCTCGGGTTGTTCGCCCCGGCGTTCCTGGCCGGCCTGGGTCTGCTCGCGCTGCCGTGGCTGATCCACCAGATTCGTCGGCCCGAACGCGAGCCGTTGCGGTTCAGCAGCCTGCTGTTTATCCCTCGGATCGAGAAGCAGGTGATCGAGCGCCGCCGCCTTCAGCATCTCCTTCTCATGTTGCTGCGCATGGCGGCCCTGGCCGCGCTGACCGTGGCCTTCACGCGTCCCTACTGGCGGGTTCCGGCGGGCTCGCCGACGACGTCGGGGCCCGGCCTGCACGTGGTCGCGCTTGACGTCTCCTACGGCATGGGTCGGGCGCGGGCCTTCGATGAAGCTCGGCGCAAGGCGCTGGAGGTGGTGGACCGGCTCCGACCCGAGGACCGGGTCGGCGTCGTGACGTTCGGGCTCTCTCCCCGCGTGAGGGCCCCGCTGAGAACCGCCGACGACCCCGAGGCAGGCGGGCGGGACCGGGCGCGGACGGCGCTCCGGGCGGCGGCCCTCTCCGAGGAAGGAACCGATTATCTGGCGGCGCTCCAATTGGCTCAGGACCTGTTGTTCACGGCCGACGAGAGCACGCCGGAGACGGCCGAAGCGTTGTGGCTTCATCTTGTGACGGATTTTCAGGCGCAAGGCCTGGCGGCGGCGTCCTCTTCGGGATGGAAACTCTCGCCGCGCATCGTGCTGGAGCCGATCCCCGTCGACACGACTCAGGGAGTGAATCTCTCCGTGACCGATCTGAGCGCCCGTCCGGTCGGCAACGAAGAGCTTCGCGTCCAGGCCCGGATCCGGAACTGGTCCGAGAATCAGGACCAGCGGGCCCAGGCGCGTCTGATCCTGGCCGAGGCCTCGGTGGCGACCAAATCGATCGACATCGCGGCCCGGAACTCCACGCTCGTTTCCTTTCAATTGCCGCTGAGTCAGATCGGCGAGGTCGAAGGGAGAGTCGAGATCGAGCCGGACGCCTTGGAGACCGACAACCGTCGATACTTCCTGGCGCGACCCCTCCGGCGCAAGCGTCTCATCCTGTTGGCCGACGACGCCCCTGAGGAGCGTTGGCCGGCCAGTTGGTTCCTCGCCCACGGCCTCGGCTCCGCCGACAGCACGCCTTGGGATGTGATTCGATCGACGCCTGAGGAACTGGGAACGCACCTTCGGGAGAGCGGCACGCTGCCGGAGGTGGTGATCCTGGGGGGCCTGAAGCTTCTGGAGCCGACCACCGTCGATCAGCTTCTGGGCTACGTCGCCGAAGGCGGGGCCTTGCTGGCGCCGCTGAGCGGCGGCTGGGACGACGCCACGCTCAATCAGCGGTTGTTGCCCGCCCTCGGGCTGCGGGCGACGGGACGTCGATTCCCGGTCACGCGCCAATCCCGCTTCGACATGCTCGCGTGGATCGACTTCGAACACCCCGTCTTCGCCCCCCTGCGCGGGGCTCGTTTCAACGACTTCTCGCAGGTGCGGTTCTACAACTATCACATGATCCAGGCCGAGGACGGCGACGGTCCCGCCGGCGCGGCGAAAATCCTCGCCCGGCTCGAAGGGGAAGGGGCGGACGAGCCCCCGCCGGCCATGTTGGAGATTCGGCGGGGCCAGGGGCGATTGATCGTGTGGGCCTTCGGGCCGGAGCTTGAATGGACGAACCTGCCCAAGAACATTAAATTCATCCCCGTGTTTCACGAAACGCTCCTTTACCTCTCCGGGGCCGAGGCCGAGGGGCGGAGCTGGACGGTGGGCGAGGTTTACGATCGCCTGCCGCTGCCGTCGGGAGCGCTGGGGACCTGGATCGTGGAAGCTCCGAGCGACGGGCCGCTGCGGTTGAGGGCGGCCGATCTGGCTCGTTGCCGATCGGTGGCGCTTCGGGGGGCCGGGTTCCTGCGGTGGCGTTCGACCGATCAAGCGACCTGGGAACAGATCGAGCCGATCAACGTTGACCCGCGCGAGGCCGACCCGCAACGGGTAGGCCTGGAGGAGTTTCGGCTTCGCCTGACGGCCGCCCCGGCCCTGGAAGCCCGATCCGACGGCGGCGCCGAGGCGGAGGATGAGCGACCGCCCGAGGGCTTCGCCGTTCGGGCGCGCTTCGGTCCCTATTTGCTGGCGGCCCTGCTCGGGCTGCTGATCGTGGAAAGCTGGTATGCGCCGCGTTTGCTGCGTTAAAATCACGACGGCGGCCAACCCGCCTGGCGGAAGGGAATTCAGCCCATGAACGCGTCGAAACACTCGATCCCGCCGGACCTGGCCTTCCGGATTCAGCAGATTGAATTCCAACTGGGGCACCGCGTCTGGATGCGCGCGTGGCTCCGGTTCGCGCTGACGACCGTCCTCCTGACGGCGGCCTTCACGGGGGCGCTGGCGCTGCGGGGGGAGATCGGTCTCGGTCGCGGGCCCCTTCTGGCCGGTTACGCTTTGACCGAGACATTGGCGGCCGTGGGGTGGTTCCTCTGGGGATGGCGTCGGCTTCCCACGCTGGGCCAGGTGGCGCTTTACATCGACGAGCATTATCCGGACCTGGAGAACCGGATTGTGACGGCGGTCGAGTTCGGCTCCGGCGGCGACGAGAAGGGGGCATCGAGCTGGTTGATCGAGGAATTCCTGCGAGAGACGCGGGCCTTCACGCGCTCGGCCACCTTTGGCGACCTCATCGACGGGGCCCGGCTGGTCCGAGGCTTGCTGGGGGTGACCGCCCTGTTGCTGCTGGCGGTCGGCCAGATCGGGGTTTTCCGTGGGCTTTGGATACCGGAACTCAAGTTCCGGCGAGGAGCGGCCCCGCCCAGCTCTCCGGAGGAGCTGTTCAGCGTGGAGCCGGGGGATGCGCGGGTGCGGCGGGGGGATAATCAGGTTGTTCTGGTTAAATCGGAGCTGACGGGGCGTCGGGTGGAGATTCGATGGCGATCGGGGGAATCCGGTTGGCAGGGGGCCGCGATGGATCAGGGCTCCTCGGCTCAGGTGCATTACCACGCCTTCAACAACATTCAGCAGGATATCGAATACGAGGTGCAGTTCGGCCGGAGGCGTTCGCCCGTCTATCGATTGATGACGTGGGTCCCGCCGGAGATTGTTTCGATCGATTTGACCTACCACTATCCGGAATACCTGGGTCTGCCTTCCCGCCACGTGCCCAATAGCGGCAATATTACGGCCGTCGAGGGTTCGTTGGTGGAGCTGGAAGTGCAGGCCAACAAGAAGCTCGTTTCGGCGGAACTCGTGTTGGAGGGGGGGGATCGGATTCGACTCGCCCCGTCGATGGAGGCGGTGTGGACGGGCCGGCTGGAAGTGCTGCGGAACGACAAGTATCACATCGAGCTCATGGACGACGAAGGCCAAGCGAGCCAGTACAACCCCGTCTACGACATCACGGCGCAGCCGGATCGTCCGCCGGAGATCAAAATCGACTTCCCGCGGGGGGACAGCGAAGTCACCTCGCTCGAAGAAGTCCCCTTTGAGTTCCGGGTGAGCGACGATTTCGGCCTGCGCGGCTACGGGCTGCAATATGAGGTCGTCGGCCACGCCGATCCCGTGCGGATCGAGCTGGGAGCCGAATCCGAGGAGCAGTCGGCGTCGCGGGGAGCGCATCAATTGATGTTGGAATCGCTCGCCCTGGAGCCGGGGGACCTGATCACCTGGACGGTCTGGGCTCAGGACGGCCGCCCCGGCCGCGAAGCCTTTGAAGAGATGGGGGACCCGTATTTTCTGGAAATTCGACCCTTCGCGCGGTGGTACGAGGAGGCCGTCTCCAATGCCATGCAAGGGATGCAGGGCATGGCGGGGGGCGGCCAAGGCGGGCCCGCGGCCGACCAGAAAGATATCATCGTCGCCACCTGGAATCTGCGCCGGCGCGCCCGCGGCATGAACGAAGCGCAATACAAGGAAGAGCGCGGGACGATCGTCGAGGCTCAATTGAACCTGCTCCAACAGGTTCGGGAAAACAGCAATCCGCTGCAGACGCCGGAGGGGGATTTTAAGAAGCTGGTCGACGCGATGGCCGGCGCCGTGGAGGCCCTTTCGGCGGCCGAGCTGCCCGAACCGACGGCCCGGCTCTCGGAGGCTACCGTGCGCGAGCAGACGGCCTATCGGCTGCTGCTCAAACTCAGACCGGATCGCTCCCAGGTCCAGCAGCGCCAGGGGGGTCAAGGGGGGGGCGGGGCCGGGGGGGCCAACCGTGAACGGCCGGAGATCGACGAGCTGGAACTGCGCCGGAACACCAATTTCTTCGAGGAAGAACGGCGGACCCAGATGCAGCAACAGGCCGCCGAGGGGGCGCTCAGTAAGATCAAGGAGCTGGCTCAGCGCCAACGGATGTTCAACGAAGAGATCGCCAAACTGATTTCCGAAATCCAGCAGGCCCGCACGGAGAGGGAACGCGAGGAACTTGAGCGCCGTCTGGAACGGCTCCAGGACGAAGCGCGGCGCAACCTCGAACGTCTGGATCAGGTTCAGCGGGACGTGGCCTCGGGCGAGATGGAGAGCCGACAGGCCCGCCAGACGATGGACGGCCTTCAGGACGCGCGGGACCAGATGAACCGCAGCCTCGAAAACCTTCAGAACGACGAGATGCAGCAGGCACGTTCGGCGGGGTCCCGGGCGCTGGCGGCGCTCAGCGAGATCGAGCAATCCCTGGAGAGCTTCTCGCGAGCGGCGGCCGAGGAGAAGATGCGTCAGCTCCTGGAAGACATGGAACGGCTCGAAGAGCGCGAGGCCTCGATTCTGGCGCAGGTGGAGGCGCTGCGCGAACGGCACGAATCGCCGCTCCTGAGCGCCGCCGGCGCGATGGAAGAGGAGAAGAAGGCCATCCTCGATGAGAAGTCCGAGATGACGCGCGGCTTCACCGATCTCATGGAAAAGGCCGGCGAATTGGCCGAGCGCGCCGCCGCCAGTCAGGAACTCATGTCCCGCAAGCTGGGGGATTGGCTGCGCCAGACGAGTAAAGACGGGCTGCTCGAGGACGTTCGCCAGAGCGAGCCGCTCGTCAACTACGGCATCTGGAAATCCGCCGAGGAGCAGGAACGTCAAATCCAGCGCAAGCTCGCCGACGCCGCCGAACGGCTCGAAGAGGTCGCCAGCCAGAGCGTGACGGACGATCTGGACGCCCTTCGCCGGGCGCTTGATGAGCTGGAACGGATCGTCGAGGAGGAGCGCGAAACCCGCCGCGACGTGGCCCAAGCCGAAGCTTCCGCCCGACGGCCGGACCAAGGAACGCCGGCCGGAACGCCCGAGGAGAACGAGGAGAGGACGCGCGCCGGCCAGAGCCAGCCCGGCGCGGAGGAATCCAGCGAGGCGCGCCCGGCGGGCCCGGGCCGGCGCGAGAGCGCGACCGACCGCGAGGAAAGGCAATCGGCCGAACGGGACGCCGAGGGCCAATCCGCCCCGAACGAGCGCTCCCAGCCGGGGAGCCAGCAGAGGGAAGGCGGGGGCTCCAGGGCGGGGAGCGAGACGGCCGACCGCCGCCCCGCCGAGCCGGGCCCGCGGTTCGACCGAACGGAACGGCAGGCGGAGCGGCCCGCGCCAAGCGGCGGGCCGACCGACGGCGCCTGGACACGCGGGGGCGCCTGGGACCGCTGGGCCGGGGGGTGGTGGCCGCGGCCCGAGGATCTGAGGCGCTTCATCGAGACGGACTACGAGCGATGGATCGAACGGATCCGCAATGCCGAGGCGCTGCTGCCGCCGGAGAGCGATTACCGCCGCCAATTGGAGCGCGTCCGGAGACAGATCGAGGAGATGCGACGAGACTATCGGCGTCACAGCCTGGCGCCGCGCTTCGAGCTTTTCCTTCAAGAGATCGCCAACCCATTGGCCGAAACCGCTCAGCAGCTTGATCTTGAGATCCAGAAGCTTCTGGCGCAGGAGGAGTTCCTACTGACGGACGAAGGGACCATCCCCGCCCAATATCGCAAGCGCGTGGCCGAGTACTTCCAGGCCCTGTCGGAAGCCGAGAGGATGCCCTGAGGATGTGGCGGAGCCTCTGGGCATGGCTGACGCGCGGCATCGGCGATCTGAACGACCTGCGCTTTGAGTTCAACGTCCCGTTCGCGACGACGCTCGGACTGGCGATCGTGCTCGCCGTCGGCCTGGGCGCCGGGCTCTACGCGTGGCCGCGTCTGAGGCGCCTCAGGCTCCGCTCGCGGCTCCTGCTGACGGGCCTGCGAGCCGGAGCGTTGGCCTTGGCGGTCTTCCTGCTGCTTGACCCCTGCCTCGTCGGCCGGCTGGATCGTCCCGGCGATCACTACGTCATCGCGCTTTTTGACGACTCCCAGAGCATGCGGATCGTGGGGGCCGAGGGGTTATCGCGGGCGGATCGGATGCTGCGGACCTACGCGGCCGAGCGGCCGGGGTTCGAGCGGGATTTGCGGGGTCGATTCCAACTGGCGCTCTACGCCTTCGGCGATCGCGTGGAGCGCATCGAGAAGCCGGAGGCGATGAAATTCGAACGCGGGCGCAGCGATCTCGTCGGCGCCGTCGAACAGGCGCTGCAGGACCTCGAAGGCGTGGCCGTCTCCGGCGTCGTTCTGTTTTCCGACGGCATCCAGCAGACGGAGGCCGCCGCGCCGGACCTGGAACGCCTGGCCGCCCGCGGCACGCCGGTCTTTACCGTCGGCGTCGACGCCGAAGCCGCCTGGAAGGACCTGGCCCTGGGCGAGTTGAGCGTGCGGCGAGCGGAGCTGGATCAAAGCCCGGTGGTGATCACGGCGCCCGTGCGGGCCGTCGGCCTGACCGGCGAGCAGGGAGTCGTCGAGGTCGTGCGCGAGGGGCGGGTGATCAAAGCTCAGCAGTTGGCCTTTGACGAGGACGTTCATGAGGAGGAAGTCCGGCTGGAGTTCGTCCCCGACAAGAAGGGCTGGCTCGAATACGAGGCGCGGGTTCGGCTGGCCGAGACGGGCCCCTGGAACCGGGCGACGGCCGTGAGCGATATACGGGCGCCGACGAAGGATCGCGTGGTCGAGAACAACGTCCGTCGCCTGTTGGTGGACAACCGCGATCGGCGGCGCCGCATCCTGTACTTCGCCGGGCGGCCCAACTGGGAGCAGAAATTCATTCTCCGGGCCCTGGACGAGGACGAGCGGTTGCGCACGACGAGCCTGATCCGCATCTCGCGCGCCGAACGCCGGTTCGTCTTCCGCGGCCGCCGTTCGACGATGAGCAACCCGCTCTTTGAAGGCTTCGGCGAGCACGCCGATCAGCCCCGCTACGACGAATCGGTCTTCCTGCGGCTGGGCGTCCAGGGGCCGGAGCTCGACACCGGCTACCCGTCCCACGCCAAGGACCTGTTCCGCTACGATCTGGTTATCTGGGGGGAAATCGAGCATGAATTCTTTTCTCGCGCTCAACTGGAGCTGACGCGCGAGTTCGTCCGCAAACGGGGCGGAACGCTCTTGTTGCTGGGAGGGCCCAACTCCTTCGCCGAGGGGAACTACGCCGGCTCGGTTATCGCGCCGATGTTGCCCGTGCTGGTGAGCGAGGCGGTCCGGGAGTTGGGCCGCGCGACCCCTCCGCAATTGACGCGGCGGTTCAAGGCCGAGCCGACGATCGACGGCGTGCTCGGGGGGGCCTGGGCGCTCGACCCCAACCCCGACGAGAACACGCGGCTTTGGGAGGAATTGCCGGAACTGACGGGCGTGAATCTTTTCCCGCTGACACGGGCCGGGGCGACGGTGATGGCGCGGACCGCAAGTCCCTGGCCGGACGTCGATCAGGCGCCCCTCTTCGCCGTCCAGCGCTACGGCGAGGGTCGCTGCGCCATCCTGGCAACCGGCTCCACCTGGCAATGGCGGATGGAGGAGAGCGTGGCGGCGGAGGACACCCGCCATGAGCGTTTCTGGCGGCAATTGACCCGCAGCCTGATCGCCGGGGTGGCGGAGCCCGTTTACCTGCGTTCGCCGCGCGAGGGTTACACGATCGGGCAGGCCACCGGGCTTGATTTCATCGTTCGGGACGACGTTTACGACGAGCGCGAAGGACTGCGGACGACGATCAAGCTCGGCGCGCCGTCCGGCCGAGAGATCAACGTCCCGGTCGAGGAATCCCTGCACGAAACGGGACTTTATCGGGCCGAATTCACGCCGGAGGAGGCGGGGACTTACCGCGCGCGGCTGGAAGCGCTCGACGAGAAGGACGAAGTCGTCGGGTCATTGGAGGAGGCCCTTCTCGTCGAGGCCGATCAGCGCGAATTCCAGAAGGCCGAATATGACCCGGCGTTTCTTCAAGCGATCGCTCAAGCCACCGGCGGAGAGTTCTACCCCCTTGAGCGGCTGAGCGAGGTGGCGCGCCGACTTCCGTGGACGGACCGGCGCGAACCGGAGCATCGGCGGCTGCACCTGGGTCACTTCCCCGGTTTCTACGTCCTCCTGGTCGGCACGCTCGGCCTGGAGTGGTATCTGCGGCGGCGGCGAGGGTACGCATGAAGCGACCCGAACGCGCCCCGCCTGGGCTTCCTTTCTGGCTTCTCGTCGTGGCCGTCGCGCTGGGGGTTCCGAAGGCGGCGGCGGCTCCCTACGATCTCATCGTCTGCGGCAGCGGCGGCGACGATGAATACCGGCGGCAATTCGCGGAGTGGGGTCACCGGCTCCGCAAGACCCTGATCGAGCCGATGGGCCATCCCGAAGAGAACGTCCTTTTGCTGACCGAAGCGGCCGGGGAGGGTTCGGCGACCTGGAAGGCCACGAGCGCCGAGACGATCGCCGAGGCCATCCGGACGCTCCAGCCGCGCCTGACCGAGGACGACGACCTGTTCGTCTATCTGATCGGCCACGGGAGTTTCCTCCGAGAGATTTCGCGCTTTCACGTCCCCGGCCCGGACCCGACGGCCGAGGATTTCAAGGGCCTGCTGGAGCCGCTGGCGCCGCGACGGCTCGTGGTGATCAACTCGGCCTCGGCGGGAGCCGGCTTCATCAACGTCCTCAGCGGGCCGGATCGGATCATTCTGACGGCCACCAAAAGCGTCAACGAGAAGAACGCGACGCGGTTCATGGAGTTTTTCCTTCAAGGCCTCGAGGAGGGGAGCGCCGACGTGAACCGGGATGAGCGCATCTCCGTCCTCGAAGCCGGCCGCCAGGCCGCCGCCCTCACCGAGGCCTGGTACGTCAGCGAGGGGTTGATCTCGACCGAGCACGGGCTGATCGACGACAACGGCGACGGGCTGGGGACGCGCCTGCTCGTCGATGTTGACCTGGCCGAAGAGGCCGCCGGGGGCCGGGCCGTCGAGGCCGACGAGTGGGCCGCCGGGGACGGCGCGCTGGCCGCCCATTGCTTCATTAAGGATTTCACGTTCCCTCCCACGGTTCCCGCCGAGCTGGTCGAGGCCTATCTGGCGGCGCTGGATCGCGTCGAGCAGTGGAAGCGGCGCAAGCGGGCCCTGCCGGAAACCGATTATTACGCGGGGCTGGAGCCGCTCCTGCTGGAAGCCGCCCGCGCCCATCGTGAGATACGCCGGCGGATGCCGGGCGAAGCCGTCCCGGCTCAGCCTTGAAGCCCCTCGGGCGCGCCGTGATGTACCGCGTCACCAAACAGATCGACTTCTGCTACGGCCACCGGCTGCTGGCGTATGAGGGGAAGTGTCGGCATCTGCACGGGCACAACGGGCGGGTCGAGATCGAGCTGGAGGGACCGGCCCTCGACGAGCGGGGGATGGTGACGGACTTCGCCGAGATCAAACGCGTCATGAAGGGGTGGATCGACGACCAGCTGGATCATCGCATGGTGCTTCACCGCCGGGATCCCGCCGTCCCCGCCCTGCGCGAGCTGGGGGAACCGCTGCACCTGATGGAGGAGAATCCGACGGCGGAGGCTCTGGCCCGGCTCATCTTCGACGAGACGCGGCGTCAGGGGTTTCCCGTCGTCCGGGTGGTTTTCTGGGAGACGCCGGATTCGTTCGCGGCCTATGCCCCGGGGGGGGATTGAGGCCCCTGAGGGCGAAACAAGTCCTGAACCGAGCGCACGTGGTGGTGGGCCGTGGCGTCGACGTGGAGCGGCGTCACGGAGACCCGCCGTTGCGCGATGGCCTGATCGTCGAGGTCGAATTGACCGTCGGGCGAAGCCGCGAATCGATCGCCCACGTTGCGAAAGATGGCCCGGCCTTCCAGATCGCCCTGGACCCGTTCGAACTTGTCGCGGAAATAGCTTCGGCCCTGTCGCGTGACGGCGTAGCCCTGGAGAGCGTCGTAGGGGAGGTCCGGGACATTGACGTTCAGCAGCACGCCGGGGGGGAGGCCGCGTTCGACGACGCGTCGCGTCAATTCGACCGCCACGCGCGCCCCCGTCGCATAGGGGACGCGGTCGGGGTCGCGATAGACGACCGAGAAGGCGATCGACGCAATGCCGAAGATCACCCCTTCACGGGCGGCGGCGACCGTGCCGGAGTAGAGCACGTTGACGCCGAGATTCTGGCCGGCGTTGATCCCGGCGAGGACCAGATCAAAGGGCCGATCGGGCGAAATCGTCGTCACGGCCACTTTGACGCAATCGGCCGGCCGCCCCTCGAAGCTCCATCCCCAGTGCGCGCCGCCGCGCTCATAACGCTCCAGACGAAGATTCTTGAGAACGGAGATGGCGTGGCCCGTGGCGCTTCGCTCCACGTGCGGGGCGACGATCAAAAGATCGTAATCCGGGGCCAGGGCGTCGGCCAGCGCGTGCAACCCGGGAGCGTCGATCCCGTCGTCGTTTGTAAGCAGAACGTAAGGCCGGCGACCGGCGGTCATGGCGGTGCGATTTCGCCGCCCGCGGCCAGCTCCCGCCGAAGGCCGCCCGCCTCGGCCAGCCGCTCGGCGATTTCGCCCGACCCGCCGCGAGCGAGTCGATCGCGCCATTCTGACAGGACCTCGAGCAACGTGTCCAGATCGGCGGTGAGGGCGGGGGCGTTCTCGATGAAGATCTGTTCCCACGTCTCGGCGTCGCCGGCGGCGACCCGCGTGCTGTCCCGGAACCCGTTGCCGATCACGGCCTGGTAAAAGGGGGTGGAATCCCCGCGGGAGTAAAGCGTCTGGATGAGCGCGACGGCGGCCAGGTGAGGCAAATGGCTGATGGCCGAGACGAGCCGATCGTGCCGCGCCGGATCGGTGATGACGACGCGGGCCCCCAGCGAACGCCAGAAATGGACGGCCAGCGTCAGGGCGGCCCGGCGCGTGGCCGCCGTGGGCGTGAGGAAGCAGGCCTGGCCTTCGAAGAGGTCGCCCCGCGCGGCCTCGACGCCCGTCCGTTCCGAGCCGGCCATCGGATGCGAACCGATGAAGAGACAATCCTCCGGCAGGCGCTCCTCGGCCTCGCCGACGATGGCTTCCTTCACGCTGCCCACGTCGGTGACGAAGGCTCCCGGCGAAACCTGAGCGGCCACTTCGGCCAAACGCGCCCGGATCAGCCGGGGAGGGAGGCAGATCAAAACGGCGTCAGCCTGCCGGAAGGCTTCGGCGGCATCGGTGGTGCAGGAATCCACGCCCCCCAACTGGCGCGCGCGCTCCAGACGTTTGCGCGAGCGGCCCAAGCCGATCACCTCCTCGGCCATGCGGCGCCGTCGAAGCGCCATGCCGAGCGAGCCGCCGAGCAGCCCCACGCCGTCAATCACGATGCGTCGGAAATGGGGAAGCACCGCGTCCGGACCGCTCCCCTGATCGGAGCTCAGAGACTGCGGCCGATGGCCTCGGCGATCGGGCGCAGCTCCTGCATCAGGCTTCGAAATCGCGAAGGGATGAGGGCCTGGGCCCCGTCGGATAGGGCCTCCTCCGGCCGGGGATGGACTTCGATCATGAGACCATCGGCGCCGGCGGCCACGGCGGCTCGCGCCAGCGAATCCACCCATCGATACAGGCCGGCGGCGTGCGAGGGATCGATGAAAACCGGCAGATGGGATTCGGCCTTGAGCCAGGCGACGGCGGCGATGTCCAGCGTGTGGCGCATCGCCGTCTCGAAGGTCCGAATGCCGCGCTCGCAGAGGATGACCTGCGGGTTGCCCTGCGACATGACGTATTCGGCCGACATGAGGAATTCCTGGAGCGTGGTCGAGAGGCCCCGCTTCAGAAAGACCGGCTTGGCCGAGAGGCCCACTTCCTTCAAGAGGTTGAAATTCTGAACGTTCCGGGCCCCGATCTGCAGAACGTCGGCGTACTGCTCGACAAGCTCCACCTGGCGGGGGTCCATAACCTCGGTCACGATCGGCAGGCCCGTCCGCTCGCGGGCCTCGGCGAGGATTTTGAGCCCTTCCTCGCCAAGACCCTGAAAACTGTAGGGGGAGGTTCGGGGCTTGAAGGCCCCGCCGCGCAGCATCGTGGCCCCGGCGGCCCGGACCGCCTCGGCGATCTCGATCGCCCCTTCGCGTGTCTCGACGGAGCACGGGCCGGCGATCACATGAACCTGGGGGCCGCCGACCGAGACGCCGTTGACGTTGATGAGCGTCGGCTCCGGGCGAAGCTGGCGGCTGGCCAGTTTGTAAGGCTTCTGGATTTCGGTGACGGATTCGACGCCGGGGAAGCCCGCGAGCGGCTTGGCGCGCAAGGGGGATTCGTCGCCGATGGCGCCGATGATCGTCCGCGTCTCCCCGCGGGAGATGTGGGGCCGCAGCCCCAGGCTCACGATCGTCTCGACGATGTGATCGATCTCGGCCTGGGTGGCCTCGGGCTTCATGACGATGATCACGGTGCTGAGCCTCTAGCTAACGCTTGTAGATTCAGAACTCTGGCATGAGGCGGCGCGCCTCGGGGCTCCCTTTTGCGGGAATAAACCGGAAGAATACGCCCCGGCCGGTCATCAACGCAAGAGCTTTGACGGCCATTCCACCTCCGGGCTTGCCCCTTGGCCGCGGCTGTGGCAGGTTGGTCGGGCCTGAGGCAGGAAAGGGGGGCCACCGCCCCGCCTGCCGTGGAGTCATCGTGTCGCTGCCGGTCGAGACGCTGCAGACGCTCAAGGAAATGCTCGACGGCTGCCGGAGGGCGGTCGTTTTCACGGGGGCCGGGATCAGCACGGAATCGGGCATACCGGATTTTCGGAGTCCCGGCGGCCTGTGGAGTAAGTATCAACCCATTGATTTCGGGGAGTTTATGAGCTCAGAGGAGATGCGGCGCGAGGCGTGGCGGCGCAAGATCGCCACCGATGAGGCCTTCCGGGCCGCCCAACCCAACCGCGGCCATCGGGCCGTCGCCGAATTGATTCGCCGGGGCGTCGCCGCCTGCGTCATCACTCAGAACGTCGATGGTCTTCATCAGGCGTCCGGCGTGCCCCCCGAGCGCGTGATCGAGCTGCACGGGAACGCCACCTACGCCGTCTGTCTGAAATGCGACCGCCGGTACGAACTCGAACCGATATTCGAAGCTTTCAAACGGACCGAGCGGGCGCCCCTCTGCCCTTGCGGGGGCTACATCAAGACGGCGACGATTTCCTTCGGGCAGATGATGCCGGCGGCGGCGATGGAACGGGCCGAGGTAGCGGCGCTGGGCTGCGATCTGATGCTCACCGTCGGCTCCTCGCTTGTGGTTTATCCGGCGGCGGGCTACCCACTCCTGGCCAAGCGCCATGGCGCGCGCCTGGTGATCCTGAACCGTGATCCCACGGACCTGGACCCGCTGGCCGATCTGGTGATCAACGCCGAGATCGGTCCGACGTTGGGCGAGGCCGTCGGCGTGGCCTGAGCGGCCGTCACGGCCCGCTTCAATCGATGAACTTGATCCGATTGATCGGCCAGTACCGCATGAAGGCCTTGCCTTTGACGCTGTCGAGCGAAACGAGCCCCCAATAGCGGCTGTCGAGGCTGCTGCGGGTGTTGTCCCCGAGCACGTAGATTCCTCCGGGGGGAACGTCGACCTCCTCGATTTCCAGCCGGGAGAAGTCGTCCTTGCGGTATTTGACGAAGGGCTGTTTTTCGAATCCGCTCAGGTTATAGGGGACCGAGTTGATGTACTCCTGGTGGTTGAAGAAGGAGGGGGATTCCACGATCTCGCCGCCCACCCGCAGCCGTCCGTCGAATTCAATGACGTCGCCGGGGACCCCGACGACGCGCTTGATGTAAATCGGTTTCTTGGGGTCCCAGATGACGTCGGGGACCTTGAAGACGACCACGTCGCCGCGTTGGGGAGGGGTGAACCAATAGCGGAATTTGTTGACCAGAATGCGGTCGTATTGGGGGCGCAACAGCCGTTGCTCCTCCCATTGGCGAATTTGCCAGGGACTCGGCCGGGCCGTCGGATCGACTTCGTAGCGCCCGCCCTTGTTGATGAAGACGAGCGTCTGGTGCCCGCGCACGACGAGGTCTTCGAGGCCGTCATTGTCCCAATCCACGTAGGCCACCTCGTCGCCCAGAAGCGTCGGCGTCATCGAGCCGGTCGGAATCTTGAAGAGTTCGACGATGAAGACGCGCACGAACATCGCCAGCACGAAGGCGATGACGAGGGCGTCGGCCCACTCGCGGATGACCGCGAGCGCGCCCGGGGAATCCTCGGCCGGCGCGGCGGCGGCCTTATCCGCCGGCTCGGAGGAGGACTTGCGCTGGGGAGGGACCATCGGGGCGACCGATCGGCCGGGCGGCGAACCGTGCGGGCGAATCGAGCTCGATGCCGGTCGAGCCGCGGACGGCCGAAGGTCGGCCCAGCATATCAGGAGCCCGACGAATTCGGAACTCGGATCGTCGGGGCCGGGGGGAAGGGGCGGCCGGGCGCCGGCCTGCGGCGACTTGCCCGGCGCCTCACCGGATGTAGGTCTGCTGATAGAGGGCGCGGGCGTATTCGCTGATCTGCTTGAGCACGGGGTCGTCGCGGGAACCGTAGGTGTCCATCACGTGGCGGAAAAGGTCCTGGGCCCGCTCGTAATCCTTGAGCTTCCGCCAGCAGAGGGCCTCGTCATAGGCGGCCTTGGCCTGGATGTATTCGTACTCGGGGTACTCGCGGCGGAGGTTCTGAAATTCGCTGATGGCGGCCCGCAGGTCCCGGCGGCTCGGCTCCAGGCGGGAGATTTCGAGCCCGGCGCGCAGATCGGCGATCTCCAGCCGCGCCAGCGGCGTGAAATCCCGATCGTCGGGAAAATGCTCGACCACTTTGGCGAAGGCCGCGATGACGGCCGCCGTCCGGTCTCGAACGCGCGTGGGATTACCCCGGTCCACGAGCGCCAGCCGATTCTGTTCCTCATACTGTTTGGCGTAGTTGAATTGTTCGCGCGCGGAGTTCTGAAGCGGGACGAACACCTCCGGCCTGGACGCCGGCAGCAGCCCGCAAGCGGCCAAGAATCCGACGCTCACCCCCCGTAGACCGCGCCAATCCATCGGCGTCCTTCCTGTCCCCGGGGGGCGGATTCTCCGTCCGGCTCCCGAAGACGGATTCCCACCTTAGAGAAGGCTCCGGGGGAGTGTCAACCGGGCGGCTGGGGCCCGTGGGCCGGGGACGCCGGGGAGACGGCTTCCTCCCGGCGCGCGGCGTCGAAAACCAGCCGCTGGACAACGCCCGTCCCGACGCAATCCCCCCAGACGTTGACGGCCGTGCGGAAACGGTCAATGAACCAATCCACCGGGACGATCAAGGCCACGCCTTCGAGCGGGAGGCCGACGCTCAGGAGCACCATCGGCATCGTCGTCAAGCCGGCTTGGGGGATTCCGGCGGCGCCGACGGCCGCCAGCGTCGCCGTCAGGAAAATCACGCCCAGTTGGACGGAGCTCAACGGCACGCCGTAAACCTGCGCGATGAACACCGCCGCGACGGCTTCATAAAGCGCCGTCCCGTCCATGTTGATCGTCGCCCCCAAGGGCAGGACCGACCCGGCTGCCCTCGGGGAAAGACCGGCGCGCTTCTCGGCGCATTCGATCGTCACCGGCAGCGTGGCCGACGAGCTGGACGTGGAGAAGGCCATGATCAGCGCGGGAGAGAAATGGCCGGCGAACCACCAGGGATTCCGCCGCGCCAGCAGCGCCAGCAGCAAGGGGAGCACCACGACGCCGTGGAACACGACCCCGCCGATCACCGTGAGCGAGTACTTCCCGACCGAGGTCAGCAGTTGCCGGAGACCTTCGCCGCCGCCGGTCTCCTGAAGCCGGGCCGCGATCAGGGCGAAGACGCCGACCGGGGCGAACCAGAGAATGAACTGAACGAATTTGAGGATGGCCTCGGCCAGGGCGTCGGTCAGGTCAATCAGGGGTTTGCCGCGCGGCCCCATCGTCCCCAGGACGGCCCCGAAGATGATGGAGAAAACGATCACGGCCAGGATATCCATTTCGACGATGGAGCCGGCCAGGTTGGGGGAGACCATCCGAAGGAGGAGGTCCCGGACGAAGGGCCAGACCCCGGCCTCGCGCTCGTGAACGAGCTCGACGATTTCGGAGGACGGGGCGACGCCCTGGCCGGGTTGAATCGTGGTCACCAGGAAAATTCCGAGCAGGCACGAGAGCCCGGTCGTCAGGAAGTAATAGCCGAACGTGTAGCCGCCGAGGCGACCCAGCCGTCGGAAATCCCCCATCCCGCCGACGGCGGCGATGATCGTCGTCATCACAAGGGGGACGACGAGCATCTTGAGGCTGCTCAGGAAGATATCCCCGAGGAAGCCGACGTTGAAACGCTCGGGCGGCACCCATAGCCCGACGAGGACCCCCAGAATCGCCCCCACGACCAGGAGGACGATCATCCACTGATGGGCGCGGAGACGCATGGGACCAAGAAATCCTATCAACGCGGGCCGGGCCCATTGAACGGTCCCTCGCAGCGGTTTTCAACCCGGAACGGCTACCATCCACAGAAGAGCGATGGCGCCGGCGCAGGGGGGCCCGCGGGCGCCCAAATCCGCTTGCGCGCCCCGGCGCGAAGACCTCACAATGAAGGGGTCCCTTGTTGAAACAAGGTACGACATCGCCGCGAGAGGGTTCTGAACATGAGAAAGTTACTGGCTGTCGCCTTCGGGCTTGCGTTCGGCCCGGCCGTCGCCGGAGCCGACGATTTCCCCGCCGGCTATCTCGACCAATGGCACCAGTGGCGGGGGCCGTGGGCCAATGGGGTCGCGCCGCAGGGGAATCCCCCCATCCAATGGGATGAATCGACGAACATCAGGTGGAAGACGGACATTCCGGGCCGCGGGAGCGCTTCGCCCATCGTCTGGGGCGATCAGGTCTTCGTCGTCACGGCGGTCCCGACCGATCGACCCGCGGAACGATCAGCTCAAGCGGGCCCGACGGGTCTTCCGGGCCGCAGCGTCCCCGCCCCGGATCGTTATTACCGATTCATGGTGATCAGCCTGGACAAAGCCACGGGCCGCGTCCGGTGGGAGCGCGTCGCCACCGAGCAGGTCCCGCACGAAGGGCATCAGCCGACGCACGGCTTCGCCTCGGGGTCGCCGACGACCGATGGGCAGCGCCTCTTTGCGTTTTTCGGCTCCAGAGGAGTTTATTCCTACGACCTTGAGGGCGATCTCAAGTGGGAACGCGACCTGGGGGACATGCGCACGCGCAATGGGTTCGGCGAAGGGACGTCCCCGACGCTCTACGGGGACAAATTGATCGTCCAGTGGGACCATGAAGGGGGTTCTTTCATCACGGCCTTGAGCGCCCTGACCGGCGAGACGGTCTGGAAAGTCGATCGCGACGAAGGGACGGCCTGGGCGACGCCGCTGGTCGTGCCGCACAACGGCCGGCCGGTGATCGTGACCAACGCCACGCGCCGGACGCGCGCCTACGATCTGGCCACGGGCGAACTCCTCTGGGAGAACGGCGGCCAGACGGCCAACGCGATCCCCTCGCCGGTGGCCGCCGGCGGCGTGGCCTTCGCCATGAGCGGCTTCCGGGGCAAGGCGCTTTTCGCGATTCCGCTGGACGCGCGCGGCGATCTCACGGGCACCGACAAAGTCCTCTGGAAGCATGATCGCGGCACCCCGTATGTTCCGTCGCCGTTGCTCTACGAGGATTTGCTCTATTTCCTGGACACGAACAACGCCGTTTTGACCGTCATGGACATCGCCACCGGCCAGCCGGTGATCGACCGGGAGCGGCTGCCGGGCGTCCGGGACTTTTACGCTTCGCCGGTGGGAGCCGCCGGCCGCGTTTACCTCGTTGACCGGGCGGGAACGACGCTTGTCCTCAAGCACGGCCGGCGGCTTGAGGTGCTGGCCACGAACAAGCTCGACAGCCCGATCGACGCCTCGCCCGCCATCGTCGGCGAGGAGATATTTTTGCGGGGAGAGTCGCGCGTTTATTGCGTCGCGGCCACGAGCGGCTGATTCACCGGCCGCGCGTAGGACGGCCGGGCTCGGCTCCGGCGCGGCGGCCTTAGAATTCCGCGGTCTCGATCGCGCGGGCGGCCATTCGGCCGGCCAGCTCGACGCTCAGGTGCATCCGCGCGAAACGCTCGTCGCGCGTGAAGCCCCGGGCGTAGCGGTAGTATATCTGCTGGCCGATGACGGCGTTCTTGAACAAGCCAAAAACGTAGTAGAACGGAAAAGCGGAGACGTCGCGACCCGAGAGCTCTCCATAGAGAGCGACGAGTTCCCGCCGGGTGGGGTTGCCCGGCAGGGTCGTCGGGCCGCCGCCGCGGAGGGCCAAACGCTCGGCGTCCCCGGCCTCGACCCAATAGGCCAGCGTCGTCCCGAGGTCCATCAGCGGATCGCCGAGCGTGCTCATCTCCCAGTCGAAGACGGCGCGCAGCCGCGTCAGGTCGTGCGGATCGAGCAGAATGTTGTCGTACTTGTAGTCGTTGTGGATCAGGGCGGCGCCGGACGGAGGCGGCCGCTGGTCGAGGAGCCAGGCGATGACCCGATCGATCTCCGGCCAATCGTGCGTTCGCGCTCGAGCGTACCGTTCGCTCCAACCTTTCAGTTGGCGCTCGACGTAGCCGTCCGGCCGACCCAGATCGCCGAGGCCGGCGGCGGCGTAATCCAGAGCGTGGAGGCGGGCGAAATTCGCGACGAAGGCCCGGGCGAGCCGACGGGCCGTCGAGGGGCGGAATTCGAGGCCGTCGGGGACCGTCCCGCGGAGCACGACGCCGCGGCGGCGCTCCATCAGATAGAAAGGGGCCCCGATGACGGATTCGTCCTCGCAATAAAGGTAGGGCGTGGGGGCCAGCTCGTAAACCCCGCTGAGGCGAGAAAGCACGCGGAATTCCCTCCCCATGTCGTGAGCCGAGCGCACCTGATTGCCGAACGGGGGCCGCCGGAGCACGAGTTCGTTATCCCCGACGCGGAGCAGGTAGGTGAGATTGGAATGGCCGCCGGGGAACTGCTCCACGGCCAGGGGAGCCTTCCACTCCGGGCGATGGGCCGCCAGATAGCGGGCCAGACGATCGACCGGCAAGTGCTCGCCCTTGCGGACGGGGGCGGTGGCGTCGAGGATCGGGGCGGAGCGTTCGGTGGCCTTGGGGATCATCGAAAAGTCCAGAGCGCGGGGTCCGGCAGATGGGGCAGGGCGTTAAAGGATTCGAGCGTGAGCCGGCCGGGCGTGAAGACGAACTCGGTCAGCGAGCAATTGCGGACGCGCCAATTGATCTCGACGGCCTTCATGTCCGGCGCCGCGAGGGCGGTCTGAACCATCACGCCGATCGGCCCGCCGGAGGTGAAGACGACCACGCGCCGGCCCCCCGCCTGAGCCCGTAGAATGGAATCCAACGCCTGGCGCACGCGGGCCTGGAAGGCTCGGAAGGATTCGAAGCCGTCGGTCTCGAGCGTCCCCTTGACCCACTCTGCCATCACGGCCTCGAACAGACGCTGAAACCGACGGTTCCGTTCCGGGCCCACGGCCTGAGCCTGGTATTGCGCCTCCAGGCCGGCGACGCGCTCGTCGCGCCGGGCGGCCTCCGGCAGGAGCGCCCGTAGAATCCCGTCGGCGTCGTACTCGTCGAGGGCCGGCAGCCGACGAGGCTCCGGCCAGGCACCGCCCCGTTCGAGCAGGACCTCGGCGACCTTCTCGGCCGTGGCACGCTGACGCCGCAACGAACCGGTATAGACGGCGTCGAAGCTCGCGCCCCAGGCCGACCAGTAGGCCCCAAGGCGACGGGCCTGCTCCTCCCCTAACGGGGAAAGGCGATCGTAATCGCCCCCGAGGGTCCCTCCCTGGCCGTGCCGAACCAGAATCAGCGTCCCCATGCCGCGCCTCCGGAGGCAATCCTAACGGAGAGCCGCCGGTTTTGCGACGGCGACCCGATCGCCTCAGCGGACCCAGCGGCGCACCCAAAAAGTGAGCTGATCCAGGAGCGTCACGACGAGCACGATGACGAGGAGCAGGACGGCGACCTTCTCATACTGGAAACCGCGCACGTAAAGCTGAATGTAGTAACCGATGCCGCCGGCCCCGACCAGACCGAGAATCGCCGCGTCCCGGAAGTTCATCTCGAACCGATAAACGGTAAAGGCCACCACCTGAGGGACGCACTGAGGAAACAAGCCGAAGCGAATCGTCTGCAGCCACGTCGCCCCCGTGCCGCCGACGGCGTCCAGGATGCCGGCGTCGGCCGTCTCGAATTCCTCGGCGTAGAATTTCGCCAGCATCCCGATCGAATGAAACGCGATCGCGAGCATCCCCGGCAGGGGGCCCAAGCCGACGGCCGTGACGAACACGAGGGCCACCACAATCAGCGGGACCGACCGTATCAGGCCGAGCCCCCACTTGACCGAATGCGCGAGCCATCCGGGGACGACATTGGACGCCGCCAGGAACCCCAGCGGGAGCGACAGGATCACCGCCAGAGCCGTCCCGGCGAAGGCGATCATGAGCGTCTCGACCGTCGATTCGACGACCAGGCCCGTGACGCTCCAGTTGGGTGGAATCAGACGAGAGAAGAACTCGGCGAAGCGGGGACCGGAACGCGCCAAGGCGGCCAGACTGAATTCCGACCGGACGAGCGAATAGGCGATCAAACCGGCCAGGCCGCCGCCGAGGGCCGTTCCGATCAGGGTTCGCCGACCCCAGATGCCCCGAAGAGTCGTCATGCCAAGATCACCTCACGGAAGGATCGGGGCCCGCGCCGATCCGCGCATCAGGCCCGGGAAGGATCAAGCCCCTTCGAGCTTGGCCTGGCCCGGCTGACCGATCGGCACGACCCGGCCGGGGCGATCGGGCCCGGCGTAAAGGAAATCGGCGGCCTCACGGGTGAAGCCTTCCGGCGGGCCGTCATAGACGATTTTGCCTTGGGAGAGGCCAATGATCCGGCTGGCGAAGCGGCGGGCCAGGGCCGGCTGGTGCAGATTGACCACAAGCGTCACGCCGCGCCGTCGAACGCAGTCCACAAGCAATTGGAGCGCGTCCTCGGCCAACTCCGGGTCCAGCGCCGAGACGGGCTCGTCGGCCAGGATGACCTCGGCTTCCTGCATCAGCGCCCGCGCGATGGCCGCGCGCTGACGCTGGCCGCCGCTTAAGGATTCCACCCGGCGATCGACAAGCCCTTCCAACTCGACTTCGCGCAGGATCGCCTCGGCCTTCATCAGCTCGGCCATCGGGTACCAGCCGAAGAAGCTCCGCGCCGAGGACACGCGACCCAGGCAACCGGCCAGCACGTTGTCGGCGACGGTCAACCGCGGGACGAGGTGAAATTCCTGATCAATCATCGAAACGCGCCGACGAAACCCTCGGGGTGAGACCGACTGCGGCGCCATGGGGTCCTCGCCGAGAACGCGCACGCGGCCGGTCGAAGGCCGGAGGCGCCCCTTGATCAGACGCGAGAGCGTCGTCTTGCCGGACCCGCTGCGGCCCAGCACGAAGACACGTTCGGCGGCCCGCAGCTCCAGGCATTCGATGTCCAAGGCGCAGAGGCGACCGAAAACGACGTGAACGCCGGCGAGCTCGACGACCGCCGCCGCCGGCTCAGGGGAGGAATCCATATTCTCGCGCGAGGGCCTCGACTTCCTCATAAGTCTCCGGCGTCACGGGGACGTAGCCTTCGACCCCATAGAGGCGTTGGAGCAGGTCACGGTCGGGGTGGTCGGGCGCGTTCAGGTCCAGAAGCGCCTGTTTGAAGCGCTCGACGAGGCCGGGGTCCAGCCCCTTGCGCACGACGACGCAATGAGAGGGGATGAGGCGCGACTCGGCGATGTGCGTCACCTCGTCGCGCTCCTCAGGCCGCAGGAGACCGAGGGCGTACTGACCGATACCCGCGGCGTCAACGAAGCCGTTGAAGACGGCTCGGATCGCCTGTTCATCCCCGCCGGCGAAATAGACTTTCTTGAAAAAGGCTTCGGGCGGCCCCGGGATCAGCCCGGCCCGCCTGAAAATGTCGAGGGGATACATAAAGCCGGAGGAAGAAAGCGGATCGACGAAGGCGACCGACCGGCCCCGCAAATCCTCCAGCCGCTTAAGCCCGCTGTCCTTGCGAACAAAGATGCGCGAGACGTAAGTCGCTTTGCCCCGATAGAGCTCGCCGAGGATGGGGACCGCGCCCGCCTGCCGGTGCGCCATCACGTACTGGAGGGGGCCCATGAAGCCGGCGTCAGCCGAACCGCCGCGCATGGCTTCGACGATGGCGGCGTAATCGCTCGCCACGAAGTGTTTGACGCGAAGGCCCAACCGCCGCTCCAGGTAGGCGACGACCGGCCGAACGTCCTCGACCAGTTGATCGGGGTTCTCGTAGGCGATGAAGACAATTTTGAACTCCGGCGGGTCGGCCGCGTGGGCCGCGCGGCCCGGCGCGGCCCACGGAAAAGCCGCCAGAAGCGTCGTCGCGACCCGCAGACGGCGAAGGTTCATTCGAAGAGACCTCTTGCGACGTTCGATCGGCATCATTTGAGCCACTCGGCCCGGGCGGCGTAAAAGGTCCGGTATTCCTCCACGAGTCGATCCGCCGCCTCCCGGTCCCCCCGCTCTTCGGCCAGATACGCGTCTTCCATCAACTCGGCCAACCGGTCCAGGTCGGGCAAGCGAGCCTCGTCCTGAACGTCCCATTTGTGCGCGTGAATTTCCGTCGCCACCGTCAGGAAGAGCGCGCTGATGATGCCGGGCTTCTCGATCCCCTTGAGAAACTCATAAGATGAGAGGAAGAAGCTGAACTCCTCGAGCTCGGCCTCGAGGGTGTGGAGCGTCTCCTCGTAAGCCTCGACGCCGCCGCCGACGGCCTCAAGGTAAGCCGTCAGATCGGCGATCTCCCGCTCCCGGAGACCGAGACCGAAGCGACCGTCAAACCAACGAACGACGGCCTCAAGCGTCGGGAGGCTCCCATCGTGGAAGTAAGGGGCCGTGTAAAGGGAACTGAGCAGCGTCGGCGTGTCGAGGGCGCCGTCTCGCGCGTGCGGCGTGGCCCCGGGGACGCTGCCGATGTCGTGCCGCCGCCGATCCAGAAAGTGATCCGACGGGACGTGGCAGGCGGCGCAGCTCCGCCCGCCCATGGCCTCGAACGGACGATTGAAAAGGGCTTCTCCCCGACGGGCCGCTTCCGGCGCTTCCGGTCGCAACCGACCGTCGGGCGCCAGGAGCGGATTAGGCAGCAAATCGAACTCGTTCATGTAGGCCACCATCGCGTCAAGGACAACCGGATCGGGTTCCGGCCCCTTGAACTCATTGACGATCACGTTGCGCGTGAATTCGCGCAGCGAGGCGAACCGCCCGTTGCGGCCGTAGGGGGCCGTGAAACGGATGCCCCTCAAATCCGGCACGTCCAGAGGATCGTAGAGGCCGTTGTTGGCGTGCGGAGCGAAGAAAGCGTTGCTTACGTCGATGCCGCCGGCCACCGAGGAAAGGCCGGGGATGAAGAGCTTCGGGTTGGTGACGCCCTTGTTGTGGCACGTGTTGCAGCTTACGCCCAGGCCGCGGGCCGGCTCGCCGAAGATATAAGGACTGTCAAAGGCCATGTCGCCGAGAGCGATGAGGGCCGTCTCGGACTCATCGACCCCCCGCGCGGCCATGTTCAGAATCTGTCGCGGCCGCGGAAGCTGCTTGTTCAGCTCGCTCTCCGGGGGAAGCCAGGGGCGCGCCATGGCCTGGGCGTCATAGGTGGGGCTGCGCGACGGCCACGGCCCGAGCGGCCGGGCCTCGGCCGGGCGAAACTCCGCTCCGTAAGTCTCCTCGACGTAGGCGATGATCTCGGAGAGGGCCGACCGAAGCTCCTCTGCGTCGAGACCGTCGGGAACGGCCGCGCCGCCCAGCGCCCCGGAGAGCTCCAGCCAACGCCGACCGAGCCGAACGAAGGCCTCCCGGTCCGTCCATTTGATTTCGTGCTCGAAGCTCTTCCAAAGCTGCCGGGCGACAAGAAACGATCGGGAGGCGCCGGAGTAATCCCGGATCGAAGGATCGACGGCCCTCAGATAGACGACGATCGCGCGGGCGACGGACGAGGTGGAGAGAGCGAAAACCCGGCGGGCCGTCTCCTGTCTCTCGGCGGGCGTGGGGGTCTCACCTGACCCATCCGGCCGCGACGCCATGGTTTCGAGCAGCGCGCTCACGGACCTGAGGTACTCCCCGGAAGCTTCCGGATCGACCTCGGCCAGGTGCTCGGCGATGACTTCGGCGTCCGACCGGACTTGCGACCAGACGATGGGGTTCAAGTTCAGAATGAACGTCAGCCGACGATAGCTGGCGGCCATCGGATGATAGGTTTCGGGAGGAACAATGTGGGCGAAGACTTGAAAGCCGGCGGCGCCCAGGGCAAGGATCAGCGCCGGCGCCCAAGGCCGGCGAGAAACGGGCTCGGGTCGAAGCGGGCGTCTTGCAAGAGAGCCCGGCGGAGGAGGCGCTGAGGGAGAGCGGGAGAGGTCCACGTGCGGGCCGGAGTGCTCATGCTTGAGAGGAATCATTTGGAACCATCACTCCATCATGTAGCCTAGGCTACACTTTATTAGCTCAAAACGGGGCGCCTCAGCAAGACCTATTCATGATCGGCCTGCCCGCGGGGCCGCAAGATGGCCGCCGAAGGATCGCTTATCCCAATCCCCCACAGGCTTGAGAATGTTGTCACTACTCAACTTATGGACTCCCAAGCCGACGCGAACCCGTGGTAGATTGGTCGGGAAGTTCTTCCCCGGGCGGGGGGCAATCGACCCGTATTCAATCTCGCCGGATGATCTTCATAGACCGACTGCGGCGGGTCGTCGAGGCGCGTCGGCGTCAGAAGCGCGAGGCGGCGCTGTCGCGGGCCATCGAATCCTACGGGCGCGAAAGGTTGGCCCTGATCGGGCTGCAGCCGCCGCCGGAGACTCGCCTCATCGGGCGGAAGAAGAATCGGAGGGTCCTCGCCGACGGACGCCGCGTGTGGAAGTTCTATCGGGCCGGACAGGCCCACTACGCGCTCAACTTCGCCGCGGCGGCCCGACGGCTCGCCGAAGCCGGTCTGGGCTCACCCGTCGTCGAGTTTCTCGATGCCTCCGGTGAAACCCGCCGACGCTACGGCCTCTGCTGTCTCGTCATGCCGCGCGTGCCAGGCGAGGCGCCCCGCTCGCCGATGACTTCCGAGGATGAGGGTCGCCTAGCGGCGTTCCTGGCCGGGCTGCATCAAGTGCGCTCGACGCGTTGGGGCGACTGCCACGACCCGGCCGACGGGTCCTACGCCGAAGCGATCTTCCAGCTTGAGGTGGAACGCGAGTTAGCCTTCGTGGCCCCTCGGCTCGTTCGCCTCGGGCTCGGCCCGCTGCCCGATGTTCTCGGATGGTTCGGCCGCCGGCTGGAGGGCCTCAACCCTTTGGAAGGAGCGTTCCATTTCGTCTCGGCCGACGCCCACCCGAACAATTTTCTGATCCGGCCCGATGGGTCCCTCTGTTTGATCGATCTGGACCGCGCGCGCTTCCTGGATTTCCCTCTGGACCTGGCCCGAATGATCGTCTCCCTGCACCCATCGGCGCTGGAACAACAAACGGGGCAGGCGGAGGCGACGCTCCTCGGGTGGGAGACTCAGGCTTCGGCGCTCCTGCGGGGATATTTCGGGACCGCCCCTCCTGAGTTCCGGCGTCACTGGGAACGCGCGCGGCGCGCTTACTTCCTCCGGCTCTTCATCCGCGATCTGTGGAACGCGCTCAAGCACCTGGAGCCTAAATGGGCGCGGTTCCAGAAGAAACCCGCGGCCGAATATGTCGGTCAGGCCGGTCGTCTAACGCGTCTCATCGGACTCTTCGCCGCCGAGCCTTGAGGAGGAGTGCCCGACGGCCGGGCCCGCCTCAAATTCCGGGGTAAGCGCTTTGAGAAGACGCCCCACCTCAACGGCGTCGTTTCGCGCGGCGGCCTCCAGGAGTTCGATCAGCCGAGGACGCAGTTCAGGCCAAGGCCGGGCCTCATCGCGGGCGACGAAAATTTTCCCCCCTTCGATGACGGATTTCGCCTCGTCGGCAGCGAGGAGCTCTTCGGTGAGTTTTTCGCCGGGCCGCAGCCCCGTGTAGACGAGGGGGACGTCAATCTCCGGCTCCAGGCCCGACAGGGTGATGAGATTGCGGGCCAGGTCGGCGATGCGGACGGGCGAGCCCATGTCCAGCACAAACAGCTCCCCCCCCTGCCCGCGCGCGCCGGCCTGGATGACCAGGCTGACGGCTTCGGTCAGCGTCATGAAATAGCGGGTCGCCTCGGGGTGAGTCACGGTGACCGGTCCCCCCTGGGCGATCTGACGACGGAAGGTCGGGATGACGGAGCCGCGGCTGCCGAGCACGTTGCCGAACCGGACGGACATGAATCGGACGGGCGCGGTCGTCCCGAGGGAACGGACGAGGACCTCGGCGCAGCGCTTGGTCGCCCCCATAAAGCCGGTGGGGCGAACGGCCTTGTCAGTCGAGATGAGGATGAAACGCTCGGCCCCGGCGGCGACGGCGGCCTCGGCCACGACGAGGGTCGCGCCGACGTTGTTTTTGACGGCCTCGCACGGCTGGACCTCCATGAAATGCACGTGCTTGTGGGCCGCGGCGTGAAAGACGATCTCGGGCCGGAAGGTTTGGAAGATCGCCTCGACGGCGGGCCGGTCGCGGGCATCGGCGACGACGGCTCTCAGGTCCACTTGGCCGGCGGTCGCCGCCGGGCGCAACTCCAGCAAGGCCTCAAAGAGACTGTTCTCCCCTCGCCCCAGGAGGATGATCATGCCGGCGCCGCCGGCGATCGCCTGACGGCACAGTTCCAGCCCGATCGAGCCGCCGGCGCCCGTCACCAGCACGCGTTTTCCCTTGAGATAGTCGCTCCCGTCGGGCGAGGCCAGGTGGACGGGTTCACGGCCCAGCAAGTCCTCGATTTCAATCGGACGCAACGTGCTGATCTCCACGCCGCCGGTCATCACTGAAGAAAGGGGGGGGACGATCTTGATGCCGAGCCGAGCTGAGCGGCAGTGCGCGACGATGGCGCTCAGGACGCGCGGCGACGGCATGGGAAGCGCGATCACCAGCTCATCCGGCGAATGCGCCGCGATGGCCGACGGCAGGTCCTCCAACGTCCCGGCCACCGGCAGCCCATGGATGCGCAGTCCGGTGAGGCGGGCGTCCGGGTCCACAAAAGCCACCGGACGGAAGGCGCCGCCGGTGGCACGCTCCAGGTCTCGGGCGACTTGCTCGCCGGCGTCGCCGGCGCCGACGATCAGGACCCGACGACCGAGCCCCCCGCGCGGCCGCGTGAGGCCGAATTCGATCTCGCGACGCAGGAAACGGACGCCGGGGATGACGATCAACGTCAGCATCCAGTCGTTGAAGACGATGCCCAGCGGGACACGCAAGAGATGATCCCCGCTGGGATGCAGGGGAAACGGCCCGAAGGAACGGATAAAGGGCGTGAGGACGTCGAAAATGAGGACGAGGGCGGCGACGATCGTGTCGGCCAGGGCGATCAGGATGAGTTCGCTCCGGCCGGCGTGGCGGGCGATCGTGCGATAGAGGCCAAAACCGGCGAACAAGGCCAGTTTGAGCCCCACGATCCCCGGCGCCACCAGAACGAACTGACGGGCGTATTCCGGGGAGACGCGCCCCTCTCGAATGTTGAGCCAGATGAGAAAGTTGACGGCGAGCCCCGCCGCCAGGAGCACCCCATCCATCAATAGCAGCGTCAGGCGCCGGAGGAACGGATTGTTCGGAAGCCAGGCGGGCCCGCGCGCCGAGGCTTCGTGGACTGGGGCCGGCCTGTCAGGCGACATCAATGGCAATCAACCCGGGAGCGAAGGGGGCCCCGTCGGCGGTTCTTCGGCCAACCTTGTCGCTTCAATCGACCCGCGAGGCGCGCGCCAACGCCACGCAGGCCACACTATAACAGAACACTCCCGACCAGAAGGAAGCGCCGATCCCCGCCCAGAGCGAGATCATGGCCGCCGCCACGGAGGCCAGGACCGACGTGGCGCCATTGATCCCCCAGAACCAGGCCAACATCGCGCGCGGATGCCGCTCGGCCAAGCCGAGCCCTAGCGGGAAAGCGGTCCCCATGACGAGGCCCATCGGGACCAGAGCCGCCAGGGAGGCCAAAACACGAGTCGAATCGGCCCCCCCGCGGAACAACGGCAGGACCACGGGGACCAACACTCCGGCGACGCCCAGGACGACCGGGATGGCCACGATGATCGCCCACCGAGACGGCCGGGACTGAGGGAGGCGGCGCTGGATCCAGAAGCTGCCGACGCCGCCGCTCAGAAGCAACGCAAAGAGGACGACCGATAGGCTGTAAGTCGGTCGGCCGAGAAAGACCATAAGCCGTTGCATCATGGCGATCTCAACGAGCATGAACCCCAGGCCGATCGAGGCGAAGAAAACCGACCAAGCCCAGGGGAAGCGCCCGGCGGCATCGGGAGCGCGGGAGGCGCGCCCGCCGAAAGGCATCGCCGGGAGGATCAGACAAAGGACCGTCAGCGCCAGGACGACGAGGAAGAGCCCCGCCAGGACGGAGGCCGCGCGCAGGTTGATATCGGTTACGTAGTAACGCTCCGCCCGCACGCCCCGTTGAAGCAGGTCCCTGGGCCGCATCATGTGGAAGAAGAAGGGCCGGTCGTCGGTCGGGGGGCTCACGTCGACGGGCAATTGATCGATCATGGCCTGACGCACGGCCGCCGGTCCGGCCAGGGCGGCGAGGGTCGGATCGGCGGCGGCGCGCGGAGAATAGACGAGATCAAAACCGAGGGCGTCGCAGATGCGCTCGGCTTCAGCCACGTCAACCTCGGAGAGCGGAGAGGGGCTGACCAACAAGGTGGCCAGCCCGTGAGGAGGCGGGTCCGTCGAGGGCCGTTGCATGAGGCGAGCGACGAGGAGATGTCGGCCCGGCTGCTCGACGCCGCGGCGGGCGAGGCTCTGGGCCGCCAGTGCCGCCAGGCGATAGATTTCGCCCGGCATTTCATCGTGAAGGTGCCAGCGGGTCATGCTCAGGAGGCCCCGCGGCCTGAGCCGGTCGAGAAAAACGTCCCACGCCTCGAGCGTGTAGAGCGAGTTCTCGCTCAAGACGAAGGCCCCGGCCTGCGTGGCCGCCCAAGTATCGATCAACGAAGCCTGAATGATGTCGAAACGGTCCGGCGAGCGCGTCAGGAAGCTGCGGGCCTCGTCGTGGACGAGACGCACGCGCGGGTGATCAGCGAGCCAGCCGGTGAACTCGGCGAACGGCCCGCGGAGCGCCTTGAGAATCAATCCGTTGATCTCGACGCCGGTGACGGCCCGCTGGCCGAAGACGAGCGCCGCCAAGATATCGCGCCCGCCGCCGGCCCCGATGACGGCCACGTCGGCCTCGGGACGGAGATGATGGGCCAGGTTGGTAATATCGTCCTTGAGGAACGCAATCGGCTGAAGGTCGCCGTCAAATCGGGTCAGATACGTCCCGGCGCAAGCGTCGATGACGAGATTGAGCTGAGGGACTCGGGCCGATCCGGGCCGCCGCAGGCTCAAGCCCCACCCTTGAGGCGGGATCGCTCGATCGGGCTCGCCGATGACTTCGATGCGGGATTGCGCGTTCCACCGCTCATAAATCGGAGGCGACCGTCGTTCCCCCTTCGTCCAGAGGAGCCGGAGGGGAGGGCGCCCGGCGCGCGCCTGAGCCACGCCGACGCCGGCCAGGCCGGTCAGGAAGAAGGCCCCCGCGGCGCAGAAGCTCAGGAGGCCCGGCCGACGCGCCCCGCCCGCGAAGGCCAGCGCGCCCAGAGAGGCGACGGCCCCCGCCACAAGGATGGCCGTCGGGCCATCCTGACAGAATTCGAGCAACCCGACGACGCCGGCGCAGCCGAGCGCCGCCCCGGTAAGATCGGCTCCATAGAGGACGCCGACACGTTCGGGAAAACGCGTGAGCGCCAGGCAGGTGGCGATGCCGCCGAAGATAAAAGGAAGTGCCATGATCGCGTAGGTCAGGAATTGAGCGCGAAGATCGGTCCAGGCCGAGCTTAACGGGTCGAATTGAAGCCGCAGATGGAGAAAGACGCTCAGGGGGATGGCGGCGGCGAAGGCCAAGGCGGCGATCGCAAGGTGAATTCGCGTCCGCTCGATCGAAAAAAGGCGCGGCCAGAGGTGAACCGCCATCGCTCCGGCGCTCATGCCGAAGAGCGCGATGGAGATGGCGACAAAGGCGAAGTGGTACCAAAGCGTGACGCTGAAAATCCGCGTCAGCAGAATCTCAAACATGAGCGTGGCCTGGGCCGTCAGGCCGAGACCGAGCGCCAGGCCGGGCTCGCACTTCATTCCGGGCAAAGCGGTTTCGCGACGATCCGAGGCTCCCCGGCCTTCCTCGCGGCCTCAGGGCCCGGCCGAGGGGGGGGCCATTCTACCAACCCGAGGGGACCGGGCAACGGCGCCGGAGCCGCTCTGCGCCGGGCTCTGCGAACCCCCCGGGCCTCGGAGGCCCGGGCCGATACTCCGCCCGGCCTTGACAAAGCCGACCCTCGGAACGGATAGTTCGGGCGACGAGCGGCGGCAGGTCCCTACCTCGTCAGAGCCTCAGATGGTGGGGGCGTGGGATCGCCGAAGCCGGGCATGGGCCGGCCGCGACGTGGTCAGGCGGCGCGCCGTCGGCTCTCGTGGAGGCAGGGGAAGCGACCGCCGACAGGAGCTCGGCCCGAGCCCGACCATGGGAGGTTAAGACGAGATGGGCGGAGGTAGCCAGGCGATCAGCGGATGGGGCGGGTGGGCGTTGGGGGCGACTTTCTGCGGGGCCCTCCTCGCCGCATGTGGGCCGGAGGTGGCGAAGAACCCGGCGTTCGTCGCCCACCAGCGCGCCGTCGAGCGACTGGGGGAGGAGTCCAAGGCGGTCACGCGGCAGATCGAGGACCTCACGGTCTCGGTCTCTAACCTCGAACGGCAGATGAACGACCCCCGGTCCCCCATCCGGGGTCAGGACAATCGTCTGAAGGCCTTGGAACAACGCATGTTGACGTTGGAGGGGACGATAGAAGAATCCAGCCGGGCGCTCCATGAGCTGCGCGGCCAGATCGACGCCCTGGGACGCAGCCGGGTGGCGGGCCGAAGCGGCGAGGGAGAGGCCTCGGGTCCGGTCGGGGCGTCCGGTCGGGAACGAGCCATGCTGACGCGCGTCACGCGTTCCGGCGAGATGCCCGGGGAGGAAGCCGCCGGGCTCACGAGCGAACAACAGCCGACCCGCGGCTTCTATCACGCCATCCGGGAGGGAGAGACGCTCGAAGAAATCGCCCGCCAGCACAACGTTCCCCTGGAGGCGCTTCGGCGGGCCAATCGGATCCCCGAAGGACGCGTCGTGTTGGCCGGGCAGCAGATTTTCGTTCCGGGCCAGCCGTGACGAACTCGCCGGGGGGATCGCCACGCGACGCCGACGATCGGCCCACGGCCGATGGGAGGAGGCGGGTCCCGACGTTCGCAGCTGAGACGGCTCCCCTGCCTCTGTGCTCGGATGAGGTCACGCTGGCGGCCTACGCCACGCGGAGCGCGGCCACGCGCGGCCGACGATACCCGATCAAGCCCGACCCGACGCGAACGGAATTCCAGCGCGATCGGGACCGGATCATTCATTGCGCCGCGTTCAGGAAGCTGGAATACAAAACGCAGGTCTATGTCATCCACGAAGGCGACTATTACCGGACGCGGCTGACGCACACGCTCGAAGTCTCGCAGATTGCCCGGACGGTCGCCCGCCGACTCGGTCTCAATCAGGACCTCACCGAGGCGATCGCGCTGGCTCACGACCTGGGCCACACGCCGTTCGGTCACTCCGGCGAGGCGGCCCTGCGCAAGCTGCTCGCCGATCGCGGCGGCTTCGAGCACAACCGCCAGAGCCTGCGCGTCGTCGAAACCCTGGAAGAGCGGCATCACGAAATTCCGGGGCTCAACCTGACCTGGGAGGTCCGCGAGGGGATCGCCAAACACGCCACCTACTTCGACGCGCCGGGGCCGGGCGACTATGAGCCGGACCTCTCCCCCAGCCTGGAGGCCCAAGTCTGCAACCTGGCCGACGTGATCGCTTATAACCATCACGATCTGGATGACGCGCTCAAGATGGGACTGGTGGATGAGGTTCAACTGGAACAGGTCGGCTGGGTCGGGTCAATCTGGCGCGAGGAACGCGCGGGATTGCCGGCCGACGTCCGCCCGAAGTTCGCCAAATATCGGGCGCTGGGACGGATGATGTCCCTGGCGGTCGAGGACGTGGTGAGGCAGACGCTCCTGACGATCGAGGGGGAAGGCCTCGACGGCGTCGCTCGCATCCGCGCGCGGCCCGGACCCGCGGCGGCCTTCAGTCCGGCCATGGAGGCGCGCCAGAGCGAATTGCGCGATTTCCTTTATGAAAACGTCTATCGGCACCCCCACGTCGTCCGGATGCAGACCAAGGCCGAGCGATTCGTGACACGTCTGTTCGAACTCTATCGGGCGACGCCCGAGCAACTTCCGGTCAAGTATCAACGTCGCATCGCAATCGATGGATTGGAAACCGTCATCACCGACTACATCTCCGGCATGACGGATAGTTTCTGCATGCAGGAGTATATCCGGGCCTTTGAGCCGACTTACTATCGGCCGATCTGAGCTGAACGAGCCCGGCGGGGCCGCCAAAGCATCCGATGGAGCCGCTTGAAGCCAGGAAGACGCCCGACCGACGACGCCATGAGCGCCTTGAGGTCCGGATCGAGGCGACGCTCCACATCGACCTCGCCGGGCCCGGCGGCGGCCGCTGGGACCTGGCGGCGTCAACCGAAGATGTCTCCGCCGATGGTCTCAACCTGCTGGCGCCCGCTTTCCCGCCCGATCTGCATCTTCGCCTCCTGACCGAAGTCCATCATGCCCACGTGAGCCTTCAGATTCCTTCAGAGGACCGCCCCATCGATCTGGACGGGCGGATCGTGGCCTTCCGGCTGCACGAACTGGTCCCCGGCGAACCCGGGCGCGCCTGTCAGCTCCGCATCAACCTGGAGCCGTACGCCGCCGACGATCCGCCAACCCGAATTTACGCCGAGTTCATTCGGAAAATCCGCCCCGTCGATTGAGCCGGAACGGTCCGATCGCTCTGAGCGCGCCCGGGCGGGGGGCGGCGGCGCTGACGGTTGAAGGAGGGCCGGCGCTAGTCCACGTCGTGGCCGTTGATGAAGCGCGCCAGGCTATCAACGTAGGTCGGGTCCATCGGCACCCCCACGGCGATGGCCGACATGTGATTGCGGCCGGGCAAGATGACGTTGGTGAAATCCTTGAGCTCGCGCCACATCCGATGGGTCTTGCTGTAGGGTCGATCGAATTCGCCGTTGATCGCGATCACCGGGACCGTCACTTTCGTCAGATCGATCTCTAGCCTCGGCCGGCCGGCAAAAGGACCCGCCGGGCGGCCGTCCCCCCCTTCGGCCGCCGGGCGGCGGGCCGAAGCGCGTTCCCGCAGGCGCTGAAAGGCGGCGGCCTCCGCGCCCTGGGGCGCGGGCATGGCGGGGTCCAGCGCCGAGGCGCGGGCGCGTAGTTCGTCGTCGTCTTCGGCTATGCCGGAGCCCCCAAAACCGGCCGTGATGAGCCGTTCAGGATGCGAGGCCAGCAAGCGGCCGGTGATGCCGCCCCCCATGGAGTAACCGTGAATGTGAGCCCGCGCGATGCTCAGGTGGTCCATCAATTCGATCACGTCCTCGGCGCGGCCGACGCCGTTGGGCTCGGGGTGATCGCTCTGGCCATGGTTTCGATTGTCCAAGGCGACGACGCGGTGGTTGGCGGCGAGGGCCGCCGCGATCCCCGTTCGGAACCACATCCGCTCGGCGGTGTCGGTATAGCCGTGAATCAGGACGACCCAACTTCCCGCCTCGCCGAGGGTCATGTAATGAATCTTCACGCCGTCGGAGGTCGTGAAGAAGTGATGCGCCGGCTCCCCGGCCGTCGCCCGAGCCGCCGTCGCCGCCGCGATCAGCGCCACCAGACCCATTCGCATCGCACGCCGCATGTTGACGGCCTCCCTTCAGAGCTTCAGGTTGACTTCGATCCGGCAGGGGCCGGATCACTCCCGCAAAAGACGCTCAACGAGTTCCGGCGGAAAGGCTTCCCGCCGCAGCCGCTCGCGCGTGACCTTGTAATCCCATTCGGCGCTCAGCGGACGCCAGCCGTAACCGTCGAGCATCAAACCGAGCGAGACCTCAACCGAGCGAGCCGGCTGAACGATCCCCGCCAGGGCCAGCGGCGTGTCCGACCGCATGAGATTGGAAGCTCCCCACCGGGCGGCCCACATGAAGAACAAAAGGTCTTCGGGACACATGCGGGGGGGTAACGTTAAATCCCCGACGGCCACGGCTTCCCGGACGATGCTCGCCGCCAGCGAGATGGCCCGAACGTCCATGACCTTGAGCTCCTCCTGGCGTCGCCGGCTGGTCTTGGCCCGCATCCGGGCCGAGGCGACCATCAGCTCGACCGGCAGATCCCGCGGCAGAAGGAACGTCTCGACCTCGCCGATGGCGAGCATTTTTTCGCGCAGGCGACCGCGAAACATGAGCGCGTGCTCGTAAAAGCGGACCCGCCGGCGTTTGCTCTCGATCGCCAACGCCAGCAGAATCTCCTCCTTGCAGGAGAAATGACGATAGACGAGCGGACGGGAACATTCGGCGAACTCGGCGATGCGCTCGATGCTGAAGCAGTCCCAACCGTCGGCAAGGAACACCTCGCGCGCGGCCCGGAGAATTTCGCCGGCGCGGGCTTGCAGAGGTTGGGCGAGAATCCTGGCCATCGTGGTAACGTCAACCCCGGCCTCCGAAGCCCGATCCCGCGGCGCCGCGGGCCGCCTTCGGAAATCGATTCAGTCCTAAAGCCTCACTGACATTTTGTCAACAGGAAAGCCGCACCCGCCGCGGATCCCACACCCGAAATCAGGCTCTGCATCCGTGACTGTGCTATAGCTTCGAGATCGCAAAAGTTTGGGGTGGGTGAGGGGATTCGAACCCCCGACCCCAAGATCCACAGTCTT
>CAYXAU010000020.1:8163-51980 GCA_964463045.1 uncultured Candidatus Sumerlaeota bacterium | reverse complement strand
GCCTACCTCTATGGTGTCCTGGCGCAGCCGGCGTTCACTGCGCGCTTCCACGAGGAGCTGGAGACCCGCCAATTGCGGGTGCCGATGACCAAGGACCCCGCGCTGTTCAAAAAGGTGCGCGACCTCGGCGCCAACCTTCTCTGGCTGCACACCTTCGGCGAGCGGTTTGTCCCCAAGGGCCGGCGACGGGGCCGCCTCCCGCGGGGCCAGGCCAGATGCGCCAAGGCCGTCCCGGCCGACCCCCAGGGCTATCCGGAGGATTTCGATTACAACAACAAAACGCGAACGCTCCGCGTCGGCCGGGGGGAGTTCGCCCCCGTCGCCGAAGCCGTCTACGCCTTCGAGGTCTCCGGCCTCAAAGTCGTCCAGTCCTGGCTGAAATACCGTATGAAGCGCGGCGCCGGGCGCAAGTCCTCGCCGCTGGACGACCTCCGCCCCCAACACTGGACCAGCCAGTTCACGACCGAGCTTATCGAACTCCTCTGGGTCCTCGAAGCCACGGTCGCCCTTTACCCCGAGATGGCCCGGTTGCTCGAGAAGGTCGTCGCCGGCGAGTGCTTCTCGGCCGAGGAGTTGACGGGCCCGACGCCCCCCCCACGCCGCCCCTCGGGCCGGGTTCCCCAGTCGGCCTCATCGTCCTCTTCTTCCAGCCCCACCTTCTTCTTCGGTCAGCCGGACGAAGGCTGATCCGTCCGCCTCAGAGGGCTGATCTCCGCGAGGACCCCGTGGCGGGCTCCCTCCCCCTCGCCCAGCTTCGGCACCGACGCTCGGCTCAACTCTCTACCCCACGCTGATCGAGGGGTTGCGCCGGCGGCCGCTCGGCAAGCCGGCCGACGTCGGCGTCGGCGCGGCATCGGTCCGGCGGGGAGGCGCCGCCTCGCTGCGGATTAGGGCTTTTCATCGCCGGCGGCCGATTTCATGATAGGCGGTTCCCCGGTCGGGGCGAGAGGCAAGGCCGGGGCGAGAGCAGAAACCGGTGAGCGTCGTGCTCTTTCTGGCCCTGAGCGAGATCGCCCTGGGGATGGCGGTCGTTCAGTGCTTCATTCCCCGTTCGGCCCTGGGCCCCGGCTTCGGCAAAACGATCGCCGCGATCGCCTTCTTTTGTCTTCTGCCGACGGTCCTGCTGGCGGGCCGGATGCTGCCGGACGAAGGGAGCGGCCCGCGCCTGGCCGCCCAAGGGAGCGGCGCCGTCGCGCTCCTGGCCTGGTTCGCTTATTTCGTCGCCCTCAACACCCCGGGCGAAACGGTCCAACGCGGCCTTCAAGCCGCGGCCACGGCCGCTCAAGCCGCCATGGCCGCCGCGGCCGTTTGGCTCCTCGCCCGGCATTTTCACCGCCTGGAGTCGCCTCAGGGGTTCGGACCCGGCCTCCTCGATCTCGCCCTCAGCCTGGCCGCCGGCGTCCTCACGTCGAGCCTGCTGCTCGGTTCGGTCGTCATGGCCATGCTGATCGGTCACTGGTATCTCGTCATTCCAGGCTTGAGCCTCGCCTGGCTGCGGGGAGCCTGTTGGGCCTTCGGCGGGGCGCTCCTGGGCCGGGGGGTCGCCATCGCTTACTCCCTCCTGCTCGGCGGCTTGACTGACCCGTTCGGCCCCGAGGGCTTTCTCGACACGCTCCGCGCGAGTGGCACCCTGCCGATCCTGGCCGTTCGGTTGCTCGTGGGGTTGATCATCCCGGCGGCGTTCTGCCTGATGGCCTATCGCTCGGCGGCGATTCGCGCCACCCAATCGGCCACCGGCATCTTATTCCCGGCGGTCGCGGTCGTCCTGATGGGCGAGGTGATGGGAGCCTTCCTCACGCTCGGCCTCGGGGGGCTCTATGTATAGGAAACCGGCGGCGGGGATCGGCCGGAGAGGCGCCGTTTCTGGCGCCGCTGGAGCGCTTCTGCTACATTGCAGGCCAGGGGCCGCCGTTGGGGGGCTCCCGTTCATCTGAGTCCGCCGCGGTCCTGAACGTTACCGGGGCGTCGCCGTCCTCGGAGACTACCCATGCGTCCGGCCATGCTTCTGATCTCCACCTCCGCCGCTCCGGGGCCCTCGGGTCGGCGCCCCCTCGCCCGCTTCGGTTGGATGCTCATGGCGCTGGTCGTCGGCGGCCTTATGGTCGTAAGCCTCGCCTTGGCGATCGTGGCGGGTTTCGTCCTCGGAGGTCTCCTTCTTCTGGGGATGATCGTGGGCCGCGCGATCGCGCGATCGCGTCCCTCGGGCGAGTCCGCCGGGCGTCGGCGACCGGGCGGGCGCTTCTCGACCTCCCGCGCGGGATTCGACACAGACAGCGCCGACGCCGATCGGCCGCCGGCCCGCGTCATCGACGTGAAAGCCCGTCCGGTCGAAGGGGACTGACCCATGCCGTCACCCGACCCCTTGCTGCAAGCCTTCGCCGAGGCGGTCGCGGGGGACGACGACGCCATTGACCTGGCCCGCGCGGCTCTCCTGATCGCTCAAGTCGAGTATCCCGACCTCAAGCTGGAGCCCTGGCTGCGTGAAATCGACGCCATGGCCCGGCAGGCCGCCCAGGCCATCGCGCGCGCCGCCTCGCCGGTTGAGCAGGTTCAGGCCCTCACCAGCGTCGTCATCGACGCCTGGGGATTGCGCGGGGCCGAGGAAGACTACTACGACCCGCGCAACTCCTTCCTGAACGACGTGCTCGCCCGTCGCCTCGGCATCCCCGTCTCGCTCTCGATCGTCTACATGAGCGTCGGCGCGCGCGCGGGCGTCCCTCTGGCGGGGACGGCCATGCCGATGCACTTTCTGGTCCGCGTCCTGGGCGTCCGCCCTCCGCGCTTCGTCGATTGCTACAATCGCGGCGCGCTATTGACCGAGGAGGACTGCCGGGAACGGCTGCGGCGCGCCTCGGCCGGGCGGTTCCGTTTTGCGCCCGAGGCGCTCGCCCCGATCTCCAACGCCGCCGTCCTGACCCGCCTCCTCTCCAACCTCAAGCTCATCTATTTGAATGGCCTCCAGTACGGCAAAGCGGCCCCCATCCTCGATCGGCTCATCCTCCTCAATCCCGACGAAGCCTCCTTTCTCCGCGAGCGCGGGATCGTGAATTACCGGCTCGGCCGGCGCGATCTGGCCCGGAGCGACCTCCAAGACTATCTCCAGCACGAGGGAGCCGCCTCCGACGCCGAAGCTATCCGCAATCTGCTCCGCCGGATCGGCTGAACCCCGGGAAGGGCCCCGCGGGGCAGAGGCCCTCGCTCCGCCGGAGGCGCTTGAGGAGCCGACATTGACCCTCCCGTTGCCGCCCCGCGCGTTCATGATCTTCGCGGCCGGCCTTGGCGGCCTCGCCGTCGGGCGCGGCGCCGCCCAATCCCCGGCGGCGTGGCGCACGATCGCCTCCCTGCCGACCCCGCGGCAGGAAGTCGGCGTGGCGGCTCTGGACGGCAAGGTCTACGTCGTCGCCGGGATCGTGGCCTCCCGCGGCTCGGTCCGCACGGTTGAACGCTACGATCCGCTCACCGGGGCCTGGGAATCGCTCCCCGATCTGCCGAGCGCCACCGGCCTCAATCACGTCGGGGCCGCCGCCGCCGGCGGCAAGCTCTACGTCGTCGGCGGGCTCATCCCCAACTTGAGCGCCGGCGTCAACACGACCTTCTGCTTCGACCCCTCGACGGGAAGCTGGAGCCGCCAAGCCGATATGCCGACCGCCCGCGGGGCCTCCGGCGTCGCCGCCGTCGATGGACTCCTTTACGTCGCCGGCGGGAGCCCGTCGGCCCGCCACCGAGACTTCGCCGTCTATGACCCCGCCGAGGACCGCTGGAGCGAACTCCCGCCGATGCCGACCGGACGGGATCATCTGGCCGCCGCCCCCCTCGACGGCCGCTTTGTCGCCATCAGCGGGCGAGAGAGCTTCCCTTCCGGGTTATTGGCGGCCGTCGAGGCCTACGACCCGACGACCGGCCAGTGGAGCTCCCTGCCGCCGATCCCGACCCCCCGCGGCGGCATCGCCGCCGCCGTGATCCAGCGCCGGATTTACGTCTTCGGCGGGGAAGGGAACGCGGCCAGCCCGACCGGCGTCTTCGACAACGCTGAAGTCTACGATCCCGATCAGGGGAGCTGGAGCGCGTTGCCGCCGATGGCCGTCCCCCGCCACGGCATCGGCGCCGCGGCGCTTCAGGGCCGCGTCTACCTCCCCGGCGGGGCCACGACGCAGGGCTTCGGCGTCACCGGTCACGCCGACGTCTTTATCCCGCCGCTCCCTTCACCCTCAGACGTGCTGGCGCATCTGCTGGGCCAATCCGGGGCTTCGGCGGGGCTCGACCTGAACGATGATGGCGCGGTCGACACGGCCGACCTCCTCTGGCTGATCCTGGAGACGCGCTAAACCCGCCCGGCGGCGGCCAGCCCAAAACCGTCGCCTACGGGCTCTCGATCCTGGAGACGGTCGCCCCGTTGCTCCTTCGCAAGGGGGCGGAGCTGGAGGACGTCGTCCGCCCCGGCAGCGCCCGAGCCTTGGCCGACGTTCTCCCCACCCCGGCCGAACGTCAGGCCGCCGAAATCCTGCTCAGGTCAGGCTATCCCCGCCAGGCGCTCGGCGCGATCGGTTTCCTTCAGCTCGGCCCGACGATGATGGACTTCATCGAATTCCAGGTGGACCCGACCTATTTTGAAGACTTCTGGAAGCTGCCGGGCTAGCCGGCGCCGATCGCGAGGTCCGGGACCCGATCGTCGAAGGTGTCCGGGGGACGGTCAAAGCGATCGACCCCGCCCTGGCCCAATTCTGCCGCCACGGCCGGCCCGCCGCCCTCCAGCGCCCCCGCGATCAGCTCGACGGCCTCTATGAAAGCTACCGGCCGCTCGGCCGGATTCAGGGCAAGGTCATCGCGCTCTTCGGGGCGGCCGACAACGGCATCTGGCCGACGATCGCCGTGCGCTATCACCGTCAGGTCCGCGCCGCCCTCGGCGATGCGATCGACGACCACTTCCGGCTGCATTTCATCGAGCACGCCAACCACGGCATGGTCCTCGGCAACCCTCGCGCCGATGACGGCGGCGCGGCGGGGGCCCTTTCCCCCAACGTTCTGCGGCGCCTCTGGGGGGCGCCATGGGGGCTCAATACAAGGCCCTGGACGACCTGATGCGCTGGATCGAGGAGGGCGTCGCTCCGGCGCCGGGGACCCGCTACGCTCTGGACGAAATGAATCAGCTCGTGCTCCCCCCTTCGGCGGCCGAGCGCGGCGGCCATCAGCCCCTCTTCGCGCTCCCGGCCGATGGACGGACCGAACGGCTCGAAGTCGCCGTCGGCCGCCGCCTCACCTTCACCGTCCAGGCCGAAGACCCCGACAATGACCTCCTCCAGATCGAGATCGATTTCGAGGGCGACCACGCCTTTGACGGCTCGGCGCCGGCCACCGGGGCCAAGGCCGCCGCAACGTTCAATCACGCCTACGACCAACCGGGAACTTACTTCGCGACGGCCCGCGTCACCGACGCCACCGCCAGCGTCGGAACCCCGCCGGAGCGTCTCGGCATCCGCCTCCAAGGCAGCCAGAACATCGACCAGGTGCGCATCGTTGTTGAATGAGCCTCGCGGCCCCGAAGGGCGGCTGCCCTCCATGAAACCGAAACCCAGGGCGCGGCCGACGCCGGGGAGGGCTTCATGCTGACGACTCCCGCAATCCTTCTCCTCACGGCGGCAACGTCCGGGTTTGTCCAATCGGGGGTCGTCACGATCGACGCGCAGGAGTGGCGCAATGAGCCGAGGCGACGTCTCGACATCCACGGCGTGCGGAGAGTTCAGCGGGAGGTCCGGCATCGGTACGCCGCGCCGGGGGTCTATTTCCCGACCGCCCGCGTGACCGACGGCTCCCTGAGCCCGCACCGGCCGACCCGCTAGGCCGCAGGGATTCAGAACCTGGATCGGCTGAGAGTCATCGTCCGGCCGTAGCCGCCTGCCGGCGAAAGGAACCCTGAATGACCGACGAACCGAAGTTATCCCGGCGCGAACGCGAGCGATTGAATCGGCGCCAATGGGTCCTGGACGCCGCGCTCGACGTCTTCTCCGAAAAGGGCTACGAGGGGGCCTCGATGCAGGAGATCGCCCAGCGGGCCGAGTTTTCCGTCGGGACGCTCTATTCGCTGTTCGAAAGCAAGGAAGCCCTTTACCGAGCCCTGTTGATCGAGCGCGCGCTCAAGGCCGGGCGAGCTTTCATGGCCGCCCTGGAATCGGCCGAAGACGAAGAGGAAAGGCTGCGGGCCTTCATCCGGGTCAAGGGGGAGGTCTTCCAGGACAACCTCAAGGCCCTCAAGCTTTATTTTTCGGAGACGGCCGGCGTCAGTCTCAATCCCACGGCCGGGCTCGTCTCGGACTTGAGGCAGCTTTACGAGCGGATGATTCCGCGCCTGGCGGCGATCTTCCGCAGCGGCATCGAAAAAGGAAAATTCAGGGATTTCGACCCGACGGACCTCGCCATCGCCTTCGACGGCTTGACGAACATCTTCCTCTTCTACTGGGCCGAGTACCCCGAGCAGTTCCCGTACGAGGAGAAGGCCGAGGTGATCGCCCGGATTTTCTTCGACGCCGTCCGCGCCCCGCAAGGCGCCGCCGAAACCCGACCCCGCCAAAGGGGGTGAGCCAAGACCCAGGGCCAGAGCAACCGGGACTAAGCGCTTCGACCCTTGAGGAACGTCTCGAAGCTCACCCCCAATGCGCGGGAGGTCAAACCTATCATGGACGTTAAGAACGTCAAGCGAGCGTTCACGCTCATCGAACTCTTGATCGTCGTCGCCATCATCGCCATCCTGGCCGGGCCCCCGTTCCAGTACACCCTCATGTCGGCGGCCCAGTGGATCGTGAGCATGGGGAACGGCGAGATCGCTTACGACCCGACCAACGGCACCGTCAGCGACGGCGACCTCATGCGGACGTCCAAGGGGGAACTCTATCCCCATACGAAGTGAGCCCCCCGCCCCCGCGGGCGGATGGATCGCAGAAAGGAACCCTCCTCATGGCCGTCGTGGAAGCCGCCCAGCGCCCCGACGAAATCGTCCTCGGCCCCAACCTCCGGGGCCGGCCGATCCAACCGGGACTCTTTGAAATCTCCGGCGATCCGCCCGAAATGACGCTCCTCGGCGGCCGCTGCGAGGCCTGCGTGCGGTCGTTCTTCCCCTATCGTTCGGTCTGCCCGAACTGTCTGCGCCGCCCGCTCGCGCGGGTTCGCCTGAGCCGCCGGGGGAACTCGTCTCCCATACCGTCGTGCGCCAGGCCCTCCCGGGTTTCCAGTTCCCGTACGTCCTCGGCGTCATCCGGCTGCCCGAGGGGGTTCGGCTCTACGCTCACGTGAAGACGGCGGCCCCGGAGCCGCTCGCGCCCGGGGTGAAGCTCCGGCTCGTTCCGGGCGTCATCCGGTCCGATCTGCGCGGCCCCGTGATCGGCTATTGTTTTGAACCGCTGAAGGAGGACTGAGTCATGAACGACGTCGCCGTCATCGGCGCGGGGATCATCCGGTACGGAAAGTTCCCGGAACGGACGTTTGAGGAGCTGGGCGTCGAGGCCTGCGTGGGGGCGCTGGAAGCCGCCGGCGTCGCGCCGCGCCAGATCGAGGCCTTCTATTGCGGCAACGCCGACGGCGGGATCACCCCCGGCCAAGCGCGTCGCTCAGGACCTCGGGATCTCCGGCGTCCCGGTCTTGAACCTGGAAAACGCCTGCGCCACCGGCTCGACGGCCTTCCGCGAGGCCTATCTGGCCGTGCGGTCGGGCCTCTATGACCTGACGCTCGTGCTGGGGATCGAGCATATGTCCGTCAAGGGGGGCGGTTTCATCGACCCGAACATGCTCCGATCCATCGAGGCGCAGCTCGGTTTCGTGGCCCCCGCTCACGGATGATCTGGGAGCCGCTGACGTTGCTCGAATGTTCCCCGACGGGCGACGGAGCCGCCGCCGTCGTCGCGGCCCTCAAGAGCTGCCCCCGGGCCGAGCCGCCGCATCCGAAGCTGCTCGCCCTCATCGCCGAGGGTCGGCTGGGACGCAAAACCGGCCGCGGCTTCTATGACTACGCCGCCGAAAAAACGGCCGCCGCCTTCCGGACGATCCTCGTCCAGAGCGAGGAGGGCGTGACGACGATCACGATCAACCGGCCTCACAAGCTCAACGCCATGAATAACGTTCCGAACTCGGCTTGCCGGAGGTCCACATCGACGCCCTGCCCGGGGCGGGGGGAACGCAGCGTCTCATCCGCCTGATCGGCCTCTCCCGCGCCAAGGACATGATCATGCGGGGCGTCCGCCTCAGCGCGCGGACCGCCCACGACTACGGGCTGGTCAACATCGTCGTGCCCGAATCCGAATTTGAAGACGAGGTCCGGCGCGTGGCGCGCCAATACGCCGCCGGCCCGCCGGTGGCTCTCCACGTCATCAAAATGCTCATGAACCGTGGAGGGGCCGAGGCGGCGTTGGCCGGCGGGCTCGAAATGGAAACGATGGGCTTTGCCGTCCTCGGCGGGACCGAGGACCTCCGGGAAGGGATCGCGGCCTTCCTGGGCAAACGTCAGCCTCATTTCCAGGGGCGTTGAGCGTGCGCACGCCGATCACGGACCTCCTCGGCGTCGAGTTCCCCCTCATTCAGGGAGGGCTGTGGGGGATGGCCTTCGCCGAGTTGTGCGGTCCGGTTTCCCAAGCCGGCGCCTTCGGTCAGATCACGGCGGGGCTCCACGAGACGCCCGAAAGCCTGGCCCGCGAAATCGAAAAAGTCCGCGCCCTGACGACGAAGCCCTTTGGCGTCAACTTCCCGCTCAAGTCGCGGGACCTGACCCGCCACCTGGAGCTTGCCATCGAGGCCGGCTGCGGGGGCGTGACCGTGACCGCCGGCGATCCGGCCCCCTTCCTGCGCCTCGTGGCCGGGCGAACGCCGACGCTGGCCCTCGTCTCGACCGTCCATCAGGCTCAGCGGGCCGAGGCCGCCTCGGCGCTGGCCTCGCCCGACGGCGGGGGTCTGGCCGCGCTGAACAAAACGCCGATCGGGAAGGCTTTTACCGCGAGGCCCGGTGGGATCGCCGAACCCAAGCGGCCCAAGGGCTGCCGACGCCGCAGACCGGCAATCCGATCCCCTTCGCCGCGCCGGCCAACATCTATCGCTGCGCCAACGGTTGGGTCTTCGCCGGCGTCGCCCTCGACAAGCACCGGCAACGCCTCGCCGAGCTCATCGGCCGACCCGAGCTGGGCGCCGACCCCCGCCACGCCACGCTCATGGCCCGCCTGGCCCACCGGAACGACGTCGATCGCCTCGTCGCCCAGTGGTGCCGGCCCCGGCGCTCGGCGCGCACGCGGATGAGATCCTGGAGGAAGCCGGCATCGACGCCGATCGTCGCCAGGCGCTGCGCAAGGCCGGCGTCATCTGAACCCGCCGCGTTCCACGCCCCTATGGCCGACGAGGGCATGAAAGCGTTCTGCGAGAGCGCGATCGGGGGCGTCGAGGGCCCCTTCCGCCTCGCGCTCGTGGTTTTGATCCTCGCTTTCGTCATGATCCGGCTCCGCTACTTTCGGCGTGCCCGGCGTGTGGCGGCCCGCCTCACGCGCCGCGAAGGCCGCCGCTTCGTCCTCCTGTTCAAAACCCTCGCCTATCTGGGCTACGCCGTGATGGCTCTCTACGTGCTCTATCCGCCGGCCCTGGCCTGGTCGGCTGTCCGGCTGCCGTTCTGGCTCCGCGGGCTCGGCGTCGCCCTCGGGCTGGCCATCGTGCCCTTCATGGTGTGGATTCACCGCTCCCTGGGGCGGAACTTCTCGGCCACGATCCTTCTGCGCGACGATCACGCCCTCGTGACCGACGGCCCCTACCGGCAGAACCGCCCGGCGGCATGCACGCGGCGCTCGGCATTCTGGCCGCCCTTGTGGCCCGAGCCTTGCACGGTGTGGGACAATACGTCGATTGCGCCATGGCCGATGGTCTCTTGAATCTCCTTCATTTTGAACCCCTCTGGCGCCGCCTCCACTTCCCCGGCCCGCCCGCCTACGCCGTCTATGAAACCCGCGACCGGCATTGGATCGCCCTCGGCAATCTGGAGCCCGGGTTCTGGTCGGCCTTCTGGCGCGCCCTCGGCCGGGAGGACATCCCCGCCCGAACCCCGCGGCCCGGCGAGCACACCGACGCCCTTCTGCGCGAACTCGGCTATGCGCAGGAGGCCATCACCCAGTTGAGACAAGCCGGGGCCATCGCCTGACATGCGCAACGTGGACCGCGTGGATCGATTCGTCACCTCCGGCGGCCGGGTGCTCTATCGGCTGCCCGTCGTCGCCTTCCCCGGCCACGTAACTAACTGTTATCTCCTCATGGGGGACCCTCTCACGCTGGTCGACGTGGGTTCCGGCGCCGAACAGTCCAACCGGAGCCTCCTGGGGGCCTTTGAGGACGTTCGCCGGCGCTTCCACGAGAACGTTCGGTTGGAGGACGTCCGGCGCGTCATCATCACGCACGGCCATATCGATCACTTCGGCGGGCTGAATTTCGTGCTCGAACGCGCGCCTGCCCAGGTCGGCGTCCACCCCCTCGACCGCACCACGCTGACTCACTTCGAGCAGCGCCTGGCCGTCTCGCTCAAGAATCTCCAGATTTTCCTTCGCCGCGCCGGCCTTGCCGAAACTGAAGTAGCCTCCCTCATCCGCCTGAACACACTCTTCAAACACATGTTCAAGGCCACCCGCGCCGATTTCATCCTCGACGACGACGCCGGCTCCCCCGCCCCTCCTTTCGACGTCTTCCACACCCCCGGTCACTGCCCCGGCCACGTCTGCCTGAGGGTCGAGGATATCCTGCTGACCGGCGATCACGTCCTCCCCCGGATCACGCCCGCTCAATCCCCCGCCTTCATCTTTCATTACAACGGCCTCGGGCATTATGTGGAGGCGCTGCGCCGCCTGAAGGCGCTTGACGGAATCGCTCTCGCCCTCGGCGGCCATGAGGGCGAAATGCCCGATCTCCCCGGCCGGATCGACGCCATCCTGGCCTTCCACGACCGCCGCCTGGATCGCGTCCTCGAAGCCTGCCGGGAACCCCGGTCGATCGCCCAGGTGGCCCGTGACCTTTTCCCTCGCGTCGAGGGTTATCACGTCCTCCTGGCGATGTTGGAAACCGGCGCCCACGTCGAATACCTCCACGAACGCGGACGCCTGGCCGTCGCCAACGTCGAGGCCCTCGAAGGCGAACCCCAGGCCACGCTCCTCTACCGCAGCGAGTAAACCCCCGCCTTCTCCTCGCGCAGGGCCTGGGCGAGGGCGGGCAGGCTCCGGCCCTCCGCGCACAGCCGAAGATTCGCTCGGCGGCTCCCGCCTCTGGGATGCAGCGGTCTCCCTCGCCCAGGATGAATTCGCCCGGCTCTTCGCCGCCGGTGCCCCGCCCGGATTCGTGAGCCGCGGTTCCGCTCGCGATCCTCGGCCGCCGCGCCGACGTGGCCCTCGCCCCGCCGTGGGGAAATCCGTGGCCAACGCCTCGAACCTCGAATACCATCCGGTGCCGACGCTCCCCGACGCGATCGAGTGACCCGTCGACGCCCTCGGCCCGGGCATGGGCGGCGGTCGCTCAGCGCCGTGATGGAGTCCCATCCCATGAATCCGTTTCGTCGGGCGGGTCTCGCGACCTTCGGGCTTGCGGGATTGGCCGCGGGGTTCGCCTCGGCGGGCTGCGCGTCGGCCGCCGAACCCTCGGCGAACCCGCATCCGGCCGCCTCCGGCGATTCATCCGGATTTCCGTTGGGCCCGACGCCGATGGCGCCGATCATCGTGAACCCCGCCGGCGACGGCTTCGCCCGGGCGGATTCCGCCCGCCCGTTCGTCCCCTGGGGCTTCAATTATGATCACGACGAGGCGGGCCGTCTGATCGAGGACTACTGGGACGCCGAATGGGGGAAGGTCGTCGAGGACTTCGGCGAGATGCGCGCCCTCGGAGCCAACGTCGTCCGCGTCCACCTTCAATTCGGCAAGTTCATGCGCGCGCCCGCCGAGCCGATCCCCGATGCCCTCGATCAATTGGGCCGCCTCCTGGCTCTCGCCGAATCGACCGGGCTTTATCTCGACCTCACCGGCCTCGGCTGCTACCACAAACCCGACGTCCCCCCCTGGTACGACGCGCTTGCCGAACCCGAACGTTGGGCGGCGCAGGCCGAATTCTGGCGCGCCGTCGCCGGCCGCGCCGCCTCGTCCCCCGCCGTCTTCTGCTACGATCTGATGAACGAGCCGGTCGTCCCCGGCGACGAGGGGCGCTCCGATTGGCTTGGGGGGGATTTCGCCGGCAAGCACTTCGTCCAATTCATCACCCGGAGCGCCCGGGGCCGGCCCCGCCACGAGATCGCCCGCGCCTGGGTCGCTCACCTGGTCGCCGCCATTCGCGAGGTCGATCCTCGGACCCTCATTACCGTCGGCCTCGTCCCTTGGAGCCTCAACCGCCCGGGCCTGAACTCCGGCTTCTTCCCCGAAGCCATCGTCGGGGAGCTTGATTTCCTCAGCGTTCACGTCTACCCGGAGCGCGGCAAGGTCGCCGAAGCCGTCGGGACCGTCCAGGCCTTCGCGCTCGGCAAGCCCGTCCTGATCGAGGAAATGTTCCCCCTCCAGTGCTCGATCCCGGAGCTGGACGCCTTTATTGAAGCCACGCGCCCGATCGCCGCCGGCTGGATCGGGTTTTATTGGGGCCGGACAATCGCGGAGCTGCGGACGGACCGACCGCGCTCGATCGCCGCCGAGATCACTCGCCGGTGGCTCGAATACTTTCAATCTCGGTGGGACCTGCCGGGGAGCCTCCCCCCCGACCGTGAACCCCGGCCCGGCGGCGGCCGATCGGATCCGAGGAGAGGACGAAACCCTGAAATCCACCCCATGAAAGCGGTCACACAAAACATCGCCGCGTCTGGAGAGGGCACCCTGGACCTGATACCTACCCCAGGGAAACGGTCACACAAAACTCCTGCCCAGATCGGGCTCGACCGGAGCCACCTGAAACCCGCCCCAAGGAAACGGTCACACAAAACCACGGGGGTTACACTTTATTTTCTTTGTGTCTTTGTGCCTTGGCGGTTCAATTCCGAATCACACCCCCCCGATCGCGGTGACGCCTTAGAAAGGAGCAAACGTCAATGAACCGGAGAGAAATCACATGGGCCGTAATGTTGAGCTGTGGCCTGGCGCTGGGGTGGATCCTCCCCCGGCCGGAGGCCCTGGCCCAGCCGCGCCAGGCCCCCGCCGAAAATCCGGCCTCCCCGGCGACCGTCTGGTCGGCCGCCACCTTGGAGACGCTCGTCAAAGAACTCGAAGACCAGGCCAAAACGACCGAACGCCACGTCGTCCCCCGCCAGTTATTTCAGGCCGGGGATCGTTCCCTCCTGGCCCTCCACCGAGACGCCGACGGCGAAGCCGAGGCTCACGCCGCCGTGACCGATTTCTGGATCGTGCTCTCCGGGGAGGGGACGCTCCTCGTCGGGGGCGAAATGGACGCTGCAGGCGAGACCGCGCCCGGAGAGCTCCGTGGGCCCGCCATTCGCGGCGGGACCTCCATCCGCCTTCATCCCGGCGACCTCGCCGACATCCCCGCCGGCGTTCCTCATCAGACGCTCGTCGAAGAGGGCAAGTCGATCACTTATCTGATCCTCAAAATCAACCGCTGATCAACCGACGCCCCGCCTCATCCTGACGGATCGGGATCAGAGCGTATCGGCGCCGAGGGCGGCGCGCAGGGGGGGCGGCAGGCGAACGGCACCGGCGGCGTCCTGATAAGTTTCCAACAACGCGATCACCGTCCGCGGCAGGGCGAGGCCCGAGCCGTTGAGCGTGTGCGGGAACCGGGGTTTCGCCCCAGGGGCCGGACGATAGCGCAGCCCGCATCGACGCGCCTGGAAATCCCCGAAATTCGAACACGAGGAAACTTCCAGCCAGAGGCCCATCCCGGGAGCCCACACTTCGAGGTCATAAGTCCGCCCCGATGCAAACGAAAGGTCCGCCGCGCACAGTTCGACGCGGCGATAGGCGAGCCCCAGCCGTTCCAGCAGCGTCTCAGCGTGTCGGGTCAGGCTCTCCAGGGCTTCATCGGAGGCCTCCGGGGAGACAATCTGCACCAGTTCAACCTTGTCGAATTGATGAACGCGCGTAATGCCGCGGACTTCCTTCCCGTAACTGCCCGCCTCGCGGCGGAAGCAGGGGGTGTAAGCGCAATACCGGAGCGGCAACCGATCGGGCTCCAGGATCTCCTCGCGATGTAGATTGGTAAGTGGCACTTCCGCCGTCGGGATCAACCAGAGATCCTCCCCCTCTAACCGATACATATCCTCGGCCATTTTCGGAAGCTGGCCAGTGCCGGTCATGACGGGAGAAGTAACCAGGTGGGGAGGCTGGATTTCGGTGTAACCATGCTCGGCCACGTGCAGATCGAGCATCCAGTTGATGAGGGCGCGTTCGAGCCTCGCGCCGGCGCCCCTGAGCACATAAAAACCCGATCCGGCCAGCTTGGCCGCCGCGGGGAGGTCGAGGATGCCGAGGCGCTCGCCAAGGACCCAATGAGGCTGAGGCTCGAAGTCAAACGCGGGGGGCTCGCCCCAATGTTTGACGATCCGGTTATCTTCGGCGGTTCGGCCCGGAGGCGTCCAGGGATGCGGCGGGTTGGGGACGCGAAGGAGGAGAGCCTCGAAGTCGGCTTCCAGGCGCCGGGCTTCAGCCTCGGCGGTCTCCAAGGCTTCCTTGAGCGCCTTGACCTCGGCCTTGATGGCCGAGGCGTCCCGACCCGCCTGGACCAGCGGCCCGATCGCCCTAGATTTCTCATTGCGCTGGCGATTGAGCTCGTCGATGCGGCCGGTTAATTCGCGTCGGCCGGCCTCCAGAGCAATAAGACGGTCAACGTCGAGGCCGCCCCCCTTGGCGGCGACGGCGCGCCGCACGCGATCAGGATCATCACGGAGCAAATGGGGATCGATCATCGGCCGGGCGACGAATCTAGTCGGACCCGGCCGGCCGCGCAAGGTCGGCGTCGACGCTCAGGGACGCTCGCCGCGGCCCAGCTCCGCCCGAATGGCTCTCTCCAGCTCGGCGGGCTTGAAGCCGCCCGGGCCGGGTCCCCCGCGATAGGCGATCTTGCCGTCCCGACCGACGAGATAGAGCCGATCCGGCCAGCCTTTGTAGGCCCGGGCCGTCGAGTTCTCCATATCGTCGATCAGACAGGGGATCGAAATCTTCAGGTCCGAGACGCACGTGTTGGCGACCTGAAACCGCTCAAAGAAGGTTGTGGGGTCCTTGATATACTTGATCCGTGGATTGACGCGCATCGCCCAATCGTCGGCGGGGTGGGCTTCCTTGATATAGACGATGAAGAATCGGACGCGGTCCTTGAACTCGGCATGCAATTTTTCGAGGGCGCCAGACTGGTCCCGGAAGGGGGGTCAGGTGTAACTGCCGAAAATCAGGGCGACCGGAGCCTCTCCCCGGAAGGCGCTCAGGCGCACCGGCGCGTAGAGCTGCTCGGCGTTCTCCCGCGTGATCTCGACTTTCTCGGTCTTGAATTCATAGATCTTGAGCGGCGTCAGCTCAAAGTCCGGCGCGACGGCCCCGGGCGCCGGGCCGTTGTTCGCCGCCCCCGTGATCCCCTCCCCGCGAGCCGCTCCGAGCCGCTTCTGAATCTCGGCGGGCCCCACCCCCTCGGCCTGCATTCGGGCCAACTCCGGCGAGAGATTGGGCCCCGCGGCCCGACCGGGCCGGCGCGCCCCGGGGGGACGAGCCCCCGGCGCCTGACCTTGAGCCACCTCAACCCATAGGCAGCCGGCGGCCAGCATTCCAACGATCCCCCACCTTGCATCGCGGCCGTTGAACATCGCCCTCACCTCCGCAACGTCGCCGGAGCGCGCGAGCCCGCCGCCGGCGCGCTGAACGGCCTCGGCCCCACTGAACCACTTTAGGCCGCCGCGCCCGGCGCGGACAAGCGTAAAAGCCGCGCTCCCGCCGAGGTGGCGCTTCTGATAAACTGGGGAGGCCCCGTCGGCGTCGCACGCGCGAGCGCGGCGCCGAGGATTGTGTTCGACGGAGGGTAAGAGGCGCGATGCCGACTTACGAGTATCAGTGCCGCAAATGCGGCCGCATCTTCGAAGTCTTTCATGGCCTGAACGAGCCGGGACCTCAGCGCTGCCCTGACAAATCCTGCCGAGGGAAACCCAAGCGGCTCTTGAGCGCCGGGGCCGGCCTCATCTTCAAAGGTTCGGGGTTTTACATTACCGACTACAAGCGGCCCGGAAGCGCCCGGCCGGAGGGCGACGAAGCCCCCAAAACCGAAAAGACGGAAAAAAAGGAGCCCGTCGCGGGCGAGGGCGCCGGCGCCGCCTCCGGCGAGCGCGCGGCCCAATCCCCCTCGAAGCAAAAAGCCCGCCGCGGGACCGGCGAAAAGAACGATTGACGGGGGCGAAGCGCCCCCCCCTGGAGCGGGGGCCCTCCGGGACGCATCGGCCGCGGTTCCCCGATTATCCGTTCACCATCGCGTAAGGATACTGCGCCCGGTCGAATAGGCTCTGCATCATCGCCCGCAGCCACGGATGCTCGCCGAAGAGGCGCGCGAACCGCGAATGCAGACCATGGCGGGCCTCCACGGCTCGGATGGCCTCCTCCAGGTCTTCCAGCGTCGCTTCGGCGCGACCGGCCGCCGCCGCCTGCGCCGCCGCATAGACGCGCGCGAACCCATAGGCCAGCAACAGAAAGTTATGCCCCAGCAAAACCTCCCCGCGCGCCGGCAGATCCTTCCGAAAGAGGCAATGCGCCAAGTAATCCCTCAGCAGGCGCTCCTGCGAGGGCTCCTTCAGGTTCAGGTGGACCCGGCTGAGCGCCCGCCACGGGACCGGCCCCGGAAGCCTCGGCAGCCGAAGCCGGCCCCAACCGCCGGCCCACGCGACGTAACCCCACGTCACGCGCGCCGCCGTCGCGAGCCGCCCCCCGCCGCGCTCCGTCGCCGCCCGGAAGGCGAGCACGTAGCCGAGCGTGAGCCGCGCCAGCGCGGGCGACGTTCGCGGGCGCTCGGCCAGCGTGAGCAGTCGATCCCATCGGCGCCCCGAGCCGTCGCCCGCCATCCGTCGCCGGAATAATTCGAGCGCCGCCGTTCGTTCCTCGGCTTCGCCCGCTGAGGCCTCGCCGCCTTGAGCCCCGGCCGCTTGGCGCAGGAAGGTGGCGAGCATTCGAAGATAGGCGGCCTGCGCCAGCAGACCGGCCCCGGCCGTCGGCGTCGCCGCCAGCAACTCGGCGCAATCGGCCTCGATCCGTTCATATTGCTCCCAACTCAGCGGGACCCCCTCGCAGAGCGCCAGCTCGTTTTCGTCGAGCCTCCGCCGGGCCGGAGAATCGGTCAGCGTCCGCCGCAGGCCCTCCTCCTGCCCCGAAACCGGAGCCCCGTGCCGCCGAAGGACGGCCGTGCAGGCGAACGAGAGCGCGACGAACGTTCCCGACGGCGTTTCAACGAAGGCGAACGGAAAACTTCGGCAAGCCGCCGGCTTCGCCTCGATCCCGTGAGCGGCGTGCAGGCGACAGAGCTTGGTTTCGGCCAGAAAACAGCAGGCCCCCGTCGGGCTCGGCCCCGCGACTTTTTGCAGAATGAACTCTCCCGGCCGCCACGGATTCGGGCGGTATGGCGACACGGCTCCCCCGGACATCAACTCGGCGACGGGCAACGTCTCCAGCCGGGCGACGGCGGCCGCATCCACCCGGATCTCGTCGAAATCCTCGCAACCCCGCCCGCACTTGAGGCACTCATAGTGCAGCCCCGCGGGCAGGCGCAGCGGTGAGCCGGATGATGAGTCCATCGGGCGCAATCTCCCCCTAACCACCCTAGGCGAATCGGGCGCCAAATGTCAGCCCAGGCCGAACACCTTCCGCAAAGCGCGACCGGCCCGGCCGAACCCCGGCCCTCGCCGTCGTCTCGGCTCGCGATCGCGATCGGTCTTTCCTTCGCGCTCCAGGCCGGCTACGTGCTGCTGGCGCCGCTTGACCGCCTGACGACGATGACCGTCGTCGATGACGCCTTCTATTATCTCCAGATCGCCCGCCGGTTCGTCGCCGGCGAAGGCTTCACCTTCGACGGGCTGCACCGCACCAACGGCTTCCAACCCCTCTGGCAGCTTCTGGCGTTGCCGGCGGCGCTCCTGCCCGGCCGCGAGGCCCCCCTGCGCGGTTTGCTTCTTGAGGCCGCGCTCCTTTACCAACTGGCGGGCTTGACGCTCTTCGGCTGGCTCAGGCGCGCCGTGAGCGGGCCCGCCGCCTGGGCGGGGCTCCTTCTCTGGGCCTTCAACGCCCGCCTCCTCTTCACCTACGCCATCTCCGGCATGGAGTTCTCGCTTTTTGCCCTGACGGCCCTCCTTCTGGTCGATCGGGCCCATGCGGCCGCCACGCGGCCGTCGGGCCTGCGCCTCGGCGAGGGGTTCCTTCTGGGGGCGCTCGCCGGGCTCAACGCCCTGGCTCGAATCGACGGCGCGCTCCTCGCCGCCGTCTTGCTCGGCCATGCGCTCTTTCGCGCCCGCCGCCTGCCGGTGCCGGCCCTGGCGCGAGCGGCCGGCGCCATGTTCGTCTCGGCCGTCGCCGTCGTCGCCCCCTATCTGCTCTGGAACGCCCTCACGTTCGGTCATCTCTTGCCCGTGACGGGGCCGCTCAAGGTCTTTCGTAACGCCGAACGCCTCCGGAGCCTCGCGATCGAGCCCTGGACGTTCGGCCACGCCCTCCAGGCCTTCGAAGCCGCCGGCTTTCAACTGACCAAGAACCTGATGCGCTTCCTCACCGGCTACTTTTATTACCCCGCCCGGGAGCTGGGCCTCGGCCAGGCCCCCGCCGGCCTCCTGGGCCTCCTTCTCCTCGCCGCGGTCGCCGTCGGGGGAACGCTCCGAACCGCGCCGGGCGCCCGGCTTGCCCCTTGGCGCGCGCTCGGCCCGCCGGCGGCGGCGGCCTTGATTCACCTGGCGGCGATGGCTCTCACGCTGTCGATTTACATCGATTACGGTAACTGGTATTTCGGCCCCCTGTATGCCGTCTTCGCCGCGGCCTCGGCCGTCGCGGCGGCGCCGGTGCTCTCGGCCGCGCGCCGGTGGGCGTCGCCCGTGGCGGCGGCGTTTCTTGGCCTGAACGCGGCGGTTTTCCTTCTCCGCCACGACGAGATCAAGATCAACGTCCTCGGCGCGCGAGAGGCCCTGGCTTTCATCGAAGCGCGATGGGCCGGTGAACGCATCGGCTCCTGGAACGCCGGCTATCTGGGTTACTTCGCCGAGCGCAACACGTTCGTCAACCTCGACGGCCTCGTCGGCGATTACGACCTCGCCGAGCTTCACCTGACCCGCGGCAGCATCCGGGCCTACCTTGAGCGCCAAGCCATCGACTACGTCTGCGATTACGCCACGCGACCCGAGCACCTGGCCCAAGGCCTCTATGGGCTCCCCCCGGAGGCTTACGAGCCCCTCTTCGCCTCGGCGTTCTACGCCCCGCCGTTCATCGATTCCCGCATCTATTACGTCCTCCGCCTCCGCGACGAACCGCCGCGCCCCAGCTCCCCCGGCAAGCCCACGCTTGATTCGACCCCGGCGGCGGGGGAGCATGAGCCCGCCGGGGCCGCCGGGGCGTCCATGCCGTCGATGCTCGTCATCTCCTTCGTCGAGTGGTCCGGGGCGTTTCAGCGCCCTCAGCACCTGGCGCTCGGCTTCGCTCGCCGGGGCTGGGACGTGACCTATCTTTCCCCGGCCTACGTCCATCGCAAACGCCAGCAGGTCCCGAGCGGGCTCCCCCTGCCGGCGACGCTCAGCATCCTCCAGCCCCCGGCGCTCCCGGGGGGGCGTTTTCTCGAGGTCATCGGCCGGTGGAACCTCGCTCGCCTGGGGGCGGGTCTGCGACGGGCGGCCTCGGGCCCCTGGGACGTCGTCGTCTTCAACGACCCGCGAGCCGCCGAACTCGCCGCCTCGCTCCCAGCCCGACTGCGCGTCTTTGATCTGATGGACGATCTGCGGCTGCACGCGGGAGAGCGGGCCGGCTTCGAGCGGATGGAGCGCCGCGCCCTGGCCATCGCCGACCGCGTCTGGTCCGGAACGGCCTCGCTCGCTGACCGATGGGTCGGGGCGCACGCCCGGCTCAAGTTCATCGCCTGCGGGGTCGACGGCGAGCGGTTCGCCGCGCCGGAGCCCGAGGCCGTCGCGGCCGCGCGGGCCGAGCTCGAACCCTGGCTCGACGCCCTCGGTCGGCCGCCGCTGGCCGGCTTCTTCGGCGTCCTGAACGAGCGGCTGCGGATCGAACTGCTGGCGGCCCTGGCCGATCGCGGCTGGGCGGCTCTCCTGATCGGCCCCGTCAGCTCGCGCCGGCCCTCCCTCCCCCGCTCCTCCCGCCTGCGTTGGATCGGCCCCCGGCCCTATGCCGCGCTGCCCGCCTATCTGGCGCTCATGGACTTGGCGACGGTCCCCTACGCCGTCGACGGGCCGCATCGGTGCCTTTACCCCGTCAAAGCCCTCGAATACCTCGCCGGCGGCCGCCCTGTCCTCTCGACCCCCCTGCCGGACGTCGAACGTTTCCTCGGCGAGTTTGTGTGGCTGGCCGACGGGCCCGCGGCCTGGGCCGCCGCCGGAGACGATTGGCCCGCCCGGCGAGCCGACGCCCTGGAGCGCGCCCGGCGAGGCCAGGCCTTCGCCCTGGCTCGCGGCTGGACGGCCATGATCGACGAGATGCAGGAGGACCTGGCCGATGGCGGTCGGCTCGGCGGCGCCTGAGGCCGAACCCTTGGCCGAGAGGCTTGCCCCGATCCGCGTGGCCCATCTGCTCGACGGGCGGCATTTTGGCGGGGCCGAGCAGATGGTGCTTCGTCTGGCCGAGGCCTCGCCGTCGGTTCGCGTCGAGGCCAGCGTCTATTGTCTGGCCGAAGGGCGGACGAGCCGATCGCTCCGGGAGCGGGGCCTGAACGTCGAGGTCTTCCCCTGCGCCGGACGCTTCGACTTCCGCCCCCTGGGGCCCCTTGGCCGCTCCCTCCAGGCTCACCGCGTCGAGCTGCTTCAGGCCCATTCGAGTCGGACTCACCTCTGGGCGCGCCTTCTCTCCCGGCGCCTGGGCCTGCCCAACATTACGACCATCCAATCGCCGATCGCCCTGGATGAAAATCGCGGCTTCGGGCGACATCGCCTGCGCGCCTGGGTCGAGCGCCTGGGCCGCCCCTGGACGGAGCGGCTTTGCCCCGTGAGCGAAGCCGAAGCCGAACGCCTCATCGACCGGGAAGCCGCGCCGCCGGCCAAAGTCCGCTGTATCCCCAACGCCGTGGCGGCGATCCCCCGGGATCAGCTTCGCACGCTGCAGGACCGCGGCCCGCTCGCCGGCTGGCTGGCCGAGCGCGGCTGGCCGCCGGCGACCTTCGTCCTCGTCATGATCGCCGCCCTTCGGCCCCGGAAAGGGGCCGAGGTGCTCCTGAGGGCCTTGGGCCGGCGTGTCGCCGAAGGGGGCGAGGGTCTGTTGATCGTCATCGGCGATGGTGAGTTCACGGGCCGCCGACGCTATCTGGAATCCCTGCGGCGATTGGCCGGCGAGCTCGGCCTCGCCGGGCGCGCCCACTTTACCGGTTTCGATCCCGATCCCTGGCGGCTGGCCGCCGGGGCTGACGCCGTCGTCCTGCCGAGCCTTTTTGGCGAAGGCTTGCCGCTCACGCTGATTGAGGCGATGAATCACGCCCGCCCCATTCTCGCTTCAGACGTGCCGGGAAATCGCGAGTGCGTCGAGCACGGCCGGACCGGCTGGCTCCACGGCCCCGGCCAGGCGGCCCAGCTCGCCGCCCAGATCGCCGAGGCCGCCCGCGACCGCCCTCGCCTGACCGAGTTCGGCAGGGCCGGCCGGGGGCTGTTCGAGCGCAAATTTCAGCTCGCCGTCGTCCTGCCCCGCTGGCGGGCCCTCTACGAGGAGCTTCTGGCCGAACGACGGGGGCCGCGCCCAACGCCCCGATGAACGGCGACCCCACGGGCTCCGGCGGAAAGGTCCGCATCGGCGGCCGATTCCCGGTTGACGATCGCCGGGCGGCGTCCTATCCATTCGACGTAGTTACAGCCTTTCGGGGCTCTGGCCACTGCGTCGAGCGCCTCGAACGTGGCCAGGAGCGCCAGCCGCATCCTAAAACCCGAACTCGCCGCTCCGCCCGGCCGCTCCCCGATGGCCTCCGGCCCTCGTGGCGGCGGCTCGCCGGCTTTCATCGACCGGCTCGCCGTGCCTCGTCGCTTCCACCTGACGCCCCCTGCCGAACGCCCCGCCCTTCGGGCCCGACCGTTGCTTGTCACGACGCTCACGGGGGCGCTCATCCTGACGGGCTCGCGCCGGCCGAGCCTCCCCTCGGCCGGCGAGCCCATGAAACCGCGGTTTACGTTCGTCTCGCCGGGCTTCACCCCTTACCCGGGGACGCTCACCATGGCCTGGGGAGACCTCGACGGCGACGGCGATCTCGATCTGCCCCTCTATCTCAACAACGGCGACGGGACCTTCTCCGAAATTCCGGGGTTCCGCGACCTCCTGAGCGGCGAGCATTATCACGGCGCCGCCTGGTGTGATTACGACAAGGACGGCGACCTTGATCTCATTCTCCCCACTTATAATTCCAACAACGTCCGCCTCCGCCGGACCCGACTGCTCCAGAATCTCGGCAACCTCAACTTCCGCAACGTCGCGACCGAACTCCGCCTCAACGTCGACGGCAGCGGCGAAACCCCCATCTGGGGCGATTACGACGGCGACGGCTGGCCCGATCTGTTTGTCCCCTATTACTCCCACATTTTCCCCTACCGGTCCTTCCTTTACCGCAACAACCGGGATGGCACTTTCACCGATGTTACCTTTCAGGCCGGCGTCGCCCTCGCCGGCTTGCCCCACGAATTCCGTCCCGAAGGCGCTCATTGGGCCGATTACGACGACGACGGGGACCTCGACTTCTATTGCGCTCATCACCTCTTCCGCAACAACAGCGACGGCACGTTTACCGACGTCCGCGAGGCCTCGGGCCTGCCCCAACTGTTCGACGAAGGGGCCGAATTCGTCGATTACGATAACGACGGCGACCTCGATCTCTATATCCGAACGCTCGAACGGGGGCGGTTGTTCCGGAACGTTAACGGCCGGTTCTCGGAAGTCACCGCCGACGTCGGCATTCCCCTCGGCGGGCCCCTCTGGGGCGGGTCCTGGGCCGACGTCAATCACGACGGTTACCTCGATCTCCTTTATTTTCGGCGCGACCAGCCGGCGCTGTTACTGGTGAATCGTCCGTCGTACATGCTCCTCCCGGACGACGAATTCGAAAAGCTCGACATCCGAGCCGACAGCTCGGCCTGGGGCGATTATGACAATGACGGCGATCTCGACGTGGTTATCGGAGCTCAGGCCAAGCGTCTTGGCGTGAGCCGCCTGAATGAAAATCCGGCGTTCCCTCATAGTTACCTTCGCGTCAGGGTTCTCGATGAGGCGGGCTGCTTCACGCAGCATGGGGCCACGGTCCGACTCCGACAGCAGGGGGACAAGGGCGTTCAGACGCGCGTCGTGGACGGCGGCTCGGGTTACCTGACACAAAACCAGTATGACGCGCATTTCGGCGTCCAGCCGGACGCGCCCTGCTCGATTGCCGTATCGTTTCCTTCCCGATCGAGTCAACGAATCGTGGTCGATGAGCACGTCAACGCGGCCCTCGGCGGGGTTATCCCCGCCTCGCTTCGCGATAAAGTCATCACGGTCGACCGGGTGGGCCACGTCCAGCTCGATGGTCGCCTCTTTTCTCCCGGTGGCGGCGCGAGCCGGGTTCCCCCGCATACCTGGAAGCGCTACTGAGGCCCGAAGCGATCCGCCGGGAAAAGGGGGGCAAAGACGAGGGCCGTCACACGCGAGGCCGAGATTGGGTTTTGCCTCGCCGGTCCGCGGGACGACGCGCGGGAACGGCCGGCCCCCCCTTTTTACGATTCCATTCTCCGGCTTCAAGCGTCACAATTGCACGGGGGCCGGAATCAGTCCTCGTGACGCCGCCCGCCATCAACATCCTCCACACAAACTTTCATCGGGGCTGGGGGGGACAATCGAACCGAATTCTAATTGTATGCCGGGGCCTCGCCGAGCGCGGTCACGCCGTGACGCTGGCCGTCCCGGCGGGGAGCGTCCTCGCCGAGCGGGCGCGGGGAGCGGGCGTCGAGGTCATCGACGCCGTCCGGTTCGATCGGGGTTTTCGGCCCGCCCGAGGGTTCGCCGACGCGCGCATGCTGCGTCGCCTCGTCGGTCAACGTCGCTTCGACGTGGTCCACACGCACGGTTCGCAGGATTCGTGGGCGACGGCGGCGGCGCTCCTCGGTCTGAAGCCCCGGCCGCTCGTCGTCCGCACGCGCCACAACCTGTTCCCGATCCGGGATCACATCTTCAACCGGTGGCTCTACGGCCGGGCCACCGACGCCGTGATCTGTATCTCCCGCGCGATCCAGGATCAATGCGCCGCCAAACCGTACTTCCCGCCAGAGCGCCTCTTCCTCGTCCATAGCGCCGTCGACGCCGGGCCCCTGACCGACGCCCAAGGGACACCCTTGCGCGAAGAACTCGGTTTGGGGGAAAGCCTCCTGATCGGCGTTACGGGGCGGCTCCGGCCGGAGAAGGGCCACCGCTTTCTGATCGAAGCCTTCGCGCGCGTCGGCCCGACGCTGCCGGAGGCCCGCCTGCTCGTCGTCGGGGACGGCTCCCTCGCCGGCGAACTCAAGGCCCTGGCGGAAAAGCTGGGCCTCGGCGAGCGCGTCGTCTTCACCGGCTTTCGGCGCGATATTCCGCGCGTCCTGGCCGCCCTCGATCTGTTCGTCCTCCCCTCCATCAGCGAAGGGCTCGGGACGGCCGTCCTGGAGGCCGCCGCGGCGGGCGTCCCCGTCATCGCCTCCGACGTGGGCGGCGTCCCGGACATTCTCGGCCGCCAGGAGCGGGGCCGGCTTGTCCCGCCCGGCGACGCGGCGGCCCTCGCCGAGGCGATCCTCCAATGGGCGGCCGATCGGGCGGGGGCCCGCCGCCGCGCCGAGGCGGCCGCCGCCTTCGTGCGCGAGCATTTTTCCGAACGCGCGCTCGTCGAGGGGACCGAAGCCGTCTATCGTCGGCTGCTCAAAGTATCGCTCGGTTAGCCCCCCCCAAAGTTGCAGGCGAGGTTCGTTAAGTTGGTCGGCGGCGGCGTTCGATGTCTCAGCGCTCGACGGGGACAAAGACGCGCTGAGCCGAGGGCGCCCCAGGGGCCGCGGCGCCGGACACATCCCGCGATCGCCCGGAAATGTCATCATCAGCTTCAGCCAGGATGTTACGATATACTTCCCGGGCGGCCTCAAAGGCTTCTTCGGCCTCGCGTCGTTCCCGTCCCTCCCGGATGCGCGGCATCTTCTGCTTCCAGAGCTGGTCGATGGCGTCCAGACACCATTGGGCGCTCCGTTTGGATGCGCGGACGGGCCGCCCCTGGACCTCAACAAACACCGGATTGGTGTGCGAGGAGGGGAGAACCCGCACGGCGATCCAGCTACTGCGCTCCACCGGAACCTCGAACGCCACGGGCCGGAGCAGGCCGTCGGCCAGAATCTCCTGACGGGCCGCCACGCGCCCATTGACGACCACTTCAACCGGGACCCGCCGCGATTCCCCCAGCCGCGCCCGCTCTACGTGCCAGTAGGGCTTGACGTTATACGGCAGGTCCCGGATCGGCGCCATGGGCCGGCCGCGTTCATCCTTGTAGGGGGCGCTGCTGGGAATGCGATGGCGCGTGGGGATCAACGCCGGCAGCTCCGGCAGGTAAGCCGCCGCCTGAAGCTTCACTCGGACGGGCGCCGGCGCCTCCAGCGCGACACGCCCGCCGGAGACGACGCCCTCGACCGTAAAATCCATCAGATGACTCAGCCCGTCGGAAACGTAGGATCGCCCGGCCTGAAGGCCCGCCAGCCAACCCTCAAACGTCAAGCCGGGGCCCTCGACGCGGACGTAGCTCCGCCCCATGCCGACGCGATCGCCGTAAATGCACGGGAAATCCGTCTCGCCGCTCAGCCGGGTCTCGAACCCGCAATTGAGCGCGTGATACCAGATGTTCAGTTCCGAAACGTAGGGCGTATCCCCCGCCGAGATGAAATCGACGGCGTCGTGGGCGACGTCGACGAGATACTCCTGCGCGCCGATCCCGTTCATCGGCGGCACGCGATAATTCGGCAGGCCGGCCTCGGGAAAAACGTCCAACCCCCAGCCGGAGTGCGCCACGCCGACGACGGCGCCCGGCTGCGATTTCGCCCAACGCAGAATCGGCAGCCCCCAGCTCGGCCATTGTTGTTTTTCTTCGGTCTGGGGGAAGTCGTCCTCGCTCAGCCCCAAGAGACACAAGTGGCCCGTATGGTCGCTCGGAAAGCCCGAGACCTCGACGTCGTAGCGCAGAACCTGGCGGGCGTCGGAGAGCGGGTGAACCCCCCCCGAAAAAAATTGTTTCTGATGATACCAGGCCGGGCCCCACGTCAGCACGCAGCCCACGTTAAGCCCCTCGCCGCGAATTTGGCGGAGCATGTCCGGCGGGTCCACCCCCTGAGTCGGGCTGTGGTAATGCCTGCAGCCCGCGGCGTGGATGTGGTGATCGCCGGAGAACCATCGGAGCGCGTTCGGATCGATCCACCGCCGGAGATGGAACTCCAACTCATGCCACCGGCCGGGGGGGACGCTCACGCTGCGCCGCTCCGGCAGATACTCGGGGCCTCGCGTGCAGACGATCTCATAGTCCCCCGGCGGCAGCGCGACCGTCTCGCCGTCGGCGCGATAAATCTGCTCGTGGAAATGGAAATCCGGCGCCAGGCGTTTGGCCGGCAGCGGGTAAAGGCGGCCCTGAGCGTCCCGGATGACGAAACCCGCCGTCGTCGGCCGGCCGTCCTCGTCGCGCACCCGCAGCCGCACCTGCGCCGACGGGGCGCAGCGGAACAGCACGTAGAGGTCGTTGCGGAAGCCGATGTCCTGAGAGCCCTGGCCGACGTTGAAGGCGAAGTGCCCCTCGCGCGGGCCGACCTCCCGCGTATAAAGCTGAAGGATCCGATACTCCAGGAGGAACCCGCTCAGCTCCGGGGCGAGCGGCCGCCCGTCGAACATTTCGGCCTGCATCCAGCGCCGCTCCACCTCGGCCCGGCCGAAGGCGTTGGCCCGTGGATCATGGACCGGCCCCGAAGTCGCGCTCTCCAGCTTGAGCGCCCCCGTCACCCCGGCCTCGTTCACGACCCGCACCAGATAGACCCGCCAGCCGTTCTCGACCAGCTCGGCCACGGCCGGCCCTCGCTCGACGCTGACCCGCCCCTCCGGATTGATCTGCACCTCCAGCAACGTATACGACGCCAGGAGCCGCTGGATCGCCTCCACGGCCGCCGCGCCGTCTTCCAGGGCGATCGCCTCATAAAGGCGCAGCTCATCCTCCCGCGACGGCGGCTCGCCGACGTAATGGAGGGCCTCGATCAGCCGCTCGACCTGCGAGGCCAGCGGCTGCCGATCCACCCCGTCGATGATCTTGACTTCTCCCGTGGCCGGCCGGGCCGACGAACTCGAGGCGGTGCTCTCGGCGGCCCCGGGGCGCCCCGTGGGATTCGAGGAAGGCGTGAGACTTCGGCAGCCGGCCAGGCCCGCCCCGATGACCACAAGCAGCGCCGCCGTCGAGCCGCGCCGCCGCCTTCGCCGCCGGCGATTTCCTCCGGCGGGCATGCCCGCCCGCGCTCCGAAGCCCAGGGCCAAGGCGATTCCAGGGGCCGACCTAAACAAAGCAGGAATGGCGGAGAGAGGGGGATTCGAACCCCCGGAAGAGCTTATCGCCCTTCAACAGATTAGCAATCTGCCGCCTTCAGCCACTCGGCCATCTCTCCGGCCGAGCCTCATCGTAGGGCCCACCCCGCCCCGACATCAAGGTTCAACCCCCTGGCCCCCGGGGGGGCGTTCGGCCGCGGCGCGCTCCGCCCAGAATCGGCTTGCATTCCGGCGTGCGGCGGCTTGAGGGTACTTTATCACCCCGGGGGCGTGTCTTCACGGACGTGGACTCTCCAGCTTCGCTCGCTCCCCATCGGCCTCGCGACGGCCTCCGGGCCCGATTCAATTCCAGGGGCGCCATCGCCCTGGCCCTCTGCGCCGCCCTCGGGCTCCCGATGGCTCAAGCCGCCGACCCCCGCCTCACCGAGACCCGCCTCGATCTGGCCGAAGGGCTCGGGCCGGCCTTGCATCCGGCCGTCGCCGCTCAGACCCCCTCGCGCCTGGCCGTGGCCTGGGCGACGGTGACGCCCAACGGGGCGGACCTCCACCTCCGCCGCCGGATCAATTTCCTCTGGGACCCCTCCGCCATCCGCCTGGCGGGACCGACCGGCGCGGACCCGCGCGATCTCACGCTCGCCTTCGACGAACGGCTCCGGCTCCACCTCCTCTGGACGGCGATCGAGGCCGGGGCGCGGCGGCTCTTTCATGCCGCCGTCGCCGACGATGGGACCGTTATCAGCCAGAAGGCGCTCAATCCGGACGACCCGGCCGACGCCGATTTCCCGCAGGTCCGCGTCGCGTGGAATCGCGGCCTGTTCGTCGTCTGGCAATCGGCCCGACGCACGCTCTTGAGCGTTCAGGCCGGCCGGATCGACGCCGAACGCTTCGAACTCGATCCCTTGCCGTCCGTCTCCCCGACCCACCGCTCGGCCATGGGGCCGCAAATCCTCCGGCTTTATCCGCCGACCGTCAGTTGGTTCGAGGCCCGCGAACAGGCCAACGTCCTCCGCGTCTCCGTCTTCGACGAACTCACCCAACAATGGGCGCCGACGCGCGTGGCCGGCCTCGAAGGTCTCTTCCCGGAGGCCTATCGCCCGGCCTTGCTCTTTCCCGATCGGGGCACGCCGATCGCCTGTTGGAACGACGAAGGACCCGACGGCCAAAGCTCCATCCGCCTCGCCCGACGCCCCTTGTCCGACCCCGACACCCTGGAGTTCGAGCACCTCGGCGATCCCGTCGGCGAGCACCGCCGACCTCAGGCCCTTGCCCTGGGGCCGGACGTGCTGACCCTCGTCTGGCAAGTTTTCGCCGAGGGCCGCCAGTTCATTCGCGCCGCCCAAATTCTCTGGCAGGTCCGCCCGCCGTCGCCCTTGACCGTCTCGCCGTCGTCTCACCGCTTCCCCGCCGAACCGGCCCACGCCGGGGGGGCTACCTGGTCGGTCATCGTCTGGACGGATGACTTTCGCGACGGCGGAACGGGCCAGCTCGGCTACGCCGAAGTCGAATGGCCCCCCCTACCGCCTCAGTTTCTGTTGGCCCCCCGCTGAGGCAGGGATGCACGGGCGGCCAGAACCTCGTCGTAGATGGCCGCCACGCGCTCGGCCATGAGCCGCGCCGTATAGCACTCGCCCGCCCGGCGTCGGCCCGCCTCTCCCAGACGGCGCGCTTGCTCGGGATCGGCCAGCAAACGGCCAAGGGCCGTGGCCAGCGCCGAGGCGTCCTGCGGCGGAACGATCAGCCCCGTCAGTCCGTGCCGATTGACTTCCGGCACGCCCGTCGGCAGGTCCGTCGAGACCACCGGCAGGCCGCAGGCCATCGCCTCGATCTGGCACAGGCCAAAGGCTTCGGCCCGTTCGGTCGCCGGCAGGCAAAAGACTGAAGCCGCGTGCAACAGGGCCACGGCCGTGGCCTGATCCACGCTCCCCAGAAAGGCGACCCTCTCATCGAGACCGAGCTCACCGGCCAGCCGGCGCAACGCCGGACCCTCGGGCCCATCTCCCGCCACGACCAACCGCGCCTCAGCCAAGCCCTCCATCGCCCGCAGCAGCACCGGCAGCCCCTTGTAATATCGCAGGACCCCCAGGAAGAGGATGAACCGACCCCAACGGCGACGGAATTCCTCGGCCAGCCCGCCGCGGGCCTCGTCCAGCTCATAGTCCTCTAGCGGGATGCCGAGCGGCACGACCCGACACCGATCGGCCACCGGAGCGAGGTAAGGCGAGGTGCTCAGATAACGCTCGCTCGTCGGCATGATGACCCGCGCCCGCCTGAGGAACGCCTTGAGCAGCGGCCCGTAGAACTTGACCGCCTGCCGTTGTCGAACGATGTCGCTGTGATAGGTGACGACGGCCGGAATCTTGAGCCCGGAGGCGACGTAGGCGATCTCTCCCGTCGGATGCGGGGCATGGAAATGAAGCAAATCCGGCCTCAGACGCTTCATCGCCGGCAGGAACCCCGGCGCCACCGGTGTGGAGAGCCATCGGCCCAGACTCCCCACCTCGACCACCTCAAAGCCGGCCGCGACGACCCGACGCCGACCCCGAAGCCCGCGCGCCGCCACCAGCACCACCGGCTCGTAGGCCCCCGCCGTCAGCCGCCCCAGGTGATAAATCGTCCGCTCGATCCCCCCCTGGATCGGCGGGAAGACATCCTTATAGACGTGCAGCACTCGCGGGCGCGCCATCGCCGGCTCATTAAATCAGGCCCCGGCCGCCTCCACAGCTTTTTCCTCGATCGCCTTGACTTCGCGCCGCCGACGCTTTTACAGTATTCCCCCTTGGCCGGACTCGGCGCAGCGTCCTCATCGGACCGATGCCGCCGCGCCGGGTGACGGTCAGGCGATGACGGCAGAAGAAGAAGGGCGCGGGCCCTTCTCGCCCTCCGGCGTCCGAAGGGATTGCCTGGACGGAGCTGAGATCGAGGGGGGAGCCCGAGCATCCTCCCCGCCGGCGCCGAGGGGCGCCGGCCCGATGAGGTGCGGGGCTTCTTTCGGTTCCGGGGCGCCGCTTCAGTCAGACGCCGCCGGGTTTTTTTATCTTCGGCGGCGGCGGCCGACGACCTGACGAAGGGAGGAACGTTCTGATACGTCAACTCAGAGTCAATGAGCGGATTCGGGCGGCCGAGGTCCGCCTCATCGACCGTGAGGGGGCCCAGGTCGGCGTCGTGCCGCTGATGACGGCCTTGCAGCGCGCCGAACAGGTGAGCCTGGACCTGGTCGAGGTCGCCCCCGAGGCCCATCCGCCCGTCTGCAAGATCATGGATTACCGGCGATACACGTTTGAACAGAAACGCCGGGAAAAGGAGTCGCGCAAGAAGGCCAAAGCCTTCGAAATGAAAGAAATCAAGCTCCGGCCGCTGATCGATCCCCATGACTACGGCATCAAGGTTCGGCAAATCCGCACCTTTCTGGAGAAAGGCCACAAGGTCAAGGTGACCATGCGTTATCGCGCGCGCGAGCTCCGCCACCAGGAGATCGGCCAGGCCGTCCTCCGCCGCGTGGCCGTTGATCTCGGGGACTGCTCCGAAATGGACGAAGCCTCCGTCGGCAAGCCGATCCCTCGGACTCAGGCCATCGTCCTGGCGCGCAAACGCAAGTAAAGGCCCCCCTCGGCCGTCCGGCCCGGGCGTTGGGAAAGGATCGCACCATGTTTCGAGGCAAACTCAAAATCCGGGGGGGCGTCAAAAAACGCTTCCGCCGCACCGCCTCCGGCAAGATCAAGCGCCGCCGGGCGTTTCACTCCCATATCCTGACGAAAAAGAGCGCCAAGCGGAAACGCCACCTGGACACCCCGACGCTCGTCGATCGGGCCGACGCCAAGCGGCTGCGTCGGCTCCTGGGCTGACCCGGCCCCGGGGGGCCCGCCCGCCTCCCCAAGGCCCGCCCCGCCCACGCCGCCCGAAGGCTCCCAAGGAGGGACAACCATGGCTCGAATCACAAACGCCGTCGCCACGCGCCGGCGACGCAAGCGCATTCTCAAGGCCGCCGAGGGGGCCCGCGGCGGCCGTTCCCGGCTCTTCAAGAACGCCAAGGAGACCGTCCGCCGCGGCGGGGCCTACGCCTATCGGGACCGCCGGACGCGCAAGCGCGTCTTCCGATCGCTCTGGATCGCCCGGATCTCGGCCGCGGCCCGCGCCAACGGCATCAATTACAGCCGTCTGATCCGCGCCCTGCGTCAGGCGGGCATCGAGATTGATCGCAAGGTCCTGGCCGACCTGGCCGTCCACGACGCCGCCGCTTTCGCCGCTATTGTCAAGAAAGCTCAAGCGGCGGCCGGGACCGGCGGCGTTTAAGCCCGGATGGCCGTCGAGATCAAAACCCTCGTCGAGCGGATCGAAGCCGCCGGCGCCGCCGCCCTCAGAAGCCTGGAGGCCTGCGCCGACGTGGACGCCCTGGAACTGGCCCGCGTTCGGCTCCTGGGCAAGAAGGGGGAACTGCGACGGCTCGCCGAGCTGCTCAAGGAGGCCCCCCCGGAGCGACGGCCCGACATCGGCCAGGCTCTCAACGAGGTGCGCGTCGCCGTCGAGCGCGCCCTGGAGGCCCGCCTGGCCGACGCCCGCGCCGAGGCCCTCCAGCGCCGCCTGCGCCAGGAAGACCTCGACGTGACGCTGCCGGGCCGCCCCGGCCTCCACGGTCATCTCCACCCCCTGACCCTGGTCCAGCGCCGGATGGAGGCCATCTTCACCTCCCTCGGCTTCGAAATCGCGACCGGACCCGACACCGAGACCGAAGAACTCAATTTCGACGCCCTCAACATCCCCCTCGATCACCCCGCCCGCGACATGCACGATACGTTTTACCTTGTCGGCGGCGGCTTGCTCCGCACGCACACTTCGCCCGTCCAGATTCGCGCTCTCCGGCGGCTTAATCCCCCCTTGGCCATCATCGCCCCGGGCCGCGTCTACCGCTACGAAGCCGCCGACGACACCCACTCGCCGGTTTTCCACCAGATCGAGGCCCTGCTCGTGGATCGCCAGGTCCGCATGAGCGACCTCAAAGGCGTCCTGGCCCTTTTCCTGCGCCGGATGTTCGGCCCCGAGACGCGCTATCGGTTTCGCCCCTCTTATTTCCCCTTCACCGAGCCGAGCGCCGAGGTCGATATCTTCTGGCAACTGCCCGGCCGCGAGCCCGCCTGGATGGAAATCCTCGGCGCCGGCATGGTGCATCCGAAAGTCCTGGCCGCCGGCGGCGCGGACCCGACCCGCTGGACCGGTTTCGCCCTCGGCGTCGGCGTCGAGCGGGTCGCCATGCTCACCTATGGCATCCCGAGCATGCGGCTCTTCTACCAGAATGACGTCCGCTTCCTGAGGCAGTTCTGAGCCATGCTGGTCTCGGTCCGCTGGTTGAATCGGTTTCTGCAGCCGGGCTTCTCCCCCGATGTCCTCGCCGAGATGCTCCTTCAGGCCGGCTTCGAGATCGAGCGCGTCCGCGATCTCGGCATGGTCTCGGGCAAGCTCCGGACGGCCCGGGCCCTCCGCGTTCAGCCCCACCCGCAGGCCGACCGGCTTCACCTGGTCGAGGTCGACATCGGGGCGGGGGCGCCGCTTCGGATCGTCTGTGGGGCCGATAACGTCCGCCCCGGCATGCTCGTCCCGTGCGCTCTGCCCGGTTTCACGCTGCCGGACGGGACCGAGATCGGCGAAACCGTCATCCGCGGCCAGGCGAGCCAGGCGATGCTCTGCTCGGCCCGCGAACTCGATTTGGGCACGGATCACGCCGGGATTCTCCAATTGCCCGACGGATACGCCGTCGGCGAGCCCGTCGATGCCGTGCTCGACGTGAAGATCACCCCCAATCGCGGCGATTGCCTGAGCATCTTCGGCCTGGCCCGCGATCTGGCCGGCGTCCTCGGCAAACGCGTCTATCCCCCGACGCCGCGCTTCACCGAAACCCTGGAGCGGACCGATCAGTTCGTGGACCTGGAGGTCCAGGCCCGCCGCGCCTGCCCCCGCTACACCTGCCGCTATCTCCGGGGCGTCCGGATCGGCCCGAGCCCCCTCTGGCTGGCGCGCATGCTCGAAAGCGCCGGGTTCCGATCCATCAATAACGTCGTCGACGTGACGAACTTCGTCATGCTCGAGCTGGGCGTGCCGCTCCACGCCTTCGATTATCAGCGCGTCGGCGCCGCCAAGATCATCGTCCGCCCGGCGCGCCCCGACGAGCCCTTCCTCACCCTGGAAGGGACCTCCCTGAGCCTCTCGCCCGAGGATCTGGTCATCGCCGACGGCGACCGCCCGATCGCGCTGGCTGGCGTCATGGGCGGCCGCCAGAGCCAGGTCACCTCCGCCACCGAGGCCATCGTCCTCGAATGCGCCTGCTTCGACCCCGTCAGCGTCCGGCGGACCGTCCGCCGTCACGGCCTCAAGACCGAGTCCGCCTATCGCTTCGAGCGCGGCATCGATCGCGAGAAGCTCCATCTTTCGCTCAACCGGGCGGCTCAGTTGATCCATGAAATCGCCGGGGGAGAAGTCGCCAAAGGCTTTCTCGACGTCCATCACCCCCCGGGCGAGGCCGATAAACCCATCACGCTGCGCGTGGCGCGGGTCAACGGGCTGCTCGGGCTCGATCTCGCCGTCCGCGACATCGCCGACCTCCTCGTCCATCTGGGCTTCGAAATCCGCCACGGCGACCGCGAAATGCTGCTCGTCGCCAAGCCCTCCTTCCGCTCCGACATCGAATCCGACGTCGATCTCATCGAGGAAGTCGCCCGCGTTCACGGCTATGGACGCATCCCGGAGACGTTGCCGCCCATTGCCGCGCGGTCGCTGACTGATGTTCACGTCCCGTCGCCGACGGACACGCCGTCCCCGGCCCACCCGGCCGAGGCGTCCCACGAGCCCCCCCCTTTCAGCCTCCGGGAGTTTCTGCGCGCGCTCCAGGATCGGTTGGCCGGCTGGGGCCTCGACGAAGCCGTTCACGCCAGCCTCATCGCCGAGGCCGACGCTCGCCGCCACGGTTTCGACCCGGCCCGCCTGCCGCGCGTGGCCAATCCGCTTTCGGCCGAAACCACGGTGCTTCGACCTTCCCTCATGCCGGGGCTACTCGCCGCCTTGGCGTTCAACCAGCGGCAGGGGGCCGAGCGGGTCGCCCTGTTCGAGGTGGGGAAGACTTTCCCTCCGGGGGCCCGCGTCGGCGAGGAAGACGACGAGGGGCTCACCCTCGGGATCATTGTGGCCGGAGCCGTCCCCGCCAACTGGGCCTCCCCCGCCCGGGACTACGATTTCTTCGATCTAAAGGGCTGGATCGAAACTCTGGGGCATTCCCTGGGCCTCGGCGCGCCCGAGATCAGCCCGCCGGCGCCGGCCGCCGGGTTGCATCCGGGCCGCAGCGGAACCGTGAGCTGGGACGCGACCGCCGTCGGCTGGATCGGCGAACTCCATCCGGAAGTGGGCGAGGCATGCGATCTCCGCGGGCGCGCCGTGGCCGCCGAGATGGACGCGCGGGCGCTCTGGGATCTGACCCGACGCTTGAATCCCCAGATGCGGCCCCTGCCGCGCTTCCCCGCCGTCCAGCGGGATTTGGCCGTCGTCGTCGAGGCCTCGGTCTCGGCCGAACGCCTCCTGCGGGCCGCGCGCGATGGGGCCGGGCCCCGGCTGGAGGACCTCCGGCTGGTCGATGTCTATCGCGGGGAACACGTCCCCCCGGGCAAAAAAAGCGTGGCGCTCCGGTTCGTGTTCCGTGATCCGGAACGCACGTTGACCGACGAGGAAGTCAACGAGGCCATGGATCGGATCCAGCGCCGGATCGAAGACGAGTGCGGCGGCGTCCTCCGGACCTGATGCCGTCCGGGTCCTCCGACCCGGCCCCGCCGTCGCGCCCCCCGGCCCCGTGATGGCTTCGCCGGCCCCTCTGGCGGGCCTGTCCCCCCTTGGCCGATCCCCTGCCAACCCCTCCCCGCGTCCGATTCGCTCCGGCCCCGACCGGTCAGCTTCATCTGGGCAGCGCCCGGACGGCCCTTTTCAACTGGCTCTACGCCCGCCGCCACGGCGGAACCTTCATCCTCCGCATCGAAGACACGGACCTGGAGCGTTCCCGCCCGGACCTGATCGCCCAGGTGCTGGAAGCGTTGCGCTGGCTCACGCTCGACTGGGACGAAGGGCCGGACGTCGGCGGGCCGCACGCCCCCTACATCCAATCGGAGCGCCGCCTGACGCACGTGGCGGCCGCGCGGCGGCTGATCGAGGCCGGGCGCGCGTTTGCCTGCTACGTCTCGGCCGATGAGCTGGAGGCGCGCCGACGGGCGGCCCTCGCCGCCGGGCGCCCCTTCCGCTACGAGGGCTGGCATCGAGAACTCTCGGCCGAGGATCGGCGACGGTTCGAGGCCGAAGGTCGCCGCCCCGTCATCCGCCTTCGGGTTGACCCGCCGCCGGAGGGCTTCGTCGTCCAGGACCTGATCAAAGGCCCCACGCACTTCCCCCCCGATCAGATCGACGACTTCGTCATCCTCCGCTCCGACGGAACCCCTTCCTTTCACCTCGCCAACGTGCTCGACGACGCGGCCATGAACATCACCCACGTCATCCGTGGCGAGGATCATCTGACCAACACCGTCCGGCATCTGGCCCTGCTTCAGGCCCTGGAGTTGACCCCCCCGCGCTACGCTCACCTGCCGATGATTCTGGGCCCGGACCGGACCAAACTCTCCAAGCGACACGGCGCCGTCTCGGTGACGGAACTCCGCGACAAGGGTTATCTCCCCGAAGCCTTGATCAGCCTCTTGGCCCTCCTGGGCTGGAGCCCCGGCAGCGAGGAAGAGCGGCTGACCCGCGAACAATTGATCCGGCGATTCGATCTGGACCGTTGCGGCCGCAGCGGCTCGATTTTCGACCTCGCCAAGCTGGATCACTTTAACGGCTTGGCGATCCGGGAGCTGCCCCTGGAAGAGCTGGACCGTCGCCTGGAGCCGTTTACGCGCGACCTCCCCTCGCTGGACCCGGCGCGGCGGCGCGACTTCGTCGCCTTGTTGCAGGACGGCCTGGAGCGTCTGGCCGACTTCGCCCCCGCCGCCCGGCGCCTGCTCGACCCGCCGGTCTATGATGACGCCCTCTTTCAGGATCGAGCCCTCGAAGGCGCCGATGGCCTGCTCCAGGCGTTGAGCCTCCGATGGCAAACCCGCCAGGGGCCGCTCACCGCCGCCGAGGTCAAAGCCGACCTGGCCGCCCAGGGGCGCGAGACCGGCCGCAAGGGGCGCAACCTCTACTTCCCCCTCCGAGCGGTCCTGACCGGCGCCGACCATGGGCCGCCGCTCGACGCCGTGGCGGCGGCGTTGGGCCGCCCGACGTGCCTGGAGCGGCTGGCCCAATTCCGAGCGGCGCTGGAACGCCGCCGGCGGGAAGGGCGTCTGGAAAGCCCTCCCCAGGCGGGCTAAGCTCAGGCGATGGGGCTCCTCATTTACTCGACGCTCGCCCGGCGCAAGGAGCCGTTTGCCCCGGTCGACCCGACCGGTCGGGAGGTCACGCTCTACAACTGCGGCCCGACGGTCTATGATCGCTTCCACATCGGCAACGCCCGCAACTTCATCTTCATGGACCTCGTCCGGCGTTATCTCCGGCGGCTCGGTTACCAGGTCCGCTTCGCTCAGAACCTGACCGACATCGACGACAAAATCATCGCCCGCGCCCGCGAGGCCGGCCTCCCGGCCGAAGAAATCGCCGAGCGCTACGCCCGGGCTTACTTCGAGGACGCTCAACGCCTGGGCATCGAGCGGGCCGACCTCCATCCCCGCGCCACGGACTACGTCGGCCCGATGATTGACTTCATGAAGGAGCTTGAGGCCCGCCGCCTCGCCTACCCTGCCGCCGGCAGCCTCTATTTCCGCGTCCGCGCCTTCGACGGCTACGGCAAGCTCTCCGGGCGACGCCTCGAAGAACTCCGCCAGGGGGCCCGCGTCGAGATCGACCCGGCCAAGGAGGACCCCCTCGATTTCGTCCTCTGGAAGGCCGCCAAGCCGGGCGAGCCGAAGTGGCCCAGCCCCTGGGGCGAGGGCCGCCCCGGCTGGCACACCGAGTGCGCCGTCATGGTCCGGGCCATCTTCGGGGACCGCACAATCGACATTCACGCCGGCGGCAGCGATCTCATGTTCCCGCATCACGAGAACGAAATCGCCCAGGTGGAGGCCCTCTGCGGCCGGCCGCTCGCCCGGTTCTGGATGCACAACGGCTTCCTCAACATCGAAAGCGAGAAGATGAGCAAATCCCTCGGCAACATCCGCCGCGTCGATCAGGTCCTCGCCGAGGGCTTCTCTCCCCCCACCGTCCGTTACTTCTTCTTCACGGCGCACTATCGCCACCCGATGGACTATAACCGCCGGGCGCTGGAAGAGGCCGCCGCGGCCGTCCATCGCCTTCAGGACGCCCTCCAGACGGGCGAGCGCCTCCTGAGCCGCGCCGGCCAGGCGACCCCCTCCGGCGAGCCGGGGCGATCGACCGCGGCGGCGGGGGAACTCTTGGCCCGCTTCGAAGCGGCGATGAACGACGATTTCAACACTCCCCAGGCGCTCGCCGTCCTGCACGATCTGGTGACCGAGATTCACGAGGCGCGTTCACGCTCGGCCCTGGATCGCCTGGCCGCGCTCGTAGCCGTCGGGCGGGACCTGGCTCACTTCTTCGGCATCGAAGCCGAGCCCGCCGCCCACTTTTCGGCCAAGTTGACCGTCAGCGCCAGCGCGACGCTCGATCAATCCCTCCCGCCCGGCCAGCGCGAGCATGCGCTTCTCCAACTGGCCCGTTCGATCAGGCGCGAGGCCGAAGAAGCCGATCTGGAGGAAGCTGCCCGGGCGATCGCCGAGACGCTGCGGGCCCACGGCCTCAGCCCGCAAGCCGACGACGCCAAGCCGGCCTTCTGGAGAGTCGGGCGGGATGGCGCCCGCGCGCGCGAGGGGCTTATCGAGCTGCTGATCCAGGTCCGGAACGAGGCCCGGCGCCGGCGGGCGTTTCCCCTCGCCGACTTGATCCGCGCCCGATTGGCCGAGCTGGACATCCTTCTGGAGGATCATCCCCAGGGAACCATCTGGAAAGAGTCAGCGGCGGCGCCCTCCGGCCCCCCCGGTCCGGCGCCGGCGGATTCGCCCGAAGCCCGCCCGTGAACGCGGCCTCGGACACGGCCGAATGGCTGGAGCTCAGCGGCTTGCCGGCGGCGCTCAACGCCCTCCGCCAGAACGGCTGGCTGGTTTTCCGGAAGCTGGTCGAGCTGGATTGCCGGCGCAATCGGTATCCGGAGGCCGTCGAGTGCTCGCTGGGGGAGATCGCCGAGCGATGCGGCCTCTCCTGGGAAAAAACGCGCTCCATCATCGAGGCCCTCCGGCGCAAAAAATACGTCGCCTGTTTTCTGCCGGATAACCCCGACGAGCCGGGGCTGTTCCAGATCCGGACGCCGATCCGGACCCCTCGGCCCGCCGAGCAGGTGGCGCTCCTCGCCGCCGACCCGCTCCTGCGCGACCCGTCGGCTCTTCGCTACGCGCGGCCCCCCTCGCCGCCGGCTGACGAGGCCGCCAGAATCCAGCGCGTCCTGGACCTGTACCTAAACACGTTGAGCCAACGGCTCAATTCCTTTATCGTCGACGAGATCGAGATGCTGGCGCGCCGGTTCCCGCCGGCCGAGATCGAACGCATGATGGCCCGGGCGGCGCGTCACGAGATCGGCTCGATCGGCTGGGTGGCGCGCGAGTTGATCCGCGAGGAGCGCCGCAAGGCCGAAAAGGCGGCCCGCCAGGCCGGCCGCCGCCCCTCGGCCTGAACCGCACCCACCCGACCCCCCGGCGACCCCCATGGAAACCGATCCCAAGGCCGCGCCGTCGGAACCGCCCGAGCCGCCGGACGTGGCCGACCGGGCCTGGCAACGGGAGTATTTCCTGCGCCGGCGCCTCCGCGAGGCGCGCATCCCGCGGCGGTTCTTGACCAAGACCTTTGAGAACTTCAAAAAGAACGACGCGCTGCGGCGACGGCTGGTCGAGCATTTCCAGCGCTACGTCCAGAGCTTCAATTTCGAGAAGAAATTCCCTCCGGGAATATTGATGATCGGCCCCGTCGGGTGCGGCAAGAGTCACCTGGCGGCCGCCATTCTGCGCGAGATCATCGCCAAAGGTTACACCGGTCTATATTACAATTCCCCTGACCTCTTGCGCGACATCCGCTCCACGTTCAACCTCGAAAACGGCCGGACCGAGGACGAGCTGATCGAGGACCTGACGGCCGTCGATCTCTTCGTGCTCGACGATCTGGGGGCGGAAAAGGTGTCGGATTTTGTCCTGGATCGGTTCTATCTTGTCGTCAATCAACGCTATGAAGTCTGCAAACCGATGGTTGTAACCACTAACCTGATGGAAGAGGAGCTTCGCGGCCGCCTCGGCGACCGGATCGTCAGTCGCTTCCTGGAAATGTGTGACGTCGTGGACGCCTTTCCGCAGGAAGATTACCGCCGCCGCCATCTCCGCTGAAACGTCGTGCCGATGCGGCTCGGCGGCCCCTGGGATCATCAGCCCGACGGGACGATCGGCCTCCCCTCATCCTCCCCCTTTTTGTGTGTTTCCTCGTCTATGGGGGATTCTCATCCTCATCCCGCGGCTTGACGCGGCAGGCCCGGCGGCGCGCCTCCTTCCGGGCGTCGGGATGCGCGCGCCCCGGCGGCGGCGCGGCCCGGCGCGGCTTCGGGGCGGGGACGCGTATCCGGCCGCCGGAGCGGTCTCGGCGCCCCCGGCTCATCCGAGCGGCTCCCTCTCGAACGCCAGCGCTTCGATCTCCCGTTCCATCGCGATGATCTCCTCGATGTTACGGAGAAACCAGGGGTCGATGCCGGTCAATTCGTGGACGACCTCGCGGCTCAGGCCCCGCTCCAGGGCAAGCTTGATGTAGAAGACGCGCTCCGGCGTCGGGCTCTTGAGTCGGTTCAGCAGCAACGCCTCGTCGAGGTCGTCCCGCCCTTCGGCCCCCAGGCCGGCTCGGCCGATCTCCAGCCCCCGAAGCCCCTTCTGAAGGGCCTCCTTGAAATTGCGCCCGATGGCCATCGTCTCGCCGACCGATTTCATCTGCGTCCCCAGAACGGGGCTCGCCCCCGGGAACTTCTCAAAATTAAAGCGCGGGATCTTGACGACGCAGTAATCAATGCTCGGCTCGAAGCTGGCCGGCGTCTTCAGCGTGATGTCGTTGGCCAGCTCGTCCAGCCGATAGCCCACGGCCAGCTTGGCCGCGATCTTGGCGATCGGGAAGCCGGTGGCCTTGGAGGCCAGCGCCGACGATCGGCTGACGCGCGGGTTCATCTCGATGACGACCCGCCGGCCCGTCCGCGGATCCACGGCGAACTGGATGTTCGAGCCGCCGGTGTCCACCCCGATCGCCCGGATGATTTTCTTGGCGTCGTCCCGCATCTCCTGGTACTGGCGGTCGCTCAAGGTCTGGATCGGCGCCACGGTGATCGAATCGCCCGTGTGGACCCCCATCGGATCGAAGTTCTCGATCGTGCAGATGACCACGAAGTTGTCCGCGCAATCCCGCATGACCTCCAGCTCGAATTCCTTCCACCCCAGCAGGCTCTCCTCGATCAACGCCTGACCCACCGGCGAGAGCTTGAGCCCGTGGCGCACGATCTCCCGAAACTCTTCGACGTTATAGGCCGTCCCTCCCCCCGTCCCGCCGAGCGTGAAGCTCGGACGGATGATGGCCGGAAAGCGGACCTGCTCGACGATCTGGAGGGCTTCCTCCAGCGAGTGCGCCAGCCCGGACCGTGGCAGATCCAGCCCCTCGGCCAGCATCGTCTTCTTGAACAGGTCGCGTTCTTCGGCCCGCGCGATCGCCTCGGCCGAGGCCCCGATGACCTCAACCCCCAGACGCTCAAACACCCCCTGCCGCGCCAGGAAGAACGTCAAATTGAGCGCCGTCTGACCGCCGAGGGTCGGCAGGACCGCGTCAGGCCGCTCCCGCTCCAGAATCAACGTCAGGACCTCCGGCGTCAGCGGCTCGACGTAGGTCCGGTCCCCGAAGCCGGGGTCGGTCATGATCGTCGCCGGGTTGGAATTGACGAGCACGACCTCATAGCCTTCGGCCCGCAAGGCCTTGCAGCCCTGCGTGCCGGAGTAATCAAACTCGCAGGCCTGACCGATGACGATCGGCCCCGAGCCGATGATCAGAATTTTCTTGAGGTCCGTCCGCTTGGGCATGGCGCCTTGGCCGGTTTCGAATGGGCCCGCCCGGGCTCACCTTCTCCAGGCATGGAGGCCGTCAGCGCGGCCGTCGTTTCCGTTTGCCCCGATCCATCCGGAAAACGGCGCGGATTTGCCTTCGGAACCGCCGCAGCGCGGCGATGCATCGTCCGGCCTCGTCCCGGGTGGCCGCGTCGCCCGGATACCGATTTCGGACGGCATAGACGGTGAGCAGGGCCATCTCCTCCCGCAAGGGGCTCAACTCGGGCTCCAAAGCCGCCACGGCGTCAAGAAGGGCCAACTGATCATGAATCCGAGGGGGGTCCGCGCCGCCCGCGCTCAGCCGGCCCTTCAAGTATTTTTCGGCGCATTGCTGGGCATGAAAGCAAACGGCGTCATAATTCGGCCGCCTCCGCGCCCGCCATTCGCGCTGCGCGACGTTCCAATCGCCTTCAGTCCTGGCAATCCATTCAGCGACGATGGCCTTCATACAGCACGACGCCTTCGCTTAATACGCCGCGGATGAAGGGATCGCCCGATCGGAGACGACGTCGAACCTCCTCCGGCGTCCGGACCTGAACGTCGAGCGGAAGCGCGTGATTCAACTGAAGACGAAACTCCGTGGCCCGCCGAAGGGGACTCCCCTCGCACGCCATGACGATCAACAAATCCACGTCGGAATCCGGTCCCGCCTCTCCTCGCGCATGAGAGCCGAAAACCAGCACCCTCTCCGGGTCAAATTCACGCCCGATCTGCCGCCCCAGTTCTCGAATCTTTCGCATCGGAATCACGCGGGGCCTCCGTTGGGCTCCTGTCCCCGAACCCTCACTCTTCCTCCCCTTCCATCAGGCGCCGAAACCGGTCGAACAGATAGCCGCTGTCGTGCGGGCCCGGCGAGGCTTCCGGATGGTACTGCACGCAGAACAGCCTGAGCGCCCCGTGGCGGAAGCCTTCCAACGTCCGGTCGTTCAGATTCCAGTGCGTCGGCTCGGCCCCCTCGGGCAGCGTCGCCGCCTCCACGCAGAAGCCGTGATTCTGCGCCGTGATCTCGATGCGCGCCGTCGATTCGTCCCGCACCGGGTGGTTCCCTCCCCGGTGGCCGAACTTGAGCTTGTAGGTCCGCGCCCCCAGCGCCAGCGCCAGCAGCTGATGCCCCAGGCAGATGCCGAAAAGCGGGACGCGCCCGATCAGCCCCCGAAGCGCCTCGATGGCGTAAGTGACGGCGGCCGGATCGCCGGGACCGTTGGAGCAGAAAACGCCGTCCGGCTTCAAGGCCAGAACTTCCTCGGCCGTCGTCGTCGCCGGAACCAGCGTGATGTCGAGGTTCCGGCTCGACATCAACTCCAGAATGTTGCGCTTGATCCCGAAATCGTAAGCCACGACGTGGAGGGCGGCGCCGGCCCGCAACCGCGGCAGGCCCTCGCGCGGCTCAAAAGGACGCGCCCGCTCCAGCGTCACCTCACGGACCAGATCCAACCCCTGCATCGACGGCACCGCCGCCAGCTTCGTCCGCAACGAATCCTCATCAACGTCTTCCGTCGAGATGATCCCGTTCATCGTCCCCGCCTGGCGCAGATGCAGAACGAGCCCGCGCGTGTCCACCCCCTCCAGACCCACAACGCCGTGGCGCGCAAGGTAACGGTCCAGCGCCTCCTCGCTGGCGAAATTGGAATCCACGCCGGAAAGCTCGCGGATCACGAGGGCCCGCGCCCGCGGCCCGTCGGCCTGCTGATCCAGCTCGCGCGTTCCGTAGTTGCCGATCAGCGGGTTCGTCAGCGTTACGATCTGCCCGGCGTAGGAGGGGTCGGTCAGAATCTCCTGATAGCCCGTCAGCGAGGTGTTGAAGACGACCTCCCCGGCGCATTCCCCCTGGCCCCCGAAGGCGTATCCCTCCAGGCGCAGCCCGCTCTCCAGAAGCAGGACGGCTCGGGGGCGGGCTCGGCTCATCGACGTCGGCTCCCCGCGGGTAAAATCTTCCTATTCTCGGCCGCCCCCGCCGAGGCGTCAAGCTTCGGCC
>CAYXAU010000020.1:0-8063 GCA_964463045.1 uncultured Candidatus Sumerlaeota bacterium | reverse complement strand
GAGGCCGCTCGCCCCCCGCAGCCGGACCTTGACACTCGACCCGAGGGGTGTTAGGCCAGCGCCGGCGCGGGAGAGCGACTCCGCCGCCCGGCCCGACCGAGCCGCCGAGGAGGCCCCCGCCCGAAAGGAGTCCCCTTCATGTTCCCAAGCCGATGGTTCCCCGCTCTCCTTGTGGCCGCCCTGGCCGTTCCCTCCGCCTCGGCTCTCGCCAACGAAACCCACGTCCTCGCCGTTCCCTTCTTTACTTACCACCGGACCCCGGAGGAGCAGACCCTGACGGTGATCAACCTGCTCATCGCCCGGGGATTCTCGATCGAGACCCGGGGCGAGGCGATCGACATCGACGTCCTGGAGGTTCCCTTCGCCTCCCTCTTCGAGCATGAGATCGAGGGCGATGAGGTCGAGCTTGAGTTTCTGAGCGTGCTCTTCGCCAAGGCGTTCGCCTATGAGCGGGAAAAAGAGGGGGAGGCGACGGAAACCGAATTCCAGGTGCTGGACCTGGGTCTCCTCAAGCTTTACGAGCAGGAGCAGGACGACGAGGAGTGCGTCGTGGACGTCCTGCGCGTTCCCCCCTTCCATCTTTTCCGTTTGTTCCGGTATTCGGGCGACCGGAGCGGCTACGCCCAGGTCAAGCTCCTCGAACTCACTCCGTTCCGCCACACCTTGTTTTCGCTCTACGATTACGAGCGGGACGGGGACGCCGAGTACGACCGGAAGATTCTCAGCCTGCCGCTCGTCGGGCCGCTCTATCGGCACACCAAGGATGGCGATCGACACCGGTTCGAAATCCTGCGCGTCCTTCGCTTCTGACGCCGCAAGCCGCCCCGGGCCTCAACCGCCGCTCATCGCCATGATGATGTAGATCTCATCTTCGGGGCCGAGGGGCCGGCCCAGGTCAGAGGCCAGCGCGCCGTTGACGACGATCCGGATGTGGGGCCGGATTCCATCCTGCTCGTCGACGATCCGAAAGCGCAGCCCCGGGTATTGCCGGTCCAGATCGGCCATCACCTCGGCGAGCGTCCCCCCTTCGGCCCGCGCCTCCTCGCGCCGGCCCGTGTAGGAGTACAAGGCCGAAGGCATGTGGACGCGCATGCGGGGCTTCAGCGCGGGACCCGGGCGACCTCGACGGAGTAAATGTGCGGCAGGTGCCGCGCCAGGCACCGCCAGCTCCCCCCTTCGTCCCGGCTTCCCCACACCTCCCCGTGCGTGGCCCCGAAATAGACCCCGACGGGGTCCATGTCGTCGGCCGCCATCGCCTGGCGCTTGACCGTGAAATAAGCGTTCCCCGGCGGTAGCCCCCGATCCTGCCGTTGCCAGGAGCGACCGCCGTTGCGCGTCACGTAAACGGCGGGCCTCCCCCCCGGGCTCGTGCGCGGCCAGACTTCGGTGGCGTCCATGGGGAAAACCCAGCACGTCTCGGGATCGCGCGGGTGCAGGACGATCGGGAAGCCCACGTCGCCGATCCGCGCCGGCATCGCCCGCCCGACCCGGACCCAGGTCCGCCCGGGCCGGTCCAGCCGGTATATCCCGCAATGGTTCTGCTGATACAGCCGGTCCGGGTTGAGCGGATGCAAGCGCATGCAATGCGGGTCGTGCACGGCTTCGAGCTTCGGATCAAAACCCGCGACGACCTCCAGCCCGTCGATGAGCGGCCGCCAGTCCCGCCCTCCGTCGGCGCTCTCCAAAACGCCGCCGCTCGACATGCCGAGATACAGATGGTTCGGATCGCGCGGGTCCACGAGGATCGAATGCAGTTTGGGCCCGTCGGGCGTTTCGTCCCCGCCGCACCACACGTCGCGCTTGGGATGCTCATTGAATCCGACGACGCTTTCCCAGGTCTCCCCGCCGTCCTCGGATCGGAACAGCCCCTGCGGCGATGTCCCCGCCCACCAGACGCCGGGCTCGCTGGCGTGCCCGGGCGTTAGCCAGAAAACGTGATCCACCACGCGGCCTTTCGTCCCTTCCGGCGCCTTCGGGAACGCCGCCGGCCGGCGGGCTTCCGTCCACGTCCGGCCGAAGTCGGTCGATCGAAAGACCGTCGGGCCGAGGTGGCCCGTCCGGGCCGCCACGAGAAGCCGCCGCGGCTCCCGCGGGTCCTGCACGGCGTGATGAACGATGTGACCGAGGAACAGCGCCTTGGAAATCGTCCACGACCGCCGCGAACCGTCCCCCGTGAGCATGAAGGCCCCCTTGCGCGTCCCGACCAGCAGGGCCGTGCGCGGCGCCGAACGCTGGATCTTCTTCGGCCTCGGCCCCGCCCGACGCGACGCCGCGCGCGACACCCGTCGCATGGACCCCGTCACCACGGTCGCGCTCCTTTCTTCCCCGGGCTGGGTCGCTCCCTCGCCCGGTCAGCGGCCGCCATTATACCCATGAGGCGCCGTTTAACCAGTCCGCCGGCCCGATCCGCTTGAACCTGCCCCGTTCATCCCATCGTGGGCCCCGTTTTTTGGCTTCGCCACCTCCCGCGCCGTCCTCTACGATAACGGTTCGCCCCGACGAGGGAGCGATAGCTTCTCCGACCCACCGATGAGCTGGCAGGAAGAAATCGACGAGCTGCGGCGCCGGACGGAGCTGGCCCGCCGCATGGGCGGCCCGGAGCGGATCGCCCGCCAGCATCAGGCCGGGCGCCTGACCGTCCGTGAACGCATCGATCGACTGAGCGACCCCGGCTCTTTCCACGAGACCGGCGTGCTGGCCGGCAAGGCCGAATACGAAGGGGACCGACTCGTCGCCTTCACCCCGTCCAATTTCGTCGCCGGCCAGGCCCGGATCGACGGCCGGCCGGTCGTCATCGGCGGCGATGACTTCACCATCCGCGGTGGGGCCAGCGACGGCGCCGTCGGTCACAAAATGGGCTACAGCGAACGGATGGCCCACGAGCTGCGCCTGCCCATCGTTCGCCTGATCGACGGCACCGGCGGCGGCGGCTCCGTCCGCTCCATGGACACCCTCGGGCGGACCTACGTCCCTGCCAACCCCGCCTGGGACCTCCACGTGGCGCTTTTGTCCGAGGTCCCCGTGGTCTCGGCCGTGCTCGGGCCCGTCGCCGGTCTCGGCGCCGCCCGGGCCGTCGCCTCGCACTTCTCGGTCATGGTCAAGGGCGTCTCTCAACTCTTCGTGGCCGGGCCGCCGGTCGTCGAACGCGGCATGGGCCGACGCGTCGAAAAGGAGGAACTCGGCGGCAGCTTCCTTCACGCCCACGGCAACGGCGTCATCGACAACGAGGTCGACTCCGAGGCCGACGCCTTCCAGCACGTCCGCCGGTTCCTCTCTTACCTGCCCGGCAACGTCTGGGAGGCGCCCCCCTGCCTTCCGCCGGCGGACCCGCCCGACCGTCGCGAGGAGGAATTGTTGTCCATCATTCCCCGCGACCGGCGCCGTCCGTACGACGTTCGGCGCATCCTCGAGCTGGTCCTCGATCGCGGTTCGCTCTTCGAAATCGGGCGCTATCAGGGGCGCCCGCTGGTGACGATGTTCGCCCGGCTGCTCGGCCGGCCCGTCGGCGTCCTGGCCAGCGATCCGAATCACAAAGGAGGCGGCCTGGATCGCGGCGGCTCGGAAAAGATGGTCCGCTTCGTCGATCTCTGCGATACGTTTCACCTCCCCGTCGTCCACTTCGTCGATCAGCCCGGCTTCGTCATCGGCGTCGAAGCCGAGCGCGAAGGAACGATCCGGATGGGCGTCCGGGCCCTCTTCGCCGTCCAGCAGGCTCAGACCCCCTGGGTCTCCATCATCCTCCGCCGCGTCTATGGCGTCGCCGGGGCCGGCCACGGCAAACCCCAGGGCCTCAACCTCCGCTACGCCTGGCCCTCGGGCGATTGGGGTTCGCTCCCGATCGAAGGCGGCGTGCAGGCCGCCTTCCGCCGGGAGATCGAACAGGCCGAGGACCCGGATCGCCACCGGGCCGAACTCGAGGCCCACTACAACGCCCTCCGCTCCCCCTTCCGCACCGCCGAGGCCTTCGGTATCGAGGAAATCATCGACCCGCGCCACACCCGCCCCCTCCTGTGTGAATGGGTCGAACTCGCCTTCCGCATCGTCCCCACCCAACTCGGCCCCCGCGCCTACGGCCTCCGCCCTTAGGGCCGATTGCGACCCCCCGGAGCCATGCCCCGCATCGGCCCCTCTTCGTCTCGCTGAGCTAGGGGGCGGGGAGGAGCTTCTTGATCTCGGGCGACTCCGGCCCGAGACTTGCCCGATCAACGGTGCAGGAGGTGGGTCGCCGAACGTCAACCTGCGCCTGCGGGAGGTCGGACCATGAACGAGCGCAGCCGATGGCGAAACTTTCCAAATGGCCTTATCGCGGGGCTTGCCTCAAACCTCGGCCTCTTGCTTCTGACCGCCTCGGTTCCGGCCACCCTGGCCCAGACGGCTCGGCTTGATGTAACTGAGGTTGCAAAGGCATCCGGGGCGAACCCGACCATTGGCCCCGACGGCGTGGTCCGAATCGGCTGGTCACGTGAGGACGTGGCGGTCCGCATCTCCGGGTGGGCCCTGAAGCCCTTCGCCGGCCTTGGCTCCTGGGCGGCGTTCAAGCCCTTCGGTCAGGGCGCCCTCCTCATGGGCGACACGGTTGTCTTCTCCGATGAAGTCGACCCGGCTATGGACGCGGCTTTTGGTCACGGGCTCGAGGTCACCGCGCTTCACAATCATTTCTTCTTTGATGAACCCCCCGTCTTCTTCATGCACATCGGCGGCCATGGGGAGCCGGAGAAGCTTGCCGCAGGGGTCAAAGCCGTTTGGGACGCCATCAAGGCCGTTCGGGCCAAGGCCCCCGAGCCCGCCTCCGGCTTCCCGGGCGGGCCCGCTTTACCGGGCGCGCTCGACCCGACCCCCATCGAGGCGATTTTTGGCCATCCCGCCGCGGTACAGGACGGCGTCGTCAAGGTGACGGTCGGCCGCGAGGGATCGATGCATGGGGTCACCCTAGGCGGGTCGATGGGATTGACAACCTGGATGGCCTTTTCGGGCAGCGACGAACGGGCGGCCGTCTGCGGGGACTTCATCATGCGGGCCGTGGAGGTGCAGCCCGTCCTGCGCGAACTCCGTCGGCAGGGCATCCACCCGGTGGCGCTGCACAACCACATGATGGGCGAGGCGCCGCCCTATTACTTCGCGCACTTCTGGGGCGAGGGGCCCGCCCCCGATCTCGCCCGGCGGCTCAAGGCGGCGCTCGACGTCCAAGGGCAGGTCCCTTAAGCCTGCCGGTCGTACGGCCGTCCCGCCCCTAGCCACGTCAAGAGCCGCCAGAGAGGCAAATCACGGGAACGAGCAACATGTCGTCGTATCTTCACGTCCTGAAACGGCCGTCTCCAGGCCGCGGCGTCTTCTCGGATAGATTTCGTCGGGTCGCCTGCCGAATCCGCGCGCGCGGGTCTCCGTCGGCGTCAAGCCCCACGGCCTGTGGCCGTCCCCCGACGGCCGCGCTCTCTTCGTTCCCAATCAGCTCTCGGGCACGCTCAGCAAGATCGACGTAGTCTCCATGACCGTCGTCGCCGAGGCGCAACTCGGGCGCACGCCCACCATGGCCGCCGTGACGCCGGACGATCGGGAGGTCTTTGTCTCGCTCTTCGGTGAGCGCGCGGTGGCTGTCCTCGACGCTCAAATGGTCGAATCCGGCAGACTCCAGGCGATCGACACGATCCCCGTCGGCGAGCGCCCCGCGCAGGTGGCCGTCACCCTCGACAACCGTTACGCCCTCGTTCCATGCGAGGGGCCGGGGGCCTTATTCGTGATCGACCGGGCGGGCCACCGCGTCGTCGCCGAGATCCCCACGGGCCGTCGGGCCCACGGCGTGGCTGCCGCCTCCGACAGCCGACGCGCCTTCGTCACCAATTGGGATGACGCCAACGTTTCGGTCGTGGACCTGGAGCGGAGGGCCGTGATCGCCAGCATCCAGGTGGGTGAGGCCCCGGCGGGGGTGGACTATGTCCCCGCCCCCAGGGAGCCCTAGAGTCCCCGAAGCCCAGCTTGCCGCGCTCGATGGTGACCTTCGAGCGCCAGGTCTAAACCTTCCTTCTCCCAACGCCGGCGCGCTGGCCCATCGCGATCGAGCGAGCCGTCCGGAGCTTTCCTCCACCCGCCCGGCGGGTTGCGCGCGGCGGGTTAGCCTCGCCCCCGCGCCTACGGGCTTCGCCCTGAGCCGTCGCCGCCTATGCCCAGTCCCATGGAACTGTTCCCGGCCCTTGCGATCGGCTTCCGGCCGCTCGCCGGGGGAAGATCAAAATCTGATTCCGCTCCGCGGTCTATCTCCGCCTCCTCCGCGTCTCCGCGGTGAATCCCCCCTTCTCCCCCCCGCCGGCCGCCCCCACTTTTCACGTTTCCCGGCGTCCCGAATCGTGGCTATAATCGACCCCTTGACGGGCCATGCGGGTCGGCATCTTGCGGCCGACCGAACCGGGGGCCCTCCCGATGTCGCCACCGCTCAGAATCGCCCTCGGGGCCGATCACGGCGGTTTCGCCGATAAACGACGCCTTATCGAGCGCCTGCGCGGCCTCGGCTATCGCGTCCTCGATCTCGGCGCCTACGTCGCTGAAGCCTCCGATTATCCCATCCCCGGCCGACGGGTGGCCGAGGCCGTCGCCCGCGGCCGGGCCGATCTGGGCGTGCTGCTTTGCCGTTCCGGCAACGGGATGGCCATCGTGGCCAACAAAGTCCCCGGAGCGCGGGCCGCCATCGCCACCAACGTCCGCCTGGCCGAACTCGCCCGCCGCCACAACGACGCCAACGTCCTCGTCCTCGGCAGCGATTTCATGGAAGACCCCGCCGACCGCGTGCTGGAAGCCTTCCTCTCCGCTTCGCCCGAGGACGGACGCCATCGCCGGAGGGTTGACATGATCCGCAGACGCGAAGCCGTCGCCGCCTCCACGCTCCCGACTCATCAGCTCCTGGCCCAAGGCCAGAGCCCCTGGGTCGACGACATCAGCGATCAGATGCTCGCCTCGGGCCTCCTGGAACGCATGATCCGCGCCGAAGGCCTCCGGGGGCTCACCTCCAACCCGTCGATTTTCGAAAAGGCCATCACCAGCGGCCAGGGCCGTTACCGCGCTGAACTGGCCCGGATGAAGACCCAGGGGCTCGACGCCGAGGCCGCCTATGAGCGCCTGACGACCGAGGATATCGCCCGGGCGGCTGACCTCCTGCGGCCCATTTACGACGAAACCGGCGGGGACGACGGCTTTGTCAGCCTGGAGGTCCTGCCGGCTTACGCCCACGACGAGGAATCGACCGTGAAGGAAGCCCGCCGGCTGTTCGAAGCCCTCGGACGGCCCAACGTGATGATCAAGGTGCCGGGGACTGAGGCCGGGCTGCGCGCCTTCCGCCGGTTGACGGCGCTCGGCGTCAACATCAACGTCACCCTCATCTTCGCCCGCAGCCTCTATGGCCGCGTCGCCGAGGCTTATCTGGCGGGCCTGGCCGATCGCCTGGCCGCCGGCGGGGACGTGTCGCGGCTCCGCTCCGTCGCCAGCGTCTTCGTCAGCCGGATCGATTCGGCCGTCGATAAACGCCTGGAGGCCCTGGCCAGCCCCCCGGCGCGCGCGCTCCTGCACACGATCGCGATCGCCAACGCCCGCCTCATCTACGCCGACTTCAAATCCATCTTCGACGGCGAAGCCTTCGCCGAGCCCGCCGCCCACGGCGCCGCCGTCCAGCGTCCCCTTTGGGGCAGCACCTCGACGAAGGACCCGCGACTCTCCGACGTCCTCTACGTTGAGGAATTGATCGGGCCGGAGACGGTCAACACGATCCCCCTGGCGACGTTGCAGGCGTTTCTGGATCACGGGCGCGTGCGCGGGGCGACGCTGGAAGAAAATCTCGACGCGGCCCGCGAGCGGATCGACGTCCTTCCGCGCCTTGGCGTCGACCTGGAAGCCGTCTGCGCCGAATTGCAGACCGCCGGCGTCAGAGCCTTCGCCGATTCCTTCGATAAACTCTTCGCGGCCATCCAGGCCGCCCTCGCCTGACCGCCGGTCCCGCCAAGCCGACCGCCGGACGTCGCGGCCCGGCCCTCCCGATTGCGCCTGGCTGAATTCCAGGGAGCCGGGCGCGATCCGCGCCC
>CAYXAU010000019.1:0-56762 GCA_964463045.1 uncultured Candidatus Sumerlaeota bacterium | reverse complement strand
CGGCCTTCGCGCGCGCACGTTGAGCCGAACGTAATGCAGCCGGGGGCCGAATCGCCGCAGGTGGGCGCGCAGCCACTCCCCCACGAACGCCTCGAACAGCTCGGGTCCCAGAACGGCCTGATAATGCCGCAGGATCACCGTCCGGACAAAGGGCTCGAAATGCTCCGGCTCCTCCAACGGCGTCGTCTTGGGCTCCAGGTCCACGCGCGACGCCACCAGGCCCGCCCGGATAAGGCGCCGGCGCGTCGCCTCCGGCTTGGCAAAGTGATGATCACGCACGAAGCCGGCCGTCCGCCCGGCGTAAGGCGGGCGCGAGGCCACCTCGCGGGCCAGCGCCAGCTCCGGCTCCAGGTTCCCTTGACCGCCCCCCTGAGCCCAGAGCCACCCCCCGGGCCGCAGCCACTGGCGGCAGCGCGCCCAAAGCCGGTCATGATCGGCGATCCAGTGGAAAACGGCGTTGGAGAAGACGACGTCGACCGGAGTCTCCGGCGAGAACTCCAGGAGATCGGATCGGACGAGCCGGGCGCGGCCGTTCTCAATCTCGGCGGCGAGCGTCCGCCCGGCCGTCTCGATCATGCGCGCGTCGGCGTCCACGGCGACAAGGCGCCCCGTGGGGATCCGCTTCAAAAGGTAACGCGCGACGCGACCGGTCCCGCAGCCGGCGTCGAGCACGGTTTCGTCCCCGCGCCAGTCGAACGCCTCGGCCAGCTCCCGCCCCCAGGCCTCCTGCACGCCCGAGACCTGGTGATAGGTCGCGGCGTCCCAACCCGGCCGGGTGGGAGGATCGGCGGCGGCCACGGCTCAATCCGCCTCGTCCGGCGCCGGGCGGAACTTGAGCAGATCGTAGCGCACCATCTTGTTGTGGAGGCTCTTCCGGCTGATGCCGAGGAGATCAGCCGTCTCCTGCCGGTGACCGCCCGTCCGTTCCAGCGCTTGCTGGATCAGTCGCTTTTCTTCCTCCCGGACCACCCGCCCGATGCGTTCAGCCAACGGCTGGATCGGCTCGGCCGGGCTCGCCGAGGCGGCCGCGGGGGGCGCGGCGGGGGCGTCGGGCGCCGCCGGGAAGACCTGCAGAGCCGGCGGCAGTGAGTCCAGCGTGATGACCTCGCCGGTCGTCAGCACGATCGCCCGGTGAATGACGTTCTCCAACTCCCTCACGTTGCCGGGCCACGGGTAGGCCTCCATGGCGCGAAGCGCCTCGGGGGCGACCCCGGCGATCTGCTTGCTCGAGCGGGCATTGGCCCGGCGGATGATGTGATTGACCAGCGGCGGCAGGTCCTCCATGCGTTGTCGCAGGGGCGGGAGGGCGATCGGCAGGACGTTGATCCGAAAATAAAGGTCCTTGCGGAAGGCGCCCTGCTCCACCATCTGGCCCAGGTCCCGGTTCGTTGAGCAAAGGATTCGGACGTCGATCTTGCGCGGCCGGGTCTCGCCGACCCGTTCGATGCGCTTGTCCTGAAGGACGCGCAGGAGCTTGACCTGAAGGGCGAGCGGCATTTCGCCGATTTCGTCCAGAAGGATCGAGCCGCCGTCGGCCACCTCGAACTTGCCGGGCTTGTCGGCCACCGCGCCGGTGAAGGCCCCCCGGGCGTGGCCGAAAAGCTCGCTTTCGAGCAACGGCTCGGGGATCGCCGCGCAATTGACCTTGACGAACGGCCCCTTGCGGCCGGGCGTGCACTCGTGAACGGCCTCGGCGGCCAATTCCTTGCCGACGCCGCTCTCGCCGATGATCAGGATCGTCACGTCGTGGGCCGCCGCCCGCTGGATCAGCTCGTAAACCCGTCGCATCGGCTCGCTGCCCCCCACGAGCCGGTGGAAGGCCACTTCATCCTGGAGCGCCTCCTCCAGCGTGTGCACTTTGCGCCGCAGGGCCTGGTTCTCCAGCGCCCGCCGGAGAATGATCCGCAACTCGTCCATCTCGAAGGGCTTCGTGAAGTAATCGTAGGCCCCCGCCTGGAGCGCTTCGATGGCCAGTTTCTGCGTCCCGAAGGCCGTCATCATGACGACCAGCGCCCCGGGCTGGAGCGTCCGGATCGCCCGCAGAACGTCCATCCCGTTGACCCTCGGCATCTTCAGATCGAGGACGTAAAGGTCATACGGGTGGGCGCGGGCGCGAGCGAGCGCCTCGGCCCCGTCGACGGCCAACTCCACGTCGCAGCCCTCGTGCTTGAGCAGCTCCCGCAAGACGAAACGCAGCCCCTCCTCGTCGTCGGCCACCAGCACGCGATAACGGTCGCTCATGAGCGTCGGTCGCCGACGGGCGCGACGGCCCGCCGCAGGAACGGAAGCGGCGGGGCCAACGACGGCGGGGCCGCCGGGTCGGCAGGGGCGAATCGGGCCAGGAACGTCACGCCCCCGTCGTCCACCTCGACGCTCAGATCACCTTGGTTCTGAGCGATGATCTGGAAAGCGATCGAGAGCCCCAGCCCCGTGCCGGTCTCCTTCGTCGAGAAGAACGGGTCGAAGACCCGGCCGCGCAGCTCCGGCGGGATCGTCGAGCCGGTATTGTGGACCCGGGCCTCGACCCACTCCTCCCCCCCCTGACGGACGCGCGCAGCGGCCAGCGTAACCCGCCCGCCCGGGTTCACGGCCTCCAGGGCGTTGCGAATGATGTTGCCGAAAGCGCGAACGAGCCGTTCCCGCTCGGCCCAGATTTTCGGCGCGCCGCGAACCTGGGCGACGATCTCCGCCTGGCGTTGAGCCTCCGGCGAGAGCCCGTCGGTGGCCAGATTGCGCGCGGCGTAAAGAATATCTCCCATCTCGACGAGCGCCGGCGGCAGGGCCGACTGGCTTGAAAAATCCAACAACTCCCGAATGAAGAGGTCCAGGCGATTGACCTCGCGGACGGCCCGACCGGCGATCTCCCGGCTCCGAGGCGAACCCTCCGCCTGAAGGTCCAGCAGTTGGAGCATGCCCTTGATCGCCCCCAGCGGATTGCGAATCTCGTGGGCCAGACCCATCGTGAACGTCCCCAGGGCGGCCAGGCGATCGGTTTTGCTCAACTGATCGCTCACGGCCCGGATCTCTTCAAAATCGTGAAAGTTGACGAGGAGGCCGATCGGATGACCCGAGGCGTCCCTCAGGATCGAAAGCGCATCCACCAGAAGCGCCCCCCCTTCGAGCGTCCGCGTCGTCGGGTCGTCGCGCATCATGGCCCGATCCTGCCGCAGCCAATCTTCCAGATACATGAGCAGCCCCCGCCCCCTTTCCGGGACCACCTGCCGCGCCTCCCCCAGCGTCTGACCGACGAGGCTCCCCGCCCCCACGCCCAGAATCCGGGACCCCGTCGAGTTCAGCGCCGTGATCCGCCCCTCCAAATTCAACGTCATCAGCCCGGTGACGATCCCCTCCATCAGGAACCGATTGCGTTCCTGGATGTTGTCCTGCACAAAGGCGATCATGCTGTTGAACGAGCGCCAGAGATCGCCCAGCTCGGCGCTGGCGGCCGGCGGCGCCGGCGGCTGATCCAGCTTGCCGCTGGCGAAAAGCTGAGCGGCCGCCGAGAGCGCCCGGATGGGCCGCAGGATCGTCAACGCCAGCGCCAACCCCACCAGGAGCGCCAGGATCGAGAGCCCCAGCATCGTCAGCAGATGGCCGCTCAGCAGAAACGCCGCCGCCTCGCCCGCCCCTCGATTCTCCAACTCGTCCCACCGCAGCGTGAACAGCTTGTAGGAGACCAGCCCGTAGGCCAACATGAATAAGATGAGGATCGCCGGCAGCGCCAGAACGAGCCGTAGCTGCCAGGGGTGAAGCTTCGGCCGCGACTCGAAGGGCGGCGGAGGCGAACTGCCGTTGGCGGGAAAAGTCATCGTCGCGGCGGCCCGGTCGTCGCTGGGGCGGGCCTCACGATGGGCCCCGGCGCCGATGCCTCGGGCCGTCGGGAGATTCTACCAGAGGGGGGGGCGCAACCCCAGTCCGTGGCCGCCCCCCCAGCGCGCCGAGCCTGAGGCGGGCGCTATCGCAGCGTCCAGGTCGAGGGGACCCGATTCAGGAGAAAGTGAGAGCTTTCCCGATAGAGCAGGTCGCCCCGGCCGACGTCATAATAGGCCACGCGGAGCACCCCCGAGGCGTCAACGGCGGCCGACGGACGCCATCCCACATCGCCGTCGTCGTCGATGATGAAGCGCCGCCAGGGGCCGCCGGCCGAGAGAAGCCGGGCCGCGGCCTTGAGATCGCCCCGGCTGGCGTCGTAGTAGACGACGAAGATGGTATCGGTCGGGGCGTGGACGATCAGCCGGCTATAGAGGCCGACGTTGCCCGCCCCGTCCACCTCTTCCGAGAACCAGGTCCCCAGCCGGCGCTCGGCCAGGCGCACGGCGCTGCTCGAAGCGTCGTAATAGGCGATCAGCGGCTCGCCGGTGAAGGGATGCAGCGCGATCGAGGTGAAGAACCCGTCGAAGGCCAGCGAGGTGGTGACGAACTCTCGGCTCCAGCCCGAATCGCCGCCCCGGGCGTACTTGAGGTCGAAACTCCCGGCGTCGAGGTAAGCGACGTGAGCGGTTCCGCCGGCCTCCAGCGCCACCGAGCAATGTTGGCCCACGTCGCCCTCGGCGTCGACCCGGTGAACCGTCCAGCCGTCAAAGCCGTCCCCCAAGGCCACGCGCAGGGCGGGACCGGGCCCGAGGGGATCGGGCCGCGCCAGCGGATCGGCCGCCTGGTAATAGGCCACGGCGAAGCGATCGCCGCCGGGCGAGATGGCCTGGGCGGCGTATTGACCGCGGGTCGCTCCATCCTCGATCAGATGGTAGGTCGCCGTTTCGGCGGCGAAATCGTACGTTGAATAATTAAGCCGCCGGCGCAGCCGATCGTAGTAAGCCATATGGGCCACGCCGTCGCGATCGAGAACCATCCCCACGAACTGACCCGTCTCGTGATAATAGACGGGCGAAACGCGCGGATCGATCGTCTCGCTGCCGGTCTCGACGCCGCCGGGGCCGGAAGAGTCATCCACCAGCCGACGCGCCTCCCAACCCTTCTGCCCCCGCCGCGTGATGAAAAGCGACCCCTCGGCCGGATCGAAATAGGCGGCGACCGAGCGCCCCTCGGGGTCGAGCCCCAGAGAGGAAAACTCCCCCACCTTCGCCCCGTCGATGAAGATCGACTCATCGGCCACAGGGGCGTTGTTCCGGACCGTCGCCAGCCGGAGCGCCGTCCGGCTGGCGTCATAGAAGGCTACGCGGATCGCCTCCCCGTCGGCGTAAACGTGGCTCGTCGAGGAGGTATAAAGCCCCACGTCTCCCCGGCGCTCCAGCCGCGCCTGGATGTCCCACAGGTCCTGCGGCACCGAGCCGAAGGGGGGCAAATCCCCGAAAAGCCGGCGCTCGAAGACGAGCCCCCCGTTGCGGGCGTCGTAGTGGGCGATCCGGGGCCGGCCGGCGGCGTCGAGAGCGATCGAGGCGTAATGCCCGTAGTTGCCGGGCAGCAGCGTCGGATCGCAGGTGATGAAGGGATCGACCCGGCAGCTTAAGACCAGTTCCGTCGTCACGGTGGTCCCGCCTTCGAGGATCGCCAGCCGCAGATCGGCCCGCGAGAGCAAGTCCGGACGCGCCCGCTGATAGGCGACGAAGAATCGATCGCGGGCCGGATCGGCCGCCGCGTCGATAAAATGGCCCGTCTCCCCCTCGGCGTCGAGCACCCCCCCCGTGCTGGCATAGGCCGCCCAGCCCGCCTGGGGCGAGACGCGCTCCAGGGCCCGCAGGTCGAGCGGTAAATCGGCCTGATAAAAGATCAGCGGCAGGGGCGGGTCGCGTCGCTCGTTGATGACGATCTTGGCGAAGGTTCCGACGGGTTGGCTCGGTCCCCCGTCCACGATTTCGCTCACCCAGCCCCCCGCCGGCCGACGGGCGTAGAGGAGCCGTCCGTTGGCTTCATCTTTGTAGGCCACGTGGATCAGGTTCTGGCTGTCGATGGCGATCGAGCTATAGAGGCCCGTGTTGGGGCTCGTCGCGTCGATCGTTTCGATCGTGAACTCCGTCGGCGTCAAAAGCGTCCCGTCGGGCCCGAGCGTTCGCGTGCCGACGAGAAAGGCGGCCTTCAACGAACCCTCGGTCTCGTCTCGGAACGTGATGACGGGATTGCCGGAGCTCGTGAGCGCCAGGTCGCAGTGACGGCCCACGTCCCCCTCGGCGGCCGCCGTCAGCCGGCTCCAGACGATCGCCGCGGCGCCCGACGGGGCGTATCCGAAGGCATACTTGAGATCGCCCGCCAAGGCGTCATAGTAGGCCACGTGCAGGTGACCCTCGACGTCCTGGGCGAGAGCCGCGAATTGGCCGACCTCGCCCCCGTCGCCCGGATAGGCCGCGATGACCTCGCGCGGGCCGAACTCGGCGGCCCCCGGCGCCGACAGGCCCAGCCCCACCCCGACCGTCACCGCCGAGACCCCAAACAGAACGTCGAACCGTCGCCACCTCACCACCGATTGCATATATCACCGCGGCCGTTTCGGCAAAGGCCTCTCGGCTCAACGACCGGACGAAACCGAAGGCTGGGAGGCCGAAATCGCCAGGGGGCGGCCGTCGGGATCAAAGAGCGATATCCGGTCCGCCGGAAGAATCTTGCACAACCCCTGATAGAATGGAGAACAGAAGAAAACGCGCTGAGCGGCCAACAGACGATACGTCCATCCCCGCGGCGCCGGATAATCTCGTGGTTCCAGGCGGGCCGCGCCCCGAAATTGTCGCGAGAGCCCGATCAGGTGCTTGAGCGTCCGTTTGTTCTCCCCGGCCAGGTTCAGTCGCACGGCGGCCACCCGCCGAGCCTGCTCCTCGATGTCCTCCAGCGGCCACATCCCCTGGGCCGTCAGCCGGGCAAAGCCGCCGGCGACCTCCCATCGCCCAATGACCAGAACCGGCCGGCCCCGCTGGGCCGCCCGCGTGCAATGGGCGGCGACCGACGGCGGCGCCCAGACGGCTACCCCTTCAATCTCGATGAGCATCCCCCCTTCGGCCTCGATGAGCGGCCCTTCCCGGTCCACGTCCTGAACTAACCCCGCAAGGCGCAATGTCCGGCCTTCGTGGCGGGGGCCGAGCTGTTCCGGGCGCAGGGGCGCCAGCCACAGGAGCGTGGCCTCAAACGGCGCCAAGGGATCGCCTTCGAGATCAAAGCCAAGGGCTTCGATCTGCCGGGCCCGTCGGGTGGCCTCGTCCCAGATCGGCTCCCTTTCGAGTTCCTCGGAGGCGGGCGCGAGCGGCCCGTCCTCGGGCGCCGGGGGCGACTCGGGCGGGGACTCGATCGCTTCCAGGTCGAAGAGCGTCGCCTGAGCCCGAAAGGGATTATCGTCCGTCATGGAAGGGGCCGCCGGGCGTCGTTCGCGACGGGCGGCTCGGTCAGCGAGCCGCGCCCGCGGCTGCCCGAAACCGTCGAAGGCCCCGGCGGCGATCAGGTGCTGCATCAGGCGCCCATTGACGGCCCGCGCCGAGACGCGCTCGCTGAAATCCTCCAGCGAGTGAAAGATGCCGCCGCGCCGGACGGCCTGAATCTCTTCGGCCGACTTCTCTCCGCAAAGCCGCACCATTCTCAACCCCAAGCGAATCCTCCCCCCCTGAAGCGTGTTGGCGGCGCTGCTCAGGTTGATGTCCGGCGGAAGCAACTCAATCCCCTCCCGCCGCGCGGCCCGGGCCAGGATCGCCACCGGCCCGCCCCCCTCGGCCGCCGTCGAAAGGGCCGCCGCATAGAAGGCCGCCGGGGCATGAACCTTGAGGTAGGCGCATTGATAGGCGATGAGCACGTCGGGCAAGGCGTCGATCAGCTCGTCGGCGGCTCCGGCCGGACGGCCCCGCCCCGCCAGCGTCTTCGCCTTGAGCAGCGAGAGGATCGAGCCGGGCCGCTCTTTGCGCAGAAGGCACTTGATCGTCACGCCGTCCAGCGGCCCGATGCCGGTCGTCTCGCCTCGAGCCAGGAGATCATAAGTCGGCCGGTCGTCGGGCGGGATGGAGACCAGGCGGCCCGTCCCCTCCGGGGCCACCTCCCGCGAGCCGCCGTCGCCGGCCTGAGCGGCCGCGCGCGCAAGCGTCACCAGATGGAGCGAAGGCTGCGGGATCACTTCCAACCGCGCCACGCCAAGCCGATCCAGCGCTGCCTCCTCCAGGTCCGTCAGGCGCGCCGCGTCGGCGGCCCCCGGCTCCCCCCTAGCCGGCCCGGCCGGCGCGATCAGCGGGGTCACGTGATCCAGCGGGTCGGCGCAGATCGCCCAGCGCCCCGGCGCGGGGAGCGGCCCGCGGGGCCGCGGGGCGAGCCGCGTGGCGATCTCGGCGGCGAAGGCGGGATCGCGCCAGCGGCGCGGGCGTCTCTGCTCGGCTTGGGCCCGCAGGTGGTCGGCGCCGCCGGCCGGGCGCAGACGGGGCGGCCGTAGCCGCATTGCCAGGGCCCGCTCCTCGGCGGTCATGCCGGCCCAGGCCGCGAGGCGTTCCAGGAGCTGTTCCCGGCGAAGCGCCTGACGCCGCCCGATCCGAGCCAGGTGACCCTGGCCGAAGGTTCGTTCGAGCCGAGCGATGAGCCTCGGCATGGCATCGGCCGCGATTTCCAGGCGCAACGGAGGCAGGGTCTCTCCCTCCCCTCTGAGGGGCTTTGGAGCCAACCGATAGGGGAGAGGGTCGATCTGCGTCAGCCCGAGACAATAAGCCAGAACCGAGGCGACGACGGACCCGCGCCCGAAACCACGGGCAATGGCCTCCTCCTCAACGATCTGGACGATCTGGCGGCTCAAGAGCAATAACGGGGCGAGCCCTTGGCTCTTGACCTCCTCGAACTCCCGATGAATCCGCTGCTTGATCTCCTCGGTGATCTCCCCGTAGCGTTCCCGGGCGCCTCGGATCGCCAGGTCGAAGAGGAACGATTCGGCGTCGAAGCCTCGTTCCAGGTCCGGCGCCGGGATGAGCCGCCGGCTCGTGGCCGGTCGCCACGCGCAGCGATGGCTCGCCTCCCCCGTCTCGCCCACCGCCTCGGGTAAGCCCGAGTAATGCCTCGCCGTCGCTTCCGCCGGCCGCAGCAGCGGCCAGGTCTCAAGCGCCGCTGGGGGTTGCCACGCCCGGCCCGGAGCTTGATCCGGCTGAGTCAGGAACACGTAGGCCGGAAGATCGCCCGGCTCCAGAACCCGGACGCGCGGAGCGGCCACGGTCTTCGTCCCCAGAAAAAGGGCCAGCCGGACGAGCAGGTCGTTGACTTCGCGATCCTCGGGCAGGGGCGACAGCCCGAACAGCGCCCCCGGCCCGAGGGTCTCTTGAGCCGTCTCCAGGAACCGCTCGGCGGCGGCGCGGTCGCGGCGGCGCAGGAGCGTCGTCAGTTCGCCGTCGGGGGGGAGAACGACCCGGAGGCCGCCCAGCCGGCCGCGCAGGCTCAGTCGCGTCTGAGCGGGGTCGGCGCCGGCGGGCCCATGAACCTGCGTCAGCAGCCGCGCCAGGTTGCGATAGCCTTGCTCAGTCTCGATCAAGAGATCGAGGGGGTGAACGTCCCCCGTCCGAACCAGACCCGGCAGGCGCAGCCGGCAGCCGAAAACCGGCCGCACGCCCTGCTCACGGCAGGCCTCGTCGAACTCCTGAAAGCCGGCGCACGTGGCCTCGTCGCTCAGGCCCAGCACGCCGTACCCCATCGCGCGAGCCCGGCGGACCAGCTCGCCGCACGAGGAAACGCCCCACGGGCTGTAATAGGATTCGCAGAACAGCGGAACGAAGGTCATCGGAACTACGGGAATCGGCGAGGGGCGACGGCCGGGGCCGACGAGGAGCCGCTCAGAGCAGGTCCAGCCACATGCGCTGATAATAGGCGACGAATCCCATCGAGTTCCAGAAGACCTGCGCCCGAGGGTTCCGCGCGTAGACCTGGAGCTGGACGCAGCGAATCTGGCGCGCCCTCAACCATTCCCGCGCGTCGGCCACCAGCGCCCGCCCCACCCCCCGCCGCCGCCAGGCCTCCTCGACCACCATGTCGGAAAGATAGCCGTATCGAGGCGGCAGGAACATCGGCAGGTTGCGGTTGATCGTCAAGAGATAAAAACCGATGACGCGCTCGGGCGAGCCGGCCGCCGCCACCCTCACGCACGAATCCTCATGATCCAGATGATGCGTCAGATAACTCTCGTAAGCCTGACGGGCCCCCGGGGCCAACCGCACGCGCGGGTCCGCCGTCTCGTGGTCGGCCATCATCCCGGCCCAGAGATGCAGGATGACCGCCAGGTCTTCAGTCCGCGCGTCACGAATCCGGAACGGGCCCTCAGTCATGTCGGGGGAAGGCCTCCGCGTCGCCTGACCGGGCCGCTGCGTGCCGGTCCGTCGCCGTTCGTGTCCCTCGGCGCCGTCCTGAGACGTCGGCCGGTTTCATCGTGCCTTGAGTCGCGCGCTTTGCCAATCCTAGAGCCGCGGCGGGTCGGGCCAGCCGAAGCCTTTGGCCCGGAGAAAACGTTCATAAACCTGACGCTGCCGTTCGATCACCCGCCGCTCGTCGAACTCGGCCTCGGCCCGCGCCCGGGCCGCCCGCCCCATCGCCTTCCGCCGCCCCTCGTCCTCTAAAAGCGTCAGCATCGCCCGGGCCAGGGAGGCGGGGTCCTTCGGGGGGATCAGCAGCCCGGTCTCATCGTGACGGACTTCCTCACGGCAACCGCGGATGTCGCTGGCGATCACCGGCAATCCGCACGCCATCGCCTCGATGATCGACCGCGGCATCCCCTCGCGCCAGGAAGGCAGCACGAACAGATCGCTCGCGCCCAGCAGCTGCGGCACGTCCGGCCGGAGCCCGGCGAAGATCACCGACTCGCCCAGCCCGAGTTCAGCCACCCGCCGCCTCAGCCCCGGCTCGGCGTTCTCCCGATCGCTCGCGAGCGCCCCGCCGATTAGAAGGGCCCGGGCCGCCGGACGCCGTTGATTGACGGTCGCCCACGCCTCGATCAGCTCGAAGTAACCCTTCTCGGCCACCAGTCGGCCCATCATCGTCACGACCGGGCCCGGGCCGAGGTTCAGCTCCCGGCGGACTTGGTCCCGCTCGGCGCCATCAAGCCGATCGGGGCGGAATCGGGCGAGGTCCACCCCATTGCCGATGGCGAGCGTCCGCTCGGCGGGGGCGATCCCTTCGGCCACGGCCGTCGCCTGATCCTCGGCGCTCTGCGTAAAGAGAAAATCGGCGTAACGTTGCGCCCAGCGCTCCAGCGCGACGTGCGCCCGGCGGAGGAGCGGCCGCATCCGATCGTGAAAATAAAAGCCATGGGCCGTGTAAAGCACGAGCGCCGCCCCCGCCCGACGCGCCGCCGGCCGCCCCAGGACCGCCGCGACCGGCGTATGGACGTGCGCTACCTGATAGCTCCCGCGTCGGATCAATCCCGCGAGCCGCCGGTAAGCCCGCGCATGCGGCCACGGGGCGAACCCCCGGCCGAAGGGAACGTCGTGGACGGGAAATCCCTCGGCCTCGATCGCCTCGGCGAAGGCCCCCCGCGCGCAGGCCAGCTCCACCCGGAAACCCCACAGGCGCTGCGCCCGCATGAGCGGCAGAAGGAAGTGATAGGCCGTGAAATCGACGGCGCAGATCTGCAGAAGCCGGGGTGGCGTCTCGGGCATCGGAGGGAAAACGACGCCGGCGGGCGTCGCGTCTCACGCTAGGCCGCCGCCCCATTGGAGTCAAACCCCCGCCAACGACGCGCCTCCGGCCGCGTTGACTTCGCCCCCTCGGTCGGGTAGAAGGGAAAGGCTCGGAGAGGGAGCCTCCGCCATGGAACGACGGCACTTTCTGGAGGCCGCCGCCGCCGCGAACCTCGCTTGGGGGGCAGGCGGGCTCCCCTCGGCGCCGGCCCAAACCGCTGCCGGGCCGCTCAAACTCAAGTACGCCCCCCACACCGGGTTCTTCTCGGCGGGCGATCGCCCCGTGTTGGAGCGGCTGGAAATGATCGCCGCCATGGGGTTCCGGGCCGTTGAAAACAACGGCATGAAGGGGATGAGCCGCCCGGACTTGGAGCGTTACGGCGCCAAGCTGGAAGCCCTCGGGTTGGAGCATGGGGTCTGGGTCACGAACCGGGGGGTGAACGACGGGGCGGGGCTCGTCGATCCCCGGGAGCACGAGGCGTTCTTCAAAGAGGTGGCCTCCTCGATCGAGGTGGCTCCGTTCGTCCGCGGTCGCTTCTCGACCGTTACGACGGGCAACATCCCGCTCCGGATGACGCGGACTCAGGCCCGGCTCAACGTGATCGAAGCGCTCAAGCGCGCCGCCGAGATGGTCGAGAAGAGCGAACTGACGCTGGTCGTCGAACCGCTCAACATCCGCGTCGATCATCCGGGCTATTTCCTGGCCAGTTCCGACGAAGCCTATGAGGTCATGAAGGCCGTCAATCACCCGCGGATCAAAATCCTCTTCGACATCTATCACCAACAGATCACCGAGGGGGACGTGATCCGCCGCATCCGCGCCTATTACGACGAAATCGCCTATTTCCAGTTCGCCGACAACCCCGGCCGCAAGGAGCCCGGCACCGGCGAAATGAACTATCGGATGATCTTCAAGGCGATCCACGATCTCGGTTTCAAGGGCATCCTCGGGGCCGAAATGGGCCAATCCCAGCCCGGGGACGAGGGATCGCGCCAGGCGCTGGAGGCCATCATCGCCTGCGACCAGTTTGAAGCCTGAGGCCCGCCGACGGGCAACGAACCGACGGAGGTAAGCCCCTCATGGAGCCCACCGGCAACGCGCGCGTGTCGCCCGCCCGAACGGGCGGCGGCGGCCCGAACCGGAACCGAGTCTCGCGACGGGATTTCCTCGGCCGCACGAGCGCCGCCATGGCCTCGGCCGCCCTCGCCGCCCCCCTGGCCATCGCTCAAACCCCGCAGGCGCCCTTCCGGATCGTCCTGATCGGCACCGGCGGCCGGCTCAACGCCCTGCTGACGACGATCCTCGCCCAGCCCAACGTCGAGATCGTCGCCTGCGCCGACATCCTGCCGATGAACCTGAACCGCACGCTCGATCGCGTCGAGCAGGCCACCGGCAAGCGCCCCGAAGGCCTCACCGGCGAGAAGGATTACCTGAAGCTCCTTCGGCGCGACGACGTCCAGGGGGCCGTCAGCGCCTGCCCGTGCGATCTCCACGCGCCGATCTACCTCGAAGCCCTCCGGCAGAACAAACACATGTACGGCGAAAAGCCGCTCTGCCTGACGCGCGCCGAATGCCGCGAGCTTGAAGCCGCGCAGAAGGAATCCAAGGCCTTCCTCCAGATCGGCTTTCAGCGCCGGGTGAGCGTCCGCTACATGGAGGGCATCCGCCGCATCCGCGAGGGGGAAATCGGCGTCCCCATGGAAGGCCACGCCGCCTGGAACAACACCGGCGGGCCGCTCGGCGTCGGCCGCTGGCTCAATTACCGCGAGCGTTCCGGCGATTGGATGCTCGAGCAAGCCTGCCATACCTGGGACGTCCTCTTTTGGGTCGCCGGACGGCTGCCGCTGCGGGCCTATGGGGTCGGACGCGGCGACGTCTTCAAGGACGTCGCTCCCGATCGCACCGTGACCGATTACTACATCGCCACGCTCGAATACCCCGACGGCCTGCTCATCAATTACAACCACACGTGGTCGGCCCCGCGGAACGATAACGGCGCCTTCGGCGGCGTCTTCGAGCGGATCGCCGGGCTCAAAGGGGGGATCGACCTGAGCGCCGGACGGATTTCCTTCACCGACGCCGACCGACCGCCCGAGCTGATCGAGCCGCGCGAACCCAATCACACGACCGTCTCCGTCGAGCATTTCTTCGAGTGCGTCCGCGAGGGAAAACCCCCGCTGAGCGGCGTGGAGAACGGCGTGGCGGCCACGCTCACCGGGCTCCTCGTCCGCAAGGCCGTCTATGAGCATCGCCGCGTGGAGATGGAGGAGATTCTCCAGGGCTGATCCTCGGCCCCGGGCCCGGCCCGCCCCCTTGAGCCTCGTCGCCTCGCCCCGCAAAACCGAGTGCGTGACGTTCCCGCGCTCCGGTCACCACGCCCTGCTGGCGTGCCTTCACCGGTATTTCGGCGAGCAGCTTCGCTATTGCGAGCTTTACCAGCCGCGTCAATTTCTGGCCGAGCAGGGGATCGCCTCGCACGGCCCGATGGACGAGGACCCGGCGACCAATTTTCAGAAAAACCACGACTGGGATCTGAAGCTCCGCCGCCGCCCCGGACGGCTCTACCTGGTCCAATACCGCCTGCCGACCGAGGCCCTCGCCTCCTGGTATAAACTCGATCTCATCGACCAGGGGGGCGAGGACACGCGGCCGCGTTGGGAAACCTTCGCCCGCCGGGGCTGCGACTTCTGGCGCGGCTTCATGCGCAAATGGGCGATCAAACCTGCCCCGGGAACGTTTCCCCTCGGTTACGAGCGGCTGGTCGATTCGCCCGAGGCGGCCCTGGCCGACGTCCTTCGATTTCTCACCGGCGGCGCCGAGCCCGATCTCCCCCGCCTTCGGTCGGCGCTTCGGGCCGCCCCGATCACGCGGCGCAATTCGGCCCGCACGTTTCAGCATTACGACCTGGACTTCTTCGGCGATCTCCTCCGGCGGTGCCGACGGGAGATCGAACGCGCGCCCGGATTGGCCGAGGCCCTCCGAGAGCCATGACCTCGGCCGCCGCGAGCCGCCCCGGCGCCCCGGCGCTATACTTCGGCCCCCGCTCGGGCTAAACTCCCGGCGCCCTGCCGATCGGCCTTCGCCCGGGGCGGAGCAGGCGACGCCGGCGGGGCGCGAGGAGGCCCGCCGTGAGACGGCGCAAGTTTCTGGCCGGGGCCGCCGCCGTCGGGGCGGCGTTCCCTTTATCGGCGCGCGCTCAGGTGGAAGCGTTCCGTCCCCTCTTCAACGGCCGTGATTTGAGCGGCTGGGTCCCGGTCGGGCCGAAGCCCGGCGAGTGGCGCGCCGAAGAGGGCATCCTCTCGGTGCAGGCCGGCGGCAGCGGCTGGCTGCGGACCGAGCGGGAATATCGGGATTTCGTTCTCCGGCTCAAGTTCCGTCTGCCGCCGGCGGGCAACAGCGGCGTCTTTCTTCGCGCTCCGCTCGCCGGCAATCCCGCCTTCGACGGGCTCGAAATCCAGATCCTCGATCACTTCCATGAGGAATACCGCGGGATCAAGCCGGCCCAGTTCACCGGCTCGATCTACGATCTCGTCCCCGCCCGCCAGGAAGGACTTCTCCCGGCCGGCCAATGGAACGCCTTTGAGATCACGCACCGGGGGGACGCCCTCACGGTCGCGCTCAACGGCCTGAAGATCGTCGAGGCCGATCTCACGCGCCTGCGCCGTCGCATTGAGGATCACCCCGGCATCGGCCGCAAGGAAGGCTTCATCGGGTTGCAGAGCCACGGCTCCGTCGTCCAATTCCGGGACCTTCTCATCCGGGAACTCCCTTGAGCGACGACGGGGCCCCGGGTATCCCCCTGTCCCCCGGCGCGGAGGGCTCATGAGCGTCTTCAAGCGACTGGATCACGTGGCGATCGGCGTCAAGGACCTGGAAGCCGCCAAACGCCTGTTCGTGGACGTGCTGGGGGGGGAACCCCTGCGCGACAAGGGGAGTTCGCCGGAAGGCTTTGACTGGTTCACGTTCCGTCTCGGGGGCAAGAAAGTCGAGCTCGTCGCCCCGCACGTCCTCGGCCAGGGGGGCGTCGGCCGCTACGTCGCCAAGCGGGGCGAGGGATTTCATCATCTTTCGATCGCCGTCGACAATCTACGCGAGGCGATCACTTATTTCGAATCCCGCGGCATCCGGATCCTCGCCCCCAATTTCGAGCGCGAGACGTGGAAACATTGTTACCTTCATCCGCAGGACACGTTCGGCGCCCTCATCCAGGTTTTTGAGGAAAACCCCCAAACGCTGGCCGACGCCGACTAAGCCCCCACATGATCGACCCGGAGAGAGCGCCGCGGAAACGCCAAGCAGCCCGCACGTGAGATTTATGTGACGGGACAATTCCCCGAAAGAAAACTTCCCCCGGGGGGGAAAAGGGTTTTCCGCCCACCCGGGTTCGCATCCCTCCTCCGTCGCCGGCGTGAGACTTTAATCCATGCAATCCAAGGAGCCCCCCCCGGCGGGGCCCGTCTCCGCTCTGCCCTCCCGGCGGCAGGCGTTCGGCGTCTGGGTCCGCGTGGCGCTCCAGAGTTTCGGCGGCCCGGCCGGTCAGATCGCCGTCATGCACCGCCTGCTGGTCGAGGAACAGCGCTGGATCAGCGAGCGGCGGTTTCTTCACGCGCTCAACTATTGCCTGTTGCTGCCGGGGCCCGAAGCGCAACAACTGGCCACCTATATCGGCTGGCTGCTTCATCGGACCCCCGGCGGACTCATGGCCGGAACGCTTTTCGTCCTCCCCGGCTTCCTTTCAATCCTCGGCCTGAGCTACCTCTACGTCGAGCTGGGGGACGTGGGCGTCGTGGCGGGGTTGTTTCTGGGGCTCAAGCCGGCGGTCCTGGCCGTCGTCGTCGAGGCGCTCATCCGGATCGGCCGCCGCGCCCTTGTCGGCGGGTTCCGCGTCGCTTTGGCGGCGCTGGCCTTCGTCGCCATTTTCTTCTTCGAGCTTCCCTTTCCCATGATTATCGCCGCGGCGGCCCTGCTCGGCTGGGCGGGCGGCCGCTGGATGGCGGCCGCGGCGGCGGGCCATCGGCCGGAGGCTGACCCCGCCGAAGCATCCGGCGTGATCGACGCCGCCTTCGAGGCGGGCCAGTTGGATCACGCCCGCCCCTCCTGGCGGCGATCGGTCAGGGTGGCGGCCATCTGTCTGCCGCTGTGGCTGGGTCCCACGGCGCTTCTGTGGGCCCTCCGTGGGGCCGGGGACGTCTTCGCACGCGAGGCGATCTTCTTCTCCAAGGCCGCCGTCGTCACTTTCGGCGGCGCCTATGCCGTTCTGGCTTACGTGGCTCAAGAAGCGGTCAACACCCACGGCTGGCTGCGGCCGGGGGAGATGCTCGACGGGCTCGGGATGGCCGAAACGACGCCCGGCCCGCTCATCATGGTGGTCCAGTTTGTCGGTTTCGTGGGGGCTTATCGCCAGGCGGGGGACCTCTCGCCCGGCCTGGCCGGAGCGCTCGCCGCCGCGCTCACCACCTGGGTGACCTTCGTCCCCTGCTTTCTCTGGATTTTCCTGGGCGCGCCGTACGTGGAATCGCTCCGGGGCCGAACGTCTCTCACGAACGCCTTTGCGGGCATCACGGCCGCCATCGTCGGCGTGATCCTGAATCTGGCCGTCTGGTTCGCTCTCCACACGCTTTTCGGCCAGATCGAGGTCCTCCCGCGCTGGGGCGTGACCTGGCAGATTCCGCGCGTGGAAACCGTGGCGTGGGCGCCGCTGGCGATCGCCGTCCTGGCCTTCCTGATGCTCTTCGCGCTTCGGTGGGGGATGCTGCGCACGCTGCTGGCCTGCGGTCTTGTCGGCGCGGCTCTCTCGCTTTTTCTCGGCCAATGAGATTTCGCGCTCCAAAATCCCGAGAGCGCGAGGAAAGTCGTCGTCTTGAGGTTCAGCTTTGTATCGGAATGGCCTGGCGGTCCATCTTGACCTTGACGGGAAGGGCTTGATCCCCTCTGCGCCGGGCCGCAGACTGGCCCCCACGGGGGAGACCTCTTTCCATGCAAAGGACGAGGGCATGGGTCCAAACCGAAGGCTCGGGATCGTGGGCGGCCTCGCCTGGGGGCTGGCGTTCGCTGGTTGGCCGCTCGGCATGAGAGCGGAGGATTCCACGTCGTCGGCGGGGCCGGGGCCGGCCGTCGTCGCCCACGGCGGCGCCGAGTCGCCGCTGAGCCGCAGCGGGGCCGTCGCCGCCGCCGTCCAGGCCGCCGCCGCGCGTCTGGCCGAGGGGGCCTCGGCGCTGGAGGCCGCCGTCGCCGCCACGGTGGTCCTGGAGGACGACCCGAGCTTCAACGCCGGAACGGGGGCCAACATCCGACTCGACGGCCAGACCGTGCAGATGGACGCCGCCGTGATGGACGAGCAGGGGCGATTCGGCGCCGTCGCCGTCATCGAGCGCGTCAAGAATCCGGTCCTCATCGCCCGCGCCGTGATCGACACCCCTCATCTGATCCTCGCCGGCGCCGGCGCGACCGCCTTCGCCCGCGCCCTCGGCCACCCCGACTATGATCCCCGCACGCCGGAGAGCCTCGCCCGCTATCGCCGGCTGATGCAACGGCTGGAGGCCGGCGTCGTCGCCGAGGATTGGCGGGATTTCGACTGGAAGACCCGCTGGAACTTCCCGGTTCCCCTCGAAGCCGTGCTCTCGGCGTCGGACACGGTCGGCGTCGTCGTCCGCGACGGCAAGGGGGGCTTCGCCGCCGCCCTGAGCACCGGCGGGACGTCGATGACGCTCCATGGCCGCGTGGGGGACGTGCCGATCCTCGGGGCCGGGAGCTACGCCGGGCCGGCCGGAGCCGTGGCCGCGACGGGCCGGGGCGAGGCCATCCTGCGCGAGCAGCTCGCCCGCCGCGTTTACGACGGGATGGCCGCCGGGTCGAGCCCCGGCGAGGCCACCCGAAGGGGGATCGCCCTCTTTCCGCGCGAGATCGCCGTCGGGTTGATCGCCCTCTCCAACGAGGGGCTCGCGGCCGAATCCAACTGCTCGATGGCCTGGGCCGCCTTGACCGGCGGCCGCATCATCCGCGGGGACGAGGCCGCTCGCTGAACCTCCAGCGCCCTGGCGGCCTCGACGCCGCCCGTCGGAGCCCTCAAACGGCCAACGGCCGCGTGTGGGCCGCGTAGGCCTCCGGGTCGAGCCTCGGCCCGAGGCCGGCCGTGGCCGGGACCTCGATCCATCCCTCCGGCGACATCGTCAGCTCGACCGGGTCCACCCCCGGCCCGTACCACCGTCGGCTCGGCTCGATGTCGGCGGGGTAAGTAAAGCCCGAAAACGCGCCGAGCGCGAGCATCGGCTGCGCCCCGATGCCGGACTCGGGCATCGTGCCGCCCCAGAGCGCCACGCCCGATTCGACCGCCAGCGCGTAAACTCGGATCGCCTCGGCAAGCCCCCCGAGCCGCTGCACTTTCACGTTCCAGATTCGCGACGCGCCGACCTCGAGGGCCTGACAGGCCGTCCGCGCCGACGTGAGCGACTCGTCCAGACAAATCGGCGTCCGGATGAGGCGGGCGAGGCGGGCGTGATCGAGCAGGTCGTCGTGCTGAAGCGGCTGCTCCAGGAAGGCAAGCCCGAACTCATCCAACGCCCTCAGTCGCCCGCCGTCGGCGGTCAGGTCGTAGGCGGCGTTGGCGTCCGCCCAGAGCAGAAAGTCCGGCCCGAGGGCACGCCGTGCGCAACGGCACGGCTCAACGTCCCACCCCGGCCGGATTTTGATCTTGACGCGCTGGTAGCCCTCCGCCCGCGCCTCCTGAATCCCTTCGGCGAGCGTTTCGAGCCGCTCTCCCTCCGGGATGCCCAGCGCCACGCCGCTGGCGATCCGCGGCCGAGACGCCCGTCGCTCGGCGGCGACGCCGAGGGCTTCCATCCGTTCGCCGATCAGCGTCGTGAGCGGCGCGCCGCGCCGCGCCGCCATCAGGTCCCAGAAGGCGTTCTCGATCCCGCAGCGCGCCATCGGGTTCCCCCGGACGCCGCGCCCTAACTCGGCCTCCAGCTCATCGACCGACCCGAACGCCCGGCCGCGAAGGCGCTCGATCAACAGCTCCCGGTAAAGGGCCAGCGCCGAGCCGAAGGTCTCCGACGAATAAAAGGGCTGTTCGAACGGGGCCGCCTCCCCGTAGCCGACGGCCCCCTCGCTTTCGAGCTCGACGATGAGGGAACGCCGGACGCGCATCGTCCCGCCGCTGATCTGAAAGGGGCTCCGCAGCGGCAGCCGAAGCTCGCGCAGCCGAACGCGCTCGATCCGAAGCCGCTCCTTCATCGACGGGCCTCGATCTCGGCCAGCCACCGCCGGCCGATCGCCGGCAGTTCCAGAAAACTGAACGTCCGGCCGCTCGCCCCCCACCGCGAGCGCACGTGCAGCATCGCGGCCACCAGCCCCTCCCGCGGGTGAAAGTACAGCTCATGGAGGGCCGCGCGCGTCCGGCTCACCCCCTTGAGCGTGTAGGCGCGCGCCGGAAGCTGGAAGAACGTGTGCGCCTGACCGCTGACGGCCCCCGCAAGCGCATACTCGGCCATGACCCTCCCGCTGGTGATATCGCCGGTGGCGCTGAGCGGCAGGGCGGGCAACGTCGGGTCGAGCGCGGCCGCGCGCAGGACGCTCAGGTTCCGGTCGCTCAGGTCCGGCCCGCCATAGGCGACGCCCCGGACCGAGCCGAACGTCCGCTCGGGATCGAAGAGGCGATTGAAGACGACCAGAAAATCGGCCGCCCCGGACTCGACCGCCGCGCGCATCAGGCTCAGTTGAAATTCATCCTCAAAAAGCGCGTTCATCAGCTTGACCCCGAGCACGAGCGGCTCCCCGTCGGCCTTGATCAGCGCCGGCGACCGCCGCAGCCAATCCAGCACCCGCTCCTTCGAGCGCGCCGGATCGGCCCCCGCCAGCGTCGGGCTGAAATCCTGCTCCACCACCAACGGCTCCGGCCCCAGCGCGCTCGTCCACACCCGACGCAGCTCCGCCGTCGTGTGCCGATACTCCGCCGCTCGGTAGGGCTCCCCTTCTTCGGAGGCAAGATGATACTTGCACGACGGGATGACGGGCATCCCCGCCGCCGCGCCGATCCGCAGGGCTTGATCCAGGAACTGGAGATAGGCCGCCAGCGAGCCCTCCCAGCCGCGCCCGGCCCACGTCACCGTCCAGCCGCGCCGCTCGACCCGACGCCCGGCGATCGGCTCGACGATCATCCTCGGGGCGCGGACTTTCCAGGCCCCCATCGTGGCGTGACCCGTCCGATCCTCGGCAATCACGGTCTTGAGAACGACGAAGCCCAGCCCCGCCTCGGCGTCGGCCCGGACCTGCTCCGGCTGAAGCGAGAGCTGGCCGGAGGCCTTGCCGATGGGATGAGCGATCGGTATCGGGCCGTATCGCGCCCCGATCGCCAGATCGAACTCTTCGGCCAGCAGCGTCGGGATCGAGGCGCCCACGTCGGCGAGCACACTCGATTCATAAAGCCGCCGCAGCCGCTCGGCCGCCCGCGCCGGCGTCTTAAGCCGCTCCGGCAGGAACGGAACGTACGCCGTCTCAACTCTCCTCGGAAGAATCGCTCACCCCAGGAACGGCAAGAGAATCGGAGCCTCTCAACCTCTCCTTCGAGCGCCTTGGCGTCTTCGTGGCCGCCTTCCCCACCCTGCGAACTCATCGCCTTCGAGGCGCTCAAGCTGCCTGAGGGCTTCGCGGATCGGCCCGAGGGCTCCCTCGCCGACCTCCGGCCCCCACGGATCATACGTGGCCTCCATCGGCAGAACCCCCTCGACCGCCAAGGCGAGCATCAGGCGGCGGATGTAGCCTTCCATCGGCGCAATGAAGATGGACTCGGCCAAACGGTCGATGCCCCGGCTCAGAGGCACGAATCGGCCCCATCGACCGCGGCGGGCGCAATCGATCAGCTCGGCCTGCGGCCCCGGCCGCACGGCCGCGAGCCCGATCAACGCCCCCACTGCGCCCCGCATCAGCGTCGCGCCGAAAAAGCGATCCTCACCCGTCAGGAGCGCCACCTCCGGGGCCCGCGCCTCGATCAGCCGCGCGATGTCCTGAAACGTCATGATGGAATCCAGCGTGGCGACCTTGATCCCGGCAACGTTCGGCAGCCGGAGCAGTCGCTCCAGCAGCCCGAGGTCGTAACTGACGCCGCCGGCGGCTTCATATAGATAGAACAGGATCAACGGCGGCCCGACGCCGCCCAGCGCCTCGTGATAGGCGATCATCGCCGGCTCGGCCCCTGCCCCTCCACGCAACCAGGTCGGCGGGTGGACGAGCAGCCCGTCGGCCCCGGCCTCTCGCGCTTCCTCGGCCATCCCCACCGCCGCCTCGATCGCCCCTCCAAGGGAGCCGGCCGGCTCGGCCCGAGCCTCCGGCAAGCCCACCCCGGCGATGATGAATTGCTCCGGTCGCAGGGCCGCCCGCCAACGGCGGAACACCTCCCGCCGCAAGCCGGATTCCAGCCGCAGGCCTCGGCCCGTGTGCACCCAGAGCGCCACGCCGGCGGCGGGCCCGGCGGCGTGATACCGCGCCAACCTCGCTTCGGCGGCGGGGTGAGGCGCCCCAGCGGCGTCAAACGGCGCCGGGACCGCCGGAATCAGCGCCCCTTGAAGGCGCTCCCTGAGGGCGGCGGCTGGCATCTTCTTCATGCGGCCCTGTCTGACCGTTTTCGTGGGGCCGGGTCCGACCCCGTCCGGCGGCGGCGGCCCGCGGGCGTCCTCGTCGGCCCGCGACCGTCTGTCGTGGCCCGTCCGCGCCCGTCTCCGCCCGCTTCAGGCGTCGGGGGCCCTCCCCCGCGCTTCGAGCGCCTTGAGCCGGGCGTGTATCTCCGGCAACCGCGCCAGCAGCGCCTCTGTCTTCAACCACTCCCGCACGGGGAGCGCGGGAAACCCCGACAGAAACGACCCCGGCGGGCAACTCTCCCGCAGGGCGGTCAGCCCCGCCAGAATCGAGCCCCGCCCGACCGTGACGCCGTTGTTGATCGACACCCGCCCGCCGAGAATGCAGTCATCCTCGACGGTGACCGACCCCGACAGCGCCACGCACCCGGCGATCAGACACCGCCGCCCGATCCGACAGTTGTGCCCGATCTGCACGAGGTTATCTATTTTCGTCCCGGCCCCGATGCGCGTCTCGCTCAAAAAGGCCCGATCGACCGTCGTGTTGGCCCCGATCTCCACCTCGTCCTCCACCACCACGATCCCCACCTGCGGAACCTTGATGATCCCCTCCGGCGTCGGCTCGAACCGGAAGCCTTCGGCCCCCAGAACGACCCCGCCGTGTAGAATCACCCGCCGCCCCACGCGAACCTTCCCCACGAGGGTCACCCCGTCATGAAGACGGCTTCCCTCCCCCACCTCGCAGCCGGCCCCGACCGTGCAGTTGGAGCCTATCCAGACGCCTTCGCCGAGACGGGCCCCGTCGCCGAGGACGCAGCCGGGCCCGATGATCACGTCCGGCCCCAGACCCACGCCTTGGCCGATCACGGCCGACGGATGTATCCCCGGGGCCGGGCGCGGCTCCGGATAGAGGCGTCGCAGAACCTCCGCCAGCGCCCGCCAGACGTTCCGGACTTCGAGGCGGGAGCGATCGGCCAGACCGCTCTCCGGCGGCAGCAGCAGGAGCCCGGCGGCCGAGGCCCGCGCCGCCTTCAGCCGCTTCCGGTCGGCGGCGAAGCTCAGCTCGGCCGGGCCCGCCGACTCCAACGGGGCGACGCCTTCCACGCGGGCCGGGGCGTCTTCGTTCAGGCACAATCGGCCCCCCGTCCACTGAGCAATTTCCTGCGGGGTCGGTCGGAGCGTCGCCGGCGGTCGGTAAGGGGCTTCCATCAGATGGTCCGCCCCCCATTACGGCCCCTAGGGCGGGCGGTTCAGTCCGGCTGGGCGGGGCGCAGCGTCACGATCGTCGGCTCGACCCACCAGCGCCGCGCGGCCTCCACGACCTGTTCGGCTCCGACGCGCCGCAAGTCCTCGACGTAACGGGCGTCGTACTCGGCCCCCAGCCCCAGGTCTTCCCATCCCGCGAGAAACGCGGCCCGGTCCGCCAGCGATTGATGCGCCATCAGGAATTTGCCTGCCACGTATTGCCGCGCCCGTTCGAGTTCTTCCTCCGATATCCCCTCGCGCCGGATCGCCTCGACCTCCGCCACCAGCCCGGCGCGCGCTTCTTCCAACCGGCCCGGCTCCGTCCCGATGTAGAGCGTCATATGCCCCCCGAGACGATAGACCGACATCCCGCTGCCGACGGCGTAGGCGAGCGATCGGGCGTCCCTCAGGCGGCTGAACAACCGCCCCGCGAAGCCCTCCCCCAGGGCGCAGCAAGCCAACCGGAGCGGCAGCCGATCGGGGTGCGTGGCCTCGGGCAGCCGATAGCCCAGGACGACGAATCCCTGTTCCAATTCCTTCTCGTAACTCACGTCGGCCCCGGGCCCGGGGGCGAGGGCCCGCTGCTGGCAGCGGCCCTGACCCCGCCCGTCCGGCCAATCTTCCAGGAGCCGGCCCAGCCAACCCCGAAGCTGATCGGGCTCAAAATCCCCCGCGACGGCCAGCAACATGTTCTCCGGCCGATACGCCCGCGCGTGCCAAACGCGACAGGCCTCGGCCGTGATGGCCCGGACCGACTCGGCCGTGCCTTCGGGCAGATGCCCATAGGCGTGGCCGGCGAACAAGCGCTCGACGTAGCGTCGATAGGTGAACTCGAACTTCTCGTCCTCAACGCGCAGGAGATGGGCAAGGACGGACTGGCGCTCCTTGTCGATCTCCGCCGGATCGAAGGCCGGCTCGCGCAGACACTCAAAGAGAATGGCCAGCGCCTCGGGGAAATCGGCCGCCGCCGCCCGGAGCAAGGCGTGGGCGGCGTCGGCGCCGACGGCATGAGACGTGAGCGCCCCCAGGGATTCCAGATCGTAGGCCAGTTGGGCCGAGCTTCGCCGCGCCGTCCCCCGCTTGAGCATGCCGGCCGTGAATGAGGCCAGGCCGTGCTCGCCGGGGGTTTCGTCCACCGTCCCGCGGCGGATCAGGACCTGGAGCGCGATCAAGCCCGTCCCGCGGCAGGGGAGCAGGATCGCCTCGACCCCGGCGAGGCGATCGCGCAGGAACGTCGGGCGCGGGGGGCTGAGGGTCACGCTCAAGGGCGATCCGCCGGGCTCACGGCCGCGGCGCCGTCGCCGGACGTCGGCCCGACGGCGACTTCCACCCACGCCGCGGCTTCGTAGAGTTCGGCGAACGCCGCGTGCACCTCGCGCGCCGTCACGTGCTGAAGCCGGTCCAGGTAGGTATCCAGAAACTCCGTGCCGCCGGTGAGGAGCGTGTAGTAACCGACCTGGCCCGCCGTCGAGCCGGTCGTCTCGAACGAGAACAGGTGCCCGGCGGCCAATAACCGCCGAGCCCGATGGAGCGCCGCCTCGGCCATCGGCTCGCGGGCATAACGCTCCAGCACGGCGAGAATCGCCTGCCGCAGCGGCGCCTTAAACTCCGGGGCGCAGGTGGCGTCGACGGAAAAAACGCAGGCGTGCCGGTGCTCCCCATAGGCGCACGAGATCGTCGAGGCCAACCGCCGCCGCTCCTTGATCTCCTGATAAAGGATCGACCCTCGGCCCTGACCCAGAACGTATTGCGCCAGGTCGAGCGCCACCATCGCTTCAAGCGAGGTCCGACCGGCTCGGCCGCAGGCCAGGCTGTAATAGACCTCCCCCCCCGTGGGTTTCTCCCGATGGAAGGTCTTGGCGCGGGCCAGGCGCGTCGGTTCCGGCTCCGGCAGGATCGGGTCCCAGGGGCGATTCAGCGGCCCGAAGGTCGATGCCACCAGATCGAGGGCCGGGTCGGCGTCAAAGTCCCCAGCCAGGACGAGCAGCATGTTGGCCGGGGCGTAATGCCGCCGGTAGTAATCGACCATCTGGGCGCGGCTGAGGGCCTCGATGGTGGCCGCCGTGCCGATCACCGCCCGATGATACGGCCCCGTCTCGAACAGTTGCTCGTAGAGGTCCTCCTCCTGCAGCGCCTCCGGGTCATCCTGCTTGCGTCGGTATTCCTCCAGGATGACGCGGCGCTCCTTCTCCAGTTCTTCGGCCTCCAGCGTGGCGTTGGCCATCATCTCGGCCAGGATCTCGGTCGCCGTCGCCAGGTTTGCCGAAGGGAGCGTGATGTAGTAGTGCGTGAAATCGTAGCTCGTGCCGGCGTTGCAGACGCCGCCCACGTTCTCGATCCGATGCTCGATTTCGCCTAACGCGAACCGCTCGGTCCCCTTGAAGAGCATATGCTCCAGAAAGTGGCTCAGGCCGCCGATCGCGGGCCCCTCCCCGCCCGAACCCGTTCCGATCCATACGTCGGCGGTGACCACCGGCACGTCCCGCTGAGGCCGCATCAGGACGGTCAGGCCGTTGGGCAGCCGACGGCGCAGCGTGGGGGCCAAGGCCGCCGGCATGGGCGTGGTCGCCAGGCTCATCCGCCGATTGTAGCCGCCCCGCCCCCCCCTTACAATCGGCCAGCCCGGCCCCCCGGCCTGACCGGGCCGGGCCCCCGGCGGCCGCTCGCGACGCCTGCCCGCCTGCCACCCCCGACCGAACCCAGGCCCCGCCGATAGGGCCTCCTCTTTGGAGTGCGGCGGCCACGCCGCCGCCTTCGCCCGCCGGGCCATGCCCGGCGGGACCTCCCGCGAAGCAGGGCTTCGCGGAGCATGCCGCAGCCATGGCCTGCGCACTCCACACAGCCATCCTCGCCGAGCGCGCCCGAGAGACCCCCGACTTCTATACCCTCCAGGAGCATGAGCTTCATTCGTCTCGGCCATCCCCCGCCCAGCGCGCCCAACACCCCCGCCTCCCGAGGGGGCTGCTCCCCCCCGGCCGTGGACCCCGCCCCGCCCCGTGGGGTAAGCTGGCCCTCGGCCGGGGCGACCTCCGCCCCAACCCAATGGACGCCCCCCTGAACATCGGCATGGTCTGCTATCCGACGCACGGCGGCAGCGGCGCCGTGGCCGCCGAGCTGGGCCGCTGGCTGGCCCGCCGCGGCCACACGATCCACTTCATCAGCTACTCCCGCCCCGTCCGCCTCCTTCAGGACTTCCACGAAAACATCCGCCACCATGAGATCGACACCATCCCCTACCCGCTCTTTCTGGGGCCCCTCTACGGCATCAGCGCCTCGGTCCGGATCTACGACATCATTCGGTCGGCCCGGCTCGACCTTCTCCACGTCCATTACGCCCTCCCGCACGCCGTCTGCGCCTTTCTGGCCAACGAGATGTTGGAGCCCGCCGAGCGCGTCCCCGTGATGACGACCCTCCATGGGACCGACATCACGCTCATCGGCAACACGCCGGCCTTTCGCCCGGCGGTGAAGCTCGGCCTGGACAAATCCGACGTGCTCACGTGCGTCTCTCATTGGCTGGCCGACCGGACGTGCGAGTATTTCGACATCTGCGAGCGGCTCAACGTCATCTACAATTTCATCGACGCCTCGCTCTATGTCCCCCGCCAGGGGCCGATCCCCCGTTCCCGTTTCGCCAAGGAGGGCGAGGCGCTGCTGCTCCACGTCTCCAACTTCCGCCCCGTCAAGCGCGTCCAGGACGTGATCGGCGCCTTCGCCCGCATCGCCCGCCGGCTCCCCGCCCAGCTTCTGCTGGTCGGCGAGGGGCCGGAACGTCCCGGAGCCGTCGGCCTGGCCCGCGAGCTGGGCGTGGCCGAGCGGGTGACCTGCGTCGGCGAGCAACAGGACGTCCGCCCCTTTCTCGCCCTCGCCGATCTGCTGCTTCTGCCCTCGGCCGCCGAATCCTTCGGCCTGGCCGCCGCAGAAGCCCTGGCCTCCGAGGTCCCGGTCATCGGCGTCCGCAACGGCGGGCTGCCGGAGGTCGTCCAGGACGGCGAGCACGGCTTCCTGCTCGACCTGGGGGACGTGGAGGCGATGGCGGCGGCGGCGCTCTCCCTCCTGGAGAACCCCGAGCGGCGCCGGGCCATGGGGGAGGCCGGCCGCCGCCGCGTGATGGAGCGTTTCGCCCCGGAGCGAATCGTCCCTCAGTATGAAAATTTCTATGGGGCCATGCTGCGCTCGGCGGCGGCCGTCCCGTCCTGAGGTGGGCGGCCGAGAGGCGCCGGAAGGGCGGGGGATCAGGGGTGACAAAACGTCATTGACAGCGCCCCGCCCGACCGCTACGGTCCCCACGAGCGAGGGATGCATCTCGCCTCGAAGGCGGCTCTCGTCACGCGACGCCGGTCCCTCCGGCTCGGTCGACGCCGGATCGACCCGGCCCCCTCGGCGGGTCCACCTCGAGCCTTTTTCTCCCGGGAGGCCTGAGCCATGTCCCTAAGAACAATCCGTCAACCCCTTCGCGTCCTGATCGCCTGCGCGATCGCCGCCGTCGCGGCCGCCGCCGCGGCCCAGGCCTGGGACCCCACCCCCAGGGCCGACATCGACGAAGGGGGGGACAAATCGCGCACGCCCATCGTCTTCGTCCACGGCCAGAACGGCGCCGGCGATCAGTTCGAGCGTCAGTCCATGCACTTCACCAGCAACGGCTATCCCGCCTCCTGGGTCGTCCCCTTCGATTACAACACGGCCCGGGCCGGCGGCGCCGGCGCCCTGGGGCCTCGGCCGCGCCCTGGGGCCGGCTCCGAAGGGGCCGCCCCCCCGGCCCGTCCGCAACGCCCGGCGGGGCCCTACACGACCGGGACGACCGAAGCCCTCGATCAGTTCATCGACGAGCTACGCCGGCGGACCGGCTTTGACAAGGTCAACCTGGTGGGGCACTCGCGCGGCACCGCCGAATCGGCGGCCTATCTGAGCGATCCGGCCCGCGCGGCCAAGATCGCTCACTACGCCACCGTCGGCGGCGGCCCGGCCACCAACCCCAACGGCGTCCCCTCGATCGCCATCAGCGGCCTGGGGGACTTTGGCCGGGGCCCTTCCTCAGATAACGGCGGCGTCGTCGGCTGGATGCCCGCCTATCAGGATCACGTCATGGTCTGCACGAGCGACGAGAGCTTCTGGGAGATCTACACCTTCTTTAACGACGGCCAGAAGCCCAAGACGCTCCGGATGACGCCCGAGGAACGCCCCCAGGTCAGCGGCTACGTCAAGAGTTACATTCATAACAAGCCGCTGACCGGCGCCACCGTCGAGGTCTGGGAAGTCGCCCCCGCTACCGGCCGGCGGCTGAAAGCCAAGCCGCTCATCACGCTGCCCGTGGGCGAGGACGGCCGCTGGGGCCCCTTCAGCGCTCAGCCGGCTCAGCCGTACGAATTCGTCGTCCTCGGCACCGCCCCGGGGCCGCGGCATATCTATCGCACGCCGTTCACCCACTCCGATCACTTCGTTTACTTCCGCATCGCCGCCGACGCCGAGGATTACACCCCTTCCCCCTTCGACCGCAACCCGCACCTGCTGACCGACACGACCAGCGCCTTCGTCGTCCGGCATCAGAACGGCTCGCTCGTCCCCGCCGTCATGACGCTCAAAATCAATGGCACCGACCTGATCATTGATCCCATCCTCCCGACGACGCAGGGGCCGCGCCAGAACGCCACCGTCGGGCTTTACCTCGCCGACGGCAACGCCAACGGCAAGACCGACCTCACGACGATCGAAGGCTTCGCCGGCGCCTTCGTCTCCAGCGCCGACGTCTTCATCCCGGCCGACCCCAACACGAGCGTCGAATTCCGGCTCAACAATCACGTGCTCAACGTCCCGGCGCTCCCGGCCTCCAAGGCCGGCCCGATCAGCGTCGTCTTCGAGAACTGGGATTGATCGACCGTCCGGGCGGGGAACGCAGCCGCCGGACGATAACAGCCACCCCCAAGACACCAAGACGCCAGGAAGTCACAAATGTTCCTGGCGTCTTCGTGTCGTGGTGGTTCTATTTCCGCCCCTCGAGGGACTCGACCAGCGCGTCGAAGGCCGCCTCCAGCACATCGTTATGGGTCGCCTCGACGGGCTGAAACGTGACGGCCGAGCCCCCGAGCCGCGCCAGCCGTTCCCCCAGCTCAAACGGAATCACCTCGTCGCTCCGCCCGTGAAGGATGAGGATCTCCGACGGCCGCGCTTCGGCCGGCCGCGCCAGAATCCGGCGCAGGCGCGCGTCGTTCGGCCAATGATTCCGCAGCAGCCAGGTGAGCGGCCGCGGATAGTAATGCCGCGCCACGTCGTCGATCGACGTAAAGGTCGAGAGCGCGATGAGCCGCTCGGCCGGCCGCGCCTCGGCCACGGCGAACGCCACGCCCCCTCCCAGCGACAAACCGATCAGGCCGGCCCCCTCCTCGAAGCGCCCTTCGGCGGCCAGGGCGTCGTATGCGGCGAGCGCGTCGGCCGTCAAGGCCGCCTCGGTCGGCCGGCCCGGATTGAACCCATAGCCGCGATAATCGGCAATGAAGAAGCCGCAGCCGGTCCGCCGGGCCAGCGCTTCGAAATAAGGCGCGATCTCGGCGGCGAGCGTCGCGTTGCCGTAGAAAACCAGATAAAACCCGGGTCGCGGCCGAGCCCACGCGCTCGCGGGGGGCTCAATCAGGTAACCCCAAAGGCGGCGCCCGCCGGGACCCGAGAACGAATGAAAGGCCGCCGCGGCCCCCCCGCCCGGGGCCTGAGCCGCCGAATACCGCCGAGGAAAATAAATCAGCTTGTTCTGAAAAACGAAAAGCAGCCCGACGAGCGTCGCCCCACCCAGAACCAGACCGACCAGGACGACTTTCACGCCGCGCGCCACCCGCCGGCTCAACGCCGTTTTCGTGCTCGCCCCTTCCGCGTCGATGGCTTGACCTTCGCCGGGCGACGCGCCGCCGGACCACGCCGGGCCGCCCCGGCGACCTTCTTCGGTCGGCGCGGCGCTCGCTTGCCCGGCCGCGCCCTCGTTGGCCGTGCCGGCGGCGCGGGCAGAGCGGGCGCGGTGATCGGCGGCGTTGAAGCGGCGCTCGCCACGGCGAGCGACAGAATCTGGCCATAACCGAGGACGATCCGCCCCGTGAGCGGCTCGCCCGGCGCGCGCATCCACTCCTCGGCCTCACGCCGCGGGATGAGGACCGTCACCGTATCGTTCTTGAACACCGCTTGGAGCCGATCGACCTGATCCGTGACGATCACGCCATAGCCGAGCTCCTGATGCTCCTCCGCGCCGAAACGCGTGGCCTCGCTCGCCTCTCGGCCGTGCTCCAGGCGATACAGGTCATGTTCATCGAGCGTCAGGCGCAGGTCGTTGGTTTCCAGTTCCAGTTTCATGCCGGGCTCGGTCCCTCCTTGACGTCCCTCGTTGCTCAACCCGCCGGTTCCAGCGAGGCGCGGAGAATCTCGCGGTCGTTCCGCGTGATGATGTGCCGATTGGCGTAAGCAGGGTGAACCCAATTGACCTGGGCGTCGAACAGCCGTCGCGGTCCGTATCCGGCGCTGGTCGTCGGCTCGATCAGCCGCGTCCGATCCAGCTCCACGTAACGCTCCGGCGTGAACCGGGCGATGATCAGGTCCCCGAGATCGTTGTTGACGAACCAGCGGTCCCCGTTGCGCACGATGAAGGCCGCACCCCAGCGCCCCTGCCGCGTCATCTGGCGGCTCTCCCACACCCGCCGGCCCGTCCGCGCCTCCAGGCACCGCAGCTCCCCATAGCTGCAAACGCCGTAAACGTAATCCCCCTCGATGATCGGCGTCGTGATGAGCGCGTGAAGCCCGTCGGTCTTGTCCGGCAGCTCGCTCTTGCTCTGGCCGACCCAGAGGACCTTCGCCGCCGGCCGATCCACCGCCAGCTCCATCATCATCGAGCCCCGGTAAAACTGCGTTACCAGCAGGTGCGGCCCGCTCCGGATCGGCGTCGCCACGGTCATGCCCGCCCCGACCTCCCACCGCTCCTGCCAATGGACCTTTCCCGTCGCCGGGTCCAGCGAATTGAGCGCAAGCGGGTCCCAGACGATAAGCTGGCGCGCGCCGCCCGCCTCGACGATGATCGGCTGGCCGTAGCCCATCTCCCATTCGGAGCTGAGCGCCCGCCAGAGCTCCCGCCCCGTGGCCTTGTCGAAGGCCATCACCTTGCCGTCAGGCTCGCCGCCGGTGACGCCGATCAGCCGGTCGCCATCGACGAGCGGCGAGCTGGCCACGCCCCAGGTCGGAATGGTGGTCCCATACTCGGCCACGCAATCGCGCTTCCAGATCAGCTCTCCCGTCCGGGCGTTGAGGCAGACGATGTGTCCGACGGCGCCGGCGAAATAGACCCGTTCGCCGTCGACCGTCGGCGTGGCGCGCGGCCCGGTCGCGTAAGAAGCCATGAGCACGGCGTAATCGGCGTCCCAGGCGTAGGTCCAGAGCGTCTCCCCCGTCTGCTCATCCAGACAGATCGCCCGCTCGACCCCGTCCATCCCCCGCGTCCCCTCCCTCAGCTTCCAATCCATCGCATAGACGCGCCCGCCGGCCACCGCCGGCCCTGAAAAGCCCGCCCCGATCGGCTGCCGCCATTCGATCTTGAGCCCCCCCTCGGGGAATCGCTCCAGGACGCCGGTCTCGTTCCATAGGCCGAACCGGCCCGCCCCGCGCCACTCCGGCCAATCCTCGGCCGACGCCCCCGCCGCCGCCAGAAGCACGAGCAGCGCAAGGCCGCCCCGCCGTCGCAGCCACCTCAACCTCTCGTCCCGTCCGCCCCCGATGAATTCAGGGTCGCTCATCCCGTCGCTCTCCTTGGTTGTCGCGCTCCCGTCGCCGCCTTGCCCTCGCGGGCGGGCCAAGATCATACGGTCCCGCCGCCGGTTTGTCACCAGGATCGGGCGCGAGGGCCCCTCGGGCGAAATCCGCGACCGGCCCCCCCCGGGCCGCTCGGCGAAATCGCCTTCCCACGGCCGCCGCCTGCGGGAGCGAGTCACGGCATCATCCCGCTGAGGATTCTCCCCCCTTTCGTCGCCTGCTGCGCCGGAGCGCGCTCCACCAGACGAGCAGACCGATCAGCGAGGCCCCCACGCCCGCCACGCCGCCGCACACCGGACCGTAAAGCAGCAGCAGCTCGGGCATGAAGCGGCGACGGTAGGGATCGACGACAGCCGCGGCGACGTTGAAGGCCGCCGGCGTGACCAACCCGTCCCCGATCGGAAACGCAAGCAGGGCAATCCAACGCCGCTCCCTCGACGCCACCCCCCCGAACGCCCCCAGCAAGAGTCCGACGAATGCTCCGCCAAGCGACGCCAACGCCGTAATGATGGCGTATCCAAGGGGAGCCCACTCGCCCGACGCGCCGGGGCCACACTCGGCCGTGAGGCTGCCCAAGACGGCCCCGGCCACCGGAGGAAGGAGAAAGAGAACCGTCGCCCGCAGCCATCGCGCGCCGGCCATCATTCCTCACCCTGGGCCCCCAGGGCCGCTCAGAGCCGCCCGGCCCGTGGACTCCGCTGTTCCCCCGCCGACATTGCCACTCCCTTCGCCGAGCCCCGGCGTTCCGCCTGAGCCACCCCAGCTCCACGCCCCGGCAGCGACGCGGGCGCGCCCGGGAGGACTTGAACCTCCAGCCCCCGGCTTAGAAGGCCGGTGCTCTATCCGATTGAGCTACGGGCGCGAGGCCCCCGAACTTCAACATCGCCAACGCGGGGGAGGCCGGTCAAGAGCTATCCCCGGAGCGAGCCGCCCGCGGACGTGGGCGTCGGGCTCCTCCCGAACGGCGACCGGGGGCCGGCAGGGTTTACCCGCCACGGTCGCGCGCCGCGGCCCGACGACCACGGGGGGACGCCCCGACCGTACCGGCGGCGACTCACCGCCGCGCCGTCCACCGATGAGCGGCATTCGCCGCCGCCGGCTCCAGACTCACGCGCAGCCGAAAATCGTAGAGGACCGGCCGGTAGGCCGATTCGCCCGCCGCGCGGAAGAAGCTGCGCCCCGCGGCGCGGCCCCAATAATCCACCGTCGGCGCGGCGGGCGCGAGGACCAGATCGACCACGAAACTCTCCCCCGCGCCGATGAGCGCCGGCTCCGTCACCTCATGCGTCGTCCACTCGAAATCCCCCGCCGCCGTTCCCGACCCCTCGTATCGAGGCGGCTCCGGGATCGTCATCCCCGGCTCAAAGTCGCCGAACAATCGCACCTCATAAGCGTACGTTCCCGGGATGACGATCGCAAAGCGCACGCGGCGGACCCAGGCCGCCCCCGCCGACGTGAATCGCACGGCCACGTGCCCCCCCTCGGCCGACCCTTCCGCCGGGGCCCAGAGCGCTTGAAAGCGAGGATACGTCTCGTCATAACCGAGCGTGAAGCCCCGCAACTCGGCCGACGGAGTGGCGTCCAAGCGGACGACGCCCGCCTCCAGACGAATATTTTCAATGACGATGCCCGTCGCCCTCCCGGCGTTGGAGGCGCTCGAGGGCGAACTCGAAGGCGTGAAGCTCGTATTGCCCGTCGAGCCGGGGAAAGGATCGCCGGCGTTGGCCGCCCCGAACCCGACCCCCATCGTGTCGACGGCCAGCTCCTCGAGGCCGTCGGCCTCCTCCAGTCGTTCAAAGCGCGTCTGATCGGCCAACTCGTCGATATGCCAGATGAGCAGCCCCTGGCCGGGGAGAACCGCATCGGCGCCAAAGGGCCGCCGGTGTTCGAGCAGAAAGAACTCATGCTCGCGCCAGGGGTCGATCCAGAGCCGATAGACCGTCGGGGCCGAATAAACCGGGGCGATCGCGAGGGCGGCCGGCGATTCGATATCGACCACGTCCACCCATCCCATCAGCAGCTTGGCGTAGGCCGAAAAGTGCGACGGCGCGTCGATCCCGACCGAGTGCCACCAGCCGGCGTTGTAGCCCACCACGTCGGCCAGGCCGCCGAAGGCGTGATAGAGCCCTTCATGCGTCACGGCGCCGAGATCAACCATCGAATCGTTGGCCGGAAAGTAATCCCAGATGATGTAGGTTTTTTTGACCCGCCCGCCCGCGACCGGCTCCTCCGGGGCGAGCGTCGGTTGTTGAGTCCACCCCGGGCCATCCCCCGTGCCGAACCGGCTCGCCGGACCCCGATAGATCACCCCGACCATTTCGATGACGCTGTCGCCGTCGTTGTCGAACGGCGCGAAATCGAACCCTCGATCCTCAAGGGACCGGACCGCGTCCCGCGCGAGGAGATAAGGCCCCTGGCTGAAACCCGCCTGCTTGTAATAGTCGGTCGGCTGCGGGAGCGTCACCCAGTCCACGACCGTCGTCGCCAGATCGGTCCGGCCGGCCGAGACCTCGTCGACCCAATCGCGCACCGATCGCGCCGCGCCGCGCCGGGCGTAACTCTCGGCGTTGTAGAAGCGGTCCAGCTCCTCGCGAGCGATGTTCGAGACGGCGTCGGGGAAGTTCGCCGGGATGAGGAGGTGACGGAAGACCTCCTGACCGCGCGCCGACCCGGCCAGCGCCGCCGCCGCCATGAACCACGCCGCGCGTCGCATGCGGCTTCACCTCCGCGCCTTCCTATCCCCCTCGCGCGACGAAACGTCAAGCCCGCCGGCCCGCTCGCGTCTCCGCTCCATGGGACGCCCGCCGTCGCCTTCGGCCGACGGAGTTTTTGATTGAAGACGACCGAGGGGAAATAAAAATGACTCGACCCGGACTCGATCCGCCCGACCGGCTCGTTCGTCGAGCCGAAGGGCGGCGCTTCCGATCAGCCGGCGAGCGAGCTTCTCCCCCCGAGCCCCATGAACGAATTCGACATCGAAGGTCTGGCCGGCGGGCCGTTCGGGACGAACGCTTATCTGGTGACCGACGGCGCCACGCGCAAGTGCGCGATCGTTGACCCCGGCTATGAGGCCGACCGCGTCTGGCTCCCCATCCTCGAGGCGCGGGGGCTCACGCTGGAGAAAATCCTCTGCACGCACGGCCACATTGATCACGTGACGGGCGTCGCCCCGCTCCTGCGCGTCCGGCCGGGGACGCCCGTGCTCATCCACGCCGAAGACGAATTCCTGCTCGCCGGGGGGAACGCGCAATCAGCGGCCTTCCTCGGCCTGCCGCCTTACGAGCCGGCCCGGCCGACGGATTATCTGGTCGAGGGAGCGCCCGTCGGCGTCGGCCGGACGGAGTTTCAGGTCTTCCACGTCCCGGGCCACTGCCCCGGCCACGTCGCCCTCTATCATCATCCACACCTCATTTCCGGCGACGTCATCTTCGCCGGCAGCATCGGACGGACCGACCTGCCGGGGGGAAACTACCCGCTCCTGGCCGCGTCGATCGTCGAGAAGCTCCTCCCTCTCGGCAACGACGTGATCGTTTACCCCGGCCACGGCCCGATGACGACGCTCGGCGAGGAGCGGCGCTCCAATCCGTTCATTCTGGAGATGCTGCGCGAGCGCCGCCGACGGGAAGGCCCCTGACCCGCGGCAGCGGGCCTAACTGAAGGGACGCTCTCTCCGCCCGGACGCCGCGGCGTGTCGTCCTCCCCGACGCGACCCCCCGGGCGGCGAGGGGCTTAGGAACAACTCAGGCATCGTCAATCAGGGAAGGTTGCGTTTGGGGTTCAGGTAGGGACTCCTCGCTGGGCCGGGCGCCGTGGCGGCGGGCCTGGAGCACGCCTTGGCGCGCGCGGGCGAGATCGCCGCGATGGCGATAGCAGCGCGCGAGCTCCAGCCAGCCGTCGGCGAGCGAGGGCCAATGCCGCGTGAGGTCTTCCAGGTAAAGCAGGGCGGTCTCGGGATCATCGCGTTCGCGCGCGGCCTGGGCGGCGTAGTAGAGGGCGACGGGATTGCGGGGGTCGGTCTTGAGGAGGGCCTTGCACTGGTCGAAGGCCACGTCGGTAACGCGCCCCCCATGGCGCTCCTCGGACCAGACCTGAAGGCAGCTATGAATCCACAGGTCGAAGGTGTTGGCGGCCAGCGCCTCGCCGGCGACCCGTTCGAAGTCACCGTGAAACTCCGGCGCGAGCCGCCGGCGGACGCCAACGAAGCTCTCGATCAATTCGTGGACGCCGATCGGGACGACGACCCCCTTCATCGCCGCGAGCCGTCGGGGGCCGAAGATCAGGTTGCGCATCCGGCGGTTGATCAGCTTGTAGGCCGGGTCGCTGACGAAAACGCGGAAGCGATCGCCCTCGCGCGAGGCCGACTCCACGCGCTTGGCGACGTTGATGGCGAAGCCCTGTTTGGCGAAGCCGCGCTCGGCCCGGTGTGCCCAGACCTTCCCGTAGTGGATGCCGGCGGCGAGCTCGGCGGTGCCCATGCCGTCGGCCAGGCGTTGGGCGTTGAGCGGGCAACCGAGCCAGGCACACTTGATCGTGATGGCAAGGCAGACGAGTTGATAAATGTCATCCCAGGGCCAGTTGGTGTGCATGAAGACGGCGAGCTCGTCGCCGATGGGGCGCACTTCGTAGTCCAATCCGGTCGCGTCGTAGGCCCCCCCCCGATAGACCTCAAAAAAATAGCGGCACTGCCGCTCGCAAATGGCCTGGAAGGTTTCGACGTATTCGGCGTAGTCGCGCAGGCCCATGACGCTGGCGAATTCGCTGGAGCTGACCAGGTCGATGAAGAGAACGGCCAGATCCAGAGGGCCGGCCTCGCCAACCGTCCAGTCGTTCTTATTGCGCTCGTGGGCCGGGCGGCTCATGTCAGGCCTCCTCATCAGGGCCGCCCTTGGGGTCGCCGTCGGATTTCGTCCTCATCCGGGATGGCTCGGATTTCGTCCGCGTCGGGAACGGCCCGAAGGACCAAAGAGCGGGTCAGCTTCGCCTTGCTGCCGTTATTGTCGGCCACAACTTCCAACTCGTACGGGCCCGGCGGAGCATCGCCCGGGAATGCAATCTCCTGCGTGGCAGCCACCCGCCCGTCGTGCTGGGCCTTGACCGATTTGCGGAAGAGGGCTTGATCCCCCCGGCGCAGAATATACTCGACCGTGGGAGGGAGCGTCCCCGGTCCATAGGCGGCAAATTGAGTCGTGACATCGAAGGGACGACCGGGCTCGACCGCGGTTGTCGGCAGCGCGACGTTCTCGATGTCGACAAGGGGTCCCCCCGGTCGCTCCCCCGTCCGGCGGAAGTGTTCCTGCTCGACGGCGGACCGGGCGGCCAACTGTTGTTCGCGATACTTACCAATAAAATAACCGGTGGCCCCGCCGATGAGCGCGCCGGCCGCCGCGCCGACCAGGGCGCCCGTGGCCCGGTCGTCCTCGTGGATCATCGCTCCGGTGGCGCCGCCGACAATCCCTCCGATGAGGGCCCCCCATTGAGCGCTTTGGCCGGGCTCGGTCGTGGCGCAGGCCCCCGCAAGCCAGGCCGTCAGCATGGCGGCGACGCCCCGGCGACGCCAGCGAACGGCCGAATCGGCCGGGCCGCACCGGACCCCGAAGAAGCCGGAGGAAGTCATGGCGCGTAACCTCCCTTGGCCGCCCCTATAACGGCAGCGCGGCCTTCAAGCTACGGCGGGGAGGGCGGGCGGGTCAAGTATGAAAGGGGGCGGGCGGGGCCGGTGAACTTCGCCGGAGCCAATCGGCGGGCGGCGAACGCTACTCAAAAATCCCCGAGGGTCGGGAACTTTCCCATCTCTCCTGGCGTCGTCATTGCTGAGAGCCCGGGGAGCGCCCGCGGGATGACGGGCGGAACGCACGCTCAACGGCGGCGCCCTTCAACACGTCCATGGTTTGGCCTAACGCCGCTCACGTCGATCAAGTCGCGCTCCTTCCCTACGCCGACCGGGTTGGGCCTCCGCTCCACCTTCCCGCACGGCGGCGGGTCGAAATCGTGATCGGCGCCCCGGGCCGACCGAGAGGCCCTGAGCCGGCGGAAGGATCAACGGGGGGCAAGCCGGGAGCCTCGTCGAAAGGAGGGCCGTGATCTCTGAAGCGAGGGGCGACGCGGACTGTGCCCCGACCGCGCCAGGGAAAAAAATGGTCCGTCCGGCCAGGGCCTGCCCGCGGACCGGCATCTCCAAAAGGCCGATTAGCTCGAAAGGAGTCCCTCTCGTGACTTCAAAAATCGTCTCTCGTCGCGATTTCTCCATGCTGGCTGCCGCGGCCGTCGGCGGGCTCGTCGCCGGCGGCAACCCCGCCGAGGCTCAGGAAAAACCCGAAATCTTCGTCGATCCGTCGCTGCTCCTCATCGGCGACCCCAACGTCTGCCGCGGTCTGAACGCGTGCAATGGAAAGGGCAAGGGGAGTCATGCGTGCGCCGGCCAGGGGGTCTGCGCGACGGTCGCGGCCCACTCCTGTCAGGGGCAGAACGCCTGCAAAGGCCAGGGAGGCTGCGGCGGCTACCCGGGTCAGAATACCTGCAAGGAGAAGGGCCACTGCGCCGTCCCGCTGAGCGAAAAGACCTGGGCCATCGCCCGCAAGCAATTCGAGCATCTGATGAGCGACGTCGGGAAAAAGGTGGGAGCCGCGCCGGCCTCGTGACCCCCACCCTCGGCCGCCTTCTCCTCCACGGGTCTCCTACGGGAGCCCTCTCCCCGCCCGGGCGACTCATGACCGATGGAAACCTCCGCCCCCCCGCCGGTCAGGGGTCGCCCCCGCGCGGGGGTTAATGTCGTTCAAGACCGGAGACCGTTCCCATGGCCCCCGCACGACTCGGTCACGCCAACCTGGGGCTCGGCGTCGGTCTGCGCGCGACGCACTTTCCCTTCATTCTCCAGCATTGGCCCCCTGTCGATTGGTTCGAGATCATCAGCGAAAATTTCATGGATTCTCGGGGCCGCCCGCGCCACGTGCTCACGCAGATCGCCGAGCGCTATCCGATCGTGATGCACGGCGTCTCGCTTTCGATCGGCTCGACCGATCCCCTGGACCGCGCTTACCTCAGCCGCTTGAAGGCGCTCGCTCGCGACATCAAACCCGCCTGGATTTCCGACCACATCTGCTGGACCGGCGTCGCCGGCCGCAATACGCACGACCTGCTGCCGATCCCCTTCACCGAGCAGACCCTCAAACACGTGACCCAACGCGTTCGGGCCGTCCAGGATTACCTGGAACGCCCCTTCGTGCTGGAGAACCCGAGTTCCTACGTCCAGTTCGCCGGCTCGACGATGAGCGAGGCGGAGTTCGTCGCCCGCCTGGCCGAAGCGGCCGACTGCGGCCTTCTCCTCGACGTGAACAACGTCTACGTCTCCACGTTCAACCACGATCTGGATCCGGCGGCGTTCATCCGTTCGCTCCCTCACGAGCGCATCGTCCAGTTTCACCTCGCCGGGCATACAAACTACGTGACGCACCTCATCGACACGCACGATCACCACGTCATCGACCCCGTCTGGGAACTCTACCGCCTGGCGCACCGGCTCACGGGGGGCGTCGCCACCCTCCTCGAATGGGACGCGAACATCCCCCCCTTCCCCGTTGTCCATCAAGAGGTGCTCAAGGCCAAGCAATTCATGACCGAGCGCCTGCCGCTCGATTTCACGCCGGGAGAACGAGCCCCCGCCCCCGCAGGCCCTCCCCCGTCGCGGGAAAACGCCGAGTGGGTGCCCCATCCGCTTCATCACGTCCTCGCCGAAGTCGAGTGACCCCTTCCGAACGGAACAAAACCGACGTGATACCGTCGTCTGAACGCCACAACGCCCCGCGGGCCGGAACTTCGCCGCCCGCCGGGGACGCGCCGCCCCTCGACGTCGTGCAGCGCTGGTTCAGCGCCGTCATCTCGCACCCCGACGGCGTCGAGGCCGGCGTCGAGGCCGGCGAGGCCCAGGCCTTTATTCCCCTCTCGCGTCATGAGCTTGAACGCGTCCTCACGCGGTCGGAAAAAGTCTCGGCGCGCGAGCGCCTCTCGATCTACGCCAACGCCTATTACGCCCGCCTCATCGAATGCCTGAGCGATTCCTTCCCCGTTCTCAAGCGAACCGTCGGCGAGGCCGTCTTTAACGGCTTCGCCTTCGGTTACCTTCAGCGTTACCCCTCGCGAACCTATACCTTGTGCCGGCTCGGCGACAATTTCGCCCGATATCTCGATGAGACGCGACCCGACCGCGCCCCCGGCCTCGCCGCCGATTCCAAGCCCCCCCTCGGCTGGCCCGATTTTCTCATCGACCTGGCGACGCTCGAATGGACCATCGAGCAGGTCTTCGACGGCCCGGGGGTGGAAGGCAAAAGGACGCTCCAAGCCGAGGACGTCCTTGAGCTCGCGCCCGATCGATGGGCCAAGGCCCGGTTGCGGACCTCCCCCGCCCTCCGATTGCTGGAATTCCGTTTCCCCGTAAATGCCTTCTACACGCTCGCGCGTAAAGCCGACAAGACCGCCGAGATTCCACCCCCCGGGCCGGCCGAATCTCTCGTGGCCGTCTCTCGCCGCGATTACGTCGTCCGACGTCAGGAACTCTCTCGGCCCCAGTTCGCGCTCTTGAAGGCCGTGCGACAAGAGACGCCGCTGGCCGAGGCCATCGCCTGCGCCGCCGAGACGTGCCATTGGAGCGATGCCACGCTCGCCGCGCACCTGCGCGGCTGGTTCCGCCTCTGGGCCGAGGGCCAACTTTTCATCGGGCTCGACATCTGAACGGCGCCGCGGGCTCCCCCGGCCGCTCCCCCCGGGCGCCCCCGGCGCGCCGCGTTCCTCGCGCCCGAAGGCGCCTAGACGACCTGGACGAGGTTGAAATAGGGGAGCAGCACCGCCAGGGCGATGAAGATCACGATCACCCCCATGAAGACGATGAGGACCGGCTCGATGATGGAGGAGAGCCCGCGCAAGGTCGAATCCACGTCGGCGTCGTAAATATCGGCCACGCGCTTGAGCATCCGGTCGAGCGTGCCCGTCTCCTCGCCGATGGCGACCATGTCGACGACCAGCGGCGGGAAGATGCGCGCGCGGGCCAGCGGGCCGGCCACCTTCTCCCCCTGCTCGACGCTGCGATAGACGTCGCGCAAGGCGTTGCTCACGACGGTGTTCTCGTTCGTGTCGGCCGCGATCGAAATGCTTTCCACCAGCGGGATGCCCGCCGTCAACAACCCGCTGATCGTGCGGGTGAACCGCGCCACGCCGATCTTGGTCGCGATCCGCCCGATCACCGGCAGGCGCAACGCCAAGACCGACGTGAACCCTTGACCGGCGGGCGTCCGCACGAACCATTGCCACCAGACGACCAGCCCCACGAGGATCAGCGCCCAAAGCCACAGCCACTCCGTCACGAGATTGCTCAGGCCGATCACGAAGCGCGTCGCCCCCGGAAGCTCCTGATCGACCTGACCATAGACGCCGGTGAAGACCGGCACGGCCTTGACCAGGATGACGACCAGCACGCCGATCGCCACCAGGAGCGCCACCGCCGGATACATCATCGCCGCTCGAACTTTACGCCGCGTCTCGGCCTTGGACTCCATGATCTCGGCCAGGCGCACGAGCGAATCCTCCAGAATGCCGCCGACCTCGCCCACCTTGACGATCTGGCACACCAGCGGCGTGAACATCGACTCGTTCTGGGCCATCGACTGCGAGACCGGTTGCCCCTCCTCCACGCGCCGGGCCACCTCGTCGACGGCCCCGGCCAGACGCGGATGCGGCGTCCGCTTGGCCAGAATCTTAAGCCCCCGCAGCAGCGGAATGCCCACCTCGATCATCGTCGCCAACTGACGGCAGAAAACCGCCCGGTCCAGCATCGACGGGCCGAACAAATGAATCCCCCGGTCCAGAAACGCCCGCTCCTCCTCGGCCGAGTAGGCCCCGATCTCCGCCGGCGAAACATGACGCACCCCGCCGGGTCCGGCCGCCCCCGCCCGCGCTCCGCCCCCTTTGCCCGTCGCTCGAGACTTGGACTGCTTGCCCATCCGGTCGCCTCCGTCGCCCCGTCCCGTTTTAGACGTCCAGAATCACCTTCTGGATGACCTCCTCCGGCGAGGTCACCCCGGCCAGAACCTTCTCCACGCCGGAAGCGGCGATCGATTGCCGTCCGTCGCCGTCGGCGATCTTCCGCAGCGTCTCCGGCGATTGACCGTTCAGCACGGCCTCCCGCAGCCGCTCGGTCATCTCCACCACCTCGAAGATGCCGACCCGCCCCCGATACCCCAGATCGAAACACTGATCGCACCCCTTCGGCTCATAGACTTTCTTCGTCGCCTGCTTGAGCCCAAGCTGCGCCGCCAGGGCCTTCGTCATCGCCACCCCCTTCTTGCACCGCGGGCAGAGCACGCGGACCAGCCGCTGGGCGACCAACCCCGTGATCGCCGAGCCGATCATGAACGGCGTCGCCCCCAACTGCTCGAGCGCCTGAATGGCCGCCAGCGCCGTGTTCGTGTGCAGCGTGGAGAACACCAGGTGCCCCGTCATTGCCGCGCGGATCGCCGTCCGGGCCGTGTCGGCGTCCCGAATTTCCCCGACCATGATGATGTTGGGGTCCTGACGCAGGATCGCGCGCAAGCCCTCGGAGAAGGTCAACCCGATGTGCAGATCGACCTGAATCTGATTGACCCCGTCGATCTGATACTCGACCGGGTCCTCGATCGTGACCAAATGGCGCTCCTCGCTGTTAAGCTCGTTGAGCCCGGCGTAAAGCGTCGAGGTCTTCCCGCTCCCCGTCGGGCCCGTCACCAGGATGATCCCGAACGGCCGATGAATCATCCGGCGCATGAGCTTGAGCTGGCGATCGTTCATGCCGAGCTCGTCGAGCCCCATCATCACCCGCGAACTGTCCAGGATGCGGACGGCGACCTTCTCGCCGAAGACCGTCGGCATCGTCGCGATCCGGAAATCGAAATGCCGGTCGGTCAGATCGAGCATCATGTGGCCGTCTTGCGGGCGCCGCCGCTCCGTCACGTCCATGTTCGCCAGCACCTTGATCCGCGACACCACCGGCCCCACCAGGTGCTGCGGCAAGGACATGATCTTCTTGAGCAGCCCGTCGATCCGGAACCGGACGGTCATCTCCTCCCGCGTCGGCTCCAGATGGATGTCCGTCCCCCGCAGCTCGATCGCGCTCTCGATCAGCGAACTGACCAGTTGGACGGCTGAAAGGCTGTCGACCGGAGCCTCGCCCGCCTGCCGCAACGCCGGGGCGACGACCGGGGCCCGAACCTCCCCCAGCGCGCCGTCGAGCGCGGCCTCAGGGGCGGCCTTCGCCCCGGGTCGGGTCTTGGGACGCTTCTCCCCCTGCTTTCCGGCGGTCTTGACTCGGCCCGCCGCCGGGATGGGCCGGTGCGCCGGGGCGACCGTCTCGGCCGCCGCGTAGAACTCATTGATCCGCTGAATGATCGTCCCGGAGGGGGCGAAAAGCGCCAGCATCCACTTGCCCGTGATCCAGCGAATCAGCACCGCCAGGTCCACGTTCAGCGGATCAGCAATGGCCAGCACGATCCGGTGAGCGTCCCGACGGACCGGCAGGAAAATCTGCCGGCGGACCAGCCCGACGGGAAACATCTCCAAGAGCGACGGCTCGGGGGTAATTTCCTCCGGCGCGATCTCCGGCAAGTAAAGCCCCGACTCGATCTTCTCCAGCAATTCGGCCGATCCGAGCCGAAGCGTGCTCTTCACCGCCTCGACGGCCTTTTCGATCGCCTCGCCATAGGCCTTCTTGGAAAGCTGGTCGAAGGCCTTATCGCTGATCAGTTGATTGTGTCGCAGAACGCTGAGGGCCAGGATCAGCGAGCAGCGGCGACGCAGCGGATTGGTCGCGGCGCGCAGAAAGTGCTGGACGAGTTCGCCGTTCAACAGGTCGTGTCGGATCAGCCAATCATAGACGTTCTCGCCCAGCTCCTGCGCCTTCTTGAGCCCCGCCCGGAGCTTCGCCGCGTCGGCCACCTCGGCTTCCAGCAAGCGTTCGATCAGCGCGTCCGGCGGCGGCTGCACGGCCTGGAGTATCGCCCGCAGCTCGTCGCCGCGCAGAGCCGTCGTCACCGTCAACTGTTCGGCCAGCAACGGCCCCGCTTGTCGGTTCCGCTTCGGGAGCGCGATCTCGGCGAAGAGCAGGTCCCGGAAGGATTCGAGCGAGACGTCCTGCTTCAAGACGTCGACGAGGCTTTTATTCTTGCGATACTTCTCCCCGTACCGCTCCATGTCCCCCTCGGCGATCAGCCCCGCCTCGGCGAAGAGCCGAACGAACCGGGGCGTCAAATCTACATCGGTCGTCGTGACCATCGGTCTGGCTTTCCCTTCAGGGCACCCGGACGGCCCCGCGCCGGTTGGCGCCGGCGCTGATCAGATAACGCTCGACTTCTTCGCCCAGGAGCTTCCGCTCGCCCTGGTCGGCCGGCTCCCACCGTTTGAGCACGATCGTCACCAGGGCGTCGCCGGAACGGGGGCTCACCCCCGGAAGCGTCTGATAAATCGGGTCCTCGGCGCCTAACCGGCGGAAACTCTGCGACAACGACGTGTCGTCGTCCAGCGCCAGCTCCATCGGCGAATCCTCGTTGGTGGATTGAAGGCGCCGCAGCGCCGCCCGCGCCTCGGCCAGCAGCGTCGCCGTCGCCTCGGATCGGTCCATCGCCTTCTGCCGCATCCCCATCTCCCGAAGACTGATCATGACCGACCCCTGGGCCGCCGCCAGATAGACGACCATCATCGCCAACAACCCCAGCATCAGCATGAGCGCGAAGCCCCGCGCTTGCCGGGCTCGTGACCGTCGCCACCGTCGCCGGCGCTTAAAGAAACCGATCATGGCCGCGCGCCCCTCGCGGCGATCTCCGTCGCCGCCGTCTCCCGCGTCCCGGCGAGGCTGGGCAGCCGGCCTGGGATCACCGCGGTCCTCAATTCCACCGGGTTCGTCGGATAATCCTCCAGCTCGATCCGGATGACGATCTCCACCAGAACCGGCCATAGGCCGGCCTCAAGTTCCTCCCGATAATCGACCTGGACGTCCGCGCCGAGCCGCGGCGGCGCCACGGCGTAGCGGAATCGGACGCGCGGCTCAAAACCTTCCGGTCGGAGCCCCAGGGGCCGGGCCGGAGCTTGCTCGGCTTCCCCCGAGGTCAGGCCCGCCACCGGGCTTTCGCGCCGAAGCAGGTGCGCCCCCTCGCCGGAACCCTCGCCGGGGCTGACGGTGACCAGATAAAGTCCCGGCGAGGCGCCTTCCACGTAGGAGGGGACGGCCAGCCGATCAGCCTTGAATTCGGGCCGAACGGCCTCGGGACGATCCAGATTGGCCGGGGCGACGGCGTTCTCCAGCAGGAGCGTGAGTTCCTTCATCGCCAGGAGGGCATAATCGATCGCCGCCTGGCGCCGCGCGATCTTGAGGGAGGCCGCCTGCGTCTGATCGTAAACGCCATAGGCGACGAGGCTCAGGACCGTCAACCCCGCGATCGCCACCAGAAGCTCGATCAGCGTGACGGCCTTCCGCCGAAGGCCGGGGGCGTGAAGCCGGCCGCTCACAGGAGACTTCTCCCCTCAACCACGATGACTTGCCCCTCGGGAAACGCCTGCCCTTCGGCGTCGCTCGGGTCCCAGCCGACGGCCACCGTCACATCGACTGCGCCATCGGGCCGGGCGGCGACGGTCGGCTTATAGTGAAAGCGGGGCTGAGCTTCGATCGGCCGGAAGGCCTCGGCGGGGTTCCACTGGAGGAGGTCCTCGGCGGGGACGGCGCGGATTTCTTCCAACTTCTGATGGGCGAGCAGGCGCCCCTGGGCCTGAAGCAGACGGCGCTTGCTCGGCAACTGCGTCCGCACGAACTGGTCGTAGATGGCCGCCACCCCCACGACGAACACGGCCGTGGCTACGATCAGCTCCACAACGGAAAAGGCGCGGCGTTTGCGGCCCTTCGGGCTCAACGTCGTCCACCCGTTCACTTCGTCGCGGTCCGACAACCTCAATCGACCGCCATTCAAAAGACCCCCCGCCGCCTTGTCAACCCCGGAATGAAGGCCCGCCCCGCGACTGCCCGACCTTGGGCAGGTCGCCGAGATCGCCTGGCTATTCGATCACGACCAGGGTCGGGGCCGATGCCCAAGGGCCGCCGGGCATCTCGTCCCAGGTGCGGCCTTCGAGCAGTCTGCCGTGCCTCCTTTTGCGGGCGCCTCCCCACTGTTTGAAGAAGAACGGCACCTTGGCTTCGAGGCATTGATCTCGAATCTGCGCGGCCCACTCCGGCCTCATCGGTCGGGCCCCGGAGCCGGACTCTCCGCCCACGATCACCCAGTCCAGACCGCTCAAATCCAAATTGGGCAGGGGACCGAGTAGAGGCTCAAGGGAGAGAAACTTGACTTTCGATCGAGTATTCCGCAGGTGCTCGATTCGGAAGCCGTATTCCTCGCTCTCGACGCTGACTCCCATCCAGACGTGGGGACCCCACGGAAGGAAGCGATCCAGTTCGAGCATCCGTTGCGATCGCTTGGTAAGAATCTGATAGACGTGCCGGTTCGCCCGACCCATGGTTGCGAAGACTTCAAGAATGAACGGGAGAGGAACGTCCTCGTGAAACAGGTCGCTCATGGAGTTAACGAAGACCATTCGCGGCCGTTTCCAGGCAAGCGGCAATCCCAACCGATCCCGCCAAAGGCGCAGGTCAAACCCCTGCTCATAAGGGTGGCCGGGAACTCCGCGCCATCTCTCCGCGAACGTCTCGGCGTAGCAGTGTTTGCATCCCGGGCTGACCTTCGTACAGCCGGTGACGGGGTTCCACGTCGATTCCGTCCACTCGATGGTTGATTTAACGGCCATGGACCATCCCCTTGTCTCGATACTTCCTGAAGACGGAGCGCGCAATTCTGTCGCCCGTCTCATTATGAGAGGCAAAGAAAAGATAGTAAATCACCGCTCCCTTCCGATTCCTCATCGCCATCGGCGGCGGAGCAAATTTGAACCCCGCCCTTTCCTGAAGCCTCCGGCGATACGCCTCCATGAGGGCCTCGTTAGGCCCTTTCCTCTCAACAGGCCCAAACATGTCTTGCTCGGCGGCGTACACCGCCTGTTTCCAAGTATCGTCTCCCCAGAAGGCGTTCATCCTGACTATCTGCGATGAAGGCACTTTGCCCGGGTCCCGCCACAAGACGTTCATGTTGGCGTCCATGATCATGAAGGTGAGGAAGATCTCGATGCTCTTCATCTTGCCGGCCGCCTCGACCACGTCCCATCGCAGATTCAGACCGTAGGGATCGAGCAGACAAAGCGCGCGTCGGTAGTCTTCATATCGACACTTCGGGAAGACCTCTTCCACCAGAACCAAATTGCAGTCCCCCGTGTAGACCGACACGTCCTGCCGCCCCCTCGCCAGTCGCTTCAGTTCTTGCGTGCGCTGCCCATCCAGGTCGATAAAGTGATAGTGGGAAAACTTGGGTTCCAGCTTCAGGGCGATCCTCGGGCTGCCTTTGATCAGTTCGCCGGTCGCCTTGGAAATGTGCGTCCCGCTTCCGGCGCAGCCGTCGACGTAGATGTGCCGCAGCTCCGGCTGTTTGCTCAGGATTCTCGTGTATGCCTGTGAATACTCGCGCAGAATGGCCAGCTTCACTTCCGTCCAATACCCGACTTCATCCAGACGGGGTTTGGTCATCCGCGTTGGCTCCCTTCAGCCGAAGACCGCCTCTCCCCCGCCTCGGGCTCCCTACGTCATCGACGGTCAAAGCCGGGTCCCGATCTCTCAGCCCCATTCCGCTATCACGGACCGCAGAGGTCCCTCTCCCCTCGTTCCCACGGGCCCTCGTTCCTTCAAGCCCATAGCCAGAGGGGCGCCTGAACCTCCCCAGTCCACCTCCCCCGACACCCCCAGCCTAGCGCGGGCACGCTCTCTCAAACGCCGCCCCATGCTTTGGCACGAGTCTAGGTTCCGTCCCATGCGGTGTCAAAGGACTCCAAGCGAGCCCGGCCCCTTCCTGATGAACGATTCCTGTGGCGGGGGAAGCTGGCCGGCGGGGATGGTCCAGCCGGCCGCGCGGCGGCGGGAACCCCCGCCCCCACGGCCTATCGCCTTCCCATTGACAGACGCTCTGCCGGCAGCGACAATGCTTGCCGGAGCGTAATGGTCGTTCAGCGCGCGGGGGCGGGCGCCCCACTTTAGCAGACGGGAAGGGAGCACGCGAACATGGCTACGGCAACGGCCCCGACCGGGGCAAAAGTCCCCATCCGGCAGACCAAACTCTTCATCGACGGCGAATTCGTCGACGCCGCCTCCGGCAAAACCTTCGCCACCTTGAACCCCGCCACGGGCGACGTGCTCGCCGAGGTGGCCGAGGCCGACAAGGCCGACGTCGACAAGGCCGTCAGGGCCGCGCGCCGCGCCTTCGAAAGCGGCCCGTATCCGAAAATGTCGGCCCGCGACCGCGGGCGGCTTCTCCAGCGCCTCGGCGACCTCATCGTGGAGAACGCCGAGGAGCTGGCCCGCCTGGAGGCCCTCGACAACGGCAAGCCCATCACCGAGGCCCGCCACGTCGATATGCCCATGAGCGCCGGCACCTTCTACTACTACGCCGGTTGGGCCGACAAGATCGAAGGGACCGTCATCCCCGTGAGCGGCCCCTACCTCAATTACACCCGGCGCGAGCCCGTGGGCGTCGTCGGCCAGATCATCCCCTGGAATTTCCCCCTCGGCATGCTCGCCTGGAAGATCGCCCCGGCGATCTGCTGCGGCTGCACGGTGGTCCTCAAGCCCGCCGAGCAGACGCCGCTGACGGCCCTCCGCTTCGCCGAGCTGTGCCTCGAGGCCGGCGTCCCCAAGGGGGTCATCAACATCCTCCCCGGCTTCGGCGAGACGGCCGGCGCCGCCATCTCCGGCCATCCGGACGTCGATAAGGTCGCCTTCACCGGCGAGTGGAAGACCGGCCAGATCATCATGCGGGCGGCGGCGGGCAACCTGAAGCGCGTCAGCCTGGAGCTCGGCGGCAAGTCCCCCAATATCGTCTTCGACGACGCCGAGATTCCGGCGGCCATCAAGGGGGCCATGGCCGGCGTCTTCTTCAACCAGGGTGAGGTCTGCTGCGCCGGCACGCGGCTCTTCGTCCAGAGCGGCATCCACAAGGAGTTCGTCCAGGAACTCGCCAACGTGGCCAAGAGCATCAAGGTCGGCGACCCCCTGGACGACGCCACCCAGCAGGGGGCTCAGGTCTCTCAGGAACAGATGGAGAAGATTCTGGGCTACATCGACATCGGCCAGAAGGAAGACAAAGCCAAGCTCGTCTGCGGCGGCCAGCGCGTCGGCCAGCGCGGCTATTTCGTCCAGCCGACCGTCTTCGACAGCGTCAACAATGACATGCGGATCGCCCAGGAGGAAATCTTCGGCCCCGTCGTCGTCGCCATCGACTTTAAGTCCCTCGACGAAGTCATCGCCGCCGGCAACAAGACCATGTACGGCCTGGCCGCCGGCGTCTGGACGAAGGACATCACCAAGGCCCACAAGGTCGCCCACGGCCTCAGGGCCGGCACCGTCTGGGTCAACACCTATAACGCCTTCGATCCCGGCTCCCCGTTCGGCGGCTATAAGTTCAGCGGCTTCGGGCGGGAGAACGGCCGCCAGGTGCTCGACAATTACACCGAGTGGAAGAGCATCTGGATCGGGCTCAACTGAGCCGCCGGCGCCGATCGGGGCCGTTCCCCGCCAAGGCGCCCCAGCTTCGCCCCTCGACGATCGGCCGGGCCTTTCACGGGCCCGGCCGATTCCGTTTTCGGCCCCCGCCCCGACCGCCCCATCGGGAACCGTGACCCCACGGCCGCCCTGGCGTATAAAGAGGCGGTCGACGGCCCGTCCCTGCCATGGCTTCCTTCGCCTTCAAGTTCACCAAGCTGACGCTCGACGTCGTGACTCGCCTCATCCGAGCCGATGTTCGCATGCACAACGTCCAGGCCGTCCCGTCCGAGGCGGCCATCATCTTCGTCGTCAATCACTTCACGCGGCTGGAAACCTTCCTGCTCCCCTACCAGATCTATAAACAGACCGGCATGGAAGCCTGGTCGCTTGCCTCTGGCGATCTCTTCATCGGCAAGATCGGCGCCTATCTCCGCTCGCTCGGAACGGTCTCAACCAAGGACCCCCATCGCGATCGGATCATCATCCGCACGCTCCTGACCGGCGATCATCCCTGGATCATCTTCCCCGAAGGGGGGATGATCAAAGACAAGAAGCTCGTCGATCCGAAGGGGATGTTCGAGGTCTTCTATCGCGGCGGGCGGCGTCCGCCGCATACCGGCGCCGCCGTCCTCGCGCTCCGAACCGAATACTACCGCCACAAGATCGAATGCCTGGCCCAGGAGCCGGGCGCACCTCGCCTGGCCGAAGGGCTCAAGCGGTTCGACCTCCAACCGGACGACTACGACCGCGTCGCCCGCCATCGCCTCGTCATCATCCCCGTCAACATCACTTACTTCCCCATCCGCGCCCACAAGAACCTGTTGCTCAACGTCGCTCGCGGGCTCGCCCGGAACCTGACCCCCCGCGCCGAGGAGGAACTCGCCGTCGAGGGCTCCATCATCGCCCGCCAATCCGACGTGGACATCACCCTCGGGGACCCCATCGACGCCCGGCCCTACCTGGAACGGCCCGGCTTCGAGGAGCTGATGGCCTGCGGCGAGGCCGACCTCGAGCGCCTGGAAGAAAATCCCCGGTCGCCGTTCAACGAGGTCGCCCGCCAGCTCATGTTGCGCTACATGACCGAGATCTACCGCCTGACGACGATCAACCCTGACCACATCTTCGCCACCCTCATCCGCCACCAGCGCGCCGAGGAGTTCACCGAACGCGCCTATCGCAATCGAATCTTCCTCTCGGCGCGCCGCATCCTGGAACTCGGGACGCATCCCGTTCACGACCTCCTCCGGCATCACTATCGGGAAATCCTCTATGAGGAGCCGAGCGAGAAATTCAACGACTTCCTCGATCTCTGCCTCCGGGAGCGCATCCTCGCCCGCGAGGGGAACGTTTATCGCCGCCTCGTCAACGGGCGCCGGCCCAGAGCTGAGTTCCACGTCGTCCGCCAGCGCGAGCTCGCCCAGGTCATCGCCAACGAGATCGAACCCCTGGCCGACGTGACCGCCCTGATCCGCGAAGTGGCCCAGGCCCCGCGACCCGAAATCTCCCAAACGATCCGCCGGATGTTTCTCAAGGAGGACCTCGAACTCTTCGAGAAGGACTACGAGGCCACCTTCGACCCCAAGGTGAGCAAACCTCCGGAAGTCGGCCGCCCGTTCCTCCTGCTCCCCAAACGCTTCAAGGCCGGCGTCGTCCTCGTGCACGGCTATCTGGCCGCCCCCCTGGAGGTTCGCCGCATGGCCGAGTTCCTGTCCGAGCGGGGCTACGCCGTCTATGGCGTCCGTCTCAAGGGCCACGGCACGACCCCCGAGGACCTCGCCCAGACCCCCTGGGAGGCCTGGTATGAGTCCTTCAACCGCGGCTACGTCATCATCAAAACGCTCACCGACCGGATCATCCTCGGCGGCTTCTCCACCGGCGGCGCGATGGCCCTGCTCGGGGCCGGCCGCAAGGGCAGAAAGGTCGAGGCCGTCTTCTCCATCTCCGCTCCCCTGGAACTGCGGCACTACGCCGCCCATCTGGCCACGCCGGCGGCCGCCGCCGGCCGCCTGATTCGCCGCCTGCGCGGCTCGCGGCGGTGGCAGTATCTGCGCAATATGGCCGAAAACGCCGACATCAACTACGCCAGCAACCCCGTCCGCGGCGTCCGCGAACTCAACGCCGCCATGGACGCCATGGAACGCGCCCTCAAGGACGTCCAATCCCCCACGCTCATTCTCCAGGGATCGCGCGATCCCGTGGTCGACCCCGATAGCGCCCGCCTGATCTTTTCTCAGGTCGGCACGACCGACAAGCTTCTGACCATCCTCGAACGCGACCGCCACGGCATCGTCAATGGCCCCGACGCCGACGAGGTTTTCAACCATGTCCTTCACTTCCTCGCCTGGGCCGAGCAACGCCATCAGTACGGTTGGGACTGAGCCCCCCGAACGTCCCCTCATGGCCGACATCCGGACCGTTTCCCTCGTCGTCCCCTGCTACAACGAGGAGGCCACCCTCCCGGAGTTCTATCGCCGCGCCGTCGAACTGGCCGAAGCGATCCGCCCCGCCGAACTGGAAATGTTGTTCGTCAATGACGGCAGCGCCGACCGGACGGCGCAGATCCTGAACGATCTGGCCGCCGCCGACGCCCGCGTCAAGGTGCTGCACCTCGCCCGCAACCAGGGTCATCAGATCGCGCTTACGGCCGGGATGGATTACGCCCGGGGCGACGTGATCGTCAACATCGACGCCGACCTCCAGGACGACCCCGCCGTCGTCGGCCCGATGCTTCAGAAAGTCGCCGAGGGATTCGACGTCGTCCACGCCCGCCGCCGCCGACGCCCCGGCGAAACCTGGTTCAAGCTCTTGACGGCGGCGGCCTTCTATCGTTTCCTCCGGGCTTTCGGCGACCCGCGGCTCATCCCCGATTGCGGCGATTTCCGCGCCTTCACCCGACCCGTCCTCGAAGCCGCCCGCGGCTTCCGCGAGCCGCATCGGTTCCTCCGCGGCCTGTTCGCCACGATCGGCTTCCGCCAATATGTCCTCACCTACGATCGCAACCCCCGGTTCGCCGGCGAGACCAAATACCCCTTCTCCAAAATGCTCCGGCTGGCGATCAACGCCGTCCTCAACTTATCGACAACCCCCATCCGCGCCATTATCTGGCTCGCGCTCCTGCTCTGGGCGGCCAGCCTCGCTTACCTCCTGAAGGCTTTATATGAAAAGTTTGTTCTTCACACCACCGTCCAAGGGTGGACCTCCATCATCGCCCTGCAAACCTTTTACACGGGCCTCATCCTGTTCTGCCTGGCGATTCTCGGCGCTTATATCGGGCGGATTTTCGAGCAGGGTCAGCGCCGCCCCCTTTATTGGCTCGCCGATGCGCGCAACCTCCAGCCGGAGCCCTCCGACGGCGCCCCCCCCCTGCCCGAGGTGCGCCTCTCAAACAGAATCCTGCGCTCGCGGGCCGAAGAACTCGCGCCGCAATCGCCCAAGGACACAAAACCATAAGGGACCCCGGAGTTGACTTCCTCCTTCGGGAGGTGACCTCACGATTCCCCTCGCGCGGCGTGTTAACTTCCCGACGATGATTGGTTCGGCCTGGCGTCTTCGTGGTTGATGATCTCCCCATGCGCGACCCCCCCCGCGACGATCAGCAACGTTTTTCACCGCTCCGCCGCCCGATCGAACTCCTCCTCGTCGGCTTGACCCTCCCCCCCCTCGCCTGGAGCGCTCATTTCTGGCGTTTCCGCTCCCTCGGTTTCTATGAGGATGATTACGCTTTCGTCGCTCAGCCGATCGGGCTGACGTTGCCCGAACTCGTCGCTCAGGTGTTCCGCTTCCTCGGATGGTCGCAGGGCCGTCCCTTCGGCTTCGCGCTCGCTTATATCCTCTCGTTTTTCGGCTTTCGGCTGGGGGGGCTGCCGATGATTTATGTGTTCGGCTATCTGATCGTTCTCGCCAATGGGGCTCTCGCCTACGGCCTCTTGCGGCGCCTCGCGCCTCCCTCCGCCGCCGCGGCCGGCGCGCTGATGTTTATTCTTTTTCCCGCGGACACCACCCGAACCCTCCTGACCCACTCTCTCACGCTTCAGCCCGCCCTCACGCTGGCCCTCCTGGCGGGCCACGCCTATCTTCGCCGCCGGCGGGACGCCGCCTACGTCCTCCTTTGCGCCACGTTGCTGACTTACGAATCCCCCGCCCTCCCCCTCCTCGCGCTCCCGCTCCTGACCGAACCGTGGGACCGGCGCCTGCGGCGGCCCCTTATCGTTCATCTTCTGATCTGCGCGACCTTGTTTGTCGCCATGGCCCTGTTTCGTCGCGCCATGGGCGACGCCCGGCTGACGCCCGGAGGTCTGGAGACAAACCTGGCCGGGCAATCCATTCTTGTCATTCCCGCCCGCGCGGCCGCCTCGATGATCATCGGGCCGGCTGTCGCCCTGGGGCTGACGTGTTACCGAGCCTTCGCCCCATTTCAGGCGGCGCCCGGTATGCTCATCGCCGCTGTCGCCCCCGCGGCCGCCGTCATCTTCTTTACGCTCGAGGCGCTGCGCGCGCGCTCCTTCGGATGCCGATCCGACCCCGCGCCCGAATCCTCCGCCGATTCAATCCCGGCGCGGGCCGGTTCCATCTCTCCGGCTCCGGCGGCTCCGCTCTCCCCGTTGAAACTCATCCTCGCCGGGCTCGTCATGCTCGCTCTCGCCTATGGGCTGGCCTTCACGCATTTCCCGCCGACCACCTCCGCCGGGCGAGCCACCTCGGTTCACCTGGGGGCAACGATCGGGGTCTCACTGGCCTTCTCGGGCCTGGCCTGGCGCCTTTTCCTCCTCCCCTGGCCGCGCCTGATGACGCTTCTCCTGGGGACGTATCTTGGGCTGCTGGTCGGCTTCGGTCTCGTCGTCCAGGCGGACTTCGCCGACAACTGGCGGCTTCAGCGGGCCTTCTGGCGCGACGTCCTGGAGCTCTGCCCCGACGCCGGCGAGAGGACCACCCTTTTCGTCACGGGCGATCCGCTGCCCGAAACGCGCTTCATCCTCACTCACTCATGGGCCGATCGGCTCGTCCTCCAGTACGCTTTCCGCATCCCCACCGCCTGGAACGAGCCGCCGCGCCTCTTCGTCGTCGAGCCCGATTGGGCCGAGGGCATCCGTACTCGGTGGGGCCGATTCTTCTGGGAACCTCCCCTCGGCCAGTGGCACCGCCGCTGGGAACTCATCCCCGGCAATTTCATCCTCCTCGAACACCGCGAGGGCCGACTGATCCGATCCTCCGGCGCCATCCTCGTCGCCGGGCAGCCCTTCGCCCTCAAACCGCTCGAGCCGGCTCAGCTCGCGGCCCTCCCGACTCAACCGCTTTACCCATTGCTCTTCGAGCCGTGAATCCCTTGACGCCCCGGCTCGCCGGGCCGTTCATCCGCCTTCGATGACGGGTTGCGGCCGCCGCCCCTTCTCCTCGAAGGCCAGAACCACCACGTAACAGAGAACCGCCGCCAGCAACGACAGGAGATAGGGGAAGGGCGCGTGGATGACATAAGCGAACAGAATCCAGGCGATCGCGCCCGCCACCAACGTCGCCACCCCGGCGATCGCTCCCCCCCGTCGCGTCCCGATCCCCATCACGATGACGACGACGATCCCCGCCGAGCCAAACGCCGAGGCTTCCTCCACCAGCGCATAGACACCTTCGGCCGACCGGGCCAGCAGATAGGCGATGATGCCGAAGACCACGACCGACCCCCGCGCCAGCTTCAGCCGCCGTCGCTCCTCCACCTCCCCGAACAGGTGAACCAGGACGTTGTGCGCCACCAGCCCCGAACAGGCCAGCAGCGTGCTGTCGACCGTCGATAGAATCGCCGAGATCAACGCTCCCGCAAAAATAATGTAAAGCCCCAGCGGCAGATACGCCCGCGCCAACGCCGGCAGAAACTGTTCCCCCTCCTCCACCCCCGGCAGGATCGCCGGGCCCAACAGCCCCAATCCCACCGGGATCAGCCCGATCATCAGGTAAACCCCCGAGGCCGTCAGGCACGCCCCCCGCGCCACCGTCGGCGACCGGGCCGCCAGAGTCCGCGCCACCAGCTCCTGAGCGAACAACGACCCCAGAATCGGAATCGACCAGGCCTCCAATGTCCCGGCCCAGGACTCCCCCGCCCCGGCCAGGCTCAACCGCTCGGCCGTCAGGGCCTCCCCCATCGCCTCGCCGAGGCCCCCCTTGACCGCGACCATGACGGCGATGACGACAAGGCCGAGGATCAGGGCCAACCCCTGGATCACGTCGGTCACGGCGTCGGCCAGGAGACCCCCCATCGCCGTATAGACGATCACGACGGCGGCCGCCAGCGTCATCGTCACCGTCACGTCCAGCTCCGACGAAGCCGCCAGCACCTGCCCAAACGCCCGTATCTGCGCCGCCGCCCAGAGAAGCGAGCCCGGAACGTAGAGCAGCACGGCGAGTTTCTCGGCCGTGGCGCCGTAGCGCTCCCGGAATAGGTCGGCGATCGTCGTGAACCGCCGGCTCCAGAAAATCCGCGCGTAAAACAACCCCAGAAACAAAATGCATAAGGCGTAACCGAACGGATCGGCCCGCCCCCCCGAAAGCCCCTCCTCGTAGATCGCCCCCGCCGAGCCGATGCATGTCTCCGCCCCGAACCACGTGGCGAAGATCGTCATCGTCGACACCCCCAGGCCCAGCCGTCGCCCCGCCAGCAGGTAATCCTCCTCCCCCGCCACTCGGCGCGAAACCACGAGCCCGATCGCCAACTGCGCGAGCACGTAAGCCAGGACGCCTATCAGCAACGGATTCATTCGCCCGTTCGGCGCAAACAGCCAACCCCCTCGATGCGGCGTCCGAATCGCCCGACGCACCGTCCTTGAAGGCCCCCCGTTCGGCCCGCACATGATCCGGTCGCGCCGCCATCTCCGCAAGCCGATCGCGCAAGCCCTTCGATAACGGCCGGCTTGACGGTCCCCGGTTCCCGCCCTATATCCCTCCCCGTCAGTTCGCCTTTGAGGGTGGGGCTTCGCGGGCGG
>CAYXAU010000018.1:0-68442 GCA_964463045.1 uncultured Candidatus Sumerlaeota bacterium | reverse complement strand
TCCGTCGCCTTTTCACCCGACGGCCGCTCGGTCCTCACCAGTGGTTGGGACGGCCTGACACTGAGGTGGGCTAGCGGCCTCAGCCCGGCGAGGACCGAGGACAAACTCCTTCTCGTCGCCGGGGGTGGGCCGTATCTGGGGAACCCGATTGCGGCTCAGACGCGGGCGTTGGCCCATCTGGCCCATGTGACGGCCACGATCCGGGGGTTCACGCCGGAGCGGATTCTCTATCTCTCGGCCTTCGAGACGCCGGAGCAGAATCCCAACGTCGATGGGCCGGCCGCCGGGGCCGCCGTCGCCGAGGCGATCGCCGACTGGGCCGCCGACGCCGCCCGCCTCACCCTCCTCCTGATCGACCACGGCCTGGCCGATCCCTCGCCCCCGGCGACGCCCACGGAGTGGTTCTTCCTGCTCGACGGGAGGCGCAGCCCGCGGGAGCTTCTCTCGGCCGCCGATCTGGACGCCCTTCTGGACGCGGCCCAATCGGGCCCCGACCCGCTGCCGGAGGTCCACCTCCTGGTGGACATGTGTTACGCCGGGGGCTTCATCAAGGTGGCATCGACGGCCCCGCCGGGGACGCGCCGGGCCGTTTACGCCTCGACGACCGACGCCCGGCTGGCCAATTTCGGCACGACGAGCGGCAGCCTTTCGTTTACGGCCTTTTTTCTGGCCTCGGCGCTCCAGGGGAACACGCATTACGACAGTTTTGAGGTGGCGCGGGAGGCGGTTCAGGCCCTCGGGGTGCCGTCGGCGGCGCCGCAGGCTCCGTGGCTGGACGACGACGGCGACGGGCGGTGGGACCTTGTGCGGGACGGGGAGGTGGCGAGCCGGGCGGTTTTCGGGAACCTGCCGGCCTTCGGGTTCATCCCGCCGGAGATCACGGCGGCGCGGGCCGACGCGGCGTTGGAGGCCCCGGCGGCGGTGGAGCTCTGGTGCGAGGTGGGGCCGGGGGTGACGGTCAAGCGGGCCGAGGCGTTTGTTGCGTGGTCGGGGACGGTGTACGTGGAGGGCCTGCCGGTGACGAACCATCTGCGGGTGGAGCTGAGCCGGGAGGGGACGACGCGGCGGTATAGCGCCACGCTGCCGGCGACGACGTTTGAGGACAGCGCGGGGCGCCCGCGGTCGGGGACGTATCGGGTGCTCTACAGCGTGGCCCGCGACGACGGCTTCGGCGTGGCCGACATCTTCGCCGTCCCCAAGGCCCGGGCGATCACGCTCCCCCCGCCGAACCGGGCGCACCGGCGCTGGCGGTTGCTGGATTGACATCCAAGGGAGGGGGGTTTGGAGAGCATCTCGAGGGAGTTCCGGGCGGCCGTCGCCAAAAGGTGAGTCGGGCGATCGCCCAGGCGACGATCGCTCAACGATCCGGATCGGCGGGACTCGGCGCCGGCGTGGCGCGGGTGCTCAGGGCTTTGGACTCGCGGGGGCGGCGCTGATAGGATGTCGCCCGCGTCCAGCTCCGCCGTCGCGTCCGTTGGTTGGCCTCCCGAGGAGGACGGCGGCTGATTTCTCGACGCCGGCCCGGGGGCTGAGGCCCCGATAGGAGTCCGCTCATGGGTCTCTGGGACAAGCTCAAAGGCGAATTCATTGACATCATTGAATGGCTGGACCCGACCAGCGACACGTTGGTGTGGCGGTTCGAACGTTACGGCAACGAGATCAAGTATGGGGCGAAGCTGGTCGTGCGCGAGGCGCAGGCCGCCGTCTTTATCAACGAGGGCCAACTGGCCGACGTTTTCGGGCCGGGAACGCACACGCTGGAGACGGAGAATCTGCCGATTCTCTCCACGCTCCAGGGCTGGAAATACGGCTTCCGCAGTCCCTTCAAGGCCGAGGTCTATTTCGCCAACTTGAGGCAGTTTACCGACCTCAAGTGGGGGACGAAGAACCCCGTCATGCTGCGCGATACGGAGTTCGGCGGCGTCCGCTTGCGCGCCTTCGGGACCTACGCCATGCGGATCAAGGACCCGGCCCGTTGTCTCCTCCAGATCGTCGGCACGGACGGACGCTTTACAACCGGCGAGATCAAGGAGCAACTCCGTAATCTGATCGTCACCCGCTTCACCGATCTCGTCGCCGAAAGCCGGATTCCGATTCTGGACCTGGCTTCGAATTACGATGAGCTCGGCCGTTACGTTCAGGAGAAACTCGGCCCCGAGTTCGAGGAATACGGACTGGAGATCACGAAGTTCCTGGTCGAGAACGTCTCGCTCCCGCCGGAAGTCGAGCAGGCCCTCGATAAGCGCGCCAGCCTGGGGATCGTCGGAAACCTCCAGGCCTACACCCAGTTCCAGGCCGCTCAATCCATGGAGAAGGCGGCCGAGAATCCCGGCGGGCTGGCCGCCGGGGGCATGGGCATGGGAATGGGGTTCGCCATGGGGCATCAGATGGCCCAATCCATGAGCGCGGGGCCGCCGACCGCGCCGCCGCCCCTGCCCGCCGCCGGCTACTACGTCGCCCTGGGCGGCCGCCAGGCCGGACCCTTCGACACTGCCCGGCTCAGCCAGATGGCCCGGGCAGGCGAGCTGACGCGCCAGACGCTGGTCTGGGCCCAGGGGATGGCCCAATGGACCGCCGCCGGCGAGGTCGGCGAGCTGGCCGCGCTTTGGACCGCCGTCCCCCCCCCGTTGCCGCCGAACGCTTAGCGCGGCTCGGTCATGACCGTCCGGACGTTTCCCTGCCGCGACTGCGGGGCCGACGTCGTCTTTGCGCCGGCCACGGCGACCCTCACGTGTCCTTACTGTGGCCGGGAGAATCCCGTCCCGGAAATCGAGGGGGAGGTCCTCGAGCAGGATTTCGCCGCCCATCTGGCGCGTCTGGCCGCGGAGGCCGAGACCGAGGAGCGCCTCGCGGTCAAGTGCCAATTCTGCGGCGCGGAGACGACTTTCGGCCGTCACGTCACGGCCGGCGCCTGCGCCTTCTGCGGCTCCCCGCTGGTGATTCAGGGGGCGAGCCGGCGACTGATCCGGCCGGCGGCCCTCCTGCCGTTCAGGATCGACGAGCCCCAGGCGCGCCAGGCCTTCCGCGACTGGACCCGGCGGCTCTGGCTCGCCCCGGGCGGGCTCAAACGCTACGCCCGCGATGATCACCCGGTCCGTGGCGTGTACATTCCTTACTGGACGTTCGATTGCCGAACGATCAGCGCTTACCGAGGCGAGCGGGGGGACGACTATTGGGTCACCGAGAGTTTTTGGACCCGCCAGGGAGGCCGTTCCGTCCGGCGGACCCGTCGCGTTCGCCGGACGCGCTGGAGCCCCGCCGCCGGCGTCGTCCGGCTGGACTTTGACGACGTGCTCGCCCAGGCCAGCCAGACGTTGCCCCGGCGTTGCGCCGAGCGGCTCGATCCTTGGGACCTCGCGGCGCTGAAGCCGTATTCAGACGCTTACCTGAGCGGCTTCGAGAGCGAGAGTTATCAGATCGACCTCGCCGAAGGATTCGCCGAGGCCTGTCGCAAGATGGACGGGGCCATCGAGGCCGCCGTCCGGAGGGACATCGGCGGCGACCATCAGCGCATCCATAACGTCCGGACTCAGCGCGAGGACGTCACGTTCAAGCACATCCTTCTCCCCATCTGGATCAGCGCCTACCGGTTCCGCGACCGGTCTTACCGGTTCCTGGTCAACGGCCGGACGGGCGAAGTGCAGGGAGAGCGGCCATGGAGCCGGGTCAAGATCGCAGCCCTCGCGCTGGCCGCCCTGGCGCTCGCCGTCGCGGGGCTTCGCTTCTGGCCCGATCTGGCCCGGGTCTTCTCATCCTGATCCCCTTGAGCGACTCCGCCGTCCCCCCTTCGTTTTTAAAGTTGCAGCCCGGCCGGGTCCCGTCCAGTCGTGGGCCGGTTTGGGGCGCGAACCTTGGGCGCGTTGAAAGCTTCGGCGGGCTCTCGCGCGGCTCTTCAGGCGTCGGCGCGGACCCATCCGGGGAATTTGTTCGAGGGCTCGCCGCCGGCCTTCTCGTACTGGACCTTGAACCTCGAGAGCGCCTCGGCCGGCAGCGCGTTCCGCTTGGCGTTCAGGTCAACGCCGTAGATGCGCGCCGCGTTCGTCCCGAAGACCATCTGCTTGTCTTCCTTGGTAAGCTTGCGGTAGCCGAACCGCTCGCACATCTCGTCGGTGAACTGGAAGCGCTTCCAGAGGTCGATCGCCCACTGCGGCGAGCCCCACCAGAGGCAATCCGTTCCCCAGACGACGTGATCGATCCCGTAATACTTGATGTTCTTCCCCATCAGGTGCTGGCACATGGCCGGGTGCTCGACGGCCAGGAGCCCGAACGAGGAGCCGATCTCGCAGTAAACGTTACTCAGTTGCGGGTTCCGCCGCTTCACGTCGATCAGGACATTGTGCCAGAGGAAATCCCCCGTCGTCGGGTCGAACTTGTTCAGGCTCTCGTAGTCGGGCTCGTTCGGGCCGTGCTTGAGCGCCGAGTGATAGATGACGAACGTCAGGTCGGGGTTGTCGAGCGCGGCTTTCTCCACGTCCTTGGGGTTGGCCAGATGCCCCAGCGTCCGAGACTGGTAGGAGAAGCCCTTATGCACGCTGAAGATGCGCAACCCGAGCTTGCGCGAGTAGTCGTAGAAGGCCGCCGTCATGTCGTCGTCCAACTGGAAGCCTCCGCCGCTGCGGCCCGGATCGGTGTGGCAATACCACTTCCAGGAATCGATGCCGTAGACCTTGACCTCGCGCTCCATTTGCTCGTAGAGGGCGTTGTAATCCGGCCGATTGCGCAGCTTGTCCCAGTAATGATTCGGGGCGCAGTTGCCCTGGCAGAGCGCCCGCTGGGACCGCGCGACGTCGTTGATGTCCTTCTTGCGTTCGGACATGAGCCAGCTCGGCAGGCCGCCCTGGCTGCGCTGCAGGCCCTCGAGCACGTTACCCTCGTCGTCGCGCTGTTCCTCCCGGTTGGGGACGCCGCTGATGACGACCATGCTCGTCTCGCTGTCGAAGAACATCTCCTTGATGAAATTGGAGAAGCTATAGGCCTCCAGATCGTCCTTCAGTTGGAAGCCCATGTTCCGCAGGAACTCGTAGGAGCGGAAGCCGCCGCCCTGACGGCGTCGTCCGCCGCCTGGATTCTCCGGCGAAATGAGGCCCCGCTCGGCGGCGATTTCCCACGAATTGGTGAAGTGCGCTTGGACGTCGATGATGAAGTACTCCCCCTTGGGATACTTCTCCTCGGTCGCCTCCGGCTCGAACATCTCGGCGGCCTCGACCTCCCAGTAAGGTCCATAGACCTCGTTCATCGCCATGGCCGCCGTCGCCATCCCCATCGACGTCCGCATGAACCGCCGCCGATCCATGCCGACGCGCCGGGCGTTGGCCTCGCCCAACTCCTGGATCCGGGCCTCGACCGCCAACTGCTGCGGGCGGATCGGCCGGGGCAGAATTTCTTCGTTGGAGACCACCTGCGTCGGCAGCGGCGTGTCCACCCCCTTGCGCTCGTCGCGCTCATACTTGGGGACCCACATGGGGGCGCCTCCTTTCAGCTTGAGATGACTCGCGCGGCTCGGTTCAAGGCTCGGTTGTGACGACAAGGACGACGCGCGTCCGGCCCGCCTCGGTTCGGACGGAAACCGAGGCCTCGCGTCCTTCCCCCTTTTCATATTGGAGGGAGTCGATCTCCGCCGTGCGGACGCTCGCCGTTTCGTTCCAACCCTTGGCCTTCATCTCCGATTGATAGGCCTCGACGACCCTCGACTTGGCGTCGTCCGTCTCCAGCTCCAGCATCAGACTTCCGGCCTGGCGGGCGGACATGACCACCCGCGCCCCGGGGAGAATCGGCAGGTCCGGCGGGACGATCTGCGGCAGCTCCAGCCCTCCGTCGGGGTCGATGGCCAGCTCCCCCTCGCGCGTTTTGATCGTCATCCGTTCCCCGGAAATGTCCGCCTGGACCTCGCCGCCCGACTGGCGCTCGATGGCCCCTTCGGCGGCCTCTTCGGCCGCTTCCTCTGCGGACTTCCCGCAGCCGACGGCGGCCACCGCCGCAAGGACAATCAGCGACCCGACCGTGGAACGGAATCGTCGCTTGACCGCCGAAATCATTTTCACCTCGAAGTTCGCCTTCGAGGCTAGTGCCGGAGCCGGCCAATGTCAATCAAATTTGATCCGGGGAAAGAGGTCCCCCGCGGCGGGGGGGCGTCCCCGCTTAATCCTGAAGGACGGCTCCCACGTCGCTGGAGGCCATCTTCCCCGTCACGTAGCGGTGCAGCGTGTGAACGTCGCGCGCGAAGCGTCGGGCTTCCTCCTCGGTGATCTTGCCGGCCTGGATCAGCTTCGCCAGCGCCAGATCGAGCGTCTGCATGCCGCCGCGTCCGGCCTTCATGAGCGTGTAAATGTCCTCGAAGCGTCGTTCCCGGATCAATTTGGCGACTTCCTCGTCGGCCACCAGAATCTCCGCCGCCGCGATCCGGCCCTTGCCCTCCTTGCGGCGAACGAGCTCCTGCGTGACGACCGCCCGGAGATTGGCGGCCAGTTGTTCCAGGACGACCCCGTGTTCGTTTTCCGGAAACGTCCCCAGGACGCGCTCGATCGTCTGAATGGCGCTGGCCGTGTGGAGCGTCGAAAGAACCAGGTGCCCGGTTTCGGCGGCCTGGATCGCCGTCCGCATCGTCTCGAGCTCGCGCATCTCGCCGACGAGGATCACGTCCGGATCCTGACGCAACGCCTGGATGAGCCCCGCCTGAAAACTGGCCACGTCCTCGCCGACCTCGCGCTGGACGACGACGGCCCGCTGGTTCCGATGAAGGTATTCGATCGGGTCCTCGATCGTGATGATGGAGACGCGCCGGCGGGCATTGATCCCGTGGATGAGCGCGGCCAGCGTCGTCGACTTGCCGCATCCGGTCGGGCCGGTCAACACCACCAGCCCGCGATGGAACTCCTCGAAGCGTTCCAGGACCGGCGGCATCTCCAGTTCGGCCAGCGTCGGGGGCGTCATCGGAATGAGCCGAAAGACGAGGGCGAGCCGCCGGCGCTCGTAAAACGCCACCGTCCGCGTCCTCACCAATTCCTTGTGCTGGTAGGCGAAATCGACGCCTCGTCGGGTTTCGAGCCCTCCCCGCAGCCGCTCCGGCATGATCCGCTTGAGCAGTTCCGTCAGCTCGACGTGGGTCACCGGCTCGGCTTCGACGGGCAGGATCACGTCGTCGATCCGGACGTACGGCGGAAAGCCCTCCATCAGGTGGAGATCCGTCGCGCGCGCTTTGACCGCCCCCTCAATCAGTCGGTCCAGGTCCACGGTTAGTCCTCGTTCGGATCGGCCACGCGGTCTCCCCACGGGTCGGCCATCATGCGGGCCAGCGGCCGCGTCTGCTCCATGTTCTGTAGGACGATCCGCAGGCTGACCAGCAACGGCACGGAGAGCACCATCCCGACGACGCCCCAGAGCGAGCCCCAGAAGGCCAGCGCGACCAGGATGATCACCGGGCTCAGGTCCAGCCGCCGGCCGAACATCCAGGGCTCGAGCAGGTTCCCCGTCACTTCTTGGAGCGCGATGAGCAGCACGGCCAGCGTCAGGCCGATCCAGGGGCTCTGATATTGGATGAAGCTCAGGCCGATCGGCAACGTGACGGCGGCGATCGAGCCGACGTAAGGGACGAAATTGGCGAAGAACGTGAGAATGCCCCAGAGGACGTAGAAATCGACGGCGAAAAGGCTCAGGATCGCCATCGTGAAAGCGGCCTTCAGGAAGCTGATGAAGGTTTTGACGGCGATGAACTGGGCGATGCTGCCGTTGATCGTCACGAAGACCTGGAACATCCGCTCGGCCCGTCGAGGCCCGAAGGCCCGCCGCAGGCGTTGCTCAAAGTGCGTGGCCTCGGCCAGCATGAAAATCAGATAAAACATCACGATGATGAGCGTCGTCGAGAACCCGATGAACGTCCCGAGCGTCGAAGTCACCAGCCCCGTCACGCGCTCGACCGAGATCGAATCCTCGATCATCTGGCGAAAGGGGCGGTCCGGGGCCGTCCCCGGCAGGCGCGGCAACGGCAGCCTCGCCAGGAGCCCTTCCACGCGATCGATCTGCCCGTCGAGTTTCTCCTGGTAATCGGGGATCCGGTCGTTCATCTCCGCCAGCGCCGAGTAAAGCATCGTCCCCAGGCCGTAGAGGATGCCCGAAAAGATCGCGACGATGCAGAGGTAGGATACCAGCGAAGGGATGCGCCGCCGCACCAGCCATCGGTGAGCCGGTATGATCAGGTAGCACATGAAGACGGCGATGGCCAACGGCTTCAGAATCCCCGCCAGTTCCCGCAACATGACGTAGATCAGCGCCACGACCAGCAGGCTCAAGGCCAGAAGCGTGAGCCCGTGCTGCAAACGCGCCGCCGCCGTCTCCTCCAGGCGTCGCCGTCCCGTTTCCGGCTCGATCTCCTCGGTCCCCAACGGCCGATCGTCCCGTGCCCCGGCTCCCATCTCCCTTTCCGGCTCCAGATCAAGGGGATCGACGGCGGCCACGGACGGGGTAGTTTTGGATTCGGCGGCCATCAACGCCCGCCTGAGGACTTGCGCCCGGCGTTCTCCCCCGCCCACTGTAGCGATGAGTCCAAACCGATCTCAAGCCCTGGCCCCCGGAGGGTTCCCGCCCGGCCTGCCGATCGCCTCGGCGCCTCCCCCGGAGCGGCCCGACTCAGGCGCCGTTCCAGAGCAAGGCCCACCCGTCCGCTACTGCATGCGGAGGCCGCCGCAGACGGTGAAGGCCTGACCGGTAATCCCGGAGGCGTCGGCCTCGCTGGCCAGAAACAGGACGGCCTGGGCGACTTCTTCGGGCGTCACCCATCGGCCCAGCGGGATGCCGCTCGTGGCTTGATGTCGCGCCTTCTCCAGCGCGATGCCCGAGGCTTCGGCCCGCGCCCTGACCACGTTCTCCATCCGTTCGCCCTGGACGGGCCCCGGGCAAACGCAGTTGACGCGGATGCTCATGGGCCCCAACTCCGCCGCCAGCGAATGATTGAGCCCGATCATCCCCCACTTGGAAGCGGCGTAGGGCGTGCGCATCGGATAGCCGATCCGCCCGGCGACCGAGGCGACGTTGACGATCGCGCCGCCGCGACCCCGTTCAATCATCGGTCGCACAACGTGCTTGGCGCAAAAGAACGCCCCCGTCAGGTTCGTCGCGAGCGTCTTCGACCATTCTTCCCGCGTGATATCCCGGGCGAGCTTGGTCGGCCCGGCGATCCCGGCGTTATTGATCAGGACGTCCGGGCAGCCCAGACGCTGGAGGACGCCGGCGGTCATCCGCTCGACGCTCGATTCGTCGGCCACGTCGGTGACGATGACTTCGGCCCGGCCCCCGGCGGCTCGGATCGCCTCGGCGACTTCTTCCAATCGGGCCCGGCTGCGGGCGGCCAGCGCGAGGGCCGCCCCTTCCTCCCCCAACGAGAGCGCGATCGCCCGGCCGATGCCATAGCCGGCCCCGGTCACGATCGCTACCTTGCCTTCAAATCGACGCCGGGCCGGATTCAACGTCATGCTCGATTCCTGGGCTTCCCGTGCTCGTTCTGCGCCGGGCCATCCTGGCCGCCGGCCATCGGGTCTCGAATGCTCAGATGGAACCGCGCGGGCGAAGCGCGAAGGTCACCGTCCCGGCTTCGGCGTCCACGTCGGTCCAGATCGGCACCATCCGCTGGCTGACGTAATCAGCCAGGGCGGAGAAGCGGGCCCGATCGGCCTCGATCCGAAAGACGATGTAACCCTCGCGCTCAAATCGGTCGATCAAATCCCGTATTTCCTCAGGGGCCAGCTCTGGAGCGTCCATCTCCGAAGTCTCGCCCGGGGGGCTCCCGACCGGGAGGCCGACGCCGGCCGCTCTCAAGGACTCAAAGCCCGCGCATCGTAGCCGCCGGCGGGCGTTCTGGCAATGCGCGTTGACCCCCTGGCGACCCTCTCCTACCATGGGCCCGGTTTGCCCTCGAGGCGCCCGCCGGGAACGATGAAGGCCGTTCGCGCTCACGCCCCCTGTGAACCCGCCGATCTGAGGCTGGAGGAGATCGAGACCCCTTCGCCGGGACCGGGCGAGGTGCTCATCAAGGTCGCCGCGGCGGCGCTGAATTTCCCCGACCTCCTGATTATCGGCCACAAGTACCAGGTCCGGCCGCCGTTTCCCTTCTCCCCGGGGTTTGAGGTCGCCGGGACGGTCCACGCCCTCGGCGAGGGGGTTGTCGGCCTCCGGCCGGGGGTTCGGGTGATGGCGCACCTGCCTATGGGGGGGTTCGCCGAGTACGCCGTCGCCCCGGCCGGCGCCGTCCGCCCGATCCCAGACGGCCTGAGCGACGAGGAAGCCTCAGCCTTCCCGCTCGTCTATCAGACGTCGTATTTCGGGCTGGTTCACCGCGCCGGGATGAAGCCGGGGGAGACCGTCCTGATTCACTCAGCCGCCGGCGGCGTCGGGTTGTCCGCCCTTCAGATCGCCAGGGCGCTGGGGGCGGGCAAGCTTCTGGCCACGGTGGGTTCGGACTCCAAGCTCGATCTGGTCCGGGCTCAGGGGGCCGACGTGGCCGTGAACTATCAGACCGAGGACTTCGTTCAAGTCGTCAAGCGCGAGACCGAGGGCCGAGGCGCCGACATCATCTATGACCCCGTCGGCGGCGAGCTTGCCGAGCGATCCACCAAGTGCATCGCCTTCGAGGGCCGGCTGCTCATCGTCGGGTTCACGAGCGGTCGGTTCTCGAACTTCGTCTCCAATCATATCCTGATCAAGAACTATAGCGTGGTGGGGCTGCACTGGGGCTACTATCGCCAGATGAATCCGGCCAGGATCGACCAGGCCTGGCAGGAGTTGATCGAGCTGGCCCGGCGCGCCCCCTTGAAGCCCGTCATCGGCGGGCGATATCCCATGGAGCGCGTGGGCGAGGCCATGGAGCGCCTGGCTTCGCGCCAGACCGTCGGCAAGATTGTGCTCCACTGGTAAGAGGGCTCCCGCCGGACGGGCGGCTCGCCAACCGCCGTCCGGACTCGACGTGCCCCCGCCGCCGGATAAGCGATGACGGCTCCTCAGATTGCTCCCGTTCGGGGGGAAGAGTTCCCTCGCCGGTTTACCGCCGGCGTGAAGAACTTCGGCCAGTGGGCCGAAATCGAGCCCCTTTTCCTTGAGCTGGAACGGCGGGGTGAGGCCCTCGGCAGCGTTCCAGAGCTTGAGGCCTGGCTGCTGGACCAGAGCGAACTCGGGTCGGTTCTGAGCGAGGAAGGGACGCGCCGCTACATCGCCATGACCTGCGACACCGCCGATCCCGATCTCGAAGGCGCCTATCTGCATTTCCTCGAGACCATCACCCCCCGCGCCAAGCCGCACTGGGACAAGCTTCATCGCCAGTTCCTGGCTTCCCCCTGTCGACCTGAGCTTGATCCGCCCCGCTACGCCGTCCTCGACCGGGACATCGAAAACGAGGTCAAGCTCTACCGCGACGAAAACGTTCCGCTCCAGACCGAGGACGCCAAGCTGCGCCAGCAATATCAGAAGGTCTGCGGCGCCATGACGGTTACGTTCCGCGGGGAGGTCAAGACCCTGGCGCAGATGAACCCCTTCCTGGAAGCCGCCGAGCGGGCCACGCGGCAGGAAGCCTGGGAGCTCGTGGCCGCCCGCCGGAAGCGCGACCGGGACGCCCTCAACGACCTCTTCGACACGATGATCAGACTGAGAACGCAGATCGCCGCCAACGCCGGCTTCGAAAACTTCCGGGATTACCAGCACCAGGCTTACGGCCGTTTCGACTACGCCCCGCGCGATTGCCTGGCCTTTCACGAGGCCGTGGCCGAGTTCGTCGTTCCCCTGCTGAGGCGCCTTCGAGAGGACCGTCGGCGTCATCTGAATCTGGATCGCCTGCGTCCCTGGGACCTCAAGGTTGATCCCCTCGGACGCCCCCCGCTCAGGCCCTTCAGCCGCGCCGAAGCGTTGGCCGAAGGCTGCTCGCGTATTTTTTATCGGATCGACCCCGACCTCGGCCGCCAATTCGAGCGCATGCGCGGCCTGGGCCTTCTGGACCTCGAAAGCCGGGTCGGCAAGGCCCCCGGCGGCTACCAATCCTCCCTCGAAGAGGTCCGGTACCCCTTCATTTTCATGAACGCCGCCGGCGTCGACCGGGACGTTTTCACCCTCCTCCACGAAGGCGGCCACGCCTTTCACGCCTTCGCCACGCGCCCGGAGCCGCTCCTGGCCTATCGCCACGCGCCGATGGAGTTCTGCGAAGTCGCCTCCATGACGATGGAGCTTTTCGCCTACGACTATCTGGACGAATTCTATGGGACGGAGGAAGCCGGCCGTTCCCGCCGCCATCACCTGGAGCAACTGATCGAATTGTTCCCCTGGATCGCCTCGATCGACGCCTTCCAGCATTGGCTTTATCTCCATCCTGAGCACACGCGCGCCGAGCGGGATACCGCCTGGGTCGGCTTGGAGGAGCGTTTCAGCCCCGGCGTGGACTGGGGCGGGCTCGAAGACTTTCACCGCGCCTCCTGGCAGCGTCAGCTCCATCTCTACGAGGTCCCCTTTTACTACATCGAGTACGGCATCGCTCAACTTGGGGCGCTCCAGCTCTGGCTGCGCCGGCGTCACGATCCGACGGCGGCCGTGGCTGACTATCGCCGAGCCCTCGCCCTCGGCGGCAGCCGCCCGCTGCCGGAGTTGTTCGAGGCCGCCGGGGCCCGGTTCGATTTCTCTTCGGCCACCGTCGGCCCCATCATCGAGGCCGTCGCCGAAGCCCTCGCGCTCGATTGAGCCGGGACCGATTCGGCTCGCCAGTCGCCCGCCTTTGGCCTAATCTGGGACCCGCCGGAAGGCATCGGGCCAGGGCGCGACCGCCGCTCCGGGCCCTTGCGCCGGGGGGAGCGCATATTTTGCAAGGGAGATGAGGCGATGAGACGTGGGTTAGCGATCGGCATCCTGCTTTGGGGGTTGGGGCGGACGGGGCCCGCCAACGAGAGTTGGCCTCAATGGCGCGGCCCCCATCTCGACGGGACGGCCGAGGCCGCCGGCCTCCCCGTCCAATGGAGCGATACCGAGAACGTCGTCTGGAAAGTGGCCATGCCGGCCTGGAGCGGCTCCACACCGGCGGTCTGGGGCGACCGGATGTTCGTCCACACGCCGGAAAAAAGCGCCGGGTTGACCGGCGAGCAGGCCCAAGCGGCCGGACCGCGCCGGGGTCAGTATCGCGACCCCGGTGGGGATCAACTTTTCCTGCTCTGCTTGCGGCTCAGCGACGGCGGGGAGCTCTGGCGTCGGCCCACCGGCGGCGGCAATCGGTTCCAGATGAAACAGAACATGTCCTCCCCGTCGCCGATCACCGACGGCGAGCGGGTCTGGACGCTCACCGGCAACGGCGACCTCCGCTGCTTCGACTTCGACGGCAAGGAGCTCTGGAGGCGGAATCTTCAGGACGATTTCGGCCGGTTCGGCCTCAATCACGGCTTCGCCTCCTCGGCGCTACTTTACGCGGACCGGCTCGTGATCCCGGTCCTCCACGGCATGAAAACCGACGATCCCTCGTATCTGGCGGCGCTGGATAAATTGACGGGCAAGCCCCTCTGGCGCGTCGAACGCCCGACCGACGCCGTCATGGAATCCCCGGACGCCTATACGACCCCCCAGCCGCTCCAGGCCGCCGGCATGACGCAAGTCGTCATCAACGGCGCGGATTATCTGACGGGCCACGACATGGCCACCGGACGCGAACTCTGGCGCGTCGGCGGCTTTAACCCCAAACGCATCCCGACCAACCGGACCATTGCCTCCTCGGTCGTCTTCGGGGACACGGTTCTGGCCCCCGGCGATCGCGGCAATCTGCTGATGGCCGTCAAGGTCGGCGTGGGGGGGGACCCGTCAAAGGTCCAGACGCTCTGGACCTCTCAGCGCGCCGCCGACGTCCCGTCCGTCGTCACCGATGGCCGTTACGTCTGGGTCGTGGACGACCGCGGGGTTTTCTCCTGCCTGGACGCCCAGACGGGCAAGGAACTCTATCCCCCGCAACGGCTCGCCACGGGGACCTATAGCTCTTCACCCGTGCTGGCCGACGGGAAAATCTACGCCATCAACGAGACGGCCACGACGACGGTCCTGGAGGCTGGGCCCACTTTCAAGGTCCTGGCCACGAACGAGCTGGAGGGGGGCTACACCCTCTCCTCGCCGGTGATCGTGGGCCCTCGGATCTATCTCCGCACGTCGGATTATCTTTACTGCGTCGGCCGATAGGCCTGCTCGGGAGCCCCCCCGACGCGCTCAAGATGGCCGGGGCTCGATCCCGAACGCTCCAGCCAGCTCGATGGCCATGTTGGCGTGGATTCGGGCCGTGTCGCGCGGATTACGCGCGTAGCCGCCGGCCAGCACCGCCACGAGCGGCCAACCCTCGGCGCGGGCGGCTTCGGCCACCAGCCGGTCCCGTCGTCTGAGCCCTTCCATCGTCAGCCGTAGATCGCCGAGCTGATCCTCCTCAAACGGATCCGCCCCGGCGACGTAGACGACCAGCTCGGGGCGGTGCTCGGCGATCCGGCGCGGAACGACGGAGCCCAACTGCCGGAGATAGGCCTCGTCGCCGATGAAGCGCTCAAGCCCGATGTCAATGTCGCTGCGCTGTTTCTCGACCGGGTAGAGCATCTCCTGGTGAATCGAAAACGTGAGGACATCCGGGTCGTGGAGGAAAATGTGAGCCGTCCCGTTTCCCTGGTGCAGATCGACGTCGATGACGGCCGCCCGCCGGATCAACCCCTCCCGTTGCGCCACCCGGATAGCCACGGCGATGTCGTTGATGTAGCAGAACCCCTCGGCGTGGTCGGCGAAGCCGTGATGAAAACCCCCGCCCACGTGAACCGCCAAACCCTGCTCCAGGGCCAGGCGCGTGGCCAGAATCGTCCCGCCGGTCATCAGCTTGAAGCCCCGGACGATCCCCTCCGAAAGCGGCAGCTCGGAGAAGATCGTCCGGGCCGTCCACTGCAAATGGTCCAGGTCGGCCAGCATCCCGGCCGTCAGGACCGTCAGCAACTCTTCGCGGGAAGCCGGCTGGGGTTGGCGGATCGATTCGGCGAGGGCGTAGCCGTCGTGGCGGAGGAGGTCCAGCGCGAGTCGGTATTTGGCCGTGGAGAAGACATGGTTTCCAATATCCATCTCGTAGTCGGGATGGTAAACCAAGGGCAGGTTTTCCGGCGTCTTGTGCATAAGTCTTCTGGAATCAATATCCTGGGAAATAGCGGGCCCTCTTATGAAGGCCACAGCCCGGAGGGGAATCGGCTGCGCACCCTGCGGGTGGGTGGAGCCTCATCATGACCGATCGGCGCTTGAAAGCAAGCCCCGCTCCGATTGGCGTCTCTGGTCCCTTTACCCCCCCTCGGTGGCTTGGCGGAGGGCGTCTTCCCCTCCCCCCTTCCGGTCGCCCGGTGGGGGGCGCCCGAAAACTCCCGCCCAGGAAAATTCTGGGGTTGACATCGTAAGGCTTGAGCTATATAGGTTTGAGGCACGCAAGCACTGGCGCGACCGGCCCTCGGGCGGCGGGGGAACGTCCAGGCAAAGGCGCGCACAAGGCAAGAGGAGAAGGTTTCAAACGGGGGATGTCCGGTAAGCGAGGCCGCGAGCCCCGACCCGCGCGATCCACCCCGGAGGCCCCCGTCGACCCGCCGTAGAAGGAGGACCCACCGAGCCAGGCCATCAAGGCGAGCCATTTGATGAACTGCCGTAAGTCCGGGCCGTAAGGCCGGGCGGCGATTCAAAAAGGAAGGGAGGGAAGAGACAACTTGAGAACGAGCAAAGGGTTCCTTGTAACCCTCTGGGCAGTTGCAATCGCCTTGACTCAGGTCTGGCAATCATGGGCGGAAGCTCCGGTCATCAAGGAGCCGCCTGACGTGATCATCGGTGACGCAGGGGCGACGGCGGGGGCGACGTCGACGAACAACTTCGTCTACCCCGACGCCTTCAGCCTGCGGGAGCTTTTCGTCAGCGATGACGATTCGTCCTCCAACACCGTCAAGTGGTCGTACTATCACAGCATTACGGACAACGTGCTGACGCCGGGAACGGCCAGCCCGCGCCATCGTATTCGGATCAACCAGGTCACGCCGTTGACCTTCACCGAGGCCTTCGGCGGGACGCTGGGCGCGGCGGTGCCCCCGAGCGCCAAGCAGATCCAGAGCAACGACACCGACGTGGACTCGGTCGACTCGTTAGCGTACACGGTGACTTTCCGGAACCTGGACGCGGTCAACATCGATCCAGCGTTCCCCGGCGTCAACCGTGAGCGGCTGGATCAGACGACCGTGCTGTTGTTTGCCTCTGACGGGACGTCCTTCACGCAAACGAGCCTGACGGTTTACACCGACGCCAACACCACGGACTCGCTGACCGGCTTGGCCTCGCTCGTTGAAGTCAAGGGCCTGACCGATTTGACGGTCTCGGCCAACGTGACGGGCTGGACGTCGTTCAACCTGGGCGGCATCCTGACCAACTTCACCGGCGGCGCGACGATTACGGCCGGCGCCAACGGTCTGTGCTTGACGGTGAACGCCGGCGGCAACAACTTCGTCGAATGGAGAAGTCCGGGTGATTTCTTCCAGTTGACGAAGGATCAGATCTATCGGGCGCGCTTCACGGTGACCAGTGATCAAAGCGGAGTCAATGCGATCCCCGTCTGGTTCCTGAACTGGTTCAACAATGATCCAGGCGGCTTCGGCATCGTCTACGGCGGCGAGTTCTTCTTCGTCGACGTCGGCGGCGGGGCCTCGGCGCCCGGTCGGTTCGGCAACTCGGCCTATCACCTCTATCTGGCGCCTCCGTCCACGGGGACGCTTCAGTGGAACGGTGATCTGCCGGGCGGCAATCCCGACAACGCGCTGAGCGTCTTCGCGCCCGGCTCGGCGGGGCTTGACCTCGTCACGCTGATGTTCCGCATCATCGACGTGGCCAACCTGGATGTCGCTCCCAATGGGTCGCAAGACCCGATCGTTTCGCGGAACGACTCCGGCACGTTGTGCATCACGTCGGTGCGCGTGGACAGCGTCGGGCTGAGCGCCTTGAAGAACAACGTGGCCGAGAACGCTTACACGGCGGTCTTCGATCCGGCCGTCTTTGAGGTGGCGGACGTTCTGTTCGGAACAAATCAGAGCGGCGCCTTCCAGGGCGGCACGATCGTCGTGAACATGCCGAACACGCCGGGACCGCGGACGACGCAGGGCGTGGGCGACGTGCAGTTCTTCCGGCTGGCGCACAACGTGGCCTCCGAACCGGCGACGATCCTGGGCGGCGCGCTTCCGAACCCGGCCAAGTTCTTCCCGATCGTTCACGTGGACGACGGGTTGTATCTGGCCCGGACGCGGATCCGCAACTCGGTCGCGGGCACGGCTTCCGGCGGCACGATCGACCCGATCGACGTCATCATCTTCAACATCACCAATCCGACGTTTGAAGTTGGTGGCAAGCATTTCGTGTCGAGAGCGGCCGTCGGCTCGGCCCTGGACCGGGCGAGTTCCCCACGTCACCCCAACGACACCGGCGGCGTGACGCAGGAATTCATCGGGATCTTCTTCACGCACAAGGCCTCGATCGGCGACGTGAACAACGACGGTGTTGGCGATCCGACGTTGTTCCCCAACCCGAACTCCTTGCGGGTGCTGGTTGACTTCTTCAACGCTGACTTCATCGGCACGGCGACCACCGGGCCGGATGGAATCCCGGGCGTTGGAGCGAGCGGCGCCGACGACGCCATCGTGGAGAACCTGGTCGTGGATCGGTTGAACCTGCCCTCGGGTCACTAATCCTGACCCGGGTCTAACCGGACCCCCATCGGGGAAGCGGACCTCCCAAAGGCCGCTTCCCCGATTCTTTTTTCCCCTCCGTCCCTGATTCTCCGCGGTCTCGGCGTTCGCTCCCCTGGGCGGTTCCCCCCGTCCGAGGGGCTTCCCCGGCCCGCGTGGGGCTGTTAGCATTTTCCGGAAGCAAGGTTGGAGCGCGGTCCGGAGCCGGCGCCGACCGGCCGCCGGTCTGGGGCCGGCCTTGATCGGCACCCGAATCACGCGCTGGCAGCCTCCCTCGCCCCCCTGTCGAGGGACGGCAAGGAAGACCTCCGCCCATGGTTGGATCGCGGCTTGATGTTACGCTCGGCGCCTCCAGCCCTCCGGAGCTGCCCACCCGGCCTCCCAGCGGGGAACCCGCCCTCCTTCGCATGGCGGGGTCAATGGTCGGCGGTCGCTATCGACTGGGGGGGCTGCTGGGGCGGGGGGCTTGCTCCGTGGTCTTTGAAGCGGTCGATGTCACGTCGGGGGAGCCTGTGGCGCTCAAGCTCCTGGAGATCGACCCCGGGACCGATCCGGACGCCCTGGCCCGGATACGTCGCGAGGTCGCGGCCCTGGAACGGATTCGATCCCCCTACGTGGCCCGGCTGCGTGACGTCGGGGTGGGAGCGGACGAACGCCCCTACATCGTATGCGACCTCGTTCCGGGGCGGACGCTTCAGGCCGTCATCGCGGCCGAGCGGCCCTGGCGAGATTGGTCGGCGGGCCTGAAGTGGCTGGGGCAGGCCGCCGAAGCGCTGGACGAAGCCTGGAAACACCACATCATTCATCGGGATCTGAAGCCGAGCAATCTCATCATCGACCTTGAGGGGAATCTCCGGATCGTCGATTTTGGCTTGGCAAAGGCGATCCATGAGGATGAGAATATCACCCAGGAGCGAGCCTCGCTGGGGACGCCCCGCTATATGTCGCCTGAAATCGCTCTGGGTCATGGGGCCGATTTCCGAGCCGACATTTACTCATTGGGAGCGACCTTCTATCATCTTTTCGCCGGTCAGGCCCCCTTCGAGGCGCGCACCCCCGCGGCCCTCATGCTCAAGCATGCCCAAGCCCCCCTGCCGCGGCCGCGCCTGATCGATCCCCTCATCCCGGAGGACATCTGTGATATGATTACGCACATGATGGCCAAGGACCCCGCCTCCCGCTATCAGAGTTACGCCGACCTGCTCGCCGACGTCCGCGAGGCCCGCCTGGCGCTCATGGCCAAGGGCCCGTCGCTGCCGTACGGCGGCGGGCGGGCCGCCGGGGGCGAGCCGGCTCCCCCGGACGACGAGGACCTCCGCCGCATCACCGGCCAGCCCAGCGGCGGGACCCTCTCGCGCCCGACGCCCGCCGAAATCCACATGAGGGGGGGCTACGTCGGGGCCGACGAGCGCCAGGCGCGTCGGAGCGGGCGTCTCTTGGGCTTCATGCTGCTGACGCTCATCGTGCTCGCCGGGGGGATGTATTTCGCTTACGCCGTTTTCGGACCGGAGGCCGGCAGCACCGGCAGCCGTCTTCGCGAGGTCTTCGCCTTCCTGAACCCGGGGGCCAATAAAAACAAGCAGGTCCTCGCCGAACAGACGCAGCAGCAAAACCTGAGCCGCATGCGCGACGTCATGGCCGCCCTCATCCAATTCGAAGCCGGCGGCGGCCGTCGGGTCGGCGATCCCGCTCAGTTGGTCGAAGCCGGCCTCCTTCGAGACCAGGACTTGACGGACCCTTGGGGAGGCCCTTATCGCTATCAGGTCTCGGCGCGGCTGCTGACTTCGGACGGTCCGGACGCGGTCGAAGGGACGGCCGACGACTACATCCTGGATTCCAGCATGAGCTTCCGCCGCATCCCCTCGCCTTATTACGAGTGAGTTTTGAGGAACGTCGACGTGAGGCGACCGAGCGCCGCGTCCGCGCTTTCAGGCTTCGGAAGCGTCGGCGGGCCCTTCATCGATGATCTTCGACGGTCCTGAGCGCCGAACCGAGAAGTCCTTCAGTTCCTTGCCGAGCTTGAACGTGACGACGCGGCGAGGTGGGATCGGATACTCGCGCCGGTTGCGGGGGTTGCGCCCGACGCGGGGTTTGCGGAGCTTGGTCTGGAAGACGCCGAAGTCGCGAATCTCCAGCCGCTCGTGCTCGCAGATGGCCTCTTTCATGCTTTCGATGACGGCGTCCACGACGGCCAAGGCGTCGGCGTCCTTGATCTTCAGGTGTTGAGCCACCTGCTTGACGATGTCGATTTTGATCATCGGCGCTCAGCGGCCCCGACTACCCTCCCGGGCGGACTCCATCCACGTCGAAAACGCTTGATTCTCAGCTCCCTGTGTTTATGTCTATAGATTGCCGATCCGGGGGGCGCAAGTCTTTTTTGACGATCGAAAGCCGTTCGTCCTTCGCCGTTTCCTTGGTTCGCCGCGGCCTCCCGGCCCCGCCGGGAGGTTTGAGGGTTTGACCGTGACCGCCGCCCCGGGCTTCGCGTCGCAGCCCGTCTCGTGGCCGCCTCAATCGTGGCCTGAATCCTCCCCGGCCTTCAACCCGCCGGGCCGACCCCGCTCCTTCGCGGGCCTCGAAGCCGAGGCCCGCGACGGGCTTCAGCGGTTGCTGGCGGACGTCGCCCCCATCGCTTCCTTGGACGTGATCCTGGGCACGGGGAGTCAGGGGGGCTATGTCCTCGTCTACAACCGCTCGATGCAGAACCTTGAACGACCCTTCCGGGCCATGGGAACGCTGCCGGCCTGGGACCGCCTGGTGAACGTCGCCCCCGCGGCCCTCTCTACTCAGGTCCCCCTCCACCATCTTTTGGATTTTGAAGCTTCGGGGGGGTTGCCGCCGACGGGACCCTCGGCCGGGGCGATCGCCGCCTGCGTCCGCGTTCCGGAAGCGGGGGAGTTCGGGTTTTACCTTCGGCTGGCGACGTTGAGCCACCCGCCCGGTCAGGCCGTGCTTTCCCGTATAAAAGACCTGACCCAAAGCCTGGCTTGGAAGGCGGCCCCGCTCGTGGAGTGCGAACTTGGCCGCCGTCGCAACGAACTCGTCGAGTACGTCCATGAGCTGATGCTTCCGGCGCTTCTGGCCTCCTCTCGCCCGCGCCTGATGGATTACCTCTCGGAGGTGCTGGAGGCCATCTTCGGCTTCGGTCGGATTTACGTCGGCCTGATGCAGGAGGGCGAGGACGCTCTCAAGACCGAAGTCCGGCAGGGTTTTGAGAGCGCGCTCGTGCCCTTTTCAATCCCCTTGGGCGACGCCTCCGACGGTCTGGATCGCCTGATCGACGCCGGCCGAATCCTTTACGCCGGCCGCGAGGCGGCGCCGTTGCCCGGCCTGCGCCACTGGGGAGGGCAAGCCACGGCCCGGCGGGCGGTCCTGGCCCCGCTCAAGGTCGGCCTGAGGCCGTTGGGGTTGATTTACGCCGACCGTCCGCGAGCGGAAGACGCGTTCGTTTTTCCGGAGGCCTTTCAGATCTTCGTCCGGCTGGCCGGCGCCGCCATCGAGAACTTGCGCCAGCGCGCCGAGGTCGAACAGCGGGCCGAGACCGATTCGCTGACCGGCCTTTACAACCGGGCCTTTCTCGACCGTATCCTGGAAGTCGAGATCCCCCGCGTCCGGCGATATAACAGCCCCATCAGCCTCCTCATGATCGACCTCTGCGATTTCAAGAAGACCAACGACGCCTATGGTCATCTCTTCGGCGATCTCATCCTCCGCGAGGCCGCCGGCCTGATCCGTTCTCATGTCCGCGAGCCGGATATCGTCGTCCGCTGGGGGGGCGATGAGTTCGTCGTGCTGATGGTCAACACCAGCTCCGATCAGGCACGTCCCGTCCGTGACCGCATCGATCGGGCCTTCCGCGAGCGCAACCGCGCCCAGACCGACGAACGCATGATCATCGACATCAGCATGGGGCTCCGCTCGGCTGACGCCTCGACGATCGCCACGCTGCTCCCCGACGCCGATCGTTCCATGTACCGTCACAAAGCCGAACGGCGCAAACGCCAGGTCCTGGAGGCGCTTCTCGGCCTGCCCGGCAGCCGCTCCGACGCCGTCGATTTCGTGATCGCCAACCTGCTGGCCAACCTCGATAAGCGGGAGCCCTTTTATCCCGACCACGCCCGCCGCGTGGCCTATCTGGCGCTGTTCCTGGCCTCCAGCCTCAATTTGGGCCCGACGGAATGGCGAGCCATCGCTCTGGCCGCGCTTCTGCACGACCTCGGCAAAGCTTCCCTGCCCGCCGAGCTTCTGCAGCGGCCCGGTCCGCTTAATCCGGCCGAGTACAAGGCCGTGCAGCGTCACGCCATCCTCGGCGAGGAATTCCTCCAGGACATTCCTCACCTGGAGGAGGTCCGACCGCTCATCCGGCATCATCACGAGCGCTACGACGGCCTGACCACCGGCCCCTTTCCCGGCTATCCGCACGGATTGCTGGGTCAGACGATTCCGCTCGGAGCTCGCGTGCTCAAGCTGGCTGACAGCCTGGATGCGATCCTCTCGGCGCGGCCTTATCGGCCCGCCCGATCGCTGGAGCGCGCCCTGGAGATCCTCTCGGCCGAGGCCGGGGCTTCCTTCGATCCGGAATTGGTCCCCCTGCTGCTTCAATCCACCGAGTGGCGCGCGGCCCGCTCGGCGCCGCGGGCGGCGGCCGACCTGTATCAGCGCCTTGTGCGTCAGGCCGAGGATGCCGAAATCGACTTTCCCGCCGTCGTCGGGGCCTTTCAGCCGGCTTGAGTCATGCCCCACCTACGCTTCCGGCCGCCGCCCTCTTTCTGGCTCAACCTGGATATCCCGCTCATGCTGACGGCGATCGGCCTGGCCGTCGTCGGCATCTTTACGCTGTGGGGGACGGCCGCCGTCGAGGGGCGGATCGGGCCTCCCGGCCACGAGGTGCGAAGGCAGCTCCTCTGGATGGGCCTCGGCGTCGCCGCGATGGCCACGGCGATCGCCTTCGATTATCGGGCGACGCGCCGGTGGACGGTCCTTCTGTATCCGCTTCTGATGGCGGCTCTGCTCGGTCTCCTCATTCAGGGCCGACGCATCCATGGGGCCGCCTCATGGTACGTCCTTGAGCTCGGCGGGTTTCGGTTCCAGGGCCAGCCTTCGGAGTTTGGCAAGATCGTCGTCGTGCTGGCGCTGGCCGTTTACCTCGAACGGCGCGCTCTCACGCTGCGGCGATTCCACCACACGCTCGCGCCGTTGGGTCTGGCGGCGCTGCCGGCGGCGCTCATCATCCGCCAGCCGGACCTGGGGACGGCGCTCGTCTATTTCCCCCCCGTTTTCGCAATGTTCTGGGTCGCCGGCTTGCGCAAGCGCGTGTTCGCTCTCTACGCCGCGCTCGCGCTCGCGGGCGCCGCCCTGAGCTATCCGCATCTGGCCGAGTATCAGAAAGAGCGCATTCGGTCCTATTTGCGGCTGGGCGAGGATTTCCAGGGTCGCGATTACAACGTCGTCCAGGCCAGGACCGCCCTCGGTTCCGGTCAGATTCTGGGCAAGGGATGGGGGCAGGGAACGCAAACGAGCCTGCGCTTCCTGCCGGAGTATCGCACCGATTTCATCCTGCCGGCCTTTGGCGAACAGTTCGGCCTGATCGGATGTCTGGCGTTGTTTCTGGCCTATCTGGCCCTGTTGGCGCGCATGGTGCGACTGGCCGCCCGGAGCGTTGATCTCTATGGGGCGCTGCTGATCACCGGCCTGGCGACCGTGCTCGGCGTTCACCTTTTTCTCAACGTCGGCATGGCGATGGGGCTCCTGCCGGTCGCCGGCCTCCCTTTGCCCTTTCTTTCGTCCGGAGGATCATTTATGCTGACCTGCTTTTTGATTGTCGGGCTCACCGCAAGCGTCGGGGTGCGGCGGGCGGGATGATCGGGTACCCAAGGGGTCCAGCAGTCCGGCGGGCGGCCTCGGGCGTTGGCGACATGGCCGGCTATCCCGACACTGTTCAGATTTTTACCGACGGATGCGCCAAGGGGAACCCCGGCCCCGCCGGTGCGGGTTTTGTCCTCAAGGACGCCCACGGCCGCGTCCTCTTCGAAGCCTCCATTGCGTTGGGCCGAGCCACCAATAACGAGGCCGAGTACCGAGCCCTCCTGCTGGCCCTCGATCATTGCGTCCGCGGCCGCGTCCACCACGTCGTCCTTTTCACCGATAGCCTGCTGATGGCCAATCAGCTCAACGGCATTTACCGTATCCGCAACGGCCGGCTCGCCCGGCTGGCCGAGCAAGCTCAAGCCTTGCGCCACCGGTTCCTGACCTTCCAGCTCAAACACATCCCACGAAGCCGAAACGTCGAAGCCGATCGGCTCGCCAACCAGGCCATCGACGAAGCCGACACGGCCTGACCGCTCATGGCTGCGCCGGCCTCGCCGCTTCAAGCCGTGTATTCGTAAAAGCCCTTGCCGGTCTTGCGGCCGAAATAACCGGCTTCGACGTATTTACGCAACAGCGGGCAGGGGCGGTATTTGGAGTCGCCCGTCTCGCGCTGGAGCACTTCCATGATGGCCAGGCACGTGTCGAGGCCGATCAGGTCGGCCAGCGCCAGCGGTCCCATCGGCTGGTTCGTCCCGAGCTTCATCGCCTGATCGATGTGCTCGATCGAGCCGATCCCCTCATAAACGCAATAGATCGCCTCGTTGATCATCGGCAAGAGGATGCGGTTGACGATAAAGCCGGGGAAATCCCGCACCGTGACGGTTTTCTTCCCGAGACTCTCCCCCAGGCCTCGGATCGTCTCGAACGTGGCGTCGGAGGTCGGCAGCCCTCGGATCAACTCGATAAGCTCCATCCGGGGAACCGGGTTCATGAAGTGCATCCCCATGACCCGGTCGGGCCGACGCGTGGCCGCGCAGATTTTGGTGATCGAGATCGAGGAGGTGTTGCTGGCGAGGATCGTCTCCCGCGGGCAAACGCCGTCAAGCTGACGGAAAAGGCCGAGCTTGAGCGGCTCGCTCTCGACGACGGCTTCGATGACCACGTCGCTTGCGGCCAGCGCCTCCAGCCTTTCGGCCCCGCGCACCCGCTCGACGATCCCCGCCTGCGTCGGCTCGTCCAGCACCCCACGCTGCACGAGCCGCGCCAGCGAGCTTTCCAGTCGCTTGAGGCCCGCCCGCGTCAGCTCCGGGTTGGCGTCGTGAGCGAGGACCTGATAGCCGCTCTGGGCCGCCACCTGAGCGATCCCTTGCCCCATCTGACCCAGGCCGACGACGCCGATCGTTCGAATTTCCATAAGAGGTCTTCGTCGTCTTGTCTTGAGCTGCCTTGCGTCGAGCCGCCGGCCCGTCCCGCCTCGAGCGCCGGCCCGGATCAGGGAGCAAGCTCACCCCTTTGTATCATAGGCTCTGCGGGGGCCGATCTGAATTGGTTTCGCGTGGGAGCCTTGACAGCCGAATTCAGCCGGGCTGACCCACAGGGCCTTCGCGGCCGCCGGGGTTTGACGGTTCGGGAAGCCTCCGGTAAGCTGAAAGGCGCCATGGATAAGCCGTGCCCGGAGCCAGCCGCCTGCGGCCTGGAGGGATTTGCCGATCCCGAGTTGGAGGCGATCGCCGCCAAGGTGGAGGAAGGGCGGCGGCTCTCGGCCGAGGACGGCCTCATGCTTTTCCGGACGCCGGACCTCCTGGGTCTCGGGGCCCTGGCCAACCGCGTGCGCGAGGCGCGCCACGGCAACAAGACCTACTACAACATCAATCGCCACATCAATTATTCGAACGTTTGCGTCAACACCTGCCGGTTTTGCGCCTTCTATCGTCCCACGGCGGATTCCCCGGGCGCCTGGACTTATTCCTTGGAACAAATCTTCAACAAGGCCGTCGAGGAGATGCCCCCCGGCGGCGATGAGCTTCACATCGTCGGCGGTCTGCATCCGGACCTCCCGTATGCCTATTACCTGGAGATGCTGCGGGGTTTGAAGGCGCGCCTGCCGCACGTGCACCTCAAGGCCTTCACCGCCGTCGAGATCGCCTATCTCTCCAAGATCTCCGGCAAGCACGTCCGCGCCGTGCTGGAGGATTTGATCGAGGCGGGCTTGGGTTCGCTCCCCGGCGGCGGCGCCGAGGTGCTGACGCCGAGCAGCCGCCGCGAGGTCTGCGGCGAGAAGCTCACCGGCAAGGGCTGGCTCAACATCCATCGCATCGCCCATCGGCTCGGCCTTAAGTCCAATACCACCTTGCTTTATGGCCACAAGGAGACGATCGAGGACCGGGTGGATCACCTGATCCAGCTCCGCGATCTTCAGGACGAGACCGGCGGATTTCAGGTTTTTATCCCCCTGGCGTTTCATCCGGAGAACACGGCCATGAGCGAGCTGCCGAAACCGAGCGGCGCCACCGACCTGCGCATGATCGCCGTTGGCCGTCTCATGCTGGATAACTTCGCCCATATCAAATCCTACTGGATCATGGTCGGCACGAAGATCGCCCAGATCGCTCAGCATTTCGGCGCCAACGACCTCGACGGCACCGTCGTCGAAGAAACGATCTACCATATGGCCGGCGCGACCACGCCCCAGGGCCTCTCCGTCAAGGAATTGCGCAAGTTGATCCTCGAAGCCGGGCGTATCCCCGTCCGGCGCGACACGCTTTACCGCGAAATCCCCGAGGCCGCTTGACTCACCGACGACGATGCTCGAGCTGGCGGAACCCCTCAGATCAGGATCGGCGCGGGACGCGGCGATCCGACCGATCCTCGAGCGCGCCGTCGCGGGCGAACGCCTGACCGACGCCGAGGCCGTCCGTCTGTTTGAAACTCCCGACCTGATCGCGCTCGGCCGGGCCGCTCACGCCGTCCGGATGCGCAAGCACCGCGAGCCCGTGGTCACGTTCATCATCGACCGGAACCTGAACTACACGAACGTCTGCCAGATCGATTGCAGCTTCTGCGCCTTTTACCGCAAGGAAGGCGCCGCCGACGCCTATGTCATCACCGAGACCGAGCTGCGCCGGAAGGTCGACGAACTGCTGGCGGCGGGCGGCAATCAGGTCCTCATGCAGGGGGGCCTGCACCCCGGGCTCCCCTTCGAGTATTACGAGGACCTCCTCCGGTGGTTTCGGCGGAACTACCCGCAGATTCACCTCCACTGCTTCTCGCCGACGGAGATTTCCTTCTTCCGCGATCATTTCGGCCTCGCCCTCGATGAGGTCATCGGACGGCTCATGCGGGCGGGGCTTCATTCGATCCCGGGCGGCGGGGCCGAGATTCTGAGCGATCGCGTCCGGGGCCGCATCTCCCCCCAGAAGACCTCGGCCGACGACTGGATCGAGGTTATGCGCGTCGCTCACCGCCTTGGCCTCCGGACGAGCGCCACGATGATGTTCGGCATCATCGAATCCTACGCCGAACGCGTCGAGCACCTGCGGCGCCTGCGCGATCTGCAGGACGAAACCGGCGGCTTCACGGCCTTCATCGCCTGGACCTTCCAGCCGAAGAACACCCCCTACAAAGATCGTTTCTGCGGCGCCTTCGAATATCTGAAAACCGTCGCCGTCGCCCGCCTCTTTCTCGATAATATCGACAACCTCCAGGCCAGTTGGGTGACGCAGGGGGATAAGATCGCCCAGCTTTCGCTCCTCTTCGGCGTGAACGATCTGGGATCCCTCATGTTGGAGGAGAACGTCGTCCGCGCCGCCGGGACGCACTTCATGTATTCGAAGGATCACCTCGCCCGCCTGGCCGCCGAGCTCGGCTTCGTACTCCGCCAGCGCAACTTCTTCTACGAGCCCTTCACGCCCCCCGCCCGGCCGATCCCGGACCGCGTATTTGTCGACCATTGAGGCGGAGGTGCGGCGGAGAGTCCGTCGGGCCCGCGTCGCCCCCCTGGCCGACGCCGACAAGATGCAGTATCGACGCTTCGGCAGGACCGAGTTGGCGATGCCCGTCTTCAGTTGCGGTGGGATGCGCTATCAGCACGCCTGGAAGGATAAGCCGCCGGAGGAGATCCCGCCGGAGAGCCAACGCAATCTGGAGACGACGATCCGGCGCGCCCTCGAACTCGGCATCCGTCACATCGAGACCGCCCGCGGCTACGGCACCTCGGAAATGCAGCTCGGCCGCATCCTGCCCACGGTGCCGCGCAACTCGATCATCGTCCAGACGAAAGTCCCCCCCTTCGAGGACGCCGCTCAGTTCCTCAAGGCCTTCGAAACCTCGATGGGTTACCTCGGTCTGGAGCGTCTGGACCTGCTGGCGATCCACGGCGTCAACAACCGTTCCCTGCTCGACTGGACGCTCCGGCCCGGCGGATGCCTGGAGGCGGCGCTCCGGCTCAAGGCCGATGGCCGCGTCGGCCACGTCGGTTTCTCGACGCACGCCCCGCTCGAGATCATCCTCGAAGCCATCGCCTCCGACGCCTTCGAGTACGTGAATCTTCATTGGTATTACATTTTTCAGAGCAATGCCCCCGCGATCGACGCCGCCCGGCGTCGGGACATGGGCGTCTTCATCATCAGCCCTTCCGACAAAGGCGGCCACCTTTACCAGCCTTCGCGTCGGCTGGCGGAACTCTGCGCCCCGCTGAGCCCCATCGTCTTCAACGACCTGTTCTGCCTCAGCCGCCCCGACGTTCACACGCTCAGCATCGGCGCGGCCCGCCCGGAGGATTTTGACGAACACCTGAAGGCGCTCGATCTCCTGGCCGGCGCCGACGACCTCCTGCCCCCGATCATCGAACGGCTTGAAGCGGCGATGGTCGACGCCCTCGGGGCCGATTGGCTCGCTACCTGGAGTCAGGGCCTGCCCTCGCCCGACGAAACCCCCGGCCGCCTCAACATCGGCGTTATCCTCTGGCTGCGCAATCTCGTCCTCGCCTACGGCATGGTGGACTACGCCAAGGCGCGCTATAACCTGCTCGGCAACGGAAGCCACTGGTTCCCTGGGGAGAAGGCCGACAAGGTGGCCGATCTCGACCTGCGAGCTTGCCTGGCGGCCAGCCCTCACGCCGACCGCATTCCGGCGCTTTTGGCCGAGACTCACCAGCGGCTCGCCGGGCCGGAGGTCAAGCGTCTGGCCGAGGGTTGAGCACCCCGCGCCGGGACCGGCTCAGCTTCCCAGCCCTCCGCGCCCCCAGACCGAACGCTTGTCATCCGGGTTCAATTCAGCGTACTTCGCCGAGAGCATCAGCAAATCCTCCCAGGCTTGCGTCTTGAAGCCGGGGCTTCTCAGCAGGAAAGCCGGGTGGTAGGTCACCATCACCGGGATGCCTCGCCAACGATGCCATCGCCGGCGGAGCTTCCCGATCGACGTTTCCAGGCCGGTCAGATAGGCGCCGGCGTGCGAGCCGAGCGCCACGATGATCTGGGGACGAATGAGCTCAAGCTGTTCGATCAGAAAAGGCTCGCAGGCTTTCTTTTCCCCGGGCAGCGGGTCCCGGTTCCCCGGCGGGCGACACTTGATGGTGTTGCAGATGTAGACTTGAGACCGCTTGAAGCCGATCGCCTCGATCATCCTGGTCAGGAGCTGTCCGGCGCGCCCGACGAAGGGCACCCCCGTCCGATCTTCCTCCACCCCCGGGGCCTCGCCGACGAAGACGATCCGCGCCATCAGGCTGCCGTCTCCGTAGACCGTTTGCGTCCGTTCGCGGCAGAGGACGCAGCGCCGGCAATCGGCCACGGCTTTCATCGCGTCCTCGGCGCGCCGTCGTCGTTCCGGCTCGTCGAGTTCCCTCCCGCCCAGGGCCGGCTCCTCCGCCGGCGTCTGGAGAAAATCGGTCTGCGTCCCGGGCGCCGATGCGGGCGTCCTTGAGGGCCTTGGCGCGGGGTTCGGCGCCGTCGGCCGGCCTGGGCTCTTCGCCGGCAGCTCCGCCTTCGACGCGGCGGCTTGAGTTTGTCCGATGAACGTCGAGGTCGCCGGGGCTTCTGGGATCGGCCTCGACTCCAGGTAGAGATTCCCGCACTCGCCTAGAAACTCGACGTAGCGGAGAAGGGCCTGCCGGGCAGGGTCCATGCCGGCGCGGGGGCCTCAGGAGATGTAAGTGCCGAATATGACCCGGACGTCGGACGGCGCGAAGGCTGACTCCATCAAGTGCGGCCCCTCCAGATAGAAGAGGCCTCTCAACTCGGGGGTCACGCAGGTGATGATGCCATAGATCTCCTCGGCGATCGCGCCGAATTCCCCGATGGCCTGAATATAGTGACCGATCTCAAAATGCTTGTCCCCCATGTCCACGGCCGGCTGGCTCGCCCCCAGCCGCCCGAGCGCCTCGATGATGTGATCCAGATCGGCCTCGTCCAGCGTCTCCATCAGATAGGCGATGTTGTCCCCCAGGTGCGAATCGGCGATATCGGGATGGAGGTAACGCCGTTCCAGGGAGTGGACGACGAGATTGATGTTGTATTCGTGGCGAAGTTGGCGAAGGCACCAGAAGAGGGACTTAAGGTTCAGCAGCACCTGACGTCGCTGTTGACCGGGCTGCAGAGGCGCTAATGGAATGGACGGCATCGGACTGGAATCGTCCCGCTGCGTCTGTCCGTTTCCGTTGGAAACCCACGCTCATGATGCCCGGCCCCGCCCGGCCGCGTCAAGGGCGGACCCGCGCCCGCCAACCGCCGCCCTCGGGGGTCCGTCGGCGAGCCGACCCCCCTTTCCCGGAGGCCGACCCCCTTCAGAAAGGCAGCATGCGGTATTGGAGGCTCGGATGGCTCAACGATTGCGGAAGGACCTTGTCGATCCGGGCCGTCAGGAGATCGAAGATCGTCACCCTCATCTGGGGCTCATAGACGGCCGGGCGACCCACGATGCCGAGTTCATCGGTCATGCGGGCGAGGGCGTGGCTCAGCGACCCCAGCTCGTCGATCAGCCCCAGCCGCAAGGCCTGTTCGCCCGTGTAGGCCCGCCCGTCGGCGATCTGGAGGAGAAAATTCCGGGCGTCCGGCGCTTCCGGGCGCTCGAAAAGGAATTCTTCCCATAACGCTCGCGCCTCGAAGTCCTGGAGCGATTCTTCGAGCCGGGTCCGACGCTGCGTCAGGACGTCCTCCACGAATTGCTCATAGCTGTTGTTGATGAGAAGATCAAAAACGCGGCGCTCCTCCTCCGTCATCGGACGAAACAGAGAGCCGGCGTCCTTGAATCGCCCTTTCTTGATCACTTCGAAGCCCACGCCGGCTTTCTCAGCCAGCCCTTCGACGTGATACGTCGTCGAGATCACGCCGACCGAGCCCGTCAGCGTCCCCCGATTGGCGAAGATGCGGTCCGCCGCGATCGCGATGTAATAGGCGCCGGACGCCGCCACGTCCCCCATCGAGACGTAAACCGTTTTGCCCGCCTCGCGTCGCAGCTTGAGCACCTCGTCGTGCAACTCCTGCGAGGCGCCGACGGTTCCCCCCGGGGAGTCGATGCGGAGCAACACGCCCCTGAGGTTGCGTTGTTCCCTTAAGGCGCGGAGCGTCTTGATCCAGAAGTCATAGTACGGGCCGGGGACGATCGTGCCGTCGATCCGGAGGAGCGCGATTTCCTTCCCGTGCAAGCCGAAATCCCCAAGCAAACCGCTCCCTCGGCCCCCGAACAAGGGCGCCAGAAACGTCCCGACGAGGATCAGCAGCGCGAGCCCCCCCAGGCCGATGACGATCATCAGGCCCACGAGGACGGACCAGAACCGTGATCTCCGCCGTTCAGGCCGGCGCGGCGGCGGAAAGCCGGGTCCGCCCTCGCCCGATCGAGTCCAACCCGCCTCCGAAGGCCGCCCCCGCGAGGCCCCTGAGTCGGAGAACTCGCCGCCGCCGGTGGGAATGCCGGGCGAAAGCCTGAGCGGCGGGCGCTCGCCTGGGCCATGCCCCGCCGCGGGATCGCCGAATTCCTGATTCATCGTCTTGCTGGGTCTCCTCCCGACGGGCCGTGGCCCCTCGGCCCGGTCCATCGGCCGAATTATAAGGAAAACAGCCGGCGGGGCCCAACCGGAAAAGCGCTTGACGCTGCGGCTCCGCTCGCGCATCGTGCTTCCAACGCCGAGAAAGGAGGTGGTCCAGCTATGAATCAATCCGTGGACGGCGAGGTGGCTGGAACGTAGTCCGCTCCGCCGAGAACGTGGCTCGGGATCGAACGGAGCGGTTCTCCGTTAATCCCCCCAGCCCACCGATTTCATGAAATGACGCCCGCGGGTCGAGCCACCTGGGCGACTCCCGCGGGCGTCGTTTTAGCGGAGCATTGCCGCAGCCGACCGTCCCGGCGAGGGACCGACCTTCCCCGAAGTTAGACTCCGCCGTCTTCTTCGAAAACCTCGGGTTCTTCGTCCTCCTCGAAGACTTCGGCCCCGTCATCTTCTTCAAACACTTCCCCCGGCCCGGTCTCGACGGCCGTTTTGCGCCGTTCGGCCTCCGCCTGGGCTGCCAGGCGAACCTCCTCGAGGTTGGGCAGGTAATGCAACATCTCGGCCAAGGCGACGATCTGGCGCTCGCCATCGGGCCGCAGTTCGACGACGCCGTCCGGATCGCTATAGTCGTAGAATATGTTCGGCATCCGCGTGCCGGGCGACCACGCCTGGGGGTTGCGCAACCAGGATCGAATGAATGAGAACTTCAGCCGTTCCTGAGCCAGGTAAAGGTTCGGGCCCCAGTTCTCGCGCGGATTGGTCGGAACCAGCTCGCCCGCTGGGTGGCAACTGAAACATTTGAGGCTCTGTTCGTATTCGGGCGTCCCCGGCAGGCCGAACAGCTCCCGGGCCGTCGTTCCGTGAACCTCTTCGCTCAACGGTGAGATGGGCTCCGATTCGAACGGGAACGGCTCGCCCGCCGCGGCGGCGAAGAAACGCACCACGGCGTTGGCCTCGGCGTCGTTCCATTCCCACTGGGGCATCCGCACCTGGATGTGGTTGCGGATGTCCGTCACGTGCTTGAGGAAATTGAAGAACCACTGCGGCCGGACCTTGGCGCCTTCCCGCCGGAGGATCGGCGGGGCCAACGCCGAATCTTCGTAAAAGCGTTTGATATAACCTTCCTGGACGCCCTCGACCTTGAGCGTCGCCGGCCGCTCCATCGCCACGCGGATTTCCTCTCGCGAACCGACGTTGACTTCGATCGGAGCCTCGCCGAGAAGCTCTCCGATCGAGAGGTAATCCTCGCCGAATCGCGCCAGTTGGCGTGTATCGACGAACCCTTCGGCGGGGATGAGGACCTTGTCCTGGGCTTTGGCTTCGCCGACCTGGGCGATCCGCGAATAGCGACCCTCGGGCAAATTCGCGTCCCCCAGGGCCACCAGCGGCTCCGTCACCCAGACGAGATCCTCGTCAAAGCCGTGCTCATCGGTGTCCACCCACTGCCAGCCCATGCCGATTTTGTGGCACCCGATGCAATTTCTGCGCTCGATCAGCTTCCGCCCTTCAAGAATGGCCTGCTGATCCCCTCCCGGCGTGTATACATACTTTTCGGGAGGTTGCTTGCCCGTCTGACCGAGCACGAAGGTCGTAATCTTATCGGCGTCCTCGTCGCTGAAGCCGAACCAGGGCATGCTCAAAGTCTGTTCATAAGGGCTGATCACCTTGCCGAGGAAATAGATCTGCGGTTGCTTGACCTTTAATCGGACCCATTCGTGCCGGAAGTGGGGAATGTGCACGAAACGATGCATCCCGAAGTCGAAGCGCTCGATTTCCTTAAATCCCTCGCCGGTCAGCTCCGTCCCGATGCGGCCGCGGTCCTCAAAGCCTGGAATGTCATGGCATCCGAAGCAGCCGTTGCGGTAGATCGTTTCCTCGCCCACGAGCAGGCGGCGTTCCTCGGGCGACATCGCCGTCGCCGTTTGGCGGGCCTCGGCTTCGCTGAGGCGCGAGCGTAGATAGCGCACCGCCAGTTCCAGCATTTCGTCGTCCGAGCTCTGGTCGCGTGGCGCCTCGATGTAGGCGTCATCGCGGAGCGTCAGCAGATAGGCGACGACGTGATTGGTCTCTTCCGGAGTCAGACGGGGATCGGGCATGCGCGCCTCCGGCCAGTAACGCTTGGGCTCGCGCAGCCAGTTGAAAAGCCATGGGCGATTGGTTTTTGAGCCGACTTTCGACAAGTCAGGCGCGTACCCCTGGCCGGGGGATTGGATCTCGCCGTCGTGGAGCTCGTGACACCCCAGACAATTGTGAACTTTGACGATCTGACGCCCGAGGGCGGGATCGCCCGCCTCGGCTGGGGGCTCTTCCAGCGGGAGGTCCCGAGACCGTGCGTAGAGAAGCGCGGTGATTCCCTCGATCATCGCCGCCTCTTCACGGACCATATGGGCGTGATCTTCCTCCAATTGGCGCTCGATCTCCTGCCAGAGGGCCGGTTCCGTTTCATGCTCCATCGTTTCAAAGAATTCCGGGAAGGTATCACGAATCGGGATGCGATGGCCGAACGCGTGGGGCATGCGGGCTGTGGGGTAGAATTTCCGGGGGCCGGAAATCCAACGGGGCGTCCAGTCGGGATTCAGTTTGACGGCGACGTGTTCCAACGTCGGGCCGATCTTCGCCATGTCGTCGCTCACGCCGTCGATTTTATGACAACCGTGACAACCCCGATATTCGTAGATGCGCCGCCCCTCGAACACCGAGCGGGCCATGCTGAGCTCATATCCCAGATTGGTTTTATGACAGGTGAAACACATGGCCTCCATGTTGCGTTTCGGAAGCATCGGGTAGTCCCAATAATGGAGGTCTTTCCATCCATAGCGACGGCGCCATTCCGTGGCCTGTTCCTCCGTGTCCGGCGTGTGGGCGGCCAGTTTGAACGTCGTCCCGTAGCCGCGGCCCAGGTGACAGGAGGTGCAGCCCAACTGCTCCAGTGGATGCGGGGACTTCGGCCCAACGTAAAGCTCAAGCTTCGGATGGGCGCGGAAGACCATTGGTAGGCTCGGGTCGTCGTAGCCGGGGTCGTCGATCCCGACGTGACAGGTCGTGCAACGGTCCACCTTCGGGGCGCCGGTGAGGTCGGGAAGGCCGTCAAGCACCGTTTGTCGAAGGTTGTACTTGGGATCGATCCAGTCGGCCAGGGGCACGTCACGGGCGACGCTGGCCAGGAAGCTCACCGCGTCGCTCGGCCGGATCGCCTCGACCTCGTTGCGCCATCGGTCCCGCTCGGCGAAGATGGCGCTCTTCTCGCGAATCAGCGGCGCCGGACCCGCTTGCAGGAGGCTCAGTTCCTCCTTCGCCCGATTGAGATCAGCGTAAGCCGCCTCGGCGGCCGGCGTCAGCCGTTGAACATCCTCGAAATAGCGCTCGTACTCCTGGCGAGCCCGCTCCGTTTCCACGGATTTACTGTAGGGATCGTTCTTCAGAAATTCGTACTTCGACCGGGCCGAGCCCATGAGGCTCTTGGCGAAGGAGAGGGCCTGATTCTTCTCGTATTCCAGGCGCGTCAGCTCGTCGATCTCGCGGCGCTTGGCCTGGATCAGCTCCTCCTGATTGACGCTGCGCGCGGCGTCGGTGACCTCCCGGATCTTCCGGTCCAGCTCCGCCAGGCGCTCCTGGTAGACCGCCTCGATCTTCGCGTTCTCCTTCTCGATGGCCTCCTGCGCGCGCCCAAGGGTTAACTCGCGGAAGGCCACCTGAAACTTCTTCCAATTGCCCCGCTGGAACCAATGCGGATTGTAATCCTTGAGCACGGCCCACAGGCCCGTCAGCGTGAGCAGCATCGCCCAGACGTTGAACATGCCCTGTCGGCTGATACCATTGCGTCGCATCGTTCGGGCTCAGTTCCTCGGCGGTGGCTACCGGCGGCGCCGCCGCCCGAGATTCAGATGTTCACCCCGATCTCATGAATCGCGATGATATACTTCAGGTTGAACAACCACCGGAGATACATTTTGATCGGCAGGAGCATCATGGCCAGGATAAAGTGGGAGGCCACGCCGTACCGGAGCACGCCGTACTGCGCGGCGATTTTCCGAAAGACGAACCACCCCACAATCGGAAGACCGATAAAATAGATCAGCAACGCCAGAAATCCCGGGGCCTCACGGAGCCACCAGGGGGTCGCCGGATCGAAGCCGAGCATCTCGCTGAAATTGACGTTGGTCAGGGCTTCCACCTTGTTGTGATCCCAGTACTCGAACGGACCGAAGAAGTTCCAACCGGGACCGCGCAGGAGCGTCCCGTTGACGATCAGGATGACCCAGAGGATAACAAAGCCGAAAAGAAAGAACGAGATGGCGTACTTTCGTTCCTCCCAGGTGAAGTATCCGTTCCCTTTCGGATTGGCGTCGAAATAAGGGATGGCCATCAACCCCACGATGATGTAGCTCGGCATCACGACGCCCGCGAGCCAGGGATCAAAATAAACGAGCATCTCCTGCAAACCGAGAAAGTACCAGGGAGCCTTGGAGGGATTGGGTGTGCGGGCCGACTCGGAGGGCTGCTCCAGGGGAGCGTCGATCGTGATCGACCAGACCATCAGCAGAACGGAGCAGACGACGGTCGAAATGAATTCCGGATGGACAAGAAAAGGAAAAGTGTGAACCTTGTCCTCTGGATCGTTGTCGGGCGTATTGGACATGCGGAGCAGGTCGCGGCCGGCCTTGTGCTTATACTCGTCGTTCAGCACGGCCTGACGGAGCCCCCACCACGTATAAAACGGGACGACGACAAGGAGAATCACGATCGGGACGTTGTCCCCCTTGAAGATGAGCAACTGAAAGTCCGGGTTGACCAGGCCGATCACGAACAAGACGGCGAACAGCGCGGCCGGGGCGCCGACCACCACCGGGTGGGTCAATTGCTTGAGGAAAACGCAGGCCAGAACGAAGCCGACAAAGAGGAACGTTAACACATAGCGGGGATCGGGCGCGAAGACGGAGTTGATTGGACGGAAGAGAATGGGGAACAGGAACTCGTTCCACCAATGGGGGTCCAGGAGGCGGTCCATCATCGAGGCTGGGCTCCGTTGAGGGGGCTGGGTCCGCGGGCGGGCCCGTCTAGACGGGGCCCGAGATATTGCCGTCCTTCCGGATTCTCCAGAAATGAATCGCCATGAAGACGCCGGCGATCAGGGGGAACAGGATGCAATGCAGGACGTAAAACCTCAACAGCGCGCCCGGGCCGACGATTCGCCCGCCGAGGAGGGCGAAACGCACGTCGCTGCGAGACGTCACGAGCTGAAAATCGCCGATCTTCAGGAATTGGGCTCCCGGACCCTCGTGGCCGACCAAGGGCGTCGCCCGCGCCATGTTCGTCCCGACGGTAACGGCCCACATCGCCAACTGATCCCACGGCAAAAGATAACCCGTGAAGCTGAGCAACAGCGTCAAGACCAGCAAGATGACCCCCACGACCCAATTGAATTCCCTCGGCGGCTTGTAACTGCCCGTCAGAAAGACGCGGAACATGTGCAACCAGATGGAGATCACCATCAGATGCGCCCCCCAGCGATGCATGTTCCGCATCAGCATGCCGAAGGGGACGTCCCCCGATTCGAGTTTCTGGATATCCGGATAGGCGTCTCGCGCGTTGGGATGATAATAAAACATCAGCAGGACGCCGGTGAACGTGAGCACGAGGAAGATGAAAAACGTGAGGCCGCCCATGCACCAGGTGAAGCGGACGCGGAGAGCGCCGCTTCGGACGCGCACCGGGTGAAGGTGCAGGAAAACGTTGGTCAGGATCGCCAGCGAACGGTTGCGCGGGTCCCGCGGCAAGCCGTGCCGAAAGAGGGATTTCCAGAGCTGAGTTTCGTAGACTTTATTGAGGAAGGCTTGCATCGACGCCCTCGCCGATTATCGCGGGCCGGCGCGCCGAGCGCCGCCGCCGCGATCTCAGACGGTCACATAGGACTCCGGATTCTCCCAGCCGCCGTTTTCGAACAGAAAGAGCTTGGCCGTCTCCACGCGGAGCCTCCCGTCGGCCAATTCAATCTTGAACCGTTCCAGCGCGCGGGGGGCCGGGCCCTCGAAGTTCACCCCCGTGATGCGGAAGCCGCTGCCGTGGCATGGGCACTTGAATTTGCCGTCGGAGGTCAGCCAGGCCGGCGTGCAGCCCAGGTGCGTGCAGCGGCCCGAAAGGGCGATGATCCGGTTCCCCAGGCGGATGATCCACGTGCGAAAGTCCTTGAAGAAGATGGGGTTGTTCGGCAGGAACTCGTCGGGCCGCCCGGCAACGAATGCGCTCTGGGGCTCGAAAAGCATCCGCGGAAACATGAATCGCTGGACGCCGAGGGTGGTGATCGTCATCCCGAGGGTGAAATTGAGCGTTCCGGCCAGAAAATTCCGCCGGTCGCGGGCTTTGGCCTTGAGAGCCGCGTAGTCAATTTTCGGCGTTTCCTCGGCGGCCTTCTTCTTCTCGTCCTTGGCGGGTCCTTTTTTCCCGGCGGCGGCGGCCGCGGCGGCCCGCTTGGCCTTGAACTTCTTCTTAAGCTCGGAGGAGAGCGCCGCGCGGCGCTGAAGTTCTTCGGGAGGGAAATTGTAGCGACCCATGGTCGAACGCTCCCGTCCGGAGCGGATGAGCGCCGTCTAGGCCGAGCGCCCCGACTTCGAGAAATTTTTCACAATCTCTCGCCCGAAAATCAAGCCTCTCGCTCCGGCGCCGGCCCCTGGCCTTCGCTCCGGTGGGGCCATCGCCTTTCGAGCGGCTCCGACGGGGTGCGCTGAGGAGCCTTGACTTCCAGTCCTCCCGGTTGAGCTTAGGGCCCCGGAGCGATGTTTTCAACCCCCATCGAAGCGGGCCCCGGATCATTGAAGGCCCCTTCGGGAAGCCTTAGACTGGCCGGCCCCGGCCCTTGGCCGGCCATTCTGGGAAAGGGGCCTCTTGACGATGACGTGGCTGATTTTCGTGCTTGGGACAATCCTGACCTGGGGGCTCTACGTGCCGACGATCCACATGGGCCAGGTCGAGCTGGGCAGCCCGATCCGGGCCTTCCTTTGCGTCGGGTTTGCCTATTTCCTCATGGCCGTTCTCGTTCCCGGAGGTGTCCTGCTGGCGGGCCAGGAGGCGGGGGCGTTCGGGTTCAAGGGCGTGGCGATCGCGACCGTGGCGGGGGCGCTCGGGGCCGCCGGGGCGCTCTGCGTGATTTACGCCCTCCGGACGGGCGGAACCCCCCTTCTCGTGCCGCCGCTGGTGTTCGGCGGCGCGCCGGTGGTCAACGTTCTCTTCAGCATGATCAAGTACCCGCCGAAAGAGACCCCTCACCCGGCGCTTTTCGTCGGCTTCGCCCTTCTCGCCATTGGTGCGGCGCTCGTGCTCCGGTTCAAGCCCTCCTGAGCTGAGCGGAAGAATTGCCTGAGCGGCCCTGGGGCGGCTACACTGAACGCTGATGTTGAGTTGTGTCCAGTGTCGGCGGAGCCTGGCCCTCGGCGCCGGGCAGTGCTCCCATTGCGGCGCGGCCGTCGTGGGGGCGGCTCTGGCGCTCCATGAAGGCATCCGTCACTTCTCCGAGATGCGCTACGACGCGGCCCTCAAGGAGTTCAAGCGCGCCCGCCAGATCGCGCCGAACGATCCCGACGTGGCCCGTTGCTACGCCCACGGGCTCTATCACGCCGGCCTGACCGACGAGGCCCAGAAGCACTATCGCGCCCTCCTCGACCACGACCGGACCGACGTCGAGGCTCAATACAATCTCGGCCAGATTCTGATCAACCAAGGGCGCATCGAGCAGGCTCGCGAACTCTTCGGCGGGCTGGCCGAGGCGTCCGTCGCCATCGCGCCCGATCGTTTCTATCTCGGTCTGTTCTTCGGCGATGGGGCCGAGTTTCAGGCGGACTGTTCCTATTACCTGGCCATCGCCTGCTGGAACCATGGCGAGACCGAAGCCGCCGAGCATTACTTCCATCGCGCCCTGGGGCTCAACCCGGCTCACGACGGCGCCCGCCGCCACCTGGCTAACCTCTACTTTCAGGCGCGTGACTTCGCCCGGGCCGTCGAGCACCTGGAAATCTACTTGAAGCGTCATGGGGATGACCCCGCCCGGCTGGAGCCCACGATCGAAGTTCGCTGCAATCTCGGCATCGCCCGCCTCGAGTTGGGTCACGTGAGCCAGGCCATCGAACAGTTCCACCGCGTCCTGCGCGATCGGCCCGGCCACCCGGGGGCCATCTACCATATGAATCTGATCTACGAGCGGGAAGGCCGCTATGCCCCGCTGGAGGGCCTCTCGCCCGCGCGCCGGCAGGGGCCGGAGGACCCCCCCGCTCTCTCGGCCCTTTCCAAGGGGGGAGCCGCCGAGCGGGACGCCGGGGCCGTGATGGAGGTCCACGGCGACCGCCCGATCATTGGCAAGGCCCTTCCGATGCAGCGCGTCCTTCGGCTGGCCCGTCTGGCGGCCGCCAGCGACGCCAACGTGCTGATCACCGGCGAGAACGGCACGGGCAAGGAACTCATCGCCCGGGCCATTCACAATAACTCAGCCCGTCGGGACCGGGTCTTCATGCCCGTCAATTGCGCCGCCATTCCGGAGACGCTCATCGAGAGCGAGCTGTTCGGCCACGAACGGGGCGCGTTCACGGGGGCCGAGGCGCTCAAGATCGGCCGGTTCGAGGCCGCTGACAAGGGGACGATCTTCCTGGACGAGATCGGCGAGCTCGACCTGAACATGCAGGTCAAGCTTCTGCGGTTCATTCAGGAGCGCGAATTCTCGCGCGTCGGCGGCACCGAAACACTCTCGGTCGACGTTCGCCTCATCGCCGCCACCAACCGCGACCTGGAAAGGCTGCTCGAGGAAGGTTTGTTTCGTCAGGACCTGTTTTTCCGATTGAACGTCCTGCCGATCCACGTCCCGCCCCTGCGCGAACGCGTCGAGGACATCCCGCTGCTCGTCGATTTCTTCGTCGAGAAGTACGGCAAGGGCTCCGTCCGGCGTGAATCGATCGTCGGCGAGGACGACATGCGGATCCTCACGGAATACGAGTGGCCCGGCAACATCCGCGAACTGGAAAACGTCATCGAACGGGCGACCGTCCTCGGCACCCAGGTCGTCTCGATCCTCCAGGGCATCGCTCACCGCCGCCGCGCCCGCGAGCGCGAAAGTCCCCCGGCAGCCTCCGGTCCACGAAGCGGCCCCTCCGCTCCGTCGGCGGCGGCCGCTCACGCCCTGCGACCGACCGGTTGGGAACCGTTGACCATCCGTGAGCTTGAACGCCTTCACATTCTCCGGACCCTGGAATACACCGCCGGCAAGCGCTCGGTCGCGGCTCGGCTCTTGGGCATCAACCCGGCCACGCTCTGGCGCAAGATGAAGACCATCGACGCCGGCCCTCCCTCCCGCCAGCCTTAAGCGCCTCCAGCCGCCGCTGAGGAGAGACGGCGCGGCCGACGTCGCGCCCGGCCTGGCCAGCCGGGACCCCGCCGCCGACGAACCTCCCGCCGGGGGCGGGCTTTCAGGCGAGCCGGGGCGGCGCTTTCGGGCGCCGCCCCGGTTGGGCGAGAAGGGAAGGGAAGGAGATGAGTTCAGTGGGTTGGCCGGGGGCCGAGTCCAGCCCGATCCGGCCGTTCGGCCCGTCAGGCCGGGAGCGCTTTCATCCGCCCGCCGCCTCGGCCTCGTCCTGCGGCGTTTCGTCGGCGTAGGCATAGGCCAGCCAGCCGAGCGCCATTTCATCGGTCGTGGGGCCGCCGAAGCGGACGGGGATCGTCGGGTTCGGGACGGCGGCGTTCTCCACCGAGTTGTCATAGGTCATCAGGACCTCGACGCGCGTGCCGGCCGGCAAGAGCTTCGGTTCGCGGTACTGATAAGAGGTCTGCCAGTTGAAGTCGTAGCGGGGGACATCGAGCAGGACCTCGCGCCCTCCGTCGGGATAGAAGGCCGTATACGTGGCTGACTTCCCGCGCAGGTGCATGTGCGGCATCCAGTAATGGACTTCGATCGGACGGTCGAACGTCTTGGCGGCCCCGACGTGCCATTCCTTGTGGAACGGGGGAATCTCAAAACCCATGTTCCCGATCGCTTCGATCGTCATGGGCCGAACCTTCGAGCCCTTGGGATGGAACTTGATGCCGACGCTGGAGCGGTCCGCCGTCGCCGTCCCGGGGCCTTTCTCCTTGTGGTAATGCATGGCGAAGGTGAATTTGGAGCCTTTGCGAAGCATCATCCCGTAACCTTCAGGCCAACTCTCCGGGTCATTGCCCGGCGCGATCCCGCCCACCATCCCCCGGTCGGCGCCGATCGCCCCGGTCCCAGGCGCATAGGCGTAGCCGATGATGTGGTGAACCACGGCGCTGCCCGGCTTGAATTCCAACGCCTGCATCCAACGGTCCTCGGCGTGCAGGTCTTCGGGAACGTCGACCGTAAAGTTGACGTACTGGTCCTCGACCTCATCGGCGACGACGTAGGGCTCGTCAAACGACAGGACGAGGTCCGGCTCGCCGATGGCCCATCCGGCCTCGGGAAAGGCTATGGGCGGCGGCGCCTCGGCCTCCCGTCCGGCGGGGGCTCCAGCCCGCGCCCAGCGGGCGATCACGGCCACTTCCTCCTCACTGAGCGAACGCTCGTTCTCGAAGACGCCCTTGAAGGCCGGCGAGGCGTGCCAGGGGGGCATCTGATTATCCTCCACCTGTCGGAGGATCGACCGAACCCATGGCCGGACTTCGGCGTAGGTCACCAGCGCCATCGGGGCGACCATCCCGCCCAGGTTGGCCCCCTGCGGACGATGACAACTCTGACAATTCCGCTGCAGAAGGGGGACGATGTCCCGGTAGAACGTCGGAGCGCCTTCCTGAGCTGCCGCCGGGACGGTCAGGCCGAGGAAAGTCGCCAAGCCGACGATCAGGGAAGGGATTCGGGTCATGGTTGATCTCCTGTTGCGATCCGCGGGCATGTGCGGCATTTCTGCCCTTCCTTTGCGCATATTCCGCAGGTTTCGTTCCACAAAACTTAAACGCGTTATAGTCTTAGTTCACGCCGTCCCGATCCAACCGACGAGTGGTCGCCATTCGCACCTGCTCCGGTATGGGATCGACTGAGACGAAATAACTTAGCTCGCCCTGAACGGCGAGAGACCCGCGTCTCAACACTCCCTCCGCAGGTTCAAGTTCTGGTCCCTATCCTGCCTGTCCAGTTGCGCCTTGGGCTGTTTACAATACCTTCGGATGTCGCGCGCCAGGTTGCGTTGTTTCAGGCCCTTCAGCGCGCCTGCTGCTCCAGCCCTAATCGTGGAAGGCAATCCGTTGGACGATGGGTTGGCCCGACCGGCCCCCGCCGATCGACGGATTCGGCCTGGCCGGAGCAATTAAGTTATCTTTTTTCAGCCATCTACGACGACAGAGGTATCCAGGGCGAGACCTCGGGCTCGCGCCTCTTGTCAAGACGACCGTGAGCCCTTTCCCCCCGAACCCGTGAGCGGCACATCATCTGCTTCATTGATCCTGGTGGCCTTGGGGGGGAGGTCCTAGTTGCAACAAGTCGCGGCGCGCGGCGACCGGTCGCCTTGGAGGACCGAGCAGAACCAGAGCTGAGGAAGGAGCGAGTCCCGTGAAACATCGCAGGTCAAGGATGGGGATCATCGGCATGCTTGCGCTCCCGACATTCGTCGGGGGACTGCTGGCCGTGGCGCTGGGCCAGGGGGGGAGGCCCGCCCGTCAGACGATCGTGGGGGAGGTCATCGATATTTCCAGCTACGCGATCGATGGGGCCCGCGGCGAAACCGGAAGGGCTCAGGGCCAGTTCCGGGCCGAGAATGGCTTTCCGATCGGGCTCCTGGACGACGAATCGGGCGAGGTTTACGTCGCCGTCTATCGCAACCCGGCCCCCGCCTCCGGCCTGCAGACGGCCAACGAACTCCTCCTGCCTTACGTGGGCAAGAAGGTCACGGCCCAGGGAACGATCCACCGGGCCAAAGGGATCAACGTCATTCAGATCGCGATCGTCGGCGAGTATTGATCCGGCCAGCCCGAGCAGCCGGGCCCAGGGGAAAGCTCTTGGGGGCCATGGGGTAGGTCGGCTGCCGGGCGAGCATTTTCTCGATCCCCTTGAAGTAGTTGACCGTCCGGACGCGCAGCTCGGCCGTGGCGTCCTCGTCGCAGACGATCGTGGCGTGCGGGTGCATCTGCACCATCGAGACCGTCCACATGTGATTGACGCCGCATTCGATGGCGTTATAGAGGGCGTGGGCCTTGGCGAGACCGGAAATAATAATGAGAACCTCTCGCGCGTCCATGAACGTTCCCACGCCGATCGTGAGGGCCAGTTTCGGCACCTGATCGACGTCGCCGCCGAAAAACCGTGAATTGGCGACGATCGTGTCGTAGGCCAGCGTCTTGACGCGCGTCCGCGAGGCGAGCGACGAGCCCGGCTCGTTGAAGGCGATGTGCCCGTCGGGGCCGATCCCTCCCAGGAAAAGCTCGATCCCGCCGACGGCGGCGATCCGCTCCTCATAGCGGCGACACTCTTCGTTCAGGTCGGCGGCGTTTCCGTCGAGGACGTGCGTCCGCCGGCGGTCGATATCCACCCGGCTGAAGAAGTGCTTTTCCATGTAGCTGTGGTAGCTCTCCGGATGATCCGGCGGCAAACCCACGTATTCGTCCATGTTGAAGGTGACGACGTGCTTGAAGGAAAGCTCGCCGCGCCGGTAAAACTCGGCCAGGCGGCGATACGTCCCCAGCGGCGATCCGCCGGTCGGCAGGCCGAGCACGAAAGGGCGCTTCGCCGAAGGAGCGAAATCCAGAACGCGCCGCCGCACGTAGTCGGCCACCCAGTCGCTCACTGCGTCATAATTAGGCAGGATGACCAGCCGCATGGACGTCCGGGGCTCCCCGAGTCCGCCGAGTTTGCACCGCCGGCAAGGGACCCCTCAAGCTCTATTCCTTTCCTCGCCCGAGGGCGCCGGGTCTCCGCCGAACCCCCCCGCGAGTTCGTTCAATCAGGCTCCCCCTGGAGCGTCGGTGGGGGCGCCGTCGCTCCAGGCCGTGATCTTGTGCGGGGGTCGGGCCCGGCGCGCCGGAGGCCTTAATAAGTCCCTCATCGTCCTGGCCGACCGACCCCTCATCGAGCATCAACTTGAACGTCTGCGGCCGATCTTCGCCGATCGGATAACCGTCATGACCGATCGCCCCGGGGACTTCGAGCCCTGGGGCCTCAAATGCCTTCCGGACCCGGTCGGATCGCAGTTGCCGGGCGACCCTTCCAGCCTGCGCGGTCTTGCGGCCGCCCTACTTGCCCATCCCGGACGTTGGTGCTTTCTGCTCGCCGCGGACATGCCCTGGCCCGACGCGGACCTGCTCGGCCGCCAGGGGCTCTGGCTGGAGCGGCGCCGCCGGCGAGGACGTTCCCCTCTGGGCGTCTGTCTGAGCCTCCCCGGAGGGATTGAGCCGTTTCATGCGGTCTATCACGCCAGTCTCGCCGCTTCAGCGATCCGGTTCCTCGCCACGGGCCGGCGCGCCGTTCGCGAATGGATCGCCGGCGAGGGAGAGGCGATCGGCGTTGTCGGCGCGCGAGAGCTCGGCGTTGCGGCGCGGCGGCTCGATCGGTGCCTGGCCAACGTCAATTTCAATCCCAATCCCACGTGAAGCGGCCTCGACGGTGGAAGTGCTTGATTCGACGTTTCGCTTGGCTCAAGGTGGACCCGGCCGTCGGGCGCCGGCCGATCGATTCGCCGTTTCGCTTGGAGCTAAAGGCCCGCGATGTCATCGTCTCCCCGGCTTGCGCGCCTCTGGTCCCCGGCCTCGCGGCGGCTCGCGCGGGTGCTGAGCCTCTTGCTCGTGGGTTTTTCAGCCGTGGGATGTTACGGTCGGTTCGCCCTCACGCGTCACGTGTATGAAGTTAACCGCGACGTGAGTTCCAACGAGTTCCATCAGACGCTCGCCTTCTGGGTGCTCACCCTGTGTTTCGTCTACCCGGCGGTCATCGTGGCCGACACGGCCTTTCTGAACGCGCTGGAGTTCTGGGGAGAAGGCCCCGCTTCCGCGCCCGGTGACCGCGCCCAGAGCGTTGCCCCCGATCGTCCGCGCGCCTGGCTGGAATCGCGGCCCGACGGCGCGGCCGCCTCCCGTCCGTTCACGGATCGCCTGCGTTGAGGGGCGGCATGATCCGGCGTTGGGTTCCAGCCGGCTCCTCCCGTCGATGAGACTGCTGGCCGCGACCGTTCGCGCCGGGCTGGGGATCGCCCTGGTGGCTTGGGCCGTGGCGACGGCCACCTTCTGTCTGATGCGCGTCATTCCGGGCGGGCCGTTCAGTCGAGAGCGGGCTCTGCCGGAGGCCGTTCGGGAAGCCATGGAGGCCAAATACCGGCTCAATGATCCGCTGCCGCGCCAGTACGTCGATTACCTGATCGACGCAGCGCGGCTCGATTTCGGCCTTTCCATGGACAACCCCGGCCGGACCGTCGGCGAAATCATCGCCCGGGGCTTGCCGATCTCGGCCCGGCTCGGCGTGGCCGCCCTGGCCCTCTCCGTCGGCGCCGCCTTCGCCCTCGGCGCGGCCGCCGCCGTGGGCCGCGGCCGATGGCCGGATCGAGTGCTCGCCGTCGTCGCGGCCTCGGGGGTCTCGGTCCCTTCCTTCATTCTGGGGGCGTTGTTGCTGTATTGGTTCTCGTGGCGAATCCCGTGGCTGCCCGCGGGGGGCTGGGGTCGGCCTTCGCACTATCTGCTGCCCGCGATATCGCTGGCGGCCTTGCCGACGGCCTATCTGGCTCGCCTGGTGCGCGCCGGTCTCCTTGAGGTCATGCGCAGCGAGTTCATGCTGACGGCGCGCGCCAAGGGGCTTTCGGAACTCCGGGCGGTCGTCGTTCATGGGCTGCGACACACGCTCGGCCCGGTGCTGGCTTACCTGGGGCCTCAGGCCGCCGCGATCATGACCGGCTCCTTCGTCGTCGAGCGCATCTTCAACATCCCGGGTCTGGGCCGGATGTACGTCCAGAGCATCGGCAACCGGGATTATCCGCTGATCATGGGGGTGACGCTTGTTTACGTGGTCCTCCTCGTCGTCTTCAATCTGCTGAGCGATCTGGCGGCGCGATCGCTCGATCCTCGCCTGCGGGGAGGTTGAGGCGTGGCCGCGTCCTCCCGCCCCCGATGGATGGAACGCCTGCGTCGGGACCGCGGCGCCATGACCGCGCTGGCCGGGCTGACCCTGCTGGGCCTCATCGTGGTGATGGGGCCCTGGCTCAGCCCCTATGATGAGACCTCGCAACGGCTCGTTCGCAGTTTCGAGCGTCCGTCGGCCGGCCACTGGTTCGGGCTGGATGAGCTGGGGCGCGACCTCTTGACGCGCGTCTTCCACGGCGGACGGATCTCGCTGGCCGTCGGGCTCATGGGAGCCTTGTTGAGCCTCGCCCTCGGCGTGACGGTCGGCGGCCTCGCCGGCTTGGTCGGGGGCGCCGTCGAGTCGGTCCTCATGCGCCTGATCGACTTTCTCTACGGCATCCCCCTGCTCCTGATCGTCATTGCCCTCATGGTTGTTCTGGGCCAAGGGCTCGCCAACGTCTTCATCGCGCTCGGCCTGGTCTATTGGCTGAACATGGCCCGGGTGGTTCGGGCGCGCGTGGCCGAGCTTCGGTCGCAGGAGTTCGTGGCGGCCGCCCGCGTCCTCGGCGTCGGGACCGCCGGCGTTTTCCTCCGCCACGTCCTGCCGAACGCCATGGGCGTGATCGTCGTCACGGCCACGTTCATGGTTCCGCAGGCCATCTTCGCCGAGAGCTTCCTCAGTTTCCTCGGCCTCGGCGTGACGCTCCCGCACGCCTCCTGGGGAACGCTCGCGGCCGAGGGGCTCAAAGCCATGCGCTCTCATCCGCACGTGCTGGCCTTCCCCGCCTCGGCCATTTGCCTGACGATGTTCGTCTTCCAGGCCGCCGGCGAGGGATTGCGGCGGGCGCTGGATCCGCGCGAGGCCGAACTGGATTGAACGCCCCCACGGCTCCGCCCCCGGGTTCGGATCGCCGGCCCCCCTCGGCCGTCCGAGCCGCCGTCGCCTTGGCGGTCCTGGGGGCGCTCGTCGCCGGGCTTCCGGTGGTTTTGGGGCCGGGCGATCTGATCTTTCCCGACGCGATGGAATATGCCGACATGGCGCGGGGCCTGGCGCGCGGCGACGGGCTGCTGGACCGCGCGGTCTGGCCGTATCAGCTTTCGTTCTCCGCCGAGGCGCCCGCTCCCGCGGTGCGCCGCGCTCCCGGCTTCCCGTGGGGCCAGGCGCTGGTCTTCAAAGGGTTCGGCCCATCGGATCGAGCCGCGCGCGCGGCCGGGGCGTTCTTCTTCTGGCTTTGCGGCGGCCTCGTCTTCCTTCTGGTTCTTCGGCTGGGTCGGGCGGGGGTTCCCCTTCCCGGCGGAGCGGCGTCGGCTCCCCAAGTCGCCTTCATCGCTTCCTTCCTCGTGTTGTTTGATCCGGGCCTCTTGCTCTACGGAACGGCCGGGCTCTCGGAACCGCTCTTCACCGCGGCGCTTTTAGTGATCGCGCTGGCGCTGACGGCCGACCCTTTCCCCGGCCGATGGATGTTGGCGGGGTTTCTTGCCGGCTCGAGCCAACTCATCCGTCTGAACGGATTCACGTTGATCGCTTCGATCCTCGCGGCGGCTTGGCCCGCGGGGGAGGGGGTGCGCTGGCGGCGGCTGCTGGCGGTTCTGATCGGCGCGGCCCCCCCGTTGGGATGGCTCGCCTTGCGGAATCACTCCGCCGTCGGCGACTTGAGTTTCCTGGGGCCCAACGGCGCGATCGTCTTCAATGAGCTGGGCGGCCTGCCGCCGCACGGGATCGAACGGCGGATGTTTCTGCCGCCGGCCTCTCCGCCGACTTGGGCCTGGGTGTTCGAGGGCCGGCTCGACGAGTTCCTGCTGAAGGCTTGGCGCGGCCTGGAGAAGAATCTCAGCGCCGCCGCGATGGGAGCCTCGCCGCTGGCCGCCGGCGCCTCGCTCTTCTACGGAGCGGCGCGGTGGCCGTCAATGCCCGCTCCCGTCCGGGCTCTGTGGATTCTGCTGACGGTTTCCGGCGCGGTCTGGATCGGCCTGTTCGCGGTCGGGGAGTTCGAGGGCCCGCGGTTCTTCACGCCGCTGGCTCCGCTCGCCCTTGTCTTGACGTTGATCGCCTGTTGCGACATGTGCGGGACGGACGGGCTGCGGGCGCGCGGCTCCCGCCTGGGCCTGGGCTTCGTCCTGCTCGCGCTCACCCTGCCGGGCGTCTTCCGCCTGGCCCAGTTACTGGAGCGTCCCCGCGAGCCGAGTTTTGGCCGCGTGCTGGGGAGCCTGCTTGAGCAATCCACGCCGGCCGAAGCCGTCATCCTCGCCGATGTTCCGTGGGCCGTGGCCTGGTTCGGGGATCGAACCGCCGTTTGGTTGCCGCTGCGCGTTGATGAAGTCGAAGCCCTTCGAGAACGGGCCGGCGCCACCCACCTGCTGCTCACGCCGGCCACCGCCTCCGACGGCGAGATCGAACCCCGCTGGCGCGAAATTTACTTCGGCGAGCGGCAGCCCCCCTCCAACTGGCGGGCGCTTGCCGGCCTCGACTTCGGCGGATCGATTCACTTGTTCTCGCTTGGCCCGTGAGACCGCCGAGGCGAGACGACGTGTGGGCCGGGCGGTGCGCCCTTCGTCCGAGGCCCGCGACGGGCCGATCGTGGAAACCTCTTTTCTCTGATCTCGATTCTTTTCTAGGATGGGTCGGTCGCAGCGAGATCCCAGGAAAGGATGGCCGGCGATGCTGGACATGAAAAAGTACCAACGTCTGAGCCGTGAGCTCCAGGACGGCATGGCCCGCGCGCAGGAAGAATTGGCCCAGGCGCAGGTCGAGGGCGTGGCCGGCGGCGGCGCCCTCAAGGTCGTCGCCAACGGCAATCTGGGGATTGACGGGGTCAAAATCGCGCCGGAGGCGGTCGACCCGGACGACGTCGCCATGCTCGAGGACCTGTTCAAGGCCGCGGCCAATCAGGCGATCGAAAAGGCCAAGACCCTCCAACAGGAAACCCTCAGCCGCCTCACGGGCCATAAATTGCCCCAGTTCCCCTTCATCTGATCCATGACGCTCCTGCCCGCGCCCGTCCAAGACCTGATGGAGGAGCTGACGCGGCTGCCGGGGATCGGCCGCCGCAGCGCCGAACGCATCCTGACGCATCTGTTAATCGTCCCGCCCGAACGGGCCACGGCCTTGGGCGACGCCATCGCTCGCCTGCGCGAGCGCGTCCAGCCCTGCCGTCGGTGCGGTTTCTGGGCTGAGGGGGCCTTATGCGCGGTCTGCGCGGACGAACGCCGGGACCCCGGGTTCCTCTGCGTCGTTGAGACGCCCGCCGATCTTTACGCCTTCGAGCAAGCGGGGGCTTTTCGCGGCCGTTACCACGTGCTCGGCGGGTTGCTCGCCCCGCTGAAAGGGATCGGGCCGGAGGACCTCCGGCTGGAGGCCGTGGTCGCCCGCGTGGCTGATGAAGACATCCGCGAAATCATTATCGCCACGCCGCCGACCGTCGAGGGCGACGCCACGGCCCTCTACCTGGCTCAGGCGCTGGCGGGCTCCCGGACGCAGGTGACCCGCATCGGCGTCGGCCTCCCGTTGGGAGCCGCCCTCGGTTACGCCGATCCGGGGACGCTCAAGTTGGCCTTGGAGGGTCGCCGAAGGCTGGGGGGGGGCTCGGCCACGCACCCGGCCGAGGCTTAATCGGTTTCCGGCGGGCGGGGCTCGGCTGAAAGCTTCTTAAGGCGTTCCTCCAGGCGGTCCTGGCGCCGGCGCGCCTCCTCCATCATCCGCAGCAAGAGATCGTTGGAGCGACGCAAGTGATAGACCTTGACCAGCAGGAACTCGAAGCTCAACACCGCGCTCAGGATCATCAATGCGAACCAGAAGAGGAGCCAACGATCCGGAGGGGCCGCCCGCCATTGATAGTGCTGAAAGAGCGAGGCCAGGAGCCCGAGCGCCGAGGCGAACAGGAGCAGAATCACCCCGGTTTCCCACCATCGCGGGGCGAGGCTCTCCTTGAGGCGCTGGGACAGGCGGACGTCCCGCAGCCGCATCCGCGCGTCCAGTTCGCGCAGCAGCTCTTCTCGGCGGCCCGGCAGGCTCTCCATCTCCATCGGCGGCTCACCGTTGACCTCGGGATTGTATCTCGCCCGCCCGCGAGGCGTCCATCGAGCGCCAGGCGTCGGCCCCGCCCGGCCCGTCGCTACTGAACGATCGAGAGATTGGGAGCGAGCGGCGAGGAGCAATCCAACCATCCCCAGGCCGTCTCGATCGGATAGCCGTTAACCATCAGTTGCAGACCGTCCAGGCCGGGATCGTTCAGCACGATGCTGTTGACGAGCGCATAGACGGCCAGCCGTTCCCCCTCCGGCGTCGGCTCCGGCGGGCTGAGAAACTCCTCGCTCAGGTCGAGGTAGGCGATCCGCCCGATCTGATAGAAGCCGCGCGAGCGCGTCCCCGGCGGCAACGCCGAACGAAAAACCGCCGACCGGGGCGGGGCGAAAAGTTCTTCCAGGATCAGGCGCGCCTTCTCCGGGCCGGAGACCTCGCGGCGCAGGCGCCGGACGGAGGGGGTCAGCGTTCGGCCGTCGTGCGTAAAGAAAATCCTCACCGAATGAGCCGTCACCAGCGCCGAGAGGCGCGCCTCGGGCAACAGACTCACGTCCCGGAAATCATAGCGCAACTGATCCAGGTACCCGCGGCGAACGACCTCGCGTAACGTCCACACCCCCCACCCGATGATCCCCAGGCTGAGCGTCACCGCCAGAAGCGTGAGCCACGCCCCTTGACCGGCCGGCTCCAGGTCCTCTTCCTCGGTCCCTTCATCCTCGGCCACGGTCTCCGGCCAGGGCTCCTCCTCGGCGATCGGCTCGCCAGGGCTCGCCGACCGGCCAGGACGACCGCGGCCGAGAAAGCCTCGCTGAGCTTTCATGGCTCACCCGCGGCGGCCGTCGGCCCCGGCTCGGGTGGGGCCGAAGGGTCGGCTCCCCCCTCCGGGTCGGCCTCAAAGAGGTAAATCGGGGCGAAAGGGCCGCTCTGTTCCAGCCGGAGCCGCCGCTCGTGGAACAGCTCCAGGATGGCCAGCAAGCAGACGATCATCTCGAGTTTGGAGCCGCAACGGCCGAACAGCTCCTCGACCGATAGCCGTTTTTCGACCTCGATGCGCCGCGCAATCTGGGCCATCTGGTCCTCGACCGCGTAAGCTTCTTCGGCGACGACGTAGCCCGGCCGATCAGCGACGTAGCGGGCCACGCGGCCGAAGGCCTGCAACAAGGCCGCCAGCTCCAGCCGCATATCGTCGTCCCGCTCGGCCTGGTCCAGCCGGGGCAGGGCGACCTCGCGCAGGAAGACGCGGGCCTGGACGGTTTCCCGTTCCTGGAGGGCGGCGGCGGCTTCCTTGAATCGGCGATACTGAATCAGCTTCTCCATCAGCGCCCGGGCCGTGAGGATGTCTTCCACCTCCTCGGCTTCCTCCTCGGGCGCAGTCGAATCCGGCAGGAGCGCCCGGAGCTTGATGTTCAGGAGCGTCGCGGCCATGACAAGAAAATCCCCGGCCACTTCAAGGTCCAGCGTCTCCATCAACCGCAGGTAATCCAGATACTGCCGCGTGATCTCGGCAATCGGGATTTCAGAGATGTCCATCTCGTTGATCTTGACCAGGTGGAGCAACAAATCCAGCGGCCCCTCGAAGACGTTGAGCTTGATCTTGTAGTCCGGCATGGCCGAAAGGTTCAGTCCCGCGCCGAAAGGGGAGCGGCCGACGGGAGATGAAGGGCCGCGCGCACTTCTCCGAGCGTCTCCTCCGCCACGGCCCGCGCCCGCGCGTTGCCCTCCTCGATGATTTCATCGACCTGGGCCGGGCGGGCTTCCAGCGGGGCGCGCCGCGCGCGGATGGGCTCCAGCAAGGCTTCCAGCGAGGCGTGCAGCTTGCGCTTACAGTCCACGCAGCCGATCCGGGCCGCGCGGCAATCGGCGGCGATCGTCTCCCGTTCGGGCCGCGTGAAGACCTCGTGATAGGCGTAAACCGAGCAGACCTCCGGATGCCCCGGGTCGGACCGCCGGACGCGCGCCGGATCGGTGACCATCTCCTTGACCTTGTCCCAGACCTGCGCCGAACCGTCCGAGAGGTAAATGCAATTATTATAGGACTTGCTCATCTTGCGCCCGTCGGTGCCCGTGAGCTTGGGAACCGGCGAGAGCAGGGGCTGAGGCTCTGGAAAAACCTCCCGCCCGATGAGGTGGTGAAACCGCCTCACGATCTCGCGCGCCAGCTCCAGATGGGCCACCTGATCCTCCCCCACGGGGACGATCGTCGCCTTATAGGCCAGGATGTCGGCGGCCTGGAGCACGGGGTAGCCGAGGAAGCCGTGCGTGTTCAGGTCCCGCTCGTGGAGCTGCTGCTGGATTTCCTTGAAGGACGGGGTTCGCTCCAGCCAGGGGACCGGCGTGAACATCCCCAGCAGGAGCGCCAGTTCGGCGTGTTCCTTGACCTGGGATTGGATGAACAGAACCGACCGGCGCGGGTCCAGCCCCGCCCCCAGCCAGTCCAGCACCATTTGGCGCGTGTATTGCGGCAGGCCGCTCGTGTCGGCGTAATCGGACGTGAGCGCGTGCCAGTCGGCGACCATGAAATAGCAGGCGTGGGCGTCCTGAAGCCGCACCCAATTCTCAAGCGCCCCCAGGTAGTTCCCCAGGTGCAGCGGACCCGTGGGGCGGTTGCCGGAGAGCACCCGCCCCCCGGCGGGCGCCTCCGCCGACGTTCGCGCTGATGGGTTCAAGCGATTCACCGGAGGCGAATCAGGCCTCAAGCCGCCCCGAAGGGCGGACCGATCGATCCTATCAAGCCCCCGCGCCGAACGAAACGGCAAAAGCCCCCCGTAGTGTCAGCAGTAACCGGCTCGCCCCCTTCAGGGCTCGGCTTCCGACGGCGCCTCTTCGTCCGCTTCGCCCTCCAGGGCACGCGTCAGCAGGTTGAGGAACAGGCCCACGTCGGTAACGACGCCGACGGTCTCCATTGAGCCCCGATCGGCCAGCTTGGTCACGACCGCCGGGTTGATGTCCACGCAGATGAGCCGGACGCCGGCCGGCGTCATGTTGCCCACGCCGATCGCGTGGAGCATCGAGGCCAACAGGAGAATCATCTCCGCCCCCTCGATGAGCCGGGCGTATTCGTCCTGGGCGGCGATCATGTCGGTCCAGGTCTCCGGCAGCGGCCCGTCGTCTCGGATGGAACCAGCCAGGGCGAAGGCGATGCCCCGCTGAACCAATTCGTAAAAGACGCCTCGGCGTAGATGGCCCTGCCGTACGGCTTCGACGATCCCCCCACAGCGGCGCACCAGATTGATCGCCTCCAGATGGTGCCGATGGCCCCCGTGAACGTTGACGCCGCGCTTCAGATCCACCCCCAGCGACGTGCCGAAAAGCGCCTGCTCGATGTCGTGGGCCGCAATGGCGTTCCCCCCGAGAAGGGCCTGGACGTAGCCGAGCTGAACGAGCCGGGCCAGGTAGGGCCCGCCCCCGGTGTGGATCACGACGGGCCCCGCGACCACCACGATCCTTCCCTTCCGGGCCCGGACGCGTCGCATCTCCCAGGCGATCCGCCGGATGGCCGCCTCGACGCGCCGCTCGCTCGAAACCTCCGACCCCATGAACTCGAAGCCCTCCGTCCGGGGCGCCGTTCCCCCGGAAAGCACCCGGATCCCTTCGACGCCGCAGACGACCTTCTGGCCCGGCAGAAGCTGCCGCGGGAGGACGCACCTCACCCCGGGCTCGCTGCCCTCCTCCAGCACGAGAAGGGCGTCCATCCGCTGCCGGCGCGCGCGGACCCAGCGGCCGCCGATCCGGACCAACGTCGGGTAGATCGTCGTCGAGTAAAAGTGCTCGGGGGCGACTCCGGGCTGCGTGACGATCTCCAGCCGGGCGTCGCGTTCCTCTTCGGCGACGCGCGCCCCTAGTTGCAGAAGACGGCCCACGACCGTCTCCAATCGCGCCGCCGACGGAGCAAAAACCCGCAACCGGGCCCAGGAATCCTGGTCGCGTCGGAGCCCCGCCGAGAAGTGCTCGACTTCGAAACTGCCGCCTCCTTCGATGACGCAATCGAGCGCCGCGTTCATCAATCCGGAATCCAGCAACGGCCCCTGCAGCTCGACCAGGCGGTCCCGAACGCCGAAGTCGGCCTCGCTCGGCGTTCGTCGTCCAGGGGCCGGAGCATGGGACAGACAAAGCGCCAGACACTTGGCCGAACCGCCGGCCAGGAGGAATTCCGAGAGCGGACAGACCCGCGTCTGCAAGCCCCAGGCCGAAAGCCTCTGGCGCAACTCGGGCCCTGCGCCGTGCAGGAGGAGCACCCGGCCGAGGACGACGGCGTTGCAAGCCAGGCGGAGCGCGTCCTCGGCCCCGATCTCCAGCCGCCGCTCCGGCGCGAACCGGCGCCTGAGCGTTTCGACTGATTCCTGGTCGAAGGCCTCGGGGTAATACATCGCCCGGCCGTCGGGGAGCGGGCAGAAGCACGTGTCCAGATGGTAGAACCGTTCGTCCACCAGCCTCAGGAGGGCGATCTCGACGTCAAGGAGCGCCGCCAGTTGGCGATAGACCTGGAGGGAGCTCCGCACGCCATAGCCGCACCAGAGGAGCGGCTCCCCCGGCTGGAACAGCGCGTCGCCTTCGCCCTCGAAGGACCCGGCGTCCTCCAGCTCGACGACCCGATAGCCGCGCCGCTTGAACCAGTCGCGGAAGCGTGGCGTTTCTCCCTGCCGTTGGGGGAAGCGCATCCGGGCCGGGATGAAGACTTCCCCAAGGACCAGCCCGGCGTTTGCCGCGAAGGGCATGTCCGGCTGTTCCTCGGCCGGCGGGACGGCTTCAAGATCGGCGAACTCGGCCAGGGCCGCCCGCCAGGCCTCCCACTGCCGGCGCGCGCGGCCCGGGTCGGCCCGCCCGACGTTGCCTCTCATCCAGGGGTTGATCACGTAGCGGACCTGGAAAAAGTCCGGTGGGCAGAGGAGGTATCGGGGTCGGGCATTCATGGCCGGCGGGCTCCGGCGCGGGCGTCCGCGCCCGAATCATAGCTCCGGAGCGCCGGCTCGGCATCAGCCCCCCGAGGTCGGGCGGCCATGGGCCGGAAGGGTTGGCAATCTCGGCCCGCCGGGGCTAAGATTGGGCCGGATCATGGGAGGCTGATCATGCGCCGTGGATTATGCCTTGCGTGGATGGGGTTGGCGGGCTGGGTCGCGGCCGATCCGGGCGATCCAACCTATTACGGCCAGATCGGCCGGCTGCTGCAAGCCAAATGCACGCTCTGTCACATCGAGGGGGGGCTGGCCCCATTCAGCATGGAGACCTACGAGGAGACGGTGGCCGAAAGCCGGCTCGCCCTCATTCGTTTCAATGTTGCCAATCGCCTGATGCCCCCCTGGAACGCGGCGCTGGAGCAGGGCTTCGAACCCGGCCAGGGCTTCAAGCCCGACCGTTCCCTGACGCAGGAACAGATCGACGTCCTTTTGGGCTGGGTGGACGCCGGAGGGCCGGCCGGGGACCCCGAAGACGCTCCGCCGCCGATCGAACATCCCGACGGCTGGCGGTTCGGCGAGCCGGACCTCGTACTGGAGATGGCCGAGACGTGGCAGATGTGGGCGACGGGAGGCGACGTTTACCGCTGCTTTGTCCTCCCGACCGGCTTCACCGAGCCGACGAAGATCGTGGGGTTGCAATTCCAGCCGGACAATCTCCGCATCGCGCACCACGCCGTCCTCTACAGCGATCCCAATAACCTCGGCCCGGCGCGGGACGCTCAACAGGGGGGCCCGAACGACGGCTGGGATTGCTTCGGCGGGCCGGGCTTGTCCGGGAGCGTCGTCATGGGCGGCTGGGCGCCGGGCGGCGGTTTCCAGCCCTACACGTCGGAACTGGGCTTCGAGCTCCCGGCGGGGAGCAACATCATCGTCCAGATGCATTATCACCCGTCGGGGGTCCCCGAGACGGATCGAACGCGCTTGGGGCTCAACGTGAGCCAGGACCCCGGCGTCCGGCGGCTTTACCAGGCGATCCCCACGCGGATCGACTTCACCGTGCCGGCCGGCGCCCAGGGCTATCAGTTGACAATGAATGTCTCCGTACCGACGAGCCGACACGTCATCGCCGTTTTCCCGCACATGCACACGATCGGGAGCACGTATTCGGCGACGGCCATTCTGCCCGACAGTCGTCAAATCCCGCTCATCCGGATCGATCGATGGGATTTCGACTGGCAGGAGTTCTACGTTTACCATCGTCCCGTCGCGCTTCCCGCCGGAACCAACATCCGGGTTGTCGGAACATGGGACAACCCCTTCAATCACGACGTCCGGGGGGGACTCTTCACGGATCAGGAGATGCTGACGCTCGGTTGGGCCTGGACGGTGGACAGCGAAGGGGGCCCACCCTCGATGCCGGACGTGACGCCCCCTCAAGTCGTCGGCCTGGAGATCACCCGGCCCGGCCGCGGAGCGGATATCGCCGTCGAGTTGAGCGAACCGATCGCCCTGCCCCACTTCCCCTCGGCCATCGACCTGCGCTGGAGCGACCCCAATCTGGACCAGGCCCCGATCCGGTTCCGACCCGAGGCCATCGTGACCGAGGGGAGCATCCTCCGGCTTCGTCTGGCCAACGCTCCCGGGGGCGGCTACACGCTCACGTTGCGCGGCTTTTTCGGCCTCCGTGATCCGGCCGAGAACTATCTGGACGCCAACGGCAACGGCGTCGGCGGCGAACTGGCCGACGATATGATCCTCCCCTTCACCCTCCCGCCACCGAACGAAACAACCCCCCGGTGGAGGCTGTATCGCCATTGACCCGCGCGGCGGGGGGCCGCCGCCGTTGTCCTCAGGAGGCGGTCAGGAGCTGCCTTAGCCGGCGCGCCCCTGCCCGCACGTAGTTGGCGGTCACGCGGGGGGAACGGCTTTTGAGGAGCGTGCGGGCGATATAGCCGGGCCGGAGGTACATGGCCAGGAGCGCCTGGCGGCGCCACTCGGTGAGGCGTTCGGCGGAGAGTTCGTAGGAGCCGACGGCGGCGCGGGCGTAACCGCCGGTTTCGGGCGGGGCCTCGAAGAGGTTCTCCGCCACGGCCATCTCGTAAAATTCCGTGCCGGGCAGCGGGTAGGCGATGTTGAAGTCGAAGAAGTCGGTGTCGAGCTTCCGGGCGAAATCGAGGGTTTGCGCCAGCGTGGCCTCGGTCTCCCACGGCAGCCCGATGACGAAGAAGGCGTGCGTGCGGAGACCGTGGCGCTTGCAGACGGCGACGGCGCGCTCGGCGTCGGCGAGCGTGGCGGCCTTCTTCATTCGGTCGAGGAGGTCCTGATTGCCGGTTTCGACGCCGAAGGCGACCACCCAACAACCGGCGCGCTTCATGGCCGCGGCTCGTTCGTCGTCCAACGTGTCCACCCGGCTGTTGCAACCCCACCGAATCTTGAGGCCCCGCTCGACGATCCGTTCGCACAGCTCGATCGTCCAGGATTTGTTGAGCGTGAACGTGTCCCCGTGGAAGAGGAATTCGTCGATGCCGAACCGCTCGACGCACTCCTCGATCTCGCCGAGAACGTTCGCCGGCGAGCGATAACGCACGCTGAAGCCCGAAATCACCCCCGCCGGGCAGAAGATGCAATGGGCCGGGCAGCCCCGATTGCCGTGGATCACCGTCAACGGCCGCCCGCTCTCCGGGCTGCGGTAAAGTTCGTTCTCCAGCAGATCGCGCGCCGGGTAGGGGAGTTCGTCCAGATTGTCGACGACCGGATGGCCGGGGTTGCGATGGATCCGCCCCGGCCCGTCGGCGGCGGCTCCATCCCGATAGATCACCCCCGGCAACGTCGCCAGGGCCTCCCCCCGATGGAACTTCTCGATCACGCGTTCGACTTCCCCGTGAAAGCCCACGTCGACCTCAGGGTGATCTCGGAGCGCCTCCACCCCCAGAGCCTCCATGTATTCGCCCTTGGCGGCGGTCATCGCCTTGGGGCCGAGCGTCTCTTTGGCGGCGGCGCAGGCCTGGAAATCGCCGGCCGCTGTCGCCGTCACCACGTTGACCAGCACGAAATCGGGCTCAAGGGCCTTCAGATCGGCGACGTATCGGGCCCACCCCTCCCCGCGGGCCGGATAGTCCCGGACGAAGGGCTCGGCCCCGGCCCGGCGCAGGACGGCGGCCAGTAAAGCCAGCTCGATCGGCGGAAACGTGATCTGAACCGTCTGGTCCTCGACCTTGCATTGGCAGCGATCGTCCCGCCGGAAAAGCCCCGTCGGGGGGTTGACGAGCAAGGCGCGTCGGAAACGGGGAACGCTCATGCGGGGGAAAGCCCGTCGCCCCGGTCAGGCCGGGGCGCGACGGTTGGCGACCCGAAGGCCTCTGCCGTCCGATCTTAAGGGAGGTTGGCCGGCGGCGTCAACGCGAGGCGGGACGAAAGAAAAAGGGCCTGCCCGGAAGGGCAGGCCCAGTCTTGTCAATCGGCTTGGGGGTCAGCCTCAGGCGTCCGGCGGACGAAGGCTACTGCTTAACGCGGTAGATATCGCCGCGGGACGTCGTGCCGTTGGTGGCGTCATAGGTGATCGCGATCAGCGTCGGGGACGGCACCTGGCCGAGCGGGTTGTAGTAGGCGGTCTCAACCCGCGTCCCTTCGGCGCCGGCGTTGCTGACGCCGATGTTGCCGCCGTACTGGGCGCCGGTCGATTGCGCCGTCGTCTCGTCCAGGTCCGGGCCGAAGGACCAGATGATCCATCCGGCCTTGACGGCCGCCCGCCCCAAGGTGACGTCGGCTGTCGAGTAAGAGAAGATCGCGCCCGCCGTCTTGGCGAAGGTGTCCGAGAGCATCGAGCTCAGGTAGGACACCGGCGTCGTCAACGTGCTGAGCGGGTCAGCCTGGTTCCGCTTGCGACGGAACGTCGGCATGTTCCGCAGGAACGTCGAGGCGTTCGGCAGCGCATTGACGCCATGGCCAAAGGGGGCCGCTTCGTTGGCCGCCGTCGAATTGTCCACGGCCGGATAGTTGTTGTTGTCGATGTAATACGACTCCAACGCCGTGGCGTAGGCTCGCTGGTCGTTCTTCACCCGCGAGACCTTCGAACGGACCTGCGCCTCCAGGAAGTTCGGCACCGCAATGGCCGCCAGGATCGCGATGATCGCCACCACGATCAGCAGCTCAATGAGCGTGAAACCCTTGCCGCGCATGTACCAATCCCTCCTTTCCGGGTAAGGATAGGGGAGCTTGGATGAAAAGCTTGATGGCTACTAGATCAGACCCCCCCGCCCCTGTCAAGCCCCTTCGGATTCTTTTTTTTTGACCCCCCGCCCCCCCGCTCAGCGGCTCAGAAGGTGGACCGCCACGGCGATCAGGAGGCTCAGGCCCAGGAACTTGACCCACCGGCGGAGGGTCTCCCGCAGGATGATCAGGGGGTCCCGATTCTCGTTCAGGCTGATCACCAGGCAGATGACCCCGGAAAGGTAGACCAGGGACCCGATATGAAGAAGACCGAGGGAGGTCACGCCGAGGGGGCTCCCTCCGGCCGTTCCTGCGCCGTGAAGGGGGGGCGAGGCCGGACGAGCCGGTCATAAAAGTTGCCGACGACGAAGTAATTGAGCGCCCCGGCCACGATCAGGAAGTAGCTGCCGAGCTCATAGTGAGGGTGCTTGGGGGCCCCGGCCAGCCACGCCAGGCCTGCCCCCGGCTCCTGCACCCACTGCGAGGCCAGAAAGCTGGCCAGGGCCGGCAGCCCGGTGCCCATCTGGACGATGAAGGTGAAGTTGTTGATCAGGTTGAATTCTTCGGACCGGAACGACCAGGAGGGCCAGGCCACGCCGCTGTGCAGGACGAGCCCCAGGCCGAAGGTCAAGTGAATCAAAAAGAAACAGGTCAGACCGCGGACCCATCGCCCCCAGATCAGGAAGCCGGCCCCCGGGATCATCCATCCGATGAAAAGGCCCAACCAGCCCAGCGGCCCCTGGGCGGCGATGGCCGGGGTCGAACTTCGCATGCCCGTCGTGGAAAGCATCGCCCCTTCGAGCGCAGTCGCCCTATCTAGGCCCGCCGCGGCCGCCTTGTCAACTTGCATCTGGGGCCCCCGGCGGGAATCCGCCGCGAGTCCATCCGAGGCCGCGCTCCCCCGATCCCGCCCTTGCGGGAGTAGCCCTGTCGCCGCTCAAACGATTGATTGACGCCGGGTTGAAGGCCTCGCTATGCTGGCCTGGACTAAGGCCCGGCTTGACCCGGCCCCAGGCTGAACCGCCCCAAGGGGGCGTTCATCGGGGTCGGGGGTGGTGGCCGCGGGGTCGATTACGGCGCGGCGGGGCTGGACCGCGCGGGAAGCCGGGAGGTCAAAAAAGACCATGTTTGGCGTCGGTTACCAGGAACTCCTCGTCGTCATGGTCATCGTGCTGATTATCTTCGGCCCGAAGAACCTGCCGAAGCTGGCCAGCTCGATGGGCAAGGCGATCCGAGACTTCAAGTCCGGTCTGAGCGGCGTCGACGATGAAATCCGCGGTGCGATGGACGAAGCCGAACGGCCCGAAAAACCCGAAAAAGCCCACCCCTCGATCGACCCCCCTTCCAAAGTCACTTCGGCGGCTCAGGCCCGCGAGCCCGCCGCTGAAGACAAAAGCGACTGAATCCCCGGCCGAGGCGCGCGGCCGATCCGCGCCCGCGGGCGGTCTCACGTTGCGCGTCAACGAGCGAACGTGACGGAAGCCTGAGGGCCCGTCCAAGCCGCCAACGCCTGCCGGGGGCTGACGCTTGAGGGGCGTCTGACTCGTGGCCGTATTCAAGAAACGACCTGATCTCAATCCTGAGAGGGAGATGCCGCTCCTCGGCCATCTGGGGGAGCTCCGCCTGCGTCTCTTGATTTCCTTCGGGACGCTGATCGTCGCCACGCTCCTGATGCTCTTCTTCGCCCGACGAGCCGTCGAGCTGATGATCCGACCCGTCACGCACATCTTCGATCCGGGCCGGCTGATGGCGCCCGAGCCGGAGCGCCTCCGCCTGGAGGTGGCCCCCGACGGGACGCTGCGACTGGCCAATCCGCGGCTACTCGTCCAGAGCGAGCCGGAGGACCTGCGCGGCGTGTTCGATCAGGCGCTGCTGGTCCTGACGGCCGCCGACGGCTCGGCGACGACGCTCAGTCTGGGCGGTTCCGTCGCCGGCCGGGAGAGCAAGATCGTTTACGCCAGCCCGATCGACCCGCTCATGATCCAGATCAAAGTGGCCGTCATCCTGGGGATTTTGGTCTCGCTGGTGGTCTGGGTCTGGCAGGCCTGGCTCTTCGTGGCGCCGGGTCTGACGCCGAAGGAAAAGCGCGTCGTCAGGCCGATGCTCGTCGGGGCGGTGTTTCTGTTTCCCGTGGGGGCGTTGTTCGCCTATGGCATGGTCTGGCTCGTCATTCCGGTCATGAACCGCTACGTCGTCAGCGGCATCGACACCCTCTATAACGTGAGCATCTACCTTAAGCTCATGACGACGATGATGATTGTTTTCGGCCTGATCTTTGAGCTACCGTTGGTCGTGGCCGTGTTGGCGCGGGTCGGGATCGTCACGCCCGCGTTCCTGCGGCATTACCGCCGCCATATCTACGTCGGTCTGGCCGTCCTGGCCATGCTGATGACGCCGGCCGACGTCGTTTCCATGCTGATGGCCTTGGTGCCGCTCATCGGTCTGTTCGAGATTTCGATCTGGGTTGCCGGCCCGATGGCCCTCATGCGCGCCCACGACGAAACGACCGGCTCGGCGGCTTCCTCGGGCGGGACGGCCTGATGTCCCTCACCGCCCGGGTGTCTCCCCCGAAAGCGCCTCATGAGCCGCCTGCCGCGACTTGATCAACGCGCCGTGCTGCTGCTCCAGGCCGAGGAGGCCGATCCGCTTCCCGGCCGGGCTCTGGGGCGGCGCCTCCTGCGTTCGCTCTCGGTCATCGAGCTGATCGAGGCCGTGCGCGATCAGGATCGACCGCTCGTGCTCATCCAGGGGGGGGCGTTGAGCGAGGAAACGATCGAACTGGCTCAGGCGCTCGCGGATCTGCCCGCCCGGCCGGTGTTGGCCGCCCTGGAATCCGTCGGGCGAATGGGACCGGCGTTGACGACGGCCCGGCGGCTCGGCCTGTCGGCGGTCTTCCCCGCTGAGGCCCTGGATTACCCCGAGGAGCTGGAGACCTGGGCGCAGTGGATCGAGCGCGGGGGTCCGGAGCCCGGCCTGGCCGAGCATCTGGCCCCGGAGGCGCCGATTCGCCGGCTGGAAGTCCGCGACCGCGAGACCAAGGTTACCGTCCTCGACAGCGTCGTGGCCGACTTCCAGACGTTCCGGCCCGATTCGCGCGGCGGCTTCGATCTGCGGCTCGTCCTGGAAGAGGCGCTCAATAACGCCGTCTACCACGCCTTCGAATCAGCCGACGGCGTCGAGAAATACTCCATCCGCAACTTCGAAACGCTGGAGCCGGGCGAAGAGGTCACGCTCGACTACGGTCGCGATGCTCGAACCTTCGCCGTCGACGTCGCCGATAATCAGGGACGCCTCCGGCGGGATCGGGCGCTCGAAAAGATCGAGCGCCACATCGACGCGCACGGGCTTCTCGATGAACGCGGCCGCGGCCTCTTCCTCTGCCATTCCCTCGCCGACCGCCTTATCGTGAACCTTCAGCCCGGCCGATTGACGCAGCTCGTCGTTCTCTTCGCCGCCGACAAGACCCTCTGGCAGGACCGCTGCCCCGCCCGCCCGATTCTGGTCTTCGAGCGCGAAGGGGCCTGAGGCCCGGTTGGAGCCGCCTCAAGCCCTTCGCATCTTGAGTTCGGAAAGCGCCACGCGGGCGGGCTTGTGCTTGGGGTTCAGCTTGACGACGGTCTGGAACTCCTGGAAGGCCGACTGGGGGTCCCCCTTGAGCTGATAGGTCCGGCCCAGCTCATAGTGGACCTCGTCGCTGTCGGGGGCGTACTTGGCGAGCTCCTTGAAGTGGACCAGGGCGTTGATGAAGAGGTTTTTGTCCCGGAGGGCGCGTCCCATGAGCATGTGCCCCTTGATGAGCGCCTCGCGCAGCGTGAAGTTTTTCGGGTCGAGCTTGAGGCCCCGCCGCCAGGCCCGGAAAGCATCATCCACCTGCTGGTTGTTCAGCAGCGCCCAGCCGAGGGCGTTGATGACCTCGATGTTCCGGGGGAACTTCTTCGTCAGCTCGGCCAGATGCTCGGCGGCCTCGGCCCACTTCTTCTGATCCATCAAGATGTTCGCCAACCGGAAATTGGCGTCAAAATCGTCCGGTCGGAGCTTGAGGATTTCCCGGATTTGACCCCCTTCGTCGCCGCTCGCCTTGCCCGCCGCGGCGGCCGTCGGGCCGGGGCTCGCCGTCGCGGCGCCGGCCGGAGCGCTCGCCCGGGCGGGGGAGGGGGCCCCTTCGCCGAGCGAACCCAGCTCGGCTTGATGTCGCAGCCCTTCGACGACGATGCTCTTGAGATAAAGGTCCTGCGGGGCGGCGTCCAGTCGAGCGCGCCACCGCCCGACGGTGGCCTCCCAGTAGCGTCGGGCATCGGCGGGACGGCCGGCCATCTCGCACGCCAGCGCCAGATTATGGATGACCTGGTCGTTGTCCGGGTCCATCTCCACGGCCTTTTCCCACAGCGAGATCGCCTCGTCGTAGAGCGTGTGATTGGCGAAAGCGTAGCCGAGGCTGATGTAGGCGTAGAGCAGGTTGCTCTTGGCCCGACGGTGCGTGGGATCGATGGCCAAGACGCGCAGCCAATCCTCGATGGCCTCCTTGAGGAGCTTCTTGCGGACGTTCTTGCAAGAGCGAATCATGTAGCCCTGCATGAGCTTCTGCCGGTATTGGGCCGCGTTCTGGGGATCGGCCTGAAGCTTCTGCTCGACGGTTTCAATGGCCTGCTGGAGCTTGGGCTCCGGCACCTCGACCTGCTCCTCGTTCGAGAAGCCATACTGACCGCGAATGAAATTGTAGGTGAGCACGTCCTCGCGCGCTCGGCGGTCGGGGTCCTTCAGCCGTTCGAACGCCCCCTGAATGACCATGAACCGGTCGGTGTGGCGCTCGGGGTCGTATTTCTTGACCAGCGTGACGTAGGCCTGCTTGACCTCGTCCTCGCCGGCCCCCTTGTGAAGCCCCAGTATGGCGTAGGCGCTGCGCTGCAGTTGTTGGGTCGTCACCAGGGTCGTTCCCGAAGTGGCCGAGGGCCGCGCCCGGCAAGTTCGCCGCCGCCCACGCCGGGTCTCCGCCCCCGGCGCGGACCGCGTCGTCGCGGGCGGCTGCCCCAAAGCTCAAGCGGCCGCCGCCGCTGGAGCCTCCGGCAGGCGGCGTTCACTTCAGTCTGTCGATCCGGCTTGGGTTCGACGCCCGGCCGCGGCGGGCGAGGGCGTCCGCAGCCACGAGAGGACCCTCGGATCCCGCGGTCCCGAAACAAGCCTTCCCATGCTAGCCCTCGTCCTCGGCTTAATTCCACGAATTTTCACGCCCGGCGCGGGCGCCGTCTCGACGCCGCCGCTCAATCCGGCTGCTCCGGCAGAATCGTCGCCTCGGGGATCAGCGTCGCGCACCAGCGCCGGGGCAGTCGATATTGCCGGCAGAGGAATCGGAGCCGTCCGTCGAGCGATCCGGCCAGGCCGGCGGCCAGCTCCGCCTGCGCGCGCGCCCGGAGCGTTTCGGTCAGTTGGGCGGGCGTCAATTCCAGATCGGCCAGCTCGGCCAGAAGGCGGGCCGCTTGGGCCTCCTGACCCAGCCCCTGGCGCAGGGATGCCTCTTCCATCAGGCCGCGGGCTCGAAGGGCCGTCGGCGCCGAGGCCGATCTCAAGCGCTCGAGGGCCGCCAGCGCCGAATACGGCCGGCCCAGCAGGCCCCGCGCCAACGCCTCCGTGTAGTAAAGGAACGGCGCCAGCCAGGGCTCGGCCGCGTAGCGGTGGAGCGTCGCCAGATTCGTCAAGGCCGCCTGGAGCGTCGGGGGCTCGTGGGCCGGGTTGACCAGCGGATCGCCCAACCCGCGGATCACCTGCAAGTACGTGCGCAGGAGTTCCGGGTCCGGAGCGCCGACCTCGATCACGGAGCGGGCCACGGCCAGCTCAAAGGGGATCAACCCCCAATCGCCCGGAAAACGCTCAATCACTTCCTCGCAGGCGGCGTATCCGGCCGCGGCCTCGGCCCAGTCCTCGGCCCGTTCCCGCTCCTTGACCTCGAACAGCCGAACCAACAGGAGCAGATGGGCGTTGTCCCCGCGCCAGAACGTCTCCGGCAGCAAAGCCCGATCCCGGCGAAGCTGCTCGACGGCTTCGCCCAGCAGCGCCCGGTCCCCCTGAACGATCGCCCGCTTGGCGCGCGTGAGCGTGAAGATCAGGTGGGATTCGGCGTCCTTCATCCGCTGATCGAGCAGCGGGGCGATCTCTGGCGCCAGTAACGCCTCCTCGACCAGCCGCTCCACCCATCGCTCCTGCTCCTCCGGTTCCAGGTAGCGGCTCATGACCTCCGTGGGGTCGAACGTCGCTCCGGCGGCGTCCTCCAGGTCCAGCTTGATGAGGTTCCGGGCCGCCTCCAGCGGGCCGTGCCGCGCCCAATGCTCCAGCAAGAGTGATCGCAGTTCGCCCCGGCCCATCTCCGGCGAGAGGTCCTCGGCGGCCAGCCGCAGCGCCGCCTGCTGAAGCGCCGTCGAGGCCAACGGGCCCGTCGCTTCGCTCGGGTCGTCGAAGGGTCCGCTCTCGCGCAAGGGCAGCAGATCGCCTTCGAGCAGCAGGGCGGCCCCACGACGGGTGAGCGCCGAGACGACCGATGAACTCGTCAGAGGGAGGATCAGCTCCCCGCACCGGGCCCAATCGCCGCCCCGGGCCGCGCGGCCGGCCTGACGCCAGGTCTTAACCAACTCTTCGTCCTCACTGCGCAGCAGCTCCCGGACCCAGATCAGGACGGGCCGAGAGCGGATCGTGGCGGGGGCGGCGGCGAGCGTTCGACGCGCGGCGTCGAGCCGTTCGCGGTCAAAAAACTGGAGCAGCACTCGCTCGGTCCACGCCGCCGGATAGAGGTCCCCGCCGGGGTCCGCCAGGCCGATCGTTTCCCCGAGCCATCGGTCGGCCGCCCCGGCCCGACCCTGCTGCTGATCGATCCAGGCCGCCGTCAGCGCGATGCTCGCGCGTTGGGCCGGGTCGGCGGCATGACGGCGCCAGAGGTCTTCGGCCAGCTCCCGCGAGGCTCTTCCCCCCCCCAGGGCCTGCCAACGGCGCGCGAGGGAAAGCAGGTCCTCCAGTCCCCGCGCGTGGACGAGCGGTGAATCCACCCGTTCCAGATCCTGAACCGAGACGAGCCATCGCCCTTCGAGCGCGGCTCCCCGGCGCGCCGGGCCCAACCGCGCCGGTCCGATCAGCCCCAAGCCTTCCCATTGGAGCGGACCTCGGAGCGGGCCGTGGGGTTCACGACGCGGCTCCCAGAGGAAGAGGGCGTCGCCGACCTCGGCGAAGACCGTTTCGTCGAAGTCAACCAGCAGCCGCCGCGGCGCGAGAGCCAGATTGAGCCGCCCGATCTCGCGTCGCGTCGCCAGGTCGAAGTAGACGATCTCGCCCTCCTCCAGGCCTTGAGCCGCCCAGGCCACGGCTCCGGCGTTGAGCGAGAAGGCCGCCTCGTGCTCCCGTAAGGCCCGGCCCGGGGCGTCGCGCGAGAGTTGGATCGGTTCGGCCGAACCCGCCGGGAGCCACCAAAGCTCCGGAAGGCCGCTTTGCGCCGACCGATAGAGAATATCCCGGCTGAGCGGGGCGACCCAGAAGTCGGCGACGTCAAACCCCGGGTCCAGCCGGACGTGATGAGTCCCGTCGATGACGTCGATAGCCCGCAGCGTGACGTGTTCGGCGTCCTGGTCCGAGAGATACAGCAGCCTCCGTTCGTCCAGCCAGCCGAGCTTTCCCTTCCAGTCGTAACCGTCCACAAGCGGCCGCTCTGGCCGGGCCCCGTCCGGATCGACGAGCCAGATCGCCGGCGGCGCCCCCGGCGGACGTTCGACGAAGGCGAGCCGCGACCCCGAAGGCGACCAGGCCGGCCCGGCCGTCGTCCAACGGGCGAGAATCGACCAGGCTCCCCCTTCGGCCAGGTCCAGGACCGCGAGTTCCCCCCCTTCGCGGACGACGGCGACGTGGCGCCCGTCTGGGGATCCCTCGATGGCCAGGATCCGAGGCGGGAGGGCCGGCGACGGGGGGGGGGCGCAGGTGAAGGCGGCGAGCAACGCCGCCGCGCGGATCATCGCCCTCCATGAGGCTGACCGGGCGTCACATGGGGCCACAAGCGGCATTCTGACTCGCGGGGGAGGAAAATCCCGACGGCTTCTCCGAGGTCTCCGCGCTCTCCGCGTCTTCCCCGGTTCAGACTTCTCCCAAGATCGCGCCCCACCGGCCAGGCGGGCGGCCGGGAGACACCCATCGAACACGAGGGCTCCAAAAGCGGCGGTCCCCCGCCGGCCAGCGGCAGGGGACCGGTCGGGACGGCTTCCGACCCATGCGGGACGGGACGGCCCGCCGCCGCGCGCGCCGCTCAGGATTCAGCGTCGTAGGCCTCGCCCAGGTTCTGCCGCAGGACGTAGCGGAAGCTGGACCCCGGCACCCCCGTGTTGATCGGCAACCCATCGTCCAGGTTGGCGTTATACCAGATGTCCATCGTGCCGTTGCCGGTGAAGCCCCGCTCCGTGATGACGCTCCCATAGACCGATCGGTTGCCGACCATGTCGATCGATCCGGCGCTATAGAAGACGCCGTCGAGCCAGATGCGCTCGGTCGCCGTGGCCGAGGCGTCCGGGTTGGACATCGTCAGGTTGGGCGGGTTCCCCTGGCCCTGCATCGAGACGTTGGCGTTGACGTAGAAGATCCCTTTCATACCTTCGGCCACGTTGCCCGCGATGTTGATCGTCGCCAGGTTGGAGCCGTCGGCGGCCGGGGGGTTGCCGTCGATCGTGTCGATGAAGGCCAGGTCGTAGGGCGCGCCGTCGCGGTCGGGGACTTCGAACTCCACATTGAACTCCACCGGGACGCCGTTCTTGTAGATAACCCCGT
>CAYXAU010000017.1:25614-74598 GCA_964463045.1 uncultured Candidatus Sumerlaeota bacterium | reverse complement strand
GAACAGCCCGAATCTGGGAGACATTCCCCTGGCAGCGTGATCGTGAGCTGCCCTGGCCGCAGCGCCTGCGCCGCTGGCAGGGGGAACGAATGGCCCGTTGGCGGGCCGGCAGCCCTGAGATCCCGCAGGCCCCGCCGCTTTTCACGGAAACGTTTGACACGACCACGTCGCTGGAGGGTTGGAAATCACGAGGCGAGTGGGCGTTGGTTAAGGGGGGAGGCGTTCACGCGGTTCCACCCGAACGATCTCAGATTGCAACCCGATTCCACGTTCTTGAAGCGCCCTTTGTCGACCTGGTCGACTATGCCGTCAGCGTCCACGTGGACCTGAGGGCCGGATCGGAGCACTTCGTGTTCTTGCTCAGGATAGACGCCCTGGGGACGGGCTTTAAAGCCATCGGGCTCATCTGGGACCGAGGCACCTTCTACTGGTCGAGAACCCCCATGGACCAGGGCCGCTGGGGGACACCGCTCGGCTGGAAGCCGATTTCTCGGAGGCCCGAGGACCTGAGCGTCGTTCGCCTTTATCTCGAAGCTCGCGGGAACACGTTCCGAGCCTATGCCAATGAGGTCTTTCTGGGCGAGTTTCAGGCCGAAGGATTCGAGCGCGGCTCGTTCGGTCCGGCCTATTGGCTTTATCGGGCGCCGGACCCGCCGGCGGTCTTCCGCAATCTGCGTGTCTGGGGCTTGGAGGAAGCTCCGTGAGCGTCGGGCTACTCGGGCCAAGGGGAAAAGGGGGACCGGCACCTGGTTTTTCCTCTTCGTTGGGTTGTTTTCTCCGATGCGCGAGCGCGACTGACCGGCGGCGCCCCCGGCCGTCGGCGTCCTCGTCGAGAGAGAATCCCCGTTGACGGCCGGGGGAGTTCTCTTAGGATAGGGGGCTCAGGCGGTCGGTCGCGCGCGGCGCGCGCGAACCGACGCCGCTTGCTCGATGATTTCCCGCTGGGTTCCCGCATCCGCCGTCGGGTTGGCGATCCTCGCCGGGGCGACGTTCATGCTGGCGGCCTGCGCGCGGGCGCCGTTTCCGGACGAGCGCATTCCAAAGATGCAGGTGTTGATCATGGATTTTCACCTGCCGCCGGGCCTGCGGGAGACCCCGCGGGAGATCCGCGGCTGGTGGTTCGGGGCCAGCACGATCTATCAGAATCCGCGCGCGGGGACGATGTTCGCCGAACGGCTGACGGCTCATCTGGCCCTTTACCCCTTCGTCAACCTCTTCTCCCGTCTGGACCTCAAATACTATTTCGCCCGCAAGCGCCACCTCCTGCGCGAGACGTTCGACTATCTGGACGACGCCGAGATCGACGCCCTCATGGATCAGATCCCGCCGGAGGATTTCGCCCGCGAGCTGGGGGCCGATAAGGTCCTCTCGGGCCGGATCATCGCCGATTACCTGGACGAGAACCGCACGATCCACTGGTGGCACAGCGCCACGCAGGTCCAGTGCGCGCTGACCGACGTGCTGACGGGGCGCGTCGAGTGGCGCAAGGATTACAGGCTCAAGAAGTTCTTCGCCTCACAGTTCACGATCCAGCAGGAGCTGGCCCGCCGCGTCGCCGAGGACCTCCGCGACGAATACTTCCGCCCGCTGGCCGTGGCGGCGACCCCCTGAGGGGCGCTGCGCCGACGCGCCCGGCCCGAGAACGCCCGCCGTGGCCGATCATGGTTCCCGGCGGGCCCGATCCAAGGCCGCCGGGCGGGTGCGCCTGGATGAGCGCGTCGTGACGGCGGGGCTGGCCGAGACCCGCGAGGCCGCCCGGCGTCTGATCCGGGCCGGAAAAATCGGCGCCGGCGGACGCGTCCTCGATAAACCCGGGCGACTCGTCGAGGCCGATCTCTCGCTGGAACGCCTCGGGGAGCCTCCCCCCTACGTCAGCCGAGGCGGGCTCAAGCTGGCCGGCGCGCTGGATCGGCTCGGGCTCCGCCCGCCGCCCGGAGGCCGCGCGCTCGACATCGGCGCCTCCACCGGCGGCTTCACCGATTGCCTGCTTCAGCGCGGCGCGGGCGAGATCGTCGCCGTCGACGTCGGGCGCGGCCAGCTCCACGAACGCCTTCGGGCCGATCCGCGCGTCGTCGTTCGCGAAGGCCTCAACGCCCGCCGTCTCCGTCGGGCCGACGTGGGCGACCGTCCCTTCGATCTGATCGTCATCGACGTGGCCTTCATCTCCCTGCGGCTGATCCTGCCGGTCTGCCCGGGGTTGCTGGCGGCGGGCGGGGGCGTTCTGGCGCTCGTGAAGCCGCAGTTCGAGGCCGGGCGGGGCCAGGTCGGCCGCGGCGGCGTCGTCCGTCGCCGCGAGGTCCACCGCGACGTTCTCCAAAGCCTGCTCAAGTGGTGTCGGGCGGAGGGATGGGCGGTCGAAGGACTGGTGGCCTCGCCGCTCCGTGGGGCCGACGGCAACCTGGAGTTCTTTCTGCGGCTGAGTTGGCCCGGCCGGGGGGCGACCTCGGGCGAGCCGGCTGGCGGCGGCGAGGAGCACCCCCCCCCGCGGCCGAGCGCCCCCACCGCCGACATCGACGTTGAGCGCGTTCTGGACGAAGCCTACAATGCCGCTCCGGCCGCCAGAGGTGAAGCCTGAGGGCCGGGAGCGACGGGGAACCCAGCGCTTGTCCCCTTCACCCCCATTGACCCGACGCGAGCGGGCGGCGAGGGCCCGAACGGCCGCCCCCCCCTCGGTCGTGATCGAAGGCAGCCCCGATCGGGCGGGCGTGGCGGCGGCCCTGGCGACGGTCATTGCCTGGGCGGAGGCTCGGCGTCGGCGGGTCGCCTTGCCCGCTTATTGGCGGCCCGCGCTGGAGGCCTGCAGCCCCGCCCCGTCCGACCCCTTCCTGTTTGAAAGTCCCGACGATCTTCTGAGCCAGGAAACCCGCGCCGATCCGGGGCTCATCATCTCCCTGGGCGGGGACGGCGCCCTTCTGGTGGCGTTTGGTCGTTATCACGAGTTGGGCTATCCGTTTCTGAGCGTCAATCTGGGCTCGGTCGGCTTTAACGCCGCGGCCACGCCCGATGGGCTGGCCGAGACGCTTGAGGATTGGGAGGCCGGCCGCGCCACGGAAGTCCCCCGTCTGGTGCTGCGGGCCGTCCATGAGGGAGAGCGCCGGGCGGTGGCCTCGACGGTGGCGCTCAACGACGTGGTCATTCACCGCTCGCCGCAGTCCCGGATGCTGGACTTGGAGGCGACCCAGGGCCGGCAGCGCGTGCTCGCCTTTCCGGCCGACGGGCTGCTGATCGCCACCCCCACCGGCTCGACGGCTTACAATCTCTCCGTCGGCGGGCCGATCCTGCATCCGGCGCTGGAGGCCATCGTCGTCACGGGCCTGGCCCCGCACGTCCTGACCAGCCGGCCGATCGTCCTGCCGGCCGAGCCCGGGCTGGAGGTCCGCTTCCGGCGGCGACATCCGGAAGACGCCGCCGTGGCTCACGTGGACGGTCAGGAACGGTGGGAACTCCAGGCGGGCGAGACGCTCCGGATTGAACGGCACCCGCGGCCCTGCCGCTTGGTCGCCCCGGCCGGGGGCTGGTATTTCCAAACGCTGCGGGAGAAGCTCAACTGGTGCGTCCCGATCCGGCCCGCCTCGCCGACGGCTTGAAGCCCCCGCCGTTGCGCTTGGCGGGGCGCGGGGGCTCCGCTAGAATGGTTTTCCCTGCCCGCTGGTCCCCTGTGACGGCGGGGCCCCGGCCTGACCCATGGCGAGGGATAAGATCATGATCCTGATTCGACGATCCGCCGAGGCGCCGGCGACGCGGCTCTTGGCGGCCGTGGCCGGCCTGATCGTGACGGCCGGATGCGCCTGGCTCGCGCCTTTCCCTTTGCGGGCCGCCCCGACCCCTCCGTCAGCCGAGGAGTCCCTGAACGCTCTCGTTTTGGAAGCCGAGCTGGGGCTGGCCGCCAAGGAATACGAATACGTGATCAACCTGATGGCCGGGCCGGCCGAACGCGCCGACGCCCCGCCGGAGTTGGGGACGATCCTCGCCGAAGCCTATCTGGGGGCGCGGAATGAAGAACGGGCCCTGGAGACGCTCGACCGGACCATCGAGCGCTACCCGGACTACATCCCCGCCCGCCTTCAGCGGGCGAACGTTTACCGGCGTCTGCGACGGCTCGACGACGCCATCGCCGATCTGGAGGCCGCCGCCGAGCGCGCCCCGACCAATGGCCGCATCCTGGAAGAGATCGGATTCCTCCGCCTGCGGGCGGTCCGCGAATGGACTTACTCGGCCGGGGTGGATTCCCCCGTTGCCCGTCTGATCAACGTCTATCGTCGGCTCGTCGAGCTCCGCTCCGGCTCCCAGAAGATCATCCCCCTGGTGATCCTGACCTCGATCTTCAGCCAGGTCGGTCACCATGAGGAGGCCATCGAGGCGGCCCTTCAAGCCACCCAGATTCGCGCCACCGATATCCGCGGGCATCTGGCTCTGGCCGAGGCCTATGAACGCGCCGGGCGGACCGCCGAGGCCTTTGAGGCCTATCGCCAGGCGCTCTTGCTCGATCCGGGCCGCGAGGAGCTTCAGCGGAAAATCGCTCAGTTAATCGCGCAGACGAACCGGCCCGGCGGCGTGCTCGCCTTCTGGCGGGAGCTTGCCGAGGAGTTCCCCCGCGACAAGGCCGTTCAGGACTTCTACGGCGAGGAGCTGTTGCGGGCCGGGGAATTCGCCGACGCCGCCGAACACTTCAAGAGCGTCATGGACGCCTGGCCGGAAGACGGGCGCGCCCGACGCGGCTGGGCGCTCGCCGCCTTCATGTCGGCCGGGCCCGGCGACCTCGCCCAGGTGACGGCCCGGCTTCTGGAGGCCGGCGGTCTTGGCGGACGCGAGACGCTCGACATCGCCGAGGCCCTCCGGTCCGTCGGCAAGGTCGACGCCGCCGCCGAAATCCTCGCCCAGAGGATCGAGCGTGACGGCGCGACCCCGCGGCTCCTCTTCGCCCTCGCCGGCGATCAGCTTCGCCTGGGTCGGAAGGCCGAGGCGACGGCCACGCTCGAACGGCTCGTCGAGATGCGGCCGGAGATGGTGCAGGCCGTGAGCCTCTTGAGCGAGTTCTATCGCGAGGCGGGGCGGACAGCCGAGGCCGAGGCCCTGCTGGAACGGGCGCTGGCGGCGGCCGGGCCGCGCGAGGCCCTGACGCTGCGGCTGCGCCAGGCCGAACTCCTGCGAGCCCGCGGGGAGATCGACCGGGCTCGGCAGACGCTCGACGGCATCCTGGCCGCCGAGGGGGAAATCCCGGAAGAAGCCCTCCGCATGAGAGTGGATCTCGACGTGGAGGCCGGCGATTTCGCCTCCGCCCACGCCACGGTGGATCGCTATCTGGCGCGCCTGCCGGACGAACGCTCGATCGGCGTGCGCAGCCTGAAGGCCTGGCTTTTCTGGCGCGAGAAGCGCTACGGCGAGGCCGTCGCCGTCCTGGAGGAGCTTTACCGGCAGGAGAGCGGCAATTGGCCGGTCATTCAATTCCTGGCCGAAAACTACGGCCAGCTCGGCGAGTACGAGAAGGCGCACGGTCTGCTGCAGGCGGCCGAATCGGTGCTGGAAGAGCGCTTCCGCGACGAAATCCTCCTGGCGCGCGTGCAGCTTTACCGCCGCCAGCAGGACCTCGATCGGGCCGTCGAAGTGATGGAACGGCTGCTCGGCCGCAATCCCGATCAGGACGCCTACCTGATCATGGCCGGGGAGTTTTATCACGAGCTGGGGCGGATGGAAGACGCCGAGCGCGTCCTGCGGCGGGCCATCGAGATCAACCCGCGCAACGCCGAGGCCTATAACGCGCTCGGTTATTTCTTCGCCGAGGCCGGCGTCAAGCTGGACGAAGCGCTCGTCCTCGTCCAGCGCGCGCTCGAACTCAAACCCGACGCCGGCCACATCCTCGATTCGCTCGGCTGGGTCTATTACAAGCAGGGCCAGTACGGCAAAGCCGTCCAGACGCTGGAGGCCGCCGTCCAGAAACTCGGCGATAGCCCCGACCCCATCATCCTCGATCACCTCGGCGACGCCTACGACAAGGAAGGTCGGCGCGAGGAGGCCCTCCATTACTGGCGTCGCGCTCTCGATCTCGACCCCGATGCCGACCAGATCCGCTCCAAATTGGACCGGCCCTGAGCCGAAGGCCGCCGGGCGCGCCCCTTGCGGTGGCTGGATCAGTACTGCCTGATCTCGATCCGCGGGCTTGGCCCCCAGGCCACGCTCGCCCTCTATCGCGGGCTGCAACGGGCCGGACCTCAGGCGCCGCCGGTCGCTGAGGCCCGCCCGGAAGAGTTGCTCCGATTTCTTCCACGGCCGGCGCGCCGATCCGGCCGTCCTCGCCCGATCGTCTGGCCCGATCGAGATCGAGCCTGCCGCGAGGCGGAACTGCTGGCGGCGCGGGGCGCCCGCCTGCTCTGGCGTGGGGACCGCGGCTATCCTCGGGCCTGGCCGGTGGGCTTGGGTCGGGCGGCGCCCCCCTCGTGGGTCCTCATCCAGGGTCCCGCCCAGCGGCTCGAGGGCCCGCTCATCACCATCGTCGGCTCCCGTCACACCCCGAAACGTCTGGCCCAGGCGGCGACCGTTTTGGCCCGCCGGCTCGCCGAGGAGGGGGTGGCCGTCGTGAGCGGTCTGGCCCCCGGGGCCGATCAAGCCGCTCACCACGGGGCCGCGGCCGGGGCCGCCGGCACTGTCGCCCTGCCCGCCTGCGGCCTGTTGCGGGTCTCGCTCTCGCCCGAGGCCACGCGCGCGGGCCGCTGGACCTTGATCGGGTTGGCTCATCCGGCCGAAGGCTTTAACGCGGGGGTCGCCCTGCGACGCGACCGGGCCGCCGCGGCCTTGGGTTGGGGGCTGGTGCTGGTGGCCGCGGGTCTCCGGAGCGGCGCCTTCCACGCCGTCAACGCGGCGCTCCGGCTCGGCCGGCCCCTCTGGGCGCTCGAGGACGGCGACGCCACGCCCCCGGGCAACGCGGCCCTCATCCGATCCGGCCAGGCAAGGCCGTTGGCGCTGGGTCGCGCCCCTTTGACGGGGGAGGCCTGGGAGGAACAATTTTTCGGCGCACGTGATGTGCTTCGGGCTCTGCGCCCGCCCGACCGGCCGAAACCCGGTCGGGGCGCTCACCCACCATCGTAGGCCCGACATGGATGGATTCGCGCCGCCTGGGCGGGGCGCGAGTCAGGCGAGGCGGGACGCGACGGGGCGCTCAATCAAAGCGGCCGTCGTCCGTCGAGGGCGGGAGGCTCACCACGATGCCTCGCGGTTGAATCGATCAGCCTGCCGCACCGTTCGATCGGCTTCGGCGTCCCCATGGAAAGGTTCGCGAACCGACCGGCGTCGGGGAGCCTTCGCGCCGAGGGCTCAACCGTTCCGGGGGAGGAGTTGATTGACGAAGAAGACGACGGTCTCGACGATCGACTCGGAAAAGAGCCATCCCAAGACCGCGCCCGTCAACAGCAGGAGCGCCAGGGCGACCGCCGATTCCAAGCGCGTCAGCCCGCGGCGGCCTCGCGATCGTCGCGGCCCGAACCCCAATCCACCGCGGCGGCGGCCCCCGAAGGCCCGCGGTCCGAGGATCATCCCTGCCCGGCTTTCACGCCCATCGCGGGCGCGTGGCGCTCGCGTCGATCGAATGGGCCAGACGCTCGACGTCGGCCTGGGCGGCGGCTTCCCGCTCAAGCCCAACCCGGCGACACTCCCGCCAACGCCAATCCAGATAGCCCAGCCCGACGGTCCGCCCCAAACCGGGGAACGTCGCGGCGGAGGTCACGCGCCCGACCCGCCCGTCTTCGGCCGCCTCGGCGGCGATCAGCCCCTCGCCCGGCGAGACGGTTCGTTCCTCGGGCCAGACGAGCCGAACCAACTGGCGGGCCGGGTGGGCGAGATTGCGAATCCGGGCCAGCACCTCCTGACCCGGGAAACAGCCCTTCTCAAAGTCGATCGCGGGCTCGAGGGCAGCCTCCAGCGGGATCGTCTCCGCCGTCAGATCGACCCCCAGCCGCGGCACGCCGGCTTGAATGCGATGGACCTCCAGGGCATCGGCTCCGACAAGCCCGCCGCCGACGGCTCGGCAACTCTCGGCCAGCGTGGCCCGTGCCGGTTCGGCGGCTTCGGCCGGGAGGAACAGGTGAAAGTAAGGCTCGGGCCACCGCCCGTCGGCGTAAATCCGGCAGGGTCGCCCGGCGAGCGCGCCCCCGGCCGCGGCGGACCAACGCGCCGCCGAGGGCCCCGTCGCGGCCGGAATGATCACACCAACGCCGCGGAGCGCCTCGGCGGCGCGCGGTCCGATCACCGCGAAGGCCACCTCGTTCGCTCGGGGCCCCGCGACCGTGACGTCGTCCATCAGAACGAAGCGGGCGAGCGCCTGGGCGGCGGGCGCGGCCTGATCGGCCTCGATGATCGCGTCGAAGCCCCCCTCCAGACGATAAAGCAACCAGCGGATCTCAAGCCGTCCGTCGCCGGCCAATTCGAGGGCGCAAAGGCCCTGGCTTTCGCCCAGGTTGCGGAGATCGCGCGTGAGGCGGCGGTGCAGATAATCGGCGGCGTCGGGGCCATCGACGCGGACGCGGGCCCAGTCGTTGCCGGGCGAGAAGGCGGCGGCCTCAAAACGAACGGACTCGGCGAGCGGGTCGCCGTGGGCGAGGGCGCCGCGCTCGGCGTCGCTGTTACGTGCGCCGCGGGCCGCTGAAGGGGTCCGGCCCGGTCCGGCCGTCGCCGAGGCCCTGGGGTTCATCGCCCCCCCGCCTGACTCGTCGGGCGACGGTAAGGCATCACTAATTCGCCGTAGAGGGCCGCGGGGCGCGCCTTGAGCCCGAAGACCGCCGGGTCAAAGCGCTCGGCCAGGACGGTCGGGGGAGGCGGCCGCTGGAAATCGAAGACGGAATCCGTGAGCGACCAGAGGAAGCTCGTCGCGACGCGCAGAAAGGGGGAAGTCAGGAGATGACTGGCCTGCGCCGGCGAAACGTACGCCTCGTAGAATCGATCCGGGTCCATCGTCTGAACCAGGCCCTTGGGCGGGGCGCCCGGCGATTCCAGACTCTTCAGGATGGCCTCAAGGTCCTCCAGCGCCGGGGCGAAGATGAGCCACGGCTCGGCCAGGCAGACGTAGGCCAACGGGGCCAGCGGGATGAGCGCTCCCTGCGTCGTCTCGGCCCCGACGAGCCAGTAAAGTGGCCGGCCCCGCAGCTCGTGTCGCTCGAAACCGAAATTGAGCAAGGCCGCCGTGTTGGCGAGCCAACGCTCCAATCCCGGTCGGAGCGCGCGCCCGTCCCGCACGGCGATCAGGGCCGAGGTCGAAAGGCCGGTTCGTCGGGAGAGACGGCTCAGGACGATCCAGCGCCCCCCGAAGAACTGGAGCACGTCGTTCTCGAAATCGATGCCGCCGCTCTGATCCACGATCTGGAGATAAAGCTCGAGGAAACCCTGAACGTCCGGCGCCCCGGCGGTCAGCACGCTCCGGAACTCCCGCCACAGCGCCGGCAGATTGACCCTGAGCGAGGAGGCGGCGACCGAATCCGGCGGGATGAGCCCCACCCAGCCGAAGGTGGCCTCCTGCTCCGCGCGGGTCGCCAGCGCCCGATCCATGAGGAGGATCGCCCCGAGACCGCGCCGCGGGGGCGGGACGTAAACGGCCAGTTCGAACCTCAGGCCGGTCGGCTCCCATCGGAGGCTCGCCGCCGCCGAGACCAACTCATCGAGCCCCAGCGCCTGCGGATTGACGTTCTCCCCCAGGAGTGCCGGATCGATCAGCCCGCGGCCGGTCTCGGTCAACCGTTGAAGATCAAAGTAAAACTCCACGTCCGGCTCCGGCGCGAGTTCCCCCACGGCGCCCTGGTAGGCCGCCGACGTGGCCAGCGAACGCCGTTGACCCGGCGCGGCGAGCCGTCGCAAGGCCTCGCGCATCGGAAAGCCGGGCCCATGGGCGCGGATCACCAGCCGCTCGTCGGCGTAAACGTCTTCCTCGGTGACCTCCTGTCGCCGGACGACCGGCCGACCCCCTACGGTCTCCAGGGGACTCGCCGCCCGCGCCGGCGGCCGCTTCGAGGGGACGCGGCTCAGGTCCTCGACGACCTCCCGGATGCGCCGGAGGCGCGTGAATTCGAGGTCCCCGACCTGCGCGCGCGATTCCTGAATCCGCTCGCTGGGGCCGGGGGCCAGGCCCTTCAAACGCGCGATCGTCTCCGGCCGGCCGTCATGCTCGATGATGACCAGGTGGCCGCTTTGATCCGACCCCGGGGATTCGATGACGGCGAGCAACGCGCCCCCGGCGAAGAGCCGTTCGAGCTCGCGATCGGTGGCCCCGCCGAAGAGCGCCGCCAACTCCTGACTATGACGCTCAAGCGTCCGCCGCAGCGGGGCGAGAAACGGCGCCGCCCGCGGATCCCGATACAGATCCTGAAACGCCGAGCCCCGTAGCCGGGCGAGCGTCCCCGGCACGTCCCGCAGATAGACGACCGAGGTCACTTCCGGCGGCGCGAGCAGCCTCAGATCGTCGAGCGCCGCCTCCCCCACCAGGACGCTGACCGGCGGCCCCGCCAGCAGCCACGTCCCCAGGATCAACGCGCCAAGCGGCATTGTCGTCACCTGAAAACCGACCGACTCAAGGATAGCCGACGACGCACGACAAAAGCTTGGAGAAAAATCCCCTGGCCGGGCCCGCGGGAGCCGATCCCGCCGTCGCCGGGCCTGGGGAGCCCCGCGGGGGCTGCCGATGAGGCCCTATGCTTCGGTGGGGACGAGCGCGTCCGTTTCGGCCTCGACCTCAAGCCCGACCTCGGTCGCGGCGGCATCGACTTCGCCCTCGCCCTGGCCGCAGGGCCAGATCCGAAAGTTTCCGCCGAAAAACGGCGGAATCCGCCACTGGCCCCGAATCCCTCGCCCGTCGCGCGCGCCCTTGTAATACACCTCGTGCGATCCAGGGTAAATCTTCAACCACCAGACGGTTTTGGTTTCCCGATCGTAAGCCCCTTCGAGAACAAACGCGCCGATCGGGTCCATCCCGCTGCCCGAGAGCCGCCTGTCGCGGAAACTGAGCGCCAGCTCCATCCGATCCCGATGGCCGTCGGGATAGGCGTAATAACCCGTCCAGGGCCCCGAGGTGAAATCATCCTCCACGACGCTCAGTTTACGCCGAGGCCGACGCCGGGGGGAAGCATGATCGGGCGGGATGGCGCAAAGGGTTCTCGCGGCGCGGGATGGTGAAGGGCCGATCCCCGCGCGAGGCGTCATCGCCCGGCGTCCTCGTTCTTGGGCGTTCTTCGTCCCTACGCTCTCATAGTTGACGCCACATCTGTCGATCGAGCGCCCGATATTGGATCGCCTCGCTGACGTGCGCCGGCCCGATCCGCTCCTCGCCGGCCAGGTCGGCGATCGTCCGGGCCACCTTGAGAATCCGGTCGTAGGCTCTCGCCGAGAGGCCCATCCCGGCCATGGCGCGCTCGAGCAGACTCAGCGTCTCGCCGTCCAGCTGGCAGAAGGACCGGATCTGTCGTCCGCGCATGTGGGCGTTACACAAAACGCCCGGAATCCCCCGGTACCGCCGCAGTTGGGCGTCGCGGGCGGCCTGCACCCGCGCGCGCACGTCGGCCGTCGTCTCCCCCGCCGCTCCCCGCGTGAGCTCCTGATACTTCACCGCCGGGACCTCCACGTGGAGATCGATCCGATCCAGCAACGGCCCGGACAGCCGGGCGTGATACCGCTGCACCTGAACCGGCGTGCAGCGGCACTCTCGGGTGGGATCGCTCAGATAGCCGCACGGGCAGGGATTCATCGACCCGCAGAGCATGAAGCGGGCCGGGAACTGGCAGGTCATCGAGGAGCGGGTCACCGTAATCAAGCCATCTTCGAGGGGTTGGCGCAGCGCCTCCAGGACCCCCCGTGGGAACTCCGGCATTTCGTCCAGGAACAGGACGCCGTGGTGGGCCAGCGAGACTTCTCCGGGCCGGGGAATCGTCCCGCCGCCAACGAGCGCCACGTCGGAGATCGTGTGATGCGGCGCGCGGAACGGACGCGTCGCCACCAGCCCGCGAGCGTCGGTCAGCCCCGCGATCGAGTGAATTTTCGTCACCTCGATGCTTTCCTCGAAAATCATCGCCGGCAGGATCGTCGGCAACCGGCGCGACAGCATCGTCTTGCCGCTGCCCGGCGGGCCGATCATCAGGAGGTTGTGTCCCCCCGCGGCGGCCACTTCGAGCGCCCGTTTGGCGCTCGCCTGGCCGTGGACTTCGGCCAGGTCCACGTCGTAATGCGAGAGCCGGTCGAACAAATCCACCGGGTCGGAGCGCGTCGGGAAAATCTCCGACTCGCCGACGACGAACCCGAGCGCCTCCTTGAGCGTCTCGACGGGGATGACGTCGATCCCCTCGACGACCGAGGCCTCGACGGCGTTGGCCGCCGGCAGAACGAGGCCGGCCATCCCCGCCGCCCGGACGCCCAGCGCCAACGGCAAGGCCCCGCGCAACGGGCGGACCTCGCCGCTCAAGCCCAGCTCGCCGACGAGCGCATATCGGGCCAGACGTTCGGAGCTGAGCCCCTGGCCGGCGGCCAGCACCCCGACGGCCAGCGGCAGATCGAACGCCACGCCTTCCTTGCGGATATCGGCCGGGGCCAGGTTGGCCGTGATCCGCCCGGTCGGGAACCAGAAGCCGGAGTTGGAGACGGCGGCCCGGACGCGATCGCGGCTTTCCTTGACGGCCCCCTCGGGCAGGCCGACGACCTGGAAGCCGGCCGTCTCGCCGGCCGCGGGGGCGATATCGATCTCGACGCTCACGAGGTAAGCGTCGATGCCGTAAACGCCGAAGGAGAAGATGCGGGCGTATGCGCCGGGCATGACCCCCTGAACCCCCGGGCCGACGCCGAGGCGTCGTCGAATCATCCGTTCGCCGGGCCGGAGCCCGGCGATTGTAGCCCGCCCCCCCGGCGAGGAATCAATAGCGCAATCGGTCGCGGGCTGGCGTCGAGGATGGCCCAGCGTCGAGAGGGCGAGGGCCCGACCGTGACGGTTCCATCGCGATCGGCACTCTTTTTTGCCGGGGAGGCTCCCCGGACGCTTGCCGGAGGATGGCGGCGGCGAATCCTCGGGTTCCTCCTGACCTTTTCCAGTTGTAAAGTTATCAGGTTGTGTCAGGAATCGGCGGCGCGGGCGTCCGGCCGACCCGCAACCTTACGGCTTTTCCAAATCGCTTTCAGGTACACTCCTATCCGGTCAAGACTCATGATGAGCGGAGGTGGATCGCAGATCCACAGGTTCCAGCCGGAGAGTTGGCTCGCCTGCCGCAAACTTACCCGGGACAGGCGACCGTTAGCCGGAAATTACGGGAGATTGTCAGTTTCCTCGAATCCATGCGCGATTTGCGTTGGCGGCATGGGCGATAACAACCGGGCGCTGGCGGAGGGAGCCCCCCTCCCGGCGGCGCGGCTGACGTGGGCTCATCTGACTTGAACCCGCCCGTGGCTTCGGCGCATCATGGCCCGATCTCTGGAGGGTCCCCACGGCGGCCCGCGGCCGAGCCCCGGCGGCGGGGCAGGCCGAAGGCACAGGCGCCCGATGTATGAGCTTTTTTACGGCCTCAGCGAACAGCCGTTCAACCTCACGCCGGATTCAAAGTTTCTCTATCTGAGCCGCCAGCATCAGCAGGCGCTCGCCGCGCTTCTCTTCGGCGTGCACGAGCGCAAGGGCTTCATCTGCCTGACCGGCGAGGTCGGCTGCGGCAAGACGACGCTCATCCGGGCGATGCTCTCCGAATTCGACAAGGATCGCGTCCGCTCGGCCGTCGTCCTGAATTCCTTCCTCTCCGACATGGAACTGCTCAAAACGATCAACGAAGAGTTCGGCCTGCCGTCGGAATCGGACTCCAAGAAGGAACTCCTGGATCGCCTCAACGCCTTCCTCGTCGATCAATTCGACCGGGGGTCGAACTCCCTCATCGTCATCGACGAGGCCCAGAACCTCCGCCCCGACACGCTCGAACAAATCCGCATGATCTCCAACCTGGAAACGGAAACGACGAAGCTCCTCCAAATCATCCTCGTCGCCCAGCCGCAGTTGCGGCGCACGCTCTCGCTGCCGGAGTTGGAGCAGCTCAACCAGCGCATCACCGTCCGCTATCACATCCAGCCCCTGGCCGAGAATGAAATCCAGGATTACATCCGGCACCGGCTCAAGGTCGCCGGCGGCCAGGTCAACATCGAGTTCTCCCCTCAGGCCCTGCGGCTCATTTATCACTATTCCCAGGGGGTCCCGCGGCGGATCAACGTCATCTGCGACCGGGCGCTCCTGATCGGCTACGTCATGAGCCGCTACGACATCGACGGGGACATGGTCCAGCAGGCCGTCGATGAAATCCGGGGCGAAATCCGGCCCGAGGGTTCCGAGGCGGGCCTCGCCGAGGGTCGCCCTCCCCGCTGGGGCGGACGCCTGGCCCGGCTCGGTCTGGGCGCGGCCGCCGTCGTCATTATGTTGCTCGGCATCTGGGTCGGCGCGACGCTCAAAACCTGGACCGGAGAGGAAAACTTCCGTCCGCTCGTCCCGACCGCCGAGGCCAACCCGCGGGCGGCGCCGCCGCCGGCCATCGAGGTCGCTTCGATCGAGGCCGACCCCGCCGGCTCGCCCCCCGCCTCCCCCGAGCCCGCCGCCCCGCCGGCCGCGGCCGCCGAGGCGCCCCAACCCGCCGACGAGCCCCCCCCTCAAGTGGCCTCCCCGACCCCTGAGCCCCCCGGCTTTCCCGACTGGGAATATGACGCCGATCAGCTCCTGAGGGTGAGCCGCCCGGAGCTGACCCACGCCGCAGCCTATCTGACGCTCCTCAGGCTGTGGGGGCTGGACGTCGAGCTGAGCACCTTCAGCGAGGCGCCGCCGGAGGACGTGGCCCGGTACGATCTGCCGGCCATGATCGGCCAGCTTGACTTTCTGACGTTCCAGACGACGAGCCTGACCGAGGCGCTCAAGCTCGATCTGCCCATCATCGCCCGGTTCTTGCCCCAAGGGGAAGGCCGCCCCCCTTACGTCGTCATCCTGCGCATGCAGGGGGACCTGCTGATCATCGGCGATCCGCTGGCGGGACGCTCCACCGTCCACCGCCGCGACCTGGAACCCCGGCTCCTTGAGCTGACCATCCCTTATCGGGACGGGTGGGCGCTGACGGGCCTGGGCCCCGGGGCCGAGGGCGAGCCCGTCCGGCGGCTTCAGCGTTTCCTGGCCGATCGCGGGGGGCTGGACGGGCCGATCGACGGCAAATTCGGCCCGCAGGTCCAGCGGGGCTTGCGCCAGCTCCAGCGCCAGGCCCATCTGCCGGAAACGGGGACGGTCAACGCCATGACGGCGGCCTTCATTCTCGCCGAATTATCCGCCGGGCGCCCCCGACTCTTCTCATGAGCTATATCGCCCGAGCCCTCTCGAAGCAGGGTCGCGCGCCGAGCGGGCCGATCGCCCCGGCTCCTGGGGCCCGGCCGGCGGTCGCTCCCGCGCCCGAGGCGGCTCGGGACCTTATCGCACGGCAGATGTCCCCCGCCGTGCTGGCGGGAGCGCTGACGGGACGGCGAAGGCCCGCCAAGGCCGCCTTCGGATCCCCCGTCGGCGTGTTTCGATGGCTGGCGTTATTGGGGTTAACTGGATTGGCCGGTGTCGGCTTGGGGTTTATCGTCCGCCTCAGCGGCCCCCGGCCGGGGCCCCCCGCCGAGCAAGTTCGCCCCATGGCGGCTCGGTCCGGGGGGTCGGGGGAGCAGCTCCCCGCGGGCTCAGGGTCGCGGACGCCGGAGACGACGGTCACGTTGGCGCGGCCCGGAGTCCCCCCGACGGCGGAGCCGTCAGCACTGACCGAGGCGACGGCGCCCAACCCGACAACGGGCTTCGTGAGGCTTCCGGAGTCGCTGGAGCTTCCCCCGCCGCCGGAAGTGCCGTATGAGGAGCCCGTTCGGCCCCCCTCCCGGTTCGCGCCGTTGCTCGGGCGCGGGGGGACGGCCGAGCCCCCGAGCCCGGCCGAGGTGCTCGAAACGTTTGATCTTCAAGGGATCATCTGGAGCGACCGGGGCCGGGCGGCGATGATCAACGGGGTGATTGTCGAGGAGGGCTCGCCGGTGGGGGAGGCGCGCGTGCGCAAGATCGATCGGCGCTCGGTCACGATCGAGCTCAGGGGCCAAACCTACGAGCTGCGGCATTAGAGCGGGTGTTACTCGGCCGATAGATTGGAACAACAAAATCACAACACCCGCAGAGAACCAAAGAATGGAAATAGTGTGACGCATGATTGGTCCCCCCCAGGCGTACGAATCGCCGTCAGGATGGATGTCATCTTCGCCCTTATGTGTATTTGGCGTGATTTATTGCTCCATGTGTGTTCCGGTCGAGCCCTGCTCATGAATCGACGATGGTTGCTTCTCGGGCTCTGCCCGTTTCTGATCTCGCCGCCGGTCGCCGCCGAACGGGTCCTCAAAGAGCTGAGTTGGAGGGAACTCAGCGCCTCGGGCGCCGTGGCCGAGGGGGAAGTGCTCCTGCCCGGCCAGGGGCTCGCCGCCTCCGAAGCGGCGCGCCCGGACCAGCTCCGGCTTGAATCGACCTCCCCCCGGCCGCGTCGCGTGGCGGTCGTCCGGATCGACGACCCCGGCCTGACCGCGCGCGAGTTCGCGCTCCGCGGCGAGGTTCGCTACGCCGGTCTCGCCGGCGAGGGGTTTCTGGAGATGCTCGTGGGGCTCCCCGATGGGTCGAGCTACTTCTCCCGGACGCTGGACGCCGACGGCCCGACGGCCCGGCTCACGGGGGATTCCCCCTGGCGGGAGTTCGCCCTCCCGTTCTTCATTCTGGAGGGGACGGAGCGGCCGACCTGGCTCCAGTTCAACGTCGTCTTCCCCGGTGAGGGGACGGTTTGGCTCGGCCCGCTCCGATTGGAACAGTACGGGGCTCGCGAGGCTGCCTTGGGGGCCGGGGCGGGCCGCTGGCGTCTCCTCCCGCCGGGCGGTCGCCTGGGGGTTCTTCTGGGGCTCGCGATGGGCGTGGTGGGAGGGCTCATCGGATGGTTAGGAGGCTCCGGCCGTTCCAAGCGCGTGGTTTTCGGGCTGGTGCGGGTGATGTTCGGCCTGGGCGTGATCGGCCTGGTGGCGGCGGCGGTAGCCATTTTTCAGGCCCGGCCCTTCGCCGTCAGTTACGCGCTCCTGATTTGCGGTGTGATCGGGGTTCTGTTGCCGCGTCTCATCCGGCCGGCCCTTGAGCGTCGTTACGAGACGGCCGGCCTCGAGGGCAAAGTGCAGACGCTCAAGGACCTGGAACGTGACGGGCCCCGGCGGGAGACGGCGACATGAACGACGCCGCGCGAAGGCCGGTTCAGGGGTCGGTCGCCGGGCTGTGGGCCTTGGCTTTCCTGACGATCGGCGCCGCGTGGCCGGCGATCGCCGGGCCCAGCCGCGAGCCCTCAGGTCGATACGTGAGCCGATGGCTGCTTCTGGGGCCGTTCGAGGCGGGTCGGCCGGAGCTGCCGGAGGTCGACGCGACGCACCTGCCGAAGTTCGAGATCGATTTTCTCGCCGGCGCCGGCGGCGAAAGGCAGGCCCGGCCGCGCCCGGGCGACGTCCTCATTTTCGAAGGCGACCGGATCGCCTGGACGCCTCACGAGGCCCGAGGCGAGAACGTCGATCTGGACGCCGCCCTCTCCGGCGCCGATTACGTCCTGGGCTACGCCTACACGGAATTTGACGCCCTTGGGGGCCCGGCCATCCTGGCCCTGGGCAGCAACGACGGCGTCCGCGTCTGGCTCAACGGCCGCCGCCTGTGGGATTTTCCACACGGGCGCGGGCTGACGCTGGATGAGGATCTCCTCCCCGTCGTTCTGGAGCCCGGCCTCAATCGCCTGCTCCTCAAGATCGAGGAGCGCGGGAATCGGTGGGGTTTCGCCTGCCGCCTGCTCCCCCTGAGGCAGGACGTTCTGAGCGAGGACCTCCGCCTTTTCGAGTTGCAACCCCGCCCCGACGGCCAGGCGGAGCTGCGTTGGGCTCCGGCGGCGGAGCCGGCGGCCTGGCTGGCCGGGCCCGTCCGGGTGAACGTCGTTCGGCGTCGGCGGCCCGAGGAAGTCGTCTGGGCAAGCTCCTGGAGCGGCGCGCGGGAGCCGCTGCGGCTCGGCGTGGACGCCGGCGTTTACGGGGAATACCTTCTGCGGCTGGAGGCCCCCGTGGCGGGCGGCCTTCTGGCTCAGGCGACGATCCCGTTTGTGGCCGGGCCGTCGGGCGAGCACGTCCTGTTCGAGGCCGGCCGGAGCGATTACCGTATCTATCTGGCGGCCGAGGCGTCCGAAGCCGAGCGCTGGGGGGCCGAGGAACTTAAGCGCTGGCTCCAGGAGGCCGGCGGGGCCGAGCTGCCGATCCAGACCGGCGGCGAGATCGAGGGTGATCGCGTGATCTTCGTCGGGTGGAGCCCCCCTGCCGCCCGGCGGTTCGGCCTCGGCCAGCCGCCCGCCGAGGCCGACGAGAGCTTCCTTTACCGGAGCCTCGGGCCAAGCATCGTCATCCTGGGCGGCCGCCAACGCGGGACGATGTACGGCGTGATGACCTTTCTGGAGCGCGAGTTCGGCTGCCGGTGGTACACCCCGCGCGTGACGGTCGTTCCCCGGCGGGAGCGGTTCGCCTTCCGCGCCGTCGATCACGCCGAAGCGCCGGGGATTCGCGTCCGCAATGATTTTTATTTCGAGGCCTTCGACTCCATCTGGGCCGCGCGCAACAAGGTCAACGGCGCGATGAGTTATCGCGAGCAACCCGGCGGCGTCGAGGCTTATTGGGCCGTGCACACCTTTTACCCCCTCCTGCCGCCGGAGACTTACTTCGCCGATCACCCCGAGTACTACAGTTTAATCGAGGGCCGTCGGACGGCCGATCGGGCCCAACTTTGCCTGACGAACCCCGACGTGCTGGAACGTCTGACGGCGCGGCTTCTGGAAATCATGCGCGCCAACCCCAAGTATCTCATTTATTCCGTCTCGCAGAATGACTGGCGCAACCCCTGCCAGTGCGATCGCTGCCAGGCGATCGCGCGGGCCGAGGAGAGCGAGGCGGGGCCCGTGCTCGGGTTCGTCAATCAGGTGGCCGAGCGCGTCGAGCGGGAATTTCCGGACAAATTCATCGGGACGCTGGCCTATCAATACACGCGGCGGCCGCCGAAAACGCTCCGTCCGCGGCGGAACGTCGTCATCCGCCTTTGCAGCATCGAAGCCTGCTTCGCCCATGATTTCACCGCCTGCCCGGAGAACGCCGAGTTTCTTGACGATCTGAAGGGTTGGGCCCGGATCGCTCCCCGGCTTTACATCTGGGATTACGTTGTTAACTTCAGTCACTATGTGATGCCGTATCCTAATTTTCGCGTCCTCAAGCCCAACATCCGCACGTTCCGGGATCATCACGCCATCGGCATCATGGAACAGGCGGCCTATCAGAGCCGCGGCGGCGAATGGGCTGAGCTGCGCGCCTACGTCCTGGCCAAGCTGCTCTGGAACCCCGAGGCCGACGATCAGGCCGTCGTCGACGATTTTCTGGCCGGGTATTACGGCCGCGCGGCGCCGGCCCTCCGGCGGTACTTTGATCTCCTGCACAATCAGCTTACGCCGGCGACGCACATTCACCTCGGCCTCCGGCCCGACGACCCGATTTTCTCCGAACCCTTCATCGACGCGGCCGACGCGCTGTTCGACGTCGCCGAGACGGTGGCCGAGACCGAGGACATCCGCGCCCGGGTCGAGCTCGCCCGCCTGCCGCTGCTCTATCTCAAGTGCCGACGGGACCCCGCCCGCGCCCGCCGCGACGGCTCGTACGAGCGCCTGCGCGCGATCGAAGCCCGCGAAGGCGTCACCCACTACGCCGAGGCGGGCCCTCCCCATCGCGAGGCCTTTCACGCGATGATGAATCGCTGACCCCTTCCGACGTGGGACCACGGGGAGCGCCGATCCCGGCTACACAGTTCCACGTCGCGACTTCATCGTGTCCCGGCGTCTCGGCGGGTTGATTCCTCGACGGCTCGCCCGCCGATGGCTCATCCGGAACGGGCGACGGCTCAAGCCCCGGCGGGTCGGCCGGTCGTGGCCGTTGCGGCCGGATGCGGGGTCAGGCCCGTGGTGATGGCGGCCAGGTCCTCCCGCAGAGCCATGAAGGCTTCGACGACGCGCGGGTCGAAGTGTTTGCCCGAGCGGGCGGCGATCATCTCAAAACATTGAAGCAAGGGAAATTCGGGTTTATAGCAGCGCTGGCAGCGCAGCGCGTCGAAGACGTCGGCCACGGCGGCGATGCGGGCCTCCGGCGGAATGTCCTCGCCGACGAGCCCGTCGGGGTAGCCCGAGCCGTCCCATTTTTCATGATGGCTGCGGGCGATGCGGGCGGCCGTCTGCAAGAGCGGCGTCGGGGAGCCCGACAGCAGCCGCCAGCCGAGGATGGTGTGATTCTTCATCAGCTCGAACTCTTCGCTCGTGAGCAGCCCCGGCTTCATCAGGATATAGTCGGGGATGCCGATCTTGCCGAGGTCATGCATCATGGCCGCCTGGCTGACGATCACGTCCTCGGCCTCGTCGAACCAGGCGAGGCACCGCGCGATCAGGAGTGTGTAATCGGCGATGCGCTGGATGTGGGCGCCGGTGTCTGTGTCCTTGTATTCGGTGGCGGCGGCCAGCCGGTGGATCACGTCCAATTGGGCGATGGCGGCCTCGGCCTGGGCGACCTTGAGTTCATCGACCATCACCTTGAGTTCCCGCGTTCGCTCCTCGACGAGCCGCTCGGCCTCGTCCCGGGCCCGCGTGACCTGATGCTGGAGCGAGATGACGCGGCGGAAGTTGCCCAGCCGCAGCCGCAGCTCGGCCTCGTTGACCGGCTTGGTGAGGAAGTCGTCGGCCCCCGCCGCCAGCCCCGTCAGCCGGTCCTGATCCTGGCTCAGGGCCGTCAGGAGGATGACCGGCAGGAGCGCGAAGGCCGGCGTATTCTTGATCTTCCGGCAAAGCTCGAAGCCGTTCAGGTTCGGCATCATCACGTCGGAGAGGACCAGATCGACCGGCGTGGTCTTGAGCAGCTCGTAGGCGCGGGCGCCGTCCTCAGCCTCGACGACGGCGTAACCCTGCGTCTTCAGGAGGACGCTCATGAATTGACGCGTCGGCCCGTCGTCCTCGACGAGCAAGACGCTGAAGGCGGCGTCGTCCAAGATCGCTGACTTCCGGGCGGGGAGACTCCCGCCTGGAGTGTTTTTGTTCACCCGGCGGGGAAAATCAAGGGCGGACTCTTGATCCCGTTGAAGTTTTCTGCCACGATGCCCGCGGGCGTGGCCTGACTTTCCGGTCCCGTGTGTCGCTCTCCCGTATCCGCCGCGCTTCGCCCGGGGGGCGCGGCCGTGGCGGCCCCGTCAGCGGCCGCCCCCAGGCGCCCGAGGCGGGCGCCTCCGAAGGCCGATGAGCTTGCCCGACAGAACCCCAACCCGCTCGACGCCGGGAGCCTGGCGGCTCCCCAAAGGCGCCGTGGCGGGCCTTCTGGCGCTGGCGGCGGCGTGCGGCGGCAAGACCGAGGCCGAGCGCCTGGCCGAAGCCCGCGAGATGCTGCAGACGCAAAACGTCCTGGGGGCGATTATCGCCTATAAGGACGTGCTGAAGCGATTCCCCGAGGGACCGGGCAATCTGGAGGCGCGGTTCGGGCTGGCTTACGCTTACTTTCTCGACAAGGACTACAAGAAGGCGCTGGAGACGGCCGAGGAGTTGATCAGCCGGGCCGGCGCGGGCAGCGACATCGCCGTCAACGCCGCGGCGCTCCGGCTGGACGCCCTGGCGGCCCAGCGCCTCTACGCCGAAGCCCTCGATGAAGCCCTCCGAACCTCCGATACGCTCCGCTCCACTTCGGCCGAGATCCGCCATCAGTATTACTTACGCATGGCCGACCTGATGATCGCCAATCAGCGAACCACCGACTCCCTCGCCGTCCTCATGGGCGTGCTCCGGGAGCCGACGCTCACCCCCTTGGGGCTACAAAATCAGCGCATCGCCATGGTCAACATCGTCGGCTTCCACATGGTCACCGGCGACGTCGAGGGGGCGGCCACGGCGCTGGAGGGCTACCTGGAGCGGCATCCGGCCTCGCCGCTGGTCGTCGAAGTGGAGTCCAACATCGGGCTCCTGTGGAAACAGGCCGGCCAGGCCGAGCGGGGCGAGGCGCATTTCGGCAACGCCGAGGCCGAGCTGCGGCGCCGCCTGGAGGAAGCCGTCGGCTCCGATCAGAAGTCCGAGGTCATGATGGGGTTGGCGCAGATCGAGCTTTTCCGCGAACGGATCGATGAAGCCCAGACGATCTATCGCCGGATCATCGACGATTATCCTCTGGGGCGGCTCCGCCCGGCGGCGATGATCGCCCTCGCCGAGGCTTACTTCCGGGAAGGGGACGCCGAGACGGCCCTCGACCTCTTCTCCCAGGTGGCCGAGAGTTATCCCAACAGTCCGGAAGCCTTCCAGGCCCGCCAGCGCTCGCAACAGGTGATGGCGGCCCGCGCCGGCGATCTCCCGACCACGACCAGCCTCCCGGCGGCGCCGCCGCTGCAATCGGCGCCCGCGCCGGCCTTGCCCGCCGAGCCGGCCGAACCCCCGCCGGCCGAAGCCGAACCCGAACCCTGAGATGACGGCCCCGCGCGTCCGGCGCGCCGAGGGCGGCGGCCGAGGCCGGGCCCGCCGCCTCGGGCCCATCGTTCAGACCCGACGCTCGGCCCGCTTGGGGGCGGAGGCTCGCCTTTGGGAATCCCATCTTGGCCGAGCGTTGGCCGGGGCCGGTCAGCGCGTGGGGCTGGGCCGCGGTCACGAGTTGAGCTTGTTCGTGTGCGATAGCCGAACGATCCGGCGGCTCAACCGTCGCTGGCGAGGCGAAGACCGGCTGACCAACGTGCTCGCCTTCCCGCAGAACGTGACGGCCGAAGGGAGGCGGCCGCCGGCCGGGCCGGTCGGCGATATTGTCGTCGCGTTGCCGGTGGCGCGGCGAGAGGCTCGCCGCCGGGGGATGGAGCTGCGGGACCATCTGATCCACCTGGCGATCCACGGCTTGTTGCACCTGATGGGCTACGATCATCATGAGGCGCCGGCGGCCCGGCGGATGCAGGCGCTGGAGCGGCGCCTGCTCGACGCGCGGGAAGCCCGGGGATGAGGAGCGAGGCGGCCCAGGCCAGCCGGTGCGGGTTTGTCGGGGTCGTCGGCGCCCCGAACGTGGGCAAGAGCACGCTGCTGAACCGCTTGGTCGGGGCCAAAATCTCGATCGTCTCGGCCCGCCCGCAGACGACCCGCCAGACCATCCGGGGCATCCTGACCGAGGGGGCGGCCCAGGCGGTCTTCATCGACACGCCCGGCATTCTGACGGCCCCGGACGCCTTCAACGCCCTGCTCGTCGAAAGCGCCCGCCGGGCGCTGCGCGATTGCGATCTGCTTCTCCACGTCACGGCCCCCGAGACGGCCGGCGGCCCCGACGAGGCCGAAGTTCTGCAAGCGCTCAAGCGGGCGCGGCGGCCGGTTTGGTTGGCGCGAAACAAAGGCGACCTCTCGAAGGCATGGGCGCGAGCTTCAACGGCGGCCGAGCGGCCCACCGACGTGGTCTATGAGCGGACGTTTCGGGTCTCGGCGAGGACGGGCCACGGCCTCGACGCGCTGGGCCGGGCCGTCCTGGAGAGCCTCCCGCCGGGGCCGTGGTTTTATGCCGAAGAGGACCTGAGCGACCGCGATCTGCGGTTCCTTTGCGCCGAGTTGGTGCGGGAGAAGGCTTTTGCCCATCTTCGGCGCGAGGTGCCTTACGGCCTGGCCACCTGGACGGAGAGCTGGGAGGAGCGTCCCAACGGGACGGTCTATCTGGAGGTGGGGATCGAGACCGAGCGGCCGGCGCACAAGCCGATCATCGTCGGCGCCGGCGGCTCGATGCTGGGCCGGATCGGGAAGTCGGCCCGGCTGGAGATCGAGCGCCTGCTGGAGCGCAAGGTTCACCTGGAGCTGCGCGTGCGCGTGAGGCCGCGCTGGCGTCAGGACCCGGATGAACTCAAGCGACTGGGTTTAGGGGGGGATAGGGGTTGACTTTTAGCGGAAGCGGCCCAAACAATGACCGCGGTAGGCGTGGGCGCGGCGGGGCTTTTCCTCCCCAGCATCGGCATGAACATCGGCAAGCGCGAGCAGATCGTGATCCTGGTCGTCACGGGCGTGGTGGCCATCGGCGGGCTGCACTGGATCGTCTTTCGGCAACGCGCCAACGAGTTCGTCGAGGCCTTCGAAGAGCTTGAAGAGCGACGCGGGGAAGCCGAACAGGTCCGCGTGCTGCCGAACATCGCCCTCCTGGAGGCGTTCGAGCGCGAAAACGAGGTGATTCATCAGGCTTACAGCGACGCACTCACGACGATCGGGCTCACGATGCATCCGGCCTTCGAGGTCATCCACTTCGACGATGTGACCGATGATAAGCTGGAGCCGCCGCCGGCCCCGGGGGCCGACCCCGGCGAGATCAATCGCCGCCGCCGGGAGCTGCATCAGAAGCTCGCCCAGGAGAAATACGACGAACAGATCGCCCTGCTCTTCGAGGAGTTGGCTCGCCTGCGCGGGCTGGCCCAGGCCGCCCGACCCGGCCAGACCGATCTTTCTTTCCTCCGGCAGGACGGTTGGAACCTGCCCCTGACGCTGCCGGCGGGGATGCAGGGGGGGCGGCTGCTGACGGCGCTGCACCAGGCGCGGGACAATCTGATGATCATGCGCCGGGTGGACCCGAACAACCCGACCTGGCAGCAGACGCGGACCGGCTACGAAGCCGAGCTGGCCAAGCTCGGGATCGACAACAACCTCTACCTGCAAGGGACGCTTCCCCTTCAGGGGGAGTACGTCGGGCTGCTGCACAAGGTGATGTACGTGCTGCTGATCGAGGAGGCGCTGGGGCCGAACGCCGAAATCGCCGGCGTGCGGATCACGCGGGACTTTCTTCTGGACCTGCTGGAAATCCAGTTGCCGCTGGAGCCGCTCAAGGGGAGCGACGATACCGAACTCGACGTGAACGAGATGTATTTCATCTACGAGCAGCTCCGGTTCCTCAATCGGCTGCTGGAGTTGGCGACGCGCAACGAAGTGGCCGAGGTCGCCGGCGTTCAGTTCGAGGACGCCGCCTACCTCGTCCAGTTCAACATCGGCTTCGCCAATCCGGACCTGACCCCCAGCCCGACGCCGGCCCCGACGCCGCCCCCGCGCAACATCTACGTCCTGCCGACGCCGACCCCGACCGGCAGCGGCTCGACCTCCGGCTCAGGGGGCGAAGGCGGCCAGCGCGCCTCCCTGCCGAGCGAAAACGACATCGGCTATAGCGTCCCGATTCTCATCACCTTCCGCGCCCGCAACAGTAACGCCATGAAATTCGTCTATGAGACCCTCGGCCAGTTCGCCATGGTCGAGCTCGATCAGTTCTCCGTCATCTCCAGCCCTGGCCAGGGCGGCCAGCACGAACTCTGGTTTCAGGTCCGATTCCTGGCCGTGCCGTTCCTGTTCGCGCTGGAAGAGCAGATCAAAGCCGCCGGCCGCCAGATGGTTGAGGCCGGCTCGGCGGCGACCGTCTCGACCCCCGGCCCCGGATCCTCCGGCCCGTGATCCCGTTGAGCGAAGATGGCCGCCGGGGAGCGAGCCGCGCCGAGCGATCGTCCGCCGGCGCTCAGGCGTGATGATGCCCTCGGCCAAACCCAGCCTGGCGATGGAGGCCTTCCAGGCCGGCTCGGACCTGCTCGTGGCGCTGCAGGGGCGGCTGGTCCTGGAGAACCACGAGACGGTGCGCAAGCGGCTGCACGACCTCCTGGACGCGCGCGTGGCCAATTACTTCATCTACATGGGGCGGCTCGATTACGTCGATAGCGCCGGTTGGGGGGCGATGGTGGGGCTCAAGATGGCGGCCACGCGTCACCGCGTCCGGCTGGTGATCCTGGCCCCCAGCGAGCGGATCGCCGAAGTGCTCCGGATCTCCCGCCTGGAGACGATTTTCGAGGTGCTGTCGGGTTCGGAGGCCGAGCTCGTCCGGCTGAAACTGGAACTGCCGGAACATCGCCTCTGGGGGGAGGTCTCCGAGGACCGATCGGCCCAGACCGCCGCCGAGCGGATCGCCCGGAGCCTCGGGCCCGGCGGCCTGCCGACGGATGAGGCGACGCGCGGCAAGAAGAAGGAAATCGAGCGCCTTTCCCGCGACGCGCTCGAACATTATCGCCACGGCGATTTCGCCAAGGCCGCCGAACTCTACCGTCAGGTGCTGGAATTGAACCCCGAGGACCTCTCAGCGCTCAATAACCTCGGCGTCATCTGCACGAAGCGGCCCGATTGGTATCAGGAAGCCGTCAAGGTCTGGCGGCGGGTGCTGGAAGTGAGCCGGGCCCGCGGCGACGAGCGCCACATCGAACGCGCCCAGCGTCATCTGCAAACCCTCGACCGCATGATGTCCGGCTGAACCCGGCCCTGGCCGGGGGGCCTCGCCTTGATTTCGGGCCCGGCCGTTGGCTATACTGGTCGATCGCGTGGGGGAAAGTCGACCGGCGGACGGGGGTTAGACCGGAGCCCTCATCGCCGGCCGCAAGGGGAAGGCTTACCGGCGGGCCATGATGCCGAAACTCAAGGTGAGAATTGAGAACCTGGACCGGACGATCGAGGTCGCCGTCGGCCAGGACCTTCGGTCGGCGCTCCTGGAAAACAACATCATGCTCTACCCGCCGCACCGGACGCACACCAATTGCCACGGCAAGGGACTGTGCACGACCTGCCAGATCGAGGTCGTCGAGGGCCCCGGCCTGAGCGATCAGCCGTTCCTCGAACGCCTGCGCATCGGGGCCGAGCGCCGCCTGGCCTGCCAGACGCGCGTCTATCAGGACGCCGTCATCCGCACCCTCCACGTCCCCGCCGCGGTCGAGTATTGATCGGCCCGCGTCCGATCCTCAAAGATGGGCCCGAGGGAGGGGACGTCCGCCGGCGGGCGCGAGGGGCCGCGGCCGCCCGCGGGTCCGTGATGGAATTCATCGCCAAGGTCGACCGCTTTCTCTCGCGACACCTCACCCCCGTCGTCAAGACGATCTTCGTGATCAACTGCGCGGTTTTTATCCTGATTCAGACAGCCTTGTTTTTCGGCGCTCCCGGTCGGCGGCTCGTCGAGTTCGTCCTGGGGCTTCTGGCCGAGAGCCCCCGCCGCGCCCTCGGGCGCGCCATGATCTGGCAATTCCTGACCTACATGTTCGTCCACGTCGGCGGCTTTCACATCCTCCTCAACATGCTCATCCTCTGGTTCTTCGGTCCCCCGCTGGAGAACCGGTGGGGGGGCCGTCGCTTCTGGAGCTTTTATCTGATCACGGGGGCCGGGGCGGGCCTCCTTCACGCCGCGATCGCCCTCCTGTCGGGCCGCGAGCTCGGCCCGATCGTCGGCGCCTCGGGGGCGTTGTTCGGCGTCCTGCTCGCCTCGGCCGCGTATTACCCCAATCAACCCGTCCTGTTCTTCGGCATCTTTCCGATCCAGATCAAATGGCTCGTGGCTTTGCTCGTGCTGTTCGAGATCTTCGCCCTGCGCGACAGCCTCCGGGACGGCGTCTCCCACGTGGCCCATCTGAGCGGGGCGCTCGTGGCCTTCCTCTGGCTCGCCCGGCATCATCACACGGCCGATATCACCCGCTGGCGCTGGACGCGCTGAGGCCGAAACTGCCCGGCCCCCCTCGCGCCGATGCGGATTCTCATCGCCCCCAACGCCTTTAAGGAAACCCTCTCGGCGGCCGAGGCGGCCCAGGCGATCGCGCGCGGCTTGCGGGCCGCCTTGCCGCGCGCGGCGCTTCAGCTTCTGCCCGTGGCCGACGGCGGCGACGGGACAGCCGCGGTCCTCCGTCGCGCGCGCGGCGGTTCGCTCCATCGGCATCGGGTGACGGGGCCCCTCGGGCGGCCGGTCTGGGCGATCCGGACCCGTCTGCGCGGGCCGGGGCCGCCGACGGAGGTGCTCGAAATGGCCCAAACGTCCGGTCTGGCGCTCGTCCCCCCCGACCGGCGCGATCCGCTCCGCGCGACGACGCGCGGATTGGGCGAATTGATCGCGATCGCTCGACGCGGCGGGGCCCGCCGGTTGCTCATCGGTCTCGGCGGCAGCGCCACTGTCGATGGCGGGGCGGGCATGGCCGCCGCGCTCGGCTTCGGGCTGCTCGACCGCAGCGGACGGCCGCTGGCCGATGGCGGCGGCAGCCTCGCCCGCCTCGCGCGAATCATCCCCTCGGCCCACTGGAACCCCGTGGGCCGTGCCGGCGTCCACGTGATCGCCCTGGCCGACGTTAAGAGCCCCTTGTTGGGGGCAGGCGGGACCGCCACGGTCTTCGGTCCTCAGAAGGGCGCCACGCCAAAGATGGTTCGCCGATTGAACGCCGGGCTGCGGCGGCTCGCCCGACGGATGGAGCTGGATCTTGGCCGACGCGTGGCCGAGCTGCCGGGGGCCGGAGCCGCCGGGGGGCTGGCGGCGGGGCTGGCGGCCTTCCTCGGGGCCGAGATTCGGCCGGGGGCGGCCTTCGTGTTGGAGATGCTCGATTTCGACGCCGCGGCGGCGCGCGCCGATTGGGTCCTCACCGGCGAGGGCCGCCTCGACGCGCAGACGCTGGCTGAGAAGGCCCCCCTGGTCGTCGCCCGCCGGGCGGCCGAACTCGGCGTCCCCACGATCGCGCTCGCCGGCGCCGTCGCCCCCGAGTTCCTCGACGCCCGCCGTGCGGCCGTCCACCCCTTCTACGCCTGCTTCAGCGCCGCGGCGGGGGCGCCGTCTCGGCCGCCCGGCCCGGCGGAGGCCGCCCGGGCTTTGACGAGGATGGCCTTTCAGATCGGCCGCCTTCTGGGCGCCTCGGGCCCGGGCCGTCGCCGCGGGACGCGCCGGCGGGGCGGGATTTCCCCGTTGCCAAGGGTTGGCGGCGCGGGCTAAATGAGGGCGTCTCGGCAGGGAGCCACCTCAGCAGCGGGAGCCACCATCATGGAGGAGCCTCGGCAAGACGAGCCGGCGGCGACGCCGCGCGGTTTCTGGGGACTGATCGGCCTTCAGTTTCAGGGCGCCCTGAGCGACAACCTCTTCAAGCAATTGCTCGTTCTGGTGGTCCTGGCCCGCTTCGCCGACGACGCCCGCCTGGCCGGCCGCTGGACCGCCATCATCATGATCCTTTTCTCCCTCCCCTATCTCATCTTCTCCGGCCTGACGGGGACCCTGGCCGACCGCTTCAGCAAGCGCGTCGTGACATTGGGCACGAAGGCCGCCGAAATCCTGATCATGGCCCTCGGCGGCGTCGCCCTTTATCTCTACACGGGTCGAGCGACCCCCTTCGGCTGGGCCTTCTACGCCGCCGTCGGCGTGCTCTTTCTGATGGCGACGCAGAGCACCTTCTTCAGTCCGGCCAAATACGGCATCCTGCCGGAGATTCTGCCCCTGCGCCGCTTGGCCTGGGGCAACGGCCTGATGGAAGGCTCCACCTATCTGGCGATCATCGCCGGCATCGCCGCCGGCAACGTCCTCTATAAAACCTTCGACGACGGGCTTCATCTGGAGCGGGCGTCGATGATCCTGGTCGCCCTCGCCCTCCTGGGCCTGGGGGCCGGCTGGTTCATCCCGCGCGTGGCGGCGGCGCGGCCCGATCAGCCCCTCCGCCTCAATCACTTCCCCCAGCTTTGGGAATACGCCCGGATGGTGATGAACGACCGGCAGCTTTTCCTCGCCGTCGCCGGGGTCGCCTACATCTGGTCCCTGGGGGCGATGATCGTCGCCAACGTCCCCATCTGGGGACAGCATCATCTGGGGCTCTCGATCCCCGCGGCGGGCATGCTCGTGGCCGTCTTTGGCCTCGGGATCGGCCTGGGGAGCGCCGCCGTCGGCCTCTTGTCGCGTCGGGGCCTGGAGTTGGGCTTTGTCCCGATCGGGGCCCTGGGCGTGACGCTCTTCACCTTTCTCCTGGCGCTGGCCCGGCCCGACACCCCGCCGGAAGGGGCCGCCCCCCCCGCGGCCGCGCTCCTGGGCCTGATGGGGACGTTCCTGGCGCTGGCGGGCGCGACCGGGGCGTTCTTCGGCATTCCGCTCAACGCGCTCGTGCAGCAGCGGGCCCCGGCCCACGCCCGCGGCGGCGTCATCGCCGCGCTCAACTTCGCCACCTTCTCCGGCATCATCCTGAGCAACGCCCTCTTCTGGGTGTTGATCGACCTCCTCAAGTTCTCCGCCGGCCACATCTTCGCCGTCATCTCGCTGGCCACGTTCGGCGCGACGGTCTTCCTGATGACGCTGTTGCCGGAGGCGCTCTTGGGGCTCGTGTCGGTGCTGATCACGCGGGTGCTCTTTCGCGTGCGGATCATCGGCGAAGGGCGCATCCCCGCTCACGGGCCCGCTCTCATCGTCTCCAATCACATCTCCATGGTGGACGCGCTCCTGATCCGGGCCGTCTCCCCCCGGCCGATCCGGTTTCTCGTCTGGAAGGAGATTTTCGATAACCCGCTCGTCGGCTATTTCCTCAAGATCATGAACGCCATCCCGGTTTCGTCCGATCAGCGCCCCCGCGCGCTGATCGCCTCGCTCACCCGCGCCGCCGAGGCCCTCAAGGCCGGCGAACTCGTCTGCACCTTCACCGACGGCGGCGTCACGCGGCCCGGCCTCCCTCTGCCCGCCCAGCGCGGGTTCCGCTACGTGCTCGACAAGGCCCCCGTGCCGATCGTCCCCATCAACCTGGACGGCGTCTGGGGCTCGATCTTCAGCTATGAGAAAAAGCGCTTCATCTGGTCCTGGCCGAGGGAGATTCCCTACCGCGTCCGCGTCGCCATCGGCCGGAGCCTTCCCCCCAACGCCACCAAGCATCAGCTGCGGCAGGCGGTCCAGGCCCTGGGGGCCGATTGCGCCATCGCCAAGGCGGACCGGGCCCGTCCGCTTCACCACCGGTTCGTCCGCTACGCGCGCCGACACTGGCGGCAGTTCTGCGTCGCCGACGCGACGACCGAGCCGCTCAAGTTCGGCCGGACGCTCATCGGCGCGATCGTGCTGGCCCGGCGGCTCCGCCGCTTCTGGGGCGATCAGACGATGGTCGGCGTTTACCTTCCCCCGTCGGTCGGAGCCGTGCTCGCCAACGCCGCGGCCACTCTCAGCGGCCGCACGACGGTCAACTTGAATTACACGAGCGGGCCGCAGGTCCTGCGTCACTGCATCGAGCAATGCAATCTCCGCACGATTGTCACCGCGCGCATCTTCCTGGAGCGCCTCGGGCAGGAGCCTCCCCGTGGGGCCGTTTTTCTGGACGACCTGCGCAAACAAAAACCGCGACTGACGGAAATGATCGGCGGGCTGCTCGCCGCGCGATACCTCCCCATCGGCCTGCTCGAGCGTTATTGCGGCGCGCGCGGCCGCCCCGCGGCCGGGGACCTCGCCACGGTCATCTTCTCCAGCGGCTCGACGGGCGTCCCCAAGGGGGTCATGCTCACGCATTTCAACGTCGGCGCCAACATCGAAAGCTTTGAGCAGGCCGTCTCGCTCTGGCCCGACGATCGCATCATCGGCTTCCTCCCCTTCTTTCATTCCTTCGGTTACACGACGACCCTCTGGGGCGCGCTGCACATCGGCTACGGCGTCATCCATCACCCCAACCCGCTCGAGGCCAAGGCGATCGGGGACCTCGTGGAAAAGTATGGTGTTACCGTTCTGATCGGGACGCCTACCTTCCTGCAACAATACATCCGGCGCGTGGAGCCGAAGAAATTCCGCTCCCTCGAATTCGTCCTCACCGGCGCCGAAAAAATGCCCCTCCGCGTCGCCGAGGGATTCGAGGAGAAATTCGGCGTTTACGTGCACGAAGGCTACGGCACGACCGAGTGCGCCCCCGTCGTCTCGACCAACGTCGACGAATATCGCTCGAAGGGGCATCACACGATCGGCAACCGCCGCGGCTCGGTCGGGCATCCCGTCCCCGGCGTCGCCCTCAAGATCACCGACCCCGAAACGGGCGAGGAGTTAGCCGAAGGCCGGCCCGGCATGATTCACGTCCGCGGGCCCAACATCATGAAAGGTTATCTCAGCCTGCCGGAAAAGACCGCCGCCGTCCTCAAGGACGGTTGGTATGAAACGGGCGACATCGGGCTCATCGACGAAGACGGTTTCCTCCTCATCACCGATCGCCTGGCGCGCTTCAGCAAGATCGGCGGCGAAATGGTCCCCCACGTGCGGATCGAGGAAGAGCTGCACCGGGCCGTCGGGGCCGCCGATCAGGTCTTCGCCGTTACCTCGGTCGAGGACCCCTATCGGGGCGAGCGGCTGGTCGTGCTGACGACGCTCGCCGAGCTTGCGCTCGATGATCTCATCAATCACCTGGCCGACGCCGGGCTCCCCAATCTCTGGATTCCGCGCAAGAACATGTTCTTCCGCGTCGAGGCGTTCCCCATCCTCGGTACGGGGAAACTTAATCTGTCGGAGGTTCGTCAGCTCGCCCGGCGTTTGGTCGAGCAGAAAGAGTCCCCGATCGACATCGCCGTCGAGGACGAACCCGACGCCGCCGAGTCCGCCCCCGCCCCCTCGGCCGGCTCCGACGTCTGAGCCGCCCACTTAAACCGTGGAGTCGGGGCGGAGAGTTCAGGGCGAAGGGAAACTCAGAATTGTTTAATCAAGCCCGGGGGGTGGGGGCGGCCGGCGGGGGCGGGCTCCGGGCGAGTCCGAGCCCCGCGGGCCAGTTCGACGGCGGCGGCGAGCGCGTCGGGCCCGTCGTCGTGCGGGCCATGGGGAAAATCGCTCAATTGGCGCATGAAGATTTCGGGCAGGTCGTCGGCGAAGAGCAACCAGCCGGACTCGATGAGCGGCTCAAGCCTCAGGATGCGATGACGCTTGGGGGCGCGGTGTCGAATGGGCCGGATCGACAACGACCAGGGACGCCGGGCGAGCCGCCGAACGGCGCGCTCGCGCTCCAGGGGTTCAAGGAGCAGCTTCTGGAAGGCGTTGGTCTCGACGCCGAACTCGGCGAAGCCCCACCGTTCAAAGAGTTCAAAGACGCGGGCGATCTGCGCCGAGGGGCCGACCCGCTCCAGCCAGGCGTCCAGGACGAACAGATAGCCTTGATCATCGACGCCGACGGTGACGATCGCGGCGAAATCCCCGGCCCGGCGCGCCCCGGTCGGCTCGCCGAGCGCCGGGTCGAGGAAGCCGTAGAGGCGCAATTGCCCAAGCGTTCGGCGCGGGGCTTCGGCCAGAGCGTCGGGCGCCGGCCGGGGCTCGATTTCGAGCCGATCGGCGAGGCGAGTGAATTTTCGCGCCCGCGCGATCGGGAAGAGCGCTCGGCCCTCGGGCGGGGGCTCGTTCTGCTTTTCCTGATCGAAGGCGGCGCGCCCGCGGGTCGCGCGCATCACTTGCAGGTCATAGTAGCTTTCCTTTTCCGGCCAGAGGACGTTGGCCCCGGCGAGCATCTCGGCCTGGCGCTCGAGGAAAAATCGATGGGCCGAGGCCAGGCGAGCCGGGTCGGCCGGATCGGCGAGCCGGAGCCGCCATTGTTCCCACAGGTCCTGACGCTCGGCTTCGGTGAGAATGGAGCGCCAGACCGAGCTTTGGACGTCGGGGCGAGCGCGCAGGCGCGCCGGGAGGGCGTCGGCATGCAGCAGCGTGCCGATGAGATCGATGTGCGTGTAGCCGTTGCCGAGGTTTTCGATGACTTCGAGCATCCAGCGATGGAGCCGATCGCGGTAAGGGGGGGAGTGGACGTGACGGCCGGATTCGACGTCGTCGAGGATGATCCAGGTCGGGCGCCAGGGGCCATGCGTCAGGCCGCGCAACTCCGAGCCCGCCGAGAATACCTCCAGGCGCGTTTCCCCTAACGTGATCGAGTCCAGCGTCGAACGGCCCGGCAGCGGAACGTCCTCGCCGAAGACCTCGGCTAGGCGGCGGTTGCCCGCCAGGGCCGCGCGCAGATTGGCCAGGCGGGCCCGCGCCTGACGCTGCGTCGCGCAGAGGATCAGGATATAGCCCTCCAGTCGATAAAGGAGGGCGTGAAGGGGAAAAACCAGGCAGAGGAGAGTCGTTTTGGCGGCGCCTCGGGGGGCCAGGACGACGTCGATCGCTCCGCGTCGTTCGGGCAACGGCGTCTCAAGCTTCTCCAGACGCCGGCGCAGCAGGCGACGATGGAGAGCGCTCCAGGGGAGGCGACAGAGCCGCGGGAAGAAGAACTCGGCGAAGAGGGGAAGGTCCGCCTTACAGCGGCTCTTCAGGAGACGGGCCCGGTTCGAGGGGGTCTCCCCAAGCCAGGAGCTTACGAACGTCCGCCTCGCTGAGGGCGGCCACTTCGGGGCATCGGGCATCGGCGTCGGCGCCGGCGGCGCGCTCCAGCAGACGGCGCTGGGCAAGAATCTGAGCCAGGATGGCCAGGGCGAGCTTGAGCGCCCGCAACCCGGCCTCGTCGGGCGGACCCGGCCGGGTCGGGCGGTCGGCGAACCAAGCCTCCAGCCAGGCCTCGGCTCGATCCAGCCAAGCCGAGTAAGGAGCACTGGGTCGCGGGGGGTCCATCGGCGGGGTTGGGGCCGGTCGGCGAGCTGGCCGGCTCAGAGGCAGGGTAAACGCGAGGCCGCCCGGCCGGCAATTCCCGTGGGCGAGTCTCGCTGGTCTTGCAGGCTTGTAAAGTTTGTTTGCTTTACCAGGAGGCGTCGGTCCGGAGGCGTTCGAGGGAGCTTTCGAGCTTGCGAGCCAAGGGTGGGGTCTCGCGTCGGATTTCGGCGAGGGCTCCGTAGAGGTGCTCCAGGACCTCGGTCGAGCTGGTGGCCTGAAGGGAGGCCTGCGCCAAGCGGCGGAGCATGCGGGCGTCCGTCTGCAAGAGGGTCCACTTGATGAGGGGTATCGCGCTGCCATCGACCGAGAGGCGCTCATAGCCCAGGCCGACGAGCATCATGGCGGCCCAGGGGTGCGCCGCCATCTCGCCGCAGACGATGACGGGGCGCTCATGGCGCTGGCAGTGGCGGAGCAGATGATCGAGGGCGCCGAGGACGGCCGGGTGATGCCATTGGTAGAGCCGGGCGACGCCGGCGTTGGAGCGGTCGGCGGCCATGAGGTATTGGACCAGATCGTTGGTGCCGACGCAGAAGAAGTCGACCCAACGGGCGAGCTCCGGGATCATGAAGAGGAGGCTTGGGACCTCGATCATGACGCCGATGGGTGTTCGGAGGGGGCCCTTGCGGCCCTGAAGCTCAATCTGGCGGCCGACGGCGTGCAGTTCGTCCAGAGCCAGATGCAGCTCTTCGGGCGTGGAGACCATGGGGAGGAGGATGCCCATCGGCCCGGCATCAGCCGCTTGGAGCAAGGCGCGGAGGTGGAGCTGGAGCAGGTCGGTCCGTTTGAGGAGGAGCCTCAGGCTGCGCGCGCCCATCATGGGGTTGGATTCGGTTTCGAGGGCAAGCCACGGAGGGGTTTTATCGCCGCCGAAGTCGAACAGGCGGAACGTCACGCGTCGGCCTCCGGCAAGCTTAAGCACTTGACGGAAGTGAGCGGTCTGGGTGCCGACGCCCGGCATGCGGGCCCGCGCCATAAAGGGGATTTCCGTCCGATAGAGCCCGATGTCGTCCGGCCCCAAGGCGTCGATCTGCCGGAAATCGGCCAGCCGGCCCGCGTTCAGGCCGACGAGGACCCGGAGACCGTCGCGGGTCTTCACCGGGCCATGAAGTTCCGAAGGTCCCCCTTCGGGCAAGTCGAACCAGCGGCGAGCGCGTTCGATATATTCGACGGCGGCATGGGAGTCGGGGTCGATGAGGAGCAGGCCGGCCCCATCGACCAGGAGGCGGCGGGCGTTGAGGATGGCCGGACGATCGATCTCCTCGATCTGCACGGCCGGGATGCCGTAGGCCCGGGCCAGGATGGCCGTATGGGAGTGAATGCCCTGATCGGTCAGGACGAGGGCGCCGAGGCGTTCCGGCCCGAGGGTCAGGAGATCGCCGGGGAGAATGGCGCGGGCGACCGCGACGACCTTGCCGCGGGCGGGGTGAGCGTGAACCGCAAGGAGCCCCAGGGCGCGAAGGAGCCGGTTGGCAATATCCCGGAAATCGACGGCGCGGGCGGCGAAGGAGGCGTCCGGCTGGTGCTCAAGAAGGCGAATCCACTTAAGGGCGGTGGCGCGGACGGCCTCGGCGGCCGAGTCCCCTTTGCGGATTCGGTCCAGTACTTCCTCAGCCAGGTTAACGTCGCGGAGGATGACGGCGTGAGCGGTCAGGACGGCCTGGCCTTCGGCGCCTGTAATGGCTCCGGCCTCGCGCTTGAGCTCCTTGCGGACCTGGCGATTGGCCCGGCGGATGGCCTCGGTCTCCGCCTCCACCCCGCGCGACCGGGGGGTGAAGAGCGTTTCCAGCCGAAGGCCGTGGTCGAAAGGCCACGGAGCCCCCAGGAAGCAGCCGGGCGAGAGGGACCGGGCCCGTACAAAGTCGGCCGCAGGGATGGCCGGGGCCTCGACCTCCGGGGGCGGAAGCGGGATCTCACGTTGGAGCTGGCGGAAGCCGCTGGTGGCGGCGGCGGCGATCTGACGGGCGGCGGCGCCGGCGAGGGCGATGTCCTCGCGTGTAAAGTCTCTTGGTCTTACAGTCTGGGCCACCAGCGCCCCGATCGGGCGTCGTCCGAGGAGCAAAGGGAGGCCCAGATAGGAGTGGAAGGCCTCCTCCCGGATCTCAGGAACGTAGCGGAAACTGGGATGAGAAGGGCCATCGCGGACCGCCACGGGTTTCTTGGAACGGACAACAAGGCCAGTCAAGCCTTCTCCCTTGCGCAGGATCACTTTCTCAACCCGCTCACTGGCCAGGCCGACGGTGGCGGCGAGGACCAAATCGCCCGTCGGCTCGACCAGTCGGTACACACTGCAAGCGTCAGCGCCGATAACTTGACGCAAGACCACCAGGGCCCGGGTCAAACGGTCGGCGAGGGCGCCCTCCGCACCCAGTTCACGGGCGAGGGTCGATGTGAGCGTCCGGGCGGGTTCGTTCGGGCCGTCGGCCGCGCTGTGCGGGGGGACGGTGAGCGACGAAGTCGCCAGCGAAGGGGGACCGGGCATGGGCTCGGCGCTTTCCGGCGGTCGCGCGCCGCCGGCAGAGGGCTGAGGATCGGGGGGACTGGGCGTGGTCACTTGCCGTGGGCGGCCCTGGGCCGACGGACGACGAGGCTGGGCCGAAGGTGATTCCAGAGCCAGGCGCCGACGACGATCAGCGCCAGACTCAGGAGCTGAGAGGTGGAGAGCCGACCGCCGAACCAGAGCCCACGCTCCAGGTCGCCGCGGAGGAATTCGAGGGCGAACCGGGCCGCGCCGTAGAGGAGCAGGTAAACGGCGAAGATGTGGCCGGGGACGGACCGCCGACGCCAGAGGAGAAGGAGGAGGGCGAAGACGAGCAGATTGGCCGCGCTTTCAAAGAGCTGAGTCGGCAGGACGGGAAGCGAAGCGGTCGCTTCGGGCCCGATCAGCCCGCGCTGGAGGTGATCCTGGTAGGCGAAGGAGAAGATCGTCTGGCCCTGCCGGTCAAGCAGGCGGGTGAAGGCCACGCCGAGGCTCGATCCGGTGGGGGCGCCGTAACAGCATCCGGCGAAGAAGCAGCCGACGCGGCCGATGGCATGAGCCAGCGCGAGCGACGGGCCGGCCACGTCCCCGACGTCCCACATGGGGAGCGCCTTCCAGCGGACATAGACCCCGCAGGCAGCCGCGGCCAGGGCCAGACCGCCCAGGAAAACAAAGCCCGTTCGCGAAAGAATCATCGAGAGCGGATCGGCCAGGAAAGCGGGGAAGTTGACAAGGATGAAAAGGAGCCGCGCTCCGAGGAAACCCGAGACCAGGGCGATAAAGGCAAGGTCGTAGATCGGGTCAGCAGGCAGGCCCGCCCGACGGCCCAGCGCCAATCCGACCGTCAGGGCCGCCACAAGGGCCAGGACGCTCAGGACGCCATAGGTCCCGATATAGAAGTCGCCGATGCGGAACAAGACAGGATGCATCGTCCGAGGGTGGGAGCGGCCCCGGATCCCGGGCCGGCTCGGAGTTCGTCGCGGGCCCGCGGTCGGGACCAGGCCCGCCCAGCCGAAGGCCCCGGCGCCCATCCGGGGGAGTGTCCTCGTCGGCTGATGGGCCGCCTAATTGTAATCGAGAGGCGTCGGCGGGGACAGTCTGAAATCGCCTTCGGGCCGGGCCGGCGGGCCGGCGGCCGGAGCGAAGGCGATCACGGCCGGCGCGCGCGCCAGAGGGCGAAGATCAGATAGGCCGCGGTCGGGACGCCGACGCCGGCCGCGATCAGCCCGGTGACCGAGGCCTGACCGGCCAGGCGCGCCCCGGCCCAGGCGTAGATCAGACTGTGCGGGAGATTGGCGATGAGGACGATGAGGGCGAACGTGCGGGCGGGCAGCGGGGTTAATCCGGCGAACATGGCCATGACCTCGGCCAGCACGGGGACGGGACGGGTCAGGATCAAGCCGGTCAGCGATCCGTGCCGCCAGGCGTCGGCGGCGCGGCGGAGGCCGTTGGCGCCGACGAAGCGCTCGGCCCAAGGGCGACCCCATCGGCGGGCGAGCACGAAGCCGAGGGCGTGGCTCAAGGAGATGGCCGCCCAATTCAGGAGGCCGCCGCCGGCGACGCCGAGCGCGCGCCCGCTGACGACGGCGACAAAGCTCGACGGGACGGGGAGGAGGACGTCGGCAGCCAGCAGGCTGAAGGCGATCGCCGCCACGGCGGCTCGATGGGTCGCCGATTGAAGCCAGAGCTCGAAGGGGTCCTGATCCGTCGAGAGGGCCAGAATGACGAAGGGAACCAACGGGATCGCCAGGAGGACCGCCCAGAGCAGTCCCCAGCGAAGCCAGGCGGGGAGGGAAGCGGCAGACATGGACGGGAGCCTACGCGGCGCGGCGCCGCCGGTAAAGGGTTTGGCTTGCCGGCCGGGAGTGCGTCGGGCTCCCGGGTTAAAGGGGGGGCCCCTTCGGGCGCAGTAAGGAAAGGTCGCACGCGAAGGTATTCCGTTGCCGGTGAGCACGGGGAACCCGAAAATGAGAGTGTTGAGAAAGCGATGCGAACGGATCCGATAAGCGTTGAGGAGGCGTTGCGGCGGGTGCTGGCCGAGGCGGAGCGGCTGCCGGAGCAGCGGGTGGGGCTGCGCCATGGGTTGGGACGGGTTCTGGCCCGCGCCATCGCCGCGCCGCGCGATTCGCCCCCCTTTGACACTTCGGCGATGGACGGCTTTGCCCTCCGGGCCGAGGACGTGGCCGGCGCCAGGGGCGCCTCGCCGGTGGAGTTGGAGATTCTTGAGGAGGTCGCCGCCGGGGACGGACGTGAGCGGCGGCTTTCGCCCGGCCACACGGTCCGGATCAACACCGGGGCGCCGCTCCCCATCGGGGCCGACGGCGTCGCCCCGATCGAGCGCGTGGAGGTGGCCGGCGGCCGAGCCCGGTTGCGGGAACCGGTCGCGCCGGGCCAACACATCCGGCGGGCGGGGGAAGATTATCCGGCCGGGAAGCGGTTGTTGGAGCCAGGGACGCGCCTGGACCCCCGGGGGTTGGCCGTTGTGGCCTCGGTCGGGATGGCGGAGATTCCGGTCCGGCGCAGGCCACGAGTTTGCCTGATGGCGACGGGGAATGAGCTCGCGGAGCCGGGGGAACGGCTCGCCGCCGGGCAGATCTATAACTCCTCGCGCTTCGCCTTGGAGCCGATGTTGGCCGCCTGGGGGGCGGAGGCGCACGTCGAGCCGGTCGTGGCTGATGCCCCGGAGACGACGCGCGAGGCCCTGGAGCGAGGGCTGACCTTTGATGTTCTGGTGACGACGGGAGGGGTCTCGATGGGGAGCCGGGACTTGGTCCGGCCCGGGCTGCTTGAGTTGGGCGCGCGGGAGATTTTCTGGAAGGTCCGCCAGCGGCCGGGTCAGCCCCTATTTTTCGCGCGGCGGGGCGGGACGCTCTGCTTCGGGCTGCCGGGGAATCCGGTTTCGGTGTTCGTGACGGCGGTTGTGTATGTGCGGGCCGCATTGCTCAAGATGCAGGGGGCGGCCGAGGTTGAGCTTCCGTGGTCGGTGGCGGTGGTGGGGGCGCCGATCGACAAGCAGGTAAATATTACATCATTTGTCCGCGTAAAGCAAGATTGGGTTACAGAGGCTGGCCTCCCTCAAATTGCTCCGATGATGGACCAAGGGTCACATCAAGCGTTCGCACTTGCCAAGGCCTCGGGCTTGGCGCGACTCGATGAGGCGTCGGCCGGAGCAGCCCCTGGGGAACGAGTCCCCTACCTGGATTTTGGCCGTTTTTTCGGGCTCCCGTGAATGTGGCCGAAGGCGGGGACGCTGGAGGAGGAGACCCCCGCTGGACAGGCACGGAATTGGACAACCACGGACTCGCCTCGTGATGCCGCAGGATCGCCGGCCAGGGTGGGCCTGCCGACGGCCGTGGGTGTTCGGGATCGTTCTGGCCGTGGCTGGGTTTGCGTGGTTCTGGTTCTGGCGCTCGAACCAGTTTACGGGCGGGGATTCGGAGTATTGGGAGCGGGACATTGACGGGGGGGTGTGGTTCCGAAAACGCCAGATGCTGTCGTTCGCGCTGGCGCAGTTGACCTACCGTGTGGGCCACGAGGTCGGGGGCTGGACGCCCCGGCTGGCGCTCAATTTCACCTCGTGTCTGGGGGGCGCGCTCGCGCTGGTGGCTCTTTGGCGGCTTTATGCGGGCCATCGCGGGTGGGGATGGTCGCTCCTGCTGGCCGGCACGGCGGGCTTCACGACGATCTTCTATGGTCACATTGAAATCTACGCGGTGCCGGCGGCGGCGTTTCTCCTGCACCTGCTGGCGATCGAGCGGTCGCTCCAGGGCCGTTGGCCCGTCAGCGCCGTGCTGGCGACGTTCGCCCTGACGATGGCCTTTCACTTGGTCATCCTCTTCGCCCTGCCGGCGCTCGCGCTCGTGATGGTGGCCGAGGTGCGGCGTCGTGGACTCGGGTGGCCCCAATGGGCGCGGCTGTTGGTCGGGGCGGGGGCGTTTGCCGCCGTCTGGATGGCGTTCTCGCGGCTGGGCCACGGCTATGGCTTCCGGGATTACAATTTCACGCATCCTCCCTCGGAGATGCTGCGGCGGCCCTGGTTGATCCTGCATGACCCGGACTGGCGGCTGGACGCGAAGTTCGCCTTCTGGAACGCCGGGGTGGCGGCGGTTCTGGGTCCCGTTGGGCTCCTGACCCATGGGCGGCAGCGGCGGGCCGTTTATCTGGCGGCCTATCTGGCCTGTTTTCTCGTCTTTTCGTTCGTCTGGAGGGCTCAGGCGGGGGAGGCGGATTTCGACCTGTTCGCCTTTGCCTGGATCGTGGCCGTGGTGGCCTTCGCCGGATACGTCTGGGAGAGCCGGGGCCGGGTCCTGTGGGTCGGGCTGGCTCTGGGGGTGAACGTTGGGTTGTTCCTCGTCCGGCCGGTCGTCTTCTCGGAGTTCCCCCGGCGGGGCTACGGCGTGATCGAGATCGAGGGGTTGGAGGTGGCGCCCGAGGGGCGGGCGCTGCTGGACGAGCGGCTCACGCTGCGGGGGAGCAATCGGTTTATCCCGGCCGGCGCGCACGAGATTGCCGTCCACGCGCCGCCGGGGCCGACGGTCCGGGCCGCCGTCAATCTTAAGGCGGGGGAGCGGCTGCGGTATCGATACGATGGGGAGCGACTGGAACTGATTGAGCGGCCGGGGGAGCGGGACGTAAGATGAGCGGAGCGGACGAGGGGCCGATTTCAAGGAGGAGGGCGAGGCGATGCGATCCGACATGATCAAGCGGGGGGCCGAGCGCGCGCCGCATCGGGCGCTCTTGCGGGCCGCCGGGGTCGGCGAGGCCGATTGGGGGAAACCCTTCATCGCCATCGCCAACAGCTACGTGGACATCATTCCGGGCCACGTCCATCTGAACGCCGTCGGGGAGTTCTTGAAGGCGGCCGTGCGGGAGGCCGGCGGCGTGCCGTTCGTGTTCAACACGATCGGCGTGGACGACGGGATCGCCATGGGTCACGAGGGGATGAAGTATTCGCTGCCGTCGCGGGAGCTGATCGCCGATTCGCTGGAGACGATGATCCGCGCCCATTGGTTCGACGGGCTTATCTGCGTGCCCAACTGCGACAAGATCGTGCCGGGGATGCTCATGGGGGCCATGCGGGTGAACATCCCGACGGTGTTCGTCAGCGGGGGGCCGATGGAAGCCGGGCAGACGCGCACGGGGCGGCGGGCCGATCTGATCGACGCCTTCTATGCGGTCGGGCAGCGCCAGATCGGCGCCATCAGCGAGGAGGATTTCGCCGACGTGGAGCGGAACGCCTGCCCGACGTGCGGCTCCTGCTCCGGCATGTTCACGGCCAACTCGATGAACTGCCTGTGCGAGGCGCTCGGGATGGCGCTCCCCGGCAACGGGACGACGCTGGCCACGTCGCCGGAGCGGATGCGGCTCTATGAGGCGGCGGCGCGGCAGGTCCTCGAGCTGGTCCGGCGCGATCTGAAGCCGCGGGAGATCGCGACGCTGGAGGCGATTGACAACGCCATGGCGCTCGACATGGCGATGGGAGGCTCGACCAATACGTTGCTGCATCTGTTAGCCATCGCGCGCGAGGCGGGGGTCGAATATGACATCGGGCGGATCAATCGTTTGTCGTCGATAACCCCCAACATTTGCAAAGTATCCCCCTCGACGACGCCTGAAGGCCGGATGTATCACGTCCAGGACGTTCACCGCGCGGGGGGGATACACACCATTCTGGGCAGCCTGGCCCGTGGCAAGCCGGGGTTGCTCAAAACCGACGTCCTGACCGTGACGGGGGAGACGCTGGGGGAGAACATCGCGGCCCATGACGCCCGGGGCGAGACGGTCAGCGAAGCCGCGATCGGGCTCTACGTCGAGGGGGCCCGGGGGAGCGGGAAGGACGTGACGGCCGTGCGTCGGGAGCTGCTGGCGGCGGGGGGCCGCGCGCCGGGCCGAGCCGCGCGTGAGGCCGGCGGGGGCGTGGCCGTGGCGGTCAATCCGTGCGTGGAGGCCGCCGACGGCTTCGACCCGTGGGATTGCATCCGCGAGGTGGAGCGGGCGTTCTCGCCGGAGGGGGGGCTGGCAATTCTGTATGGGAACCTCGCCCCGCAGGGGAGCGTCGTCAAGACGGCCGGCGTGGAGCCGGGGATGCTCGTGCATGCCGGGCCGGCGGTGATCTATGACAGTCAGGAGGCCGCGTGCGAGGGGATTCTCGGCGGGCAGGTCAAGGCGGGCGACGTGGTGGTGATCCGGTACGAGGGGCCGCGGGGGGGGCCGGGGATGCAGGAGATGCTTTCGCCGACGAGTTACATCAAAGGCATGGGGCTCGGCCGTTCGGTGGCGCTCGTGACCGACGGGCGGTTTAGCGGCGGGACGGCCGGGGCGTGTATCGGTCACGTGAGCCCGGAGGCGGCCGAGGGGGGGCCGCTGGCGCTTCTCAAGCCGGGCGACGTGATTGAGATTGATATTCCGGGCCGGCGGCTGAACGCGCGGCTAAGCGGGGCCGAACTGGGGCGGCGACGCCGGGCGTGGCGGCCGCCGGCGCGGCGGATGGACTTCGGTTGGCTCGCGCGTTATCAGCGGCTGGTGACCAACGCCGCCGAGGGGGCGATTCTGCGGGCCGAGACGGCCGGAGCCAAGCCGCGGCGGGTCCGCCCTCGATCGAATCGTTCGCCTCGCTAGGGTGACCTCGACTTTGTCGGGTGAAGAACGCGATGAGGATCGTTCGGACCTGCGCGTCGCGGCCACACTGCTGATTTGAGGCCGCGGTGCGGATGCACGGGGCATAATTACAACCATCAAGACACCAAGGCGCGCGGCAGAGGAGTCAGAGGAACATCGGGATCTGCGATTTCCCGAAAGGGAGGAAGGGCTTTTGAGGGAACCGATTCCGCGCGAAATCGATGACGTGGCGCGGCAGGTCGTTGACGCCGCCTCCGCCGTTCATTCGGGGCCGCGCCCTAGCCTGTTAGCATCCGTATATGAGGCGTGTTTGGCGCATGAGCGTAACAAGCGCGGCCTTCGGTTCGATCAGCAACGGACGCTTCCGGTCCTCTATGATAGTCTTCGGATCGACGCCGGGCTGCGAATTGACTTGCTGGTCGAAGAAAGGGTTATCGTCGAGTTCAAGGCGGTCGAACGGCTTCTTCCCGTGCATCGAGCTCAGGCGCTGACCCACCTCAAGCTGACGGGCCTGAGGCCGGCGCTCTTGATCAATTTTAACGTGCCTCTCATCAGGGATGGTATTCAGCGCGTCATCTTGTAATTTCTTGGTATCTTTGCGTCTTGGAGGCGGATGATTCGGGTTCATTCATCGCCGCAGGCCGTGGAGTTTGAGGATGAGGTCGGCGAGGAGGCCGATGAGCAACATCTGGAGGCCGCCGACAAACAGAAAAAGCGCCGTCACGTCCATCACCTGCCCGCCGAGCGTTTTGCTCAGGATCACGGTCGCCAGGGCGGCGGCGATCAAACCCCCGGCGAGCGGCAGAAACACTTTGAGGGGGTTGAAATAGATCATGATGCGCGCGATCAGGGCGATGAAGCCGGCCATGTCGCGCAGAGGGCGGATTTTGCTGTGGCCGAGCCGCGGGCGATACTGAATGGGAACGTACGTGACCGCGGCGCCGGAGCCGTGCAAGGCGAGCGTGATCGAAGTGGTCAGGCTGAACCCATCCGGCAGGAGGGGGCGAAAGCGTTCGACGTCGGCCCGGCGCATCAGCCGGAGGCCGGAGTTCAGGTCGGGCAGCGACGTGCCCGCCAGGTAATTGGCCAGCGCCGAGACGATGCGTTTGCCGAGAAGGCGGGCCGGGCCGTCGGTGGCGCGGCTCTGGCGGCGGCGGCCGACGACCATGGCGACGGTCTCGTCCTCGGCGGCCTGGAGCAGGCGCGGGGCCTCCTCCGGGGGGTAGCTTCCGTCGGCGTCGATGATGAGGATCCAGGGGTGGACGGCATGGCGGAGGCCGGTTTTGACGGCGGCGCCGTAACCCCGGTTGGTCGAGTGGCGGATCGCGCGGAAGGGGACGCCGGTTCCGCCGGCGGCTTCAAGCGTTCCATCGGTCGAGCCGTCGTCAACGAGGATCAACTCAAAGGACCGGCCGGTCGTCTCGATCGCCGCCTTGAGCCCCTGAAGCGTGGGGCCGACCGCCTCGGCCTCGTTGAAGACGGGGATGACGACGGTCACGCCTTCCCGATCGGCGGAGGCTCCGGAGGCGGGGGCCGAGGGGGCAGGATAGGGGGCGGGTTCTTCCGTTGGCATAGGACCCCGGGCGCCGGTCGGGGCGGCGGACGTCGGCCGGGACGCCCCGTGGCCGCTGGATCATCGGCCCTCGGCGCGCGGAGCGTCAAGCGGCCATCGCCCCCGCCAAGGGCGCTTGACGGTCTTGGGCCCGGGGGGCAGGCTTAACCTGAGCCGGCGCGTCGTAGGGCCCGCCGCGTGGTCCGGATGGCAACTGTGGGCGCTTCGACAACCGAGGATGGGGCACCTCCCCGCGAGGCGGAACGAGGCGCTCGGGGAAGAGCCCGTGTGGACGTGGCGCTGGCCGTGATCGCGCGGGCGGGAAAGGTGCTGGTGACCCGGCGCGGCGGCGAGGACGCCCTGGCCGGTCTTTGGGAGTTTCCCGGAGGCAAGATGGCCCGCGGCGAGACGCCGGAGGAGGCCGCGGCGCGGGAATGCCGGGAAGAGATCGGCTGGGAGGTCGCGCCCGGCCGGGTGCTGGCCGTGACGGAACATCGCTATCGGAACCGGACCGTGCGGCTGCACGCCGTTCTTTGCGAGCTGGCCGACGGGGCCGCGGCGCCGGCGGGCCCGCGCGGGAGGGTGAGGTGGGTCCGGCTGGAGCGGCTGAGCGAGCTGGCCATGCCGCCGGCTAATGGGGCGCTGCTCCGGGCGATGGCGGCGGGGCTGGCGGGGGGTGGGTCCGGCGGGGGGCCGCGGCGTCGATCTCGACAGCGGGACGGGCGGCCGGTATAAGGGAGCGATCGGTATGAACGTGGAGTGGAAACCAGGGGGACGAAGCTAATGGCCCCTGTGCGGCTCGAGCCCGGCGACGCCCTGATAATCGTGGACCCGCAAGTGGATTTTTTCCCCGGCGGAAAGGTGCCCGTGCCGGAAGGGGACGAGATCATCGGGCCGCTGAATCGGTGGATTCGGACGGCGCGGAACGCCGAGCGCCCGATCCTGGTGACGCGCGACTGGCACCCGGCCAATCACATTAGCTTCAAGGAACGCGGCGGCCCCTGGCCGGCGCACTGCGTTCAGGGGAGCGAGGGGGCGCAATTTCATCCGCACCTGGAGTTGCCTCCGGAGGTTGAGGTCATCAGCAAAGGGGAACATCCGGATCATGAGCAGTACTCGGCCTTTCAGCGTCCCCATCTGGCCGGTGAACTCTGGGACCAGGGGCTTCGCCGGTTGTGGGTCGGCGGGCTGGCTCAGGACATCTGTGTTCGGGCGACCGTGCTGGACGCGCTGGAGGCCGGTTTTGACGTTTTCGTGCTCAAGGCCGCCATGCGGCCGGTCAACCTTCAGGCGGGCGACGGGGAACGCGCCCTCCGCACAATGGAAGAAGCCGGGGCGACGATCGTGACGGATGTGCCCGACTGATCCCGCGACGCGGCCGGCGGGTCCGGGCGGGGACGCCTCCGGCTCGGCCCTTTTCACCGATCTGTATGAATTGACGATGGCGCAGGCGTACGCCGCCGAGGGGATGGCGGGCCGGGCCGCGTTCGAGGTGTATTTCCGCAAGCTGCCGGCCCGGCGCAATTTCGCCCTGGCGGCCGGGCTCGCGCCCGTGCTCGACTTTCTTGAATCCGTTCGGTTTACGGCGGACGAACGGGAATATCTCCGCCGGGACGGACGATTTTCGGAGGCGTTCCTCGATCGGCTGTCGGCCTTTCGGTTCACGGGCGACGTGGAGGCCGTCCCCGAGGGGACCGTCGTTTTTGCCGGGGAGCCGATTCTGAGGGTGGAGGCGCCCATCATCGAGGCGCAATTGGTCGAGACGTTCGTGCTGAACCAGATTCACGTGGGGACGGTGGCGGCGAGCAAAGCGGCGCGGGTCGTGCTGGCCGCGGCGGGGCGGCGGGTCGTCGATTTCGGGGCGCGGCGCGCCCATGGGGTGGAGGCGGCGCTCATCGTGGCGCGGGCGGCCTGGCTGGCGGGCGCCGACGGCACCTCCAACGTTCTGGCCGGCTTGCGCTACGGCATCCCCACCTACGGGACGATGGCCCACAGTTACATCCAAGCGCATGCCGCCGAGACGGAGGCGTTCGAGCGCTTCGCGGCGTTGTATCCGGGCAGCACGCTCCTGGTCGATACCTATGATTCGCTGGAAGGCGTCCGGGGGGTCATCGATCTGAAACGGCGGCTGGGGGATGGATTTCGGGTCCGGGCCGTGCGGCTGGATTCGGGCGATCTGGCCGCGCTGGCGCATCAGACGCGGCGATTGCTGGACGAGGCGGGATTGACGGAGGTGGGGATTTTCGCCTCCAGCGCGCTGGACGAATACGCCATCGCCGAGCTGATCAGGCGGGAGGCGCCGATCGACGGATTCGGCGTGGGGACGCGGCTGGCGGTCGCTGAGGACGCTCCGGATCTGGACATGGCTTACAAGCTCGTTGAATACGACGGGCGGCCGACCTACAAGCTCTCCTCCGGCAAGGTGCTTTATCCGGGGCGCAAACAAGTCTGGCGGCGGACGCGGGAGGGTCGGATGGCCGGCGACGTGATCGGGCGGGCCGGGGAGATTCAGCCGGGGGAGCCGCTGCTGAGGCCGGTGATGAGCGCTGGGGAGCGGTTGCCCGCGGGGCGAGCGAGCCTGGCCGAGGCGCGCGAGACGGCTCGGCGGTCGCTGGCGGCGCTGCCGGAAGCTTTGAGGGGTTTGGAGCCGGCGCCGGAGCCCTATGAGGTGCGGGTTTCCGAAGAACTGCGCGCATGCCTGGCGGCGTTGAGCCGGGCGCCGATCTCGAACGCCTAGATGAATGCCGCGCCTTCTGTCACTTCTTGGTGTTCTCGGCGTCCCCGGGGTGAGTCTTCCCCGCTCGGGCCCGCCAATGGAAACTCCGGGGGCGATGGGCTAGGGTAGGGTGCCTTCGGCCCGGCCCCGGGGGGCGGGTCCGGCCCAGGGCGAGACGTGGGGGCGAAGGTGGAATCCATGTTCAAGACGCGACTGACGGAAATGTTCGGGGTAGAGCACCCGATCGTCCAGGGGGGGATGCAATGGGTCGGGCGAGCGGGGCTGGTGGCGGCCGTGGCCGAGGCCGGGGCGATGGGGTTCCTGACGGCGCTGACGCAGCCGACGCCGGAGGAGCTGGCGCGCGAGATCGGGCGCGTGCGGGAGATGACGGATAAGCCCTTCGGGGTGAACCTGACGATCCTGCCGACGCTCAAGCCGGTCAATTACGACGCTTACATGGACGTGATCATCGACAGCGGGATCAAGTTCGTGGAGACGGCGGGGCGGAACCCGGAGCCGTATCTGCCGAAGCTGAAGGCGGCCGGGGTGAAGGTGATTCATAAGTGCACGTCGGTGCGGCACGCGCTCAAGGCCGAGCGGATCGGGTGCGACGTGGTGAGCATCGACGGTTTTGAATGCGCGGGGCATCCGGGGGAGGACGACGTGCCGTCGCTCATCCTGCTGCCGTGCACGGCCGACGCGGTGAAGATTCCGCTCATCGCCTCGGGGGGGTTTGGGGACGCGCGGGGGCTGGTGGCGGCGCTGGCGCTGGGGGCCGAGGCGATGAACATGGGGACGCGGTTTCTGGCGACGCAGGAGGCGCCGATCCACGAGAGCGTCAAGCGGGCGCTGGTGGAGGCGACCGAGCGGGACACGCAATTGATTTTCCGTCCATTCCGGAACACGGCGCGGGTGTTCCGGAACGGCGTGGCAACGCAGGTGCACGAGATTGAATCGCGCCCGGGGGCGCGGTTCGAGGACATCGCCGAGATCGTTTCCGGCCAGAAGGGGCGGGTCGTCTATGAGCGGGGGGACCTGGAGTACGGCATCTGGTCGGCGGGGCAGGTCGTGGGGCTCATCCGGGACGTGCCGACGGTCAAGGAGCTGATCGAGCGGATCGTCACCGAAGCCGAGGCGATCATCGCGGGCCGGCTGAACGGC
>CAYXAU010000017.1:0-25514 GCA_964463045.1 uncultured Candidatus Sumerlaeota bacterium | reverse complement strand
CGCCGGATCGACCGCGCCGGGAGCGGATCGATTGCTTGCCTCACCGTTCCTCGCGGGTGAAGCCAAAGAGGTTCTCCACGGGGATGGGGGCTTCGCCGCGGCGGGGGGCGGCGATGGGGGGGCGGGGGGTGCCGTCGCAGAGTTCGCGGGGGGCCTGGCCGCGCTTAAAGGGGGTCTTCAGGTAAAGCGGGGCGTGGCCGCCGCGGCGGCAGACGTCGGAAACGAGCTTTCCCGTCCGGCCGCAGATATCGGCGTAATCGAGCCCGAGCGGGGCGGCAAAGCTCATGCGCCACTCGTCGCGCAGGGCGTGGACGCGCTCGAAGACGTTGGCCCAGATGGGGCCCGCGACGCGGCCGCCGGTCATTTGCGGCCCGAGCGTCCGCGGGGCGTCGTAGCCGATGTAGACGACGATCACGAGGTCAGGCGTGAAGCCGACGAACCAGGCGTCGGTCGTGTTGTCCGTGGTGCCGGTTTTGCCGGCGATCGGGGGATAGAGCCCCTCGGGGAAGCGATCGCCGATCGGGAGCTTGCCGGTGCCGTTCAGAACCACCTGACGCAGCATGTAGACCATCTGAGCGGCGACGGCCTCATCGAGAATAAGTTGCTCCTGACGGCGGGGGCTATAGAGGGCGCGGCCCTGCGCGTCGGCGATGCGGATGAAGAACTGAGGCCGACGGGCGACGCCCTGATTGACGAAAACCAGATAAGCCGAGGCGAGCTCCAGGGGGGACATATCGACCGTTCCCAGGCAGACGGGCAGCTCCGGGCGGAACTTGCCGTTCCAGGCGGCCTTGGTCGGCTCGGGGTCGAAGCGGACGACCTCGGCGAGGGCGCGCTTGACGCCGACGGTCTCGAAGAGGCGCACGGTGACGACGTTGCGGGAGTGCTCCAGCGCCGTCAGCAGCGTCGTCGGGCCGAAGAAACGATTTTCGTAATTGCGCGGGCGATACAGCCGCGGCAGGGCCCCATAGATCACCGGCTCGTCAATGATCAGGTCATTGGGGGCGAAGCCCCGGCTGAGCGCGGCGGCATAGAAGAACGGCTTGACGGTCGAACCCGCCGGGCGGCCTCCCTGCATGGCGCGATTGAACTGGCCTCCTTCTTCGGCGTCGCGGAAATCGTGGCCGCCGACGAGGGCGAGCACCTCGGCCGTCTGGGCGTCCAGGACGACGACGGCGCCCTTGAGGCGCGCCGTGTCCCCCAGGCGCGCTTCGAGCTTCCGGCGGACGTGGTTGACCGACGCGAGCGTCACGTCCAGCCGGCCGCCGACCTTGAGCACGTTCTCCGGCTCGTGATACGGCAGGCGGGCGGGCAGCTCGATGCGGCCCACGTAGCCGTCCAGCTCGATCTCGGCGGCTTCGGGGGTCAGCGCCGTGACGCGCGCCAGGCGCGTCTGCCCGACGGCGGGAGGGCCCAGGTCGCGCGCCTCTTCCCAGAAGCGCTCGGTCTTGCGGGTCTGCCACTGGCGCTCGGCCTGGAGAAGCCCGGCGGCCAGTTCTTCTTCGGCGATGCGCTGGACGGCGGGGTCGACGGCGGCATAGATGCGCAGGCCCTGGCGTTCGAGTTCGCGCCGGGTGATCTGATACTGGGCCGCGAGATCGCGTTCGAGCCCATCGACGAAATAAGGGAACTCGCTCTGGGCGGCGTTGACGCGGGGGGGGGCCGGGCGCGTCGCGAGCGGGGAGGCGACGGCGGTTTCATAAGCGGCGTCGTCGATCCAGCCGAGGGCGCGCATGCGATCCAGAATGAGATCCCGGCGCTGGCGGGCGCGTTCGGGGTCGGCCAGGGGGTTATAGATGGAAGGGGCCTTGGGGATGGCGGCGAGCGTGGCGCATTCGGCCAGGTTGAGTTCGTCCGGGGTTTTGCTGAAGTAAGTTTCGGCGGCGGCGTAAAGGCCGTAGGAATTGCGACCCATGAAGATGTGATTGAGATAGAATTCAAGGATCTGATCCTTGGAGTAGCGACGCTCGATCTGAAAGGTGAGAAACACCTCGTCGATCTTGCGATGCCACGTTTTTTCGCGCCCGACGCGCTCGGGCAGGATATTGCGCGGCAACTGCATGGTGATCGTGCTGGCGCCCTGGCGGCGGGAGCCGGTTCGGTAATTGACGAGGAGGCTGCGGACGACGGCGCGGGGATCGATGCCGAAGTGATCATAAAAGCGCTCGTCCTCGATGGCGAGAACGGCCCGCTTGAGCTGCTCGGGGATTTTTTCGACCGGGATGACCTGCCGGCGTTCGGCGGAGAATTGGCCGATGACGCGCGCGCCCGTCCGGTCGTAAACGAGGCTCACCTCCGGCGGGTCGTAATGCTCCAACCGGTCGATGGGGGGAAGGCTGTTGACGTAACCGACCAGGAGACCGACGGCGGTGGAGGCCGAAAGCGTCCCGACGCCGACGACGGCGAGGAAAATGTAATACCACTTGCCGGGGCCGCGGCGACGGCCGCGGCGGCGGATCGGGCCGGGCTCGACGGCGGCTTTCATGGGGCGGCGGTCTCGCGGCGGGCCCCGGCGGTCTGAGGCCCGCCGGAGGCGATGGCCTTCAGAATATCAGCGGCCCGATGGGGATCGGCGGCGAGGAGATCGGTCAGGCGGCCGAGCGTCCCGCCGGCGTCGAAATCGGCGAGCCGCCCGCGCTCGACGGGGGGGAACTCGGCGTAGGCGGCGCGCAGGCGGTCCTGGATGGGGCCGTAGGGCCGGCCCTCGGTCCGGCGCGGTTCAAGCCGGCGCTCCAGGCGCGCGAACTCCCGGACGCTCTCAGTCTCGGGGGCGGTTTCCCACAGGCTGGCGACCGCCCAGCCGTGCAGCCAGAGATACTCCCGGGGGCTCATCTGCTCGCGAGCGAGGGCCTCGGCATGGGCGCGCGCGGCGACCCGGACCCGAGGGGCGAAGGCGTAGAGGAACGGAACGAGACGCAGGGAGCTCATTTGTCGGGAGGCGAGCAGGCCTTCGGCGCGGGCGTCGTCCCGCGGGTCGATCGGGGCCAGCAGCGCGCGACGGGCTCGAAGATAAGCGTCCAGCCGCTCGGAGGGGGCCGGACCATCGGACGCCGGAGGCTCAAAGGCCCAGCGCATCTCCAGATCGCGATAAAGGTCGTGCACTTCGATCAGCAGGGCTCGGAGCCGTTGGACGTAGCTGACGCCGATGAAGGCCGCTCCGCCCATGATCAGCATCATCGCCAAGCCGAGGCCCAGAAGCCAGCGGCCCAGCCGAGGCGGCCGTTTCGGCGGGGAGGGGCGGCGGTAAAGCGCACGGCGGGCGAACATCGCGTTTTTGAGGGGGGCGGTAAGGCTGAGCCGGGGGGGGCCGCGGGCCGGCGTCGCAAGCCACCGCCGGGCGATCCTACACCAGAAAGGGGGGGGATGGACAGAATTGAGGGAGCGCGCCCGGTTGGGGCCAGGGGAATTCTTCACTGCGGAGACGCGGAGGACGCCGAGCAGCGGTGAGGATTACCGAAGCGCGGGCGGGAGGCGGGTCCGGTTGGAGGCGAGGTGGGGCCTGAGGTTTTCCGGTTTCATATATTAAACCGCAAGGGGCGAGCGAAGAGACGAGGAGATCATTAGATTAACTAAAGTTAAATCAATATGCCATGGCTGAACAGGCGGGCCGTCAGGGGAAAGATATTTTTCCTTGCGCGATTGGGGTGAGTTCACTATAGTGAACGACTTTTTGACGCCCGATGGACGCCCGGAAGGCGATCGGGCAGGCGAAGGGAATCGAGCATGGCAACTCCGGCGGTGGTGACTTCGGCCACGGAGGCGGCGACGGTCAAAGGGTTGCGATGCCGCGAATGCGGCGAGCGATACGAGATCGCGCCGCAACACGTCTGCGGATTTTGTTTCGGCCCGCTGGAGATCGACTACGACTACGAGGAGATCGGGCGGCGGCTGAGCCGAGAGACGATCGCGCGGCGGCCGATGACGATGTGGCGCTACGCCGAGCTGATGCCGCTTTCGGGGCCGCCGACGGTCGGCGCGCAGGTCGGGTTCACGCCGCTGGTGCGCGCCGAGAGTCTGGGGCGGGCGCTGGGGGTCAAGGAGCTGTACATCAAGAACGACGCGGTGAATTATCCGACGTTGTCGTTCAAGGACCGGGTGGTGGCCGTGGCGCTCTCCAAAGCGCAGGAGTTCGGCTTCAGCGTGGCGGCCTGCGCCTCGACGGGGAACCTGGCCAATTCGGTGGCGGCGTTGGGGGCCTCGGCGGGCCTCAAGGTTTTCGTCTTCATTCCGGCCGATCTGGAACAGGGGAAAATCGTGGGCTCGCTCGTCTATGGGGCGACGATCGTGGCGATCCACGGCACCTACGACGAGGTCAACCGGCTCTGCTCGGAGATCGCCAATAAGTATCCGTGGGCGTTCGCCAACATCAACCTGAGGCCGTTTTATGCCGAGGGGTCCAAGACGATGGCGCTCGAGCTGGCGGAGCAGCTCGGCTGGCGGCTGCCGCGGCACACGATCGTGCCGATGGCCGGGGGCTCGCTGATCACCAAGTACGCCAAGGCCTACGGCGAATTGCGGCGGCTGCGGCTGGTGGAGGAGACGCCGGCGCGCTGCTGGGGGGCGCAGGCCGCCGGGTGCAATCCGATCACGGCGGCGGTCAAGGCCGGGACGGACCTGATCCGGCCGGTGAAGGTCCCGCGGACGATCGCCAAGAGCCTGGCCATCGGGAACCCGGCCGACGGGTATTATGCGTATAAGGTGATGAAGGAGACCGGCGGCGGCGGGGAGGACGTGAGCGACGAGGAGATTCTGGATTCGATCCGGCTGCTGGCCGAGACCGAAGGGATATTCACCGAGACGGCCGGCGGCGTGACGCTGGGCGTGCTGCGGAAGCTGCTGGCGCAGGGGCGGATCCGGCCCGAGGAGTCGATCGCGCTGGCTATCACCGGCAACGGGCTCAAGACGCAAGAGGCCCTGCAGGGACGCCTGCCGGAGCCGCGCCACATCGGGGCCCGCCTGGAGGAGTTCGAGGCGCTGGCCTGTCGCGAGGTGGAGGGATGAATCCGGAGCCGTCTCCGACGGCGCGGCCGGGGATGGAGGCGCGCCATCGGCTGGACATTACGGGTTACGTCTGCCCGATGACCTACGTGCGGACGAAGCTCCAGTTGGAGGAGATGGCCGCCGGGGAGGTGCTGGCGGTTAAGATCCGGCTGGGGGAGTCCTACCATAACGTGACGCGGTCGGTCCGGGACGAAGGCCATCGGATTCTGGGCGAACGCGCGCTGGAGGATCGGGTGGTGGAACTTTGGATTCAGAAAGGGAAGGATTGAGGCCATGGCCGTCGCCGTGCGCATTCCGCAACCTCTGCAGAATCTGACGGGGGGTCAGGCCGAAGTGACGGCCCAGGGGGCGACGGCGCGCGAGCTGATCGCCGACCTGGACCGCCGGTTCGCGGGGCTGGCGCGGAGGTTGTTGGACGAGGAAGGCAAGCTGCGGCGGTTCGTAAACATCTATTTGAACGACGAGGACATCCGGTTTCTGGATAATCTGGAGACGCCGATCAAGGAGGGGGACAAGGTCTCGATCGTGCCGGCCATCGCCGGCGGCGTGACGCTGGGGGACCCCTCGAATGTGAAGAAGAAATTCTACCTCACGTTTCCTCAGGCGCTCATCAAGCGCCCGGTCATGTGGGAGCTTTCCAGGAACTTTGACGTGATCCCGAACATCCGGTCGGCGTCGGTGAGTCACGAGATCGGGTTGGTGGCCCTGGAGATGGAAGGCTCGGAGGAGCAGGTCGAGGCGGCCCGCCGGTGGCTGGAGCAAATCCAGGTGATGGTCGAGCCGGTGGAGAAGAACGTCATCGAGTAAGGGGGCGAAGGCCGAAGCCCGGTTCGGCGTGGGCTGGCGGGGGGGGCCGTTGATCTGAGGGAGAAGGAGAGAGAGAGAGGCGGGAAGGCGCGGGGTGGCGCGGGGTTGCGACTCGTGATTCAATGGGGGGAAACGCCCGGTGCGCGCGCCGGGAGGCGGGCGGGAACGTGACCGTGGAGCCCGAGTCCGGCTTGGACCCTCCCCGCCAGTTGCTGATCTCAGGCCCCGGCCTGGCGGACTTGCTCCACCAGGCCGAAGGGGTTTATCCCCGCGAGGCGTGCGGACTGCTCTTGGGATCGGTTGAGGGGGAAGTCCTTCGCGTCCGGCGCATCCTCCCCGCCGCCAACGAGGACGCCGAGGACCCGAATCATGGCTACGCGATCGGCCGGGAGGTTTATGAGCGGGCGGAGCGGCAGGCTGAGGCGGCCGGCCTCCGGGTTCTGGGGGTCTTTCACAGCCATCCGGACGCTCCGCCGGAGCCCTCGGCGCGTGACGCCGCCTCAGCTTTTCCGGGGTGGGTCTATTGGATCACGCCGCTTTACGAGGGTCGCCCCGGCCAGCCCCGCGCCTGGTGGCGCGACGAGGATGCCGAGGCCTGGCGGGAAGTTCCGATCCTGACGGGGTAACCGCGCCGACCTCGCGGCCGCGAGGCGGAACCGCGTCGATTGGCATTGCCGAGAGGCTTCTGTTTGACGATCATGGTCAAAAACGGCGAGGCTGGCTACGCTCGCGCGGCCATCGGCGCCGACGGCGTGGCGGCCCGGAGGCGAGGTTACTTTCCGGGAACGCCGGGATCTCGCGGGGCACTTTCAGTTCGAGGAGGACGCTCCCGGATGCCTCGCGGCGACGGGCGGGACGCGACAAGGGAGTGAAACAACCACGATGCCGGAGCGCGCGGCCGACGTTCTCGAACGCCTGGACGCCTATTGGCGGGCGGCGAATTATCTTTCAGTGGGACAGATCTACCTGCGAGACAACCCCCTCCTCAAGCAACCGCTCCGCAAAGAACACATCAAAGCGCGATTATTGGGGCATTGGGGAACGACGCCCGGCCTCAACTTCATCTATGCGCACCTGAACCGGACGATTCTCGAACGCGAGTTGAGCGTGATTTTCGTGACGGGGCCCGGTCACGGGGGACCCGGGCTTCTCGCCAACGCTTATCTGGAGGGGACGTACAGCGAAGTGTATCCGGCCGTGTCGCTGGACGCCGAAGGGATGCAGCGGCTGTTCAAACAGTTTTCTTTTCCCGGGGGCGTGCCGAGCCACGTCGCCCCCGAGACGCCCGGCTCGATCCATGAAGGGGGGGAGCTGGGCTATGCGTTGGCTCACGCCTACGGGGCGGTGTTTGATAACCCGAATCTGATCGCTTGCTGCGTTGTCGGGGACGGCGAGGCCGAGACGGGGCCGCTCGCCACGAGCTGGCATTCGAACAAATTCCTCAACCCGGTTAGGGACGGCGCCGTCCTGCCGATCCTGCATTTGAACGGTTACAAAATCGCCGGCCCCACGGTGCTCGCCCGGATTCCGCGCCAGGAGCTGGCCGAGCTCATGCGGGGTTACGGCCACACGCCCTGTTTCGTCGAGGGGGACGATCCTCCGACGATGCACCGGCAGATGGCCGCGACGCTGGATCAAGTGATGGCGGAGATTCTGAAGATTCAATCGGAGTTTCGCGGGGGGCGTTCCGCGCGCCGGCCCGCGTGGCCCATGATCGTTCTCTGCACGCCCAAGGGATGGACGGGGCCCAAGGAGGTGGACGGTTATCCCGTGGAAGGGACGTTCCGCGCGCATCAGGTTCCGATCGCGGGGATGGATCGGCCCAAACACGTCGCCCTGCTCGAAGCCTGGATGAAAAGTTATCGTCCCGAGGAACTTTTCGACCAGACGGGAGCGCCGCGATCGGAACTTCGAGAGCTAGCGCCGAAGGGGCCGCGGCGAATGAGCGCCAATCTCCACGCCAACGGGGGCGTTTTGTTGCGCGATCTGTTGCTGCCCAACTTCAGAGACTACGCGGTCGCGGTGGAGGTTCCCGGCGGGACGACGGCCGAGGCGACGCGCGTTCAAGGGGAGTTCATTCGCGACGTTATCAAACGAAATCCCACGAACTTCCGAATTTTCAGCCCGGACGAGATGGCTTCGAACCGATGGAACGCCGTTTTCGAGGTGACCGACCGGGTTTCGGTGGGGGAAATTCTGCCTTCGGACGAAGCCCTGAGCCCGGACGGGCGGGTGATGGAGATGCTGAGCGAGCATCAGTGTCAGGGTTGGCTCGAGGGTTATCTGCTGACGGGTCGGCACGGGTTCTATTCGTGTTATGAGGCGTTCATTCACATCGTCGATTCCATGTTCAATCAGCACGCGAAGTGGCTGAAGGTTAGCCGGGACATTGCGTGGCGCCGGCCGATCGCCTCGCTGAATTATTTGTTAACTTCGCACGTCTGGCGACAGGATCACAACGGTTTCAGTCACCAGGATCCGGGCTTCATCGATCACGTCGTCAACAAAAAGGCCGAGGTGATTCGCGTCTATCTTCCGCCCGACGCCAATACGTTGCTTTTCGTGACGGATCAGTGTCTGCGAAGCCGGGATTGCGTGAACGTCATCGTCGCCGGCAAACAGCCGATGCCGCAGTGGCTGACCCTGGAGGAAGCGATCCAGCACTGCACGATGGGGATCGGCATCTGGGAATGGGCGGGGAACGATCGGGACGCCGAGCCGGACGTGGTGATGGCCTGTTGCGGCGACGTGCCGACGCTGGAGACGCTGGCCGCCGTCGGGCTTTTGCGATCGTGGGCGCCGGAGCTGCGCGTTCGCGTGATCAACGTCGTGGACCTCATGCGGCTCCAGCCCGAGAGCGAGCATCCGCACGGGCTCTCAGACAAGGATTTCGACGCCTTGTTCACGACGGACAAACCGATCATCTTCGCCTTTCACGGTTATCCGTGGCTGATACATCGTTTGACATATCGACGCGCGAACCACAAGAATCTGCACGTGCGCGGCTATAAGGAAGAGGGGACCACGACGACGCCGTTCGACATGACGGTGCTCAACGACATGGATCGCTTTCATCTGGTCAGCGACGTGGCCGAGCGCGCGCCGCAGCTTCGGGCGCGGAGCCCCCACATCCGACAGGCGATGCAGAAGAAGCGAATCGAGCACCGCGAGTATATTCATCGTCACGGGGACGACCTGCCGGAGGTCAAGAACTGGACATGGAGCGTCGCTTCGTGAACGAGCCGCCGATGAAGCGCGTCCTGGTCCTCAACGCGGGCTCAAGCAGTTTGAAGTGGACGGTCCTGCGCGAGGACCGGACGGTCCTCGCCTCAGGCAATGAGGCCTGGGCCGAGGAGGCGCTCGCCGGCCGGGCCGATCAGATCGGCGCGGCGCTGCGGCGGGCGCCGGGGTTTGATCTCGTGGGCCATCGGGTGGTTCACGGGGGCTTGACGTTCCGGGAGGCCGTGGTGGTCGACGACCACGTCCGGGGGGAGCTGGCGCGGCTGACGGACCTGGATCCGGAGCATCTGCGGTTGGCGCTGGCGGGCGTGGAGGCCGTCGCCGAGGCTTTTCCGCGCGTTGTCCAGGTGGCCGCGTTCGACACGGCCTTTCATGCAACGCTTCCGGAGGCTGCGGCCGGCTATGGCCTGCCCTTTGAATGGACCGAGCGATGGGGGCTGCGCCGCTTTGGGTTTCATGGTTTGAGCGTGGCTTATGCGGTCGAGCGGGCCGGAGAATTGCTCGACGCGCCCGCGTCGAAGCTTATTGTGTGTCACCTGGGAAGCGGTTGCTCGGTCACCGGCGTGGCCGACGGGCGTTCGATCGATACGACGATGGGATATTCTCCGCTCGAAGGGCTCATGATGGCGACGCGATCGGGGTCGGTCGATCCCGGGCTTTTGTTGCGATTACAGTCCCGTCATGGCGTCGGTCTTCAGGAACTTCGCGAAACGCTCGCGCGGCGATCGGGTCTGCTGGGGGTATCGGGCGTTTCCGGCGATTTAAGGGAGGTGCTGAAGGCCGCCGAGGCGGGCTCATCGCGGGCACGGCTGGCGTACGAACGCTTCGTGCTTTCCATCCGTCGCGCGCTGGGAGGGATGGCCGGCGCGCTCGGTGGCGTGGAGGCGGTGATTTTTACCGGAGGCATCGGCGAGAACAGCGCCCGGGTTCGACGTGAGGCCGCCGGGGCGCTGGCCTTCGCGGGGCTTGAGATCGACGAAGAGTTGAACTCGCGCGGCGCGGGGGATCGTCGGATCAGCCGGATCACGTCTCCCATCCGGGCCCTCTGTATTCAATCGCGGGAGGACGTTGCCATTCTGGAGGCAGTTCTACGGCTCCACGCGCGCGCCGACGGGTTGATGAAGGCTTCCCGATGAAGGCCGAAGCCCGAGCCCGCCCAGACCGACTCGACCGAGCCCGCGCGGCGAGCGAGCCTGGCCCGGCGCGAGGGCGAGCATGGTGATCCCGGGCGAGAGTGGCTCCGGGATGAGCCCGGAGGCGCGGCCGGCGGCGGTCGGCGGCACGGGCCGAAGCTCGGCCCCCGTTCATTGGTTGGAGACGATCGATTCGACCAATTCGGAACTCCTGCGATTGGCGGAGGCCGGCGCGCCGGATGGGACGGCCGCGGCGGCGCGCTACCAGACCGCCGGGCGGGGCAAGCTTCAGTCGCGGTGGCACATGCCGCCGGGCGAGGGGGTGCTCGTCTCCGTGCTGTTGCGGGAGGTTCCGGCGGCGACGGGTTTTGTCGGTTTGACGCTGGAGGTCGGGCGGCGGCTGGCTGAGCGGCTGGGGCGGGCGACGGGCCGACGCGTTGATGTCCGGTCGCCGAACGACTTGTTGATCGACGGGCGGAAAGTCGGGGGGATCTTGTGCGAGGCGCGGTGGCGGGGGGATCGGTTGCTTTACGTGGTCGTCGGCGTGGGCATCAACGTCAACGTCCTTGAATTCCCCGCCGAGATATCGGCAAGGGCGACGTCATTGCGGTTGGCCGTCGGGCGTGAATTCGATGTTGAAGCTTTGACCCGCGACGTGATCGACTGTGTGCGTGATCTCGGATGATGGACCCTTGGAACGGCTGAGGCGGCGGCGATGAAGAGAGGCCTGAAGCATGGGCGATTCGGCGCCGGCGGGGTCGCTGCGGTCCTTGCGCTGACGGGCTCGGCCCTCAAGGCCGCCGACGCGTTCCCGCGCTTTCGGGTCCATGAGGTGAACCCGGCGGCGGGGACGGGGCTGGCGATCGCGGCGGCCGACGTGAACGGGGACGGGCGGCTGGACATCATCGGCGTCAGCGCCGCCGATGTCTATTGGTATGCGAACCCCTCGTGGCGGCCACGGCTCATCGCGCCGACGATCCGGGGCTCCAACGTTTGCGTCGCGCCGATGGACCTGGACGGGGACGGTCTGCCGGAGTTGGTTCTGGGGGCGGATTGGCAATTTACGAACACCGAGAGCGGCGGCTCGCTTCACCTGCTCTGGCGCGGGCCCGACGCTGAGGGCCCGTGGAACGTCCGTGAATTGCTCGTCGAGCCAACGCTCCATCGGATTCGATGGTCGGACACCGACGGCGACGGGCGGGCCGAACTCATCGTCGCCCCGCTCAAGGGCCGGGGGACGACGCCCCCCAATTTCGCCGAGCGGGGCGTTCGGCTCATGCGGCTCAGGCCGCCGCGGGCGCCCTGGGCCGATCCCTGGCCGATCGAGGTGATCGACGCGTCGCTCCATGTATTACATAACGTCTCGCCGCACGATTTTGACGGCGACGGGCGGGATGAACTCCTGGCCGCGTCGTTTGAAGGTGTCACGGCTTTCAAGCTGGAGGCTGACGGGGGGTGGTCGAAGCGAGCGCTCGTCGCGGGCAACCCCGAACCGCTCCCCAATTCGGGGGCCGGCGAGATTCGGGTGGGCTGGGTCAAGCCGGGCGTGCGGGCCTTGGCGACTATCGAGCCGTGGCACGGGCATCAGGCGGTGGTTTACGTCCCCGAGGTGCCGCCGGGGGGGCTGGAGGCGACTTGGCGGCGCGAGGTGATCGACGATCAGCTCGCGGGCGGGCACGCCGTGGCGTGGGCCGATTTTGACGGCGACGGGGAGGATGAATTGCTCGTCGGTTATCGTGAAAAAGCGGGCCCGCGGGAGCTGCCGGGCCTTAATATCTATAACTTCGATTGGATCGAGACCCCCCAGGGACCTCGGCCACGGGCGATCAAACACACGTTGGACGAGGGGGGGATGGCGACCGAGGACGCTGTCGCGGCGGACTTTAATGGGGACGGCCGTCCGGACGTGGCGGCCTTCGGTCGCGCCACGCGAAACATCCGATTTTATGAGAATCTCGGGCCGCGATCCGAGTAACGGTTACTTTCCCGCCATGAGAGGCAAGAGAGGAGGCGAGCGATGAAGCGGAGCGGAGCCATCCGAGGGGCGCGTTGGGCAATGGGGGTGGCGTTGATCACCATCGGCGTCATGGCGAGGGGCCAAAGCGCCCGGCCGGCGGGCCCTCTCACGGAGGAGGGGGAGCTCGGCGGGGCGGCCTTCCGAATTGACATTCCGCAGGGCTGGAACGGCGGGCTCGTGATGTACGCCCACGGCTACGAGCGCGTGGCGCCGGCCCGCCGGGGATATAATCTGGTGATCGTCGAGGCGGCGCGACGGATCGGTTACGCCGTGGCCCAATCCCAGTATAGCGTTCAGGGGTGGGCCGCGCGGGAGGGGATCCTGGACACGGAGGCGTTGCGACGGCACTTTGTGGCGAAGTACGGGAGAACGTATCCGACGATTATCGCCGGCCACTCTCAAGGCGGAGCGATCAGTTTCCGGACGATCGAGCTTTATCCGGAGGTGTACGACGGGGCGTTGCCGATGTGCGGGACGGCGGAGCCGGCGCTCAAGTTCTTCAAGGAGCGCGTTTTTGATATGCGGTTATTGTTTGATTACTTTTTCCCCGGCCTGCCCGGCAGCGTGGTCGAGTTTCCCGACGGGGAGCGAACGATGGAGACCGTGTCGGCGAAGGCGCGCGAATTGATCGACGCTAAGCCGGAGGCGGCCGAGCGCTTTGTCCGGATGGTCAATCTGCCCGACGTCAATTCCATTCCGGGGGTGATCGGTTTCTGGAGCGAGATTCTGCGGGAATTAACGGCCCGGACGGGCGGGAACGCATTCGACAATCGTAACACCGTTTACGCGGGCAGCGAAGACGACGCGCGCCTCAATCGAGAAATCCCCCGCCACGCGGCCGATCGGGGGGCCGTCGAGTATCTCCGGCGGTGGGTCACGGTGACCGGGCGGATCTCGGACCCGGTGGTGGCCGTGCACACTTTCGTGGATCAGCTCGTCCCGGTCGAAAGCGTTCGCCACATGGAGCAGCTTGCTCAGTTGGCCGGGACGACGGATCTGTTTGTGCAACTTTACGTCGACCGCGTGGGCCACTGCGCGTTCAACGCCGAGGAAACCCTCGAAGCCCTCACCCGGCTGGACCGCTGGGTCCGCACCGGCGAGCGCCCGCCGCCGGGCGACATCACGCGGACACCGTAAGGCGATTTTCGAATGGGCTTTCCTCTTGTTGGGCCCGTTAGCCTGATTGAGCGGCCACCCCATAAGGCGGTCGGGCGGGGTTGGGGTGGAGCAGGCGGAGGGCGGCGTGGGCGGCGGCGAGGAGGCGGGCGTCGGCGTGGCGCGGGCCGACGAGCTGAAGGCCGATGGGGAGGCCTTCCGGGCCGAGGCCGAGCGGGATCGTGGCCGCCGGGTCTCCGGAGAGATTGAAGGGGTAGAGGAGAGCATTGAGGGAGCGGTCCTCCCGCGTCGGGTCGGCGGCGTCCGGCGGCCAGGGGCGCCCGACCGCGCAGGCGGAGCGGGTCAGCGTCGGCGTCAGCAGCAGGTCATAGCGATCGAAAAACGCTCCCAGCGCGACGCAGAGCGCCTTGCGCGCCTGGGATGCCCGCCAGAGGTCGTCGAGCGTGAGCCGCGCCCGCGCCTCGGCGATCGTTTTCACTTCGTCGGAAAGGAGCGCGAACTGCGCGGGGTCGCTCTGGCGTTGTTGAAAGGGGACGCTCCCCCATTCGTAAGCGATGAGGACGTCCAGCGCCCAGCCCGGGTCGGCGAAGTCGGGGCGGGCTTCCTCCAGCGGCCAGCCGGCCTCGGCCAGGTGGTCGATGGCGTCCTGGAAGGCGCGCCGCGTCTCGGGCGCGACCGGGGCGTACCCGAGATCGACCGAGAAAGCGACGCGCCGGAGCGCCGGGCGACGCCGGGGAAACGCCTCCAACCTGGCCGGTCGGGGGAGCGAGACGCGGTCGCGTTCGTCGCCGCCGGCCATCGCCGCCAGCATCGCCGCGGCGTCGGGGACGGTCCGGGCGATCGGCCCGAGGTGACCGATCGAATTACTGACGCCGATCCCCTTCGGGCCGAACGGGACGAGGCCGAAGGTGGGCTTGAAGCCGATGACACCGCTGAGGGCCGCCGGCAGACGGATTGAGCCGCCGCCGTCGGAGCCGGTGGCCAGGGGGGCGAGGCCGGCGGCCACGGCCGCCGCCGAGCCGCCGGAGGAACCGCCGGGCCCGCAATCGAGCCGCCAGGGGTTGCGGGTCGGGCCGAAGACGGCGTTATAGGTGTTGGGGACGGCGCCGTCCTCGGGGGTGTTGGTCTTGCCGAGCAGGACGGCGCCGGCCGCCTTGAGCCGGGCGACGTGGAACATGTCCCAGCGCGGGACGTAATCGGCCGTCAGGCGGCTGCCGAAGGTGGTCCGCATGCCGGCCGTGTTGTCGAGGTCCTTGGCGAGAAACGGGACGCCCGCGAGCGGCAGGCCCTCGGCCTCGTCGCCGGCGAGGCGGCGCTCGACCTCGGCGGCCTGAGCGAGCGTCAGGGTCTCATCGACGGTGACGACGGCGTTGAGGGGGGGATTGAAGGCGGCGATCGCGTCGAGGAAGAGACGGGCAAGCTCCGTCGGGGCATATTCCCGGCGGCGGACGCCCCGGGCCAGTTCGAGCGCGCTCAGCCAACAGACGTCGAATCGAGACATGCGGAAGTCTTTCCGGGCCCGGGAGGCGGGCGTGAGGAAGCTAGTCAGGCGCGAGAGTGTAACCGCTTCGGCCGGAACTTCCCATGCCCGCCGGGAGGAACCGAGGCGGACGCGCGCGGCTGGCGGGGGCATGGCGCGCCGGCGGCCGGTCGGCTATAGTAAGGGGCGTCCGGCCTTCGGGAGCGAGGCCGCAGCCGAGCGAGCGGGGAGGGTTGGAGCTTGAGCGACGAGGAGCCCAAACGGCGGGTCAAGTTTTCCGACGCCTGGCGGGAGGCGCGGGCGCTGATCTGGGCTCGGCGACGGCGGCTGGCGCTGGGGTTGGGGCTGATGGGGATCGGGCGGGTGGCGGGGCTGATCCTGCCCGCCTCGACGAAGATTCTGGTGGACGAAATCATCGGGGGGCAGCGCCACGAGCTGCTGTGGCCGCTGGGGGCCGCCGTGCTGGCCGGGACGGTGATCCAGGCCGGGACGGGTTTTGCATTGTCGCAGTTGCTGGGGGTGACGGCGCAGCGGGCGATCACGGAGATGCGCAAGACGGTTCAACGCCACGTCGAGCGGCTGCCGGTGAGTTACTTCGATTCGACGAAGAGCGGGGTGCTGATCTCGCGGATCATGACCGACGCCGAAGGGATCCGCAACCTGGTGGGGACGGGGCTCGTCCAGTTGGTCGGCGGCCTGATGACGGCCGCGATCGCCCTGGGGGTGATTGTTTACCTGAACTGGCGCCTGACGCTCGTGGTCCTGGCCGTGCTGTTGGGGTTCATGACGCTGATGGCGATCGGCTTCAGTCGCCTGCGGCCGCTATTTCGGGAACGGGGCCGGATCAACGCCGAGGTGACGGGGCGGCTGGCCGAGGCGCTCGGCGGGGTTCGGATCGTCAAAGCCTATACGGCGGAGAAGCGCGAGGAGCTGGTCTTCGCGCGGGGGGCGCACCGGCTGTTCCGCAACGTGGCCAAGTCGATCACGGCCGTATCCGGCGTGGCGTCGCTCTCGACGCTCATCTTTGGGCTGGTGAGCGCGCTCATTCTGGTGCTCGGGGGCCGGGCGATCGTCGGCGGGACGATGACGCTCGGCGATTTCGTGATGTACGTCGCCTTCACGGGCATGGTGGCCATGCCGATGGTCCAGATTTCATCGATCGGGACGCAGTTGAGCGAGGCGTTCGCCGGGCTGGACCGCATCCGTGAAATCATGCAGACGCGCCCGGAAGACGAAGCCGACGGCGCGCGGCGGGCCTTGCCGGAGCTGGAGGGGGAGGTCGTCTTCGAGAACGTCGAGTTCGAATATCAGGCGGGTCGGCCGGTGCTCAAAGGGGTGTCGTTGCGGGCGCGGCCGGGGACGACGACGGCGCTGGTGGGCTCGAGCGGGGCGGGCAAATCGACGCTCATCAGCCTCGTGCTCACGTTTAATCGGCCCAGCCGCGGGCGCCTTCTGATCGACGGGCGGCCGCTGGAGGAGGCGCGCCTCAAGGATTACCGGCGGCGGGTTGCCGTCGTCTTGCAGGATAACTTTCTTTTCGACGGGACGATCGCCGAGAACATTCGGTACGGCCGCCCGCGCGCTTCGGAGGCGGACATGCGCGAGGCGAGCCGGATCGCGCATTGCGATGAGTTCATCGAACGGCTGCCTCAGGGTTACGCGACGATCGTCGGCGAGCGGGGGGTCAAACTCTCCGGCGGTCAACGCCAGCGGGTCGCCATCGCGCGCGCCATTCTGGCCGATCCGAAAATCCTGGTGCTCGATGAGGCGACGAGCAGCCTCGACAGCGAATCCGAGGGGATGATTCAGGACGGGTTGCGATCGCTGCGCCGCGGGCGGACGACGTTCGTCATCGCGCACCGGCTCTCGACCATTCAGAGCGCCGATCAGATTCTAGTGATTGAAGACGGCCGGATTCTGGAGCGTGGAACGCACGAGGAATTGCTCGCCGCCGGAGGACGCTATCGGGAGCTGTATGACAAACAATATCGGCTGGAACGCGATCGTTTCATCAATCCGGGCGAAGATTTCACGCCGGAGCCGGCCGCGGCGGCGGCGATCCCGACCGCTCCGCCGAGCCGCGCGCTTTGAGGCGGATGCTCATCGTGGATCTGGAGGCGCTCAAGACGTCCCGGGCAATAAAGGGCCATGCCCTGAATAACGGTTTACAGATCATGATGAAGATAAAGTCCGCAACTCTTACCTTCTCGACGCGTGCGTCTTCGCGTTTTTCCCGGGAGCGTTTCCGTATTACGCGGCGCGGCTCATGGATACACTTCATGAAAAGACAAACCTATCGCGGGGCGGGGTTCGCCGCCCTCGCCTTCGCCGCTGCGGGCCTCGCGGCCGACGAGCCCCGCCCCTGGCGACGGATCGACGTGAACGTGGACTCGCGGTTTGAAGCCGCCGGCGTCGCCGACGTGGACGGCGACGGCCGCCTGGATATCATCTGCGGGGGCTTCTGGTACGCCGGGCCGACGTGGACGGCCTGGGCGATCGCCGAGATTGAGGAACGGGACAATTATTATCTCGATTTCGCCAATATCCCGATCGACGTTAACGGCGACGGACGGCTGGATATTGTAACCTGCAACTGGCATGAACGCTCGCTGGAGTGGCGCGAGAACCCCGGGGCGCGCGGGCAACCGTGGACAACGCATCTGATCGATCGTCCGGGAAACATGGAAACGGCGATCGCCGTGGACGTGGACGGGGACGGCGTCCTGGACGTCCTGCCCGACGTTGCGCAACGGACGGTTTGGTATCGGCTGGAAGGGGGGGGCTTCGTCGCGCGCGTCGTCTCGGACGAGATCGGCGGCCATGGGATCGGCTTCGGCGACGTGAACGGCGACGGGCGAGAGGACATCTTGAAACCTGGGGGGTGGTTCGAGGCCCCGGAGGACCGTCTCAACGGCCGTTGGACGTGGCATGCGGCGTGGAATCTGGGCGCGGCGGGGATCCGGATCATCGTCCATGACTTCACGGGCGACGGCTTGACCGACGTCCTCTGGGGCATGGGGCACGATTACGGGATGCACTGGCTGGAACAAACGCGGGACCCCGAGCGACGCTGGATTCGACATGAGATCGACCGCGACTGGTCGCAGGCGCACGCCGTGCTGGCGGTGGACCTCGACGGCGACGGCGGCTTGGATATCCTCACCGGCAAACGTTACTATGCGCATAACGGCCGCGATCCCGGGGCCGAGGACCCCATGGTGATCTTTCGTTACACGTTTGATCCCGCCCGGCGGGGGTTCCTGCGGGAAGCGATTTCGATGGGCGGCCGGTTCGGGCTCGGTCTGGCCCCGGCGGTGGCCGACCTCGACGGCGACGGGGATCTGGACATCGTCGCCCCGGGCAAGAGCGGGCTTTATATTCTGGAGCGAAGGTAGGGGCCGAGATGGGGAAGGGATGGATCGTCCGCGCCGCGGCGCTGGGGGTTTTGACGGCGTCGTCCGCTCCGGCGCAGCCGCCGGTTGTCGTTCTGCCGCTGGAGACGCAAGCCCGGCGATTCGTGGAGCTATTGTTTAAAGGGGAGGTCGAGGCGCTCGGGCCGCTGATGGATGACGCGATGCGGGCGGCGATGTCGCCGGACCGGACGCGGGCGTTGCTGGAACTCCTGGCGGCCCAGGCCGGCGATTGGCGCGGGATCGAAGCGACCCGCCAGGCGGAAGCCGGGGGTTATCAAATGGTTTTTGTAACATGCGCGTTCGAGAAATCGACGCTCGACGCGCGCGTGGTGTTCGATGGGGAGGGGCTTGTAACCGGGCTTTTCTTTCAACCCACGGGGCCGCAACCGGAACCGGTCGACCCCCCCTACGCCGATCGGTCGCGGTTCGTCGAGGAACCGATCGAGGTGGTGAGCGGGGAATATCGGCTGCCGGGGACGCTCACGCTGCCGGTCGAGGTGGAGCGGCCGCCGGTGGGCGTGCTTGTCCACGGCTCGGGCCCCAACGATCGGGACGAGACGATCGGGCCGAACAAAGTGTTCCGCGATCTGGCCTGGGGGTTGGCGATGCGCGGGGTGGCGACGCTGCGATACGAGAAACGGACGCGGGTTTACGGCGGGCGGCTGCCGGCGGAGACGCTGACGCATCGGGAGGAAGTCGTCGAGGACGCGCTGGCCGCCGTGAGCCTGGCGGCCGCTGACGCTCGCCTGGACGTGGAGCGCCTGGTTCTCGTGGGGCACAGCCTCGGCGGGACGTTGGGGCCGCTCATCGCGCTGGAGGCGCCCGCGCTCGATGGGGTCGTCCTGATGGCGGGCGCCAATCGGCCGTTACTGGTGTTGATGGACGAGCAAATCGAGCATCTGTATCTGCAAGACGGGAAAATCGACGAGGCCGAGAAGCGGGCGCTCGAGGCGTTTCGGCAGGCGGCGCTGGAGCTGGTGGACGGCGGGCCCGCCCGGGGCCTCCTGACGGGCCTCACGCGCGTGTATCTGGAGGCGCTCAACGCTTATCGGCCGCTCGAAACGATCCTTCAGCTCAAGGTGCCGATCCTGGTGACGCAGGGGGGGCGGGATTACCAAGTTCCGGCCGATAAGGATTTCGAGAACTGGAAAGGCGCGCTGGCCGGCCGGCGCGATGCAACGTTTCGGCTTTATCCTGAGCTGGATCACCTTTTCATGCCGGGGGAGGGGCCTTCCTATCCGACCGATTATATGAAACCGCGCAACGTGGATGAGCGATTCATCGAGGACCTGGCGGCGTGGATGCTCGCGCTCGGCCGGGGGGAAGCGGCGGCCGGCTCCGACGGAGGGGACGGATGACCCCGCGCCGGACGACGCGGCGACGGTTTCTCGCGCTCGGCGGCGCGACGGCGGCGGTCCCCTGGATCGCGACGCGCCGCGGGAAGGCGGACATTGAGCGCAAGTTACACGTGGACGGCGGGACGGGGGTCCAGGTGTGGCAGATCACGTCCTTCCCCACCGTGCATCAGAATTTGTATTTTCACAGCCGCTGCTGGACGGCTGACGCCCAGACTTTCGTTTTTCAGGCTCTTCGGGAGCCGGTCCGCGGCGCGCCGTACGATCTCTATCGGGCCAACGTCGATGGAACGGAGCTGGAGCCGGTCATCTCGGGCCGGCGCTGGGGAAACTTTGCGCTGCATCCGTCGCGGCGAGCCGGATATTTCAACGACGGCAACGAACTCTCTTTCATCGATATGGACACCCGGGAGGTGGAACTCCTGGCCGTGGTCGAAGCGGAGGGGGGGGTCGTCGGCGGACCGGGAAGCATGACCGACGACGGGCGGCTTTATTGCTTCGGTTGGCGCGCGGCCGATGGCTCCAACGGGTTTGGCCTGCTGGACACGGTGACGCGCCTGGCGGGGGTCATCCCCTTGGGGGTCAGGGGCAAATTTACGCATCTGCAAATCGAACCGCGGGAGGGGCGGCTCGTTCATTTTGTCAGTGATCCGGACGCCGAGGGTCGCATTCTTTACGTGGCCGATCGCGAGGGGAAGGTGGCTCCGCTGCCGCTTCTGGAAGCCAATGGTCACAACGCGTGGCTGGGGCCGACCGGGAAGGTTTACACCAATACGCTCGGCCTCACGCGGGATATCCTGGCGGCCCGGCCCGGTTCGGCGGCCGTCGAAGTGATCGCGAAGGCCCCGCCGCGCTTCTGGCACACGGGCGTGAGCCCGGACGGAGAGTGGATGGTATCCGACACGCATAACCCGGACGAAGGGTTGCACCTGATCTGCGTCCGCACGGGTCGGCACTGCCTGCTCTGCCGGGCGGAGAGTTCGCAGGGCCATTCGCAATACACGCATCCGCATCCTTCGGTGAGCCCCGAGGGAAGGTATGTGTTATTTAACTCGGACCGAACGGGCGTGCCGCACGTTTACGTGGCGCATATTCCCGATGAAATGAAACGGTCCCTATCCGAGTAGGGCGGCGAGCGCACTCGCACCGAAGGAGGGCGGGGGGGATGGGATCCGAATTCCCGAAAGCGCCAAGATACAAATAAAAGAAATACTATTTTAGACGGGCCTCGGGAGGGATTACACGATCATGCCCGGGCGAAGCTGGCGACCCAGACCTGGGCGGCCCCGGCCTCGGTCAGGACGCGGGCGCACTCGCCGACGGTGGCGCCCGTCGTCACGACGTCATCAACGAGCAGGACGCCGGGGAGGGGCGCGCCCCGATAAGCGCGGCCGACGACGAACGCCCCGCGGACGTTCTCGGCGCGCCGCTCGCGGGCGACGCGGACCTGAGGCCGCGTGTAACGGCGGCGGCGGAGCAGCCCGGGCTTGAGCGGGAGAGCGAGCGCGTGGGCGAGCCGACGGGCCAGTTCGTGACTCTGATTGAAGCCGCGGCGAGCGCGGCGCAGCCAGTGGAGCGGCACGGGGGCCACCCAACCGACGCGGTCCTCCAGGTCGCGGATCGGTTCGGCCAGGCGGGCCACGGTCATGTCGGCCATCAGGCGGCCAAGTTCCAGGCGACGCTGGTACTTGAAGCGGGCGACGCAGAGGGCCGAGGCGTCCGTATAGCGCGTCGCGCTGAGAACCCCTTGGTAACACGCCCCCGGTGGCGGGCAGAAACGACACGGCGCGCCGGGGCTTGGGCTCTCCCCGGCGCCGGTGGCCCCGCAACGGCGGCAGCGCCAGGTGCTCTCGGTGAGGATCCGCCGGCGGCAGGTCTCGCAGACGGTTTGTTCAAAAGGATGGAGACGCAACCCGCAGAGGGCACAGGCCGGCGGATAGATGAGGTCGATCAGGTTGCGACCCAATCGCCAGGGCCAGGGGAGCTCGCCCGCCATCGCCTGCATCCGATCTCAAGCTATCGTAAGAGTAACCACCAGGACACCAAGACACAAAGACATCATGTCGGGAACGCTGCGGTAACAAAGTTCATCATCTGAGACCATAGAAAAAGGGCCTCGCCGGATCTTTCTTTGTGACATCGTCTCCTGGCGACTCGATATCAGAAAGTCTAAGGGGGGCAGGGGAGCTCAAGGGTCAGGCGGGGTTGCCGGGGGAGGCTCGGCGGGGCGGAGGGCCGGGGCGCGTTCGATCTGGCCGCTGTCGACGATCGAGCCGCGTTCATCGACGGCCAGGTAACGCAGCCGAAGGGGAGAAACTTCCAGGACGACGAAACCGGGCCGGTCGGTCGCCGTCGCGCGCAGCGCGTCGGCGGGTTCGAACGTCGTGGGTTTGACGCGGCCGCTCCAGCCCACGCCAAGGAAGGTGGTTCTGCCGCCGGGGGGATGGACGCGCTGATACCACGGCTCGTCGGCCCAGAGGACGAGGGAGACGCCGTGGGCCTCCAGGAGGGGCAGCAGGCGTTCCCGCAGCCTCTCGCTGTTATCGTTCTCGCGGGCCTGACTCAAGAGGGGACGATGGAGGGCCAGAATTTTCCAGGGGGCCGAGGAGGCGGCGAGCGCCTCGCTCAGCCAGCGCCATTGGGGGCCCGCCGTCGGGTCCTCATCGGCCAGGGAGGCCGACTCCAGGGCGTAGAGACGGACGAGGCCGCCATAGAAATCGCGGGCGTAATAACGTTCGCCCGCCATTTGAAGCGGGGGGTATCGCGTCAGGACGAGGGCGATGTCGAGGTCGCGCTCGGCCAGGACGCCGTGGAAAGGGACGCCGCTTTGAAAGAAGGCTTTGTAGGGCCGTTCAAAGGTTTTCCGGAAGTCGATGCGTTGCAGGCGGGAGTCGCCGGTGACCGGCTCGCCCAGCATGATGATTTCGTGGAAGGGACGCTCTTCGTGCCACTTGTAGAGCCGATCGGCCACGTCCCGCTGGGTCGAGCGCTCGCCGCGGCCGGCGTCCCCGAGGACGGCCAGGCGCAGCGGCGGCAGACGGGCGTAGCGTTCCTCCAGGGTGGGGGCGCGATCGGGCTCCATGTCAGGCATGACTCTAAAGAGTGCCGTGCGGGCGCGCATGGAATCCCCGCCCAGACGAACGAGCTGGACCGCCAGGCGAGGGTCCTCCTGGAGACGCTTCAAATCCTCGTCGCTGAGCAGGTAGGTCTCGCCTGTGGCGCGCGACGCCAGGTCGTTCACGTTCTTGACGATCGGGATCAGCCGGCCGAGGTGATAGCTATAGAGGGCGCTGTCGGTCTCGCCCCAATAGAAAAGTTGGGCGTCGGCGGGCAGGTGCGCCTTGACCTGAGCGATGAAGCCCCGATTGCGGCTCAGGAGGGCCTTGCGCGGGATGTAATCACGGGCATAGACGGCCAGCGCGGCCAGGAAAGCCATTGCCAGCAGCGTGGCCGACTGCGCCGTGCGCTCCCACCAGGCGTACGGGTGGGGCGATCGGAGCCGCTGGTAGATGAATCCGAGCGAAACCACGCCGACGGCCAGGGTCAGAACGAGCCCCGCGTCCGTCCCGAGCAGAAGCGAAAGCGGGAGGCCGACGGCGATCGCCCCCCAACGCAGCACGTCCATCAGGCCGCGGAGCCAGGCGCCGGCGGGGCCGTCGAACTCCCAACGGGCGAAGGCGTCGCCGGCCAGAAGCAGGATAAAGGGGGCGACCGGGAGGAAGTATTCCTCGCGTTTGGTGCCGACGAGCGAAAGCCAGACAAGGCCGATCAGAAAGGCCCAACTCCAGGTCTCCAGCGTCGGGGTGCGGTCGCGCTTGCGGACGTTGCGCCAGGCCATGACGATCGCCGGCAGGATCCACGGAAAGTACGAACGCGCGGCATGAAGGAGATAGAAGTAGAACGGGCGGCGCCCCTCGGCCTCGGGGCCGAACCGTTTGCGCAAGAGTTCGCTCAGGAAGACCTCCTTGGCCTCGGGATGCAGCGCGATCGCCAGGGCGTACCACCAGCAGCCGATGGCGAGCCCGAGGGCGAGGCCGGGCAGGTGAATCCAATCCGGGCGCCGCATTTTGTAATTCCAACACGTGGCGACGTACGGCAGCAGGACGAACAGGAAGGCGAACGGTCCCTTGGTCACCGTGGCCAGGCCGGCGAGGACGTAAGCCGCCAGCACCCATTGACGCCAGGGGCGCCCGGCGTAAAACGATCGGCGCGATTCGAAGGACTGCCCGAGGCAGTAAAGCGCCGCGAAGCACAGGAGCGCGAAGGTGGAATCGGCCACGCCGTCGCGCGCCAGCTTGAACAGCTCGGGCGAGGTCGCCAGCAGCAGGCCGCTCAGGAGGGCGAAGGCTTCGGGGGAGATTTCACGACCGTCCGGGCGCGGATAACGCGTCAGGTGCTGGTAAGCCCACCAGAAGCCCAGAAGGATCAGGAGCGTCATGCTGATGGCCCCCGGCAGACGCCCGGCCAGCGGCGTGATCTCCTGGTCCCTCAGCTCGGCGGCCAGCTTGACGGCCCAAACGTAGAGCGGCGGTTTCTCCCATCGCTCCTCGCCGGCCACGGTCGGGACGATCCACGTGTCCAGCCGCTGCATCTCCTCGGCCGTGAGCAGGACGCGCGCTTCGGCCTCGGAAGCCGGGTCCTCCTCCCCCAAGTTGACGAAGTATAAGAAGCCGCAGACGGCCAGGAGCAACGCCCCGGCCATCCAGAACGTCGGGTTGGAAGGGCCTTCGCCGTTGCTCATCGCCGGGTTCGCCTGCGATTGCGCAGTATGACGGCCCCCCGAACGAGCGTCAAGCGCACCCCCCGCCGCCGCATGAGCTCGCCCCGAAAGCGCCGAAGCCCCGCGCGTAAAGCGGTTGAGGACTCATGATTCAGGAGACCGAGGAGCGCGTCCGGGACGGGAAGCCAAAATCGCGCCGAGCGGAGCCTCAGGCCGAACGGTCCCCCTCGTTGCGACGGAGAATGGCCTGGACCTCCTCGCTGAACTCGCTCACGTCGCGGAACTGGCGATAGACCGAAGCGAAGCGGACGTAGGCAACCTCGTCGAGCGCCCGCAGCCGCTTGAGCACCATTTCGCCGATCCGGAGCGAACTGACTTCTTTTTCCGCCCCGGCCTGAAGCTCGCGTTCGAGGTCCTCGACGAGCTCCTGGAGGCGGTCGTAAGCCACGGGGCGCTTTTCGCACGCGCGCAGGAGGCCGCTGATGATTTTCTCCCGGTCGAAGGCCTGGCGCGAGCCGTCGCGCTTGACGACGATGAGGGGCGTTTTCTCAACGTGCTCGAACGTCGTGAAGCGGGAGCCGCAGGCCGCGCATTCGCGCCGCCGGCGGATCGAGGCCTCGTCGGAAGTCAGCCGGGAGTTGATGACGCGATTATCGAGGTTGCCGCAGTAAGGGCACTTCATGGGCGGAGCGCGTGAGGCCGCGCCGGGCCGGCTCCTCCCGCCTGGGTCCCTCCGTGAAGCCGGGGCGCGCGCGGCCGGCCGAGGCCGCTCTCGCCCCCTTATACGAACCGGTCGATCGCTTCGACGAGCGTCGTTTTGGGATGCGCCCCGACCAGGCGCTCCTTGACCTCGCCGTCCTTGAAGATCATTAACGTCGGGATCGATTGGATGCCGTGCTTGAAGGTGATTTCCTGATTGGCGTCGACGTCGACCTTGGCCACGAGCAGGCGGTCGCCGTATTCGGCGGCGATCTCCTCGACGATCGGGGCCACGCGCCGGCAGGGGGCGCACCAGGCGGCCCAGAAGTCCACCAGCACGGGCGTCTTCGCCTGCGCGATCTTCTCCTCGAAATCGGCGTCCGTCAGTTCCTGCACCCCTGCCGCCATGAGCGCGTCCTCGGTCCGGATGATGTTGCCCGCCCCGCCGCCCGGCCCCGCCTCGGGGGCCCGCTCGACGGCCGACCCCTCACTATAAGGGCTGGGTCGCCGCCGGTCAAGCCGACGGCCCCCCG
>CAYXAU010000016.1:0-74854 GCA_964463045.1 uncultured Candidatus Sumerlaeota bacterium | reverse complement strand
GGCCCTCCCGATTGCGCCTGGCTGAATTCCAGGGAGCCGGGCGCGATCCGCGCCCGGCGCCGTCGTCCGCCCGCCAGAAAACCAACGGCCCTTCGAGCGCGCGCTCGAAGGGCCGTCAGCGGTGTCGCGATCGGCTTCGCGCTTAGCGCATGCGCCGTTCGAGCTGGCCCGTCCCGTTGCGACGGATGTCGCCGTTGCTGATCGTGCCGTTGGTCGGGTCATAAATCCCGATCCCGTCGATCGCGTTCAGCAAGTTGTTCGGGTGACACGGGTTCAGGAACGTCCCGCCGGCGTCCACGCAGAGCTGATAGTTCGAGATCTGATCCGGCCCGGAGCTCGTGATGGACCAGCGGACGATGTCGCCCGCCTCCAGGTACGAGATCGGCCCGCTCGCCGAGTTCAGGATCGTGTTGGGGAAGAGCTGGGCGTTGACGGCGTTGTCCGACGAATAGTTCCAGTAGAAATAATGCGAGGCGCCCCCGCTGAAGACCGGGCGCTCGTTGCTGAACGGGTCCTGGAACCACGCGTCGGAGATGTAGGCGATCGGCGTGCTCAGCCGCTTCATCGGGATGTCATAGACGTTGCCCCGCCCGGCGGCCATCTCCGCAAGCATGAACGCCAGCGGCATCGCCGGATAGACGTTGTTGTCCACCTTGTAGGACTCGATCGCCGTGGCCAGCGTCCGGTGATCGTTCTTCACGCGGGAGACCTTCGAGCGGACCTGAGCCTCCAGGAAGTTCGGCACCGCGATGGCTGCCAGGATCGCAATAATTGCGACGACGATAAGCAGTTCAATGAGCGTGAAGCCTTGGAGTTTCCTCTTCATCCTGAGAACTCTCCTTTGGTGCGATTTGTGGAAAGGATAAGCGCGCCCCGGAACACGAACGGTTCCCGGCGCGATCGGGCTGCTCCGCTCTCACCTCCTCTCACTGGGGCAAAGGCCCACGCGGCCCCTGTCCCCGCGCCGAATCGAGTAACCCACCACCGACCCCGGGCGGCCACCTTCTCCTGCCGCCTGATCACATCACCGCTACGTCAAGGTTTCGTTTGGTCCGGCTATCCCGATAACCTAACGAGTTCATTTACACGCGAGGCATGATAGCGATCGCCCCCGCCTCAGGCAAGCCCAAAGTGCAAACCCCCGCCGCCGGCGGCCCCCCGACGGCCCCTCGATTGCTTTATCACGTTAAAATTTTGACCGCCCGGTTTACCGCGTCCCCGCCAGCATCCTGAGCGCCGTGTCCCGCACGATCAGCCCCGCCGCCGGCCCCTGCGACATCGTCTCCTCGTAGGCGTCGTCCCGGAAATCGTAAGTCGGGATCATGTAGCCCAGCTCGTCGTTGGCCAGCCCCACCAGCAGCCGCGGATACCCCTCCATCTGCTCCAGGATCTCGAAGCTCACCTCCGGCAGCAGCTCGCCCGGCAGCGTGATGAGCTGCGCCTCCCCCAGCCGCACGTAGATCATGTCGGTCACGACCCGGCCCCGATGCAGCCCCCGCAGGCCCGACTCGAACAAGGGCTTGAACCGCGGGTTCGTCATCGGTATCTCGACCCGGCGGCGTTCGGCCGTGAAGGCCCAGCTCCCGGGCGGCGCCCCCAGGGGAACCAGTTCCCTCACGATCGCGGCCAGCTTGAGCCCCATCTCGCGCGAGGACTCATGCGTCCGCGCGCGGTTATCCCCGCTGACCATCCCGCCGACGGCGCCGTTGAGGAAAATCGGTTGGCCCAGCCCCGCCTCTTTGAGCGCCTCGCACATGTAACCCGGAAAATCGGCGCTGATCTCCCGCGCCCCCTTCTCCAGCGATTCCACGTGGCAGGCGAAGTGAACGATCGTGGCGATCGGCCGCCCGTCCCGCCCCATGGCTTGGATCACGGCGATCTGCGGATCGAGCAGCCCGGGGTTGCGCGCGTTGCGGAACAGATCGATCACCCGGATGCCGTCCATCGGCAGCTCGCGCGAGACGGCCCGCAGCTCGGCCACCGGCTCAAGCCCTTCGAGCGCCTGACGGATCCCCTCGCTGATCCGCCCCTGAATATGGGCGATGTACTCGGCGGGATAATGACCATAGACCCCGATCGTGTCCCCCGCGGCGTGATTGTGCGACATGGCGATGATCGTCTGATCGACCCCCATCGCCCGGGCCTTCTCCCGGATCACGTTGAGCTCGTCCCACCCCATCCCGAAAAGATCGGCCCCCACGAGCGCCACCGTCAGCCGCCCGTCGGTCAGGACCGCCGTCCGTGCCTTCAAGTCGTCATGAACAATATACGGATGCGGCAGCCAGGCCGGATCGGTCGGCGAAAAGACCACCTCGGAGACCCCGATCCGGAGGCCCGCCGGCTCGGCGGGCCGGGCCGGTCTCGGCTGCGGCCCCTGGCGCAGACGACTTAAGTCCATCAGGCGGCGCTCGCCTTCCGGCACGCGCGCGTTCCCGTGCGGAAAATACGCGACGCCGATCGTCCGCCCCTCGGCGCTGAGCGCGAATCGGACCCCCCGCTCGCTATAGTCCAGCATCTTCCACGTGCTCATCCGGAGTTCATACTCCGGCTCGCCCAGCCGCTCCCGGATCCCGGCTTCGGTCCCGTAGCCCTCGGGGACGCTCACGGCCTCGATATTGGCCAGTCCGTCCGTCGGCTTCTCGCCGTGCAGATGAACCACGTCGGGCAGCTCCGGCCGCCCCCGCCCCGGATAGTAAAGCTTGTAGTTGTACCATCGGCTCGCGAAAACCGGCGGGCCGAGGGCCTCAAGCACCTGGGCGTGCGCGTCCCGCCCGGGAACCAGCCCGTGATACATCACCGGCGGCGTCCCTTCGGCGGGCGCCTTACCCTTGACCGCCTGCGCCTGCGCCCTCGCCCCCGCGAGCCCAAACCCCATGAGCATCGCCCAGAGGATGGGCTTTCCGTTGAACGCTCGTCCGATCGGGCGGTCTTCCATCGGTGAAACTCCACGCCGCGCGGCTCGCAGCCGAACCCGAGCCGGGCTAGGATCGAAAGACTTGCGTCCCAGCATCCTATCAGACGGGGCCGGGCTTCCCAAGACCCTTGAGGCCCCCTTCCCCGCCCGATCTACGGCTCCCGCTCGGCTTCCTCCCGCTTGAGCCGCTCGATATAGGCTTCCAGCGAGCCCTTGAGAATTCGCATCTGGCGCGGCCCCAGCCGGATCACCTCAAGCCGCCCCTCCTGGACGAGCTGGTATATCCGCTTCTTGGAAACGTCGAGCACCTGGGCCACGCGATCGACCCGCAGGCACTCGGTCAGCCGCGATGGAGCCGCCTCGGTGGGCCGCGGTGGCGCCGGCGCGGGCGCCGCCGGCAGGCGCCGGATCAGTACCGGTTTGATCGGGGGGCGATACGGACTCATAAGCGGGCCTCCTGAGCTTCGGGCTGGAGCGGCGGGGTCCAACGCTGGAGAACCTCCCGCCGCTCGGCTGTGGCCGAGCCTAAGCCCGATCGGCCCGCCCTTACCCTTGAGAACGGTTGCCTTTTCCCGGCTTTTCCCCTGCATCGGCCCCCTCCCCGGCGCCCGGCGGTTGGCCTGCCCCGCTCGCGGCGCCTGCCTTGCGTCCGGGACAAGTTGACAACCGATCGCCCTTCTTGTCATCTTACGGGTTTGATTGCCGTGAAACGCTCGTGCCCCAGCATCGGCGGTCCAAGCAAGGGCCTCGCCAGGGCGGCCTCGGCGCCAAGGGCGGCCCTCGTCTTCATGGCCCTGCTTCTCGGGAGCGGGCCGGGCCCCGCGCAACCTCCCCCGGAGCCGGAGTCGGGTTTCATCCCCCTTTTCAACGGCGTCGACCTGACCGGCTGGGAGATTTACTCCGGCCAGGGGCTCGTCGTCGAGGAAGGGGCGCTCGTCGGCAATCCGAAGGGCCCGGGGCTGCTCCGGACGACCGAAATGTTCGAGGATTTTGACCTTCGCCTGGAGTTCTGGGTGGATCGCGGCGAAACGCACGAAGCCAACGGCGGCATCTTCTTCCGCTTCGGCGACGGCGACCCTCCGGCCCGCGGCTATGAATGCCAGATCAGCCTTCAGGATGAAAAAAACCCCAGCGGCAGCCTCTATAACCTCATCCCCCAGAACCTTGAGCTGATGCGGTCGATCGCCCCCGAGCGCCAGTGGAACCGCGTCCGCATCCTCGCCGTCGGCCCGCGCGTCCAGATCTGGTTCAACGACGAACCCGTTCAGGACGCCACCGTCGGCGAGTTCCGCCGCGGCTACATCGGCCTCCAGCACCATCACAACGGCTGCATCATCAAATACCGGAACCTGCGCCTGAAAGGCCTCACCTCCGCCGACGCCGAGCCCGGCTGGCTACCCCTCTTCAACGGCGAATCCCTCGACGGCTGGACGGCCCACGGCCAGGCCGCCTGGCGCGTCGAGGACGGCCGCATCGTCGCCGAGGGGGGGCTCGGTAATCTCTATCACACCGCCCGCCCATGGACCGATTTCGAACTCCGCGGCATGGCCTGGATCGGCCCCCAGGGCAACAGCGGCGTCCTCTTCCGCGCCCGCTGGCCCGACGATGAGCCCGACGGCTGGGCCATCGGCTATGAATTCCAGATCGACAACTGGGACGCCGCCAACACCACCGGCCTCAAAAACGTCACCGGCGGCCTCTACGGCCGCGCTTACGCCCCCTTGCTCGCCCGCGACGAGGCCTGGTTCGCCTTCCGCATCCGCGCCGTCGGCAATCACCTGCAAACCTGGGTCAACGGCCGCCGCGTCACCGACATCCACGACGACGCCTTCGACCACGGCTTCGTCGGGCTTCAGAGCTTCGGCCCCGGAACCCGCCTCATGTTCAGCGATCTGCTCATCCGGCCGGCCGAGCCCCCCGCTCAGAGCCCGCCGTAAACCCGCCCGTTCAGCCGGCCGGCCAGACACATCAGCTCATACGGGATCGTCCCGGCCTGCCCGGCGACCTCGGCCACCGAAGGCGTCCCCTCCGGACCCCGCCCGAAGAGCGTCGCCACGTCCCCCACCTGGGCCTCCGGCGCCCCCGTCGCGTCCACGATCATCTGATCCATGCACACCCGCCCCAGCACCGGCGCCGCGCGCCCCCCCACGATCACGCGGCCCCGATTCGACAAGCTCCACGGGTAGCCGTTCCCATAACCCGCCCCGACGACGGCCAGCTCGGTTTCCCGACCGAGCCGATGCGTCCCCCCATAGGAAATCGGCGTCCCCGCCGGGGCTCGCCGCCGGTAGATGATCCGCGCCTTGAACGTCATCACCGGCTCCGCCTCCGGCATCCCGGGATGAGCCCCGTAAAGGGCAATCCCGCACCGGACCGCCGGCAGCGGATACCCCTCGGCCAGCGCCAGCGCGTCGCTCCCTCCCAGGTGGTGCATCCCCCCCGCCAGGCCCGTTCGCGCCGCGAGCGTCCGCAGGGTTTCCAACTGCCGCCGCGCCTGGGTCGGGTTCGCCCAACCGTCCGGCAGGTGCGTGTAAAGCCCCTGGATGAGCGTCGGCTCGGCCCGGCGAAGCCGTTCGAGCGCCGCCAGGGCCTCCTCCGGCGACCGCCCCAGCCGCCCCATCCCCGTGTCGATCTTGAAGTGCACGCGCGGCGCCAACCCCCACCGGCGCGCCCAGGCTTGCGCCTCACGCGTCTCGGGCTCGTCCGTCACCGTCACGATATCCCCCGCCCGCACGGCCGCCTCCAGCTCCGGCCCCCGAAGGACGGAGAGGTGAAGAAGCGGCGGACGCAGCCCGACCCGTCGAAGCGCCTCGGCTTCGGCCGCCATCGCCACGCCGAAGCCGGCCAGGCCTGCCTCGCCGGTCAGCGCCCGGACCACTTCGACGGCCCCGTGGCCGTAGGCGTCCTTCTTGATGGAGACGAAGACCTGGACGTTCGGCGGAAATCTCGCTCGGAAGCGCCGGAAATTGCGCACGAGCGCCCCCACGTCGATCTCCACCCAGCTTTGAGGCCGCCCGGCCGCCGCCTCCCCCGGCCCGCCTCGCGCTGCCTCAGCCGGGCCGGCCTCCGGCGGGGCCATCGCAACGGGCCGCGGACCCATGGCTCAGCTCACCGAGCGCGTCGAGGAGGCGCCGGCGCGGCGCTCGGCGGGGGCCGGCGTGTCCATCAGGAAAACGGCGATCAGCTCGGCCAGCTTCTCCGGCCATTCCAGCATCACCATGTGCCCGCAGTTGGCGATCCCGGCCAGCCGCGTGTCCGGAATGCGCTCGTGCAGAACGCCGGCGTTCCCCGGCGGTACCAGCCGATCCTTATCCCCCTGAATGATCAGCGTCGGGGCCTGAATCCGCGGCAGGAGCTTATAGCGGTCGTCCGAGAGGACGGCTTTGAGCTGCGCCTGCAACACCTCGTAACTGGTCGGCGACGCGAGCACCCCATCGACGAACCCCTCCAGCGCCCCCGGCCGACGTTCGGCGAACCCCGGCGCGCACAGCGCCTGAATCGTTCGCCGGAGGGCCGCTCGGCCCGGCTTGGGGTTGCTGATGAGTTCCATGATCTCCGGATCGGGCGTGACGATCCGCTCGCCGCCGCAGTGGGTCGAAATCAGCACGAGCTTGCGGACCCGCTCCGGACTCCGGATGGCGATCGTCTGGGCGATCATCCCCCCCATCGAGAGCCCGGCCACGTGGCACGCCCCCACCCCCAGATGATCCAGGAGCGCAAGGGCGTCCTCGGCCATCGAGTCGATCGTGACCCGTTCCCGCGCCGGATCGCTCGCGCCGCATCCCCGATGGTCATAGGTGATACATCGGAAATAGCGCGCCAGCAGATGAAGAAACTCCGGCGTCCAGTCCGACCCCTTGCCGGCCAGCCCCATGATCAACAGGACGGGGTCGCCATCGCCGATCGCCTCGTACCAGATTCGTCCGCCCTGGGTCTCAAAGTGAGGCAACGCCTGGACGCTCCCGGGGGGTCACGATAACTCGCCTAGCATCAAGGACTCAAACAAAAAGCGGGCCCCGCTCACCCGATCCGATGCGCCGCCATGAACTCCAGGGCCAACCCGTTGAACTCGCCCGCCATCTCAATGCAATGGATGTGACTCGACCGCGCCCCCGTGAACAGATGAAACCGCGCCCCCGGGATCGCTTCGGCCACCTGTCGCCCATACCGCGCCGGCACCAGGCTGTCGATCTCCCCGGCCGTCACCAGCGTCGGCCGCTGGATCCCCCTCAGGCGCCCCATCGCGTCATGACCCAGATCGGCCGTCCACTGCCCCTGAAGCCCCTGCCGCGACGGACGATACGGATGCTGCCGCCATTGCGAAATCCACTCCAAGCGCGCCGCGTCGTCGTTGATCATCCACGGGCTGCACGCCCAGACGCTCACCGCCTCGTCGTACAGGTCTCGATCCTCCAGCCCGGCCATCGCGTGCAGCGATTGAAACACCCAGCGCAACCACGGATCCGTCCGGCCCCACGTCACGTTCAAGTGCAGCGTGCCGACCCGATCCGGATGCGCCAACGTCAGCTCCTGCGCGATCGCCGAGCCCAGCGACATCCCGATCACGTGCGCCCGCTCCACCTGCGCCTCGTCCAACACGGCCCGCAGGTCCTCGGCCAGCCGCTTCACCGTGTAGCGCTCGCTCGGCAGATCAGAGCGACTCCGGCCCACACCCCGATTGTCCGGAAGAATCACCCGATAACCGGCCTGAACCAACGCCGGCGCCTGGAACGCCCACGCCGTGTGATCGGCCCCCGTCCCCATGATCAGCAGGACCGCCGGGCCCTCGCCGAGCGTCTCGTAATAAATCTCGGTCGTCGCTTCCACCTTCGCCCACGGCATGGTTAAGCCGCTCCCTTCCTCGGGCTGCGCGCGCGCTTCGTCTTCGAGCCCAACCGCGCCAGGTTATCCCGCAGCGCCTTCAGGCCCGGACGGACGATCGGCGTCCGCCCCCACCGCCGCCCCAGCTCCTCCTCGGTCCTTAGACCCGCCAGATGCTCCCGCCGCAGCCACGGCCCGATCCCTTCTGCCGCGGCCAGCTCCGGCAGGCTCAACGGGAAGGGACGCCGATTGAAAGGACAAACCTCCTGGCACACGTCGCACCCGAACGCCCACCCCGCCCTCCAGCCGCCGTCCGGCTCTGTCCCCGTCGCCCCGTCGCGACCTCCCCGCGCTCCGGCCGCCCCCGCCTCGATCGTCCGATACGAAATGCATCGCCGGGGGTCCAGCTCGTACGGCCCGACGAAGGCCTGCGTCGGGCACGCCTCCAGACACCGACGGCACCCCCCGCACGTCCCCTCGATCGGCTCATCCGGCTCAAAGGGGATCGACGTCAATAACGCCCCCAAGAGCGTCCAGGAGCCCCCGGCGGGATCCAACACGAGCGTGTTCTTGCCGATGAACCCCAACCCGGCGCGCACGGCCAGGGCCCGCTCATCCACCGGGGCGCTGTCGCAAACCGCCCGCGCCCGCACGGACGCCGCGTAACCGTACGCAGGCGCCGCCGACGCAAGCCACCGGCCCAACCCGGCCAGCCGCCGCCGCATGAGCCCGTGGTAATCCCGCCCCCATGCGTAACGGGCCACTTTCCCCGCGGGCTCCCCCTGACCCTCAGCGTCCGGATCGCCGTGATCGCCGGCGTAATATCCGGCCGCCACGACCAGGATCGATCGGGCTTCGGCCAGCAGGTCCCGCGGATGAAGCCGCCGCGGCCGCTCCCGCGCGAGCCACCTCATCACCCCCGCCCGCCCCGCCGCCAGCCATCGCCCCCACCGCCGCTCAGCCGTCTCCCCCAAAGGCTCGGCCGTCGTGAACCCCGCCCGAACGAAACCGCGCCGCAACGCCTCGCCGCGCAACGCTTCGCGCAGTCCGCACAGGTCCCCCTGACGATATGCCCGCCGGGCCGCCATCACGAGCGCCGCGCCTGAGTCATTAACCGCTTCAGCCGATCGCGAATCTCCGCCGCCCGCACAAAGTCCTCCCGCCCCACGGCCTGCTCCAACTCCTCTTCCAACCGCTCGCGCTCGGATCGCATCGGCGAGAACGTCCCCCGGCTCGACGACCCCGAGCCCCGACGCCACGGCCGCCCCCCCGGCCCCACGAGCGTCTCCCGAAGCCGGGACGGCCACTGCCGCCATTTCACCCGCTCGCCGTCAAAGTCCGAATACACCAGCGAGTTCTCCAACCCGCGAAGCCCCAGCAGACACGTCTGAACGCCGAAGAGCGCGATCAGAAGCGTCAGTATCCCGAACCGCTCCGACCACGGGAAGGGATTGATCAGCCCGATGATGTAAAGCGCCGCCAGCGCCCCGGAGAAGAATATCCCGACAAAGCACAGGGCGTGCGTCACCCGCTCCGGCGACCACCGCGTCGAACCCACCGACCGCAGCAGCCGCGCGCAATCGAGCGGAAAAATCGGCGTCGCCATGTTGAAAATGAAGAGCATCCAGTTCACGTCCCGCGCCTCGATCGCGATCGAATAGGCCAGCCCGCCGCCGGGCGTCGTCCCCACCCCGTCCGGCAACGCCGCCACCAGCCCCGTCGCCGCCAGCGCCAACCCCAGCGACACCATCGGCCCCGGCAACACGATCAGAAACTCGTGGAACGGCGAACGCTCGGCGCCGGCGATCTCGGCCAGCCCCCCGAACGGACCCAACTGTATCGACCGCGCCGAACCCCCCACCCGCCGCGCCGCGTAGCAATGCCCCAACTCGTGCACCAGAACGCTCACCAGCAGGACGCAGGCAAAGATCGCCAGATGCAACAGCCCCAGGACCGGCTCCGGCGAAACCAGCCGCACCAGCGCCCAATAAACCAGCACCAACACCAGCGCCGGGTGCAACCCCACGGCGATCCCCGTGACCCGGCCCGCCGGAAATCCCTGGAACACCCACCGCCGAAATCGCTCTGGACCCGAACCTGCCGCCACGAGGGCATTATGGATCAACCCCCCCGCCGATGACAACTCGCCCGCCCGGCGTTGGCTTCGGCTTGGCTCTCCGCCGCCGGCCGGCCATGCCCCCCGACGCGCGGCCCCGTCCCGCTGGCCCGCTCGATCTACCCCCCCTCGGGGCGGATGTCATTCGGCGGGACGAGCGCGTCCAGAAGATCAAACACCGAGCCGGCGGGGAGTTCTGGGGCGGCGGCGCCCGGCGGCAGGCGCTCCGGCGTTCGTTCCGTGCGCAGAAGATGCCCGGCCAGCCGCGCGAGCAGGTCCTCGACGAGCGCCTTGTGCTCCGGCCGCCTGGCCAGGTTAACCCATTCGTCGGGGTCCGCTTCCATGTCGAAAAGTAACACCTTCCGGCCCGTCGGCGTGACGGCGGGGGGATAACCATCGGCGCGCGTCGTCCGCCCGGCGATATACACCAGTTTCCATCGCTCGGTGCGAATCATGATCTCCTCGTTCGGGGCGTATTCGACGATGACAGCGTCCCGATGCCGATCCGTCCGCCCTTCGAGCACCGGGACGAGGCTCCGCCCCTGCGTCGTCGGCGGCGTCGGCAGCCCCACGTAATCCAGCATCGTCGGCATCAGGTCCACGAACTCCACCAGCGCCTCGGTCGCCGCGCCCGCCCGAAGCCGCCCCGGCCAGCGCAGCACGAGCGGCGCGCGCACGGCCGGTTCGTAGCTGCAATGTTTCTCAAACCGCCCGTGCTGGCCGAGCATGTAACCATGATCGCCGAAATAAACGACCAACGTCCGCTCCGCGCGGCCCGATCGCTCAAGCGCCGCCAGCACCCGCCCGACGTTCCGGTCCATGAACTCCACCGAGGTGTAATAGGCCGCGATGATCCCCCGTTTCTCCGCTTCGGTCAGATCCTCAAAAATGGCCGGAATCTGCCAGGCGTCTTCCGGACCCACCGCCGGCGCCACAAACCGCGCGGGATCGGGGCGCTCCCGATCCTCCAGCGGAAAATGAAACGGCGAGTGCGGCTCGTGAAAACTGACAATCATAAAAAACGGCCGCTCGCCGACGCCCTTGAGAAACCGTTCGGCCTCGGCGGCGAGCCGCGTCCCGATCATGCGGGCTTCCGGCGCCGGAAACGGCAGATGATCGGCGTTCAGCCACACCCGCGCCGGGTCCAAAAATGGACGAAATCGCGCCAGCGCCCGCGTCCCGCCGGGCATCGCCGCCAGCAGCCCCTCCCAATCAGGAGAAGCGTAATCCCCCGCGTCGAAGATAACGTCGAAACCATGGCGCAGGCCGCTGTTGAAGTGCATCTTGCCGATCGCCGCCGTCGCGTAACCCGCCGCGCTCAAAATCTCGGCCAGCGTCAGCTCCGCCGCCGGCAGCGGCGTCCGCAGTTGCGTCACGCCGATCGTTCGCGGATAGCGCCCGGTCAGGAACGATTGGCGCGAGGCCGTGCAGACCGGCGAATTGCAGTAAGCCCGGTCGAAGCGAACCCCCTCGGCGGCTAGCCGATCGATATTCGGCGTGCGGACGCGGCGCTCGCCATAGGCACCCGTCACATATGCCGCGTGATCGTCGGCGATGATCCAGACAATATCCGGCCGGTCCGCCGGCGGAGCCGCCGCCGATCCGGCCGCCGCCGCCAATGCGCCGGCAGCGATCGCAAGCCTGAGGCAACCTCGCCCCATGCCCGGAGGATACGCCGGCCCCCGCGCCTTGACCATGAGATAAGAGCCGATGCGCCCGATCTCAAGCCTCCTCGCCCGGCGCGGCCGACGGCAACGCCGCCCCGCCGGGCCGCTGGGCCCTCTATCGTTGAGCACGCCGGACGGAAATCGGACTTGACGCCGGGACCGCCCATGGAGTCAAATAATGCGTTTGGGCGGGCGGAGGGTCAGGGGCGATCCCCCTCAAGAGCTGTTTTGGCTCCGCAGGCCGAGGGGGGGGAAAGCCGGCCGAGTCAACGTCCCGCCGCGCAAGGACGGCCTCGACGATGCCGACGGTCAATCAACTGGTCCGCAAGGGCCGCCTACCGCAGCGCCGCAAAAACAAGGTGCCCGCCCTTCAGGGCTGTCCGCAGAAGCGCGGCGTCTGCGTCCGGGTCTATACCGCCACGCCGAAAAAGCCCAATTCGGCGCTGCGCAAGGTCGCCCGCGTCCGCCTGACCAACGGCCAGGAGGTGACGGCCTATATCCCCGGCGAGGGGCATAACCTGCAGGAGCACTCGATCGTGCTCATCCGCGGCGGCCGCGTGAAGGACCTCCCCGGTATCCGATACCATATCCTCCGGGGCGTCCTCGACACCCAGGGCGTGGCCAACCGCCGCAAGAGCCGCTCGAAGTACGGAGCCAAACGCCCGAAGTAAACCCCCCCGGGCCGCCGTGAGTTCAAGCGGGGGGAGCGACGACCATGAGCCGCAAAAGCCGCCTGATCGACCGCCATCCGATCCAGCCTGACCTCCGGTTCGGCAACGAACTGGCCGGGCGGTTCATTTGTTGTCTCATGCGCGAAGGCAAAAAAAGCGTGGCCCGGCGCGTCTTCTACGGCGCCCTCGACAAGGTCGGCAAGCGCCTCCCCGACGTGAGCCCGATCGACGCCTTCACCCAGGCCATCGATAACGTCAAACCCTCGGTCGAGGTCAAATCCCGCCGCGTCGGCGGCGCCAATTATCAGATTCCCGTCGAGGTCGCCCCGCCGCGGCGTCAAGCCCTCGCCATCCGCTGGCTGCTGACGGCGGCCCGCGGCCGGGGCGAGAAAACCATGATCGACCGTCTGGCCAACGAGATCGTCGACGCCTACAACCGGACCGGCAGCGCCGTCAAAAAGCGCGAAGATACCCATCGCATGGCCGAGGCCAACCGCGCCTTCGCTCACTATCGCTGGTAAGCCAGGGGCAGACGGGGACGGCCTTCCGGGCCGTTCCGCACCGAGCCGGGGCCCGGCCCCGCGCCACGGGCGGCCCCGGAGCCGGCCCCCGGCGCCCCGCCCCCACGACGCCCTCCCCCAGGAGCCCTCGTCCACCATGACCGCCCCCAACCCCCTGACCCAGGTCCGCAACATCGGGATCATGGCCCATATCGACGCCGGCAAAACCACGACGACCGAGCGCATCCTTTTTTACTCCGGTCGCACGCACAAGCTCGGCGAGGTCCACGAAGGCTCCACCGAAATGGACTGGATGATCCAGGAGCGCGAGCGCGGCATCACCATCACCTCGGCGGCCACCCAGTGCGAATGGAAGGGCCATCTCATCAATCTCATCGACACCCCCGGCCACGTCGACTTCACCATCGAGGTCGAACGCTCCGTCCGCGTCCTCGACGGCATGGTGGCCGTCTTCTGCGCCGTCGGCGGCGTCGAGCCCCAGAGCGAAACCGTCTGGCGTCAGGCCGACAAATACGGCGTCCCCCGGATCGCCTTCGTCAACAAAATGGACCGCGTCGGGGCCGACTTCTTCGGCTGCCTCGATCAGATGCGCCGCCGCTTGAACTGCCACCCCGTCGCCATCCAGATCCCCGTCGGCGCCGAAGACACCTTCCACGGCATCATCGACCTGGTCGATCTGCGCGCCCGCCTCTGGCCCCGCGACGACGAGGAGCAGGGCCGCCGCTTCGTCGATTCCGACGTCCCCCCGGAGCTCCTCGACCTCGCCCGCGCCTGGCACGAACGGATGCTCGAAGCCCTCGCCGAATACGACGACGGCTTCGCCGAGCGCTACCTGGAGGACCACGACTTCGAACCCGGCGAGCTCCGCGCTTACATCCGCCGCGCCACCCTCCGTAACCACGTCACCCCCGTCCTCTGCGGAGCCGCCTTCCGCAACAAAGGGGTCCAACTCCTCCTCGACGCCGTCGTCAATTATCTCCCCTCGCCGGTCGATATCCCCCCCGTCCAGGGGATCGATCCCCGAACCAACGAACCGACCCAGCGTCCGCCCGACGCGCGCGCGCCCTTCGCCGCGCTCGCCTTCAAGATCATGAGCGACCCGCACGTCGGCAAATTGACCTATATCCGCGTCTACGCGGGCCGCCTCAAGGCCGGCGCCACCTGCCTCAACAGTTCCAAGAGCAAATCCGAGCGGGCCGGCCGGCTGCTGCTCATGCACGCCAACGACCGCGAGCAGATCGACGAGGTCCGCGCCGGGGACATCGCCGCCGTCATCGGCTTCCGGCGCACCCAGACCGGCGACACGCTCTGCGACGCCGATCACCCGATCCTTCTGGAAGCCCTCCATCCCCCCCAGCCCGTCATCTCCGTCGCCATCGAACCCCGGACCAAGGCCGATCAGGATCGCCTCGCCAAGGCGCTTCAGAGCCTGGTCGAGGAGGACCCCACCTTCCGCGTCGCGCAGGATAAAGAGACCAACCAGACGATCATCTCCGGCATGGGGGAGCTGCACCTGGAAATCCTCGTCGATCGGATGAAGCGGGAGTTCCGCGTGGACGCCAACGTCGGCCGGCCCCAGGTGGCTTACCGCGAAACCCTCACCCAGCCGGTCGTCCAGGAGGGCCGCTTCGTGCGCCAATCCGGCGGCCGCGGCCAATACGGCCACTGCGTCCTGCGCCTGGAGCCCGCCCCGCCCGGCGAGGGCTTTGACTTCACCAACCGCATCGTCGGCGGCGTCATCCCCAAGGAATTCATCCCCGCCGTCGAAAAGGGGGTCCTCGAAGCCCTCGCCAACGGCCCCTTGGGCGGCTATCCCGTCGTCGACGTGAAGGTGACGCTCCTGGACGGCTCCTTCCACGCCGTCGACTCTTCCGAACTCGCCTTTCAGATCGCCGGCAGCCTCGCCTTCCGCGAGGGAGCCCGCCGCGCCGGGCCCGTCCTCCTGGAGCCGATCATGCGCCTGGAGGTCACGACCCCGGAAGACTATCTCGGCGACGTGATCGGCCATCTGCAATCCCGCCGCGTCCGCATCGCCGAAATGACCCGCCACGGCGAGCTTCACGTCATCGCCGCCCAGGCCCCTCTGGCCGAGATGTTCGGCTACGCGACGGCGCTTCGCAGCCTCACCCAAGGGCGCGCCACGCATCACCTGGAATTCTCCCATTACGAACCGGTGCCGAAAACCCTCGCCGAGCAGCTCACCGGCGGCGCCTTGAGCCCCACCGGCGCCTGAAATCCGCCGCGAAATCCGCCCCACGGCGCCGCGGCGATCGCCGCCTTCTCCTTCCTCTCCCCGCCTCCGCCTCTCCACGGCTGGCTTTCTATTTCTTCTCCCGCAGCGTCAGGATCGAAAGCCCGAACGGCAGATCAAATCGCGCCAGCCACGCCGCCTCGGCCCGATGCCACGCCAGCAACGTCCGGTTCAGCCACGGGGCCGTCGGGTGCGTGTCGGCCATGTCCCCCCCCGGCCGCGGAAACCGCCGCCGCAAGGATCGGATCACCGCCGCCGCCGGCGCGATCGCCGCGAACGTGTAAGTCGTCCGCCGGTCGATCCATCGCCTCGGATCAAAAAGGCGTTCGAACTCCCGCCGCCGATACCGCCGTTTGTGGTGCAGCGCCACGTCGTGACCGCTCCAGAGCGCCGGATGCGCCGGCACCGTGGCCAGAAGCAGCCCGCCGGGCCGCAGCACCCGATGCGCCTCGCCGATCATCTGCGCATCGGCCTCGACGTGCTCGATCGTGTCGAACGCCGTCACGATGTCGAAGCAATCCCCCTTGAACGGCAGCGCCTGAGAATCCCCACAGACAAGCCGCTTGAGCCCCCGCCGCCGCGTGTAACCCAGCGCCCGCAAAGAAACGTCCAGCCCGAACCCCAGCCGCCCGTCCCCCTGACGCGTGAGGAACATCCCCGTCCCGCACCCCAGATCCAACAAGCGGGCGGGCCCCTCGGCCGATCCCGGCGCGTATCGCTCCAGCAGCCGCGTCACCACCGCCAGCCGCCCCTGGAACCACCAATGGTGGTCCTCCAGCTCGAACATGCTTTGGTATTCGCTCGGCTCCACGGCGCTTGACCGTCGGCGGCGCGCCCGCCTTCAATGGTCGGCGGTCCGCCGGCCTCAAACTGGCATAGCCCCCGCCCCCCTTCAACGTCCGACGGCTCGGCGGCGGCCTCCCTCCGCCCCGTCCGTCGCCGCCATCCCGCCGATGGCCGCCATCTCCTCCAACCCCTCCACGTCCTCCCTTCGCATCCTCGCCGACGAGAACATCCCCTGCGTCGGCGACGCCTTCGGCCCGCTGGGTCGTCTCGAAGTCCTCCCCGGCCGCGCCCTCACGGCCGATCGGGTCCGCGAGGCCGACGCGCTCCTTGTCCGCTCCGTGACCCGCGTCGATGCGGGCCTTCTCGCCGGCTCCCGCGTCGGTTTCGTCGGCTCGGCCACGGCCGGCCTCGATCACGTCGACGAGGCCTGGCTCGCCGCCCGCGGGATCGCCTTCGCCGCCGCCCCCGGCTCCAACGCCGAGTCGGTCGCCCAATACGTGGCTGCCGTTCTCTTTGAATTCCGGCGGCGGCTGGGGCGCCCGCTGCGCGGCTTGAGCCTCGGCATCGTCGGCCTCGGCCATTGCGGCGGGCGCGTCGAGCGGATCGCCCGCGCGCTCGGCCTCCAGCCTCTGCGCTGCGACCCCCCCCTCGCCCGCGCCGGCGCCCCGGGGCCGTTCGTCCCGCTTGAGGCCCTGGCCGCCTGCGACATCATCACGCTCCATACCCCGCTCGCGCGCGAAGGGCCGGACGCGACCTGGCGCCTGATCGACCGCGCGTTCCTCCGGCGCCTGCGCCCGGGCGCGGCCCTCATCAACGCCGCCCGCGGCGGCATCGTCGACGAAACCCCTCTCCGGGAAGCCTTGGCCGACGGGTGGCTCGCCGCCGCGGCCCTCGACGTCTGGGAAGGCGAGCCCGACATCTCCCCGGCGACGCTCGCCGCCGTCACGCTGGCCACCCCCCACGTCGCCGGCTACGCCCTCGACGCCAAGCTCCGCGGGACGGAGATGATCTACCGCGCCTTCTGCCGCCGGTTCGGAATTGAGCCCCGCTGGAGCGCTGCCCAGGTTCTCCCGCCGGTCGTCCGCGTCGTAAGGTGGCCCGCCCCCCCGGCCGACCTCGAGGCCGCGCTGGGGACACTGATCAAGGGCGCCTACCCCATCGCGCGGGACGACGCCGCCCTCCGGCGACTCCCGCGGCTTCCGCCGGCCGAGCGCCCCGCCTGCTTCGACGCGCTCCGCCGCGATTATCCTCCCCGCCGGGAGTTCTCGGCGACCAAAGTGCTCCTCGGCCCGCCGACGGCCCACCTGGCCCCCCTGCTTCATGGCCTCGGCTTCACCGTCGAGCCCGGCCCCTCACCGGGGACCCATCCGGAGCCCCCCATCTAACCGGATCACCTCGCCGTTGAGCATCGGATTCTCAATGATCTGGCGGGCAAGCCGGGCGAACTCCTCCGGCCGACCCAGCCGCTGCGGAAACGGGACCGAAGCCTCCAACCCCCGCCGCACCTCCTCCGGCAGCCGACCAAGCAGCGGCGTGTCGAAGACCCCGGGGGCGATCGTGACCACGCGTATCCCGTGCCGCGCGAGGTCCCGCGCCAACGGCAACGTCATCCCCACGATCCCCCCTTTGGAGGCCGCGTAGGCCACCTGGCCGATCTGCCCCTCAAAGGCCGCGATCGAGGCGGTGTTGATGATCACACCCCGCTCGCCTTCGGCGTTGGGCGCCCCGGCCGCGGCCGCCGCCGCCGCTACCCGACACACGTTGAACGTCCCGATCAGGTTCACCTCGATCACCCGCGTGAACCCTTCGAGCGGGACCGGCCCCTCCTTGCCCACGATCCGTTGGGAGGCTCCGATCCCGGCGCAATTGATGGCGATCTGAAGTCCGCCCCACGTCTTCACCGCCTCGGCGACCGCGGCCTCCACCTCGCCCGCGTCGGCCACGTTGACCCGGTAAAACCGGGCCGCCGCGCCCAGCTCGGCCGCCAGCGCCTCCCCCCGCTGTTCGTTCACGTCCACGAGCGCCACGCGGCCGCCCCCCTCGACGATCATCCGCGCGCAGGCCTCCCCCAGGCCCGAAGCTCCGCCGGTCACCAGCGCCACGCTGCCGTTGACGTTCATCAAAACCCTCGCTTCCGCCCCCAGCGAAGATGATTCTCACTTACCACAAAACGGCGAGGACACATACTTGCGCAGAAAAGTACTTCGACCCGTGCGCCGAAGGAGACGTCTTTATCCGATGTCTCGGATACTTTTATCGAAATGACCCGATCTACGCTCACTTTGCGAATCTTCCTTTTCGTTGAGCCGAGGCGTTTTGTGTTGGCGTGGGTCGAGCGCCCCTACCCCCCCTCCGCCGGCGGCCCCCACGCCGCGCCGGCCGCGATCATTCCCTCGATCTCCCCCCGCGTGTAACCTAACTCCCCCAGAATCGTCCGCGTCGCCTCGCCTAACGGCGGCGCCGGCCGCGGAGCCGCCGCCTCCACGTCCTTGAGCCGGATCGGATTGGCCACCGTCCTCTGTCGGCCGTACGTCGGATGGTCACACTCGAGGAAAACCCCGTTGGCGGCCAGTTGAGCGTCCGCCGGCAGCTCCGGCAGCGTCGCCACCGGGCTGAACGTCACGCCGTGCCGAGCGAAAACGGCGGCCCATTCGGCCAGCGTCCGCCGCGCGAAGATCGCGTCCAGCTCGACGATCAACCGCCGGCGGTGCTCGCGGCGCGCCTCCGGCGTCCCGAAGGCCGGGTCGGCGGTCCATTCCGGCTTCTCCACCGCTCGGCAGAGCGCCGGCCAGTCCTTCTCCGCCTGGATGCAACAGAGAATGAAGCGCCGGCCGTCCGCCGTCGCGTAATAATTGACCAGCGGATTGTGTGCATCCGTCCGCTGCCGCCGTTCATACCGTTCCGCCCCACACAATTCGGCCTGGATCAGACAACTGTTGCTCCACGCCCCGTTCGCGATGAGCGACGTGGATACTTTTGTCCCCAACCCCGTCGTCTGTCGCCGATATAACCCCAGCATGATCCCCGCGAAGAGTGCCAGCGAACTCGGGTGATCCCCCATCCCCGCCAGCGAGAGCGCCGGATCGTTGTCGCCCGGCCGCACGCTGTCCATCATCCCCGAACGCGCCCACCAGGCCGTCATGTCATAGCCCGGCTTCTCGACCTCCTCCCCTCGTTCTCCGTAACCGGTGGCATGGGCGAAAATCAGCCGCGGGCATCGCGCGCGCAAGTCATCATAGGTCAGCCGAAGGTTGCTCAGCACCGAAGGATGATAATTGGTCACCAGCACGTCGGCCGTCTCGGCCAGGCGCAGCAGCGCCTCCCGCCCCGCCTCGTGTTTCAAATTGAGGACGACGCTCCGCTTGTTCCGCCCGTCCAGCAACCAACAGTAATCAATCGGGCTCGCCGGCATCGGCGGAATGCGATGAAGGTACCGATACGGATCCCCCACCCCCGGCGGCTCGACCTTGATCACCTCGGCGCCGAAATCCGACATCACCGTGGCCGCTGCCGGCCCGAAAATGTACGTCCCCACGTCCAGCACTCTCAGGCCCTTGAGCGGGCCGCCTTCGTCCGCCATCGTCGCCGCTCCTTAGCCGGGCCGCCGCGGCCCCGCCTGCGTCCGATTCGCCGGCCCCCCCCGCTCCGCGAGCCGAACCCATCCGCCCGGTGGAATTGTTGGGACCCCCGCACGGACCTGCAAGCGCCTTCCCCGGCGCGCCCTCCAGAATCTCTCTCCTATCCCCGCCGGGCCGCCGTCGGACTTGAGATGCCGACTTCCCTGGAGTAACGTCTCCAGCGTCGGCATCGTCTCCAGATAATCTCTCGGAAAGGGCACGGCCCATGAACGATCCAGGCCGCAGAACGTTTATCAAGGGGCTGGGGGCGGCCGTCGCCCTCGCGCCCGACGTGACGCTCCGACCGGCCCGCTCGGCTTACGCCGCCGACGAAGCCGCCAGCCCTCACCTCACGCGCATCCGGCGGGACTGGCTGATCACCCCCGACGAGGCCCGCGCCTGGCACGCCGCCAAGGACGCCCTCGGCGGGCCCACCCTCGCCGGCAGCCCTTCCTGGCGTAACTTCCTCGAATTGACCGAGCGGGAACTCCGCGCCTCCGGCGTCGTCGACGTGATCCGCAACCCCTGGACCTACACCCGCTGGACGACCACCGAATGGCCCGACGATTCCCATTGGTCCCTCCACGTCGAGGGCCACAAGGTCCGCGTGGCCAGCTACGGCGGCAATTCCGGCTCGACGCCGGAGGCCGGCCTGAACGGCGGCCTTGTCCTCTACCAGCCCGGCATGCCCGCCGAGGCGCTCCGCGGAAAGATCGCCATCGTCCTCAAGCCCTCGGCGCAAGCCGCTCTCGCCGCCGCCGAGCGCGACCCCGTCTCCCAAGCCCCCGCCCCCGCCGGCGGCGCCGTCCGAACCGGCGACTACGAGTACCTCTCCGACGTCGAAACGTTCCCCGATCCGCTCATCCCGCGGCTGGAGGGGAGCCGCCTGAGCCCCTTTGGCCAGATGGGGCTCGGCGAGGACCTGGAGCCGTTGACCCGCGCCGGCTCGATCGGCGCCCTCATCGTCCTGGGGCTCTCCTACGACGCTCTCGCCGGTCTCTACACCTTCCCCGTTCCGGCCCTGCACCAGCTCCCGACGCTCTACCTCGACATCGAGTCCGGCGCGCGCGTGGTCGAGGCCGCTCGGGCCGGCCAGCGCGCGACGTTGCGCCTGATCGCCACGACGGAGGAAGCCGAAACCTACCAACTGTTCGCCTTTCTCCCGGGCCGGCATTACGGATCGCCCGAGGACCGCCGGATTCTGCTCCTCACGCACACCGACGGGCCTTCCATCTCGCAGGAAAACGGCGCGCTCGGCATCGCCGCCCTCGTCCGCTACTTCTCGCGCATCCCCCAGGCCCAGCGCCCCCGCACGCTCATGGTCTTCCTCGATTGCCGTCATTACATGCCCGGTATGGAACGCGCCTTCGCCGCCCAGGACCTCGCCGCCCGCCGGCCCGATCTCTATCAGCAGGTCATCGCCGCCATCGGCATCGAGCACCTCGGTCAGATGCAGCCGGAAGAAGGCCCGGGCCTCCCCTATCACCTGACCGACACGCCCGATCTCTCAACCGTCTGGGTCACGAACAACGACCAACTGATCGCCTGGGCCGTCCAGGCCGTCAAAGATAACGCCCTGCGGCGCGTCCAGGTTCAATGCCCGGGCCGGCCCGGCCTTCACGGCGGCGAGCAAGGCCCCTGGTACGGCCTCGGCCAGATCGCCCGGCGGCTGGGCCTGCCCGGCGTCTCCACCATGGGTTCCATGACCGCCTATTGGACCACGCGGGCCCGGCTCGCCACCTTCGACGCGCCCCACTTCGTCGATCAGGTCGCCACCATGTGCCAACTCTGCGGGGAGCTGATGCGGGCGGACGTGGACGAGATTCGGTCGGTTTAGGCGAGCAACCCCCCGGGAAATGGCAAGAGCCGCGTCGAGAGGCCCGGGGAGGGGGCGGGGCGTCGGCGCGGCTCTTGCCGGTCAGGGTGATCGATTTCGGACGGGGATTCAGAGGTGTACGCCCCTGCGGCGGGACAACAGGGGTGCGTACGGTTCGGCAAGGAGGAGCGTTAGAGGGGTTTCGGAGAGAGAGGGAGCTGCTCGGCCCCGTCCGAAGGGGAAGGTTCGATCACCCCTTTCCATGTCCAAGGCAGGCCGTGACCAGGCTGCCCCGCACCCACCGGCGCTCTAAACCACGGGTCGTCGCGGAGCGGTCTCCCTTGGACAAATCTGTGACTTTCTCGCGATCGGCTCTGAACCTGAGACCCCTAGGACTTGTAGCCATGTGAGGGCTCCGGCATCAGATGTAGCGCTTGTTCTAGCAGACCCGTCATTCTTGTCAAGCCCCTTTTTCACTTTTTTTAAACTTTTTTTGGCCCCCTCCCCTCACCGCCCCTCCCCCCCTGGCCGGTCCCCCGGCCCCTGTCGGATTCTCGACCTCCGGCCCCCCGGAACCGACCCCGATCAGCCATGGTTCGCAAACCACCTGAATGGTTAGCGGAATTGAAGCTGGACACGCCCCCCCGGCCGCGCGAATCATCAATCGACGGCCCGCGGGCGATGCTGACTTACTCACGTCTGCCTCTCTTCGACCGGATGGCGTCGGCGATCCTTATATTCACCGCGGCGATCGCGATCTCCCCTCGGGCGCGAGCCCAGCCCGAGCCGAGGGGGCCGTCGGGCCCGCCCCCCGAATCCACGCCGGCCCCCCGGCCGGACGTCTTCCTCGGCTTCGAGAGCGACCCGTTTTCCCCCGAGTTCAATCGCGATCGCGGACAGCCCGTCTCCCCGCCGCCGGCCACGCAAGACGATTTGACGCTCGACATTCTCCAGGAGCCCGATGGGCCTTACGTCAACTTCGGGGATTTCGTCCGCGTCGTGCGCTCGGTGGACCCCCGCGCCCAAGGCGAGTGGGACGGGCTCATGGGCGTCTTTCGGATCAGCGCCGCCGGCCGCAACCTTCAGGCCCTGGCCCATCAGCCCGTCCTCGTCATCGACGGCCGCTACCGCCCCGTCACCCGCCCGATCAAGGTCCGTTCCGGCAGCGTCCTGCTGCCGCTGGAGTCGGTCAAGGTCCTGCTCGAGGCGCTCAAGTTCGATTTTGAAATCGAAGGCGAAACGGCCGCCGTGGCCGAGCCCGCCGCCCGTGAACGACCGCGCGACGGCGCCGTTGGCCCCCGGCCAGCCGGCGCCGCTTCCCCCGCCATCCCGATCGCGCTGATCCCCGCCCCGGCCGGAGCCTCGGCCCCGGACGAGACCGAAACGTTTCTCACCCATCAGGGCTCGCTGCTCTCGACGATCGGCGAACGGGGAGCGCTGCCGCCGGTCGAGGCGCCCGAAGGGCCGATCGGCCTGACGTGGGGCCAACTGGCCGACGCCGCTCACCGCGCCGCGCCGCGCCGCCTGACGCTCATCCACGACGCCGAGCTGGCCGACCTGGCGCGCCGGACGGCCAACTTCGTCACGGGCGGCGTCGGCCTGGAAGTGCGCCTGATCCCCGTCGATCGCAAACGCGCCGATCCCGCCCTCCTGAGCGAGGTGGCTCGCGCCGGCGGCGATCTCGCCCTCGACCTCATGCTCGCCGGCGAGCCCGGGGCCGACGCCCCCGACCCGGCCGGCGCATTTGAAATCTGGGCCGTCCACGAGGCCCTCTGGCCGGGGGAGACCGGCGAGCGGCCGGAGCCGCGCCGGACCGAGGACCCCTACCGCCCCCATCAATTTCACAATCTCGCCCTGGCCTCGCTGCTGCGGGTCGAGCTCTCGCGCAGCTTCGCCGAATGGACCGTGCGGCAGACGCTCGCCCCGGCCTACCTCCTGCGGCGGATCGAGGCCCCGGCGGCGGCCGCCGTGATCCCGCGGGGGATTCTCGACGAGGGGGGGCCGGAACTCGACCGCGTGGCGACGGCGCTCGCCGGCGGGCTGATCGCTTACTGTCGCGGAATCGAATCGGCGCTCTGAACCGGGCGCCGGGAACTCGACCCTCCGCGCCAACGCCCTCCCCGAGCGCCGCCCGCGTCGCCGCCTCATGGGCGCCCTCCTCAAGTTCGTCGCCTGGGCCGCGCTCGTCGTTGCGCTCAACGCCGAGCTCCTGCACGTCCTCGTCAACCACGTCGCCGGCTCGCGACAGGCGGAGCCGTTCCGCCGGTCGCTTCTCTGCGCGCTCTGGCTGGGGCTCATCGCCCTGGTGACCGCCTTTCTCCTTTTCCTGCCGTTCGGGCTGCTTCGATACCTTCTGGCCTTTTTCTTCTTCGCGGCCTGCGGCGGAGCGGCCGTCGAACTCCACTTCGGCGGGCGCGTCCGGGCGCACCAGATGCTCGTCGCCCTCGTGATCCTGAACGTGGGGCTTGTCGGCCTGTTCCGCATCGTCGGCGGCCAGGCGGCCCTTACCCTCGGGCGCGGCGCGCCCCGGCTCACGCACGAAGAACGCTACCGGCGCGAGGCCCTTGAGAGCCTGGAGCAGGCCTTCGGTCGGGACTACGCGATCGAGGTGGCCGAGGAGGACGAAACCCGCGTGAAGATCGGTCCCCCCGGCGGCGAGCCGCTCGTCGAGTTCACGATCGAGGAGTTCTATCGGGTCGGACGGGAACCGCGGGAGATCGTCGATTGGCAGCGAGCCCAGATCCGTCGCGCCGAGGAGGCCCGCGCCGCCGACGCCCGCCCCCCCTCCTGAACGCTCAGGGAAGCAACGGCCCCAACCGCAGCAGCAATCGCAGCACGAGATCGGCCCACCCGGCCCCGAGCGAGGCCGCCACGACGGCCGCCGCCCCTGCCAGCGCCGCAAACCGGAACGGATGCCGCGCGGCCAGCCGGTAAAGCCCCCACCGATGCTCGTTGCGCCGGTGGTAATCCTCGTGCGCCTCCAGTCGGGCCAGCACGGCCCCGGTCAGCGATTCCAGATGGTGGCGCAGATCGTCCAGGCGCTCGCGCAGGTCCAGGTAGTCCTCCGCCAGGCGGCTTTCGAGCTGCTCGATCTGCAGCCGAATGAGATCGCGCAGGAGCGGGTCCGTGGGGAGCATCCTCAGCGGTTCCACGGGGGGCGGTGGCGCTTAAGGGGAAGATTCACCGCGGTGAGGCTTTCGCGGCCCCCCTCGGCCCTGCCCATCAATGATCCACAAAGCTCACCTCCCGCCAGGCGCCGTCGTAGAACAGAAGTTGAAGCACGTCCCCCCGGCCGATCGCCAGCGTGGCCGCCCCCAGCTCCAGATTGGAGCCCGCGAGCGCGCTCTCGTCGCTCAGCGTCACCGTCCCGGCGTCCCGCTTGCCCAGGTAAAGCACGTAGCCGTTGACCCCCGTGAAATCGGACGGGTCGGGGATCGTCGGCGTCGAGTTGAGCGTGTAGGAGCCCCCGGCGGTCTCCAACTCCATGAACGTCCGGGCCGGATGGATCGCGTCCCCGGCGGCCGTGATCAGCAGCGTCGCCGACCGCAGCACGAGCCGACCGGCCAAGCCGACCGGCTCGGCGGACCCCTCCTGTTCGATCCCCTTGCCCACGCGCAGGTAACCGGCCCCCGGATCGACCGCCAGCCCGACGGCGAGCGAGGCGACCGAGGCCGGCCCGTCGGTCTCCAGCCGATCCTCGACGTAGAGGTCGCCCGGCCCCGTGGCCCAGCCGTTGGTCCCGATCGCCCCGTCGTCAAGGCGGACAAGCCCGGCGAACGTGTTGTCCCCCGAACCGTTCTGATCGATGCGACCGGAGAGGGCCAGGTCGCCGACGACATCGAGCGCGGTGGAGGGGGCCGTCGTCCCGATGCCGACGTTGCCGTCCTGGATGCGCATCCACTCCACGGTGTTGGATTCGCCGAAGGCGATCACGTTGCTGGTGGAGCTGGCCCGATGAAACAGGTCGATCCAGGCGTTGGCGAGCGCGCTATCGTCGATGCTGGCCTTTAAGCGTATCCCGCCGTAATGCCAGGCCGACCCGTACGGCCCGGCCTGATCCCGTCGGATCGAGCGCACGTCGAAATAATTCTTGTTCGTCCCGGTCTGAAAGGAATCCTCCCCTCGCGTCACGAGGCCGCCGTCGAACGGATTCTCCCCCAGCGCGTTGGCGGCCTTGACGTGCAGGAGCGCCAGCGGGCTCGTGATCCCGATCCCCAGCCGCCCGCCGCCCGTGATCGACGAAGCCGAAGCCGTGGCGATCTGCACCGGCCCGGCCAGCGTCGTCGCGCTCGTCCCCAGAACTTCCAATCGCCCCCCCAGCCGCAGATCGCGGTTGAACTCGAACCGCGCGGCGGCGTCGTTCCAGAAAAGCTCGGCGTCGGCGGCCCCGTCTTCGAATTTGATCCGCTGATCCCCCTGCCCGCCGCCGGCCGTCAGGTAGAGATCGGAGCGAAACTCCGGCAACGCCCCAAAGCTCAAAGCCCCTGAGATCAGCTCCGGCTGGGAACGTTGAAGATGAAGCTGCCCGTCGGCCACGTGCGCCCCGACCGTGGCGTTCCCCCTCAGATCGGGGTCGATCGCCAGGGCCGAATTGAAGGCGGCCTCGTGCGCCGCCCCGTGTCGCGCCCCATTGAGGTACTGCGGATGATCGTCGCCCGTCAGCCCCGTCAGGTCCCCGTGGGCGTCCTTTCCCTGGCGGAGTTGACCGAGCCTGACGGGAACGGGGACCTCGACGTCGGCGAACGTCATTCGCCCCTCGGCGTCGCGTTCGATCCGGACCGCCCCGTCGTAGTTGGAGTCTCGCCCCAGCTCCAGCCGGTTCGTCTGGAGCGCCATGAGCAGGATCGCCAGCCCCAACAGGCTCAGTAGAATCGCCGATCGGCGGGGCTCCGGCCGGCGGATCAGGGCCGAGACGGACACAATGACCTCGTAGAGCTTCATGATTCGGGACTCCTTTCGACGACAGTCCAGGCGACAAACCCCTGGACGGGAAAATCCTCAGAAGAGCAGGCTCCGTTCGATGATCTCCCCGCGCAGATGAAGCACCCCCTCGGCGGCCACGAATTCGAGCGCCGCCTCGGACGGCCGCGGCGAAAGCCGCAAGCGCTCCCCGTCCGCGCTCAAGCACTGGCCGTCAATCAGAAACGCCAGAAGCGAACCTTCCCGGATCGTCCCGGTCAGATCGGCGTCTCCCCCTTGCGTCAACCGCAGAAACGGCGTCCACGTCGCGCCGGCCCCGACGGAGAAATAAGCGTCCCCCCCATCGAGCGCGACCGGCCCCGCAAACGGGCCCGCCGCGATCGGCGCCGACTCGCGAACCTCCCCCCGGAGCCGGAGGTTCCCCCCGGCCTCCAGCCAGAGCATGGGGACGCCCGCCACGTAGAGCACCGTGCGCGCGCCAAAGCCGAAAACGCGGAGGAAATCGAGCGCCGAAGCCTGCCAGCAGACCTCCCCCGCCTCCGGCGCCAGGAGCTTGAGCCGCGCCCGCCCGCTCTCCAGGTGCCCGACCGCCTCAACCCAAGCCGGAAGCGCCAGCAGCCCGAGGGCGGCCTCATCCACGAGAACCGAATCGCCGGGCTCAAGGAGCGCCGCCCCCGGCGGATACTCCTGCTCGATCTCCAGGAGTGGCTCGGCCCGAAGGCTCCACCACCGCGCCCCCAGATCGGCGAGCGCCCCCTCTTCGCGCCCGTCCAACCAGAGAAGCCGTTCCCGCGCCGGCGGCCGCTCGATGAGGTCTTGGCTGGAACGTGATCGCCAGACGGCCGCTCCCCCCGGCCGCGACACGACCAACGCGAGACCTCGTTCCGTCAAGGCCGACCGCGACGCCGTCCGGAGAACCGCCGGGGGCCACAAGGCCTTGGCGGCCCCCAACGTCTCGACCGCGCCGGCCACCGAGGGGACCAACCCCACGCGCTCGAAGCTCACGCGCGCCCCGGTCGAACGCACCCAAACGCCGGCCTCGCGGGCGGCCGAACCGAGCAGATCGCCGAGCGTCGTCTGCGCTGGAACCCGGCGAGCGAAGCCGTAGCCGACGCCCGCCCATGCCTGGCGCAGGGTCTCCAATTCGTCGGCGACCGGCGCCGTCGCCTCCAGCGCGCCGAACCGTTCATGCGTCAGCAGGAGAGCGAGGAGATCGGCGGGGTTGAGGAGCGGCTCGCCCGCTTCGTCGGGCCAGCCCTCGACCGTGGCCGACAGGCGCCGCGCCGGCTCGATGGCCGACACCGGAAAGAATTCCACCGTCAGATCAAGCTCGTGGATGAGGAATTCCGTCGCGTCGCCGTCGGCCGAAAGCTCGACCTCGATCCGCGGGGCCTCGCTCTCGGCGAAGGCGGCCCATCCCAGGGCCTCCGGGATCGTTGGCCCCAGATCGAGCGCGAACTCGTGAATCGCCAGCGAGGTCTCCACGGGGGCCCCGAGTTCGCCCGGCGGCGCCACGACCCGCCCGGTCGTCTCAACGTCGATCGGCCGCGGCAGGAGGGACTGAAAGGCAACCTCCCCGTGGACGAACCGCAACCAGGCCTGCGTCGTCGGCCCCCATCGGCCCGAGGCGCTGTAACGCAGCCGGACCCGCCCTCCGATCCACCGGCCCAGATGCGTCCCCGCCTCGGCCAGGGCGGGGTTCACGCCGACGGCCAGAAGCGACGCCGCCGCGGCCAGGCGGGCCGCGGTCGAAGTCGCGCGCCCGTCAAGGGCGAACTCCGGATTGAGCGCCGTCGAAGTCTCCAGAACGGCGTAGGCCCCCGGGCCGAGGATCTCGCCCAGCGTTTGAAGGCGCGATCGCCCGGCGTAGCGCCGCAGAACCGGCCAGCGCGGCAGCGTCACGACGTGGGCCGCGTAAGCCCCCAGCGGGCGCAGCTCGGCCGTCCACGGCGTCGCCGGCGAAAGGCTGACCCCATCGGCCCGGAGCTCGATCACCGCGGCGCACGCATGATCCGCCACCAGCCATTGAAAGCCCCCGTCGGGGACGAGCCGGACCGTCTCGCCCGGGCTGTAAAGGCGAGGCGACGGCTCCCGCGCCAAGGGACGCTCCGGAATCCCCAACGTCCGAGCCTCGGGGTCGATCGCGGCGTAACCGATCAGCTCCTCGCCGATCTGCGCGAGGCCGGCCGAGGGGAACCCGTCGATCGAGGCCACCTGCGCGACCGGATCGTTCGGCCCCAAGGGCCTCGCCAGCCGCGTGGCCTGCCCGCCACGCAGCAGCAGGGCCTCGGCATCGTCCACACGGCCGAAAACGAGCGGCAGCGGCTCCCCCAGAAGCGGCGAAGGCTCGCCCCCCGTCATCCCAGGCGTGAGGGCGCGCAAGGCGGGGCGGGCCACGACCGCGCCCAGCGCGTCGCGCAGCGTCAGAAGGAGGCCGGTGGGCTCGGCCGCCCAATCGACCACGACGCCTTCGATAAACGTTATGGCTTCCTCGGCCGCCGGCGGTTCCCCCGGCTCCGTCCAGAGCAGCGCCCCGCGCGCCCGCAACGTCCCCGGGGGCGCGACGGCCAGAAGGGACCGTAGCGAATCGGCGCCGCCGGCGACGTCGGCCACGCGAACGCGCGCCTGCGTCAAGGCAAGGCCGCCGGGATCGCCCGCGCCGGGGACCGGCCCCATCTCCACCTCCGGCGGCGCCGCCAGCCGAGCCGGATAGACCTCCTCGCCCAGTTCGATCGGTCGAGTCGCGGCGCGCCAAGGGCCCGCCGGACCGAAAATCGTCAGCAGCCAGGCGACGGATTGAGCCTGCGCGTAGCGACGAGCCTCCGTCGTGGGCGTCCGCGGCTTCATCGACGGGTCAGGCTCCCGGAGGGGGGCTGGCTCACAGGTAAATCCCTTCGCCCTCGACCAGCAGCCGCAGGCGCGCGCTGTGCCGACCCCCCCGCGCCCGGGTCTCGGTCACCAGCCCCTCGGCCAGCCGGACGGCGCGCAGCCGCCGGTCCGGCCCGATGAGCGTGAAGGCCAACGCCCCCCCTTCAAGCTCGGCGGCGATCCAATCGCCCAGCGCGCGCGCCCGCTCCGGCGTCAGCTCCTCGAAGCCCCAATCGATCGTCGTCGCCGGCTCGGCGACGCGGACGGCATAGACGCGCCCTCCGAGGCTCCGCTCGACGGCGACGCCGGTCGAGGTGGTCGCCTTGAGCGGAAGGGCCTCCTCGGCGTGCGTCTGGAAGCTCGCCTCGGCTCGCCAGAGCCGAGCCCCGACGTTCTTCGAGGCGCGCGCGGCGAGCGCGAAGCCGAGACCCTCGGCCGAAACCGACACCGCCGCGCCGAGGAACTCCGTCCCGGCCTCATCGGCTTCGCTCACGAACAGGAGGTCGCCGACGGAGAAGATCTGATCGGCCTCCGGGAGCGTGAGAGTGTTCGCCCCGGCCGGGATCACCTCCGGGAGCGTCTGTTCGGCTTGGCGGCCGCGGGCGAGGATCCATCCGGCCATCAAGGTTTCCCCGGCGGAGCCCCCAGGAGGGGCTCAGAAGGAGTCGAGGGCGTCGCGGTCGAAGAAGCGCTCCTGGTCCAGCGTCAGGCTGCGCCCCTCGAACCGGCGCAGCCGCGTCGGGACGCCTTCCAGGTCGGCGCGGCCCTGGGCGATCGCTTCCAGGCGGCCTCGCGCGGCGCGCCAGTTCTCCAGATGCTCCGGCGCCACGGCGCGCCGCCGGCGCGTGAAGAGGAGGTAAACGGCCAGGTCGACGACAAGGCGCCTCAGGGGGGGCGGCGGCGGGTCGATCGGCGTGGCGTAGCGCCCGGCGAGCGCGGCGTCCACCTCCGCCTCGGCGTCCTCGATCGCCGCGGCGAGGATGGCGGCGTCCGGCGCGCCGTCGCCATCCTCGTCGGCGAGCAACGCCAGGAGATCGGCGCCGAGCCGGTCGGTCAGATCAGCCGGTTGCGCATAGGGCATGGGGCACCTCCAGCGGCGGCCGGACGCCGCGGCTCAGGCCACGGCGGCCTTCCAGAGGAAAGCGGCCTGAGGGGCGATGAGCTTCTGGTCGTAGTAGCGCTGAACGCGGATCATGTCGGCCTTGCGACGATCCTCCCGCCACCGTTCGACGCTCAGGCCGTTGAGCCCGCCGGGGGCGGCGCTCCACTGGAACGTGTAGGCGAGGGCGACCTGCTTGAGCGCCGGGCGCGGCGGAATGAAGGCCAGGAGGGCGTCCTTTCCCCAGATGTAACTCATCGAGGCCGGCTGGCCGGGGGCGGCTTCGTTCCGCAGGGCGCGCGGGACGAGCACCTGCTCCACGTCGAAGATCTGCGCCAGCAGGTCCGGCCCCACCAGGCCCGCCGTGACGAACTTGGCCCGGTCCACGACCTGCGGATGCAGCCGCACCTTGGCGTAAACCTCATAGGGGAGGACCAGCGCGTTGGGGAGAACCTGGACGGCTTGCAGGATATCGGCCTTGCGGCTCTGGACGGCCTCGACGGGGTCGGAGTTGGCGAAGTCCGACCATTGATCCTCGCCGGTGAGCGTCTCGTTCTGGGTGATGAGATTCGCGTCGGTCAGCAGCGCGGCGAGCTCGATCTCCTTGTTGAGGCCGATCTTGTCCGTCAGAAACTCCGTCCGATCGATATCGGGCTGGAGCGGCGGGTCGGCGTTGTCCCGCTCTTCGTCCGGGATGACGGCCGTGAGGGCGTGATCCTCGCAGGCGTAGCTGTCGGCCGAGAGGGCGAAATCGACCTCGTTGGCTTCGGCGCCGGGGGCGCGCCGGTCGTCGCTCGTCCGGAAGGCTTCCCGTTCGGGATCGTAGACGAAGTACTTGTCGGACTGCTTGCGGACGTGGATCACCGGGGCGAGCCGGTCGGCGACGAACGCCGGATTGCGATAGGCGACCGACAGGTTGGTCAAGGCGACGTCAACGTGCACCTGGCTGATCTCGGGCATCGGGGGTCTCCTTTCAGGGTCGGGGAGCGCGGGCGTTACGGGGCGACGCGCTCATGGAGGGAGATGAAGATTTCGATCAGGTCGCCGTCGGCCCCGGCGCTCGTCTCGGCGAACCCGACGCACTGGATGAGCGTGCCGCTCTCCTCGTCGACGGCTTTGACCTTGCCGGAGGTCCCGGCGACGTTGACCGGCTCGCCGAGGTCGATCGGGCCGGCCGCCGTCAGGCGGGCGATCCCGGCCTTGCGCACGGCGACGTGGCCCCCCGCCCGCCCCTGACTGTGCACCGTCCCCCCCAGGATCTTGCCGGCGTTGGCTTCGGCCGGCAGCTTCGCCTCGCCGGGATTGTCGCCCTGGACGACGACGCGATAGGCCGGGACGCCGTCGGGCTCGTCGATCGCATAGGCCTTGTCCAGGATGTAACTCGTCATCTTGCACCGTCCTTTCGTAAGGGATGTCGTCGGGGCCGGCGGCCGGCGGCCGCCGTTCATGTTCATTCGGCCGCGCAGCGCCGCAGCGCGTCGGCGTAGGAGAGCTCCGGTCGCTCGCCCCGCAGGGCCAGGACGCGCCGATGCAACGTCACCGAGGCCGGGCTGAGCCGGCCCGACGGCGTCGGCAGACGCTCCTGGGCTCTCCCCTCGGGCGGGGCGCTCTCGCCCAGATCAACCAGGGGCGGCAGGGATCGGAGGAACTGGACGAACCAGGCCCGAGGCGTGGGGTCGTCGCCGGGCGACGGCCCGGCCCCTTCCAATCGCCCCAGCGTCTTGAGGAACGCCTCCAATCCCTGAGCCTCCCACCGGGGGAGCCAACGGCCCGACCGGCGCAATTCCTCGCGGAGCGGCTCCAGGGCAAAGGCCTCCGGCGCGGGGTCGAGCGGCTCGGTCTCCAGGAACTCCCCCTGCTCGGCGCGGAAGTGCACCGGCCGCGGGTCGCGGGCGAAGACGAGGTCCCGCAGGCCGGCGACGGCCGGCGCGCCCGCTCCCAGAAAGCTCACCGCCTTCAGATAAGGGCGCCCCGTCTCGGGCAGCGCGACGTAGAGTTCGACGCTGCGCTTCTTGAAGGCCCCGGCGCGTAGCAGCTCGACGAGCCCCGCGTTCAGGTCCTTGAGCCGGGCCAGCAGCCGATCGCCGCGGCGGGCGAGCGCGGCGACCCACCCCAGGGCGGGGCCTTCTTGAGCGTGATCGAGCGTGACGGGGGCTTCCTGAAGCGCCGGGTCGTAATCGGCGACGAGGCGATCGAGCGCCTCAACGTCCCACCGGCCCTTCCGGCCGTAATCGCCCGCCCGGAAGACTTCCAATTCCAGTTCCTCGTCCATGTCGATCTCCTCTGAGCCGCGGGAGGCGGGCGAGGGGATCATCGCCCGCCTTCCTCGGCGGGTTCGTCTTCGGCGGCGAGTTCGCGCCGCGTTTCATCATCGCGTGAGGCGGGACCGTCGCCGGCGACGTCCGAGGGCGGGAGGGCAGGGGAGGCGGATCGGACGTTCGCCGGCGACGGGGGCCGTTCCCCCCAAACCACGGGGGGAAGACCCAAGGAGGCGCGCACTTCATTGACGGTCAGCACCCCGAACTGCAGGTGGTATTGGTAGAGGTTGCTGTCGTCGTACCGGAGCCGGCGTTCGGCTTCGGTCGGGGCGGGACGACCATACTTCTCATAGAAGTAGCGCAGCGGAAGGGCGACGCCCATCTGGAGGAGCTGGCGATCGATCGTCGCTTCGACCTCGAGGTCCCGTTCGGGGGCCAGATCGACCGACCAGCGCGGGGCGGGGGAAGCCTCGCCAAAGTTGAAATCCATGATCCATCGGATCAACTGACCGTTGATGACCTCGGCCAACAGGCAGGCGTCCGCCCGGACGTAATCCCACCGGACGGCCTCGTGGACCCGCCCCAGGGCGAGGGAGCCGCTGCGGGCCCCTTCGGCCACGGTGAGCGTCTGACCGAGAACGGCCCGGCTCATTTCGGCGTTGCACCACTCGGCCAGTTGCCGATAGGTCTCGGCCGAGCCGCGGCGGTTCGATTCCAGCAGAGAGAGTTCAATCCCTTCGGGGAGCGTCACGCCGGCGTCGGCCTGCAACGAGGCCACAACGTCGAGGAGCCGCTGACGTTCGACGGAGGAAAGACCCGGCTGATGCCGAGCCACCACGGTCGGCGCGCCGAACTTCTCGTTGTACATCACCCAGAACTTGAGATTGGTCTTCTTGAACCACCAGTACCAGTAAACGCGCTCGCAGAGCCCCCGGCCGTACGGGCGCTCATCGGAGGCCCCGAACCGCATCAGCAGGAACTTCCGCTCCGGCAGCGCCCGGCCCGGCACCCGGCCCGGCTCGGCGCCGTCGGAGACGCCTCCCGGTTCGGCCAGGAGAAGCCGCCCGCGGTCGTCCAGGTGAAAGCGCCCCGGATGCCGCGGCCGCAAGGCGACCGGGACCACGCGTCCGCGCCGGTCGAACCCCCAGAGAATCTCCAGAACGGCCATCCCCTGGGCGAGGGCGTTGAGCAGGTGAGCGAGCGCGGCCTCGAAATCGGGCAGGCCGGCGAGGAGCTCCTCCACCCAGTGGACCGCCTGGGCGCCATCGGCCGAGGCCGGCGAGAGCCGGCGCGGCCGGGCCAGCAGGCCGTTCTTGCGCGTCTGGAGGAGGCTGAAGAGATGGGGGTCTTTCTCCTCCATCTCCTCGAACAGGGCATAAACGCCGCCGGCCCAATCCCGCGCCAGGGATTCGAGAAAACCCTGACTGCGGGCGATATGCGGGCTGAGCCGTGGGGCGGGGCCGGGCAGGCCGGGCCAGTGCCGGCGGACGGTGGCGATTTCGCGCGTGAGATCGGCGGCGGGGGCGGCGGTCATGCGGGGGAACCGGCGGGTCGCGGGCCATTCGATTTTTCTTCGCCCGACGACGCCGCGCACTCTAACCCCGCCGCGCGCCTGCCGTCGATTCCCCTGGCGGACTCTCGGCGTCCTTCCGGCGGGAAAAAGTGGTTTCGAGCGGCCCCCTCATCTTTTAAGATTCGGCCGTCGGCCGGCGTCGGCGGGCCCTCCGATGGAAACCGTCCTCGAAAAAACGATCGCCTCGCTCGAGCGGGCCCTTCAGGATAATCCCGACAACGTCGAACTCCTGGCTTCGCTCCTGGAGCATCGCGTCCGCGCCGGGCTGATGGACGAGCGCACGCGCGCCCTCTGCGAACGCGTCGTTGAGACCCAACCGGAGAACCAGCTCTCCCTTCAGGCTCAGGGGGCGATCCTCATCATCGAGCAGACCGATCAGATCGACGAGACCCTGGGTCGCGCGCACGATCCGCCGTCGCAAGAGGCCCTGCAGGCTTCGATCGAAGTCCTCGACGATTTCTTGGCCGAATGGGGGGACGCCTCCGACGACGTCGTCTTCACCTGGGTGCGGCTCTGCGCGCTCTCTGGGCTGCTGGAGCGGGTCTCCAGCGGCGTCCGACGGCTCCGGGAGCGCGGCTATCCGCGGCTTAAAGGTCTGCGCGTCGCCCTGGATTGGATGGCCCTCAAGCTGCCGCCGGAGCGGCTGGACTGGCTGACGGCCTATGAAGTCTACGCGCTGATCGAGGAGCCCGCCGCCGGCCTCCTGGCCCTGGAACGGGCATACGACAAAGGGGTCGCCCGCGAGGAGACCGGCCCGATCCTCCTTCACCATTACCTCTCCCGGTTCGATCTCGAGCGCCCCTCCGGGGTGCCGGAGACGACCCGGCTTCGATTCCTCCAGACGCTCCTGGATCACGGCGACGCGACGGTCGCCCGCGAATGGCTCGCCCGGGCTTCAACTTTCGGCTGGGACGTGAGCAGCCACGCCCGCGCCTTCGGCAAGCGTCTGCTGGACCAGGGGGAGCTTTCCTCGGCGTTCGCTGTCCTGCGGCTGGCGCCGCTGGACGCCCAGACGCGCGAGCATCTGAACGCCGTCGCCTCGCGTTACGAAGAACAGGATCGGATCGACGAGGCCGTCGAGGTCCTCCGCTACATCAACGACCACATTCTGAGCGACGACGATCTCACGCGGAGCAAGGAGGCCGATCTGGCCCGCGAGATGGAACTCACCATGGCCGAGTTCCACATGAAGAACGATCGGCCGGATCAGGCCCTGACGACCTACGTCTCGGCCCTTTGCCTGCGGCCCGAGCCCGACCCGGCCATCATGGAACGGATAGATGAGATTCTGGGCGGGCCGGTCAAGTTCGACGCGGCGGCCTTGATCCGGCTGGCCACTTATTTTCGGGCGCGCGGCGATCACTCCAAGACCGTCCTCTACGTCAACCGGGTCCTCGACCGCGAGCCCGACAACGCCGAGGCCCTCCATTTCCTCAAGTCCCTTTTTGAGGAAATCCTGCAAGCCCAGCCGGGGAACCCCGATCTTCGGCTCGAACTCGGCCGTCTGCATCAGCGCCTGGGGCATCCGACCAAGGCGATCGAGGAATACAAGCTGGCCGCGGATTCGCCGGCCCATCAGGAAGAAGCCCACCGTCACCTGGCTTATGCCTACGCCGCCTCGGGTCTCCCGCTGGCGGCGCTCGGGGAGTTTCAGGAGCTGACGCTGGAAGAGCCCGACTTCGACGCGCTCTATCAGTTGCATTTCGCCCTGGCGCGCGACGGCGATCTCCGCGCCGCGCTGACGGCGCTCGATCTCATCCGGGGGCAAAAGCCCGCCTGGCGGGACATCGACAAGCGGATCGAGAAAATCGAGCGTCGCCTGGCCGGGACGGGTCCGCATCCAGCGGCGGCCCTTCCGGCGGCCGACGAGAAAATGCGCGAACTCATCGGCGATCACGCCGTCGGGCGATACCGTTACGTCGAGCAGGTCGGCAGCGGCGGCATGGGGGTGGTTCACAAGGTGGAGGAAATAAAAACGCACCGCCTCCTGGCGATGAAGATTCTGCGGGACGGCCTGGCCTCCAGCTCGCGGGCGCTGGATCGGTTTTTCCGCGAGGCGCGGATCGCCGCGACGATCCGTCACCGGAACATCGTCGAAATCGTCGATTACAACATCAGCGCGAAAACCGGCCAAAGCTTCATCTGCATGGAATTCGTCGACGGGCCGACGCTCCGCGAGATCATCGATCGGAAGTTCGATCAGGGCGTTGAAATCAGCTCCGAATATCTGACCGAAACGTTGTACTACACTGTCCAGTTGCTCGACGCCCTGGAAGCCACGCACAGTCAGGGCATCGTCCATCGGGACATCAAGCCCGACAACATCATGGTCACCAGCGACGGGCTCGTCAAAATCACTGATTTCGGCATCGTCCACGTCGAGGACGCCGCTTTCACGCAGACCGGCGCCATGCTCGGCACGCCCCGTTACATGGCCCCCGAACAGATCACCGGCGGCAGGATCGACGGCCGCAGCGACATCTATTCCGCCGGCATCTTACTCTACGAATCGCTCACCGGCTCGCCGCCGTTCATCACCGGCGACATCGCCTATCAACACGTCAACAAGCGTCCGGCGCTCCCCCAGGAGATCAACCCGGCCATCCCCGACGCCGTCAATGATTTCATCATGAAATGCCTGGAAAAGGACCCCGAACGACGTTACGCCAGCGCCCGCGAGGCCAAAACGATTCTCGCCCAGATTCTGAAATCTCTCGGCGGCTGCCCGAAGTATGAATCCAGCACCATGCGGGACTCCGGCGGCGTCGATCGCCTCGACCCGGGCACTCACGAGCCCACCCCCGCCGCCGAACTCGATTCGGACCTGGATCTCCAGGGTCACCTCGGCCTGGAGGAGATCGACGAGCCGCCTTCGGCGGGACCCCTCTCGGCGCCCCCCGCGGCCGAAGGTCGCGCCCCGCTCCGGGCAAAGGACCCAACCGAAAGCGGCGAGGTCGATCCCGATCTCGACGTCGAGCCGCATTAAGTTCACGGATCGCCCCGGGCGGAATCAGGGCGATCGCCGCGCCTGCGCTACCCCCGATATGACACACCCCCCTCCGCCGCTCGTCGTCCAAACCCTGGACGAACTCCTGAATAACTCAGCGGCCCGGCCGGAATTCAAGGAGGCCGTCCATCGGCTGGATCAGCTCGGCCAAGGGAGCCCACATTTGCGGTTCAACGCCGGCTCGCCGCCGGTCAAGGTCCTGCGGCTGGTGATGAAACTGTTGGAGGAGTTTCCGGGCGAGCCGATCGAATCCCTGGAAGTCGAGGGCCGTTCCGGCTGCTCCGAATTCATCGGCGAGGCGGTCGTCCGGCCGGGGCCGCTGCGCCTCCGGTTCGAATGGAATTGCTCCTGGCGCGCCGAGGAACGCGGCTGGCGCGACGCCTTCGGCGACCCCGACCAGATCCGCGCCGCGCACACCTTCCGCTATCAGTGTTTCCGTCGGTTTGAAACTTTCTGAGCCCGACGCCGTCGGTCGGCTCCCCCCCTTGCGACGCGATCCCTCCCCCGTCGCCGATGACGCGCCCGCCGGGCCGCTCCAGCCGCCGTCCCCCTCGAGGCCGGCCGCTGCCTCCGACGCGCGGGGCTCCTTCGCCCGCGCCCGATGGCTCTTTCTCAAACTGCTTGGCGTCATCTACGCCGTGGCTTTCGTCTCGCTCGGTTATCAGGTCCGGATGCTCTACGGAGAAGAAGGGCTCCTGCCGGCGCGCGAATTGTTTGAAGGCCCCCTGGCCGAGCGTTGGCGCGCTTCGGCCTGGATCCAACCGACCGTCTTTCACCTGAGCCACGCCGAGGCGGCGCTCGTCGCCGGCACCTGGGCGGGCATTCTCCTCGCCGCGGCCCTCGCGATCGGGATCGCCCCCGGGCCGATCACGCTCGCCCTATGGGGCCTGTATTTGTCTTATGTAACTATCGACCGTCGATTCCTGTTCTTTCAGTGGGATAATCTGCTGCTTGAATCGGGCTTGCTGGCCGTGTTCTTGGCTCCGTGGCGGAAGTTTTATTGGCTCCGGCCGACGGCTTCCCCTCCCGGCCCCGCTCTGTTCCTTTTTTGGTTTCTGCTCTTCCGCCTCAACTTTGAATCGGGCGCGAGCAAGTTCCTGTCCGAAGATGAAACCTGGCGCGACTTCACGGCGATGGATTATTACTATGAGACGGCCCCCCTCCCGACCTGGATCGGCTGGTGGGTTCACCAACTGCCTCACGCTTTTCATGCCTTCGAAGTCGGCGCGACTTATGTCATAGAATTCGCGGCGCCGCTCTTGATTTTCGGTCCCCGTCTCGGCCGCCTTGTCGCCGCCGGAGCCATTCTCGCCCTTCAAGGGGTCATTCTTCTTACCGCTAATTATGGCTTCTTCAATTATCTCTCGGCCGCCCTCGCTCTGCTCCTGCTCGACGATGCCGCCCTGGCCCGCCTGGTTTCTTTCGTCCGACGGAATCCCCCTGAAAGCGCCGGCGCCGACGACGAAACCCCCGGCGAGCCGGCCCGCGCCAAGTCGGAGGTCTCGCGTGACGGGCCCACTCGCCGGATCGCCCGGCGGGGGGCCCGGGCGATCGCCTGGGCGGCGGCGGCCGCTATGGCTCTCGCCGCCGTCGCGGAGTTCGGCCAGGCGTTCTACATGCCCGAGCCGGAGCGCGAAACCTTCCCGCGGCGCGCGATGGCGCGGCTCGTCGGCTCCCTGGAACCGCTCCGCCCCCGGTATCTCCCGTTCCGCTCGATCAATCGGTATCACCTTTTCGCCAGCATGACAACCACGCGCGTCGAAATCGAAATCGAGGGGAGCCAGGACGGCCGCCAGTGGCGCGCCTATGAATTTCGTCACAAACCCGGCGACCCGCGGCGCGCGCCCGATTTCATCGCGCCGCATCAGCCCCGCGTCGATTTCCAATGCTGGTTCCTGATTATCCTGCCGCGACAATTCGGTCTCCGCCCGGACCCTGAGGCCCTCCGGACGCTCGTCCCCCTCCGGTATCAGCCTCTGCGCGAGCCCTGGTTCGCGGCGCTCGTGGAAGGCGTCCTTCGCGGCCGCCCTTGGGTCCCCCGCCTCTTCGAGTCCGACCCCTTCGCCGAATCCCCGCCTCGCTTCGTTCGGGTCAGTGCCTACCTTTATGCCATGACGACCCCGCGGGCGCGCCGCGAGCGGGGGCTCTACTGGCGCCGCGATCCCATCGCCCGCTGGGGACCGTTCGCGATTGACCCAGAGACGACAAACCGCTGAATGGCCGCGGAGCCCTAGCTCGGGACTCCGCGCCGCCCGCCCCGCCTCCCGACGTGCCGTTCAATCCAACGAGCATGGCGCGCAGGGGGTCGCACGGCTTGCCCCGATGCTCCGGACTCCCCGAAAAAAGGACGCACGAATAGGAGATTGATATCTAAGGACTTAGCTGGCGCGCTCGGGAGGATTTGAACCCCCAACCTTCTGATCCGTAGTCAGACGCTCTATCCAATTGAGCTACGAGCGCGCTCGCTTTCCATTGTTAATGCAGACGTCCGCCCCCGGCAATAGATTTCCCGAACCCGCGCCCAGCGGCGGACGGACCCCGACGACCGAAGCTCCAGCGGGGGCTCTCGTCCGGCGGGCGGCGCGACGGCGGGCGCGGGCCGAGGCCGCTCCGAGCCCGTCCGGCTCACGCCCCCGGCGGGGGCCAGCCATCCGATCAAACCTCTCGACAGAGGCCGAAAGCTCCTTTAATGTCGGGACAGAGACTTTCGGCGAGGGGCGAGGGAGCGCGTGCCATGGATTTTGCGTTCACGCCGCAGGAAGAGGCCTTTCGGGAAGAGGTCCGCCGGTGGATTCGGGAGAATGTCCCGGGCGACTGGGGAAGCCCCGCTTGGCCGATTCCCGAAGATGAGCCGGCTTATTACGAGGAGGTCGCCCGGTGGAGCCGCAAACTCTATGACGGGGGCTGGGCGGGCATCACGTGGCCGCGGCAATTTGGCGGCCGCGAGGCCAGCCCGATCGAGCAATTCATCTTTCAGGAGGAACTTTCGGCTTACCGGACGCCGAGCAACCTCAACGTCATCGGAATCGGCATGGCGGGGCCGACGATCATGACCTGGGGCCGGCCGGAACAAAAGGAACGTTATCTGCAGAAGATACTTTCCGGGGAGGAGATCTGGTGCCAGGGCTTTTCGGAGCCGAACGCCGGGAGCGACGTCGCCGCCTGTAAAACGATGGCCGTCCCGAACGGCGATCATTATCTCGTGAGCGGACAGAAAATCTGGACCTCCGTGGCGCATCGAGCGCATTTTTGTATCCTTGTCACCAAAACCGACCCCACGGCGGAAAAACACAAGGGGCTAACCTATCTGATCGTCGATATGCGCTCGCCGGGCGTCCGCGTCCGCCCGCTTCGACAAATCACCGGCGACGCCGAGTTCAACGAGGTCTTCTTCAGCGACGTGAAGGTGCCGAAGGCGAACACCCTCGGCGCCGAAAATCAGGGCTGGCGCGTGGCCATCACGACGCTGATGCACGAACGGGTCAACATCGCGGCGATGCTCTACGGCCAGATCAAGCGGACGCTGCGGGACGTCGTCGAGCTGACCCGCCGCGCCCGCCGCAACGGCCGGCCCCTCTGCGAGGACCCGACGGTCCGGAAGCGGCTGGCTCACTTTTACGCCGTGGTGGAAATGCAGCGACTCAACAATCTGCGGATGCGGGCGCATCTCAAGGCCGCCGATGACCCGGGCCCGATCGGCTCGATTTTCAAGCTCATCTGGGCCACGGCCAATCAGGCCCTGCTCGAGCTGCCGGTCGAAATTCTGGGGCCCTACGCCGAGCTGCTGCCCGGCGGCGGCGCGCACAACGATCTGATCGGCTCCTGGATGAAACAATTTCTCCGCTCCCGGGCCAATTCGATCGAAGGGGGGACGTCCGAGATTCTGCGCAATATCATCGGCGAGCGCGTGCTCGGCCTGCCGCGTTGAGGGTCGGCTGGGGAGCGGCGGAAAGGTAACAGCAACCCCAGACTCGAGAAGACGCAGGGATGAAATCAACGATTCCAGAACTTATCCGGATAGTAACATGATTCCGCGAACGGCGAGGATGTGACCTGTATGCATCTTGAGCTGACCGAAGAGCAACAATTGCTGCGCGACAGCGTCCGGCGGTTCTGCGAAGCCGAGATGGGGGCCGAGAAACTGTTCGGCTGGGCCGAGGAGCCGACGGGGCTCCCGGAGCCGGTCTGGGCGCGGATGGCCGAGCAAGGCTGGATCGGCACGATGGTGCCCGAGGCCTACGGCGGGCTGGGGCTCGGCGTGACCGAGTTGGCGCTCATCGCCGAGGAGCTGGGTCGGGCGCTCGCGCCGGGGCCGTTTTTCGCCACGGCGGCGCTCGCCGGGCCGGCGCTCGCCCTCGGCGGGAGTGACACACAAAAGGAAAAGTGGCTGCCGGGCCTCGCCGCCGGCCGGATCCGAGCCACGGTCGCGCTCCTGGAAGAGGACGGCCAGCTCGGGCCGTCTTACGTTCGGGCGCGGGCGTCTCGTCAAGGCCGCGGCTACGTTCTGGAAGGGGAGAAACGGCTGGCGCCGAATCTGATGGGGGCCGATATCGTCATCGCCGCCCTGCGGACCGACGACGACCCCGATGAGGGAACGACGTTGTTTCTGATCGAAACAGCCGCTCCCGGCGCGCGCGTGGAGCCCAACCGGCTCACCGATATCACCAGCCGCTCGGGCCAGTTGATTCTGGATCGGGTGGAGGTCGGGCCGGAAGCGATCGTCGGCGAACCGGGCCGAGGGTGGGCCGTGATCGAGCCGACGCTGCGGATCGCCAATGTGTGTCTGGCCGGGGAGTCCGTCGCCGGAGCCGAGCACGTGCTCAAAAAGACGGTCGCTTACGCCAAGGAGCGCATACAATTCGGCGTGCCGATCGGCAGCTTCCAGGCGGTGAAACACCCGCTGGCCAATCTCTTCGCCGAGATCGAGAGCGCCCGCTCCGCCTATCACTACGCGGCGTGGGTGGTCGACGCCGGCGGCGAGGAGGCGGCGGCGGCGGTCGCCGTCGCGCGGCTGGCGTGCACGGAAGCGTATCGGCGGACGACGCTCGACTGCCTGCAAGCGCACGGCGGCATCGGTTTCACGTGGGAGTATGACCTCCACTTGTATCTTAAGCGGGCGATGCACAACTGCGCCTTCCTCGGGGTCAGCGCCGACTATGAAGAATCGATCGCGCGCAAGGCGTTGGGGATCTGATCCAATAAAATGTCTAAAACAATCGCCGTCCGCCCTACGCCGGGCGCGCTCGATGACCGAGGCGGGCAAGTTCCCCCCCCCGTTCAGAGGCGCAGCGGCAGGCCCCTCAGGCGGCGGCCGGTGGCGGCGGCGGCAGCGTTGGCCAGGGCGGGCGCAACGGCGACGATCGGCGTTTCCCCCGCTCCGGCGCTCGGCAGATCCGGACGGTCCACGAGCGCGATCTCAATGGGGGGGACATCGGCCAGGCGCGGCACGCGATACTCGGCGAAACTCCCGTTCCGCAGCCGACCCCCTTCAAACTCGATCGCCTCGGTCAGCGCCCCGCCGAGCCCCATCACGACGCAACCCTCGACCTGAGCGCGCAGCCCCGCCGGGTTGAGAATCTTCCCGCACTCGAACGCCTGGCAAATCGCCGTCGGTCGGATCGTCCCGCTTTTGAGATCAACCTCCACCTCGGCGCACGCGGCGGCGTAGGAGCCCTTCTCCGTTCCGCAGGCGATCCCGACGCCGCGGGTGGGGTTGCCCGCCAAGGCCTTGCGCCGCTCGGCCCAGCCGAAGCGCTCGGCCGCGGCCCGGAGCACGCCCGCCAGGCGCTCGTTCGTCAGATGCTTGAGCCGGAAGGCGAGCGGGTCCTCGCCGGCGGCGGCGGCCAGCTCGTCCATAAACGCCTCGCGCGCGAAGACATTAGCCGTCGCCGCCAGCGCGCGGTATGAGCCCTGCCGCAGCGGGGCCTGCGAGGCCCGAAACTCCTGACGCACGTGGGGGACGGCGTAAGGCGTCGCCAACGCCGAAGCCCCGGAGTTGACGTTGACGAACTGCCAGGCCGTCAAGCGACCTTGGGCGTCCAACCCCGCGCGCGCCTCGATCACGCCCGCCGGCCTGAAATACGCCCAGGCGAATTCTTCCTCGCGCGACCAGGTGAGCTTGACCGCGCGGCCGGCGGCCCGGGCCAGACGGGCGGCCTCCACGGCGCACTCGCCCGAATGTTTGCCGCCGAATCCACCGCCGGCGTCGGGGACAATGAGCCGCACGTCTTCCGTCCGCAACCGGAACGCGCGAGCCAACTCGCCGCGGACGTCAAACGGGCGCTGCGTCGCCGTCCAGACGGTCAACCGGTCGCCGTCCCACTGCGCCGTCGCCGAGCGGGGCTCCATCGGCGCGTGCTGGATGTAAGCGATTTCGTAGGTCGCCTCGAACGTGCGGGCCGCCGCGGCCAGGCCGGCCTCGACCGAGCCGGTCTCCTGCCCACGGGAGCGCCCGCCGCGCCCCTCCTCGGCGTGCTCCTTGAGCCATGCGAACAGTTCGCGGCTCGACGGGTGCGGCGGCCGTTCCCAACGGGCGGTCTCGGCGAGGGCTTCGACGGCGAGCGCGGCCAGCGAAGAGGTCGGGCCGTAGCAGCCGACGAACTCGCCGTCGCGCACGGCCTTAACGCCGTCGAACGCCTCGGCGGCCGAGAGGTCCACCTCCAGCAACCGCGCCCCATAGCTCGCCGGACGAAGCACGGCCCCATAGAGCATCCCCGGCAACCTGATATCGGAGGGGTAACGGTGCGTCCCGGTGACGATGGCCTCGGCGCCCTTTCGCTGCTGCGGGCGGCCGAGAAACGTCCAGTCCTCGACCCGACGGACCTCGACGCCTTCGACCGGCGAGCCGCGCAGCGTCGCCTCGGCCGCCGGGTGCGCGACCAATTCCGCCAGCGTCAGCTTGAGACCCGTGGCCGGATCGTCGACCTCCCCCCCTTCCAGTCGCAGCCGCTCGGCGTCGCAGCCCCAGCGCGCGGCGGCGAGGGCGAGTAGGGCCTGACGGGCCGCGGCGGCGGCTCGACGGACGGTCGGAACGGTCCGCGGCGTCGTGAGGCTGCCGAAGGTGCCTCCGTCGTTCGGCGTCCGCTCCGTGTCGGCCATCACGACATCGATCCGCTCGATCGGGAGCCTCAATTCCTCGGCGACGGCCTGGGCCAGTTCGGTGCGGGCGCCCTGGCCGACCTCGACTTTCCCCGTCAAGAGCGTGAGGCGCCCGTCCTGACCGACGTGGAGCCGCTCGCCGAGCGTCCCGCGCGCCGGCGCCGGCGCCGATTCCTCCTGCGCGCCGGCCGTCACGACGCTGAAGACGAGCCCCGCCCCCAACGCCTGAACAAACTGCCGCCGCGAAAGCTCGAACGCATACGGAGCGGGTTCGCGCGCCTCGTAGCGCTCGGGTTCCTGGCCGGGCGCGAAATCGAGCCCCGTGGGGCCCCGGTTAAGGTTCGAACTCATGGGGCCGCCTCGGTATCCCCCCGGCTCATCCGCGCGGCGCGTTCAACGGCGGCGAGGATGCGCAAATAATTGCAGCACCGGCACAGGTGGCCGCTCAGAGCCTCGTTGATCTCTTCCCGCGTGGGGCTCGGCTTTGCCTCCAGCAGCGCCGCCGTCGCCATGATCATCCCCGGAACGCAATAGCCGCACTGCATCGCCCCCTCTTCGATGAAGGCTCGCTGCACCGGGTGGAGCCGCTCCCCCTCGGCGAGGCCTTCGATCGTCGCCACGCGCTTGCCGCCGAGCTGGCTCACGGGCGTCAGGCACGCCCGCTCCGGACGGCCCTCGATCAGCACGGTGCAGGCTCCGCACTGACCCTCCCCGCAGCCGTATTTCGTCCCCGTCAGGTCCAGGTCCTCGCGCAGGAGGTCCAGGAGCGTCCGGCGGCGGTCGGTCTCCAGCGTCACCGTCCGTCCATTGAGTTCGAAGCGAACTTCCACGTCGTGATCCGCCGGGGAGATATCGGCCTTGAGGTTCTATTGGTAGCGCAGGGCCCCCTCAACGGGCAACAGGAACTTGACACGAGCGAGCCGCCGACCCCCCCAGAAGACCCCCGCCGCCGGCCACGGACGAACACGGGCGCAAGGTCCTTACGCTCACTGCCGGCCACGGGTTCCATTCCGCCCGTGCCCGGGCTCAACTCGGCGGCCCCGGCTGCCGATAGAGAAAGGACGGGGGGGATCACTCGCGCGACCCGTTGGCCTCGGCTCAGGCCAGGCGGGCCGCCGAGCCCCGCCGACGGGAGGCCCGGACCGCCATGCGACCGAAATACGAGATACAACGCTCGCGCGAGACGTTCGCGCAAGCCGAAGCTTCCCAAGGGCGGGCGCGCAAGTGGGCCCGCATCACCATTTGGCGCCGGATGGAGCCGGAGGATTGGGCGCGCCTCCGGGGCGAAGCGCTGCATCTGCTGGCGCGCGGCTATCGGTGCTGGGAGCTGGACCTGACGCCGCTTGAGTTCTGCGATTCGCTGGCCATGGGGATGGTGCTGACGCTGCACGCGAGCATCCGGCGGCGCGGCGGCCGGCTGGACCTGCGGCTGGACGGCGACACGGGCATCCTGCCGACGCTGGCCGCCGCCGGCGTCGATCAGATCGTCCCGATCATCGCCATCTGAGCTGATCCGTCGCCCGAAGACGCCCGACCCCAGGGGGCGACGCGCTGACCCGATCTTCGTTTTCTAAAGCCGTCGAAATCACTCGCGCCCGCCCCGCCGGCGCTCTCGGAACCCCAATCCGCCGCGGCCCGGCTCGCCGTCCCCGCGCCCCCCGCGCGAGAACGTCCCCTCGCCCGGTCGGCCGCCTCGGGCAGGGCCGCCTCCATGGAACCCGGGCCCGCCCCGCCGACCTTCCGGCCCGCCGCCGCCGCGTCGAGGTCCGCGGCCTTCACGTTCGCCGCGGCGCGGTCGGAACTCAGGGCGCGCCATTTCTTCCTCCGTGGCGCCTCGCTCTTCCATGAGAACCAACCGGCGTGAAAGGCGGACGCGGCCGGACTCGTCGATATTGATCACCTTGGCGCGGACCTCGTCCCCGACGCGCAGGACGTCCTCGACGCGCTCGACGCGCGCCTCGTCGAGCTCGCTGATGTGGATGAGCCCGTCCTTGTTGGGCAGGATCTGGACGAAGGCCCCGAAATCGGTGACCCGCACGACCCGGCCGGAGTAGATCCGATCCATCTCGGCCTCTACGGTCAGCGCGCGGATTTCGGCCACGGCGGCTTCGGCGGCCTGCCCGTCGGTGGACGCGATATAGACCTTGCCGTCGTCTTCGACGTCGATTCTCACGCCGGTCCGCTCGATGATGCCGCGAATGATCTTGCCGCCGGGACCAATCACCGCCCCGATCTTGTCGATGGGAATCTGGAGGATAGTCAGTCGCGGCGCGTAAGGCGAGAGCTCCGGCCGCGGCGCCGGCAACGTCTGCCGCATCGACTCCAGAATGGCCAGCCGCGCCTCGCGGGCCTGATGGAGCGCCTTCTCCAGAAGGGCCACGGGCAGACTCTCCACCTTGATGTCCATCTGAAGCGCCGTGATCCCGTCGCGCGTGCCGGCGACCTTGAAGTCCATGTCCCCCAGATGATCCTCCACGCCCTGAATATCGGTCAGGATGGCATGGTCCCCCTCGTAGGCCACGAGCCCCATGGCGATGCCGGCGACCGGCTTCCGGATCGGAATCCCGGCGTCCATCAGGGCCAGGCAGCCGGCGCAGACCGAGGCCATCGACGAGGAGCCGTTGGATTCGAGAATCTCCGACACGACGCGAATCGTGTACGGAAAGTCGGCGAAATCCGGAACGAGCGGGGCGAGCGCCCGCTCGGCGAGCATCCCATGGCCGATCTCGCGGCGACCGGGCCCCCGCATCGGGCGGGCCTCGCCGACGCTGAAGGGGGGAAAGTTATAGTGCAGCAGGAAACGCTTGTCGGAGATGCCGAAGAGGTTGTCGATCTTCTGGGCGTCTTCCAGCGTCCCGAGCGTGGCCGATCCGAGGGCCTGAGTCTGCCCGCGCGTGAACAGGGCCGAGCCGTGCGCCCGGGCCAGCACGCCCACCTCGCAGCTCACGGGCCGGATCTCGGTGAAACCGCGCCCGTCCACGCGACGACCCTCCTTGCAGACGAGCCGCCGGACCTCCTCGGCGTGGAGCGTTTCAAAGGCCGCCGGAAGCGCGTGAACCCACGGCGCGTGCGTCGCCTCCATCGCCTTGACCGTCTCGGCGCGGATCGCCGCCTCGCGCGCGTTATAGGCGCTCTTGCTCAGACCCGCCCGGACAAGCTCGGCCAAGGGCGCGGCGGCCAGCTCCCGCAGCCGAGCCCGCGCATCGTCGGGCAGCGTCGGCGTGGCCGGGTCGAACTTCGGCTTGCCGGCCCGCTCGCCCACGGGCCGCATGCCCTCGATCAGGCGCACGATCGCCTCGTGACCGAGGCTCAACGCCTTCAGCACGACGGCCTCGGAAACCTCGCGCGCCCCCGCCTCGACCATGTTGATCGCCGTCGACGTCCCCGCGACGACCAGGTCCAACTCGGCCTTTTCCAGTTGAGGATACGTCGGGTTCAGAACGAGCTCCCCTTCCAGGGAGGCCACGCGGACGGCGGCCACGGGCGTCGGGAACGGGACGTCGGAGAGTTGAAGGGCGAGGGAGGCGGCGTTGAGGGCCGGCACGTCGGCGGGGTTCACGTTGTCGCTCGAAAGCACGGTGACGTAAACCATCACCTCGTGGCGGAGGCCCTCGGGAAACAGAGGCCGAATGGCCCGATCGATGAGGCGCGCCTTGAGCGTTTCGGGATCGCCCGGGCGCGACTCCCGCCGGAAGAAGCTGCCCGGAATCCGCCCCGAGGCGTAGAATTTCTCCCGGTAATCGACCATCAGCGGGAAAAAGTCCCGCCCTTGAAGCGGCTCCTCGGACCGGGTGACGGCCACGAGCACGGTCGTGCCGCCGACTTCAGCGACGACGGCTCCATGGGCTTGCTGGGCCAATCGGCCGGTTTCCAGACTGAGCGGTTCCGGCCCAAAGGCCAGCTCGACGCGATGTACGTTCATCTGACAGGTTCCTTCCATGACCTTCTGACGGCGCGCCCTGAAGGACGTCGCCGGGCCGGCCGCGGAAGGCTTTGGGCGGGCAAAGACGGAATGCGGGGTTTTAAGCGCAAGGGCCGACGGGGCCGCGTCCAACGAGGCGGGGGCCGGCCATTCCAATTAAAATCCCGAAGTCCCGTCCCACGAGCCCATGCCGGCCGAGGCCGGGGTTGAGCGTTGAAACTCGGATTCGGAAACCCGGCGGAGACGCAGTCCATGCTCCGCGGGGCAGGCGGACCGACCGAACGGCGCGTGGCCTTCGGCGGCCGACGGGGTTTTGAGCGTCTCCTTTCTGCCGGCCTCTTAAGGCCGGGCCGTGCTTACCGGCGCAACCCGAGCCGCTTGATCAGCTCGCGGTAGCGCTCGACCTGAGTCCGCTGCATGTAAGCCAGCAGTTGTTTGCGCCGACCGACCAGCTTGAGCAACCCCCGGCGCGAGTGATGATCCTTCGCGTGAACCTTGAAATGATCCGAAAGGTTGTTGATCCGCTCGGTCAGAATCGCAATCTGAACCTCCGGCGAGCCCGTGTCCCGCTCGTGAACCCGGAAATCGCCGATGAGCTTCTGCTTGACCTCTTGCGTGATGGACATGCCTGCCGTCTCCTGATCCGATCCGGCTGCGCCCCCCGCGGGCCGGATTCCGGGCTTCGCTCGCGACAACCCCAGCCCGCGGCCGGAGACGGACCGGCGGGCCGAGCCTTGCGCGGCCGGCGATCGAGCCCTGCCCGCCTGCGGCGGGCGCTCGACCTTTGGACAAGGATACGGGGCCGATCGCTCCGCTGTCAATGACGCAGACTGCGAGGCGAACCGGGCGAAGAAGCGCTCAATCCCCGCCCAGCAGCTCCGCGTAGGCCGCATGGACGCCCTCGCTCATCGTCCGAGCGTTGAATCGGCTTAAGATGGAGGCTCGTAAAGCGGCTCGGTCAATCTTGCGACGTTCGGTCTCGCTCAAGACGTTTTCGAGGGCGGCGACCAGGGCGCCTTCATCGTTGGCGTCAAACAGCCACCCCCCCCCGGGCTCGATCAACTCCGCAATGGCCCCGCGCCGAGCGGCGAGCACGGGCGTGCCCATCGCCAGCGCCTCCAGACCGACGAGGCCGAAGGCCGGATGCGTCCGTTCCGGCCAGACGAACACGTCGGCGGCGGCCAGAAGGCGCAGTTTGAGCGGCTGCGGGGCGCGACCCGTGAATTCTACCCGATCGGCGAGCCCCAGGCGCCGCGCCAGCGCCTTAAGTCGTCGTTGCCGGCCCCCCTCCCCGACGATGACGTACCGCCACGGGCGATCCTTGAGCCGCGCCAGCGCCTTGAGCGCCAGATCGTGCCCCTTCTGCCACTCCAACCGGCCGACGGTGATCAGCACGGGCCCCTCAGACGGCTGATCGCCCCAACCGAGGGCGGCCCTCGCCGCCACCCGATCGATCGCCGGCAATTCATCCTCGGCCAGGCCCAGCCGAACCCGCCGCAGCCGAGGGAGAAGCCTCGCGTCGAGGCGCTCAAGCTCGCCGAGCGTGAAGTCCGAATCGACCAGAAGGAGATCGGCCCGCCCGAGCGATCGACGCCACCACGGGCCGTAAAGCCACCGCCGCCCGAAGCGCGCCACGGCCCAGACCTTGAGGCCGAGCGAGAGCCCGGGGAAGACGCCCGGGTCCAGCGGGGTCTCGCTCAGGAGCGTCCCGTGGACGCTGAGGACGAGCCGAGGGCCGAAGCCCGGCGGGGGTCGCCAGAAGCCGAAGCCGAACTCATGGCCATGAATCACGTCATAGCCGATTTCGGCGTTTAGCTGCTCGATCCGCGGCCCGACGAGCCGAAAGTAGCGGATCGAATATCGGCCCGGCGGCGCGCCCAGGACCTCGTGAACGCTCAGGCCGGGCTCGGTCAGTCGCGGTTCCCCGCCGGGCGGCAGCGGGGTCGTCAGCACGTCCACGGCCAAGCCCCGGCGCGCCAGAGCCCGCGCCAGCTCCACGACGTGAAACTCCAGACCCCCCGCCACGTGACACGGGAGCGATCGGCTCACGAGCAGGACGCGCGGCATCGGCCGGGGCGAGGCGCCGGGCGCCGTCATCCGATCGTGGCGAACATGCGGTCGGATTGGGCGAAGAAGTCGACGATCGCCTGCGGCGTGGCGAGCGCCCGCAGGGCTTCCAACGCGCCGGGCTCCCGCGCGATGTTGGACAAGCGGGCCAGGACGCGCAGATGAACATCCTGGCGGGCGGGCGGGCCGATCAGCAAAAGGACGAACTCCACCGGCGCCCCATCGAGCGATTCATAGTCCGTCCCCTCCCGGATGACGCCGATCGTCAACTTGAGGCTTTCCACCTGCGGCGTGAAGGCGTGCGGAAAGGCGAAGCCGGTCTTGACGGCCGTCGTGATCAACGCCTCGCGCCGGATCAGCAGCTCGGCCAGCGCCTCGGCGTCCTCCACCTCGCCCAGGGCCGCCAGCCGGCGACACACCCCCCGCAGCAGCTCAGCCTTAGGGGCCGGCGCGAGGTCCACGAAAACCCGCTGAGGGGATAGGATCGCGTCCAGCATCGGGGCGTTGAGGGTCGCGCGCGCCCGACGCGACCGGCGGAGCCGTCACTCGAACTCGTCGGCCGAGGGAAGCTGACCGATGGCGTCGAGCACGTGAGCGGCGACGAAGATCGGGGCGCGGCGCCGGGCGGCCAACACGATCGCGTCGGAGGGGCGGCTGTCGATCAGCACCTCTTCGCCGGAGTTAAGCTCGACCACCAGCTTGCCGAAGAACGTGTCGTCGTGCAGATCGTCGATCAGGACCCGCTGAAGGCGGCCGCCCATCCCGTCGATCACGTTCAGCACCAGATCATGCGTCAACGGACGGACGGTCTCCCGGCCGTGGAGGGCCCGGTCGAGGGCGTCCATCTCATTGATCCCGATGAAGATGGGGAACTGCCGCTCGCCCGAGGCCTCCCCGATCACCATGATCTGGGCCCCCGGGCCCTCGGTGGCCTGAATCTCCTTGAGCACGCACTCGACCACCTCAAGCCCGTCTTTCACGCCTGGCTCTCCTCCCGGCTCCGCTTCCGTTATAGTGAGCCCCGCCGGGGGTGTCAAACCTCGCGTGCGGCCGCGCGGCCGAGGGCGCCCCGGCGCTCGGCCGGGGCCGTTGCGCTTTCGAGCCGGCCCGCGCACAATGGATCGCCTTCAGGGACGCCCCCGCCGATGAACGTCACCTCTCAGGCCGGAGCCCGGGCCAACGGCGCGGCCCTCTGTCGCGTCACGTATCGGATGACCGATCAGATGGGGATGGTCTATTACGGCCATTACCTGGAGTTCTTCGAGATGGGGCGCGTCGAGCTGATGCGCGCCGCCGGCCTGAGCTACCGCCGAATGGAAGAGGCCGGCTATCGCCTGCCGGTCGTCCACGCCTGGTGCGATTATCTGACGCCGGGGCGCTACGACGACCTGTTGGAGATCGAGACGCGCGTCCTCAAGCTGACGCGCGCCCAGATTCACTTCGGCTACGAGATCCGACGCCGCGACGAGGCCCGGCTGCTGGCTCGCGGGGAGACCCGCCACGCCTTCCTGGCCGCCGACGGGCGACCCGTCCGCCTGGACCCGGCCTGGTTCGAGCGCTTGAGCCGCCTTCGACCCCCGCAAGAGGCCGCCCCCCGGTGAAAGCCCGCGTGCTCGTTCGCCTCAAGCCCGAAGTCAGCGACCCGCAGGGCCAGGCCATCGGCGAGGCGCTCGCCACGCTCCACTACGACGCCGTGCGCAACGTCCGCGTCGGCAAGGTCTTCGATCTGGAGCTCGACGAGACGGACCCCGAGCGCGCCCGTCGGGCGCTGGAACGGATTTGCGCCCAGGTGCTCGCTCATCCGGTCGTCGAAGAGTTCGACTTCGAAATCCTGGAGGCCCCCGCGGATCGAACCGATGGAGCGAAGCCATGAAGGCCGGCGTCGTCGTTTTTCCCGGCTCCAATTGCGACGAGGACCTGATCGACGCCCTCCGACGCGTCATGGGTTGGGAGGTCGAGCGTCTCTGGCACAAAGCCACGGCCCTGCCGCGCGAGCTGGATCTCGTCGCGCTGCCCGGCGGTTTTTCCTATGGGGATTACCTGCGGGCGGGGGCGATCGCGCGGTTCTCGCCCCTCATGAGCGCCGTCGTCGAGTTCGCCCGCCGCGGCGGCGCCGTCCTGGGTGTCTGCAACGGCTTTCAGATTTTGACCGAGGCCGGCCTCTTGCCCGGCGCGCTCTTGCGCAACCGCTCGTTGCGCTTCCTCTGTCGGGACGTGCATCTGCGCGTCGAGCGGCCCGGGACGATCTTCACGGATTTTGAAGCCCGGCGGCTCCGGCTGCCGATAGCCCACGGCGAGGGGCGCTACGTCATCGACCGCGAAGGCCTGGCCCGCCTGGAAGGCGAGGGCCGGGTCGTCTTGCGCTACTGCGACGCCGCGGGCGAGCTGACCGAGACGGCCAATCCCAACGGCTCGATGGCGAGCATCGCCGGCGTCGTCAACGCTCAGGGGAACGTGCTCGGGATGATGCCGCATCCGGAACGGGCCAGCGAGGCCGAGCTGGGCGGCGAGGACGGCAAGCTGATTTTCGGTTCGCTGGAGCGCGCTTTGAGCGGCGCGGCGGCGCGGCGTTGAGGCGCGCGCGCGGCGGTCGCCCCGCCTTCGGCGACGGCTAAATCCAGAACTTCAAACGATATTCACCGACGAGGCGGCGCGCCTCGCGCGGGAAGGCGACGGGTCGATAAAAATTCTCGACCGCGCCCCTTGAAACTTCCCTTGATTGGACTATCATGAGGCCCCTGTCGTTCATCGGGCGTTAGATTCAGTTCCCTCGCATCGAAGAAGCGGAGAGCCATGGCACGGCGTCCACCCAAGCCGGAGGACTCAACGGTCTTTTTTGCGCCGACGCGTCGCGACGTGCTGATCGCCCCCTCCATCTTGAGCGCCGATTTCGCCAACCTGGGCCGCGATCTGGCGCGCTGCCGTCGCGCCCAGGCCCGCTGGATTCACTTCGACGTGATGGACGGCCATTTCGTCCCGGCGATCACGCTGGGGCCGCCGCTCCTCAAGAGCTGTCGCCAGGCCGAGCCGAAACTTTTCTTTGATGCGCACCTGATGGTCGAGGAGCCGATGAACCTCGTCCCGATGTTCCAGGAGGCCGGCGCGCAGATGATCACGATCCACGTCGAGGCCTCCAAGAATCCCGTCCGCGACCTCAAGGCCTTGCGGCGCAGCGGCCTCCGCGCCGGCATCTGCATCAAGCCGGCCACCCCCGTCCGCGCCATTCGGGAGTGCCTTCCCGAAACCGACCTGGTGCTCGTGATGACCGTCGAGCCCGGCTTTGGCGGCCAGGCGCTCATCCCCAAAACCCTGAACAAGGTCCGCGAGCTGGACCTGCTGCGGCGGCAGGACGGCCTTCATTTCCGCCTTCAGGTCGACGGCGGGATCAATCGGCAGACGGCGCCGCTGGCCGTGGCCGCCGGGGCCGACGTTCTGGTGGCGGGCACGGCCGTTTTCGCCGCCGGCTCGATCGCCGATAATCTCCGTCTCCTGCGTGAAGAAGCCGCCAAAACCGCGCCCCGCCCTTCCCCGCTCCGGACGCGCGGCCGGCGGCGAACCGCCGCCTGAGGCACCCTGGCCCTCGGGGGATGAACGCGGGGGGGGAGAAAAAATCCCGGCGTTCCACGAGGGAAGCGCCGGGATTCTTCTACGAGCGAGCGAAACGCGAGTCGAAGGGCGGCCGGCTTTCAGGGGTGTGGCGTTGGGTGAGAGACCCCGCTGAGTCTGTGCTGGACCGCGCTTCGTCGAGCCGAGCTTAACCGTCGGCGCGCCCACCGTATCGCGGTGGGCGGCGGGCGGCTGGGCTCATGCTCGGTGATTCTCCTTTCGCTCGGCTGCGTCGTCGAAGGATGAGTGACGTCGGACGGGGCTTACGCCATGCCGGCCTTCGTCGTTCGCTTGCGGGCCGCCTTCTTGCGGCCGCCCTTCTTGGCGGCCTTCTTGGCCCCCTTCTTCTTAGCCGCTTTCTTCTTCGCCATGAAGCGTCTCCTTTTCCTGTAGCATTGGCGAACCACACCCCTGTGGCGTTTGCCGTCCCCAGACGCGAGCACTCAGGACCACGGCGTGGTAGGAAGCCTGAAGGCGGGACTCGGTCTGAAGGCTTCGACGAAGCATACGGCAAACTTTTCGCATGACTTCTGGAAACGAAGTCACTTGACCCGACATTTTTTCCTTCGCTCCCGAAGGCTTGTCAAGATCAAATCGAAAATTTTCCGCACGATTTTTTCGCGTCGGCCGCCGCGCATCGCCGCCGTCCCGCCCTCAGGCGATCGCCGTCGCCGCCCCGGCCGCCCTCTCGCCGCCGAGGAATCGCTCCATCCCGAACGGACGCAACGCCTCCGGCAAGCGCCCCGTCGCGATCAACGTCGCCATCAAGCGGGCCGTCATCGGCGCCAACAGAATGCCGTTGCGGAAGTGCCCCGTCGCCAGAAACAACCCTTCGATCGGATGGCGACCGAGAATCGGCCGACGATCGGGCGTTCCCGGCCGAAGCCCCGCCCAGGCGTCCACCCACGCCGCCTCGGCCAGGGGCGGCGCCAGCGCCAGCGCCTCGCGCAGCAGCCCGCCCAACGCCCCGGCCTGAATCGTTTTGTCGAAGCCCGCCTCGTGCTCCTCGGTCGCGCCGACGACGACCCGACCGTCGCGCCGCGGCGCGAGATAAACGCGCGCGCTGTGCAATACGTGCTCGAACAGCGGCGCCCGCGCCTGCAGCAGGATCACCTGTCCCTTCACCGGATACGTCGGCGGCGCCGGCCGGACGCCTTCCACCTGATGCGACCAGCAGCCGCCGGCCAGCACGACCGCGCCGGCGCAAACGCGTTCGCCCGCGCACTCGACGCCGACGACGCGACCCCCCTCGATCAGCGCGCGCCCGACCGGACAACACTCCCGCAGCCGCGCCCCCTGACGGCGCGCGGCGATCGCATAGGCCTGAGTCAGCAACCTCGGATCAAGTTGATGATCCTCCTCGAAAACGACGGCGCGGGCGACGGCCGGGCTCAGGTTCGGCTCCAGCTCCAGGGCCGCCTCGCGCGTCAGCAATCGCGCCCCCACGCCGAGCGCCTGCTGCCATCGCGCGCGCGTTTCGATGACGGCGGCCTCCTCCTCGCCGAACGCCGCGTAAAGCATCCCCTCGTCGCGATATTGCGGGTCGATCCCGGTCGTCTCGCGCAGCCGTTCGATCACGGCCGGATAAAGCCGCCGCGAGGCCAGACAAAAATCGAAATACGGCCCCGGCTCCGGCATTTCCGATTGCGGGGCGAGCATCCCCGCCGCCGCCCAGGAAGCCTCGCGCCCGATCAAGCCCCGCTCCAGCAGCGTCACGCCCAACCCCTCGCCGGCGAGGGCCTCGGCCAGCGAGCAGCCGATCACGCCGCCGCCGATGATGATCACGTCGGCCGTCGCCGTCGTCGAAGGCGCCATCGTCATCGCCACCGAGGCCATTATGCGGCCCGATGCGCTCACCGCTCAAGCCGTCGGCTCTCCCGGGCGCGGCCCACCGCCGGTTGTTCACGCGTCAGACAGTGAATCGCTCCCCCCCCGACGATCAGATCGGCGGCGTGGACGCCGAGAACCCGGCGGTCGGGAAAAACGTCGGCCAAGAGACCGAGCGCCCGCCGATCCGCCGGATCGTTGAACGTCGGGACGAGGACGGCTTCATTGCCGATGTAGAAATTGGCGTAGCTGGCCGGCAGACGCGCGCCCTTCCAATAGCGCGGCTCGGGCATCGGCAGCGCGATCAGCTCCGGGCGCGAGCCGTCTTCCAGGCGGGCCGCGGCCAGCCGTTCCCGATTGGCCTCCAGGCGCCGATGATCCGGGTCGCGTCGGTCCGGCTGGCGCGCGTAGAGCAGCCGCTTCGGCCCGACGAACCGGCAGACGCCGTCGACGTGGCCGTGCGTGTCGTCGCCTTCCAACCCCCTCGCGAGCCAAAGGAGATTGCGCGCCCCCAGCATCGTCGCCAGCGCCGCCTCCAGTTCCCGTCGATCCGTCGCCGGATTGCGCGGCTGGGCGTCCCCGTCAAGCAGGCACTCCTCGGTGGCGATCAGCGTGCCGCGGCCGTTCGGCTCGATCGCCCCCCCTTCGAGGATAAGCCTCCACCCGGCCCATGTGGCGGGAATCCAGGGCAAGGCGAGCGCGCCCGCCAGACGCCGGGCGAGCCGCGCGTCGCGCGCATGGCCGGGGAATCGCCCCCAACCGTTGAAGCCGAACCCCGCCACGGCGAGCGCGGGCTCGCTCCCGGCGTTCCTCGTTTCGACGAAGCAGGGGCCGGAATCCCGAATCCAGGCGCGATCCGTGGGGGCGTGAAAGAACTCCACCCGCGCGAGGTCAACCCCCGCCGCCTCCAGCCGCCGCCGAGCGCGCCGCTGCTCGGCCGCGTCGCTGACCACCAGCCGGACCGTCTCCCCTCGCGTCAAATGACCGATGATCTCGGCAAACGCCCAGCCGACGGCCGTCAACCGGCCCGGCCAATCGGTCCGATGATGCGGCCACGCCATCCACGTGGCCTCGTGCGGCTCCCATTGCGCGGGGAGCCGAAACCCGTTCGGCGCGGCGGTCGGCTCCGGCGGCGACGCCTTCGGAGCGCGCCGCGCCGCCTGCCGGCGGGCCGCGTCTCGGTCCATGTTTACCCGCTTGCGTGCGTGGCTGTCCGTACCCCGCCTCATGCGGGGCGCTCGTCCAGGAACCGGCGCTGGAGCCCGGCGTAGGCCTCCGTCCGACGATCGCGTAGAAAAGGCCATTGGCGGCGGACCGCCTCGACGCGGCCCGGATCGATCTCGGCCACCACCAGCGCCTCCTCCTTCTCCGGCGCCTCGGCGATCAGGCGGCCGAAAGGATCGCAGAGGAACGATCCGCCCCAGAACTCGATGCCGTGCGCGGGCTCGGACGCCGCGCCGGGTCGCCGGATTTCCTTGTCGGCGCGCGGCGGCCCGTGAGGCAGCGCCTCGGCCGGCTCGAAGCCCACGCGATTGACGGCGGCGACGTAAAGCCCGTTGGCGATCGCATGGCCGCGCTGCACTGTCCGCCACGCCTCGCGTTGGGCTTGCCCTTCGGCCTCGGTTTCCTCGCGCAGCCGGCCGATCGCCGTCGGATAGAAAATCACCGTCGCTCCCTGGAGCGCGGCCAGGCGAGCGGCTTCGGGATACCACTGGTCCCAGCAGATGAGAACCGCCAGGGGCCCGCTGGGGCCCGCGAACACCGGAAACCCGAGGTCGCCGGGAGCGAAGTAAAATTTTTCGCAGAAGCCGGGGTCGTCCGGCACGTGCATCTTCCGGTAAAGCCCGAGCAACGCCCCCTCGGGCCCGATCACCGCCGCCGTGTTGTGATACAACCCCGGCGCGCGACGCTCGAAGATCGGGGCGATGACGGTAATCCCCCGCCGGCGGGCGACCGCCCCCAGCGCCTCAGTGGTTTCGCCCGGGATGGTCTCGGCCAGCTCGAAGCGGGCGGCCTCCTCGCGCTGACAAAAATAGCGGGTGCGAAAGAGTTCCGGCAAGCAGACGACCCGCGCCGACCGGGCGGCGGCCTCCTCGACGGCGGCGATCGCCCCCCGGAGGTTGACCGCCGGGTCCGGGGCCGCGCGCATTTGGGCCAGCGCGATTCTATAAACGCTCATCGGGGTCCTGGGCTGAGGATCGAGCCACGAAGGCTCGGAGGAGGCGCCGGCGCGCCGCCGCCGGCGTCCCCCCCTCACGGCGCGCGAAGGGCTTCCAGCAGCGGGCCGCGCAGAAGCCCGGCTGCCGCCGCCCCCGAGCCCAACCCCGCCAGCAGCACGGCCGCCGTCGTCGCGGCGATCGATCCCCACGGCATCGCCGCGGCGTTCTGAGCGAGATAAGGGGCCACGGCCACGAGCGCCGCCGCGCCGCCGATCGCCAACCCCAACGCCAGCAGGCAAGCGTTTTCGGCCAGAACGAGCGTTGTCAAGGCCGAACGCCGATAACCGACGCAGGCGAGCAGGGCCAACTCCCCGCGCCGCTCGAGGACGTTGCGCGCCATGACGGCGGCCAGGCCGAGCGTCCCCAGCAGGAGCCCGAGCCCCCCGAGGGCCTGAAACGTCGAGATGTAAGTGTTCTCGACGGCGAGATAACGCTCGATCCGCTCGCGCGTCGGGTAAAGATCGAGCCCGAACGGGCGCAGGTCGGCTTCCAGACGCTGCCGGACCGCCGGGGCCGCCTCGGCGGGGGTTTCGATCAGAAAGAACCGATAGCCGCCGCGCTCGGGGAAGAGCCGCACGAAGTTGGCCTCCGAGATCACAAGCTCCCCTTGCAGAGCGCTGCGCCGCAGAAGGCCGACGATCTCAAGCGGCGTCGAACGGCCGGCGGCGTCCTGAATCATGAGCCGCCCGCCGAGCCCGGAGCGGAGCATCCATCGGACTGTCGTCGCGTCGCCGATCGCCGGGATCGCGCCGTCGTGCGGCTCACGCTCCAGAAGCCGCCACGGATTGGCGCGCTCCTCGGCCGTCGCGGCCAGCGAACCCTGAAACGCGAACCCGCCGCGCTCGATCAATTCCCGCGGCGCGCCGACGATCCTCGGCTGCTCCGGCCGATAAAGGTTCAGGCAACTGGCCTCTTCGCCGGGATTCAGCCGCAGTCGGAACAGCCGCGTTCCGGCGAGCGAAGCCACCGTCCCGTCGGTCAGCCCGAGCGATTCTCGCCCCGCCGGAAGGTTCAGGTCTTCAAACACCGGCAGCTCGGCTTCGCCCATGAGCGCGAAGCCGCCGTTGCCGGCGTCCGGTCGAAGTTCCTCCCGTCCGGTCTCCTGGCGATTGGCCGCCACGGCCACCAGAATGAACATGGCCGAAGCGATCAACGCCACGGTGGACAAGCTGCGCGCCGGATGTCGCGCGGCGTTGCGCCACCCCAGACGCGCCACCGGCCAGCGCGCGCCCGGCCGCATGGTCGAGCGCGGCGGCCGCCGCAGCAGCGAGGCGAGATAAAAGAGCAGCGCCGCCAGCCAGGCCGCGCCGCCGCCGTAAAACAGCCCGGCCTGGGCGGCCGCGCCGCTCCAGGGCGCCACGCCGACGGCGCCGACGCCCACGAGCGCGGCGACGTGACCGCAAAGACGTTCCCGCCGCGCGCGCGCCTCGGCGTCGGCTCCCCGCGAGAGAGTCGGGGCCAGCGCCGCCCCGCCGGCCAGAAGCCGAACCGGCTCGGCCGAGGCGAGCCCGCGGACGGCCCAGATGATACTCAGGAGGCTCGCGACGACGCCGGCCCCGAATCCGATCAAGATCGAGCCCGGCCGCGCGTCAAACCACAGAAACGTCGTCCCCACCGAGGCGACCCACCAGGTCTTCAGCCCCGCCAGCATCAGCGCCGCGTATCCGAGCCCCAGCCCCACGCCGCCGAGACCGGCGACGACGGCCAACGTCCCCGCTTCAACCAACAACAGCCGCCGCACGCGACCCGGCGTGAAGCCTTCGGCGAGCAGCAGCCCGATCTCGCGGGCCCGCTGTTCGATCCCAAGCGTGAACAGTATCCGCGCCAACAGAAGCGCCGCCACGATGATGAACAGGCTGAAGCCCAGAAACAGAAGCCCGAAGTCATTGGCCCCGCGCCCGGCGGCCAATCCCTGACGCTTGACCGGCTGAAAGACCAGCCCCGCCGCCTCGCTCCGGAGATGACCGCTCATCAAGAGCTCCGCCAGCCGCGCGGCCGCCTCTTCCAAGTCCGTCCCCTCCGGCGGGGCGACCCGGACCGACGTCAGACGCCCGAAGCGGCTCGTCCAGAGCCGCAGGCCGGTCTCCAGGGCGATGAAGCCCTTCGGCGCGGCGCGGTGAGCCTTCCAATAAGCCTCGTCCGCCTCGCCGATCATGCGCAGATCGATCGGGAACGGCGGGTCCCAATCGCGGATGCTCTCGGCGTCAGTGACGCCGGGATAGTCCGGCGTCAGCCCCGGGTCCAGCGCGGGGGGCGCCATCGCCACCACCCCGCGCAGCACAAACTCCTGGGGCTCGCTCGTCAGAAACTCCCCCAGCGGCCCGCTTTCGTAATAGGTCATGCGGAGCCGGTCGCCCCGCCGCGCGCCGAGCCGCTCGGCCGCCCACGCGTTGAGCAGAATCTCGTTCTCCTTGAGCGCCGGAGCCGGCTCCCCGTCCGCCAGCGCGAGCGGGCCGAACGGCGCCGGGGCGTCCGTCGTCATCGCCGCCACGGTTGAATAAGGGACCTCCCGATCGCCGACCCGAAGCTCATTGGCCAGATAGGTAAGCGTCGGGGCCGAGCGCCACCCGAGATCGGCGGCCGCCGCCTCCACCGCGTGGCCCTCGCTCTCCCGCAGCACGATGCGCGAGCTTTCCACGCTCAGATAGCCCCGCTCCGGCCTCGGCCGGATGCGCAGATTAAAGTCCTCCAGCGTCGCGCTCGTCTGGAGCAGTCCCTGGAGCGCGCCTTCGGCGGTGCCGTCCGGCGCATCCTCGTCGCCGGCAGGGGCGGCGGGTTTTTCAGCCACGACGAGAGTGTTGACGGCCCGCCCGGCTTCCAAGCGCCGTTGAAGCGCGGCCAGAGGAACAAAAACGTTCAAGGGGAGCTGCTGGCTCGGCGTCAGGCCGAACCGGCCGAGCCCCCGATCGGGAAGTATCCGCCCGACGTTGAATCGCATGGCGACGATCCCCCCCGTCCGTCGGCCATGAACGGCCTCGGCCGGGATCGGGTCCGGCTTGCGGAGGCGGATAAGGATCGGATCGCCCGTCTGGGCCCCCAGTTCCTCGGCCATCCGGGCGTTGAGCATCACGGTTTCGGCCGAGCCCTCGGCCTGGATCGGGCCGCCGGGCCCCGCCAACCCCCAGAAGCGTTCATCAACGCCGAGGACGGAGACGCCCCGGGCGAAGGCCCCCGAATCGGCGTGCTCGACCGAGCCGTTGAGGAGGATCAGGCCGACGGCGGACTTAAAGCGCCCGCCGAAGCCCGCCTGCGCCGCCAGGTCATCGGCCAGAGTTGCCCGGAAAAAGCGGTCGGCGACCAATGCGTGGTCGATGCGGCCCAACCGCTCAAGCGTCATCCGGCGCAGACTGCCCCGAACGGAATCGCCGACGACCAGCGCGCCGACGAGAACCGCCGTCGCCACGGCCATCCCCGCCGCGACGGCCCCATGCGTGCGGCGATAAAACGTGAGCCCCCGCCAGATCAGCCGGCGTTCGTTCATCGGCCTGGCCCCCTGGGCGGCGGCCTCATGCTGAGGAGCGCGTCGAGGCCATCAGGCGGCGGACGATCCGCGTGATCACCGCCCGGGGCATGAGCCGGACGGAGAAGGCGAGCAGCCGATTGAGGAAGCCGGGGATCACGACGCGTCGCCCGGCCATCAACCCGGCGTAACCCTCGCGCGCCACGCGCTCGGCCGAGGTGGAGTAACCCGAAAGCAGCCGCGAATCCTCCATCTTCGCGCGGGCCTGAAACCCCGTCGGCGTGACGCCCGGACAAAGCGCCGTCACGGTCACGCCCGAGCCGCGCAGTTCCTCGGCCAGCGCCTCGGAGAAATGCAGCACGAAGGCTTTGCCCGCGTAATAGATCGCCATGAGCGGGCCCGGTTGAAAGGCCGCCGTCGAGGCGACGTTCAGAATGCGGCCGCGGCCCCGCCGGATCATCTCCGGCAAGACGAGCCGCGTCAGATGCGCCACCGTAACCACGTTGAGCTGCATCATCTTGAGCTCGTCCTCGATCTCGGTCTCCGCATAAGGGCCGTACGTTCCGAACCCGGCGTTGTTGACGAGGATATCGACCTCCAACCCGGCGGCCTCGACCGCCTTCATCAGCGCGGCGGGGCCCTCGGCGTCGGCCAGGTCCCGCGGAAAAACGGCGACCTCGCGCCCGAACCGCCCGCGCAACTCCTCGGCCACCGCCTGGAGCCGTCCGGCGTCGCGCGAAACGAGAATCAGATCGTGCCCGCGGGCCGCGCAGACGCGCGCCAACTCAAGCCCGATCCCGCTCGTCGCTCCGGTGATGAGCGCGCGTCCCGCCGATGAAGCGCCGCCCGGCATCGCCGCCATCTTACGATACGTTTGGCCGAACTTCGACGATAGGGCCGGCGGGGGCGGCTCCGGCGACCGGGTCAGGCGCCGCCGCCAGCGGAAACGTCCGCACCTCCTGGATCGGCAGGTCGACAAGGTCCCCCAGCCGGCGATCCTGCATCACCCGGCGGATCGCCTCCCCCATCGGCGCCAACGCCCCGCCCGGCGCCTCGCCCTCGCCGCGCCACTCGCCTTCGCGGGCCAGCCGCAGAACGTCCAGCAGGGGCACCTCTTCCGGCGACCGGCAGAGGACGTAGCCGCGGGGCTCCTCGGTGCGCGCGGCGAGCCCGGCCCGGCGAAACAGTTCCAGCATCCGCGCGGTCGGCTTCGACGGGACGGCCATCAGATCGGCGGCGCTCTCGACGGTCACCGGCGAGAAGGGGCCCTCCGCCGGCGCGCGCATCGGCCGCGCCAGCAACGCTCCCAGGCGCAGGGCGAGCGTTTCCCATTCGGCGGGCGTCCCGCCCCACGGCCGACGCGCCCGCACGTGGTGTTGCCGCGTCTGATGCGCGTGAGCCACCTCGGCCCCGAAGAGCAGAATCGACCAGGAGACGAAGACCCAGACCACCAGGATGGCCAGCCAGGCGAAGGCGCCATACATCCGGTGGTAACGGTCGGCGAGGAGTTCCACGGTGAAGCCGATATAGGCGGCCTGAGCGAGTTGCCAGAGCGTTCCGCCGATCAGCCCGGCGAGGACCGCCGATCGCCACTGGACGCGCGTGTTCGGGATGAAATTGTAGATGAAAATAAAAACCACCCAGACGGCGAGAAATGGGAACACGCCGAAGACCGATCGCAGCAGCGGACTGTTGAGGGCCTGGCTCGCCGCGGCCGCCAGCCCGTCCTCGCCCGGCAGCCGCGCCAGCGTCGTCAACGAAGCCCCCAGCCCCAAGAGAATCGGCGCCACCAGCACCAGACTCAGATAATCGGCTCCTTTGCGCAACCAGGGCCGGCCCCGCTCGACTTCCCAGATGGCGTTCATCGACTGCTCGACCGTCGCCAGCAGCGAAATCGCCACCAGCACCAGGGCCGCTCCCCCCAGCCCTCCCAGGCTTCCGGCGCGGATCCCGTCGACGAACTCGACGATCTTTTCCACGCCCTGCCGGACGGGGTCCTCTTCGCGCACGGCCTCGGCTCCCCGCGCGATGTACTCCAGAATGCGATCGGCCAGCTCGCGCTGATAGCCGAGCGCCGTGAGAATCGCCACCGCCACGGCCAGAATCGGCACGAGCGAAAGAAAGGTCGTGTACGTCAGCGCCGAGGCGCGCAAAAGGCAGCCGTGCCGGCCGAAATCCCGGCCCGCCAGTGCGAACACCTGCGTCCATCGCCGGGCCAGGCCCCTCGCCGAGCCCGCCTCCTCCGGGACTTCGCGCCAGAGCGCCCGCTCCCACCGCCTCCAGGCCCCCTCGAGCGGCCCGAGCCATCGGGCGCGACCGGGACCCGCCTCGACCTCCGGCGGCCCGATCTCGGCTCGCGGAGAGGATTCTTCCGGCGCTGTGGAGCGATCGGCCATGAAATCTCGCCGAGCCTTCAGAGGACGGACGGGCGGAATCGGGCGGGTCGATCGGCCCGCTTAATAGCGCGGGAATTGATCCGGATGATCCGTGAACACGCCATCGACGCCCAGCTCATACAAGAGAAAATCCGTATAGGAGCGAACGTCCGGATAAAGGTCCGGCAACGAAGCCACGTTGACCGTGTACGGATGCACCAGGAGCCCCCGGCGCCGCGCGGCCTCCAGGCGCGATCGGTCCCGCAGAAGCAGCCCCACGGCCGGGCCGATCCCGTCGGCGTAGGCGGCGACCTCGTCCAGCCCGGCGTCGCTCAACAGCGTCGCGGCCTGACCGCCGCCGACGAGCTGAATCAGCCGATACGTTCGGCCCGTCAGGCGCCGCATCTCCTTGAGCGCCTCGGGGCTGAAGGATTGAATGAAGACCGGCGTGGCGGCTTGACCTTCGGGCCGATCCAGCCCGTGCGCGGCCAGGACGGCGGCGACCGCCGAGGCCATGTTCAATCCGAACTGCTCGTAATAACCCGGCTCCTTGAGTTCCGGGTAGACGCCGGCCTGGCCCGCCACGAGCGCGATGGCCTCCTCAAACGTCGGGATGCGTTCGCCGGCGAACCGGGCGTCGAACCAGCTCCCCGCGTCCAGCCGCCTGAGCTCGTCGAGCGTGAAATCGACGACGGGCCAGCTCTCCACCGCCCGGCCGCCGGCTTGGCTCCGCCGGGCGCGGTCCGGGAAGACCTTCTGAACGTCGGTCGTCCGCTCGAGCGTCGTGTCGTGCAAACAGACGAGCGCGCCGTCGCGCGTCATCTGAAGGTCCTGCTCGACGAAATCGGCCTTCATCGCCAGCGCGAGCCGATAGGCCGCCAGCGTGTGCTCGGGGGCGTAAGCCGATGCCCCCCGGTGAGCGATCGCCGTTTTCGCGTTCACGCGTTGTCCCTCCCCGTTGCGAGGCTCTCCCGGCGCTCCGGTCGGCTGAGCCCGGCCGAGGGCGCAGGCGCCCGCGATTACAATCGCGGTCAGCGCTCGCGCCGCCGGCCCGAGCCCGCGCGTAAAGCCGCCGAACGATGCTGATACCATCGGTCAGGACCCGCCGCCGAGCGCCCCATCGTAGCCCATCGGCCCGCCGTTGACGAAGAAATCCATCCTCGAAGGCGCGGGGCCGGGATGAAAGTTCCGTTCTTCGCGTCCTGGCCTCTTGGTGGCCCCACCGCGTAAACCGGCTAACCGGGAGCCTTCGCCCCAGCCGTCGCCGGCGCTTCCATCAGCTTGTAGCGGCCGTAGTGCGCCATCAGATACCAACCGGCGTAGTGGTCATACTCGATCAGGCTCACGAACCGCGCCGAGGGCCGCTCCTCCCCGCCGCGCAGCCATTGCGTGAAGGCGCGCGAACGGATCGCGCTCGGGGCCAGGAGGGCCAGCTCCTCGGCCAGGCGGCGGAAGCCGTGAGTGGCCTCGACCGGGCCGGAGCCCTCCCCCAGGTCGATTTGAAGCGTCCCCCGCCACAGTCGCAGATGCAGGCCGGGCCCGGTGTAGAACAGGTCGATCACGTCGCGTTCGGGCGCCTCCGGATGCAGCTTGACGCGCCCGCCGCTGAGCGCGATCAGGCCGGCCCATTTGCGTCGCAGCGTGCGGCCCTCGGTCCAGAACGTCGCCCGGCGCGCCCCGAGTTCCACCCGCCAGGCGTCGAGCGGCGGCCCGAACGCCAGCCGCTCGTCGTGCTCGATCAGGAGAACGTCCTGACCGGCGCGGACTAACCGCTCAGCCAGCTCGATCCCCTCGGCCCGACTCAAGTCCGTCGCCAGCAGACCATGATGACGCCGCAGACCATGCAGCACCCCCTCCCGGCTCATCGTTAGCCACTCGCTCATGACTCCGACGACGGCCTCGACCGCCACCGCCCGGGCCGGGGCCAGAATCACGCTGTACCGATGTTCCTCCCAGTAACGCGGCCGCCGGTCGCGGGCGTACTGCCGAAGCCAGGTCTCGGTCTCCTCGGCGTCGGATTGGGCCGGATCGAAGGGTTCGCGTCCGGTGCGACGCCGATCCTCCGTCGAGAGGCCGAAGGCCAGCGGCGGGGGAGCGGCCCCCAGCCGAACCGGCTTCACCTCCGGCGCGGCGGTCTCCGTCCGGGCTCCGGCCCACGGGGGCTCCGGCCGTTCTTCGGTCTTGAGAGGCTCAAGGCGGATCGGCGGATGGCTCTGCTCCCCAGCCTCACTGGGCTTGACCGGCGAGGCCGGCCGCCCGCCCTCCTCCCGAGCCGGCAGGCCGGCCGGGGTGGCTCCCCCCGCCGTATCGGCTGGCTCCGGCGGCGAATCTTCAAGCGAGATCGGCGTAAGGTCTTCCAATTCCTGGACTTGCGTACGTGCGAGGTTCCCCGATGAGCCGGGGTCAGAGGTTTCAATCGATGGCGGGAGTTCAGCCTTGGAGCCGATCTCGGCTCCGAAAACGTCCGGCGCCTCCCGCTCCGACGGAGCGGCCCCTCTCAGGCCGAGCCGTTCAAACCCCTCCGTGTCGGTCGCATCCGTCGCGTCGGCGGTGGGGCCGGAGGCAGCCTCTGCCGCCGCCGGTTGGCTCCCCACGTCGTCCGGGCTTTCCCCCAGTGAGCTAAAGGCCTCATTCAACTTGACTTGCGGTGTCGGCTCCTCGGCGTCAGGCGGGTCGAAGACGGGATCCAGGGGTTCGGCCGCGGGGCTGGCCGCCCGCAGGCCTTCCGGCAAGTCAGCCAAACTCAGTCGTTCCAAGGCCCGACGGGCCCGCCGCCGCTGAGCCGGCTCAAGCGGCTCCGGCAGCGTCCCAGGAAAGGCTTCCGGACCCGGGGCATCCCCGGCTTCGAGCGCTTCCTTAATATAGATCATGGCGGGGCCACGCATCTCCGCCTCCTCGGCGTAGAGGAGGCCCAGCTCGAACCGGGCCTGGGTGGACCAGCGGCCATGCGGATGACGGGCCAGGTAACGCTTCAGCAGGTCGACCGTCGCCTCCTCATACCCCTCCTCCATCAACAGCCGGACCAGCCGCCAATGATATTCCTCGGCCAGGCTGGCCTCCGGCCGGGCCGCGACGTGCCGGCGATAAAGGCGATAGGCCCGACGGCCGTCCCCCGCCTCAATGGCCCCGATCAGCGCGGCCGACTCCTCGGAGAGCAGCCCCACAACGCTTGGCTGGAAAGGAGTTAGCGCAGCAAGCCCCTTTGGGGCCGTCCTCGAGGTTGGGGGGCCGGCTAGGGGGTCTTTATCCGCCCGAGGCGGGAGACCCTCCGGGGCACGCAAATCCTCGTAAAGGTTTAAGGCAAACAATATCAATGCTCCGCACAAAGCGGAGACCACTCCTGCGATCACCTCCACTGAACGGGCCCCCTGCGGCGTCCTCCACGTCACCAGCAACCAGGCCAGCCCACACGCACCGAAGATGGCCCACTCGCCCAGCCAACCCATCCCATCGGGCGAACCTTTCTCATGATTACGGCCGGGGCGACGCGCGATCAGAATGCCGGCCGCGGTCGCGCCCAGAAAGGCCATCGGCCCGCCCGGGAGCGCCCCCAAGGAACTCGATCCGGCCATCCGCTCACCGAGAAGCGCGTAAGTTAAGCCCGCAGCCAGCCCCCCGACGCCCAGCGTGGCGACCGATCCGGCCCAGCGCAGGCGATGCTCCAACGGCCAAGCGAGCGCGAGGACCATCGTGGCCGCCAGCGCGCCTCGACCCGGATCAGCCCCGACGAATCCCCGGAGCGGAAGCCACAACGCGGGCGACCCGGCCTCTTCGGCTTCGAGCGGGAAGGCTCCGGCAAGCTGGGCGATCAGGACGATCGTCGCCTGCAGAAGACCCGCGCCCAGGAAGGCGGGGACGATAATCCGATTCGACGGCGCGGGGGGATGGTCCGTCATGCCGCTTGGGCTCGCTCGGCGGGGAGGTACCCCACCGAGAACGCTGAACCCTTATATAGCAAATCGATCGGGGTGGGGATACGCTCCTGGGTCGGCGAGCGCCATCCCGGCCCGGGGTTTGCGCCCCTGGCTCCGGGGTCGGGGATTGGCGTTGCGGGGGGGGCCGGATTTGATAAGATCGCGGCCGTGGGGGAAGCGGCCGGTCCGCAATCTTCCCGCCACGGGTTTTTGAGTCCCCGTTGAACATCCCCTGGGAGGGAGAACGTTGACCATGAGTTCGTTCGATCCGATCGAAGAGGCCGCGCCTGCGACCGTGGCCTTGACCGAGCCTCGAGCTGACGGCGAGCCGCTCCTGGAAGACGCCGATCCGTTGGCCGATCCCGCCGCCGACGTCTGGTCGGTCGATCCGCATGGCCGATGGAGGGACGAGGACGAAGTCCGCGCCGCGATCGAGGCGCTGCTCTTCGCCTCGCCGGAGCCGCTCTCGCCGAAGGCGATCGCGCGGGCGTTGCCCGGCGTGGCCGAAAAAAGCGTCCGGGCGCAACTGCGGCGCCTCTTGGCCGAAACCGCCGCCGCGGGCCGCGGAGTGCAGCTTCTCGAGGTCCCCGGCGGCTACGCGCTGGCCACGCGGGAGCGTTACGCCGAATTCATTCTGAGGTTGGGGCTGCGCCGCAAACGCCCGGCGCTGACCTCGGCGGCGCTGGAGACGCTGGCCATCGTCGCCTATCGGCAGCCGATCATCCGGGCCGAGATCGAATCGATCCGCGGCGTGGAGTCCAGCGGCGTCCTGCGCAATCTGCTGGACCTCGGCCTCATCGAGGTCGTCGGGCGGAAAGAAATCCTGGGCCGGCCGGCGCTCTACGGGACGACGACCAAGTTCCTGACCACGTTCGGCCTCAAGCGCCTGGGCGACCTACCGCCCATCGAAGGCTTGACGGCGACCGGCATGGAAGCGCCGACCCCCGCCCCGGCCGCGTCCCTCGCCGATCCCCACCTCGAGCGCGCCGCCCCGGCCGGCCCGCGCGCCCAGGATGACGACGACGAGGACGATGACGATTACGACGAGGAGGAAGAAGAGTACGAGGAAGAAGACGACGACGAGGAGGGGGAAGATGAAGAATTTGAGGACGACGAAGAGTTCGGCGACGAAGAACCGGAGGATTCCTTGAAACGCTCCTCCGCCGGCGCGCGTCCCCCCCGGCCCCTCTGACGCCCCGCCTGCCACCGTTCGGCGGGTCGCGCGGGGCATGGGCCCGCGAACTTCCAGGGGGCGGCGGCTGGTCCTCCAACCCCGCGGGCCGGAATTCACGGCTCGGCTTGTGTCTCAGGAAGGGGGCGTGTACGATCGTTCTCGCTCTCTTGGGCGGGTGGCGGGCCGGGGGTTCGATTTCGAGAGGGAGGCGCGGTCGGATCATGAGGAACGGAAGACGGGCGCGGGGGGGCCGATGGGTTCGGGCGGCCGCGGCGGCCGCGCTCGGCCCGATGCTGGCGGCCTCCGTGGGCTGCGCGACGCTCTTCAGCGGTCGCGAGCAAACCGTGACCGTCCGGACGCGCCCCGCCGGCGGATCGGTTCTCTACCAAGGCCAGCGGATCGAGGACGGGCGAGCGGTGACGCTCCGCAAGGAACAGAAGACGCCGCGGTTCGACGTCGGCGCGCCGGACCGACCTCACTACGTTGACGTGACCTACCAGGCCGATCTCTGGCTCATCGGGGACGCCGCCCTTTTGCTCCTGGGGGTGATCCCCGGGCTGATCGCCTTCGGCGTGGACGCGGCCACGGGCGCCTGGCGCAACTTCGACGCCGAACAGGAGATCGCCCTCCCTTCGGCCGCGGCCGCCGAAACCGCCCCTTCGGGCGAACCCCGGGAGGCCGACCGCGGCCGCGGGAGAATCCAACCCTGAGCCGAACGCCGCCCCCAGGCGGGAGCCGCTCATGAGCGAAAGTTGGGTGGGCCGGACGATCGGCCATTACGAAGTCCTCCGCGAGCTGGGTCGCGGCGGGATGGGGATCGTCTATAAGGCGCACGAGACGTCGCTCAACCGGCCCGTCGCGCTCAAGGTGTTGCCGGCTCACCTGGCGGGCAACGACGAATACGTCAAACGGTTCACGAAGGAAGCCCGGGCCGCCGCCCGGCTCAATCACCCCCACGTCGTCACGATCTACGCCATCGACGCCTTTGAGGGGTCCCCGTTCATCGCGATGGAATACGTCAAGGGGCGGGAGCTGGCCGCGGTGATCGCCGAGCGGGGGCCGCTGCCGATGGCCGAGGCCCTCGAAATCGCGGCCCAGGTGGCGAGCGCACTGGCCGTCGCTCACGGCCTGGGGATCATTCATCGGGACATCAAGCCGCAGAACGTCATGATCGACGCGGCGGGCCGGGCCAAGGTCATGGACTTCGGCATCGCCAAAGTGCTCGACGAAAAGACGATGGCCTTGACGCAGGACGGCTCCGTCCTCGGGACGCCGGCCTATATGTCGCCCGAACAATGCTCGGGGGGGACGGTGGACGCCCGCTCTGACGTTTACTCTGTGGGCGTCCTGCTCTATCAGATGCTGGCCGGCGCCGTCCCGTTTCGGGGGGAAACCCCGCTGGCGATCCTGCACAAAATCCTCAACGAACCGCCGCCGCCGGTGCGGGGCTTCAACCCCGCCGTCCCGGCGGCGGTCGTCGAATTGCTCGACCGCGCGCTGGCCAAAGCGCCCGACAAACGCTACCCGACGGCGGCGGCTTTCGAGAGCGATCTCCGTCGCCTGGCGGCCCGCAGCGCCGCTGCCACGGAGAACCTCCGGGCGGCCGTCACCGAACGCGTGACGCTCGGCGCGGGCCCTCCTCCCTCGGTCGCTGACCGCCTTCGTGGCCTCGCGCCGCGGCTCCCGGCCTGGGCGCAAGGTCTGCGCGGGGCCGCGATCGCCTCGGCGGCGGCGGCGGGACTCCTGATCATCTTGGCCGTCGCTCGAGCCGGACGCGACCGGGAGGCGACGCCCCCGGCGGCCGATGAAGCGCGCTCGGCGGCCGCGGCCTACCCGCCCGAGACGGCGGAGCCGGCCTCGCCCGCGCTCGATCCGGCCCTGAGGCTGGATTGGACCGAGGGACCGCCCGAAGGGGGACGGATACGAACGGCGCAGGTGCGGCTGGCCTGGCGGCCCGTCGAGGGGTTGCCGGTCAGCGGCTTTCTCCTGGGGATCAACGAGCCCGCTCCGCGGCGGATGATCAACGAGCCGGAAATCGAATTGACGCTGACACATCCCGGCCCGCAGACGATCCACGTCGTCGCCGTCGGCAAGGACGGGCGACGCGGGGAAACCCTCGCGCGGAGGTTCGACTACCTGCCGAACCGAGCCCCGGAGGTGGAGGCGCGCGCGCAACCGACGCGCCTGCGCAGCGACGAAACGTTCCGGCTGACGGCCGAAGCCCATGACCCCGACGGCGACGAGGTCCGGCTGGAGTTCCGGCTGGACGACGGGGCGTGGCGTCCCTTGACCGCCGGGGGTCAACCGGTCCGAAACCTCCGCGCCGGGGTGCGCCGCCTCGAAGTCCGCGCGATCGACGCCGAGGGCCTCGCCTCGGACCGTTGGACGGAAACGCTCCGGGTCGAGGCCGCGCCGGCCGACCCCGTCGGCCAGGCCGTCGCCTTCTACACGGGTCAGGCGGGGCGAACCGACGAAGCCCGCGCAAGGGAGATGCTTCAAGCCGAGCTGGCCCGGGCCAATCCCCGGGCGCAGATGTGGCTGGCCTGGCTGACGCATTGGGGCCGGTGCGGACTGACGAAGAATCCGACGCGGGCGGCCGAGTGGGCGCACGAGGCGCTGCCGGACATCCGCCGCCGCGCCGAGGCCGACGAGCCCGAGGCCGCCTTTCTTCTGGGCGCCGCCTTGGACGAAGGGATCGGCGCGCCGCGCGCTCCCGAGCAAGCGGTCCATTGGGTCTCCCAGGCCGCTCAGGCCGATTTCCCCCCGGCGATGAATTATTGGGGTTGGATGCAGGCCGAGGGGCGCGGCGTCAAGCAGGACGATGCGCTGGCCGTCGATTGGTTCCTCAAGGCCGCCGATGCCGGCGACACCGGCGCCATGCATAACCTCGGTTGGATGTATGCCGACGGACGAGGCGTCGCCCGCGACGATGCCCAAGCCTTCGCCTGGTTCCTCCGCGGGGCCGAAACCGGCAGCCCCCGCAACATGAACAACGTCGGCTGGATGCTGGAGCAGGGCCGCGGCCGCGCCCGCAACCGGAACCAGGCCGTTGAGTGGTATCAACGCGCCGCGCGGCTGGGCGACGCGACGGCCCGCGAGAATCTGGAACGGTTGGGGGAGCGCTGGTGAACGCATGCCTCATCGAGCCGGCTTGAACCTCATCGCGATCGGACGGGCGGCTCGGCCCGACCCGCCGAGAAAGCCCTGCCCCGGGGGCCGCTTTCTCCTGGCGGCGCTGCCGGTTGCCGCTCTGGTCGGACCGTGGGGGATCGCGACGGCGCGGGGGCAGGAGTCCCCGGCGATTCGCGTCGATCTCCTGCGGCGGGAAGGCGTCCAGGGATTTGAGCCCGCGCCCCCCAGAGACGCCGCCTTTCAATCGCGCGCGCACGGCGTTCTGGGCTCGGGCTGGGCGGTGCCCCTCGAACCGGGCGAGGCCTTTGAGTTCACGCTTCAGGCGGCTTCGGCGGCCCCGGGGCCGTTCTGGTCGCCCGATCAGCGCGACGGCGGCGCGTTGGCCTGGACCGAGACGATCGCCTGGATGCTGGCCGGCGGGACGCTCAGCCGGTCGGCCTCCGGGCAGCTTCGAGCGCGGGCGCCGACGACGCCGGGCAACCATCGGCTGTCCCTGACGATTCAAAGCTCCATCCGCCTGGGGGAGACCGAGCTGCCGGGCCCCACCGGACTCACGGCGGAGATCACGCTCTTGGTCAAGGCCCCCTTCGATCGCAACGGCAACGGCCTCATCGCGGGCTACCCGATCGGGATTTATCCCAACGAAGCCGGGGCCGAAGCGCCTTCGTTCGTGCGGCAGCATCAGCGGCTCTATGCTCCGCCGCAGAGCTTCATTCTCGTCACGCCTGAGGTGGAGCGATTGCCGGTCTCCGAGCATTACGCCCTGGGGGATTTCTCGCCCGCCTCGGAGCGGGGCCGCCCCCATTACATCGCGCTCGACCGACGGCTGATCGAGTTCCTGGAAGCGGCCACCGAGGAACTCAAGACGTCGCTGGCGTCATCGGGAGCGACGGCCCCTCTGCGTATCCTGACGGCGTTTCTCTCGCCCAATCACCTGGCTCAGCTTCGCGCTCAGGGCGTCGCCTACGCCCCCTTCACGCGATACCAATATGGCGACGGAGCCGCCGTCGTCTGGGACGGCGACGGCGACGGGCTGCTCGATGATCTGGACGGCAGCGGAACGGTCGACGTGGCCGACGCCGGGCGCCTGGCTGATCTGCTGGCCGAGACGCAACGCCAGCTCGGCAAATTCGGCGGCGTCGGCGCCGCGGCCGCCCCCCGGAACTCTCAGCTCCCCGCCACACCCTATGTCGACGTCGACCTGCGCGGCGTCGCCAGCCGATGGTAAACTTTGAGAAGGGGATCGGCGAATGGCCGGGCGAGGCGGTCAAGAGAAGGCGACCCCCCCGTCGACGACTGATTCGTTAAGATGAAGGACGGGCAACCCTATCGACTGGTCCTGGCCTCGCAGTCGCCGCGGCGTCAGCGGCTCCTGGAAGGGCTGCGGCTGGAATTCGAGACCGTGGCGCCGGGCATTGACGAAGCCGGCATCACGGCGGCCTCGCATCGGGCGCGGGTCATGGCCGTAGCCTCGGCCAAAGCCCAGGCCGTCGCGCGGAAACTCCCCTTTGGGGATGCCTCCTGGCTGGTCCTGGCCGCCGATACGGTCGTCGTCCTCGACGATGAGGCGCTCGGCAAACCCGCCGATCGCGAGGCCGCCGCCGCCATGCTGGAGCGACTCTCCGGCCGTGCTCATCAGGTGGTGACCGGCGTGGCGCTGCGGGGGGCTCACGGCCGCTTCTGGATCGACGCCGACCGGAGCGAGGTCACCTTCCGACCCCTTGAAGACGCGGTCATCCAGCGCTACGTCCGGTCGGGCGAGGCCGACGACAAGGCCGGGGCCTACGGCGTGCAGGAGGTCGGGGCGACGTTCATCGAGCGCATCGAGGGCGATCTGAGCAACGTCATCGGGCTGCCGTTGGGCCGGCTGCGGGAGGGCTTCAAGGTGATGCTCGGGCGGAACGTGCTCGAGGGGCAGAGTCTGCGGCGGGCCGTCATGCGGGCCTTCCCTGATCTGGCCGGGCTGCCCGCCGAGCACTGGCTGGGCATTCCTGATTGACAATCGGCCCCGGCGGCGGGGGAAAATGTGGATTCCACGTCTGGCCTTCCCAATCGGAGCCCCTTTCATGGACGCCGACCTTCCGCTTCGCGAACCGCTTCAGACCTCGGCCGGGCCGGCCGCCAAGGCTTCGGCGCGCGCCGCTTCCGGCGGCGGGCTTCAGGTTTTCATCGACGGCGCGTTCTATCCGGAGGCCGAGGCGCGCGTGAGCGTTTTCGATCACACGCTCCTCTACGGCGATGGGGTGTTTGAGGGCATCCGCCTCTATAACGGGCGCATCTTCCGGCTCAAGGAGCATCTGGACCGGATTTACGATTCGGCCCACTACCTGATGCTCAACATCCCGATGAGCCGCGAGGAGATGACCGAGGCGATCGCCGAGACCGTCCGGCGCAACGGCCTGCGCGACGGTTACGTCCGGCTCGTCGTCACGCGGGGGAAGGGGACGCTCGGGCTCGATCCGCATCGGTGCGAGCGGCCGACGGTCTTCATCATCGCCGCGACGATCCAGCTTTATCCGCCCGAGCTGTATGAAAAGGGGATGAAGATCATGACGGCGGCGACCCGGCGGAACCTGGCCGAATCGCTCAACGGCCGCGTCAAGAGTTGCAACTACCTGAATAACATTCTGGCCAAGCTCGAGGCGCGCAACAGCGGCTACGAAGAGGCGCTCATGCTCGACGCCCATGGTTTCGTCGTCGAGTGCACCGGCGATAACATCTTCATCGTTAAAGGGGGCGTCATTTCGACGCCGCCGGTTTACCTGGGGGCGCTCGCCGGGGTGACCCGCGGCTGCGTCATCGAACTCGCCCACGACCGGGGCCGCGACGTCCGCGAAGAACCCTTCACGCGATACGAGGTCTTCACCGCCGACGAATGCTTCCTGACTGGGACGGCCGCCGAGGTGATCCCCGTCGTCGCCGTCGACGAACGCCGCATCGGGGACGGCCGACCGGGCCCCGTCACGCGGGAAATGATCAGCGCCTTCCGGGCGCGAACCCAGACCGACGGCCATCCGGTCTGACGCCTCCTCGCCCCCTCGGAGGGCTCCACGGCGCCATGGCGCCGGGTCGAGCGGGGCCCCTCTCCGGCTTTACCCATAGAGCGTGTCCAATAAGCCATGTTAACGGGTAACCCTTCGACGATCAAGAATCGG
>CAYXAU010000015.1:56978-87031 GCA_964463045.1 uncultured Candidatus Sumerlaeota bacterium | reverse complement strand
TGGGAGCGTCATCACGGAGCGGGGCTTCACCGGCAACGGCACGATGGACATCTGGCATAATGCGGACCTTGCCGGCGGGCTGCCCTCGTTCGCGACGCGTGACCTTTCATCGAATCAAGTGTGCCACGGGGCTATCAGCGTCGCGCCTGGCGCTTGGGAAGGCGAGATTAAGGGGATCGGAACAGGCGAGGAATGGTACAGTTACACCCCCATCGAGGACGGCGTGACGACCCTCTCGCTATGCGGGTCCTCTTTTGATACGCTATTGACCGTATTCGAGGACTGCCCGATCTCGGGGGGACGGGTCATCGCCTTCAACGACGATGCCTGTGGCCTTCAATCCGTTGTCGCCTTTTCCGCGGAAGGAGGGACGACGTACTTTATCGCGGTCGGCGTGAACGACGCCGACAGCTCCGCAGGGGCCTATGTTCTGAGCATCGAGGGTCCGCTCGCGGCCGAATTGATCTGGGAGATGGAGCCCAACGACGTCAACACAGATGCGGGAGTAATCACGTTCGAGCCTCAAGCGCAGGAGTTGCGAGGAAGTTTCGCGGGACGATGGGACCTTTGGCGATTTGAGACGAGCGAACCTACCCTATACGTGTTCAATGTCTCTCCCTTTGGTTGTTACGAAGAGTGTGATGACCCGGACATCGTGCTGGAGATCGTGAATTCGGCGGGTGACCGGCTTCACCGGATGGACGAGAGCTGGACTTGCACGTATGACGGAGGGAAGGAAACCTTAGTTGTACCCGCCCTCGACAGGGGCGTGTACTATGTCGCCGTTGTGGGGCTGGACACGCGGTGCGAATGCCAGGAATTTCGTGGAGAGGCGGGGTATCGAATATCCAGCTTTGCCGGGACGCCAACCCCCACGCCGACGCCGATCGGCGCAGCTTGGCGTGAACTACCGCCGGGATACGCTCCGGCTTCCGTTATCGACGTTCGAGTCAACGTAGAGCCCGAGCCTCATATTCAGAACTACGCGGTCGAGGAAAGCCCACCGTTGGGATTCGCGGTTGATCCGACGGTGATAAGTCACGGGGGGCTCTGGGACGCCGTGGGCCGGCGCATCCGTTGGGGGCCGTTCTTTGACACCGATGCGCGGGCCCTGAGTTACCGAATTACCGCTTTGACGACAACGACGGGCACAGCCTCTTTTAGCGGCGTCGCCAGCTTCGACGGGATCGCTCTTCCGATAGTCGGGGATACGGCGCTTCAATCCATTCACTTCCACCAGGCCGACATGAACGACGATTTTCGGCTGGTGGCGAGCGAGGTAACGAGCTTCGGGGCGTCCTGGAGGGCGGGGCTCGCGTGGCCGCGCCCCCCGAACCCGATCCCCATCAACCATGTTACCAACGCGGGTTTCATCTGGCGGGTGGGGGAGGTTTACCTCATTGATTTCACTCAGTCCCCCCCATGGGTGGCGGTAACGGTTTCGCCGGCGGGCGCCCTCGGCGAGGGGCAGGCAGCCGGGGGCGAAACGCAAGAGGGCATGGCGCGCGCCCAGTTCGTGCCCGGCAATGGCGGGCGGTTCCTCCGAGTCGAAATCGCCGTCATCCCCAACGGGAGGACCAGCTGTTATGCCCTGGAGGAGGCGCTTCCACCAGGTTGGACCGTCCTCCGAGTGAATTCCGCCGGATTCCTCGACCGTGATCTTCGACGGATTCGCTGGGGGCCTTTCTTCGACGCGGCCCCGCGCCTTTTAAGTTACGAGGCGGCACGGAACGGAGCTGATCTCCAGCCGGCCCCATTTGTCGGGTGGGCTTCCTTTGACGGAAGAAGTGTCGCCGTCGGGGGGGATCGAACGTATTCCATCGGCTCCTCGTCATCCTCGGCCGCAGGCCGCTGGAGGCTGTACGAATAGGGGCCGTGGCAGGAGCGTCCCACCGGGGACGGGTTCCGCCATCGGCAACCTGCTGGAGCCGGCGAGCCTGGAAGTTCCTCTGCGAACCGCCCTTTATACCATTGCTCTGTTAGTCTCCCTCCAGTCGGCTTTCGCATCCGGGCTAGGGGCCGCCGAAGCGATTTCAATGTTCGATCCGATAGCCTACACGCCTGGACAGCCGATGACCGTGACGATTGGAGTGGCTCCCGGAAGCGGCACGCTCGCCTACGCAGTCGAAGACGGTCCCCCGCCGGCCTGGGAGGTCTCGGACATTGGTTCTGGAGGGACGTGGGATGCGGTTAACGGGAAGGTGAAGTGGGGTCCATTTTTTGATGACCTCACGCGCAGCCTGAGCTACCGCGCGACGCCGCCGACCGGTGAGACTGATCCTCGGACCTTTACGGGGATCGTCTCGGTGGACGGAGTTGACACTCCAATCACCGGCGATCGCCAGATTTCGCTCGCCCCGACGCCGACACCTTCCCCCACGCCCACGCCGACCGCAAGCCCTACTGCCACATCAACTCCGACTCCTACCGCCACGGAAACGACCACCCCGACGCCGACACCGACCCCTCAACCGACTCCCACGCCCGACGCTTCCCCTTCTCCAACTGTAACGCCGTCACCGACCTTCTCGCCCACGCCAACGGCCTCCTCGACCCCAACGGTAAGTCCGACGCCCACGCCCCCGGGCTCCGCTGTGCATGCGCGTCACTGGAAACTTTATGAGTGATCATCCGAAGGAAGGCCCCATTGGGCGCCTGTTCGGGCCTTCATCGGTCGGCTCGCGGGGGGATTCCCTCGGCGTTGACGGTTGACGGTGGGCGGCGGTAAGTTAGGCGATTCCGGCGGGCCGGAGGGTTGGGCCGCCGGGGTCACGCCTGAAGGCCCCCTCCCGTCTTGGACACGCTGGACCCGGCTCGCCGACGGCTTCATGGCCCCGCCGCCATGGCGTTGGCCAATTTGTTCTTCGGCGGCGTGCCGGTGCTGGTGAAGGTCGCCACGGGGGCGCACCATTCGGCGGCCCAGATCACCTTTATCCGCTTCGTCGTCTCGCTGGGGTTGGCGCTGGGGCTGATCGCCTTGAGCAGGCGGCGGTTCGACGTCGTCAATCTCCGGCTACTCGTCTGGCGCGGGGTCTTCGGCGGGTTGGCCGTGCTCGGGTATTTCTATGCGATCGAGCTCACGACGGCGGCCAAGGGGACGCTCCTCAATTACACGCACTCGCTCTGGGCCAATCTCATCGCCGTCGTTCTCCTGAAGCATCGCCCGCCCCGCGGCTTCTGGTGGCTGCTGGGGCTGGCCGGCGTCGGCCTCTGGCTGGTCATCGACCCGCACTTCCAGACGTTCACGCTCGGCGACGGCGTCGGCCTGCTTTCGGGGGTCATGGGCGGGGCGGCGGTGATGACGATCAAAGAACTGCGGCGGACCGACGCCGCGCTCACGATCTTCACCTTCTTCTCTCTGATCGGTATCCCCTTCGCGCTTTTGCCGAGCCTCGTCCGCGTCGTCGCCGGCGCGGCGCCGTTCGAGGGCTGGAGCCTCCCCGATCTCGGCGGCTGGGGGCTGATCCTTGGACTTTCGGCCCTGGCGATGGTGGGGCAGGTGCTTTTCACCTTCGCCTACAAGTTCACAAGCCTCGCCCTCGGGACGGTGCTGTCGCTCTCGGTTCCGGTGCTCTCGGCGCTGGGGGGATGGTACTTCCTGCGGGAACCGCTCACCCCTCACTTTCTCCTCGGCGGGGCCTTGATTCTGATCGCCTGCGGGGGGGTCGGCGCGCTGGAGAACGCCCACGGCAAGGCTGACGCTCGGCGTCGATTCGACCCCATGGGGGGCGCCGCCTCGCCCGCCCCCGTCGCCGCTTCCGCGGTCGAGGATGGCGAGGCTGGGCCCTGAGGGGTCCCCGAAAATGGAGTTCATCACGCAGGCCGAGGCGATGCGGGAGCGGTCGAGGGGTTGGCGGCGCGAGGCCCTTCGGATCGCCCTCGTCCCGACCATGGGGGCGCTTCATGCGGGGCACCTGGCCCTGATAGCGGAAGCGCGGCGGCGAGCCGCCCGCGTCGCGCTCAGCATTTACGTCAATCCGACGCAGTTCGGCCCCACGGAGGATTTCTCGACCTATCCGCGCGCGCGGGAGGCCGATGTGGAGGCGGCTCAGGCCGCCGGCGTTGACGCCGTCTTCGCCCCGTCCGACGCCGAGATGTATCCGGAGGGATACCAGACCTATGTTCAGGTGGAGCGTTTAAGCCGGGGACTCTGCGGGGCCTTTCGTCAGGGGCATTTTCGCGGCGTCGCCACGATCGTGACCCAACTTTTCATCATTGCTGAGCCGGACGTGGCCATTTTCGGTTGGAAGGACGCCCAACAGTTTCTCCTGCTCAAGCGTCTCGTTCGGGACCTGCATCTCCCCGTGGAGATGATCGGCGTCGAGACCGTGCGCGAGGCCGACGCTCTGGCCTTGAGTTCGCGCAATCGGTACTTGAGCCCCGAAGAGCGCGCCGTCGCCCCCGCCCTTTATCGGGCGCTTGAGGAATTGAGCCAACGGGCCGCCGCGGGGGAGGACCGCGCCAAGGTTCTTCTCGATTGGGCGCGCGGGTCGATCGAGGCCGCTTCCCCTCGTTTCGCCGTGCAATATCTGGAGATGGTCTCGCTGGATCGGATGGAGCCCCTGGCGCGGGTTCAACCGGGCAACACGCTCGTGGCGGCCGCCGTTTTCCTGGGGACGACTCGCCTGATCGACAACGTCCGTCTCTGACCAGCGTTTCACGGACGGCGAAATCGAGCCCCCCCGGCGAGCCCCATGGCCCCGCGAGGGCCCCTCAGGGGAGCAGGGCCTTAAGTCGTGGGCCGGGATGAAGCATCCCCAGGCGGCAAAGGCTGAAGTCGAAGCGCACGGGGTCGTCGGGATCGAACCGACGGAAGAAGGCTGTGATTTCATCGCGGGACCGGGCGTCGGCTTGGCGACGGCGGGTGGCGCGCAGGAGCCGGCCGACTCGCAGAATGTGGGTATCCACGGGGTAGAGAAGTTGCGCGGGGGATTCGCAGCGCCAGAGGCCGAGGTCCAGGCCGTCGTCCGGCCGAACCATCCATCGAAGGAACAAGTGGAGCCGTTTGCACGCGCTGGGGCCGTCGGCTCGCGGAAGCAGATGGAGGAACGACGCGCGCGGGGGATCACCGAGCCATCGGCGGAAAGGCTCCAAATCCAGCCCGAGGGCCCGCCGGACGAAATTGCCCGCCCGCCGGGTGACGTCCCCGCCGGCCTCAATCCCATCGCCGGCTTGCCAGAAATTCTCGATCGAGCCCCACCCGCGCAGCATCTGGCCGATCAGGTGGATCAGCGCGGCCAGGTCGCAAGCGCGGTGAAACCGATGGTGGAAGCCTTCCAGGGCCCGATCGGAGCGGCCGGGGATGAACTCGTGAGCAAAGCGGGCCGGCGAGGGGCCGAGTCGGCCGAAGAGGTCCTCAAGCGTCCGATGGATTTGGACGACGTTGCCGTAGGCGAGCGTAGCCGCCAGAAAGGCCGCCACCTCCCGATCGTCCGGGCGGTCGAACCGACGCGCCCAGCCCAGGGGGTCGAGCCCGATCGCGTCCGGTTCGTGATACTGATGGAACACGTGCTCCAGCCACCGGCCGAGCTTGCGGCGTCGCTCCTCGCGATTCGGCCTCGCCCGGTGTATTGCGGTCGACGGGAGCGGCATCAGCGCTGATCGCCCTTCCTTGCCGCCGGGTCGGCGGGGACATAAACCTCCTCGACGTATCCCTGGCACATCCACCACAGATACCGCGAGCGGCGTTGGAGCCCGCCGGCCTCGTCGGCCAGCTCGGCGACCCACTGCTGGGGTTCATAGTCCTGATAGCGCGCGCGGCTCTCCTGGTTGATCGAGAGAAACGTTCCCCTCAGGACGCGCCCGATTTCTTTGACGTAGCGCCGCGCGTCCTCGCGACCGATCTCCGGCAGGGAGTTGACGTTGAACACGAAGTCCGCCGAGCGGTCCGGCAGCGAACCGAACCGCCAAGCCGGCAGAATCCGAACGCCGCCGCGCGCCTCCTCCCCTAACAGGCTGACGTTCTCTCCCCCGAGAGCGAGGCAAAGGAAATATCCCTGGAGGGCATTGACCCACGGCAGGTCGAACAGCGTGATGTCCCGGTATCCCGCGCGGAACGCCGACGCCGCCAGGCAACCGTAGCCCCCGCCGATCTCGACAATCCGAGCGCCGGCCTCGGCCCCCATTTGACCGACCCGCCAGACGGCGTAACCGTGATGCAGACCGTCGAGCGTGATCAGTTTCCCCCCGATTCGGCAGCCATAGGCGCCGCCGACCTCGGGGAACCCGAGATCGAGACCGAGCCGGGTTTCGACGCGAGGGAGCAAGTCCTCGACGTTGACCTCGGCCGCGCGGCGATGCGCCTCGATGCCCTGCTGCTCGATGTTGCTCACCGGCAGAATGCCCGCGCATCGGGCCAGGCTCACGAGCGCATCGGTAACCAGACGCTCATACCACGGATGCCGACCCGTGCGGCGGATCTCCTCTGGGATATCCGGTTGAAGCCGCCCGATCCAGGCCGTCAGTTCGCCCTGGAACATCGCGGCGAGCGCGTCATGAACGCCGTCCGTCCGGCCGGCTTCCAGGTCGGCCAGGAACGCCGCGTGTCGCTTCTGGATGTCATCCCACATCGACCGGGCCCGCGGCTCGGCTTCGGCCATCGCCCGGCCATAGGCGGCGATCACGCGCTGGACCGCCTCGCGCGAGGCTGGAGTCTCCATGTCCGGCGGGAGAACCACGGCGCCCGGACGCGTCGCATGGAGCGGATACTGCATGAACAAAGGCGCGCGGCAGCACTCGGCCTCCAACTCAAGCTCCCGCAGTCGGGCCTCAAGGCGCCGCGCCGTCGTCTCGCGCGTTACACGGATCGGACCCAATCGCATGTGCCGGTGACCGGGAAAGCCCCTTCACCCGCGGCCAAAATGCCGGGGCGGAACCCCGCCGGCCAACGAAGGCCGCGGGGATCGGAGCCGGCGGAATCTCATCACCGGGGGCAATTCAAAGGCAATGCTTTTCACAAGGCCGTCTAAACCCAGTGGTCTCAGGGCCGGACGCCACCCGCCGGCCGCGCGTCGGCCGGAATCCCCTTGAGGCTCCGCGAGGCTACCCATAGACTGACTGGAGCCCCCCAGCGAAGGGCGGCAGTACCGTCAAGGGGCGAAGAGAGGTTCGACCGAAGCCATGGAAAAACCATGGGAGTCCGAGCCGTGGATTCTGCGGACGCATCCTCCGGCCGAGGACGACTGGCAAGGGGAGCCGGCCAACCCGAACCTGACGGCGCTCGTCCGGACGTTGATCCGGGAGGTCGGGGAGGACGGCGGCCGCCCCGGCCTGGTTAGGACGCCGGAGCGCGTGGCGCGGACACTCGAATTTCTGACCTCCGGCTATCAGGAGGACCTGAAGCAGATCATCAACGGGGCGATCTTCGAGGAGGACCTGAGCGAGATCGTCGCCGTCAAGCGAATCCATTTCTTTTCCCTGTGCGAGCATCACCTCTTGCCCTTCTTCGGCGTCTGCTCGGTGGCCTACATTCCGGACGGGCGCATCATCGGCCTTTCCAAAATCCCGCGGATCGTCGATATGTACGCCCGGCGGCTTCAGCTTCAGGAGCGGTTGACCCAACAGATCGCCGAGACGCTTCATGAGATCCTGCGGCCCGCCGGCGTCGCCGTCACGATGGAGGCTTATCACCTCTGCATGATGATGCGGGGGGTCGAGAAGCAGGAAAGCCGGACGGTCACGAGCGAGCTGCTCGGCGTGTTCAAAACCAATCCGCACACGCGCCAGGAGTTCTTCGCCCTCATGGGCTGGTCGGCGATGAACGCCTAAGCGGGCGCCGGGCCGCGAGGGGGGCTCAGCGCTCGCGCAGGCGAAGGCGCGATCCCAAGGAACTCAGCTCGCGGGGCAGGTAGCGGGTGAAATCCGCCTCCCAGAAGTTGTCGACCATGTTCAGTTGCGTGATATCCAAGTAGATCGTCATTCCCGCCTCCGTCCGGGCCAGGACGGTATTGTCCGCTCGTCCCGGATTGCGCGTTTCCACCTCGTAGAACGGACGGTCCTCCCCCGGCGTCGCGACGGCGATCCGGACGCGCATCTCGTTGACGCTGTCGTCGGGGTTGAATTGATCCAGCTCCCAGGCGTTGGGCTGTTGGGCCGCTTCGAGCAAGCGTGAGCCGCTGCGGCCGCGCGTCCCGTGATCCACCTGGACGTTCAGCTCAAAGGGGCTTTCGGCGTTGAAGCGCAGGTTGTAATTCTTGGCGAAGGCTTCGCGCACCAGATTGAAGGACTCATCATGCAGCGGAATCTCCACGCCGTCGACGCGCCAGAGGAGATTGAGCCGATAAGCGATCTGCGGGGCGAGCCGCTGAAAGGCCTGCTGGGCCTGGCGTCGGGCGTCCCGCTCGGGGGCATAGGCGTTGATCTGGACGGCGAGGGCCGCCGCGCCCGCGGCGTCGCCGGCGGCCTCCAGGCTCTGAAGCTGCGCCAGATCATAGCCGACCTTCCCCGCGGCCACCTGGCCGGCCAGCTCCGGCAAGAGCCCCTCGCGCAAGTCGAAGAGGCGTTGGAGGAGTTGGCGGGCGTCCTGATGGCGGCCCTGGGCGCGGTGCTCGCGGGCGGTCTCGAAGAGCTCGACGGCGTTAATGTTGCGGGTGACCCAATCTTCGTCCGCCGTGCGGCCTCGGAGCGTCTCCAGCGCCGAACGCGCCTTCGCCAGGTCTTCCAAGCCCACCCAGGCGCGCGCGTAAAGTCGGGCGGCCTCGGGGTCCTGCTCAGGGGATTTCCACGCCTCCAGGCGCCGCAGGCCCGCCGCGAAATCGCCGTTGCGAAGGTCCTCGACGACCTGGCGCCGGATGATGCCGCCGGCCCCCAAATTGATCAGCGCTTTTTCCGTCTCTGAGGCCTTGGCGGCCCATTCCGGGTGCAGCTCGAAGGCCTGGGTGACTTTCTCCAGGCGGCGCGTGTTAAAGGCGATCGCCTCGGGCTCGCCGGCGTCCTGAAGCCGTTGGCGAAGCTCCGTGAACAGGCGCGGGAGGAGGTCCACGATGGGATGATCCGGGGGGAGCTTCTTCGGGTCGACCATGTCGGAGAAGTAATCGACGGCCATGGAGAGCGGCGGAGGATAGTTCTGGCGCATGTAGCGGCCCATCGCCTGATGGGCCTCCTCGAAGTCGGGGTCGATCCGCAGCGCCGCCAACAGGAACTGGACGCCGCGCTCGTTCTCGATCCGGTCGAAATGCGCCCGGGCCTGTTCGAGATTCTCCTCGGCCTGAATCCGCCGGGCGGCCTGCTGACCCTCGGCGCGGACGCGCGCGATTTTTTCCTCGGCGGCCTTGACCGCCGGCTCGAACCGGGCGGGGTCCACGGCCGTCAGCTCCTTGATCTTCTCCAACAGCCGCTGGGCGAGGTCGGCTTCCCCTTGAGCGACGGCGGTCTCCACTTCCTTGAGCATGGCCTCGATGTTCTCCGGCGTGCTCTCGCGCTCCAGGCGTTCGATGCGCGAACGAGGGATGATGATCACCTGGCCCTGGTGCAGGAATCGAATCCGCGTCGGGTATTCCTCCTGGATGATCCCCTCGATGATCTCGCGGGTATTTTTGAAATAGACGCGATCGGCGATCGCCGTCCACGCCAGACTCAGCCAAACCGCCGCGATCAGGCCTCGAACGAGGCTCGCACCACTCCCCCCGCTGCGAGGACTGGGCCTCACGATCGGCTCCTTTCGTCGGGGCCTCGATCTCTCCGTCGAGCGATCGCGGAGCGGAAAGAGAACCGGACCGACGCCGCGCGCCCCCGGCGGGCCTGACCCTTGGGCCACGCCGCGCCGCGCCGATCGACCCCCACGCTAACAAATCGGCAGCCGCCCGCGCAATGGGGGGCACGCCGGAGGGATCGGACCCTCCTATTGACGGCGTAGGCCCCTGGGGCTACGTTCCAGGCGGAGTCGATCCCTGAAGAGGGGTTTTCCCGCTGGCGTCCGCGCAGAATCCCCTGGCCGAGGGCCTTCTCACCGAACGCAAGGCCGATCCCTGCACGGTCGTGATTCTCGGAGCGACGGGGGACCTGACGGCCCGGAAGCTGCTCCCGGCGCTTTATCGGTTGGCCTTTCAGGGCTACATGCCGCAACGATTCGCCATGGTCGGCGTGGCCCGGCGAGAGAAGTCTGATGCGTCCTTTCGCGAGGAGTTAACGCCGGGCCTTAGGGCCCCCGGCGGAGGCCCCGCCGATCCGTCGGCCCTCGCCGACTTCCTCGGCCGGTTGTATTACCACCGGATGTCGGTTGAAGACGCTTCGGCGTATGGGGAGCTGGGGGATCGCCTGGAGCGACTGGAACGGAGCCTGGGGATTCCGCCCCGGCGGCGGCTGTTCTACCTAGCGACGAGCCCGACTCAGATCGAGCCGATCCTGCGTTCGTTGCGCGCCTCGGGTCTGGTCCAACCGCCCGCCGTCTCGGGCGGATGGCAGCGGGTTGTCATTGAGAAGCCGTTCGGGCGCGACCTGGAGTCGGCCCGAAGCCTCAATGCCGTCGTCGCCGCCACGTTGGACGAGACCCAGGTTTACCGGATCGATCATTACCTCGGCAAGGAGACCGTTCAGAATCTCCTCAGCTTTCGCTTCGCCAATGCCATTTTCGAACCCCTCTGGAACCGCCGCCATATTGCTTCGATCCAGATAACGGCCGCCGAAACCGTGGGGATGGAAGGCGGCCGAGCGGGATATTACGACACGGCAGGGGCGCTCCGGGACATGGTCCAGAATCACCTCATGCAGCTTCTCTGTCTGGTGGCCATGGAGCCCCCCAGCCGGTTCGAAGCCGACGCGATCCGCAACGAGAAAGTGAAGGTCTTGAAGACGCTCGACCCGATGTCCCCGGAGGAGACGGCGCAATCGACCGTCCGAGGTCAGTACGGCCCCGGCTCCATTCTCGGCCGGCCCGTGGCCGGCTACCGCGAAGAGCCCGGCGTCGCGGCCGATTCGACGACGGAAACCTACGCGGCCCTCCGGCTCAAGCTCGACAATTGGCGTTGGGCCGGCGTCCCGTTCTTTCTTCGGACCGGCAAGCGTCTGCCCAAGCGCGCCACCGAGATCGCCATCGAGTTTCGCGTTCCGCCCGTGGGAATCTTCCAGCGGCGGGTTGACGGCGCGCCCAGGGCCGAAAGGCGGCCCATCGCCCCTAACGTCCTGCTTCTGCATATCCAGCCGGACGAAGGCATTTCGCTGATGTTTGACGCCAAGGTTCCCGGCATGAGCATGCGGACTCAGGCCGTGAAGATGGATTTCCGTTACGGGCACGCCTTCGCCCGGCCCAGCCCCGAGGCTTACGAACGCCTTCTGTTGGACGCCTTGACGGGGGATTCGACGTTGTTCACCCGCCACGACGAGGTCGAGGCCGCCTGGGCCTTCGTAACGTCGGTCCTTGACGGCTGGGCCCAGGCTCCGCCTCCCGCTTTCCCCAATTATCAGGCCGGGGAATGGGGACCCCAGGAGGCGGGCCGGTTGTTCCATCCTGAGGAGGGGAGTTGGCGTCGCCTCTGAGAGGATCGCTAGTCTCCCTTTCGCCTCAACCGCCGCCACCATCGCCGCACGAGGCCGAGACCTTCGGCAGGGGCCGAAAACCGAGACGGCCAGCGGCCGGTGGCCCGGCGAAATCGAACGGCTTCGATCGCCTCGGCGCTCAGCGTCGCCAGCGCCGGCGGGAGGCCGCGAGAGGCCTCATCGGCGGCGAAAGCGACCATGGCCTCGTGCAAGCGATCCAACGAGCGCTCCATGGCCGCCGCGTCGGGCGGGGCGACGGTCTCGCTCAGACTGAAGAATCCGCCGAAGAGTTGCTCTCCGGCGGGATTCGTGAGTCGGTCCCGTCCCCATCGGGCCTGATTTGGGGCTTCCAAATGGTCGAAGAAGCCGAGCATCAGGTCCGCCCAATTCGCGAGCGAACTCTCCGAGGCCCCTCCGCTCAAGCCCAGAAGTTCGATCGGCCCCACCAACAGGGCTCGGGCCTGTTGGGTTCGGTGATCGAGCCGGGAATAACGCTGAAGCGTCAGTCGCTCGCTCATGGCCTCGATCCATCGGAACAGGATCGTCCGGCCGGCGTTCGATCCCTCGCGGGACGCCAGAAGATGTTTCGTCACCCATGGAACGAACGGGCGCATCGCCGGCGGCAAGGCCACGGGATCGGCCTCAGCCGTCAGGACGAGCCGGTGCAGGTTCAGAATCAGGGTGCGGACGTCGGCGCCGCTCCGCCGGAAGGCCCGATGCAGTTCAATGCCCATCGCGGCGAGAAATCCCCCCAGGGCCTCGACGGACGCCGGGAGCGCGCTCTGGCGGGCCAGGGCATCGAGCCATTGGCGAACGGCCGGCGGGGCCACCCGCCGCAGGAGCCGGCGACCTCCAGCGGCGGCGCGCCGGAGATGAACGTCATCGACCATCGGCGAGAGGAGGGCGAGCGCGGGGAAGCCGGGTTCGATCCCTGCCGACCTGCGGGCGTCAGCGGGGGCGGGTTTTGGGCTTGTGAGACCGGTCGATGGCTCGATAAAGGTTGGCCATTTCAATGGCGGTCAAGGCGGCGTCGGCCCCTTTGTTGCCCATCTTGGTGCCCGCCCGCTCGATGGCCTGCTCGATCGTATCGGCCGTCAGGACGCCGAAAATGACGGGAACGGGGCTTTCCAAAGCCACCGCCGCGATCCCCTTGCTCGCTTCGCCCGCCACGTAGTGGTAATGATCGGTCCCGCCGCGGATCACGCAGCCGAGGCAGATAACGGCGTCGTAGGCCCCCGACAGAGCCAGGCGCCGGGCGATGGGAGGGATTTCCAACGATCCCGGCACGCGAACCACCGTCAGGGCTTTTTCCTCGGCCCCGTGGCGGCGGAGGCAATCGAGCGCCCCCTGGAGCAATTGATCCGTAATGAAGTGATTGAAGCGACTGACGATCAGGGCGAACCGGAGGCCCCGCGCGGTCAACTCGCCTTCGATCGCCGGGGGCATGCCTTTGTCCTCGGCCCCGTTCAACTTCCCGCCCCGGCCTCGGGTGCGTCGGGGATCGGCTTCGTGCCGGAGGGGGATGCGGGGTCGGTGGGCTCGACAAGCGCGCCGGGAAGGTTGATCAGATGCCCGAGACGCTTGCGTTTGGCTTCCAGGTAGCTGAGGTTCTGACGGCGGTGACCGACTTCGAGCGGGACGCGTTCGACCACTTCGAGGCCGAAGGACTGGATGCCGACGATCTTGCGAGGGTTATTGGTCATGATGCGGAGCTTCTTGAGCCCGAGTTCGGCCAGAATCTGCGCGCCGATGCCGTATTCCCGAAGGTCGGGCTTGAAACCGAGGGCTTCGTTGGCCTCGACCGTGTCCCGACCTTGCTCTTGCAGGGCGTAAGCCAGAAGCTTGTTGCGCAGGCCGATCCCCCGGCCCTCCTGGTGCATGTAGACGATCACGCCGCGCCCCTCGCGCGCGATCTGTCGCATCGCCGCCTGCAGTTGCGGGCCGCACTCGCAGCGGAAGGACCCGAGCGTGTCCCCGGTGAAGCATTGGGAGTGCACGCGAACGAGCGTCGGCTCCGGCCCGATCGGGCCCATGGCCATCGTCAGGTGGGTCTCGCCGTTGACGGTGTCCTCAAACATGGTCAATTCCCACTCGCCGTAGGCGTTGGGAATGTGGACGGTGACCACTTTTCGGATGAGCTCCTCCGTCTCCATCCGATAGGCGATCAGGTCCTTGATCGTGACGAGCGGCAGGCCGTGCCGCCGGGCAATGCGGCTCAATTCCGGCAGGCGCGCCGGCTGGCCGTCCTCGTTGAGCACCTCGCACATGACGCCGACGGGGTTGAGGGCCGCCAGGCGGCAGAGATCGACGCTCCCCTCGGTATGGCCGGCGCGGACGAGGACGCCTCCCCGCCGGGCGGCGATCGGAAAGATGTGACCCGGGCGGGCCAGATCGGAAGGTTGGGCCGCGGGGTCGACGAAGACTTGGATCGTGCGGCATCGGTCCTGGGCCGAGATGCCCGTGGTCACGTTCCGCCGGGCGTCGACCGAAACCATGAAGTTGGTGCTGTGGAGGGAGGTGTTCTCCGGAGCCGAAACCATCGGTTGCAGGTCCAGCTCGGCCATGCGTTCCTCCGGAGCCGAGACACAGAGCAACCCGCGGCCTTCCTTGATGGAGAAATTGACCTTCTCCGGCGTCACGTGATCGGCGGCGAAGACAAAATCCCCCTCGTTCTCCCGATTCTCGTCATCCACCAGGATGATGATGCCACCGCTACGAATGGTTTCGATGGCTTCGGCAATCGACGCCAGGCGAACGCTCATGTATGAAGGCTTCTCCCTGGGAATCCCCGGTTCGACCGTTCTCCCCGCCGGCCGCGCTCCCCGCGGTTGACCTTACCACAGGATCAGGCCGAGCGGCGAGATTCAAGTACGGCGCCGGCATGATCCTGACCCGCCTGAGACGGGAGGGGCCTTCGTCGAGACTTATTCGTAAAGCCTCCACCGACGGGCCGAAGCCAGGAAGGGAGAGACGCACGGGTCGGGCCGGACGAGCGGCGAAAGCGCTTCCCGGATGGCCGCCCCTTCTTCAACGGCGTTCCACAGCGTCGGGATGGTCGGCAGTTCCCCTGTATCCCAGCTCCAGAGAACCCAGCCGTCGAACCCGAGGTCGCACGTGCGCGCCTGATGGTTGAGGAGGGTCCGGATGGCCGATCCGACCGTGGAGTGATCGAACTTGTAGGCTCCGATCTCTCCCATGAAGAGGGGTTTCGCCGGATCGAGCTCGTCGAACTCGATGACGGCCATTTCCGCTTCCAGGTCGTAGGGCAATCCCCACGGAAAGGAGGTCGGGATCAAGTGGAGATCGATGTAATCCAGGGAAGAGGCGGCGAGGGCCCTGACGCGAAAAGGCAAGCGTGAGTCGATGGGGCTCCCGATCGGGTCCACGCCGTCGTAGCCGGTGCGTTGAGCCGCCCGGGGCGTGAAGACGCTGATCGACAGGAGAAGCTGCGGCTCGGCGGCTTTGAGACGGGCCACCAGAAAGTCGGCAAAGTATCGCGCGCCGTTATCGGCGGCGAGCTGGCGCGAGGCGCGGATGGAGAGGTCATAAGTCCCCCCTTCGGCGGGCGTGACGAAGCCCGCGCTCAGGCTGAAGGGCGGGTCCGAGGAGAAAAAAGCGGCTTCGTTCCAGAGATTGAAGGAGAAGATCGTGGTCAGCAGCGTCGCGTCGGCGGCGCGGATGGCCTCGAGCACGTCCACCACGAAGGTGGCCAGCGCCTCCAGATAGCCCTGGCTCATGACGTGCTCGTTCCGCCCGGCGACGTTGGGCGGCGGCGTCCCGCGGAGGGAATCGTAGGTTGAGGGAACGAACTCGAAGTTGAACGTGACGTGGAGTCCGTGCGTCCGGGCGGTTGTGACAAGGTCCACGACATTGGTCAGGTAGGCTGCGTCGAGCCGTTGGCCGGGGGCGTCGGCTTCTCCCTCAATGTGAATTCGATCCACGTGCACCCGGATGACGTTATATCCGGCGGCGGCCATCGCGGTCATCGCAGTAGCCACTTCCGCGGCGTCGTATTCCCCCGTCTTGAAAAGCGCGTGGCCCGTCCCGGACGGGTTCGCCCGGACGTAATTATGGCCCCGGGGAACGTACGTCTCCCCCGTGACGGTGTCGAAAAACTCCCCGCGGCCTTCCACGACTCGGACGCCTATCCGGTGGCTTGACCCCGGCGGGGCCCCCGCCCCGGCCTCCGCGAGGAACATCCCGTGGCTCAAGGCGACGAGCAAAAGGAGATCAAGCTCCCTGCGCATCGGCTTTCCCGCTAACCTCGTCCGGAAGACCCGTGGGCCGGACGGGCTTCCCTCCCTCAGGGTCGGGATTCCCGCACCCCAACCCCATGAGGATAGGGCCCCGCCGCCGGGATGCCAATCTGAGCAGCGTCCTGAGGGGGGGTCGCGGCGAGGTCGGCGGGTTGCAGCCCCCCCTGAAGCGCGGGCGGTCGTTTCAGGGGGCGGCTCCGGCGATTCGGGCGAAGCTCTCGGCCTCCAGGCTCGCGCCTCCGACGAGGGCGCCGTCGATGTCGGGTTGATGAAGGATGGGGCCGGCGTTTTCGGGTTTGACGCTCCCCCCATAGATCACGCGCGCGGCCCCCGGCAGGGAGGCGTCAAATCGGCGACCGAGCCAGCCCCGGATCATCGCGTGAACCTCTTGGGCTTGTTCCGGCGTGGCCACCTTGCCCGTCCCGATCGCCCAGACGGGCTCATAGGCGATCACGCACCGCTCCGCCTCATCGGCCGTCAAGTTCCGAAGCCCGCCTTCCAGTTGCGATTGCACGACCTCAAGCGTGCGCCCGGCCTCGCGTTCTTCCAGGCGCTCGCCGACGCAGAGGATCGGCGTCAGGCCGGCGGCCAGGACGGCGCGGGCGCGTCGATTCGCGGTCTCGTCGGTTTCCCCGAAGAACAGCCGCCGCTCCGAATGCCCAACGATGACGTAACGCACGTCGAGCTCGGCCAGCATGGCCGCGGCGACCTCGCCGGTGAAGGCTCCCTCCCGTTCCCAAAATACGTTTTGCGCGCCGAGCCCGAGGCTGGAGCCCGCGAGGACCTGCCGGACCCGGTCGAGCGCCGGCAACGGGGGGCAGAGGACGATTTCGGCGGCGGCCCCGTCCAAGCGCCGGCGGAGGTCGGCGGCCAGAGCCGCCGCTTGGCTCGGCGTCCCGTGCATTTTCCAGTTGCCGGCGATGAGCGCGCGGCGTCGCGCGGTCGGCCCTTTCATCGCGGCCGACCGCTCAATCCAGCCGCGCGCCGATGAGGCGGGCCAGGTCGATCAGGCGTCGGCTATAGGCCCATTCGTTGTCGTACCAGGCCAGCACCTTGAGGAAGTTCTCGTCGATCACTTTGGTCGAGGGCCCGTCGACGACCGCCGAGAAGGGACAATGGTTGAAATCAATCGAGACCAGCGGCAGGTCACTGTAGCCGAGAATCCCCTTGAGGCGCCCCTGATCGGCCGCGGCCTTGAAGGCCGCGTTGATGCCCTCCCGTGTGGCGGACTTTTCCGTCCGGACCGTCAAATCCACGAGCGAAACGTTGGGCGTAGGGACGCGGACGGCCAATCCGTCGAGCTTCCCCTTCAGGCGAGGCAGCACGAGGCCGATCGCGGCGGCGGCCCCTGTTTTCGTCGGGATCAGCGACATGCCGGCCGCGCGCGCCCGCCGGAGGTCCTTGTGGACGAAATCCAGGATCACCTGATCATTGGTGTAAGCGTGCACCGTTGTCATGAGGCCATGAATGATCCCCAAGGCGCGGTCAAGCACGTCGGCCACGGGCGCCAGGCAATTCGTCGTGCAAGAGGCGTTGCTGACGACGTGATGACGGGCCGGGTCGTAGCCGTCCTCGTTGACGCCGACGACGAAGGTGGCGTCGGCGTCGTCGGCGGGGGCGGAAATGACGACCTTGAGCGCGCCGGCGGCGAGGTGTCCCGCCGCGGCCTCGCGCTTGGCGAACCGCCCAGTGCTCTCAATGACGACGTGGGCGTCGACCTCTTTCCAGCCGATCGTTTTGGGGTCGGGATTGCGGGTCACGCGAATCTGCCGCCCATTGAGGGCGATCGCCGTCTCCGTCGCTTCAATGACGTGGGGGAGCGGCCCGTGAACCGAATCGTACTTGAGCAAGTGTGCCAGCGTCCGCGTGTCCGTCAGGTCGTTGACGGCGACTACTTCCACCTCCGGCGTTTCCAGCGCCGCCCGAAACGCCAGCCGCCCGATCCGACCGAATCCATTGATCCCCACGCGCGTCGTCATGGCCCCTTCTCCTCCTGCTGAACGAGTCCCTCCCGCGCTCCGCTCGCGCGGACCCGGCGGACCCACCCTAACGCCACCCGACGGCCGCTTCCTAGGGAAAACCGTCGTCGGCGCGGCCGGGATGAAACCTCAGCCGGAGCGCGCCCGGCGTTGAGGATTGACTGGAACATCGGAGGCCGGAAGACTCTGCGGGGACCAGCCGCGCCGTCCGAACGAAGAATCCCACGTGACCGCCTCCGCCCGATTGTCGTCGCTTCTCGCCCGGCCGGGATTTCGAGCCTTGGCCGCGGTGGCCGTCATCTTCCTGCTCGGCTGCTGGTTTAACGCCGATGGGGCCTTCTTCCGATGGTCCACGCATCGGGACATGCTCCGCCAAGCCTCGATCTTCGGCATCCTCGCCTGTGGGATGACGATCGTCATCCTGAGCGGGGGCATTGATCTCTCGGTGGGGAGCCTCACGGGGCTGGTGGCCGTCGTCTTCTCGCTGACGACGATCCACTGGCGATGGCCGTCGGAGATGGCCTTGGCGCTGGCCGTGGTGATCGGGGCGGGGCTCGGCGCCCTGTCCGGCCTGGCGATCGCCGGCTTCGGCGTGCAGCCGTTCATCGCCACGCTGGCGATGATGGTCTTCGCGCGCGGGCTGGCCAAGTGGATTTCGGGCGGACAGAAGATTTCCACCGCGGTTCTCCGGCCCGATGGAACCTATCAGTACGTCGAGGACCCCCGTATCTTTGAACTGCTGGACTCGCGGATCCTGGGCGGCAATCTCGCCGTCGTGACCCTGATTTTCCTCGCCTGCGTCGGCTTGTGCTGGTTCATCCTGGAGCGGACCGCCCTGGGCCGCTACGTCTTCGCCGTCGGCGGCAACGAGGAAGCCGCCCATTTTTCGGGCGTTCACGTCGCCCGCGTCAAAGTGGTCGTCTATGCCTTGAGCGGCGTTTTCTCGGCCGTGGCCGGCATCTGCCAAGCCGCCCAGGAGTTCCAGGGAGACCCCGAGGCCGGCGGCACCTACGAGCTGACGGCGATCGCCATCGTGGTCATCGGCGGCACCTCGCTGATGGGCGGCCAGGGCGGGATCCTATTGACGCTTGTCGGGGCGCTGACCATCGGTTACCTTGAGAAAATATTGAGCCTGAACGCCGTCGGCGAGGCCGGACGGCTCGTCTTGACCGGGCTCATCATCGTTGGGGCCGTGTTGTTCCAGAGGACCCGCCTGCGCTGACGGTCCTCGCGGTCTCCGTCAGGAGGTAACGCGGCATGACAACCTCCCCCCCGGGCTTGATCGGTCGCCGTCGCGCCCTGGCCGCCGGAGCAGCGGCGTTCCTGTGGCCGCGCGGGGCCGCCGCCGGCAAGGGGACCCCCGAGGACCCCTGGGTGATCGGCATGAGCCAGTGCAATCTAGGCGAACCGTGGCGCGTGCAGATGAACACCGACGTCGAACGAGCCGCCGCCGCTCACCCGGAACTCAAGCTCGTCTATAAGGACGCGCAGAATGATTCGCTCCGGCAACGCTCCCACGTGGAGGAATTTGGAGCCCAGCCGGTCGACCTGTTGATCGTGAGCCCGAAGGAGGCCGTGCCGCTGACGCGGCCGGTGGCCCAGGTCTATCGTCAGGGGATTCCCGTCATTGTGCTGGATCGGGCCGTTCAGGGGGGGGAGTTTACGCAATTCATCGGCGCGGATAACAAAAAGATCGGACGGGCGGCCGGACGCTGGATCGTCGAAACCCTCGGGGGCAGAGGGAACGTGGTCGAGCTCAAGGGGCTCATGACCTCGACGCCCGGGCAGGACCGTCACACCGGCTTCCGGGAAGCCCTTGCCGGCGCCGCGATCGAGATTATCTTTGAAGCCGACGCCAAGTGGCTGGAGCCGAACGGACGCAGGGAGATGGAATCGGCGCTCGCCCGGTTTCCTCAGATCGACCTGGTTTACGCGCACAATGACCCGATGGCGCACGGGGCGTGGCTCGCCGCCAAGGCGGCCGGGCGCGAGGCGGCGATCAAATTCGTCGGCATCGACGCCCTGCCGCACGAAGGGATCGCCTACGTGCGCCAGGGAATCCTGGACGCGACGCTGGAATACCCCACGGGCGGTCGAGAAGCGATCGAAAACGCCCTGGCCCTTCTGCAGGGTCGGAGTCTTCCCAGGCACGTCGTCCTGGGGAGCCGGCTTTATACGAAAGAGAACGTCGAGGCGGGCGGGGCGGCCATTGAGTGAGCCCCTCGCGACCCGCCCCAGCGCCGTCCGTCCGCTAGACGGCGCGCGTCCGTTCGGCGGCGAGGTTGAAGGCTTCAAACCAGGTGGAATCGGCCCCGCCCCCCGTCCGAGCGATGACGACCTCGACGACGAAGGGTTCGCCCGCGCGCGTGGCCTCGATCCCCCGCCGGAGCGCGGGCCTTAAGTCGGCCGACCGATCGACTTTGACTCCCTCGACCCCCTGGCTTTGCGCCAGCTTGACGAAATCGATGTCGGGACTCCCCAGAAACATGCCGCAATACCGATCGGCGGCCTTCATCTTTCCCCCGTAGCGGTGATAGGCCGTTCGCACGGTCTGGTAATTGAAGTTGTTGGCCACGACGGTGAGGACAGGGACGTGATAACGCGCCTGGGTCCAGAACCCCGAGGCGCTGTACATGACCGAGCCGTCGCCGATGTTGCAGACGACCTGCCGATTCGGCTCGCCGAGCTTGACGCCCGTCGCCGCTCCGATCCCCCAGCCGAGCCCCGCCCCCGACGTCGAGATCCAGGTTTTCTCGTTTTCGCGGAAGCCCGTCGAGAGGAAGTGGTTCGAACCGCTCAGGTTCTCGCTCACGACGATGGCGTCAGCGTCCAACTCCGTCCCCATCGCCCAGCCGAGCTCGTCCGGATGGATGGGCTGAAGGCCGATCCGGCCCTGGTCGATCTCGGGCTTGCGATTGGAACCGAGGGGTCGTTCCTCGCGGATTTTCGCCAGGCGCTCCTCGGTGACCTGGCTTTTGACGGCGTCGATGAGGGCCCGCAGCGTCAGCTTCACGTTGGCGACGATCGACGCCGTGAAGGGGTGCGTGCGTCCGATTGCGTCGGTGTTAAGCCCGATCGAGGCCACCCTCGCGCCGGGTTCGTAGGCCGCCCCCACGGGAACCGTGCCGCCGCCCATGTCCGGTCCGCCGACGTTCACGACGAAGTCCTTCCCCCGGCTGGAGAACCCGCCGGCGAAAAGGGGGTCGTGCCGAGGGAAGCCGTGGAAGGCCGTCAGGCGGCCTTCGGCGACCGGAATGCTCAGCAGGTGCGCCAGTTCATGGGCCTCGGCCTGAGCGTGATATTTGGCGACTTCGGGGCCGAGAAAGAGTATCGGCGCCCGGGCCTCGACGAGCCCGCGGGCCAACTCCTCGACCGCCTCCGTCGCGGGGGGAATCTCCGCCGGCAGCATGAATTGATCGTCGCTGTAGACGGTCCCCGAGACCCCTTTTTCTTCCAGAATGTAATTCGGAACGGCCAGATAGACCGGCCCCGAGGGTTCGGTCATGGACACCTTAAACGCCCGGCGGAGCATCATCGGCAAGGCCGAGGCGTTGCGTCCCTCCCAGGAAATCTTCGTGAACTGCCGGTTGACTTCCTTCTGGTTAAACCCCGGCCGGGGCCCGAGCAGGATATCGTCGTTCCCCTGTTCGTTGTCCAGGAGCCCCGCCGTGACCACCAGCGCCGAGCCGTCGCGGCTGCTGTTGTACATCTGGCCGGCCGATTGAGCCGTCCCGGCGATCACGTGCACGTTGACGAAGGCCGGCCGCCCCGTGATTTTGTGGTACCCGTCGGCCATGGCGATCACGAGCCCCTCGTGCAAGCCCAGGATCAATTGCATCCCCGGCTGATCGAGAAAGGCGTCGAAAAAACCGACCTCGAAGCTGCCGGGGTTGGTGAAGAGGTACCGGACGCCGGCCTCCTTCATCTGTTCGACGAGCAACTCCCCGCCGGTCCCGGTGAGCGCGCGCCCGGCAACGCCGGCGCCCTTCAACGCCCGCTCCGAGGCGCGCACGACCGACTCCACCCCCGCGGCGCTCAATCCCAGCGCCGCCAGCCCTTGAACGAACCGTCGCCGCGTGATCTCCCCGCTGAGAAACCGGCTTACTAACTGCCGCATCGCTCTGCCCTTTCCCGAAGCCGCTCGCGGCGGCCCGTTTCGTGCCCTATCCTAGGCCCGCCCCCGCCCTCCCGCCACTCAAACGCCCGGCCGGCGGGTCTCGCGCTCGAAAACCTCGGCCAGCAGCGAGCCGATCGATAGGAGCGATTCGGTTTCCTCGGCCGTGAACTCGTAAGCCACGGCCTTGGCCACGCCGAGCGTCCCCCGCAACTGCCCGCGCGCCAGGAGCGGCAGCGAGATCGCGCCCTCCATCCGAGTCAACCGCGCCCCCGGTTTGGCCACGCCGCTTTCGTCGGTTTGAAGATTGCAGACCTGCACCGGAGCCCGCCGTTCGGCCGCCAGCCCGGCCATCCCTTTGCCGATGGGGATCGTCCGAACCTGAGGAAGAATCGCCTCCGGGACGCCCCGCTGCGCCCGCATCCGCAGGCGATCCCCCTCGGGGCTGAGGTCATGAATCGTCCCGACTTGGCAGCCGAAGTGGGCAAGAATTCGATCGAGCGCCCGGAGCAGCATCGGCTCGTCGAGCCCGGCCCGGAGCTCCGCCCTGAGCCGCTCGAGCAATTCCGCCGTCGAGCCGATGCCCTCCCGCCTGGGGTCCGCGCGCACGGTCGCGGCGGCTCCGGGGCCCCACAGCGGTCCGAAGACCTCGCGAGCCCGTTCGAGGGCAACGGAAGCTTGATCGGCATAGGGATACAAATCGGCCGTCAGATAGCCCTCGTAGCCGATGGCCGACAGCGCCTCGGCGACTTCTTGAAAGTCGATGTCCCCCTCCCCCGGCAGCAAATGCCGATGCACCCGATCCCTGATGTCCTCGAGGTGCACGTTTCGAATCCGGCTCCCGAGGGCTCGGACGGTGGGGCCGATCGGATCGCCGACAACTTGCAGATGCCCGACGTCGAGATTGATTTCAACCTTGCCCGCCAGACGTTCCCCCAGTTCGGCGAGGTCGGCGGCCGTTCGGATGAAGTGCTCCGGCTCATGCTCGATGAGCAGCCCCACCCCCTCTGGGCGCAGCTCGAGCGCCGCCTTGAGGGTCTCCGTAAGTCTTGCCCAAAGCGCGGCCGGCGAATCAGAGGCTTGAGCGGGACCCGAGGCGACGGCCGCATGTGTCGCGCCGATCCTCTCGGCGATTTCGAAAGCCGCGCCGATGAGATCCATCCAGCGCCGCCGCGCCGAGGCCTCAGGGTGCAGGAGCGTCGGGGCGCCCTCGGGGTCGCCCGATCGCAGGCGCGGGTTGCCGAGGTGGATGACGGTGGCGCGCACGCCATGAGCGCGCATCCCTTCGCGGGCGGAATGCCAGAAGGGGCGATCGCCCCGTCGCGCGCATTGCTCCGGCGTCAGCGCGATCTCCAAACCTTCGAAGCCGTAATACCGGACCCGGGCGGCCAAGTCCGGCAAACCGAGGTCGGGCAGGCCGAGCGTGCTATAACAAAGCATCAGCGCGCGCTTTCTCGATGGCGTCGGCCATGACCGTGTCGGGCGTGTCGACGCGCCGGAGGGGATCCGGCCCGTTACTCGTCCCGGCGATCCGGCCCACGCCGCTCAGCAGCAGGATCGGGGCCGACCCGAGGAGCGTTTTGTTGTTGCCGTGGATTTGATAGACGACCCGATCGGCGCGCACGTGCTGCGGAAAGGCGAGCGCTCCCTTCACAGCCGCGAGCAACGCCTGATGCCGCTGATATTCCGCCGGCGGCATCAGGCCGAGCGCGCGGGCGATCTCCCCCGTGACGAGCATGCCGAACAGCCGCGCCTCCCCGGCCAACAACTTGCCGTCGGCGACCCTTTCAAGCGCGCGCCCGACTTCGGCCCCATAGGCCTCCGCGTGGGCGCGGGCCTCCTCGCGCGGGTCTGCCCGTCCCAGATCGAGCACCCGCTCGAGAGCTCCCTCGACGGTCCGGGCTAGCGTCGGAGGCGCGTCGAAGCCGTCTTGGGAGAAAAGCTCCAGAAGCCCATCGAACAGCAAGCCGCCGGCGACGAGGCCCAGCCGCGCCAGCTCGGCCAGCGCGGCCCGTCGTTGTCGCTCGGGCTCGGACTCCAGAAAATACGGGTCGGCCGCGGCGAACTCGGGCGAACGATAGAGCCCCAGGGCGTTCCGGTCCCCCACGAGGTTGACGGCTTGGCGATTGCTGGCGACGACCTCGGTCTGGCCCATGACCGTCGTGGCCACGTGAGCAAATCGGACGCCGTGATGCAGCAGGGAGGCGGCCAGCCCGCCGAGGTTCAGGACCATCCCGCCGCCGGCGTTGAGGATGAGCGAACGCGGCGTGGCGCCGGCGTGAAGCAGGTCGCCGGCCACAAGCTGGAGCGTGGCCAGGTTCTTGTTCTCCTCCCCTTCATTGAGGAGAACGACGTCGTGGGGGACGGCCGAGGGGATCTGAGCCCGGATTTCTTCCAGGTGGAGCGTTTCCACCGTCCGGTCGGTCACGACGAACACGCGGTCGGGGGCGAGCCGTTCCACCTGCTCCAGCAGAAGCTCCCGCGCTCCTTCTCCGACGAAGATCGGGAAGCCCCCCTGAACCGTGGCCTTGAGGACTTTCATCGGTCAGGGTGGAGGGTGAGACGGTTCGACGCCGATGGCCTGTCTTCTGAGAAGTCTAAAGCCGCGGGAGGGATTCCTCAAGCGCCCCGCGCAGGGCGGCGGCCACGTCGCCGGTGGTGAAGACCGCTTCGACGCCGGGAAGGTTGGAGAGCACCGACGCGTTCTGATCGCGATCGCGGGGAAACGCCCCGTGGGAGCCGCGGATGAGCAACGGGTCCTGCGCCGTGCCGCCGATTTTCGGGTCCCAGAACATTTCCAGGGGGTCGTAGCCCGGCTTGCGATGGATGTCGATCGTCCGGGCGTAAGCCGGGGCGGCCGAGGCCTCGTGCCACCAGGGGTAAGCGAACCAGGCGTCGCGCCGCGCCACCAGAATGACCTCGCCGCTGTTGGGGTGGTCCAGGCCGCAATCGGACGGACGGGCGACGACGCTCTCGACGGCGGGCTCGGCTTCGAAAATCGAACGGACGAGCCCGACGTGCTGGCGATCGCAATAGACGTGAGCGATCTGGTGATCCACCAGGGCGAAGGCGGCGCTCCCTTCGAAGTCCAGATGCTCCTCCGGCCCTCGTCGCTCGACGGCGAGCAGCCCGGCGCGGCGCAAGAGTTTGTTCGGCTCGACGACCCGATTCACCTCCGTCATGGCGTATTCGGAAACGATCAGCGTCCAGAGGTGAGGCGCGTCCTCGGCCACGGATTCGATCAGATTGACGAGAACGGCGTCCAGCTCCCGGTGCGCTTGGCGATAGGATTCGCTCGCGGGGCCGAATTTCTGCGGGGCGTAATCGGTGTGGGGGAGGTAGACGAAACTCACGTCCAGACCGTGCCGGTGGATCGTGCGGGCGGCGGCCTCGGCGATCCAGAGACTGGATTCGATCCCCGCCAGGGGTCCCCAGAACCGGAGGAGATCAAAGTCGTCCATGAGCCGGACCAGCTCCGGATAAAGTCCCTCCGGCTTGTGCCAGCACCAGGGGGTGATCGAGCCGTCCTCACGATGGATCGGCCGCGGAAGGAGGGCTGCGTCGGTCTTGCAGTTGCGAATGTTGAGCAGAAAGAAGACTCCGGTCTTGAGCCCCGCCTGACGGAAATCTTCCCAGACGCGTCGGGCCTGGACGCGCTCATCCGGAAAGACCCAGAACTCCGGCCGCCGCGTCGCTCGATCAAACAGCCCGTTGGCGATCACGCCATGGACGCGAGGCGGGACCCCGGTCGTCAACGTGGCTTGAACCGGGCAGGTGAGCGCGGGAAAGACCGGCTCGATCGGGGAACGATGCCAATGCCGCGCGAGCGCGTGCAGCTCCGGCATGTCCGTCGCGATCCAATCCAGCCGGAGGGTCGGCAGGTCGATGACCAGAAGTCGGGGTCGCGTCACGCTCTGCGCAACCTTTCTCGATCACGGTCTGGCGCGGCCGGGATCGCCTTCTACGTCGCCGGGATCAACCGCTGAAGAAACAGACTCAGCGCGAAGCATCCGATGCAGAACAATTGACCCAGGAACGGCTCGGGGGTCTGGCTGACGGCCATCAGGTCGACGAGCGCGATTCCGGCGATCAAGCCGGCGACCGCTCGGCGCAAATCCCACCGGCGCGGACGAAAAATATAGAACAGGCAATAACCCAGCCAAAGGCCCAAGATCAGGCTCAGGACCCAGCGGGTCGCCGAAGGGGTGGGATATAGATTGATGAGCCCGGCCGGAAACGTCAGCGCCAGCGGCCCGTAACGCGTCAGCGCGTTGGCCGCTTCAACTTTGGCGACGTAGGACAGCCCGACGACGTAGGCGGCCAACGTCACCCCCCAGAGCACCGCCTTCGGACTGAAGGCCGTCGCCGCCGCCACGTTGATCGTCAGATAGACCATCAGGCGGCAGGCCGCGATCAGGAAGGGGCTCCAGGCCAGCCGCCGATGGAAAAGGTCGTAGCCGACGATCAAGACCGTCAGCGTCCCCGCCATCGCCAGCTCCTTCCAGCCTTCCCAGGCGGCCAAGGCCAGGCCGCCGGCGATCGACACGCCGCCGGCGATGAAGACCCAGGCGCGCGAGATGTCCCCCCGCGGGATCGGGCGTTCGGGGCGATGCTCGGCGTCGTAACCGGCGTCACAGGCGTCGTTGAGATACATGCCGCCGGTATAGAGCAGGCTGAGCGCGATCGTCATGAACAGAAGCGAAGGAACGAAAACGCCCCCCACGAGGAGCCAGGCCGCCACGCAATTGCTCCAGACCGTCGGCAGATTGGATAGCCGAGCCAGCTCCAGATGCGCCCGTAACCAGAGGCGCGCTTCAGGCATGCCGCCTCTCCCGGAGGCGGCCGAGACGTTCGAGGAACCACGTCAACTCCTCGGCGATCGCCTCGGCCACGTCGGGCCGCCGCACCCCTTCCGGCAGAACGTCCCACGTGTACGTCTCGACCTCGAAATGGACGGCCCCGGGCGCGTCCTTCAGGTGACGCAGGAGCGCGGGGATGTCGCCGGAGGTGGATTCCAGTCCATCGAGGGGGCTCATCGTGAGCGGGACGTGACAGTGGACGCGGACCTCCTCGCTCTCAAGGAGCCGGTCCCGGTCCCGAAGCGCGTCGCCGATGTCGGGCCAGCGGATCAGGCGTCCGTCGGCGAGCCGGGCCACGACTTGATGCAGATAGACCCCCTCGGCGAAACGCGCGAGGGCGGCCAACGTCGCCGGCGCAGGCTTGAGACGCAGCGCCGAGCTGATCTGACACTTGCTTAAACGGATTCCGGCCGTCAGGAGCCGCTTCAGGGCCATCGCCGGGGGCTCGAACTCGACGGCCAGATGACAGGCGTCATAACAAACGCCGATGCGCCGGCGAAGGACACTCTCGGCCGCCCGCGGATCGACCTTGAGAAGCTCGGCCGCGACGGAGGCGCCGTGGGGGCGCAGGCGGCGCTCAAAAAACTCGCAGACCTCGCCGGTGGTTTCGAGCCAGCCGAGCGGTTCCGGCTCAAGCCCCAGCGTCAACGAACGGCCCGTCGATTGGGCGAGCCGTTCCAGGTGCGCGGCCGCGCGGGCCAGATTTTCCACAATGGCGTTGACGTGGGCCTCTTCGGTGATCCAGGCCTTAAAGGACCCCGGCGACGTCGAGAGGCTGCCTTCGACCCCCTCGGGGAGCAGCTCCGCCAGCAGCTCGGCCAGGCGCAGCGTGTAATCGAGGCGCTCGGGGGTGGTCCAATCGGGCGCGAACACGGCCTCTTTGACTCGCCCCCCGTGGAACTGTCCGTAGGGAAAGCCGTTGAGCGTGAAGACGTAGCAATCGTGATCGTCGAGGAAAGCGCGCAAGGCCCGCCGATTTTTGGGGTCTTCCAGGGCGCGAACGGCGGTCTCGGCCAGGCGCAACCCGAGCCCAAAGGGGCGACCGGAGGCCACGCGCTCGCGCACGTCAAGCACGGGCCCCTTAAGTTGATGGAGAACCTCCGGCCAGGTTTCCCCTGCGTGGACGTTCGTGCAGTAAGTGACGTGGATCTGCCGGCCGATGTCGACGCGCATGGCCGGAGTCAATCGATCAAGGCCTCAGGGTCAACATGAAAGGCGGGGGATTGGCTCAGGAACTGCCGAGGGTTATCGAAGACCAGACGCCGCAGGGTGGCCTCCGAATGACCGCGACGGCGCATTTCCAGCGTAAGCCGTGGGACGGCCAGCGGGTCGCTCACCCCCCAGTCGCAGGCCGAATCCACCCACAGGCGCTCCAGGCCGTGAACCTCGACCAGATCGACGGCGCGCGCGAGCGAGCATTTCGTCTCGGGGTAGAGCGTGATCCCGGCCCAGTGGCCGGCGTCGAGCGCCTGGGCCGCCGTGTGCTCCTCGACGTGATCGATGAGCACGCGCTCGGGGCGGATCCGCGAATCCCGGGCGAGGCTGTCCAGAATGAGCCGCGTCCCCTTGAGCTTGTCCTCGAGATGCGGGGTGTGGACCAGGACGAGTTTGTCATAGCGGGCGGCCAGATCGAGATGTTCGACGAAGACCGTCAGCTCGTTGCGTGTGTTTTTGTTGAGCCCGATTTCGCCGATTCCGAGCACGTTGGGCCGCGACAGATACTCCGGAATGAGGCTCAGAACCTCGCGGGCCAGGCCGAGGTCCTCGGCTTCCTTCGGATTGAGGCAGAGCCAGCAATAGTGGCGGATTCCGTAGCGGGCCGCTCGCTCCGGCTCGAATCGGGTCAGGCGTTCGAAGTAATCGCCGAAGCCCTCGACGGAGCCGCGATCGTAACCGGCCCAGAAGGCGGGCTCCGTCAGCGCCACGCACCCGGCGAGCGCGAGCCTCTCGTAATCGTCCGTCGTCCGGGAGACCATGTGGGCGTGAGGCTCGATGTACCTCACGTCGCCGCCGGTCCTTTCCACGCCCCGGTCGCCCCCTTGAGCCCCCGCGCCGAAGCGACGGGCTCCCTTGTGGGATCGCTGAAGATGATCTGGATGTCACCGGCGCGATCCGGCCCCGGCTCGGCCGCCCGGCCGAGCGCGGCGCGGAAAGCTCGAAGCCGATAGTCATCGTCGGCGTCGCTCGATCCCCCGGCGGGCGCCTGCGCCCTGGAACGATCCAGCCGATCGAGGAAAGCGGCGATTTCGATCAGTTTGTGCCGGGCGTCCAGGAAATACAGATCGAGGATTTCGGGAGGAGAAAGCGGGCTCCGCGGCCTTGCCATGGATCAACCCTCGGCGGTTGGAAGTCGACCCTTTCCATTATGGAGGGGAGGCGTCGCCGGGAGCAACGACTTCCTCGGCGGGCGGGCCAGTCACGGCCGCGGCCAAATCGGTCACATGGGTGACAATCAAATCCGGCCGCTCCATGGGCAGATAATGCGTGGCGCCCGGGATTTCGATCAGCTCGCCGTGGCCGAGGATCTGGAGCATCGCCTCGACGCGCGAGAGGCCCACCGTGTCGGAGGCCGCGCCGCGAAGAACGCGAATCGGCATCCGGACCTCGGCGAGCCGCGGCCAGGGGTCCGAAGCATGCCCGCCGAGGTAGACCTGGGCTTCGATGCGCGGGGAGCACTTGAGGCGGGCGCCTCCGTCCGGGGCCGGCTCCAATCCGCCGAAGGCGTAGTGACGCAGTTCCTCCAGCGGCCACGTGCTGAACGGCGGCTTATTCCGATAAGTGTCGATCATCGCCTGGGGCGATGCCCACGTGTCGCGACGCCTCAGGGCGCGCGCGGCCATCGGATCGTTTTCCGCCGACCAATGGCCGGCGTAGTAATCCCGCCCCATGAGGATCGGATCGATCAGGAGCCCCGCGCCGATCGCGCCCGCCCGGAGCTCCTCGGCCAGAACGATCACAGCGCCGCCCATCGAATGGCCGACGCAGAGCGGCCGCTTCAACCCCGTGGCGTCCAGAAACTCAAGCAAATCCTCCGCCATTGGCCCCCATCGATAGTCCTCCAGGTCTTTGGGGGAGTCGCCGTGGCCTCGAAGATCGAGCGCGACGACCCGAAAGCGTCGTCTCAGGGCGAGACCGATCGTGGTCCAAAGCCGGGCGTGAAAACCCGTCCCGTGAAGGAGCGCGACGGGGGGACGTCCGGCGCCGCCAAAATCAAGATAATGGAAGTTGCCGGAGGTGAGGCGCGCGAACTGATCCCGGACCTCACGCATCGGCCTCAGGCTGATGCCGGCGCGTCGTGAGGCGATTCGAAAAGCGGCCCGTGAGGCCGACCCGTCAAGGGACCACGCTTTCCTGCGTGTCGCTCACGTCGTAG
>CAYXAU010000015.1:0-56878 GCA_964463045.1 uncultured Candidatus Sumerlaeota bacterium | reverse complement strand
CGTGAGGCCGACCCGTCAAGGGACCACGCTTTCCTGCGTGTCGCTCACGTCGTAGATGCGCGCCCCGGCTTCGCCTTCGACCATCATGCGCTTGTCGTCCAGTCGCGCCACGGGTTTGGCGGGGATTTCGGGCTTCGGTTCGGCTGCGCCCGGGATCGGCTGCGGGGCCGGTTCGGGTTCGGGACGGATGGCCGCCAGCTCGGCGTCGCGCGCCGTCTCGCGGGCCACTTCTTCCATGGTCGTGACGCCGAGACAGGCCTTCATCCAGCCGTCCTGGCGCATGGTCCTCATGCCGTTGCGGCGGGCCATGTCCTGGATTTCGTCGGTCGTCCCTTGATCCAGGATCATTTCGCGCATTTCGTCGTCGATCTCCAGAAGCTCGAACAAGCCCATCCGGCCCCGATAGCCCGTGTGCCCGCAGTCGGGGCAACCCCGTCCGTGGAAGAAACTCTGCTCCTTGAGCGTCGTCTCGTCGATCTCGAACTCCCGGATGTCATCCTCGATGGGCGTGTAGGCCGCCCGGCAGCCGGTGCAGATGGTGCGGACGAGCCGCTGGCCGACGACCGCTTCGACCGAGGAGGTAATCAGGAACGGCTCGATGCCCATGTCGATCAGTCGGGTGATCGTCGCCGAAGCCGAGTTCGTGTGGAGCGTCGAGAAGACCAGGTGGCCGGTGAGGGAGGCCTGGACGGCGATCTGGGCCGTCTCCACGTCGCGGATTTCGCCGACGAGGACCTTATCGGGGTCCTGACGCAGGATGGCCCGCAGCGTCCGGGCGAACGTGAGCCCCACGCCCTCGTTGATGTTGACCTGGATGATGCCGTCGACCTTGTACTCGACGGGGTCCTCGACGGTGATGATCTTGTCCCCAGGGTCCTTGATTTCATTGAGGGCGGCGTAAAGCGTCGTCGTCTTGCCGCAGCCGGTCGGCCCCGTGACGAGCATGATCCCGTTGGGCTTGTGGATATGCTTTCGGAAACGCTCCAGCACGTCGTCGGTCATCCCCACCTGATTGATCCCCATCATCATCATGCTCTTGTCGAGTACGCGCATGACGATGGACTCCCCGTGGACGGTCGGCACCGTGCTGACGCGCAGGTCGACCTCTCGTCCTTCGAGCGTCAGGTTGATGCGGCCGTCCTGCGGCAGGCGCGTCTCGGCGATATCGAGCCCCGACATGACCTTGATGCGGGAAGCCAGCCCCAGCATCATCGTCCGCGGCGGGGAGGGGATTTCGCGCAGCAGACCGTCCACGCGGTAACGGATCCGGATCAGTTTGGGGAAGGGCTCGATGTGAATGTCGCTGGCCCGCTCCTTGATGGCCTTGACCAGCAAGACGTTGACCAGCTTGACGATCGGGGGGGCATTGGCCGTGGCCACGACGTCGGAAAGATCGATCGATCGGGCCGCCGCCGGCGCCAGATCGGGGTTTTCCTCGACCACCTCGGCCTGGCGGACGATGCCTTCCAGCGACTCCTCGCCCAGGCCGTAATACTGCTCGATCCGCTCCCGGATCTCGGCCTCGGGGGCGATCACGGTCTCAATCTCGCGGTCGATGGCCACGCGCAGGTCGTCGCTCACGACCGGGTTGGCCGGGTCGGCGACCGCGATCACGACGACCCCGTTTTCCTCCCCCACCGGCACGGCCGTCAGCCGCTTGGCCTGCTCGGCCGAGAGCAGCCCGATCAACTCGTCCGGGGGACGCGGCATCTTGGCCAGATCGACGAGGCGCAGGCCGGTCTGCTCGGCCAGCATCCGCAGATAGGCCATGTCGTCGGCCGCCGCCAGCCCAGCGATCTCGACGGTCGGCGCCGAGTAGCGAGTCCCCGCCTCCTCGATCGCCGCCAGCTCAAGGGCGGGGTCCAGTTCCGGGGAGGCCGAGGACGGCCCGACGCCGGGCCACGTGGCCTGCTCGCGCGTCAGGTCCGGCGCGCCGGGCTCGCGGCGTTTGGCCGGCGGCTCGGCCTTGGTCCGCGCGGCCGGATCGCTGATGAACTTGAACAAGCGTTTGCCCATGATTGTCGTTCCCCCGGAGGCCCTCAGAATTCTCTCGGCATGGCCTCGGTTTCGCCCTTGGTCGCGGTGTCGCCGACGCCGGCCGAAAGCATCCGTTTCTCCATGGCCTGATAGTCCTGCGCGCGGGCCAGGCAATCGTCCCCCGTGATGAGGCCCTTCTTATAGAGACCGAACATGTAGTCGTCGAGCGTGATCATCCCCCGCTTGAAGCTCGTCTGGATGACCGAGGTGATGCGCTCGGTCTTGCCCTCGCGGATCAGATTGGCCACGGCCGGCGTCACGTGCATGATCTCGAAGCCCGCCACGCGCCCCTTGCCGTCGGCCCGGGGGATCAGCGCCTGAGAGATGACCGTCATGAGCGCCACGCTCAAGACGGTACGAATCTGTTCCTGCTGCTCGTGGGGAAAGGCGTCGATCATCCGGTCAATCGTCGTGGCCGCGCCGATCGTGTGCAGGGTCCCGAAGACGAGGTGGCCCGTTTCGGCCGCCACCAGCGCGGCCTCCATCGTTTCCAGGTCCCGCATCTCGCCGACGAGGATGACGTCGGGGTCCATCCGCAACGCGCCCCGGAGGGCGAAAGCGAAGGTGGGGGTGTCGATGTGGACCTCGCGCTGGCTGATGAGGGCCTTTTTGTGTTTGTGCGTGTATTCGATGGGGTCCTCGACCGTGATGATGTGGACCGATCGGTTGGTATTGATCCAGTCGATCATCGTCGCCAGCGTCGTCGTCTTGCCCGACCCGGTCGGTCCGGTGACGATGCACAAGCCTCGGTGAGCCTCCAGGACCGGCCCCAGCCAGGAGCGGGGCAGACCCAATTGCTCAAAGGTGAAGATGCGCGAGGGGATCAGCCGCATGACGATCCCGATGTTGCCGAGGTTGCGGAAGACCGCGGTCCGGAAACGGGCCAGATCGCTGAAGGCGTAGGCGAAGTCGCAACTGCCCATCTCCTGGAGATGCTGCTGGAAGCGCGGCGGCGTGATCTCCTTCATGATCCGCTCGGTGTCTTCCGGCTCCAGCGGCACGGGCTCCAGCGGTTCGAACGCCCCCTGCAGGCGAATGGAGGGGGGTTTGCCGACGCGCAAGTGCAGGTCGGCGGCGTCGCGATCGACCATCGTCTTGAGCATTTCGTTGATGTCCATTGTCATCGCCGCACGCTCCGTCGCGCCGAAAGCCGGCGCCTCAATCCTCCCCGCCGACGAGCTTGTAAATCTCCGGAATGGTGGTCCACCCGAGGAGGATTTTCTCCCAGCCGTCCATGCGAAGGGTTCGCATCCCGTGGGCCACGGCGTAGTTTTTGAGCCGGCTGGCCGCTTCGCTTCGGATGACCTTGCGTCTCAGTTCGGCGTCCATCACGAAGATCTCATGGATCGCCGTCCGGCCGCGATGGCCTGTCTGAGAGCAGCGCTCGCAACCCGTCCCCATGAAGAAATCCGCCTCCTTGTATTCCTCCGGGTCGTAGCCGAGAAGCCGGATGTCCTCGGGCTTCGGACGATGGGCCTGTTTGCAATTGTTGCAAATCCGCCGCGTGAGCCGTTGGGCCACGACCGCCTGGAGCGAACTGGCCACCAGATAGGGTTTGATCCCCATGTCGATCAGCCGGATCGTGGCGCTCGGGGCGTCGTTGGTGTGGAGCGTCGAGAAGACCAGGTGGCCCGTCAGCGCCGCGCGGATGGCGTTTTCGGCCGTCTCCAGGTCGCGGATCTCTCCGACGAGGATAATGTCCGGCGATTGCCGCAACAGGGAGCGCAGCCCCAGCGGAAACGTCAGCCCGATATCGGTGTTGACCTGAATCTGGTTGATCCCCGGAATCTGGTACTCGACCGGGTCCTCCAGCGTCACGATCTTCCGCTCCGGGGTGTTGAGGGCGCTGAGGGCCGCGTAAAGCGTCGTCGTCTTGCCCGACCCCGTCGGCCCCGTCATCAGGATGATGCCGTTGGGGGATTGGATGAGCTGATTGAACCGGGCGGTCGTATCCGGCAGGAAGCCGACGTCTTCCAGCCCCATCATGACGGACTCGGCTTCGAGGATACGCATGACGACGCTCTCGCCGTAAATCGTCGGCAACGTCGAAACGCGCAAATCCAGATTGCGCCCCGGCAGCGTCAGCTTGATCCTCCCATCCAGGGGGACGCGCTTCTCGGCCAGATCGAGCCCCGCCAGGACCTTGAGCCTCGAAATAATGGCGTTCTGCCACTGTCGCGGGGGCGACGGGACCTCGTGGAGCACGCCGTCCACCCGGAACCGAATGGCCAGGCCGAACCGCGTCGGCTCGATGTGAATGTCGCTCGATCGCTCGTGGACGGCCTGCTTGAACACCAGGTCCACGAACCGGACAACCAGCGGGGTATCCTCCGTCGTGGCTTCGTCCAGGTCGATCAGACTGTAATCGCGCATTTCGCGCGGGTCGTCGCTCTCGGCCATCTCCTCGTAGATGGAGGTGTACTCGTCGGCCTCATAGTATTTCTTGATCGCCTTCTCGATCGCCTCTTCGGTCGCGATGACCCCGTTGACCTTCTTGCCCAGAATCTGAGCCAGGTCGTCGATCGCCCGGAGGTTGGAGGGGTCGCTGAGGGCGAGCCAGATTTCTTCGGGCGTCGTCCGCACCGGGATGACGCGATAGCGGAGGACCACTTCCGGGGCCACCTCCCCCAGAAGCTCCGGCGTGAAATTGACCATCTCCAGCTCAATCCGCTCCATTCCGACGTCTTTGGCGTAGGCGTCGAGGATGTCCTCCTCCTGAGCGAAATTCATCGAGATGAGGGCGTTCTTGAGGCTCTGCGCGCTCTCGTCAACCAGGCGGCTCATCGCCGCCTTGAGCATGTCGTCGTCAACGAGGCCGGATTTCTCCACCGCGCGCGCCAGGCGGATCATCTCCTTGCGGCTCTCGCTTTCCCCCCGGCGCGCCGCCAGGTCGGTTAGCCCCAGATCCTTGTAAGGGTCCAGGTTGTAAACGTTCCCGGGCGGGGCTTCCTGCGTTTGCTTACCCATCGTCAAACCGCCTTATTCCCCGGGGCCGTGGCCGCCGGCCTCAAGGCCTGGCGCGGCGGGCGCGCCGACGGCCCGCCCGATCGCCGAAATCCAGGGGGCCTCAAGACCAAGGTCCATCATGCGCGCCCGAACGGCGCGTGGCAAGAGCGACCCTCTGGGGGCAAGAACGACAATTCACACGACACGCGCGCGGGCCCGCTCGGACCTCTGACCGGCGCGGCCCGCAGCCCCCGCGCAACCATCACATTCAGTCTAGGCCAGGGGTCCGGGGTCGGTCAACCTTGCAGGCGTTGAAGCAAGGCTCCGAACGGCGCGGGCGGGCCCCATTTTTTATCGCGATAAAACTTTTCGGCCCTCCTTCGGAAATCTCCAGCTCGGGCTCAAGGGACGCTTCCCCCGCCGGGGGCTTCGTCGGCCGCGGCCGCCAATCGCGGCCGCGCTCGGACCCGCACTTGGGCCTGGGCGGCGAAAAACAGCCCGATGGCGACGATCGGCACGTATTGCAACAAGTGCAGCACGAGGGCGTAGGCGGTCCCTATGGATTCATCGTGTTGAATGTCGAAAACCTTAAGCCCAAAGATGACCCCCGCCTCGAAAAGGCCCCAGTAACCCGGAGCCGCCGGAATGATGATGAACACCGCGATCAACGCCACGATCGCAAAGGCATGGGTGACGGTCATTCCCTCCAGCCCCTGGAAGCCGTAGGCGAGCGTCAAGTTCGAGACCGCGATCAACCCCCAGACCAGGATGGAGTAGCCCAGCACGATCACCAGATTCCGGAGGCTTCGAATCGCCTCGAGACCCCGGGCCGCCGAAAGCACCAACCCCGCCGAAGTCTCGGCCGCCGGAGCGGAAAGATAGGGGAGCGAGCGAAGCAGACGGGCCAGGCCGCGGGGCACGGCGGGAATCATGAAGATCACCACGGCGGCCACCAGGCCGAGGCTCCAGCGGGTCGTCTGGCGAACGCAGAAGTCGAGCGTCTCCCCCCCCAGCTCCACTCCCCAGAAGGCCACGCGCGTATTGGGGTCAATGTCGGGCAATAGAGCCAGGGCCCCCCCGAGGAAGGCCAGCAAGGTCACGCCGTCGATGGCGCGTTCGGCGACAACGGTCGTCATGGCCAGCGGGAAGCCCGTCCCTTCGCGCGAACCGACGTAGATGGCCCGGACGAACTCTCCCACGCGCGCCGGAAGGATGCTGTTGAAGGCGAACCCGATCATCAGGGGGCGGAAGAGCCGAACCCCCGATAAACGGTAATCCGGACGGAACAACACGGCCCATCGGGCCCCCCGGAGATACATGCTCAGATAGAAGAAGAAGCCCGACGGGATCAGCCAGACGAGCTCAAAGGAGCCGACGGCGCGGGCCAGTTCGCCGAAGTCGACGTCGCGAAAGACGAGATAGAGACTCCCGGCGGAGATGACGCACCCCACCAGGAGAACGATCCGTTGCCGCATCCGCCGCGTCCGGCCTCAGGCTTCCTTCTCTCGCGCGTCGTCCTGGTTTTGGATCGCCTCCCGCGCCAGATCGTAAATCTCCCGCAGGGGGCGCCCCGTCGCCTGAGCCAGCCGCCGACAAGATTCATACTCCGGGGCGGCCTTGAGCGTCGCCTCCCCCCAGAGGCCGACCTTGACGGCGACTTCCCCCGCCGGCGTGGCCACGGTCTCCATCCGCCGCCGAAGGCAAAGACGTTGACCCGGCAGCCATCGGACGCCGAAGGTCGAGCTTTCGCGGAAAATTATCTCGGCCAGGCGTTGGCCGGCTTCGGGCGCGCAGAGGACCTTCAGACGCAGCCCCGGCCGGTTCTTCTTCATCTGCACGTCGGCGAGCTGGACGTCGAGGGCGCCGGCGGCCAGAAGCCGTTCCATGAGGTAGCCGGCGACCTCGGGGGAGAGATCGTCCATCTCGGTCTCGAGGCTGAGAATGGCCTCAACATCCACCGGAAGCTCGGCGGCCACGCCCGGGCGCTCGCCCAGGACAAGCCGCAGACAGTTGGGGTGGCCGGGGATGTCACGCGCCCCCGCCCCGTAGCCGATCGCCGTGGCGGCTAATCCGTCGGCGGGGGCCGGCGCCTCCTCCAGCAGCGTCCGCAGAATGGTCGCGCCCGTCGGCGTCGTCAGTTCGGCCTCGATCTCCGTCGTCCGGGTCGGCAGCCCCTTGAGCAGTTCGGCCGTGGCCGGAGCCGGGACGGGCATGAGGCCGTGAGAGCACACGACAGCCCCCTGACCGACGGCCACCGGCCCCGCCGAGAAGGACGTGGCCCCCAGCAGCTCGACGCCGACCATCGCCCCGGCGATATCCACGACGGCGTCCTTGGCGCCGACTTCGTGGAAGTGGATCCGTTCGGGCGTGCTGCCGTGGACCCGAGCCTCAGCCTCGGCCAGGAGGCGATAGGCGGCCACGGCGCGCCGCGTCGCCGTCGCTCCCAGTCCGGCGGCCTCGACCTTCTCAATGACGTGGCGCAGATGGACGTGGGCATCGGCCCGTTCGTCGACTTCGACATGCACGCGGGTGCACTTGATGCCGGCTCGCTTGAGCGGCTCGGCCCGCAGCCGAAACGGACCGATCGGGAGGCCTTGAAGTCGGCGCTGGAGCTCCTCGATCTCGACGCCGAGGTCCACCAGGGCGCCGATCGTCATGTCGCCGCTGATGCCGTTGAAGCAGTCAAAGTGCAGATGAGACGCCACGGACGATGAGGTTCCTCACGAGCGTTACAGTCGCCGTTGATCTTAACCCGCGGCTGATGGAGCGGAAAGATCAATGGATGGCCTGTTCTTCCTCGGCCTCACGGCGCAATTGCTCGGCCGAAGCCCGGATTCGGGGCATCCGGGCCAGGAGCACCAGCCCGCCTCCCAGGCACACGGCGCCCCCAAGTCGAATGGCCGACATGGGCCCCAGGACCTCGGCCAGCTTGCCCATCAGGAGACTTCCAATCGGATAGAAGCCGAGGAACATGACCGAGAACAACCCCATGACCCGGCCCCGGAAGTGATCCGGGACGTGAAGCTGAATGAAGGCGTTGGTCCCGGTGGACTGAAGCAGCATGGCCGCCCCCGGCAGGACCATCAGTGCTAAGGCCATCTCATACCGGCGGGTGAGGGAAAAGACGATCAAACTGGCCCCCAGCGTCGAGCCGGCCAGGGGGATCATTCGGCCCGAACGCAGGATATCGGCCCCTCGCGCCAGCGCCAACGCTCCGACAAACGCCCCGGCGCCGGTCGCCGAGAGCAGACCGCTATAGCCGGCGGCGTCGTGCCCGAAGGTCTCCTGCGCCACCTGGGGGAAGATCACGGCGTGAGTATATCCGAGCGTGCTCACGACCCCCATGTAGACCAGAACGTCCAGAAGGGCCGGCCGCGAGCCGACGAAGCGCAGGGCCTCGGCGAAGTCGCGCGCGGCGTTGCCCGCCGCGGCTGGGCGAGACCGGCGGGGTAGCTTGATCCGCAACAGGAGCCCGATGACGACCGTATAGCTCAGGCCATTGAGGAGAAAGCAGAGCCCTTCAGGCAGGGCGTCAGAGATCGTTTCGGGAGCCCAGCGGGCAAGGCTCCAGATCACCCCGCCCGCTACCATCGGCCCGATGATACGCGCCGCGTTGAAAATCAAGGAGTTGAGGACAATGGCATTGGCCAGATCGACCTTGCCGACCAGCTCAATGACAAAGGCATGCCGCGCCGGAATGTCGACCGCCGTGATGATCCCCAAGGCTCCGGCCAACCAGGCCAGCGTTGCTAGGGTCGGCTCGCCAAAGAGGACGATCGAGGCCAGGACCATCGCCTGCGTCATGGCCAGCACCTGCGCCATGAGGACCAGGCGATAGCGCGGGTAGCGGTCGGCGATGACGCCGGCGGCGGGCGTGAAGATCAGGGCGGGAATCCGCCCCACGAAAGTGATCAGGCCGAGCATCGCCGGCGACTGCGTCAGCCGCCAGACAAGCCAACCCATCGCCGTCGTCTGGGCCCACGTCCCGATGAGTGAGATCGACTGGCCGGCGAAAAAGGCCCGGTAGGGCGGATGACGCAACGCCCGCAGGATGCCGGGCAGAGCGTCCGGTTTGATCACCGGGGGCGGCCTGGGGAAAGCGCCCGGGCGCGGGGGAAGCCCGAGGGGGACATCGGATCGGCCGGCCTCAGCACGAGCGCCCGTCGGGACCGCTCAAGGGCGGGCCCCCCGCCGTGGCCAGCGGCGGCAGGGGAGCGGGCAGGACGCCCGCCGCCCGGTTCCACATCATCGCCCCCTCCAGGATCATCCAGGCCTGAAGGACTTCGATGAAGCACCCCATAGAGACGAGAAGCCATTTTCCCTCGCGCCACCATTCGGCGATATTCGACCACATGGCCCAAGCCGGAATCACGATCATCAACAGGGCGGGCCCGATCAGCAATCCGACGGGCTTGCGGTAACGGATCAGGTAAAAAGCGACGACCAGAAAGGCCAGGCCCGCCAACAGTTGATTCACGGCCCCGAAGAGCGGCCAGAGAATCAGTCCGCCGGAGCCGGGGCCATTCGGGCCCGGCAGGAGGGCCAAGGCTCCCCCGGCGGCCACGGCCAGCCCCGTGGCCCAGTACTTGTCGATAAAAAGCGGCACCTTCAGCGAAACCGAGAGCTCCTGAATGACGTAGCGTTGCAGTCGGGTCGCCGTGTCGAGCGTCGTGGCCGCAAAACAGGCCACCATCACGGCCACGATCCCGACCGCCATCGCGAGCGGAATCCCCAAGGCCGCGATCATGTTGGCACCCCCATCGACGAAGGCCCCGACCTGGGCGGCCAGCGACATCCCCTTCCAGGTCCCGCCGTAGCGGCTTGCCCATGCCGCCTCGCCGAGCAGTTTCTCCCCGCCGCTCCCGGTGATCCCCATCCCCAGCCCCGCGCTGCAGGCGATGATTACCAGGACGGCGAGCGCGCCCTCGAGCAGCATGGCTCCGTAGGCGACGAACTGAGCGTCGCGCTCGTTGCTGATCTGCTTTGAAGACGTCCCCGACGAGACCAGGCAATGAAAACCCGAAACCGCGCCGCAGGCGATCGTGATGAAGAGGAACGGGAAGAGGGGAGGCGCGTCACCCGGGGCATGGGTGTTGATGGCCGGGGCTACCAGCTCCGGGCGGGCGACTAAAAGCCCGAGAAACAACAGCCCGAGGGCGACGATCAGTTGGTGCGAGTTCACGTAATCGCGCGGTTGAAGGAGCGTCCAGACCGGCAGCGTGCTCGCCACAAAACAATAGACCAGCAGGATGCCCGTCCAGACGACGACGGCCGACTTCAGACCCGGCAGGAAGGCCGCCTCCCCTCCCGCCAGACGCGGGATCCCCAGCAGGCGCTCCAGGTCCACGGGCCAGAAATAGGTCCCCAGGTAAACGAAGACGTAGATCGTGGCCAGGGCCGCCAGCGACGGCGGCAGAAGGGGCAGCCGTTTCTTATAGATGAGAAAGCCGACGACGACGGCCACCGGCAGGGAGATCCAGACGCCCAGGACCGTCTGCGGGTAGATGGAGAAGATCACGGCGATCACCAGCCCAAAGACGCCGATCACGACCGTCAGCGCCAGAAAAAGGATCAGCAAAAACAACAGCCGGGCTCGGGGCGAGATCATCCGCCCGGCCACGTCGCCGATCGTCTGGCCCCGCGAGCGCATGGAGACCACCAGCGCCCCCAGATCATGGACGGCGCCGATGAAGATCGACCCGAAGACGACCCACAGCAACGCCGGAAGCCAGCCCCAGAAGACGGCGATGGCGGGCCCCACGATCGGCCCCGTCCCGGCGATCGACGTAAAGTGATGCCCGAAGACGACGCCCGGGCGCGTCGGTACGAAATCCACGCCGTCCTCCAGCTCGCGCGCCGGGACGATCGCCTGGGGATTGAGATTAAATATCTTGCGCGCCAGAAAGCGCCCGTAGGTGTGGTAGGCGGCGATGAAGCCGACGCCGGAGAGGACCGCGATCACCAGCGTGTCCATAATGTCACCCGGTTCAGCCTAGATGGGGCCTTCGGCTTCCGTCAAGCCCCCCACGGAACCCTCGACCCGCGTCGTTTTGATCGCCCGCTGCGAGAGGAAGTGTCGGCCTCTGATGTGGGTCGGGGGAGCCCGAAATTATTTGGCCGGATGGATCATCCGCTATCGAGAGTCGAGCCCTGGCGCGATAGCACAACCTCAATCGAACGGGATCCATCCGGCCAAACCGGAAACCGGGGGTGGGGTGTCAGGTAATCGTGCGGTGCGTAAGCCTCCCGTGCGCGTCGGGGGTTCAGATCAGGCCGGCGATGGCCTGGCGAATGTGCGGCCGGCGCAACTTGACCAGCGCCCGCTGCTCGATGCGCCGGACCCCTTCCTGGCTCAGTCCCATCCGGCTGCTGACCTTTCGCAGACTTCGAGCCTCTCCGCCGCCGAATCCAAACCGTTCGGCGATGACGCAAGACTCCCGCTCCGTCAGGAGCTTGAGAACCTCGGCCACGCGGGCGAGCATTTCCCGATTGGCGGTGACTTCCCGCACCGACGGCGCCCGGTGGTCCGGGATCATCTCCAGGAGGGGAACCCCGTCGGGATCGGGCGGCCTGTCCAGGGAGAGCGTGGCCTCGGCAAGTCGCGTCAGCTCGCGGACCTTCTCCGTCGTGATGCGCAGCCGGACGGCCAGCTCGGCCTCGGTCGGCGGACGCCCCCGCCGCGTCCAGAACTCCTGGACGATCTCGCTCATGAAGCCCAACTGGCGGGATTTCCTCACCGGGATACGGATCAGCGAGCCGCGCTGGCGGACGGCGATCTGAATGGCCTGTCGAATCCAGAAGGCCGCATAGGTGGAGAAGCGGAAGCCCCGTCGATGGTCAAATTTCTCAATCGCTTCCAGCAACCCCAGGTTTCCTTCCTGGATCAAATCCTCCAGCGCCAGCCCCCGACCTCGGAATTGTTGCGCGACCCGGATCACGAATTTGAGGTTGCATTCGACGATCGTCTGACGGGCCGACTCCTCCCCTTGCCGCAAGCGCCGGAACAGCTCCACCTCCTCGTCCCGGGTGAGCACCCGGTTCTGACCGATCTCGTCCAGATACATCTTGAGACCGGTCTCTTCTTGCGCCATAAAATCCACCGCGCTGGCGAACTGCATCCTGGAACTGAGCAAAGAAAGTACCAGGCTCGCTGCGATCCATCCTCAAGCGAGACATGCGGGTTAACTTGAGTCTTTGCAATGCTCGCCACTGAACACGGGAATCGGTTAAATTCCGATTGCTTGGCCCGATGCACAGAAAGAGTGCGTGTCGTGAGTCAGATCGAGGGAATGTGAAGCAATCCGCACACCTCGGCAGCGTCTCGGATCTGGTCGCCAAATGCCTTCGGACCAGCGGGCGATCCTCGATGCCGTGAAGGCTGACATCCCAAAAGTTGCCCTTTCGGTTGCTTTTCCGGGGCTCCTGCTCTTCGGGCTGGCAGCGATTGTCCTGGTGGCCGGGATATGGGGCGGGGCCCTCCTCGAAGCCTATCGTCGATCCGATCCCGACCCGGAGCGCCGAGTCCACCGTTCAGCCCTGACCTTGGTCCAGCCCCACTTCTCTGGACGCGGCCCGTCCTGGCCGACGACGGTGACCGTCCTTGAGGCGGGAGCCCCAGGCGGGGGACCGATCCTTCGAGCCGCCCAGGCTGAAGGCGAAGTCAGGCCCGCCGAAGCTCACCTCTGGCTGGCCCTGGACGCTTACTCGCTGCGCTTGCCGGCGCTGGCGGAGCTGCACGCCGACCTGGCCCGACGTGCCCTGGCCGATCAGGTCCTTGGCGATTCGTTTGAGACGCTCACCACGGGTTATCCGGACTGGATCGGTTGGGCGATGCTGCCGAACCATTCCGCCGAGGCGTTGATGGATCGCGTAGAGAAACTGGGCTCCTCGACGTTTGCCTCCCCTGGCCGACCCTTCGCCCATTAAAGGGCGTCGGAAGCGGTTCTGCCGGCGGCTGCGGGATGCCGAAGGGTCTGGAACCGCAGCGCGAAGCCATGCGAAAATGCGACGCGCGGGGGAGAGCTTGCTTGCCGAAGCGCGCGGCCGGTCCGTCCGCGCGATCCACGCCCGGTCCGGATTCACTGGACGGAGCCGGGAGAGGCTGCCCATGGACGAGTTCATCGAGGTCAAATGCCCGGGATGCCAGACGGTGCTCATCGTCAATCGCCGGAGCGGCAAGATCGTCGAGGTGCGCAAGCCGATCCTGGAGGAGTCGACGGGCGACCGGTTTCAGGATGCGATGATCAAAGTTCGGGGGGAGAAGGAAGCGATCGCCAAAAAGTTCGAGCAGGCCAAAGCCAAAGAGCGGGGCAAGATAGACCGCTTGAACGCGCTTTTCGAGGAATCCCTCCGCAAGGCCAAGGAAGAAGGTCCCGTCACGAAACCCATCAACCCCATGGACCTGGACTGACAGAAGATTGAAAAACGCCCTTTGACCTGATCCCGAAAAGGTCCGCGGTTCTCGGGGCCCCGCCCGCGCGGTTGCCTTGCATCGAACCCTCGAGGGGTTCGACAGGGAGCGTTTGACCGTTTTTTGAAGGGAGTGGATGTGTCACTGAGGACGTTATGAGACTTGTTTTGATCTCCGCCCGGAAATAGTTGTTTCCGAGTAGGGGAAACTGAGCCTCCGGCCGGAATGGTTCTTGAGTTGAATGTGACGAACGAGAGGCCCGGGCGACTTCCCGTCATGACATCGCAGCGTTCACACGGTTCCCCTCCCTTCGTCGCCTTCCGAGGGCAAACGTCCCGATCATGACGGCCAGGGAGGCCAGGCTCAACGCCGCCGCCGGGCCGGAGCCCGGCGGGGGGCGATATTCAAACGTCACCACGTGTTGGCCTGAGGGAACCGGCGCCGCCAGGAAAGTTCCGGCGGCGAGCGTCAGCGGCGCCGGTCGTCCATCGACTCGCGCGATCCAGCCCGGGTAAGCGCTCATCGCGAACACCATGGTCGCCGCCTCCGGGAAGGTTACGTTGAAATGGTAAGTTCCGCCTGATTCACCGGCAGGCTCCACTACAAATTGCTCATCAATCTTCGTCGCAGGCCGCTCCCTGGGGGCGCTCAGCGGTTCCTGATAGACGATCGCCTTGAGCGGATCGGTCGGGTTCGCTTCGGCCAGACGGGCCGAGAGCGCCTGGGCCCCGTCTCGGTCCGGGATAACAGGCCCGTCCGGGGCGGCAAAGGCGAGACCCCGATAAGCCGTATTCCGCCACACGCCGAGAGATTGCCCGGACCTAAAGGTGATCACGCGGCTCAATCCCAGCCCCGGCGCTGCAGAGAGATCATCGTAACTGAGGACGGTCTCGACCCCCATCAACGTGAGCCACGAGGGGAGGGCCAGGCGTGGGACGATCATCGACCCCCGAGGGTTCGCTGTCGGCGGCAGGCCGGCGAGCCGGTTCATCCACGTGGCCATCCATCGGGCGTTGACGGGATCGTAACCACGGGCGTCCGGCAAACGTTGCATGATCAACGCGTTTCGTAGGACCTCGGGCTGGTTCTGATCCAGGCGCCAGTCCAGAAGGTCGTCCAACCAGAGGAGGCGCCCGCCGCGATGGTCGGCCGCCAAGGCGTCGACCAGATCGCTTCGAGGGTAGTGAGCTTCAAGGAAAGTATCGGCCCGGGTCGTTGGCTGGAGCGGCCAGGACGCCCAGGCCAGCTCCAGAGCGGCCCAGAGAGGGATTGACCACGGGGCGAGGCGACTCTGGAGGAGGGGAAGCCAGCGAACCCTCGTGTCGGAGGCCCCGCGAGCCCGGGGCGTTCGCAGTGCGGCGATGATGGCGGAGGCGGCCAGGGCGGCGAATCCTAGGCCCCTGAGGGCCTCAAAAATGATCGTTCGACTTAATCGGCTCTCGACCTCGCTCTTCCGGGCCGCTTCCTCGATCAGCGTGAAGGGAGCCTCCCACAGAACCCAGAGAGCCGAACGGGAACGGACCAGCACCAGGCCGAACGCGACGGCCGCGGTGAGGCCGAGGAGGACGATTCTGACGACGGCCGTGGCTTCCGCCGAGCCGCGTTTGAGCCGCAAAAGCCCATCAAAACCGAGGGCCGCCGCCATGGCGGCCCCGACCGTGAAGAGAAACATGAGCCGCGCCGGAACACGGAATTGATCAAACCCCGGGACGAAGGCGTATAAGGCGAGGAAGGCAGGGCTGAACCGCCCGAGGCCGAGGACCACTCCGCCGATCATCATGACGAGCGCGCCGAGAAGTAATCGACGCCGGGCTCGGAACGTCACCATCGACGTGAGCGGCGGACTTTCCGCCCTCCCGCCCCGGCGCAGACTCAGGTAGGCGCCGATCGGTAAAAGCAACGCCAGGGCCCAGACGGTCAAGTACCCGTGGGTCTCGGAGAAGCCGACCGCCGACCCCCAATAGTAGGCCGAGTCTTGCCCCGGCCCGAAAACCCCCGGATTGAAGAGCAGGAGCAAGAGCCGGGGAGCGAGAGACCCCTCGGTGACGTAATCCCAGGAAGCCCCGGCGCCCCGATCGAAGGAGACCGAGATCATCGATCGCGTTTGCCAGAGCTGAAAAGCGGCCAGCCCGATGCCCAGCAAGAGCGCCAGGCCGAGCGCTCCCCAACGCCTGACGGAGCCCGCCTCGGCCGCCGGCCGACGAGACCAGCCCCAGATGAGCAGGATCAGCCCGGCATAGAAGGTGATTTGCGGGGACCCGGCCAGGATTGACATCGCGACGGTCAATCCCATCCCAGCCACGCCGGCCGACGATGGTCCACGCCACAGGCGTTCCAGACCGAGCCCCAGCCAGGGAAGCCAGGCCGCCGCGTAGTGAAACAGAATGACGCCGGCCAGAAGCTTCGAGGTCATGAAGCCGGAAAAGACGACGAGGATGGCCAGGAGCGTGGCCGAAGGGCGCGTGAGACCCCAGCGCCGCCCAAGCCGATACCACCCGATCTCGGCCCAGAGCGTGTGGCCGAGGAGAAGCAGCCCGAAGCCCCAGGGCAGCGGGAGGAATCCATGGAGCCAATTGGGGGGATAGAAGATCCCGACCTGAATATCGGCCAGTAGCGGGCGCCCACAGAAGGTCATCGGATTCCACCAGGGAAGCCGACCCGAACCAACCGTCTCCCAGACAAGCCGCTGATAAGGCAGATACTGAAGGACGATATCCTCCCCGGCGGGCACCCGGCCGGCGAGATAGCGTCCATAGGCCAAGCCCAGGGTTCCCAAGAGGCCGGCCGTGGCCAGCCGCCGGTCTCCCCATCCCTTGGATCGGTCAACCGTTGGGTGTGGAGGAATGACAGCCGACATGAGGCGGGCGCTCGGCCGCTCGAGGCTTCAATCAGCCCGGATCAGTCCAATGGCCCGGCGGCGGGGCCCGCCATTGAACCTCGGGAGGTCGAAGGCCCCCAAGAGAGATCAGAACTTGGCGGGTCGGGCCGGCCGGCCCGGCAGCCGACGGGAGCGACCCTTGGCGTGGGAGGGCGGGAAGATCAAGCCGGGCCGACGCCGAGGGGGCCGGGGCGTCTTTTGAACCCGCGCCGGAGGAGGCGACGCCGTCGGTTCCGGGACCAAGGCCAGGGGGAGGACCTCGTCGATGGTTCGAACGGGGAGAAAGGCGAGGGCCTCGCGAATTTCCGAGGGAATCTCCTCCAATTCGGGTTCATTGTCCTTGGGGATGATGACGCGCTTGATCCGGGCTCGATGGGCGGCGACGGCTTTCTCCTTGAGCCCCCCGATCTTGATCACCCGCCCCCGCAACGTGATCTCTCCCGTCATGGCCACGTCGGCTCGAGCGGGCCGGCGGGCCAGCGCCGAGAGCATCGAGACGGCGATCGTCACGCCCGCCGACGGGCCGTCCTTGGGGATGGCGCCCTCGGGGACGTGGACGTGGATTTCGAGCTTGCGGAAGAAATCGGGCTCCAGGCCGAACTCCTGATAGCGCGTGCGGATGTAGGAAAGGGCGGCTTTGGCCGATTCCTGCATCACCTCGCCGAGCTTGCCCGTCAGCGTGAGCGTCCCTCGGCCCGGCATGAGGGTCGTCTCCACGGGCAGCAATTCCCCCCCGACGTCGGTCCAGGCGAGGCCGCAGGCGACGCCGATCTCGTGCGGCTCGTGGAGGTCCAGGTCGTGGAATTTTTCGGGTCCGAGGTACTCTCGGACGAGCGGCGGCCCGACGCGGATGGTCCGGGCGTTGGCTTGGCTGACGGCCGATCGGGCGACCTTGCGGCAGATCGAGGCGATCTCGCGCTCCAGGTTGCGAACGCCGGCCTCGTGGGTGTAGGAGCGGATCAGGAGATCGATCGCCTCGCGGGTCAGAGCGACGCGCCGGCGGCTCAGGCCATGAGCTTTGATCTGCTTGGGGATCAGATGCCGCTCGGCGATCGCCCGTTTCTCATCCTCGGTGTACCCCGGCAGGCGGATGATCTCCATCCGGTCCATCAGCGGGAAGGGAATGCCGGCCGTCGTGTTGGCCGTCGTGATGAACATCACGTGGGAGAGGTCGAAATCGACCTCGATATAGTGATCGTTGAAGGCCTTGTTCTGTTCCGGATCGAGCACTTCCAGGAGGGCCGAGGCGGGGTCGCCCCGGAAGTCCGAACTCATCTTGTCGACTTCATCGAGGAGAAAGACCGGATTCAAGGAGCCGGCTTTCTTCATCGACTGGAGAATCCGGCCCGGCAGGGACCCGATGTAGGTCCGCCGGTGACCGCGGATTTCGGCCTCGTCGCGCATGCCGCCGAGCGATATCCGCACGAACCGGCGCTTGAGCGATCGGGCGATCGACCTCGCCAGGGAGGTTTTGCCCACGCCCGGCGGCCCGACGAAGCAGAGGATCGGGCCCCGCGGATGCTTGACCAGTTGATGGACCGCCAGGTGCTCGATGATGCGTTCCTTGGCTTTCTTCAGTCCGTAGTGATCCTCGTCCAGAATCCGCTGGGCGCGCTCCAGATCGACCCGGTCCTTCGTCAGCTTCACCCAGGGGAGGTCCGTCAGCCATTCGATATAGGTGCGGCTGACGGTGGCCTCGGGGCTGAGCGGCGCCATGCGCGAGAGACGGTGCAGCTCGCGGTAGGCTTTATCGCGGGCCGGCTCCGGCAGGCGCGCCCGCCGGATGCGCTCCTGAAGGTCCTCCAGTTCGAGGTCCTCTTCGCTGGCCAGCCCCAGTTCCTTCTCAATGACCTTGAGCTGCTCGTTGAGAAAGTATTCCTTCTGACTTTTGCCGATCTGGTTCCGGACCTGACTGAGAATCTTGTTCTCCAGTTGAAGAAGCTCGATATCGGCCGAGAGCAATTGAGAGAGCTGGCGAAGCTTCTCGCCGACTTCGGGGGCTTCCAGGACGGCCTGCTTGTCTTCCAGCCGCAAGGCCGCGTAGTTGCCGATGGCATGAGCCACGTGGAGGGGATCCTCCAGGCCCTTGATCCAGTGGGCCAGGTCCTCGGGGACCTTATCCGAGAGCGAGGCGTATTGTTCAAACAACGCCAGGAGACTCCGGCGTAGCGCCTCGACTTCCTTCGTCTGCGCGGCGAAGAAACCCATCCGGCCCACGCGCGCTCGGACATAGTCGGCCCCCCCTTCGTAGGACTCGATCCGACCGACCCAGAGGCCCTCGACGAGCGCCTTGGCCGTTCCGTCGGGTAGGCGGAGCACTTGAATCACGTCGGCCGCCGTTCCGACCTGATAAAGGTCGTCGGGCCCCGGATGCTCGGCCTTGCCGGATTTCTGAGCGACAAGGAAGACTAGCTTGTCCCCGGCCAGGGCCGCTTCCAGGGCGCCGAGCGGTTTGGGGCGCGTGACGAAGAACGGAATCACGCTGCCGGGGAAGATCACCATTTCCTTGAGCGGGATGACCGGCAGGAGCGCGACGTCGGCGGAAGGGTTCATGGCAGAGCGCCTGAGGGGCCGCGGGGCCGTCCCCAGGCAGGGCTCTTCCATAACCTACCTTGGCTCCGGGGCCAAGTAAATCGTATTATCGGCGCGGAGCGTCCGACGCTCCGTCGCGCGATGTCCAATCCGTTGGATGGTGAAACTCCCGGCGCCGCACGGACCGAGGCCAGGGAGGGCGAGCCCCTGGCGAGCGCTTCCGGCCGAAGAATCTGGGTCGACGCCGACGCCTGCCCGGTCAAGGACGAGGTCGAACGCCTGGCCGCGCGCCGGGGCCTGGAGGTCGTCCATGTCTGCGCCCTGAGCGGGATGGATCGTCGCGACGCGCCCGCGGGGGTTCAGATCGTCCGCGTGGCGCACGGTCCCGACGCCGCCGACGAGTGGATTCTGGAGCGCTGCCGGCCGGGGGATTTGCTGATCACCCTGGACGTTCCTCTGGCGGCGGCCGCCGTGGCCCGAGGCGCTTTGGCCCTCGATTTTCGGGGTCGAGTGTTTGATGAGGCCAACGTCGGCCACCGCCGAGCGGTCCGCGATCTGCTGATGCGGCTGCGCGATCAGGGGGCTCGGTTTCGAGGCCCGCGTTCGTTCAGCCGCCGCGATCGCCAAACCTTCACGGCCGCTCTGGCCCGTCTGCTCGACCGGTTCGCCGCCGAGCCTTCGCCCGCGGCTGCCTTGGAGAAAGATCTCTGAGCCGCGAGGGGTGAGGATCGAGGAACTTTCCGCCCGGCGGACGTCGGCCGGCGCCGATCAAGACGGCTCAATCGTGGACCGAACTCAGAACGCCCCTGCTGACGCGGCTTCTTCGCCGTCGGGCGCGGTCGACGGCGCGGGAAAGCGGGCATGGCCGAACATGCCGGCAGGGTTGCGGCGTTGGTGGCCGCTCCTTCTGGCCTCGCTCGTGGTGATCGCGATCGCCCGGCGGATGGGCGTCCCCCCCTTCCAAAGCGCTCCGGCCCCGAGGGATACCGGGGCGGGCGCGGGTTTTTTGAATTGGGAGACGCCGCCGGTCCATCCGATCGACCTGAGTCCCGATGGCGCGCGGCTGGCCGTCGTCAATCTGCCCGATCATCGGTTGGAAATCTTCGACGTGAGCGGCGGCTTTCCGGAGCCGCGGGGTTCTATCCCGGTGGGTCTGGACCCCGTCAGCGCCCGCTGGCGGACCCCATCGGAGGTCTGGGTCGTCAACCAGATCTCGGACTCGGTCAGCGTGGTGGACGTCGAGCGGGGCATCGTCGTGGCCACGCTTCAGACGTGGGACGAGCCCGCCGACGTGGTTTTCGCCGGCAGCCCGCCCCGCGCCTTCGTTTCTTGCTCTCAAGCCAACGTGGTTCTGGTCTTCGATCCCGCCGATCTCGGCTCCGCGCCCCTCGAGGTGCCGATCGAGGCTGAAGAGCCGCGGGGGCTGGCCGTGAGCCCCGACGGGGGAACGGTTTACGCGGCCATCTTTGAGTCGGGCAACGCGACAACGATTATTCCGGGCGGGACGATCCGAGATTACTTCACGAGGCGGGGGGTCAACGATCCGGAGGGTCCTTACGGAGGGCGCAATCCTCCCCCGAATGGCGGCGGAGGCTTCGAGCCGCAGCTTCGAGCCGGGCTTCCCCCACCGCCGCCGAGCTCCCTGATCGTGCGCCGAGACGAGGCCGGCCGCTGGTGGGACGACAATGGCGGCGAGTGGACGCGTTTCGTGAGCGGGGACAAGGCCCCGACGGTCGGACGGCCCGTCGGCTGGGACCTGCCCGATCGGGACCTGGCCGTGATCGACGCCTCGACGCTTGAGGTCCGCTACGTGAGCGGCCTGATGAACCTGTGCATGACGTTGAGCGTTCGCCCCACCGACGGAACGGTCTGGGTCGCCGGCACCGAGGCCACCAATGAAGTGCGGTTCGAGCCCAATCTGCGCGGGCGGTTTCTCCGAGTGCTTCTCGCTCGCATTGATCCCTCGGCTTCGACGAATCGGCTCTACGATCTCAACCCGCACCTGGACTACACCCTGGACCGCGTTCCGTCGGCCGAGCGTCGCCGGTCCCTCGCTGATCCTCGCGCGATCGCCTGGACGCGCGACGGCCTTCGGGGATTCGCGGCCGGCATGGGCTCCAATAATGTCGTCGTCCTCGGCGCTGATGGCCGACGCGCCCCCGGGCCTCCGATTGAGGTCGGGGAGGGGCCCGCCGGTCTGGCGCTGGACGAGTCCCGCGGCCGCCTCTATGTCCTCAACCGTTTCGAGGCTTCCCTTTCAGTCCTCGATCTGACCTCGCTCCAGGAGGTGGGTCGCTGCCGGTTCTTCGATCCCACGCCTGAAGTTGTGCGCCGGGGCCGACGCCATTTCTACAACACGCACGAAACCTCTGGCTTGGGCCACGTGGCCTGCGCCTCCTGCCACGTCGACGCCAGGACGGATCGGTTGGCCTGGGACCTCGGCGACCCCGCCGGGGAACTTCAAGCCCTGGAAGGCCAGAACCTCGGATTATCCTTGGAGCCTCTGATGCGGGGGGTCATCGGCGTCACGGGCCTTGAGGAGGGGTTCGCCCCGTTTCACCCGATGAAGGGACCGATGCTGACGCAGACGCTTCAGGACCTCATCGGTCACGAACCGTTCCATTGGCGAGGGGACCGCGCCGGTCTGGAGGCGTTCAGTCAGGCCTTTGTATCGTTGCTGGGGGGGGAACGGATGCTCTCGCCCGCCGAAATGCAGGACTTTGAGGATTTCCTGGCCACGATCGCCCTGCCTCCCAATCCCTTCCGGGAGCCCGATAATGGGCTCCCCGAACGGCTGCGGCTGGCCGGTCATTACTCCACGGGGCGCTTCGAGCACCAGCCGGACGGCCTTCGGGCAGGCGACCCTTTGCCCGTAGGGAACGCTCGCGAGGGGCTGCGCAAGTTCCGGACGTTGAAGCTTTCCATGGGGGAGTTCCCCTGCGTTCAATGCCATGCCCTGCCGGCCGGGGCGGGTTCCCCCATGCGATGGAACGGCCGGCGGTATGTGGGCATCCCGCCGGGGCCGCTGGGGGAGAATCACGCCGCGCTGGTCGCCAACGACGCCCTCGGCAACACGACGATGAAGATTCCTCAACTGAGGACGCTTTACGATCGGGTCGGCTTCGAGGTCGTCGGCGTCCCGCGCGCAGGCTTTGGCTTCACGCAGGACGGCGACGTCCCGACGCTGGCGGCCTTCATCGCCCGCGAGGCCTTCGACGTGACCTCCGATCAGGACGTCGCCGACTTGCTGGCGTTCCTTCTGGCCTTTTCCGGGGGCGATTTCCCCCCCGCCACCGGCCGTTCCCCTGAAGAGCCGCCCGGGTTGCCGAGCAAGGACACGCACGCCGCCGTCGGCCGTCAGGCGACTTTAAAAAGCCCCGACGAGGTCCAAGCGTGGCTTCGGCTCATGCTGGATCTGGCCTCGCCAGAGACTGGCCGCGTCGACCTCATCGCCCGGGGACTCGTCGAGGGCCGCCCCCGGGGGTGGTGGTACGATCGCGCCGAGGCGAAATTCGTTTCGGATCGCCGGGGCGAGGATTGGACCGTCCAGACGCTCATCAAGCTGGCCGCGCCGGAAACCCCGCTGACGCTGACCGTTGTGCCGGTGGGCCATGGACGTCGCCTGGGGATCGATCGTGATGAGGACGGATGGCCGGACCAGACCGAAACGGAGGCGGGGACCAATCCGGCCGACGCCGGATCGTGGCCCGAGGGTCGGTGATGCCACCCCGCGAGCCCGAACCCATCCCCGACTGGATGCGCCGCTATCTGGAGGAATATTTGGTTTCACGGCTCGCCTTGGTGGGGCCGTCGCCTCGGATCGAGCGCCCCCGCTGGGGCGTCATGTCCGAGCTGGCCATCCTGGAAGACGGCCAGGGGATCGGCCACGTCGTCCGGTTCGTCAGATCAAAGGCCGCCGGGGATCGGCTCCATCGGGCCCACGAACTGGCCCACGCCCACCATTTGCCCGCCCCAGCGATCACGCTCGTTGAACTTTCCCCGGCTCACTTCCGCGCCCATGGCTTCGGCGTCGTGGCCGAGCGACGCCTGCCGGGCCGGCACCTCGGCCCCGAAGAGATGGATGAAACCCGGCGGGCCGCTCTGGCGCAGACGCTGGCCGCCTGGCACCGGCTAGAGCGTGCCCGCTGGGGGCCGCCGGGGCGACCGGCCTGGGGGAGCTTCGTCCGCCGAGGTCTGGTGGGCAAGTTGAAGAACCGCCTTGAAGGGATCGCCCGGCATGATCCCGAGTACCAGCGTGTGTGGTCGAAGCGCGTTCTGACCTTCGCGAAGCTTTACGCCCAAGTCTGGGACGGGGGGCCTCCGTATGCACTGACCCATGACAAGATCAATCCCGGCAACGTGCTCTTCGGGGAGGACGGGGAGGTGTATCTGCTCGACATCGGGTCAACCCAATTCGGCGCTCCGGGGAAGGACCTGGCCGCCGCGCTGGATTATTTCGCCCGCGGCGAGGCCGACGAAGCCGATCTGAAGGCCGCTTACTTCGCGCGCGTGGACCCTCGGCTGGCCGACCATTTTGTCCGCTTTGAGCCGCTCTATCGGCTCTGGCATCATCTTTCCCGCTGGGCCGCCCGCGCGCGCAGCCAGGTCCGCAAGGCTGCCCGCGCCGGCCGGGCGATTCCGCTCGACCGCGGGCACTCCTACACGCGCGAGCGCGAGGCCGTCTGGCGATGGATCGAGCGCGGTCTGGAGCGTTCCCCTCGACGATGAGCCCGACGGCGAAGCGGCTCCGGCGAACCCCCCGAGGTTGATCATTCGCTCGTGGATGCCACCGAACTCACCGTCCCTGAGGATCAGCCCGGCGCCTCCCCGCCGACGGCGCCGGCTCCACGCAACGCCGCCGAGGCCGAGTTGGAGACGCTCATCCGGGCGCGCTACCCCTTGCTGAGCGTGGTCTCGTGGGAGGAGGAGCGCGTCCTGCGGGCGCTGGACCGGATCGGCGTGCGGGCCGGCAAGACCGTCCTCCAATGGACCATCAACTCCGGGTTGGCGCGATACCGGCCGGGGGTGCTGGGGGCGATTGAAGGCAAGAAGGGGACGAAAGACCCGCTGGTGGCGCTGCGCGAAATCGAAACGATGAAGGCCGAGCCGACCATCTTCGCCCTCAAGGACTTTCACCGGTTCATGAACGAGGCGCCCGTCGTCCGCGCGCTCAGGGACCTGGCTCACCTCTTGCGCGACACGTATTCGACGACGGTGATCCTGGGTCCGGTCCTCAAGGTCCCGCCGGAGCTGGAAAAGGACCTGACGGTCGTGGACTTCCCGCTGCCGGGGCGGGAGGAGTTGGCCGAGCTCTTGGACGAAATCGCGCGCGAATCTCAGGCGAACCCCCATCTGCAGATCGATGGCTCGGAGGAGGCCCGGCGCCAGCTCATCGACGCCGCGATCGGACTGACGCTCAACGAAGCCGAAAACGTGCTGGCCAAGATTCTCCTGCGGCGGGGTCGCCTCGGGGCCGCCGAAGCTCCTGAGGTTTACCAGGAAAAGCGTCAGATCGTTCGCAAGTCCGGACTTCTGGAATACATCGACACCGAGGAGACGATGGAGACCGTCGGCGGGCTCGGCCAGCTCAAGGAGTGGTTGCGCAAACGTCGCCGGGCCTTTCATCCGGCCGCCCGCCGCTTTGGGCTCCCGGTCCCCAAGGGCGTTTTCTTCCTCGGCGTCCAGGGTTGCGGCAAGAGCCTATGCGCCAAGGCCGTGGCCCGGTATTGGCGGATGCCGCTCCTGCGCCTGGATATGGGCGCGCTTTTCGGGAGCCTGGTCGGCGCCTCGGAGGAGAACGTGCGCCGGGCGGTCCGTCTGGCCGAATCCCTGGCGCCGGCGATTCTGTGGATTGACGAGATCGACAAGGGGTTCTCCGGGCTGGAATCCTCGGGCCTGTCGGACGCGGGGACGACGGCGCGCGTCTTCGGCACGTTGATCACCTGGCTTCAGGAAAAGACCGCCCCCGTCTTCGTGATCGCCACGGCCAATAATGTCCAGCGGCTGCCGCCGGAGTTGCTCCGCCAGGGGCGGTTCGACGAGATTTTCTTCGTCGATCTGCCCAGCGCGGCCGAACGCGCCGACATCTTCCGCATCCATCTGGCCAAGCGGCGGCGAGACCCCCGACGGATGGACCTGGCCGAGCTGGTCCAGGCCTCGGACGGCTATAGCGGGGCCGAGATCGAGCAGGCGGTCATTTCGGCCCTCTACGACGCCTTTGATCAGAACCGCGACATTGACACCCCGCTCCTGCGGGACGCCCTCGCCAAAACCCTCCCCCTCTCGCGCGTCATGGCCGAGGAGATCGAGGCGCGACGCCGCTGGGCCCAGGGGCGGACGCGGCCGGCCTCTTGAGGCGTGGGCCTCGTGAGCGGCAAGGCCTTGCGCGACCGCCTGGCCCGGAATCCCTGGCTCTGGCTGGGGCCGGTGCTGTTGCCGTTGGCGCTTTTCTTCCTGATTCCGGTGATCGAGGTCGCCCGGTTGTCGTTTCACCGGGCCGATGGGTTCGATGAGATTTTCGTCGGGCTGGGACAATTTCGGCGTCTCTTCCGGGATCCCGCCTTCGGGCGCGCGCTTGCGCACACGGCCCTGTTCACCCTGGGCGTCGTCCCGACCTGGATCGGCCTCACGCTCCTGATCGCGATCGCCATCGTTCCGATGCGGCCCTGGCCCCGCCGGGCCTGGTCCTCGCTCTTCTTTCTCACCTATCTGGTTTCGCCCGTCGTTCTGGCGATGGTCTGGACGTGGATGCTCTCGCCGGAGCCGGAAGGAATGCTTAACCGCCTTTATCCGGGCCTTGTCAACGCCGCCCTCTCGGCCTGGGGCAGTCCGCATCGGATCGAACCCCTCCCGTGGCTGGCGTCGCCCCGCATGGCGCTGGCCGGCGTGATCATCTCGACGGCGTTGACGATCCCGGGCAGCGGGGTGCTGCTCTACGGGGCGGCCCTCTCGGCCCTTCCCCCGGAGATCTACGAGGCGGCTCGGCTGGAAGGGGCCGGGCGCTGGGCCCAATGGCGCTGGATTACGCTGCCGCTGCTGCGCCCGACGACGCTCTATCTGACGGTCATCTACACGATCGCGTCGTTTCAGGTCTTCGAACGTGTTTACATCATGACCGGCGGCGGGCCGGCCGGGGCGACGACGGTTCTGGTGGAGCGCCTCTACGCCACGGCCTTTCTTGAGTTCGATTTTGGCAACGCCTCGGCTCAGGCCGTCGTATTGGCGATGATCATTGCGGTCGTCGCGGCCGCCCAGTTTCGGCTCCTCCGGGGGGTTGAGCAATACTGAGCCGGGCGGCGGCGGCCCGCCTCCGGGGCGGGCCTCATCGGACGGGGAGAGGGAATTGCAGCCTGACAATCGTCCCGCGCGGCTCGACGGGCTCGATGGCGATCGAACCGCCGAAGGCCTCGACGATCTGCTGGGTGACGGCGAGCCCCAGACCGGTTCCTTCCGGTTTCCGGCTGAAGAAGGGGTCGAAGAGGCGGTCCATGTCTTCCGGTGGGATGCCGCAACCGTTGTCTTCGATTTCGAGGATGACGCCGCCGTCTCGCGCCGGCGCGATCCGGGAGACGATCCGGCCCGTGTCCGAAGCCGGCAGGGCTTGCTTGGCGTTGAGGTAAAGGTTGAGCAGGGCCTGTTTGAGCAAGTTGGGATCGGCGGTGATGGGAGAAACATGGGCGGCGTACTGACGTTCCACCTCAACGGCGGGTCCGCGGCCGTCGGGGAAGACGAAATTGAGCACCTCGTCATTGAGCGCCGCCGGCTCGACGAGCGTGGCCGCCGAGGGCTTCGGGTTGGCGTAGGTCAGAAGCTGGCGGATGATGTCCTTGCACCGGTTGGTTTCCCGATGAATCTGATCGATGTCCTCGCGCCGAGGGTCCTCCGGCGGCGTCGTCTTTTTGAGGTATTCGGCCGTGGCGATGATGATCCCGAGGGGATTGTTGATTTCATGGGCCACCCCGGCGGCGAGCTGGCCGACGCGAGCCAGGTTATCGGCCCGCAGCAACCGTTCGTGGACCCGCATGAGGTCGCGTTGCTGCTGGCGCAGCGCCACCAGAATGAACCAGGCCACCAGAATGACCACCCAGATCAGGACCAGTTGCATCATCAGACCGGGCTCGGTCAGGAAGGCGAGGCCGCGCGGCGGGAGCTGCCTCAGCCACAACGTCATGATGAAGAGCAGGGAGATCAGCGCGCTCACGAGCACGATTTCCCTCAGCGCGGTGAAGAGGGCGTAGCCCCGGACCACCAGCAGAAAATAAAGGATGTAGAAATTACTGTAGGACGTTTCCCCGAGATAGTGCGTCGCCGCATCGAAATAAATCAGCATCGTGACGTAAACCACGTCGGCCAGATACGACATCAACGCCAACGGCCTGACCGCCGCCAGCCCCACGCGGCTGGCCGCGACGACCCACGTCTCGACGAGATTCAACAACGTATAAGCCCCGAAGAGGACCAATACGGGCCCCCCCGGCGGGCGCTTGACGAGCATGACCCAGAGGGCGACCGTCACCGCCAAGACGCACCACTTGATGGGGATGATCGCCCGCCGCTCGGTGCGGAGAAGTCCCTGCCGATACTCCTTTTCCGCCAGCGATAACGGCTTCATCTCCCAGCCTCCGCCGACGACCGGGCGCGTCCGCCGCCCGCGGCTCGGCTCCTTCGCCCGGCCGGGCCGCCCGGGTTCGCGCGGCTGATCAGCTCGACGAGGGCCGCCGGCGTGGGGGAGGCGGCGGCGCCCGCGACCGGAAATCCGGCTTCTTCCAGCGCCCGGGCCGTCGTCGGGCCGATCGCGAACCACCGGGCCCCCCCCGAACCGAGCGACTCGGCTCCGACCCCTGCCCTTGGCTCGGGGAGGGCGATCGCGGGGACGCGCTCGACGATGGCCTGGACCGCTGAGGGGGAGAAGACGACGACGTCGGTCAGTCTGCCGGCCGCCAGAGCCCCAAGCAGGCGGTCGATCTCGCCCGCGTTCGGCCTCGGCTGGTAGAGCGCCCAGTGCGTTAAGTCGAATCCCCTTTGGCGCAGCCCCTCGATCAGTTCCGGCCGGGCCAGCCGCGAGCCCGCCACCAGGACCCGCCGCCGGCCTTCCTCTCGGGGCAAGGTCTGAGCGAGGGCCTCTCCCCGCGCTTGATCCGGGACGAAATCCGCGCGCACACCCCTTTCCTTGAGGGCCCGGGCGCTGCCGTCGCCGACAACGGCGACCCGGATGCCCAGAAGCGATCGGGCGTCCAGCCCGGACGTTTCCAAGGCATCGAAGAAGTAACGAAGGGCCGTCGGGCTGGGGAGGATCAACCACCCCCCCTTCCGTCGAAGGTCGTCGAGCGCGGCGGCGACGGGTTCCGGCGGGGGGAGCGGCTCAAAATCAAGGACGGGCGTAAGCCAAACCTCGGCGCCGGCGGCCTCCAAGGCCGGGGCGAAGGCGTCGCTCTCGGCTTGAGGCCGCGTCAAGGCGATCCGCCGCCCGAACAAAGGCCGGCGTTCGAACCAATTGAGCCCCTCGTCCAAGGCGGCCACCGCTCCGATGACCAGGGTTGAGGGGGTTCCGGGGATGAGCGATTTCAAGCGGGCGCGCAGGCCCGCCACCGTGTCCCGGATCGTCCGCTGCCGGGGGTATGAACCCCAGTGGATCAGCGCGAGCGGCGTCGAGCCGTCCATGCCGGCCGCCTGCAATCGCTCCAGGATGGCAGGCAGCCGGGCCACGCCCATCAGCACGACTAACGTCCCCCGACACTTACCGAGCCAATCCCAATCCACCGAACATTGGGCAGAGGCGGGGTCGTCATGGGCCGCGACGATGTGCAGCGTGGAGGTCAGCCCCCGATGCGTGACGGGGATTCCGGCCATGGCGGGGGCGGCCAAGGCAGCCGAGACGCCCGGAATGACTTCGAAGGGGATTCCCGCCTCCAGCAGGGCGAGCGCTTCCTCCCCGCCGCGGCCGAAAACGAAGGGGTCCCCCCCCTTAAGCCGGACCACGACGCGCCCGCGTCGAGCCTGTTCGATGAGCAACCGATAGATCTCTTCCTGGGAGGGTCTTTTGGAGGCTCCGGCGGGCCGGCCGACGTAAATCCTTTCGGCCTCCGGGGGAGCCAGTTCGAGGAGGGCCGCGTTGGTCAAATAGTCATAAACGACGACGTCGGCTTGTCGGAGCAGCGCTTCACCGCGGCGGGTCAAGAGACCGGGATCGCCGGGGCCGGCCCCGATCAAATACACCCGCCCCGCCGGTTGAGGGTTCATGGGACCGCTCGTGGGAAGCCCCGCCGACCGGCCCGGGGGAAGGCCGACCGGATGGCGTCGTCAGCCTGATCGAAGACGGCTTCGGCCATATCCTCGGCGGCGCGACGGAGGGAATCACCCGGAACCCGCCGGCTCAGACGAACGAGCGACCCCCCGTCCGGCGAGGCGATCATCCCGGTCAGCCGCCAGGCCTCAGCTTCCGGCTGGGCGAGCACGCCGACGGGGACGAGGCAGCCCCCGCCGACCCGCGCCAGGAAGGCGCGCTCGGCCTCAACCGCCAGGCGCGTGGGGGGGTCTTCCAACTCGCTCAGAAGATCGCCGAATTCGCCCCGACGCGCCTCCACCGCCAGAGCCCCCTGGCCCATCGCCGGGGTCATCTCCTCAGCCGTATAGACGCGCCCGATCCGATCGGCCAGGTCCAGCCGTTCCAACCCCGCCACCGCCAGCACGGTGGCCGAGGCCGCTCCTTCATCGATCTTGCGGAGTCGGGTCGGGACGTTCCCCCGGAGGGGGAGAATGCGCAATTCGGGCCGCACGGCGCGTAGTTGCGCGGCGCGCCGGAGGCTCCCGGTGGCCACCGTCGTCGCGGCCTCGGACCTGTCCGGAGATGCCATCCGGCTGGGGACCCAGGCGTCGAAGGGGGAAGCTCGCGGCAGCACGGCGCCGAGGACAAGCCCGTCCGGCAGGGCGGTCGGCAGGTCTTTGAGGCTGTGGACGGCCAGATCGAGGCGGCGGGCCAGCAGGGCGGCCTCGATTTCCTTGACGAACACGCCCTTGGCCCCAAGCGCCCCGAAGTCGGCCACTTTCTGACGGTCGCCCGTCGTTTCGATGAGGTCGATGGCTAGATCGATCCCAAGCTCCCGCAGGCGATCGGCCACGAGGTCCGTCTGCCGGCGGGCCAGCCGGCTGCCGCGGGAGCCTAATCGGAGGGTGCGCTTGGCGGGCATGATCGGATGCCGGCCCGTCGGGCTAGCCTGGCGGCCACTTCATGGGTCGTCCGCCCAGAAGATGGAGATGGAGGTGCCAGATCGTCTGACCCGCGGCGGCGTTGCAATTGAAGACGACCCGATAACCCGGCCCGGCGATCTGAAGGTCGGCGGCCAGGCGACGCGCCAGCCTCAGCATCCCCCCGATCAGGGCTTCGTCGCCGGCCTCCAGGTCGTTGAGCGTCGCGATATGTTTGCGAGGGACAATCAGGACATGGACCGGCGCCTGGGGGTTGATGTCGTGGAAGGCGTAATAGCGCTCATCCTCATGGACGGTTTTGGAGGGGATCTGGCGCTGGGCAATTTTGCAGAACAGGCAATCTTCAGTCATCCGGAGGATCATCCTTTCGCGGAGTGAGGCATCCGGGGCGACGCTGGGGCCATTGTAAGGCCGTCGGCGCGCCCCGGAGTAGTCCGTTCAATCGGGTCCGGCGGTTGACATTGTTGCCGGCCCCAGGACGCCGTGGGTTTTTCATGCCGCAGGTGGCCGAAGGGTTGGCCTGACCGAAAGCGTCCGGTTCGGGTGGGGCAAGGCATGTTCTTTGCTATGATTCCTTGACCCTGGAGGCCGATCCTTGCAGATTTAGCCGGTCGGCCGGATCAGCGTCAAGCCACTGTTGCCGGGCGGCGCCGAGGCGCGGCCGAGGATGGGAGGACGCCCGCGGGCGGCATGATTCACCAATTGACCGATGTCGTTTATGAGGTCGAGCGCGGCTTGGTGTGGATCACGATCAACCGGCCGGAGCGCTATAACGCCTTCCGCGGCCGGACGATCGACGAATTGATCGCCTGCTTGAAGCGGGCCTGGGCCGATCGGGCCGTCGGCGTCGTCGCGCTCACCGGCGCCGGCGACAAGGCCTTCTGCGCCGGCGGCGATCAGAAACAACGGCAGGAAACCGGCGACTATGGCCCCACCGAGAGCGGCCTGCTCGAAGTCGAAGCGCTTCATCGCCTGATCCGGGACATCCCCAAGCCCGTCATCGCCGCCGTCAATGGCGTGGCCATCGGCGGCGGCCACGTCCTGCACGTCCTTTGCGACCTCACGATCGCCGCCGATCACGCCCGGTTCGGCCAGGCCGGGCCCCGCGTCGGTTCGTTCGACGCCGGTTTCGGCAGCGCCTATCTGGCCCGGATCATCGGCGAGAAGCGCGCGCGAGAGGTCTGGTATCTCTGCCGCCAATACGACGCCGCGACCATGGAGCGCTGGGGGCTCGTCAATAAGGTTGTCCCCTTGGCGGAATTGCGGGCCGAGGTGCGTCGATGGGCCGACGAAATCCTTGAGAAGAGCCCGACGGCGATCAAAGTGCTCAAACATTCCTTCAACGCCGACTCAGAATCCGTCGCCGGCATCGGCGGCCTCGCCTTTGATTCCCTCGATCTCTTCGTCCGGACGCCGGAGGCGCAGGAAGGCGTGCGCGCGTTTAACGAGAAGCGCAAACCGGACTTCTCCCCCTATCGGTAAGGCCGGCCGCCGAAGGCCGGCTTCGAGGCGCCACCGCCCATGTTGGAAATGCGGCAAACCATCGAACCGACCCGTGTGGCGTTCGTGACCGGCGGCGGGGGGGGCATCGGCGGCGCGATCTGTCGCGCCCTGGCCGCCGACGGGACTCGCGTGGCCGTCGCCGATCTGGACGACCGAAACGCGCGGGCCGTGGCCGAGGCGATCGAAGGCGTGGCCGTCGAGCTGGACGTGACGGACCCGATTTCGGTTCAGGCGGCCGTCGGCCGGGCGAGGAGCGACCTGGGCCCGATCGATATCCTGGTCAACTGCGCCGGATGGGACGAGCTCAAGCCTTTTGTTGAAGTCGACGATGCCTTCATGACCAAGGTGATAGAGATCAATCTCATGGGGCCCATGCGGCTCACTCGGGCCGTGATCCCCGAGATGATCGAACGGCGGTTCGGCCGCATCATCAACATCGCATCCGACGCCGGCCGGGTGGGTTCTTCCCTCGAGGCCGTGTATTCCGGCGCCAAGGGAGGCCTGATCGCTTTTACGAAGACGATCGCCCGCGAGACGGCCCGCCAGGGGATCACCGCCAACTGCGTCTGCCCCGGGCCGACCGACACGCCGCTGGTCCGGCGAGCCCTGGCCGCTCGGCCGGACGCCGCCCGCGTGATGGAAGCCATGACCAGGGCCGTTCCCATGCGTCGGCTCGCCCAGCCGGAGGAGATCGCTCCGGCCGTGGCGTTTCTGGTTTCGGACGGGGCCGCCTTCATTACGGGCCAGACGCTTTCGGTCAGCGGCGGGCTCACGATGGTTTGAGGCGGCGCCGATGATGTTCTTCAATCACCCCGCCGTCCGCGGCCATCTTCTCAAACACGGTTGGGTCTACACCCTTCGGGACCGTCGCAAGCGCGAGGGGCTCCACGTCCTGGCCCACGGGCGCCGCTTCGAGTTCGAGCGCCTCGGCCACGGTTGGGTGGAGGCGGTCAAGGATCTGCCCCGGCTGGACGCCCGACGCGTCCGCCCGTACGTCCGAGGATCGGGTTTCGGGCGGGCGACGGAATGGTTCGAGGCCTTCGAGGAGATGCACGGGGCTCGCCGCGGCCCCGCCTTCCTCTACCGGGTCGAACTGTTGGATCGCAGCCCGTGAGATGCCGAGCCGCCCCTCCGCCGCGCGGGGAGTCTCGCTCCAAAATCAATCAGCCCCTGGAACGGGCAAGCCGAGCCTGCGCCCCCGTCGGCGAGGCCATCCTGCGCGCGCGCGTGGAGCCCGCCCCGGCTCCGGGAACGCCGCACGGACCTTGCGGCCTGATAGCGCGATCGAGACCGCCGAAGTTTTCCTTGAGACTCCGGTTTGGATTTGGGTATAAGCCCATCGAGTTGTTCCCCGTTCCCGCGAGCGACGCGCCCCCCCGCTGGGGCCTCCTCCAGATCGAATGAGGTCGAGGGCACACCCATGAAACTGGCTCTAGGTTTGATCGAAACCCGCGGCCTGTTGCCCGCCATTGAAGCCGCCGACGCCAGCCTCAAGGCCGCCAACGTGACCCTGAGCAAAGTGGAAAAGGTCGGCGGCGGGCTGGTGACGATCATGCTCCGGGGCGACGTCGCCGCCGTGAAGGCCGCCACGGACGCCGGCGCCTCGGCCGCCCGCAAGGTCGGCGAGCTCCTGTCCGTCCACGTGATCCCGAGCCCTCACGAATCCCTTGAAGGCAACGTCATCGGCTCGGGCGGCCCGAGCTGAGACCGTGCGCGCCGTCCCTCTGAAATCGCATCCGAGGTCATCATGTCCATCAGCTCCCGGGCCTCCGGGATAGCTACCGGAACCGCCGCCCCCACCATCAAAATCAGCCGGCGGATCCAGCAAGTCGCCGAATCCTTGACGCTCGCCCTGGAGGCCAAGACGAAGGCGCTTCAGGCCGAAGGGGTCGACGTGGTCGGTTTCGGGGCGGGGGAGCCTGATTTTGACACCCCGGAAGTGATCCGCGCGCGGGCGCACGCCGATCTGGAAGCCGGCGCGACGCGCTACACGCCCGCGGCGGGATTGCCGGAGCTCAAGCAGGCCATTTGCGAAAAATTCGCGCGCGATAACGGCCTCGCCTACCGCCCCGATCAGGTCATCGTTTCCGTCGGGGCCAAACACAGCCTCTATAACATCTTCCAGACGTTGCTGGACGAGGGGGATGAGGTGATCCTCCCGGCCCCGTACTGGCTTTCCTATCCCGAACAAATCCGCATGGGGGGCGGCAAGGTCGTTGCGATCGCCACGGGGGCGGATTCCGACTTCAAGATTCGACCCGAGCATCTTGAGGCGGCCATGAGCCCCCGCACGGTCGCTTTTCTGATCAACTCCCCCTCGAACCCGACGGGGATGGTTTATTCGCCCGAAGAAATCCGGGCGCTGGCCCGCGTCGTGGAGGCTCATCCGGACGTCACCGTCATCAGCGACGAGATGTATGAACACCTGGTTTACGACGGCGCTCGGACAATGAGCTTCGCCGCCGCCGCCGGGATGTTCGACCGGACGATCACGGTCAATGGCATGAGCAAAACCTACGCGATGACGGGGTGGCGGATCGGCTATTGCGCGGGGCCGCTCGCCGTCATCAAGGCGATGGCGCGGCTTCAGAGCCACTCCACCTCCAACCCGACGACGTTTTGCCAGACGGCCTCGATTACGGCGCTGCGTGAAGGGGCCGCCGACGCCGAGCGCATGCGCCAGAGCTTCGACGCGCGCCGCAAAGTGATGGTCGCGGGCCTGAGGACGTTGCCGGGCGTTCGCTGCCCGGAGCCACTCGGGGCGTTTTACGTCTTCCCGGACGTTTCGGCCCTCTATGAAAAGGCGGGCCTCAAAGGGTCGATCGATTTCTGCGACCGGCTGCTGACCGAGGCGCGCGTCGCCTGCGTCCCCGGCCTGCCGTTCGGGGACGACCGCTGCATCCGCCTCTCCTACGCCACGTCGAAGGAGAACATTGAGAAGGGGCTCTCCCGCCTGGCGGCCTGGATCGCCTCCCTCGGCTGAGGGAGTGGCCCCTTGGGCTCGACCCGGCAATAATCCCAGTCCGGCTCAGCCCCGGCGGGGGGAGGCGGCCTGAACGGGTTTGCGTCGCGTCACCGAGCCCGAAGCGAAGGGCGGGAGCGCAAGGGAATCGAACCCTCCCAGGAACCGGCAAGGGCCCCCGCGCTGGATTTGAAGTCCAGGGCGGTCACCAGACACGCGCGCGCTCCCGATCTCGTGCTCGGAGGTGTTATGGCCTCAAGCGGTAGCGCCTCCCGGCGCGAGAAGCTTGAGGAGAACTCCTGCCAGGGCGGACAATTCCCCGTTGCTCACGGTTCGCAGATCGAGTTCGACCTGGTCGCGCCGGGCGCGCGCGAAGACCGGAGGATCAGCCAGTCGCAGTCGCCGCTTGAACTCCTCGGCTCCGCCCGGGGGGTTCGGCAGCGCGATCACCCACGTGGGCAGTCCCTGCTCAGGCAGGCTCCCTCCGCCGACGTAAGCCACGTCGCGGCGCAGTTCGGCCATCACCCCCGGGCACGCGCGCCGGAGGCGCCCGAGCAATCGACGGGCCCGGCGTCGCGCCTCGCGCTCGGGTTCGGCGATCATTCGCAGGAGCGGCAATCGCTCGGCCAGACCCGCGGGCTCCAGGTAAAGCCTGAGCGTGGCTTCGAGGGCCGCCAACGTGAGCTTATCGACCCGCAGGGCGCGCATGAGGGGATGCCTCGCGCAGGCCTCGACCGGGGCCCGGCGACCGAGGATCAGGCCCGCCTGAGGCCCGCCGAGCAACTTATCGGCGCTCATCAGGACGAGATCGGCTCCCGCCGCGAGCGATTCTCGAACCAGGGGTTCCCCCTTGAGGCCGAAGGGGGAAAAGTCGATGAGGGCCCCGCTGCCGATGTCATCAATCAACAGGAGCCCGCGACGGCGCGCCAATCCGGCCAGCTCGGCGAGCTCGACCGATTCGGTGAAGCCGACAATGCGGTAATTGCTCGGATGCATCCGCATCAGGGCGGCCGTGGCGTCGCCGATCGCCGCTTCGTAATCCGCCAGGCGCGTCCGGTTGGTCGTGCCGACCTCTCGCAGCCGGGCGCCCGCTGACGCCATCACGTCCGGCAGCCGGAAACTGCCCCCGATCTCGACAAGCTGACCGCGGGAGACGATCACCTCGCGGTCCCGCGCGTGCGTGTGCAGCGCCAGCAGGACGGCCGCGGCGTTGTTGTTGACCACAAGGGCCGCTTCGGCTCCCGTCAGCGCCTTCAGTAAAGGCTCGACGATCGTCGATCGCGCCCGCCGCGCGCCGCTCGCCCGGCTGATGGCCACGTCGCAGTAGCCTGCGGCGACCCGATCGATCGCCTCGCGGGCGGCCGCCGCCAGAGGAGCCCGGCCGAGCCCCGTGTGCGCAATGATGCCCGTGGCGTTAATGGCCGGGACGAGAGCCGGGGCGCTCAGCGTCGCCAGCCGCTCCCGACATTGCTGGAGAATCGCCGCTCGATCCGTCTCGGGGGCGCTTCCGTTCCCCTCGGCGAAGGCGCTCAGGATCGCCCGCCGGTTCTCCTCAATCGTCTGCCGGACCAGCTCGACAAGGACTCCCTCCGGCAATCCGGCCGCGGCGGCGCGGATGGAGGGCTCCGCAAGGGCCTCGTGGACCGGCGGCAATCCCCGCAGCGCTTCCTGGAGGTGGGGGGACGTTTCCTTCGTCATCTCGTCGCGGCCGAGGCCTCGCTTCCCCGCTTCAAGATAGACCCCCTCGCCGGGGCAACGCAATCGGGCCGGCGGGCCGCTCAGCCGCGCTCCGTCCCGGTTTCGGCGGTCAGCCGCGCGCCGGCCGTACGCAAATCCCCCTGACGGCGCGTATAGCCTTCCCGATCCAGGTATTCGCAGATGGGAATGGCGTGTTTTCGCGAGACGCCAAGCTGGTCCTTGAACGTTGAGACGGTAAAGCCCCCGCCGCGGGCCAGAGCGACGCGCAGACGTTGGAGCAGCCGGTCGTGGGCTTCACCATGAAGGGCGAACTCAGCATTGAGCTCGAAGAGCCGGTCCGTATCGAGGGCGTGCTGATACAACGCCTCGGCCTTGGCCGCCGTCAGCCCCGCGCGGCCGGCGGCTTCGGGCAGCGTCGGCGGCGCCAGCCCCCCCTTTTGATAGACGGCTAAAAGCCGAGCAAGATCGGCTTCATCGGCCGGCCGCAACCGGACGACGTAACCCGGCAAGCCGACGCGACGGTCCCGCCGGATCAGGCGTCCTTCCTCGATCAATCGATCCATCAACCACTGGATCAGCTCCGGGGGCCCGATCCGCGAAGCCGCCTTGAGCAGGGTTCCCTGTTCGACAAAAGCCCGTGGGTAGGCCTTTTCCAGCAGCACGGCCAGCCGGGCGAGGATTTCCCCCCGGCTCTGGGCGAGGTAGGCTTCCGTCCAGAAGCCGGACCCCCGGGGGCCGGCAATTTGTCGAATCTCGCCCTGACGAGCCATCTCCTTGAGCAGGCTTTCGGCTTGGGCGGGGGGGACGCCGCTCTCTCGATAGAGCCCCGCGAGCGTCCCGCCCAGCGCGGGTTCGATCTGAAGCACCGCCAGCAGCCGATCCCGTTCGGAACCCTCGTCCAGCGCCGTGAGCCACGCCGGAAGCCGTTGGCCGAGCTTCGCCGGCGGCGGACTGACGCAACGGATGAGCCCTCCGCCGATCGTCACCCCATGGGCGGCCGAGCGGATGATGAACCGTTGGCCGTGCGTCGCGCAGACCGGCTCGGCCATCTGAAGAAGCGCGAGCCCTTCCTCGCCGGGCTCGATCGTCCCCCCCTCGAAGAGGATGAACCGGGCGTCCACGCTCATCGTGCCCAGGTGCGCGCGAAATGAGGCGCGACTCTCGATCGCCAGCGGGGCGGTGCGGAGGCAGCGAACGCGGGCGGCCAATCGTCGCGTCGGGCGGAGGAATCCCGGAGCCGCCAGCTCGTCTCCGCGTCGAATCTGGCTCGTTTTGAGGCCGGCCACGTTGATCGCCACGCGCCGTCCGGAAGCCAGGCCCGTGTGCTCTTCCCCATAGCTCTGAACCCCGCGCACCCGGACGCGCCGACCCGCCGGCTGCAGCTCGACCTCATCGCCGGGGCGGACGTCGCCTCCGAGCAGGCTCCCCGTCACGATCGTCCCATGGCCTTGCAGCGTGAACCGTCGATCGATCGGCAGTCGGAACAACGGCGGCCACGGCGGCAGGGTCGCCCGATCCGCCGCTCGGCCCAAGGCCGCCCGAAGGTGGGGCAACCCCTCGCCGGTGACTGAAGAAACCGGGACGATCTCGGCCCCCTCCAGGCCCGTCCCGTCGAGTAAGGAGCGGATCGCCTTCTCGGCTTCGCCGAGCTTTCTCGCCTCGACGAGGTCGATCTTGGTCAGGGCGACCACCCCCCCCGGGATACCCAGCAGATCGATGATCTCCAGATGCTCGCGCGTCTGGGGCATGACCGAGTCGTCGGCGGCGACGACGAGCAATGCCAAATCGATGCCGGTCGCCCCGGCCACCATGTTCCGGATGAAGCGTTCATGGCCGGGGACATCGACGATCCCGACCCGGCGGCCGTTCAGTTCCACATGGGCGAACCCCAGGTCGATCGTCATCCCCCGCCGCTGCTCCTCAGGCAGGCGATCGGGGTTGATCCCCGTCAGCGCCTGGACGAGCGAGGTCTTGCCGTGGTCGATGTGGCCGGCGGTCCCCAGGATCAGGGGACGCTCCCGGAGGACCTCGGTCGTCGCCGGCGGCATGGTCAGGGGGAAGGTTCCGCCTGCCCCGCCGCGCTCAATGCGTCAGGGCGTAGGTGATGATGTTGATCCCCATGGCGTAGGCTTGGAGGGAAAAATTCTCGAAATACCATTCGTCCTCGGCTTCGCGTTCGAAGCCATCCCCCAGGTCCGTGTTGTGCGTGGCGAGCACCATCAGACGGTTCTTGCCGTCGAACCACCCACGGCAATGGACCTCCTCGACGCCCCCGGAGCGATGAATCCACGGCGGGTCGGTCTTCCAGCCCTGGATGGCGAAGTCGCGGGCGGGGACCTGCGGGCAGCCCGCCAGGGGGAAGACCATGTTGAAGAGGGGGTGGGTTTTCTCGATCTCCCGCCAGCGATACTCCGGCAACACGTCGCGCATGATGGCGTCGAAATTTTCCCATTCGGCCCAGCCCCAGAAGTCGTCCACCCAGACGAAGCCGCCCCCCAGGAGATACTGGCGCAGGCGGCGCTTTTCCTCCCGGCTGAGCCGCATCCAGCCCACGTCGCACATATAAAGGAAGGGAAACTGGAAGAGGTCGGGATCGGTCAGTTTGCGCGTGATCGAGCGGGGATTGGGGTCGATCGTCGTCAATTCCGAAAGGCGGAACACGAAGTTCTCGTCGGCCTCGGGATAGTCGGTTTCCCATCGCTGCCAGGTCCGTCCGTCGTAGTCGTACCAGGCCTCCCCATAGCCCCCTTCGCTCTGATATTGGACGCGGACGAACGTGAATTTGCTCGGCAGAGGGAGATTGCGCAGCTTCTTGAAGGCCTCAAAATCCTCCGAATCGGCCCACAGGGTTGCAGCCGTTCCGATCCATAGGCACAGGGTTACGCGGCCGACTCGGCTCATGACCGGCGCCTCATTCCGTTGGGATTCTCCCTTATCATGGAGGGGGAAATCAATCGCCCCCAGCCGCCGAAGCGGGACGAGCACGGGGGAACCGATGGACGACGCGGTCCCAAGGCCTGGGCCGCGCGGGAACGCTGGGACTTCGCGCGCGCCGCCCTGGCCGAGATCGAATCGGCCCTGCCCGCGCTCGCCTCGGCCCGATTTGACCTGCGCGTTCTCAAGCCGCGCGCGGACATCCGGTCGCCCGGGACTGATCGGGCCGGGCTGATCGAGCTGGCCCGCACGCTCGGCGACCTGCCCGAGGCGGGGCTTGCGACCGAGGATGTCGATCCGGCGCTCGGGCGGGCCGAGTTCGGTTGGATCGAATCGTGGCCGCTGCTGAGCGAGGTTCTCGATCTCCTGAAAGCCGGAGCCGCCCGGAGCCCGCTGGCCCGCCGCCGTTGGCTTGAGCTGGCCGCCCCAAGCAACTGCTGAGGCAGATTCAGGAGGTTAAAGAACAGTTGAGGCGCTCAATCTGGAGGCGCGTTGAGTCCTTGATCCCGTCGGTCGGATCGGCGGGAGGCGTGGAGGGCGAGCTTTGGGGTTGCAAAACGGACGGTTGGGTCTAGGCTGAGCGGGATTGCGATCGGCGGGGGTGCCCGGGAGTCCGCCTCGTGACCTACGCCGCTGTCGTTTATGACAAGTCCAAGCCGCTCAAGATCGAGACCGTGCGTCACCGCGCGCTGGGGCCGGGCGAGGCGCTGGTCCGCCTGGCCGCCTGCGGGGTCTGCCACAGCGATCTCTCGATCCTGAACGAACTCTATCCCTGCCCGACGCCGGTCATTCTCGGACACGAGGCGGCCGGGGTGGTCGAAGCGATCGGTCCGGACGTGACCGCCGTGCGGCCGGGCGATCACGTCGTCGCGCTCTGGCGGCCGAGCTGTGGGCGGTGCCGGTATTGCCGATCGGGTAGGCCGCATCTCTGCAAACGGGGTGAAGACCCGACGGCCGAGGCCGCCGATCGGGTTTACGTGGGGGAGGCGCCGGTTCACGAATTCCTCGGGATCGGCGGGTTCGCCGAGCGGACGATTTTGCGGGAGGACGCGCTCGTCAAGATCGACCCGGCGATGCCGCTCGATAAGGCGGCCCTGCTGGGCTGCGCCGTCATCACCGGTTTCGGGGCCGCCCGGAACGCTGCTCACGTCAAGCCGGGGGACGAAGTGGCGGTCTTCGGGTGCGGCGGCGTCGGGCTCAACATTATCCAGGGGGCGCGGCGCCAGGGGGCGAGTGTGATCGTCGCCGTCGATCTGGACGACGCGAAACTTGCCTTGGCGCGTCGTTTCGGGGCCACCCATGTTTTCGACGGGCGGCTGGAGGACCTCCCAAAGGCCATCCGCAAGGCGACGACGGAGGGGCAGGGCGTCGATTTCGCCTTCGACGCCGTGGGGGACGTGAACCTGATCAATCAGGCGTGGCGCTCGCTCTGCAAGGGAGGCGAGGTCATCCTGGTCGGCATTCCGCACATGAAGGCCACGGCCTCGATCTCTCCGATTCAGAGCATCCTCTCCGAACGGGGCCTCCGGGGGAGCGTCGCGGGCTCGGCCGGCTCGGCGGCCTTCATCGGCGAGCTGGTCCGGCTTTATCAGGAGGGGGAGCTGAACCTGGATGACCTCCTGACGCGCCGCTATTCCCTCCGGGAGGTCAACACGGCCCTCGACGACCTTCGTCAGGGCCGCAACGCCCGCGGCGTCCTGATCCTGGATCAGCCCGACTGAAGCCGGCGCCGGCCGCGACCGCCTGCCAGGGCCCCCAGGGGAAGCAAACGCTTGATCTTTCCGGCCCTGCGGCCGCAGGATTCCACCGTTACCCTCGAGCGGCCCCTCATTTCCGGGCGGGGGCGATCAGAACTTTGGAGGGTCAGGGCGTGCGTCAGGACGACGGTTCCTTGATCGGCGAGGCCGGACGGGAAGAGGCAGATGAGCGGGAGGGGCGTCTCCCCGCCTGGACGGGGAGACACCTGCTCGCCATCCATTCCGGTCGATTGAAGGAGGCCGAACGTTGGCTTTGCGATCGGTGTGGTCTTCGAGGGTCCCTCCACGCCGCCGACTTCGCCCCTGGTCCCGTTGGCGGGGCGGCTCTGGCTGAGGCCGGTAGCGCGGTTCTGGACCGGCTGGGGGTGATCGCCGCCGAGCTTGATCCCGATCAGTTGGAACGATTGGGGCAGGTCGGGTGGGATTCGCCCCTCTTCTGCTGCGTCGAGCCGGAGCGCGTCGTCGAGGTCCCCGAACCTGTCGTGGCGTCCGCGGAGGAAGCGACAGCGGAGGCTGAGCCTTCGGAGGGCGCCGACATTCAAGCTAACGTCGCGTCGAAGGGCTCCCCGGGACAAAATCGCGACGGCCCCGAGACCTGGAATCTTCAGGTCGTGGGCGCCTCCGCCTCGCGTTGGGCCGGTCGCGGCGTTCGGCTCGCCGTGTTGGATACCGGCGTGGACTTCGACCATCCGGACTTCCGGGGGCGGACGGCCGCGGCTTACTCATTTCTGGCGGGGGCGGCCTCGGCGCACGATCGCCACGGCCATGGCACGTTTTGCGCTGGGATTGCCTGTGGGCCGACCCAGCCGGCGGCCGGGCCTCGCTATGCGGTAGCCCCGGAGGCTGAACTCTACGTCGCCAAGGTGCTGGATGACACCGGGCGGGGGACGGACCTACCGGTTCTCGCCGCCATGGAGTGGGCGTTGTTGCAGCGTTGCGCCATCGTTTCCATGTCCTTGAGCGGCCCGATCGGCCCTCAGCGTTTATACTCAAGGACGGTCGAGCTGGCCGGCCGTCGCGCCATGGTCCAAGGGACGCTCCTGATCGCCGCCGCCGGTAATGATAGCCGCCGCCCCGGCCGGCTGCGCCCCGTTGCCCATCCGGCCAACTGTCCTTCAGTGATGGGCGTCGGGGCGTTGGATCGCAGGCTCGGCGTGGCCCCATTTTCCAATGCCAGTTTCGGTTTCGAGGGCGGTCAAGTGGATATTGCCGCTCCGGGCGTGGCGATCCGCTCAGCGTGGCTACGCCCGGGCGAGTACGCGACGCAGGACGGGACGAGCGCCGCCGTCCCGCACGTGGCCGGCGTCGCCGCTCTCTTGGCCGAGGCCGACCCCGAGGCGCGCGGCGAGCGACTGTGGGCGCTGGTGCTTCAGTACGCCCGGCGATTGGAGGCCTCGGCGAAGGACGTGGGGGCGGGCTTGGCGCAGGCGCCGTCTCAGGAGGCGGTCGCCAGCTTGAGGGCGGCCTCCGCGCCCGTTCAGACCGCCGCCCCTTCGCCGGTCCGTCAGCGGCCCCCCGGCCTGCATTGGTAAGGCCGCGAGAAGCCTTTTCCCGGTCTTGAGTTTGAACGCGAAACGCCCCATCGCCCTGAGCGTGGCCGTCGATGAGCTCCATCTGGGGCGTTTGCCGCAGGTGATCGAGGCTTGTCGCGCCGCGGGTCTCCAGATCGACCAGGTGCTCTCCGAGATCGGCGTTCTCACGGGGAAGATCGACGCGGCGGCCTTGGAGGAATTGCGCCGCGTGGCGGGCGTCGCCTCGGTGGAAATCGAGCGTGAGGTCGGCCTTCCGGGATCGGACGATCCGCCGGATTGAGCCCGGGCGGGTGCGGCGACGGGCTTTGATCCTCGGGTCGGCCCGGAGAAGATTTATCCGCCCGGCCGGGATGTCCCTTCGCCGAGCCCCACCCTTCTCAGGAGGTCAGCCACCGGAACAATTCGAGGATTCGGGGCGGTTGGCCCGTGCGGAGGATGCCCACCCGGAAGACTTTCCCCGACAGCCAGAGAGCCGCCGCCGTCGAGATCACCATCAGAACCAGCGTTCCAACGACGTCGAAGGCGGGGGGTTGAGCCGCCGCCCGGTTCATCATGATGAAGGGGGAGTAGAACGGAATCCACGAGAGGATCGTCGCCAGCGCGCCGTTGGGGTCCTTGGGAATGAAAGACATGGTCGCCAGGGGGATGATCATCACGATGATGACCGGGGTCATGAAGTTCTGGGCCTCCTTGATCGTGTTGCAAAGGCTCCCGATCGCCAGGAAAATCCCGGCGTACATCAGATAACCGAGCAGGAAATACAAGGCGAAGGCCGGCAGAAGACCCGAGGTCCTGAGCACGGTCAGGAGCTGGGCGACCCATTCGGCCTGATCCCCCGCCAGAAACCGCACGACCACCATGAAGGAGAGCCCCCACGAGGCGAGCATCGTCATGCCGATGGCGGCGATCCCCAGAAGTTTCCCCATCATCAATTCGCCCGCCGTCACCGACGAGAGCAGGACCTCGATGATTCGGTTGGACTTCTCCTCGATCGTGCTGTTGAGCAGCATCTGGGCGACGGTGAAGATCGAGACCCACAACAGATAGACGAAACCGACAGGGGCCCATTGACGCATCACGTCGGCGACGCTGACCTGCTCTTTCCCCTCCCCCTTGGTCGGGTTGAGATTGACGATGGGGGCGCGCAGGCGCTGAATCCGACGCACGGCCTCGGCGTCCATCCCGCCGGCGACGAGCGCCCGCCGTCGGGTCTCTTCGTTGATCGCTCGTTCGACTTCCTCCCGAAGCGTCGTGTCGGCCAGGTTCGTGGCCCAATACTGGACGCCGACGCGACCCTCTCCGTCCGGAACCCCACTCCCCGCCGCTCGGGCGCGCGCCTCGATGTCGGGCGGGATGATCACCGCGGCGTCCAGCTTGACCGGCTCGCCGGCGTCGTCGAGTCTCCTTTCTCCCGTCAGAAACGGGCGCAGTTTCCGAGCCAGGCCGTCGGGCGGGAGACCGGGATCGACCCCTTCCGGAAGTTCCATCTCGATGATCATGCGGCGCGGCTCCTCGTAGGGCGGGGCATCAGGCCCGAGCAGCGGAGCGATCTGTCGCAGGAAGGCCGCCTTGCCGCCCCGCTGGACGAACGCCTCCAACGCTTCCGGATGATCCTGGCTGAACTCCTCGAGCAGCTTCTGAGGGTCCATCGCCTCGGGGGAGATTCTCTCCAGATCGACCGATCGAGCCTGCTCGCGTCGGGCCTCCGGGAGCATGTAGCGCGCCGCGTGGCGGTTCAGGCTTTCGAGGATGCGTTCCTGATGGCGTCGTTCGAGGGCCGCGCGGATCGCCTCGACGTAGAGACCCGACTGATCCACCAGCACGAAGCGGCGCGTCGGGGCGGCCCGGTCCTCCAGAAGTCTCGGGACCTGGATGACCAGGACAAATAAGACGGGGAAGAGCAGGATGCCGATCCAGAACCCTTTGGTTTTGGCGTTCTCCAGGTATTCGCGCGCGGCGACGAGCCAGGCGTATTTCATGCGGGGAGCCCTCCGCCGACGTCTCCGCCGACCATCCGCACGAATGCCTCGTGCAACGTCGGCTCGGAGAGTTCGAACGCGCTCAGCCGGATGCCGCGGGCAAAGCACGCTTGCAGGACCGTCTGAGGATCGGCCGTCCCCCCCAGTTCCAACTCCCAGCTTCGTTCGGCGACGGCGGTCTCCTCCGGCGACCCTGCCTCGGGCATCGGCGTCATCGTTTCCACTTCCGGCAGCTCGCGCAGCGAGGCCACCCCGTCGGCCGTCCGCAGGCGGACCCGACGAGGCAGCAGCCCCCGGGCCTCAGCGATCGTTCCGTCGAAAACCTTCCGCCCCCGGTTGATCAGGATGATCCGTTCGCAGATGCGTTCGGCGTGCTGCATGACGTGGGTCGAAAAGATGACCGTCCGCCCGCGCGAGGCCAGCTCGGCGATCACCTGCTCCATGATGGCCTGATTAACCGGATCCAGGCCCGCAAAGGGTTCGTCCAGAATGACCAGCTCCGGGTCGTGAGCGATCGCCGCCAGCACCTGAAGTTTCTGACCCATTCCCTTGGAAAGGGCCTCGGTGCGGGCGTCGGCGAACGGACCCAGGCCGTAGCGATCCAGCAGTTCGTGAGCTCGCCGACGTGCCCCGGCCCGGTCCATTCCCTTCAGCGAGGCGAAATAGGCAATCGTCGTCCAGACCTTCATTTTCTTGTAAAGCCCCTTTTCCTCGGGCAGATAACCCACCCGGGAGCGGACTTTGAGGGCCGAGTCGCTGCCGAGCACGCGGATCGTCCCCCGCGTCGGGCGGATGATGTCCAGGATCATTCTCAACGTTGTGGTTTTCCCCGCCCCGTTGGGTCCCAGGAAGCCGCAGATCGTCCCCGCCGGTATCTCGAAGCTCAGGTCGTCGACGGCCGTGAAGCGGCCGTACGTCTTGGTGACGCCCCACAAACCCAGGGCCACGCCGTCAGCGCCGCCGGGACCCGATGATGGGGTGATCGTGTCGTTCTGCACGTCGACTCCCGTCTCTCCAACGACGATACCCCCTGCTGCGATCCCCGCGGCCCCGCAGGCTCTGCCGGCCGTCGATCGTAGTTCAACCCCGCGGGGTTGGGAAGTCTTGCCCGCCTTCGGCTGAAACCGGATCCTTTGCGGGAGGCGAGGCCGGGGCTTCGGGCAATGCTTCCAAGGGGGCCGTCAGGAAGGCGAGGATGCGAGCTTTTACGTCCTCGCCGTCATGGTCCAGGATCAGATGGTGATTGGAACGCGAGCCGTAAACATGAAGACTTTTTTCGGATCCGGCCAGCCGCTCAAAAACCTCCCGAGAGGCCTTCGGCGAGGCCGCCTCGTCCCCTTCGCTGACGAGCATGAGCGTGGGGCAGTGGATGCGCCCCAACGTGTCAGGCGAAGCCGCCCGCCGACCCAGCCGGATGAGCCCGGCGACGGCCCCCGTGGGAACGTACCGATAGGAGTAAAGCTCCATTTTCGCTTCGGCGCGGTTGACCTTGATAAAGCGAGACCCCTTTGGGACGAAGCCGACCCATCGGCGGAAAAGGCGGTTCCAGACCTCCGGCGGAAGGATGTACCAGCCGGAGTAAGCGACCCGGTAATAGGGCGATACGAGCACGAGGCGATCGATCCCCTGCTCGGCAGCCAGCAACGTCCCGAGCGTCCCTCCCAACGAAAACCCGATGACATAGACCCGCCCGAACCGCTCCTTGAGCGCCTCCAGTTCCGTTCTCGCCCCTATGAGCCACCCTTCCGGGTCCAGCTCCGCCAGAGCCCGAGGGGTCGTCCCATGGCCCGGCAGACGAGTCAGACGCACGAAGTGGCCGGCCTCGGCCAGGCGTTCCCCCAGGTCCCCGAAGTCCTTCCGCGAGCCGACAAACCCATGCAGCAGGAGACAAGCGGCCGGTGAGTCAGGGTCGCCCAGGTCGATGGCTTCGGTTCCGCGGACGACGCCCGTCGCCGGATCCCGCGGGGTCGATTGGATTTCCTTGTCGATGGCCCCGCCGAGGGCGCAAGAGTAAGCCCCCAAGGCTAACACGGGCGCCAGGGCCACGGCGCCCCCGATGGCCAGGCCTCTGGGCGAGGGGCGTCGCTTCAACGGCGTTCCAGACCCAGATGGATACGATCCGCCCGGCGGCGGACCGCCTTGCGCCGCTCGCCCCCGAACCGCTTGTTTTTGGCGATAGCCTTGATTTCGTTGCGACGGTCCCTTCCCGAACGCCGCTCCCGGTCCGTCCGGCGTTCTGGACCGCGGTAGCCGGGCGCCTCAATCCAGCCTCCCGGCAGGGCTTGACCGGGCGAAACGGCGCCGGCCAGCGTCTCAGCCGCAACCGGGGCGACGGTTCCCCTAGGGTTGAAGGGGCGTCCCTCCAGGGCGTCGATGTCGGCGGCTTCAATCTCCTCCAGCCGAAGCTGTTTGGCGCGTTTGATGAACTCGTGGGCGCCGGATTCGGCGATGAACTCCCAGATGGATTCCAACTGAGCTTCCAGGTCGCCCGAAATCTTCAGGCCGACCCGTTGCAAAAGCCCCGGCATCCGCTTGGGTTGGAGCGCGTAACCCAGAACAATCGAGAGCGCTTCGTCGCCGAAGCGCGCGAAACGTGCGCGAACGTGATCGGTGACTTTGCGCTTCTGGACAAAGAAGGCCGCCTGCTCGGCCGCCCGGCCGCCACTTTCACTCATTCAACCAGCCTTCCATCCGGGCCCAGACTGACGCCTCGGTCGTCCGCCGGCCCGCAGGCTAGCCCATACCTCTCTTCTCCCGGCGCCAGCTTCGCCCAGTCGGGCTTGATCTGTCCAGCCCCAAGCGTCATGGCTCGGCGCCTCGAGGGGGATGGGACCCGCGGGATCGCACCTTGCGCAGGCTCACGAGCGCGACGCGCAATCCGTCCATTTCTTCGATCCGCAGACGGCGGCCCTCGAGCGTGATCTCGTCGCCCACCTTCGGAATCCTGCCCATCTCCTTGACGACGACGCCGGCGAACGTATCGCAGTAGGGGTCCTCCAGGGCGAAGTCGGTGATGTCGGCCACGTCCTCCGGGTCCACGCGGCCATCGATGAGGTAAGAGCCGTCGGGCTGCTCGCGGATTAACGGAGCCGGCTCGTCGAGCTCGTCCTCGATCTCCCCGACGATCTCCTCAATGATGTCCTCGCGCGTCACCCAGCCGCTGCACCCGCCGTACTCATCGACGACGACGGCGTTGCTGATTCGCTGTTCGAGAAACTCCTGCAGCAGGTCGTCCACCCGTTTGGTCTCCGGAACGTAATGGGCCGGGCGGACGAAATCCTCCAGACGCGAACGCCCCTGCGCGTCCCGGATGACGTCATAGATGTCGACGAAACCCGCCAGATTGACGATCCGGTCCCGATAAACCGGGTAGCGCGAGTAACCCGACGCCCGCGCCAGTCCCAGGAAGTCCTCGATCGACGTTCGCCCCAGCGGAATGGCTTCCAGCTCGGCCAGCGGCTGCATGATTTCGCGCGCCTGCGTCTGGTCCAGCTCGATGATGTTCTGGATCAGACCGCGTTCGTTCGGTTCCAGACCGGGGGCCGGCCGATGCGTCGCCAGGGGGTGCGCCGGCGCCGGCGCCGATTCGCCCTCGGCTTCCTCCGCGGCTTTGGCGGGGACCGGCTGTAACATGACGAGAAGATCGCTTCGCGTGAAGGGGGGACCGTGCAGGGCATGGCGGCCGCCAACAGGCCTGAGCAGCAGGCCCACGAGACCATCCAGGACCACAATGACGGGGGCGAAGAGGCGACTGAACCATCGCAGAGGCGGGGTGAGCGACCGGATCCAGGCGTCGGCCCGCGCCCGAAACAGACTCTTCGGCAGCACTTCGGCCAGGGTGACTATGGCGGGCGTCAGGACGGCCAGACAGATCACTTCGTCCCAGTTGACGAAGCCGACGGCGCGGGTGGCCGCCCTCGGCCAGAGCGCATCCAACACGTGCTTGAATAGGAGCACGGCAAAGACGTTGGCCAGATTGGTGCCGATCAAGGCCGTCGTCATCAGGCGGGCCGGTTGCGAAAGGAGCGCCAACGTTCGGCCCGCCCGTTCGTCTCCTTCTTCATGATCGTGTCGCAACCGATAGCGGCTGGCCGTGATGACGGCCGTCTCCGTCCCGGAGAAGAAGAAACTGGCCAGCAGGCTCAGGACGAAGGCGGTGAGAACGAAGAGGAGGTCCAACGTCAGACTTTGGCGCCGGCGTCGGCGCCCGTTCCCATTTCGGCCCCGGCCGGAGGGGCTTGTTCGATTTCGAGCTGCAGGACGCGCCGCCCGACCATGCGGGTGACCCGAAGCGTCAGGCCGTTGAAGGCCAGTTCGGAGCCGATCGTCGGGACGCGCCCCAACATATTCATGAAGAAACCGCCGATGGTCGTGCCGAGGTTCTCCGGAAAGGCCACCTCCAGCCGCTCGCCGAGCTCCTCCAGATTCATCTGGCCCCGGACGCGCCAGCGGCGCTCCCCGATCCGTTGGCACTCCTCGACCACCTGTTCATGCCGCTCGACGATGTCGCCGACGATCTCCTCCAGCACGTCGTGAAGGGTCGCGATGCCGGCCACCTGGCCGAACTCGTCGATCAGTATGGCGAGCTTCGTGGCGTGGCGGCGGAACCGAGCCAATAAGTCGAACAATCGGACCCGGCTCGGCACCAGCATCGCCTCCCGGATGTGCTCCTTCCACGGGCGCTCCGGATTGAGCAACACCTCCTTGGCCAGAACGAAACCGACCAGATGGTCCAGGTGGTCGTGGAAAATCGGCACGCGGCTGTACGGGATCTCCCGCAGGCGCCCGAGCATCTCCTCCTGGCTCAACGTGTCGGGGAAGGCCAGCACCTCCGAGCGGGGGACCATGATTTCTTCGGCGAAGGTCTGGCCCAGCTCGAAGACCCCCTCGATCATCTCCCTCTCGTCTTCTTCGAGGACGATGGAGACCTCCCCGGTCGTCATCATCGCCTTGAGCTCTTCTTCGGAGACGGTCTGTGTCACGGTCGATTCCGGGACGTTCAACCGGCGGAAAACCCATCGGATCAGGCGGTCCATTAGCGCGCGAGCCGGTGTGAGTCCATGAGCGGCCAGCGCCGTCGGCCAGGCCATCGCCGGGGCGACCAGGCGGGCCGTTACGTGAGCCAGGCACTTGGGAAGAACCTCGCCGAACACGAGCAGAAAACCGGTGGCGCCGAAGCCCGCCAGCGCCAGACCCGCGGCGCTGCGACCGCCGAGGTGGAGTTCCGTGAGAGCCCCGGCCGTCAGCGAAAGGGCCACATTGATCAGGTTGTTGAGGACGAGGATCGTCGTCAGCGCGTCATTGGGATGGTCCAGCAGATAAAGGAGCGCGCGGCTCTTGCGCCCCCCCCGCTGGCGGAGCTGCGCCACGTCAAGCTTGTCGAGTGAGAAAATGGCCGTTTCCGTGGCCGACACCAGCCCGGATAGGCCCAGCAGAAGTCCAAACAGAGCATATAGGCTCGCCCGCGACCGGACCGGCGCCGCGGCCCCTTCGGCCGCCGAAACGGTCGAGACGAGGAACGCGCCGCACCAGACCAGCGCGAGCGTCCCCCCCATGCGTCCGATCAGACGCCGTGGGTCCCGCCCTCGGCTTCGGCCCGGGTGGGCAGCCTCAGAATCGGCTTCGGACATGGACGCTGGGGGATCGAGCGACGTCAGTCCCGCCGGTGGGCGGGCCGCGCCACCGCGCCGCCGCCCCCTTCCCATGGCCCCATGACGAAAACCCCCCGGCCCGTTGACGAAACGCCCCGCCGGGGGAACGACGCCACCCCTCATGGGTTCCGACAGCAAGGATAAGGGGCCGGTCGTCTCCGTTGCAAGCCTTTCCGACTCGGGGCGACCGAACCGGCGGCCTAAGGGGCCGCCGGCTGAACGAGTTCGATCCGCACGCCGGAGGGCCCTTCGATGAAAGCGATCCGCAGATCACGGAAGGGGCGGGGCTCCATCGTGAACGTCACGCCCTGGGCTTTAAGCGTTTCGGCGGCGGCGTCCAGATCGGGGAAACTGAAGCCGATGTGATCGATGGACCGGCCTTGCGTGGCGGCTTTTTCTTCCGTCTGGCGCTGAGCGATCAACCACATCGGGCCGTAACGAACGGCGGGCAGGAAACCGCCGTAACGGGTGATTTCCCCCCCAAAGGCGTCGACGTACCACTGTAACATCGCCTCGGGGTCCGTCGCGTGGAGGTGGACATGATGGAAGCCGAGAAGTTCGGGGTCCTGCATGACCTCGATCTTCGTTCCCCACGGGTCCTCGATGAAGCCGAACTTGATCGGGCCGAGTTGGCGCGCCGGAGCGAGAATTTTGATCCCTGCGGCCTCGAAGCCTTTCATCTTAGCGTCCAGGTCGCTGAAGGACCAGCCGACGTGATCGATCGTGCTGCCGGCGCTGCCGGCGAACCCTTCCGGCCGCTGGAAGAAAAGCACCCAGGTTTGACCAAAAACCGCCGCCTTGGAGCCGGGGGCGAACTCGGCCACGGCGCCCTCCATATGCTCGGCATACCACTGAGCGGCGGCCTCGGAGTCCGTCGCCGTCAAGTGCAGATGGTGCCACTCAGCCCCCGCCGTGGCCCGACCCGCCGCCAAGCTCAAAAGCCCAGCCGCCGTCGCTGCCCAGCCGTATCGTCCTAGCCTTCGATTCATCGTCCTCGCTCCCTCTCTCTCCGCGCCGATTATGGCCCCGCGTTCAACTCGCGCCGACAACAGGCCGGCCAGCTTCGCCGATGCCTGCGGGGCGCGCAATCAAAATTCCCCCCTTCCCTCGGCGAAGCGTGGCCGCGCCGCCCCCGGTTCAGGGGACGAATCGGCTGACCTCCAGCCGGCGGCCGTCGGTCCGCAACCGGATGGTTCCCATCAGGTCCGTCCTCGCCACCGTGACGCCCCGATCTTCCAATCGCCGGAGCACCTCGCCCGCCGGATGGCCGTAGTGGTTGGTCTCGCCCACGCTGATCATCGCGACCTCCGGGCGGAAGGCTTCCAGGAACGCCTCGGTGGTCGAGGTGCGGCTGCCATGGTGCGCCACTTTGAGCGCCTCCACGTCCTCCCCGTAACCCTCCTCGACGATCGTCCGCTCGCCGGCGGATTCGACGTCTCCCGTGAGGGCGATCTCGATTTCGTCGTAATCGACCACGAGGACCACCGAAGCATCATTGCTTCTGAAGCCGGGCGCCGGATGCAGAACTCGGATTTCGACCCCCTCGGACCCCTCAATCCGGTGGCCGGCGCGGGCCGCGAGCGTCGGCGTTCCATGGCGGACGATGGCTTCCTGAAGGCGCTCGGACGTGGGCGAGGTGAGCGCGTCGGGGCCGTGCAGCACGAGGCCGACCTCGAAGTGCTCGATCAGGTAAGGGAGGCCCGCGGTGTGGTCGGCGTGGCCGTGTGTGGCGACCATCAGATCTATCCGCCAAACCCCCAGACGCTCCAGAAACGCCTCGACCGACGGGCCCACGGGCCCCCGGCCGGCCCCTCCGCAATCGACGACGACGGTCTCCCCTCCGGGTAACCGCAGGACGATCGAGTCCCCTTGGCCAACGTCAAGTACGTAGACCTCCAACCGCCCCGCCGAGCCGCCCCAACTCCCGCTGTCCGGGGCCGAGGCGAGGGGACCCTCAATGGCGGCCGCTACGCCGGCGCCGGCCGAGCCCCAGACCGGCCACCACGCCACCGCGACGGCGAGCAAAGCCAGGCGCGCGGCCACGTGCGCCCGCTGTCGCCGGGACAACTGATTGAGCAATCCCAAACCCGGCCTGAGATGAGGACCCACCAGGAGAGTCAGATAATATCCGCCCGCCGCCCACAGCGGCATGGCCGGGACGGCCAGGGCGGCCCACCGAAGAGCGCCCGACCTCTCGATCAGCCCTTCAAAGAGCGTGACCACGAAACCGGTCGGTCCGCCGATGACGATGTTGAGCCCCGGCAGCCAGCCGATCAGCCCAAGGAGGACGCCGGCCCAGACGATCATCGCCGCCGCCACCAGCGCCAGCGGCTGGATGACCAGCCCGATCAGGCTGAACTGGCCGAACAAGCCGATTTGCACCGGCAACATCCCCAGTTGAATCGACAAAACCACCGCCAGGGGAAGCCAGACCCATTGCGAGATAAGCCGCCGCAGTCTCCGAATCCAGCCGTCCCCCGCGTCGGAATCGGAGAGCCTCGACCTCAATCCAAACGGAAGGTCATAGATCGAGCCGGCGAACAGGGCGATCGAGAGAACGCAGAGGTAGGAGAGTTGCCAGTCCGCCCGTGCGAGGTTGCGGGGATCGTAAGCGAGCGTCACGAGCGCCGCCGTCGCCGTGCCGGAAAGGATCGACGGCGTCCGGCCGATGGCCCATGCCCCCATCAGAAAACAGCCCAGGACGCTGGCCCGGACGACGGGGGGCCGCATCCCCGTCAGAACGGCATATGCCAGAACGAGGAGGGCGGCCCCCGCGGCGCAGGCTCGCGGACGCAACCCGACGGCCCGCAACAATGCCAGGGCCAGGGCAAGGACGAATCCCGTGTGGAGACCCGAGACGCTCAGGATGTGAACCAAACCCGTCCGAAGGAAGGCTTCATTCAATTCGGGGCTCAGGGCCGCTCGCTCGCCGAGACAGAGCGCCTCGATCACGCCGGCCTGGTGCCCCCCGACGGCCGATTCGACGTTCCGCATCATCCACCGGCGCAGCCCTTCGCCGGCGCGCTGGATCCCGGCTCTCCAACCCGAACTTCGCCCCGTCGTCTCGATGTCCAGGTCCGATCGCAGCTTGACGACCGCCCCGATGCCTCGGCCGCGAAGGTAGCGCCTCTGATCGAAATCCGCCGGATGCGCTTTCAGCTTGGGCGCCGACACCCGGCCCCAGACGACGACCCACTGACCCGGCCGGGGGAGCCCTTTCCACAGGCTCATCCCCTCGGCGGCGGACGCGCCCTCGGGCGCCGGCCCTTGAACGAGGACTTTGAGGGGGAAGCTCACCACCCCCGGCCCGCCCGGCGCCGATGCCAGGCCCACGTCGTCGAGTTCGAAGGCGAAGCCCGTTGGACTCAAAGCCGCCGGGCGCGCTACACGGCCCTGGATTCGACTCAGAGCGTAATCCCCGAAGGCCTCGGCCAGCCGCTCCGAGTCGGCGTCGGTCCGGATCACGCGATTGGAGACGGCCCAGCCCGTCAGAAAGAGCGGAACCAGCAGCACCCACCCCGAAGGCGGGCGTCTTCGGCCCCTGGGCCGCGCGAGTTCCAGAGCCCCCCAGGCCACTGCCCCGAGGGCGGGGAGGATCAAACTCCAGGGCGGCAGCAACAGGCTGCGGCCCAGGGCGAGCCCTGTAATGAGGGCGGCGGCGGCGTGGATCATGGGCCGACCGGCGGTGGGGCGCTCCAGATCCACCGGCCCGGCGCGAACCGGGTCGGCCGCGGGGGAGAAAATCTCCTCGTCGGTATCCATCAGCGGTCAAGCCGATCGGGCCGACACGGCCGAGCGGCCTCCCACAGCCTCAGCAGCCGGCTCGTCGCCTCGCCGGGGTCGGCCGCGCCGAAAATGGCCCGGACGACGGCGATCCCGGCGACACCCGTCTGGGCCACATCGGCGATTCGCGAGGCGTCGATCCCTCCCAGAGCAAGCACCGGACCGGGAGCGGCTTTGACCATGAGGCTCAAGGCCTCCAGCCCCACCGGCTGGAGCAGCCCGGCCTTCGTCGGAGTCTCGTAAATGGGGCTGAAGATGACGTAGTCGGCCCCATCCTCGAAGGCCCGCAGGCCCTCGTTGATGTCGTGAGCCGAATAACCGATCAGGATCGAGTTTCCCAGGAGGTGACGCGCCTGCGCCACGGTCGGCCCATCGGCTCCGAGGTGAACGCCGTCGGCGTCGACGGCTCGGGCGACGTTGAGGCGCCGGTTGATCAGGAGCCGGGCGTGATGACCGCGCGTGATCTCGCGCAGGGATGCCGCCAGACTCAGCGCTTCCTCTTCGGGTAAGTCCTTTTCGCGCAGCATGAGCGCCGGCAGCCCCGCTGCCACCGCTGCTTCGCTGGCTTTGAGAAGACTTCCCATCCCGAGGACGGTTCGATCGGTGATCGCCACAAGGGGCAAGGGTGTGGATTCGACCGGTCCCATGGCCGTCTTCATGCCCGATCATCCGGCCGGGCGCCCCGGGGCCCTGGAGCGGGCGGCCGTTACTATCCCGCGCCCTCGTCTCCCGCGCAACTTGACCTCGCCGGCGGGGCCCCTCCGGCGTGTCCGTCGCCGGAGGACCGAAAAAGGGGCTTGACTCCCCCGTGGAATCCGCGATCATCGCAATCTGCGCTTGGCATGAGGAACGAAGCGGAGCGGAGGGTGGAACTGCCAAAAGGTTCAAGCCCTGCGCGCGGATCGAGCATCGCGCGCCGTCGGCAGCCGCCGAGTCGGGGAGGCGCGGAGCCTGCCGCCGGTTGATCGCACGGTCCATCCGCCGGTTGCCGTTTCGCCCCGCGGGGATGACTGGACCGGGAAGGAGCCGTTCATGAAACTGGTGACTGCCATCATCAAGCCTCACAAGCTCGACGAGGTGCGCGAGGCCCTTCAGGCCGTGGGCGTTCAGGGAATCACGACGAGCGACGTCAAGGGGTTCGGCCGTCAGAAGGGGCACACCGAAGTCTATCGAGGCGCCGAGTACACGATCGACTTCCTGCCCAAACTCAAGATGGACATCGCCGTCGGCGATGATCAGGTCGCGGCGGTTCTGGAGGCGATACGCAAGGCCGCCAACACCGGCAAGATCGGCGACGGCAAAATCTTCGTCACCAACCTCGAGCAAGCCGTTCGTATCCGCACGGGCGAGACCGGCATGGACGCCCTGTAAGTTCCCCGGGGGTGCCGACTCGATGTCGAAAGGAGTAATCGACGCCATGAGGAACCCGCGGGCAGCCCGGTTTGGCGCAGCCTTGGCGGCCGCCGCCGCTCAGCTCACCCCCTGCTTGGCGCGGGCCCAGGAGGAGGTGGCCGAGGCCCCCGTCCTGGATTCCGGCAACACGGCCTGGATGCTGACGGCGACGGCCTTGGTTCTTTTCATGACCATCCCCGGCCTCTCGCTCTTTTACGCCGGGCTGGTCCGGGCGAAGAACGCGCTCTCGGTGATGATGCAGTGTTTCACCATCACCGCCCTGGTGACGCTTCTCTGGACGATCGCCGGCTATAGCCTGGCGTTCTCCAATGCCGACCCCGACGCTCCGAACCCCGTCGTCGGCGGCCTCGGCAATCTTTTCCTTTTGGGCATCGCGCGCGACACCATCTCCGGCAGCATCCCTGAATCGGTCTTCATGATGTTTCAGATGACGTTCGCCATCATCACGCCCGCCCTGATCGTCGGCGGTTTCGCCGAGCGCATGAAATTCTCGGCCGTCCTCTGGTTCATGGGCCTGTGGTTGCTGCTGGTCTATTCTCCCGTGGCGCACTGGGTCTGGGGAGGCGGCTGGCTGATGTCCCGCAGCGTCCTCGATTTCGCCGGCGGCACCGTCGTCCACATCAACGCCGGGCTGGCCGCCCTGGCCGCCTGCCTCGTCATCGGCCGTCGCAAGGGGTACCCGACGACGGCCATGCCCCCGCACAGCCTGATGCTGACGGTCGTCGGCGCGGGGATGCTGTGGGTCGGCTGGTTTGGCTTCAACGCCGGCAGCGAACTCGCCGCCGACGGCGTCGCCGGCATGGCCATGACCGTGACCCAGATCTCGACCGCCACGGCGGCCTTGACCTGGATGGGGGCGGAGTGGCTGCGTCACGGCAAGCCGAGCGTCCTCGGGTTGGCCAGCGGCGCCGTCGCGGGGCTGGTGGCCATCACGCCGGCCTCGGGCACGGCGGGGCCGCTGGGGGCGATCGGGATCGGTTTCGCCGCCGGGGCGCTCTGCTTCTGGGGATCGACGAGCTTGAAGCGCCGCCTCGGCTACGACGACGCGCTCGATGTCTTCGGCGTTCACGGCATTGGCGGCTTCGTCGGGGCGATTTTGACAGGCTTGTTCGCCGCGGAGAATCTGGGCGGGATCGGCCTGCCCGAGGGCCGTACGATCGCCACTCAGTTGGGCTATCAGGCCCTGGGGGCCGTAACGACCGTGGTCTATTCCGGCGGCGTCTCCTACGTCATTCTGAAGGCGATCGACGCCATTATCGGCCTGCGCGTCCCCGAAGACGCGGAGACCCAGGGTCTCGATTTGACGCTCCACGACGAGCGGAGCTATAATCTCTGAGTCGGCGGTAGAGGCCCTCGCCTCGGGCGAGCGCTTCGCTTCCCAACTCGGATAGCAGGAGGGTCAGCCGCCCCGCGGGGGCGCCACGGGACGATGCGTCTGGATGCAGGGCGGCTCGGCCCAACTCTAGTCTGCCTCCTCCTTCTCCTTCGATCCGTCGCGGGGGGGGAAACGGTCCTGTTCGGCGACGATTTCAGCCTGGATCGCGGTTGGACGGGCTACGAGGCCGGCTACTGGGAGCGGGGGCCCGCCGTGGCCGGCGGCGGAACCCAGTACGGCAATCCCGACCCCGGTCAGGATCACTCGCCGACGAGCGACAACT
>CAYXAU010000014.1:44923-94405 GCA_964463045.1 uncultured Candidatus Sumerlaeota bacterium | reverse complement strand
CCCCGTAGCCGAAATGCCAGGGGGCGTCCACGTGCGTCCCCATGTGCGCCCCCATGGAGAACTTGGAGACGTTGCATGCGTCCCCCTCCGTCATCCGCGCCACCGCCTCCAGCCGCCAGAAATCCTCCCCCGGCCAGCAGGCCACCCCCTCCCGCAACGTCACGCTCACGTCGATCAACCTTTCGCGGTCCATCGCGCCGGCCAGGAGAAGCATCAATCACCGACCCTCACAAGTTGTCATTGATCACCCTCCCGCTCCCAGTCGTGTTATTCTGTATGCCGACATAACCCGCCTTATCGCCGGCCCCTGACGCCTCGTTCACGGATATGATGGCATTTGTGATGGCATTTTCAAGCCAGATGCCGTACTTGTGACCGGTCCCACTCGCCCGTTGCCCCGGACCGATGGTTATGTCATTATAAATCCGGTTATTGGTGAACAGGAGATATTCAACAGTCCCACCGTTCAGAGAAAGCACGTGGATTCCCGCGTATGCGGCTGATGGCGAGTACGCACCGTTGCTAATAAACTCGCAACCTACAACCCTGACGTGCTGAGGCGTCGCCGATCCACTATTCCCCTTGATCCGGATTCCATCCCCGGCATTGTTAAGGAATAAGGTATGCCGTACATCCACATTCTTGGACCATTCATCAATGAAAAAACCATGCCGGTCTGCGGCGAGGGCAGACTGATTACGATTTATGACCCATGCGCCCCCCCATTGGTCGTCAGTAGGCTTGTCCACGCGCACCCCGGCGTTAGCGATGCTTGCGTTCGCCAGCGTCAGCCATCTCGTGGGAAGTGAAGCGTCGGAACCGATATGGATCGCATGCCCCTCCACGGTGTCGATTACAACGCGTTCCAGATGATGGTTGTTGCCCCACAGCCGAAGCCCAGTTCCACCTACGTTCCGGATAATAACGTTGTGATAGCTGTGGAACACGACACCTAGCTGATTCGGGTTATTTGAACCCTTGTATTTTACGCCATCCCCGTCGCTGAACATGAACAGACAGTTACGCAGCACGAGCCCGTGGTTGGTCGTCGTGGTGAGGTCCACGAAGGCAGTCTTAACGCCGAACATGAAGGTCCCGGCAATGTGCAGGTCGTGCACTTGGTCATTTGAATTGGAGTTGTATATCCCTATGTTATGATTTAAGAGTGCAGCCTCGATGGCGGTGGCATCTTGGCCATAGAGATCGATGGCATTGCCTGTGGTGGATGAAATTGACGATGCATCGCGGTATATCCCGAGGCCGCCGACGACACGTGCATTCGACCCCCGAAATCGGATGATCGTTGCACCGTTTCGATTTGACGTGGGGGGGCCGATAACAGACCTATGCGTGCCTACCAAGGATTGATCGGCCCACAATTCGATGGTTCCGCTGGATCGAATCCAATCGTTGGGGTCTGATGGATTGTTGACGGGCGGGAGGTAGATGGTTCCCGGCGAGCTGCCAAGGGCTTGCAATGCAGCGTCAAGGGAGGAAAGAAAGAAAGGATCGAAGCCATCCTTGTTATGCACAACGTAGCCGCTGCCAGGCGGGACGGGTGTGCCGGTGGCAGGGAGAATGCAAGAGAGCAGCAAAGCGAAGCCTATTCGTGCGTTGGAAGGCGCGATCCGAAATGGGGCGCGCACGGTGGGTGTAGGGTGGTGGTGGCGGGGCGGACGATGCGTGCTGGACGCTGACCCCGTTCGTTGTTCGGTGTGGCGCATCATGATGCAACTTCCCTCCTGGCTTAAAGCTTCCCCTGCCGCCTATTGGACGACGGCCTATTGTCGGAGTACGCGAACACAGAGGACATCGTTTGTCAAGAGGAATGGTACTCGATTCGATTCAGTCGCCGCCCGCTAGGTATATGCGTCCCCGGAAGGGGTAGCTCCTCTGGCGCCGAGCCGATGAAGTGAAAGGACTTATGCCAGACTGGGTCATCGTCGTTCGGCACACGCGGCCGAGGAAAAAGTCCCCTCCCGCGATCCCGGTAGGTGCAAATTTCGGTCTCCAGGCTCCCATCGGCCGCCTTGGCCTCGTGGGATCCCTGTTGTTTGCACCCCCTGCGACGCCTGGAACCCGTGTTCATGCCCGGTGAGTCATTTAGCCGTTCACTCCGCCAGGGTTTCGGCGAAGGATTGCAGACTCTCTCGCAGGCTGATTGCCACAAGGTGATGGTAATGTACATTGGGGTGTCTCCAGATCTCGTTCAAAAAGAGCCCATCTACTGAAGAACTCGTCAACTCGTCGACGGCGGTGGTCAGATCTACCACCCCGAATTCCTCTTGCCGCGACAGTTCATGGACCCAATTCCTATGTGCATCGCGGAGGCGCCTGGCCGCGGGGTGTTGGTATTCGTGAAGGGCCGGCAGCCAGACGATCATGAGCGCGACCCCTCGCTCGCGGCAGCGGCGAGCCAGATCGGTCAGGATCGCCTCTCCGATCGGCCGCGAGCGTTCCGCATCGTCCCCCCAATGGGCCGGGTCCGGTTGAGGCACCAGGCGCGCCAGCGCGCGGGTCAGGGCAAAATACTCTAAAAAAAACCGAAGCCGCTCTTCGGGAAAGACCCAATGTCCGCGCGGCTCCGGCGCGGGCACGTTCGTGAGCTTGAGGCGCGTCCCCTGCAACTGGAATCGGGGCTTGTAGAAGCCTCCCCCCCCCCGGTCGGTCAGCAGCCGCCGGAAGTCATCGGTGATCAGTCCCAGCAGCACCGCGTCGTGCTCATATTTGACGCCCTCCCTCAGATAAAGCAAGTACGCCTGATCCAACCCGTAGCCCATCATCCCGAGGTTCAGTACTTCCCAATCCGGGAGCAGGGTGTCCAACTGGGCCGGCCAGCTCTCGTCGTTGCCTATCCCGTGACCGAACGTGAATGAGTCCCCCAGGGCGATCGCTCGCCGTTTTCCGGGGGGGGGGGCCGGTCTGTGCTCCCCCCGTGCGCGGATCCCATGGCTGTTCGTCACGAGATCGCGCCCGTCGCCGAAGAAATGCGGATGGTTTAAGTCGGGCCGGAGCGCCCACCCCAGTGTCGGGTCGTACCGGGTCGCCAGCGCCTCGCGTCCCTGGTAAACCTCCAGGCGGCCCGACTCCCAATGGGTCAAGGCCCTCGTGAAATACGGAGCCCGCAAAAGGACTTCGGCCGTCGCCAGGGCCAGCAGTGTCGTCGTGGCTCCGTAGAGCGCTTTCTTCCACAAGGGAAGCTGGCGGGGGCATCCTCCTGCGTCGGCTGCCGCCTTTCCCCGGCGGCGAGGCCAAGCTCTCCAGGATGCCGCCTTTAAGTCCATCTGGGCGATCCCCACCCGGGCGCCCCCTCTTGCAGCCCTCATTGCGGGCGACCTGAGTATGGATCAGCCGTCCCGATGACGTAAAGAGGATCGAGGGGCCTGGTACCCAGCATGCGACCGCTTCACACGTCATTCGCCGCTGCTCCCCGGCCGCCTCCGGCCGTGAAGAACGGCGAACCGGCATCCGCCCATGCCAGAAGCCGGAAGCGAGGTCCGGTTGGCGGGGTTCTCCGCTCGACTTTCCATTTGCAAAGGGCCGTCGGGGGGCCGATAGTGGCGTGCTTTCGCTGTGGGAACGATTCCATTCGTCGGGAGGCGGCCAACGATGGAGGAGCGCACCGCTGCCGGCGCGGGGCCGGCAGCCCAAGGTCAGGGCCACGGCGAGGTCTGGCTCTTCTGGTCCTGTTTCATCGCGCTGATCGCCACGGCCTTCGGGTTCATCATCCGCAGCCTGATCATCGACGACTGGGCGCGGGACTTCGGCCTGACGGAGACCCAGAAGGGAGAAATCCTGGGTGTCGGGCTCTGGCCGTTCGCCGTCAGCATCGTCCTCTTCAGCCTGATCATCGATCGGATCGGCTACGGGCGCGCGATGGTCTTTGCCTTCGCCTGTCACGTCGCCTCGGCCTTTCTGACGATCTTTGCCCGGAACTATGCGATGCTCTACGCCGGGACGTTCATCGTCGCGCTCGGCAACGGCACCGTCGAGGCGGTCATCAACCCGGTCGTGGCCACGATGTTCAGCCGGGCGAAGACCCAATGGCTCAACATCCTCCACGCCGGCTGGCCCGGCGGGCTCGTGCTCGGCGGCGTCATTACGCTCTCGATGGGCGATGCCCCGTGGAAATTCAAGGTCGCCCTGATCCTGATCCCGACGATCGTTTACGGCCTCATGATGTTCGGCCGGCGCTTCCCGATCCATGAGCGCGTGGCGGCGGGCGTCTCTTACCGCGCGATGCTCCAGGAACTGGGGATCGTCGGGGCGCTCATCATCGTCGCGCTCATGGTGCGCGAAGTGGGCCGGTTCTTCGCCTGGGGGGACGTGACGCAGATCATGATCATCGTCGCGGCGGTCGTGGCTTACGGCCTTTACGTCCGCTCGCTCGGCCGCCCCATGTTCATCTTCCTTCTGCTCGTTATGCTCCCGCTGGCGACGACCGAGCTGGGGACCGACACCTGGATCACGGACCTGCTCGCCCCGATCATGCGGCGGTCGGGCTGGGTGCTCGTTTATACCTCCTTCATCATGATGGTGCTGCGGTTCTGCGCCGGCCCGATCGTCCATCGGATTTCGCCCCTGGGGCTGCTGGCCTTAAGCGCCGCGATCGCCGCCGTCGGGCTCTTCTCGCTCTCTCTGGCCAGTGGGCTCGGCATTTTCCTCGCCGCGACGCTCTATGGTCTGGGGAAGACCTTCTTCTGGCCGACTACGCTCGGCGTCGTGGCCGAACGGTTCCCCCGCGGCGGGGCGCTGACGCTCAACACGATCGCCGGCGTCGGCATGCTGGGCGTCGGCATCCTGGGTTCGGTCTTCATCGGGCAGAATCAGGATACGCGGATCGATCGGATGCTCGCCGAGCGCAACCCGCAGCTCCATGGGCAGGTTCAGGGCGAAGCCCGGCGCAGCGTCTTCGGGGAGTATCGCGCGCTGGAGCCGGAGAAAGTTTCGGCCTTGGGGGCCGCTCAGAAAGAGGAGATCCAGACGATCACCGCCGAGGCCAAGAAACGCGCGCTCTCCACCGTGGCCGTGCTCCCCGTGATCATGTTCATCTGTTACGTGATTCTGATTCTCTATTTCCGCGGCCGGGGCGGCTACCGGGCCCTCGACATTCGGGAAGCTGAAGCCGCCGGCTCCGGCCCGGCCCGCGCCGGCTGAAGCCTTCTGCGGCGGTCTGCCCTCGAGTCGATCGTTGCCGTCTGGACGCCGCGATTTCATCGGCCGGTTGAGCCTCCGATCAGCGTGAGAGACCTCGATCGTCTGAATTTCCCCATCGTTCAGGTCTCCCTCGATCTCACGTCGATCGACGAAGCCCTCGCCACGGCCGAAATCGCCGTCGCGGCCGGCGTCGATTGGCTTGAGGCCGGGACGCCGCTCCTCCTGGCCGAGGGGCTCCGGGCCGTCGAACGCCTGCGCGCGCGGTTCCCGGATCATCCCATCGTGGCCGATCTCAAGACGATGGACGGCGGCTACCTGGAAGCCGAGATGATGGCCAAGGCCGGAGCCGATATCGTCGTCGTCATGGGGCGGGCGCACGAGGCGACGATCCGGCGGGTCGTCGACGCCGCCGGCGACTACGGCCTCAAGGTCATGGGCGACGATCTCGCCGCCGACGATTACGTCGCCTGCGCCCGATGGATGGAAGCCCTCGGGGTCGATTTCATCATCCATCACACCGGCTACGACGAGCGCGGGATGCTGCCCGACCGCAACCCGATGAAGGACCTCGAGGCCGTCGTCAAGGCCGTCTCGATCCCCGTTCAGGCCGTCGGCGGGCTTTCGATCCGCCAGGCCATCGAATGCCCGGCCCACGGCGCGCCGCTGGTCGTCCTGGGGGCCCCGCTCGTCATCGATGCGCACGAGTTCAAAACGGCCGATAATGATCTCCTGAGCGTCTTGACCGAGATCACGCGCGAAATCCGCAAGACGCCCTATCGCCGCCCGAGCTAGAGAGTCCGCCGATCCATGAGCCCCGCCGAGCAGACCGCCGTCGTCCAGTACGCGTTGGCCCCGGGGGGGGTCGAGCTCCGCCCGATGCCGATACCGGAGATCGGCCCTGAGGACGTGCTGCTGCGGGTCGGGGCCGTTTCCGTCTGCGGATCCGACGTTCATCAGTACCATAACACGCACTCCTGGCCCGTGAACGTCCCGGTGATTCTGGGTCATGAGTTCTCCGGAACGATCACGGCCGTCGGGCGCGAGGTTCGGGGGTTCGCCGAGGGCGACCGCGTCGTGAGCGAGACGGCCGCCGAAATTTGCGGCCGGTGCCTCATGTGCCGCTCCGGGCGCTATAACCTCTGCCCCCAACGCCGCGGGTTCGGTTATGGCCTCCACGGCGCGATGACGTCCTACGTGCGCGTCCCCGCGCGCTGCCTGCATCGCCTCCCGGATTCGCTCCCCTTCGAGTTCGCCTGTCTCGCCGAGCCTTGCAGCGTCGCCTACAGCGCCATGTGCGCCAACGCCGTCATCCGGCCCGGGGATTGCGTCGTCGTGATCGGCCCCGGACCGATCGGGCTCTTGTGCGCCCGGATGGGGGCGCTGAGCGGGGCTTACCCGCTGATTGTCGCCGGCCTGGCCGCCGACGCCGATCGCTTGAAGGCCGCGCTCGAACTGGGCGCCACGCGCGCCGTGAACGTTCAGGCCGAAGATCTGGAGGCGATCGTTCGAGAGGCCGCGCCGCTGGGGGCTGACGTTGTTTGCGAGGCCTCCGGCGCAAGCCGCCCGCTGGAATCGGCGCTCAACCTGGCCCGCCCGGACGGCCAGGTCGTCAAGGTCGGCTGGTCGCCGGATTCCGTTCCGATCGACATGAACCCCCTCGTGCAGAGGAACCTGCGCCTTCAAGGGTCGTTCAGCCACACTTATCCGATGTGGGAGAAGGTGATTCACCTGCTAGCCGAGGGATTGCTGCTGCCCGAACGGATCGTCGGCCTGAAGACGAACCTCGAGGGCTGGAAAGACGCCTTCGAGGCGATGCATCGCGGCCGGGTGGTGAAATCCGTGCTCATCCCGGGCGATTGACGGCGTTCCCGCCTTCCCCTTGTGGTTATGTGTCCGCTCCAGAATAAGATCGCCGTCGTCACCGGCTCAACTTCCGGCATCGGCAAGGGGGTCGCGGTGCGATTGGCTGCCCTCGGCGCGCGCGTTGTCGTCGCGGGGCGAGACGCCGGGCGGGGCCACGCCGTCGTGGAGGAGATCCGCGGCGCGGGGGGGGAGGCGCTCTTCTGCGGCGCTGACCTGGTCGAACCGGCTCAGTGTCGCGCGCTCATCGATTTCGCCGCTCAACGTCTGGGGGGGGTCGATATTCTGGTCAACAACGCCGCCAATACTTCGCGCGGAACGATCGAATCCACGCCCATGGAAATGTGGGACGTGGTTATGGCCGTCAATCTCCGCGCCCCGTTTATCTGTCTCCAGACGTGCATCCCCCTAATGAGGGCTCGCGGCGGGGGCTCGGTCGTCAATATCGGTTCGGTCAACGCTTACATCGGCGAGCCGAAACTCGCCGCCTACTCCGTCTCCAAGGGGGGGCTCATGACGCTGACGAAGAATGCGGCCAGTTACCTCAATCGCTATCGCATTCGCGTGAATCAGATCAACGTCGGTTGGACGCTGACCGAGGGGGAAATCCGCGTCAAACGCGAGGAAGGGAAGGACGAGGGTTGGATCCAGGAGGCGCTCAAGACGCGCCCCTTCGGGCGCCTCCTGACGCCGGAGGACGTCGCGCAAGCGGTGGCTTACTTCGCCTCCGACGCGAGCGCCTGCGTCACCGGCGCCGTCCTTGACCTGGAACAATACCCCGTCGGGGCTCCCCCCAATTGGTAAGTCCCGGAAAACGTGGCTTAAGACCGACCGCAAAGCCGCTAGGACCCGATGGGCCGCAACGATGACTTACCCGAAGTTCCGAACCCCACATTTCGACATCGTGAAATGATCTATTTGCGTCTTGGTGTCTCCGTGGTTATCTCTTTGAAGACGACAAAAAGTGGAAGACCCCATCGAACAAACGGCCGGGCGAGCTTCGCCGTCGGATGAGAATTCCTCGCATCAGCGTCTTTCCGAAGTGTTACTTCGACGATCTTTGCGCCGGACGGATGGATTATCTGGACTGGCTTCGGTCCGCGGCGACGCTCGGCGGCGAGGGGGTCGAGCACTACGACGGGTTCTTCCGGAGCCTCGACGACGACGGCGTCCTGCCCGTGCTCGGCGTGATGCGCGAGACGGGGCAGGCGTCGTCAATGCTTTGTTTCTCCCCCGACTTCACCCACCCGGACCCCGACGAACGCCGCCGGCAGGTCCAGCGCCAGTGTCGCGCAATCGACCTCTGCGTCCGACTCGGGACGAGCTTCTGCCGCACGCTGAGCGGCCAGGCTTACCCCGGCTTGGGACGCCGGGAGGGTATCGAGCGGTCCGTGGACGGCATCCTCCGCTCGCTGGAATACGCCGAGCGGCAGGGGGTCACGCTCTGCATGGAGAACCATTATAAGGACGGGGCCTGGCGTTATGCGGAGTTCGCCCAGCCGGAGGATATCTTTCTCGAAATCATCGGCCGGATCGATTCGCCGATGTTCGGCGTTCAGTATGATCCTTCCAATGCCGTCGTCGGCGGCTACGATCCGGTCGCCTTTCTGGAGAAGGTGAAGCATCGGGTCGTCACCATGCACGCCTCGGATCGGTATCTCGCCCCGGGGGCCACGCTGGAGGACTTGCGCCGGACCGAAGGGACGACCGGTTATTCGGAGAAGCTCCTGCACGGCGTCACGGGCCGGGGCCTCAACGATTATGACGCGATCTTTCGCATTCTGGCCGAGGTTGGCTTTGCCGGCTGGATTTCAGTCGAGGACGGGATGAACGGCCTGGACGAGATTCGTCAGTCCGTCGAGTTTCTGAAAGCCCAACGCCGGCGCTACTTTGGCGCCGATTGAGCCGCCGGTCCCGTCTCAGCTCGAAGCGTGAGAGGAGGCGGCGGCGGTTTCGACGAACGGAACGGCCGCCCCGTCGTGGATGATCTTGCCGTCGCGGATGTGAATCTGGCGGGGGCAATAGCGCGCCACGTCGGGCTCATGCGTCACGATGATGATCGTGACGCCCCCCTCGTTCAGTTCCTGAAACAATTGCATGATCTCCGTTCCGGTCGCCGTGTCCAGGTTCCCCGTCGGCTCGTCGGCCAGCACGATCGAGGGCTGCGTGACGAGCGCCCGGGCGATGGCGACGCGCTGGCGCTGACCGCCCGAGAGCTGACTGGGCAGGTGATGCAGGCGATTGGCGAGCCCGACCACGTCGAGCGCCTCGGTGGCCTTCCTTCGGGCGAGGGCGCCGGATTCCCCGCGGTAAAAGAGCGGCACCTCGACGTTCTCCAGCGCCGTCGTTCTCGACAGCAGGTTGAACGTCTGAAAGACGAAGCCGATCTTCCGGTTGCGGACCTCGGCCAGCTCGTTGTCGGTGAGCCGGCTCACGTCTCGCCCGTCAAGGAAATAGCGGCCGCTCGTCGGCGTGTCGAGGCAACCCAGGACGTTCATCAGCGTGGATTTCCCGCTGCCGGAGTGACCCAGGATCGCCACCAGCTCGCCACCACCAATCCGCAGGGTCACGCCGTCGAGCGCGTGGACGATCTCTTCCCCCATCACGTACTGCTTGCGAATGTCGTCGCAATGAATGATTTCACGATCCGTCGTATTCATTCCCATCCGCCTTCACCTTCAAATGCATTATTGGATCACAAAGTCGCCGGTTCACAAAGTAAATTTCAAATACCGGTTTCCCTCGTCGCGTTGACGATGGAATCAATTTCGGCTCCTTCATCGGAACGTCCCGGCGTTCTCGCGTCTTTGGGGCGAGCCCTCTTCCTGAGCGCCGCCGCCCCCGTCCCTCAGGATGAGCGGATCAGCGTCCGGCGATCGCCGCCGGCCGCCCGGCCGGTGAGCGCCCGCCGGAAGGCCGCGTCGTCGTGGGCCGTCCCCAGGGCCTCTTCCTCGGTCACCGTCCCCGAGCGCACCATATCGACCAGGTTGCCGTCGAAGGATTGCATGCCGTCCTCGCGGTTCTGCAACACCAGCTCGATGTCGTCGTAGCGTTCCTCGCGGATGAGCTTCTGCACGATCGGCGTCACGATCAGAATCTCGCAACAGGGGATCCGACCCTGGCCGTCGGCCGTTCGCAACAGGCGCTGGCAGACGACCCCCCGCAAATTCATCGCCAATTGTTCGTTGACGAGCTTCTGATCCTCGACCGGGAAGAAATGCAGAATCCGGAGGATCGTCTGCTTGGCGTCGGGCGTGTGGAGCGTGCTCAGCACGAGGTGGCCCGTCTCCACGCAGTGCATCGCCGTCTCGATCGTCTCCCGATCCCGCAGCTCCCCGAGCAGGATCACGTCGGGGTCCTGCCGGAGCGCGTGCCGCAGCGCGATCTTGAAATCCGTCACGTCGGAGCCGACCTCGATCTGGTCGATGATGCACTTGTCGTCCTGGTAGAGGTATTCGATGGGGTCCTCGATCGTGATGATGTGCTCCCGGCGGGTCCGGTTGATGAGGCTGATCATCGCCGAGAGCGTCGTCGATTTGCCGCTCCCCGTGATCCCGGTGACGAGCACCATCCCCCGGCGGAACTCCGTCATCCGCTGAAGAATAGGCGGCAGATGCAGGTCCTCAAACGTCGGGATCGTCGTATTGACCGTCCGGATGGCCAGCGAGACGAACCCCCGCTGATGATAGGCGTTGATCCGGAACCGCTCCGTCGGGCTGAGGCCGTAGGAATAGTCCACCGTCCCCACGCGGGCAAAGCCCTCTTTGAGCCGTTCCGGGATCATCTCCCGATTGGCCTGCTCGGTGTCTTGCGGCTCGATCACCGGATGCTCGATCGCCCGCAGGACCCCGTGCAATCGGATCGTCGGCTTCTGACCCACTTTCAAATGGAGGTCGGAGGCTCCAACTTTGAGCATCCCCTCCAGCAGTTTCCGTACATGCAAGGCCACGAGTCCACTCCCCTCCTCAGCAGACTCCCCAGCCCTCCTGGAGGCCGCCGGGCGTATTCGCTCCCCCTGATGAGGTCCATTCTGAACGGCGCAGGGCTCGCCCGTCAACCGATTCGCCCAGCGGAGGGTGGGTGATCCGGTGGGGGGGCGTCCGTCAAGGAAAGGCCCCGGGTTGGGCGGACCCGGGGCCAAGGGGAGGGGAGAAGAGAGTTTCGATAAAGTAAGGAAGACGATGGACGGCTTATTCGTCTTTGAATTCGACGGGGGTGCCCGGCGGGGCGTTGTGATCCAGCGGCGTCGTGATCGAGCAGGTGGCGTCCTCGGCCACGGATTTGATCTCGTAAACGCCGGAAGCCGGGCATCTCGGGCGCGTCTTGAGGTAACCCGACTTGTCCTCCTTGAACAGGTCCGTCAACTCCGGGACGGCGTCGGCGGCCTTGCGCTCCTCCAAGGCCCATTGCTGCTTCGCCCCGTTGATCTTGGTCAGGTTTTCCTGGCACGTGCGCTGTTGGCCGAGCGTCCGCTGGCGGAACCAACCCGGCACGGCGATCGCCACCACGATCCCCGTGATGAGCACGACCACCATGATTTCAATCAGCGTGAAGCCGCGCTGGCGGGCCGCCGTAGGCCGGCAGGCTCGATCGAGGGCTGGGAATCCAAAGGTCTCGTTCATCGCCGTTCGGTTCCTCCCCCGAGGGTTTAAGGACGCCGCTCGCCTTGCGTCAGGTCGTCCTCGCCACCCCTGCCGTGGCGAATGCCTGCTTTCTTCCCCCCTTTGCGGGCTCGGTTTCGGGTTGATGGCGGGCGGGCTGCGTTCTCCCGCCCGCCATCGACCACTGAGCCGACATCTCGGCTGAGCCGATTCGGCTTAGCTCTCGACCTCGGTCACCACGTCACCGACCTCGACCAGGCTATGGCCTGGAAAGCCGGTGTCGCACGTCGGATCCTCCCCGATGACGTTGACCGTGTAGGCGCCGCCCGACGGCTCGTTGGGCTCCTTCTTCAGATAGCCTTTGCCCGCGCCGGAGCTGTCAACGATGTCGTCCCAGGCCACATCGGTGCCCGGGCCCACATTCTGCTCCAGGGCGTACTGTTCCTTCGCCCCGTCGATCTTCGTCAGGTTCTCCTGACAGGATTTCATCCGGCTCTGGCTACGGGCGCGGATGAAACCCGGAACCGCGATGGCAATCACGATACCGATAATCGCCACCACGATCATGATCTCGACCAAGGTGAACCCCTTGGCCTTTCGCGCGAACCTCATCTCATCCTACCTCCTTCGGAATGTCCGCCCCCAATGTGTCTTGGGGATGCGCGCCTTCTACTCCCGCAAGGCCAGTGCCAGCCCCCCCCGGGCTTCAGGAGGGAATCTATCCCCCTACCGGACTTCGATATAAGCCATTTGTTTTCAATGGTTTGCGTCCATCACCCGGCGGCGCTCGACCGGCGGAGGCTCCGGCTCAGCGAGTCGATCGACGCCTTGGAGAAGCCTATTACCCATTCATATGTGAACCGGGTTACACAAAATGGTCTCCCCTGGTTCGACCCGGCTCCCCCCTTTGCTCCAACTTGAACGGGTCATGAGCGAATCGTAAAGTGGATGAGCCGCGGCTTCTGACCCGGCCCTTCGCGGTAGGGTTTCTCTGGGAGGACGATCTTCACGTCAGCGCCAATCCCCTGATGACGGAGCCCGGCGGCCTGGGCCGGATCTGGACCGCCTGGACTCACCGCTCCCCCTTCTTATCCCCTGACTCTGACCACCTTTGGAGACCTTGGAGGCGCCCGTCCCTCGGGCAGGGCCAACGGCGAAACTTCCCCCTCGCCGGGTGCCAATCCGTAGTTCTTCGTTTCAAAGCCTGCGTATGGCCCCCGCCAGCATTTCGTTGAGGCTTCCCGTTCGATACCCAGCCAGATCGACCGTCACGAACTGGAAGCCGAGGGCTCGCAGGCGATCCAGCACGAGCCCGCGTGTCTCCGGCGCGGCGAGCCGCGCGATGTCCTCCGGAGCGACCTCCAGCCGCGCGATCCGGTCATGATGACGGACGCGCACTTGAGCGAACCCCAGGCCCCGCAGAAACGCCTCGGCCTCGCCGATCTGGCGGAGCTTCTCGGCCGTGATCGGTTCACCGTAGGGAACGCGCGAGGAGAGGCACGCCGCCGCCGGTTTATCCCAGTTGGGGAGGCCCAGGCGCCGCGCCAGGGCCCGGATTTCGGCTTTGCCCAGCCCGATCTCCTTAAGGGGGCTGAGGACCTGAAGCTCCTCGGCCGCGAGCGAACCGGGCCGGTAATCGCCGGCGTCATCGGCGTTGGTCCCGTCGACAATGGCGGTGACGCCGAACCGACGCGCCAGGCCCTGGAGGCGGCTATAGAGCTCATGTTTGCAGAAGTAGCACCGATTGACGGGATTGGCCGCGTAGTGCTCGATGCCCAGCTCGGAGTATTCGATGATCTCCTGCCGGAGCCCATGCTCGCGCGCCACGCGAAGGGTCAACTCCAAATCTTCGTCAGCCAGGCTCTCCGATCGGGCCGTCACGCCGATGCAATTGTCTCCCAGCGCGAGCGTGCCCACTTTGAGCGCGAGCGTCGAATCCACCCCCCCCGAATAGGCGACGAGCACACGACCCAGCTCGCCGAATCGCGCCAGCAGCCGATCGAACTTAGCTTCGAGGTCCGGCAAGTTGTCGCTGAGGGACTCTAGCCCCATGGCCTTATGCCTCGACGCATGACGAGCCAGTCTAGCGGCCTCCGCTTCAAGAGACCAGTCGGAAAAGCGTGCGCGCCGGCTTCGGGCCGGGTTTCCTGCTCTCCCTTCGCAACGCTTTTGTGGAGTGCGGCGGCCATGCCGCCGCCTTCGCCCGCCGGGCCATGCCCGGCGCCCGATGCGCTCCGCGCGACGCCGCCTCGGCGAAGCATGGCTTCGCCGGGAAAGGCGCAGGCATGGCCTGCGCACTCCAGAAGGGGGCGATGTCAGGCGGCTAGCGCGAAGCATCGCTTTGAGGGGACGATGGAGGTATGACCTGCGCGTTCCAGAAAGAGGGGGGCTCGCTCTGAAGCGCGAGATGGAGCCTTCTTCGGGTGACGATCGCGGGCCTAATCAGATATCCCCGGCTTGGCCGCTTGACTCCGCCCCCCCCGGACGGGATGGTGGGGACGTGTCGGCGGCTTCTTCCGCTCAGTCGGCAGCTCCCCCACGCGATTCCGTTGCTTTAGAACGTCCCCGCCGAGGCCGATTGTCCCTCCGGCAAGCTCCCTATTTCTGGTTGTTCGTCTTTGCCTTGTTGCTCCGGCTGGCCTATCTCGCCGAATCGACAGCCAATCCCCTCTTCGGTGTGGCGCTGGTCGACGGCCGGGTGTACGAGGAGTGGGCCGGGCAGATGGCCTCAGGCCGCTGGCTTTGGGACTCCGTCGGCAATTACCTTCCGATCTACCCCCTCTTCCTCGCCCTGTTGAAGTTCTTCTTTGGTCCGTCGCCCATCGTTTACAAATGGGCTCAGGCGGCCCTGGGGGCGCTCGGGGCCGTCTTGATCGGGCGTGTCGCCGAGCGACTCTGGGACCGCCGCGTCGGGCTGACGGCCGGATGCCTCACGGCCGGCTATTGGCTCCTGATCGTTTACGAGGGGGAGCCTTACGCCGAGCCTTTCTCCATCTTCTTCCAGACGCTGGCCCTCTTCCTTCTGGTCAGTCCGAGGCTGGGGATAGGCCGCTGCCTGGCGGCGGGCGTGGCCCTCGCCCTCTCGGCTGGTGCCCGCGCCAACCTTCTTCTCCTTCTGCCGTTTGTGGCGGGCTGGGTCTTCTGGGCCTCGGGGCCGGCTTGGCGCCGGGCGATCGTGGGCGTGGCCGGCTTCGTTACGGGGACGGCCCTCGTCCTCGGTCCGATCGCCCTCCGTAACCGCCAGATCACCGGCGAGTGGGTCTTGAGACGTCAGGCCGCCTGGAGCCTTTACTCCGGCCTTGCTCCGGAATTCAGGGCGTTGCCGATCCCCCCCGGGGTCGTTTTCGACAACCAGATGCGCCAGCCTATCCAGGCCGGTTTGCGATCCCGCGAGGAGATCGAGGAGTACTGGGCCGAACGGACGGTGGCGCTTTTGCGGGAGAATCCCATCGGTGTCGGGGGGGTTCTCTTTCGCCGTTTTTTCCTCCTCTTGAACGCGCGCGAGTTCCCCAAAGAGTTTGACGTTCACGCCTACCGGGGCTATTCGCGGGTGCTCTCGCTCCCCTGGCCGGGCTTCTGGCTGGTGGGCCCGCTAGGGCTCGTCGGTTTGGCCGCCGCCGGGCCCTGGACGAAATCCCGCGCCCTCCCCGCCCTTCTCCTGATCCTGGGCTGGGGGTCGTTGATCCCGTTCAAGTTCGCCGATCGATATCGACTGCCGGTGGGGCCGCTGCTGGCGATATTCGCCGCCGTGGCGCTCTGGGCGATGTGGGAGGCGCGCCGTCGCGGGGCGCGCCGCCGGCTTCTGGGTCTCGCCGGGGCCTGGGCGGCGCTTTGTGTTGTGGCTTGGCCGGATTGGATGAACCTCAAAGCGGACCGAATCAGCCGCCACAACTTCTTCATCGGCGGCGCCCTCGCTGAGGCGGGCCAACAGGAGGCCGCCCTCGAAGCCTATGGTCGCTCCATGAGAGAGTTCCCCTGGGACGCCGACTCCCCCTACGCCATGGGGATCATCCATCTGGCTCGGGACGAGGCCGAAGCGGCCGGGGCGATGTTGGAGGAGGCTTTGCGACGGGAGCCGGATTTTCCTGAAGCCATGGCGGCGCTCGCCCGGCTTCGTGAACGCCAGGGCGACCTGGCAACGGCACAATCCCTCCTGGAAGAGAGTCTGCAACTCTATCCGACCTATCCGACGGCGTTGATGCAACTGGCCGGGCTTCACCGCCGTCGCGGCCAAACGGGGGCCGAACTGGCCTTGATCGCCCGGGCGATCGAGGCCGGGGGGGGACCTCCCGTCGCACTCACGCTGGCCCTGAGACTTGATGACCTGGCCAACATGGACGACGCCCGGGAGATTTTCGAGCGCGTCGCCGCCGACCAGCGCGCCGATCCCTTCACTCGCGCGCGCGCCTTGATTCTCGCCGGGCGGATGGAGGCCGTGCGTCGAGGGGATCTTGAGGCCGCCCGAGGCTTCTGGGCGCGCGCGGCCCTGCAAGCCCCCCTTGTCCCTTTCTTCGCCCTCCAGGCTCGGTTTCTCTTGGGCGAGATCGACGAATCCACCTTCAGGCGGGAAATGGAGGCTCTCGACAGCCCGACCGCGCTCGAATTCGCCGAATACACGATCGGTCTCCATCGCCGGCTCCGAGGCGACCTCGACGGCGCGCGCGCGGCCTATGGCCGCTGCCTGTCGTTGGCGGGGCAGCGCTCCTCAGATGAGCCCCCGGCGGAGCTCCCACAGAGATGGGCTTGGGAAGAGCTTAGGATTCTGGAGCCTGTCCGGATCCCCGCCGCGCTTCCGGCGGAGGCATCGCGGCTGCCCGAACCTTGAATAACGCTCTCGATCGCTCCCGTTGATGTTCCCCGCGCCGACCCAGTATAAAATCCGCCGACCTGCGGGGCTTCAACGGGGCGCGCCGAGGGGGGCGTCCTCACCGTCCCCCCCGCCGAAGAGCGGCCGATGGACCTCCCGCTGATCGTCGCCCTGGCCAGCATCGTCGTCCTGGGGATGGGGGCCCAATGGCTTTCCTGGCGGCTGCGGCTCCCCTCGATTCTTCTGCTGCTCCTGTTCGGCTTCGCCGCCGGTCCGACGCTCCGGCCCGACGAACTTTTCGGCGATCTTCTGCTTCCCCTGGTTTCCCTTTCGGTCGGGTTGATCCTCTTCGAGGGCGGGATGAGTTTGCGCCTGAGCGAACTTCGGGAGATCGGGGCGACCGTCCGCAATCTGATCCTCGTCGGCGGGGCGGTCACGTGGGTCGTGAGCGCCGCGACCGGCGCTCTGTGGCTTGGTCTCGACGTTCGGCTGGCCCTCTTGCTCGGGGCCATCCTCGTGGTCACCGGTCCGACCGTCATCATCCCCCTGCTCCGTCAGATTCGGCCCAGCCGATCCGTCAGTTCCATCCTCCGGTGGGAGGGCATCCTGATCGATCCGATCGGGGCCACGTTGGCCCTCCTTGTGTTCGAGGCGATCCTGGCGGGCGAGGCCGGGGCGGCGGCGACCACGATCGTGATCGTGATCTTGAAGACGCTGGCGGCCGGAGGCTTGCTTGGGGCGGCGGGGGCCTTTTCGCTCACGCAGACGCTCAAGCGCTTCTTTATCCCGGATTTCCTGCAAAGCCCGGCGGCGCTGGCCGTGGTCCTGGCCGTTTTTGTCGCCGCTAATCAACTCCAGGAAGGGTCCGGCCTGCTGGCCGTCACGGTGATGGGGGTCCTGATGGCCAATCAGCGCAGCGTCGAGATTCGTCACATCGCCGAATTCAAGGAAAACCTTCAGGTCCTCCTGATCTCCGGGTTGTTCATCGTCCTGGCCGCCCGGTTGAGTCCGGCCGACGTGGCGGGGCTCCCCCTGCCGAGTCTGGCTTTTGTCGCCGCCCTGGTCCTTTTCGCCCGGCCGGCGGGCGTCGCCTTGGCGACGCTGGGGTCCAAGCTGAGTTGGCGCGAGCGGCTTTTCCTCGCCTGCGTGGCCCCGCGGGGGATCGTAGCCGCGGCGGTGGCCTCGGTTTTCACGCTGCGCCTGACGGAGTCGGCCAGTGGTCTCGAACGGGCCGAGCTTGTCGCGCCGATCACCTTTCTGGTGATTATTGTCACCGTGGCGCTTTACGGCTTGAGCGCCCCGATTCTGGCGCGCCGATTGAAGTTGGCTCAGCCGGACCCTCAGGGGGTACTGATCCTGGGGGCGCACTCCTGGGCTCGCGCCCTCGCCGCCCAATTGCAGAAGGAGGGCTTCACCGTCCTGCTCGCCGACGGCAACTGGGCCAACGTGTCGGCGGCCCGGATGGAGGGGCTCAACGTTTACTACGGCAATGTTCTCTCGGAACAGGCCGAGGCCGAGATCGATCTGGCCGGGATCGGCCGGCTTCTGGCCTTGAGCGCCAACGAGGGGATCAATTCCCTCGCCTGCATGCAATTCGCCCACGTCCTCGGCCGCGCCCATGTCTTTCAGCTCCCCTCCGGGGGCTCGACGCCGACGGCTCGGGGGGGCATCGCTCGCCGACTTCAGGGACGGGAGTTATTCTCCCCCGCCGCGACGTATTGGCATCTATCGGGCCTTTTCGTCCAGGGGGCCGGCCTTAAGCGGACCGACCTGACGCCGGAGTTCGACTTCGAGGCTTTCCGTAAGCATTACGGCGAGGCGGCCGTGCCGCTGGCCGTCGTCGAACCGGGAGCCAAGCTCCGCTTCTTCACCGTCGACGCCGATCTTCACCCTCAGCCCGGCCATGCCGTCCTGAGTCTCGTCAAAGCCGTTCCCGAAGCCCCCGTCGCCCCCCCCGAGGCGGCGGCCGTCAATGCATGAACGCGACCCCGGGCTCCCCGAGGCCCGCGCGTCGCCAGCGCGCGCGGAACCCGTCGGAAGCCCCGGCCCCGGCAACCGACGGCGTTCCAGACCGACCATTTCGGGGCGGTTCGGAGGCGCTCATCCCGCCTCGGAGGCTCCGTCGCTCCCCCAGCGCGGCGCGCGCTTGTCCAGGAAAGCATCGATCCCCTCGGCGGCCTCCCGCGCCATCATATTCTCGGCCATGACGCGCGCCGTGTAGGCGTAGGCGGATTCCACCTCCATCTCTACCTGTCGATAAAAAGCTTCCTTGCCGAGGGCGACGACGGCGGCGGGTTTCTCGGCGATCGTTCCGGCCAACCGTAGAGCCTCGGCCTCTAGACGATCGGGAGAGACCACACGATTGACGAGCCCGATCCGCCGAGCCGTCTCGGCGTCGATCGTTTCGCCCGTCAACAGCATCTCCAGGGCCGCTTTGCGCCCGACGGCCCGGCTCAGGGCTACCATCGGCGTCGAACAGAACAGCCCGATGTTGACGCCCGGCGTGGCGAACCGCGCCTCCGTCGAGGCCACCGCCAGATCGCACGTGGCCACGAGCTGACAGCCGGCGGCCGTCGCCGTCCCCTGGACGCGCGCAACGACCGGTTTTCCCAATCGCAACAGGGCCAACATCAGCCGGGCGCATTGCTCGAAGACCCGCTCCTGAAACGCTTGCTCGGGGTGGGCGCGCAGCTCCCGCAGGTCGTGGCCGGAGCAAAACGCGGGGCCCGCCGCCGCCAGAATGATCACGCGGACGGCCGGATCGTCCGCTGCGGCCGCAATCGCCGCTTCGAGCTCGCTCATCAGCTCCGTCGAAAGCGCGTTGCGCGCCTCCGGCCGGTTGAGCGTCCAAAGGCGGACGCCATCGGCAAGGGCGCGCCCCAGCAAGAGCGGCTCTCTCTCGATCGCTTCGGCCTGGCTCATGGTTGATCTCCTTCGCGGCTCACCCGGATCACTCTATCAGCCTTCGGCGCGACGGGTCACGCCAGGAGTGCAAGCTTCCTTCTCCCTCGGCTATGATCCCCCAACGGCGTTCGGTTCGCCCCGGCCGGCGTTCCGCACCTGCGCATGCCCGGCCGACGCGTTTCAGCGATCGCCCGACTCGCCGCCTGGGAGGAGTCACGCCATGGAGGACCATCCCGCCCCGACGCGGGATCCGGTCTGCGGGATGCGGGTCGACCCAGCGCGCGCCAGCCACCGCCACGTGCACGATGGAGCCGAATACGTCTTCTGCAGCGCCGGCTGCCTGGCCAAGTTCAAGGCCGACCCCGCCCGATTCATCAGGGCCCCGGTGCCGGAGGCTCAACCGGCTCGGCCGGCAATCCCGCCGGCGCCGGCCGCGGCCGAGGCTGAGGGACTCTATACGTGCCCGATGCATCCGGAGATTCGCCAGGTGGGGCCGGGCATCTGCCCGATCTGCGGCATGGCGCTGGAGCCGATGCATGCGGCCGCGGGCGCCGACGAGGCCGAAGAGGCCGGATTCCGCGACATGAAGCGCCGGTTCTGGGTCTCGGCGAGCCTCACGGCCCCGCTCGTCGCCCTCGTCATGTCGGAGATGATCCCCGGTCGGCCGATACAGGAGGCCCTTGGCCCCCGGCTGCTCGGCTGGACGCAATTCCTGTTCGGGACGCCTGTGATCGTCTGGGGGGGGTGGCCCTTTTTTGTCCGTGGCTGGGCCTCCGTCGTTACGTGGCGGCTCAACATGTTCACGCTCATCGCCCTGGGAACCGGCGCCGCCTACATCTATAGCGTGCTGGGTGTCTTCGCCGAGCCGATCTTTCCGGCTTCGGCCCGCTCGGCCACGGGCGAGGTCTCCGTTTACTTCGAAGCCGCCGCCGTCATCGTAACGCTCGTCCTGCTCGGCCAGGTGCTCGAGCTGGCGGCGCGCCGCGAGACGAGCAGCGCCATTCGCGCCCTCCTCGGCTTAGCCTCGAAAACGGCCCGCCGGCTGCGGCCCGACGGCGAGGAGGAAGACATCGCCCTGGACCAGGTCCAGCCGGGCGATCGCCTGCGCGTCCGTCCGGGGGAGAAGGTTCCCGTCGATGGCGTCGTTCTGGACGGGCGTTCTGCGGTCGATGAATCGATGGTGACCGGGGAGTCCGTCCCGGTGGCCAAGGAGCCCGGCAGTCGCGTCACCGGCGGCACGGTCAACGGCACCGGGGGCTTCATCATGCGCGCCGAGCGCGTCGGGGCCGAAACGCTTCTGGCCCAGATCGTTCGGATGGTGGCCGAGGCTCAACGGAGCCGCGCCCCGATCCAACGGCTGGCCGATCTGGTTTCGGCCTACTTCGTCCCGGCGGTGGTGGTGATCGCCCTGGCGACGCTTATGGTCTGGGGCCTCTGGGGGCCGGAGCCCCGCCTGGCGCATGCGCTCGTCAACGCCGTGGCCGTCCTCATCATCGCCTGCCCCTGCGCCCTCGGCCTGGCTACCCCCATGTCCATCATGGTCGGGGCGGGCCGAGGGGCGCTGGCGGGGGTCCTCATCAAGAACGCCGAGGCTCTGGAAATCATGGAGAGCGTCGATACGCTCGTGATCGACAAGACCGGCACGCTGACCGAAGGCCGCCCGCGACTGGTGACCGTCAAGCCGTCGGAGGGGATCGCCGAATCCGAGCTGCTCGCCCTGGCCGCGGGGCTTGAGCAAGCCAGCGAGCATCCCTTGGCGGCCTCGATCGTCCAAGGCGCCCGGGAACGCGGCGCGCAGCCGGCGCACGTTCAGGACTTCGAATCCGTCACGGGGAAGGGCGTGCGGGGGCGCGTGGGACCCCGGGCGGCGGCCGTGGGCAACGCTAAGCTCATGGCTGACTTGGGCGTTGAGATCGGCTCGGTCGAAGCCGACGCCGTCGAGCTGCGGGCTGAGGCTCAGACCGTCATGTACATCGCCGCCGACGGTCGGCTGGCCGGCTTGATCGGCGTCGCCGATCCGGTCAAGGGGACCACGCCGGAGGCGCTGGAGTTGTTGCGACGGGAGGGCCTCCACGTCGTCATGCTGACGGGGGACAATCGACGCACCGCCGAGGCCGTGGCGCGCAAGCTCGGCATCGAGCACGTGGAGGCCGAGGTGCTGCCCGAGGATAAAAGCCGGATCGTTGAACGCCTTCAGGGAGAAGGCCGCGTTGTCGCCATGGCCGGCGACGGCGTGAACGACGCCCCCGCATTGGCCCGCGCCCAGGTCGGCGTGGCCATGGGCTCGGGGACGGACGTGGCGATGGAGAGCGCCGGGATTACGCTGGTCAAGGGCGATCTGCGGGGGATCGTCCGCGCTCGACGGCTGAGCCGCGCCACCATGCGCAACATCCGCCAGAACCTCTTCTTCGCCTTCATCTACAACGCGCTCGGCGTTCCCATCGCCGCGGGCCTGCTCTATCCGCTGGTCGGCCTGCTGCTCAATCCCATGATCGCCGCCGCCGCGATGAGTTTCAGCTCCGTCTCCGTCGTCGGCAACGCTCTCCGTCTCCGTCGGGCGACGCTCTGACCCCGCCCCCTCTACGCCGAGGCCCGTCGACCCGCCAGATACTCCCGGAAACTCGGGGCCGCGCGGTCGCGCTCGGAGATGATCGGTTGTTCGACCGGCCAGGGGATGGCGAGGTCGGGGTCGTCCCACCGGAGGCCGTCCTCCAGTTCGGCAACATAAATGTTGCTGCATTTATAGAGGGTTTCGGCCACGTCGCTCAGGACGGCGTACCCATGGGCGAAGCCGACGGGAATGAAGAACATCGTCTTGTTGTCTTCGGAAAGCTCGACGGCGTGCCAGCAGCCCAGCGTCGGCGAATCCGGCCGGATATCGACGGCCACGTCCCAGAGGCGACCCCGCGCGCAGCGGACCAGCTTGGCCTGGCCCGGCCCGCGTTGGAAGTGCAGCCCCCGAAGCGTCCCCCGGACCGAGCGGGCGTGATTGTCCTGCGCCCAGAGCGTCGGAACGCCCGCGCGTCGAAACTTCTCCTCGTTGTAACTTTCAAAGAAAAACCCCCGGGCGTCGCTGAAGACCTCCGGATGCAGGATCAGCAATCCCTCCAGCGGTGTCCGTTCCACGCGCATGGTCTCTCTCCCGTCACGCGTCGCCCGTGGCCGGGCCCGATCCGGCGCCGGCGAAGGCTTGATCCACCCATTCGCACACAACGTGAATGATGAAAAGATGCAGTTCCTGAATCCGCGCCGTCGACGCCGACGGGATCGTCACGCAGACTTCGCAGAGCGAGACCATCGCACCTCCGTCCCGCCCGGCCAGCCCCAGCGTCGTCATCCCCAGCGAGCGGGCTCGCTCCAACGCTTGCAGCAGATTGAGGGAGCTGCCGCTTGTCGAGAGCGCCAGAAGCGCGTCCCCCGATCGCCCGAGGGCCGCCACCTGCCGTGCAAAAACTTCCGCGTAGCCGTAATCGTTGGCGATGGCCGTCAGGCCGGCCGTGGCCGCGGTCAACGCCACGGCCGGCAGCGGCCGCCGCTCGGCGCGGAACCGGCCCACCAGCTCGCCCACGAAATGATCGGCTTGGGCGGCGCTGCCGCCGTTGCCGCAGGCCAACACTTTGCCGCCGGATTTGAGGACGGCGACGATCCGCTCGGCCAGCCGCTCGATGACCGGGATAAGCGGGCGCAGGCGCTCAAGGTCGCCGGCGTGTTCGGCCATCTCATCCTCGATCTTTTGACGAAGCTTCATCGAGCCGAGGACCTCTTTCTTCGGCCGCCGGCGGCCTCGCGCGCGATCCGGGCGATCAGGGTCTCCGTCTCCACGTCCCCCAACTGGGGGATCAGCTCGACGCGACCCCCCTGGCGCTCGACGATCTCCCGCCCGACGACGGTTCCCCGCCCGCGCGCCTTGCCTTTGACCAGGACGTCCGGCCGCAATTGGCGGAGGAGCGGTTCCGGCGTGTCCTCGTCGAACAACACCAGATAATCGACGCAGTCCAGCGAAGCCAGCAATCCCAACCGGGCCTCTTCATCGAGGACGGGCCGCGGGGGTCCCTTGATCCGCCGGACGCTTCGGTCGGTGTTCAGCGCGACGATGAGAACGTCCCCCAGCCGACGCGCCGCCTCCAGGAACTTGATATGTCCGAGATGGATCAGGTCGAAGCAGCCGTTGGTGAAGACGATCCGTTTGCGCGCGGCCCGCAAGGCTTCGATTTCGCCCCTGAGCTGACGCGGCGAGCGCAGTTTCTGCCCCGGCGAGCCCGGCCGCAGCGCCTCCATCAGCTCCCGCGGCTCCACCGAGGCCGCCCCCAGCTTGCCCACTACGGCCGATCCGGCCAGATTGCCCAACTCGGCCGACTCGCGCAGCGTCGCTCCGGCCGCCAGCGCCGCGCTCATCGCGGCGACGAAGGAATCCCCGGCCCCCGTCACGTCATAGACCGCCCGCGCCTGCGCCGCCAGATGAACGGGGCGTTTCCCCCTCTCGAACACCGAGACGCCATCTCCTCCCCGCGAGATCACCACCGCAGGGCAGGCGGCCGCCGCGGCCAGCCGTTGGGCCGCCCGCGCCATCGCCGGCAGCGAATCGATCCTAACGCCGGAGGCCGCCTCCGCTTCGGGCTTGTTCGGCTTGATCACGCTCGCGCCGCGATAGCGCGTGTAATCCGGCCCGTGGGGATCGACCACCACGGCCAGCCCGCGACGTCGCGCCCCGCCGATCAACCGCCGGACAACCGCCGGCGTCAAGGCGCCCTTGCCGTAATCCGAGATCACCACCAACGCCACCTCGCGCAGGCACGCCTCAACGTGTCGCTTCACAGCCCGCGCGACCGATTCCCCGATGGGCGCCTCGAGTTCGTGGTCCAGCCGGAGCAATTGTTGGTTGAGCGCCAGGACGCGCGTCTTGAGCGTTGTCGGGCGCGTCGGGTCGGCGACCAGGCGCGATTCGCCCGAACCGAGCGCCTCGCAGTGTCGTCGAAGCTCCGCCGCCGGCTCGTCGCGCCCGACGACGCCGATCAGCAACGGGGCGACCCTGAGCGCCGCGAGGTTGGCCGCGACGTTGGCCGCCCCCCCCAGCCTCGTTGTCTCGGAGGCGAGCCGCACAACGGGAACCGGGGCTTCGGGCGAGGTGCGGTGGACGTCACCCCAGAGATAGCGATCCAGCATCACGTCGCCGACGACGAGGACGCGGCGGCCGGCCATGGCGGCGATGATCTCCGCCAGACGGTGGGACCGAGCGTCCGTCAAGGGGGCGGGCATGGTGTTGAAGTCGGTAGGTTTCGCGCGGGCCAAGAACGAAGGTAGTAAATGAGCCGTCTCGTCCCTTTTCAACTCGAAAGATGAACTCCAGGCCCTGAGGAGCTCCGGGGAGGGGAGGCCTCATTGGCCGCCGCCCGCCTGCGCCCGGCGGGCTTCCTCATAGACGGCAAGCGTCGCCTCGCCCGTTCGCGACCATTTGAATTGTTCGGCCCGCGCGCGGCCCCGCTGTCGCAAGCCTTCCCGAAGGCCGGGCTCGAAGATCAATCGATTCAGGACCAAGGCCAACGCGGCGGCGTCCCCCGGCGGAAAATACAACGCTCCCTCGCCCAGCACCTCGCGCAGGGCCGGCAAGTCCGACGCGATCACCGGCGTCCCGCGCGCCATTGCCTCAAGCGGCGGCAGGCCGAAACCCTCGTAGCGCGATGGGTAAATGAAAGCCAGCGCGCCGGCCATCAGCCCGCCGACCACTTCGGCCTTCTGGGCCCCGACGGCTCGAAACCGCCCCCCCAGAGGAAGAGCCGCAAGCCCGCGGTTGATCTCGTCGGCCCGGTGACCCGGAGCGCCCACCCAAATCCACTCCGGACCGGCGGCGCCGCCGCCCGGGTCACCGCCGAGCCTCGCCAGCGCATGGGCCGCCGTCAGCGGGTCCTTGCGGGATTCGAAGGTCCCCACGGTGAGGAAATAGCCTCCCGGCGGCCATCGGAAGGATGGCGCGGCCGAGAGGGAACCGGCTCCCCAGGGGTCGGGCCCCACGATCGGGGCATCCGGGACGACGCGCAGGCGGCCGCGGGCCCGAGGATAACGCTCGGCCAGCTCGGCGGCGACGGCCGCCGTCGGAACGATCAGGCGGGTCGCCTTGGCGACGGCTCCCCCGATCCGCCATCGCAGATACTTGGCGAAGCGAGGGGGAAAATCCTCCGGACGCGCGAACACCCCCAGATCGTGGATCGTCGCCACGCGCGGGAACGGCTGGCCCCCGCCGGGGATGATAAAGGCGGGGCCGTGATAAACCTCATCTCGCCGGACCCGACGCGCGAGCCTGAATCGCAGCCCGATATCGCCCCACGGATGAGATTCATAATCAATCGAGGTCGGTTCCCAAACGACCCCGGCCAGCGATGAATCTTTTCCCACCGCCTCCAACGAGCTCGCGAGGACCGCGGCCCGAAGGCCTAATCGGCTCGGATCGGCTCGCCGTAATTCGGCCAGGGCGCGCAGCAGCGCCAGCGTCGCGCGCCCGACGCCGGTCATGCCGGGCCGAATGGCCCGGGCATCGAAGAAGACCGCCGTCGGGGCCGGTGTCATGCGATCGTCCTGAGAGCCCTCGGATGCCCCCCGGCCGGTCGGCTTATGATTCCGTGAAGCTCCGCGGTTTCATCCCATGGCGGGACCTCTCGCCCGTCAGGCGAGGCCGGCGACGCCCCGCCCAAGCTTGAGCTCCCGCAACGCCTGCAGCAAGGCCTCGATCTGACGCGGCTGATTGTAGAAGTGTGGCGAGGCGCGCAGCCACCCTCGCCGGGCAGCGACGAAGATCTTCCGCTCGGCCAGCGCCCGCTGCCATTGCGTCGCGTCCATCCCGTCCTCGACGAAGGCGACGATGCCCGATTTCTCGGCCGGGCCTCGCGGGGAAATTACCGTGAACCCCAGGCTCCTCAAGCCGGCGACCAATTGGTCGGTCAGGCCCTCGATGGCCTCCCAGACGCGCCTCAGACCGACTTCCAGCAGGAGCCCCGTCGATTGCTCGAAGCCGATGGCCAGACCCAGGGCCCGCGTCCCTTCCTCTAATCGCTCGGCTGTCGGTTTGAGCGGTTGGGCGAGGTCGTCGTAGTGGCCCGGATGCAGGCGTCCCTGCCAACCCGTCATCGCCTCGTTGAGCTGATCCAAAGCCGAGGCTCTCACGTAAAGCGCGCCAAAACCTTCCGGCCCCAGCAGCCACTTGTGTCCGTCGGCGGCGAGGAAATCGCACCCCAGACCGTCCACGTCCACGGCTAGCGCGCCGATCCCTTGTATCCCGTCCAGGCAGAGGAGAATCCCGCGCGGGCGGCAAATTTCGGCCAGCGCTTCGACGGGCATCCGAAAGCCCGTCGAGTACTGGACGAGCGAGACCGCCACCAGCCGCGTCCGGCGGTCGATCAGCCCGGCCAAGTCCGCCACGTCAAACCGGCCCTCCCGCTCCGGCGCCGCACGCAAGGCGACCCCCCGGGCGGCCAGATTGCGCCACGGATGCACGTTGGCGGGGAATTCATGGGCGGCCGTGACGACGTTATCCCCCGGGCGCCAGCGCAGGCTGTTGGCCACGCAGAGGAGCCCGTGCGTCGTGTTGTGGACGAACGCGATCTCTTCGGTTTTGGCGCCGAGCAACCGGGCCGTCTGCGTCCGGGCCCGCCGCAGCGCCGCCGCCCATCCGGCCCAATCCTCGGCGACCGAAGCCTGCGCCTGCTCCAGCCAACGGGCCATCGCGCCAGCCGTGCGGGCAGGCAGCGGGGCCACGGCCGAGTGGTTGAGAAAGACGCGGTCCCGGAGACTGGGAAACTCTCCCACCGGGTCAAACGCGACGTTGGAGGCGAGGGCCGCCGATCCGCTGGGGCTCACGGGGGCGGGATCACTCCCTGGAACCCGGCCAGAATGTCGATGCCGGTCTGGGGGGGCGCGCCCGTCGAGGCTGTCGGGGGATTCATTCGACGATATTGTGCGTAGGTAAAATAGCCGGCGGCGGCCAGGGCCGCCACGACCGCCATCATCGAGGCCACCTGTTTGACGTTGATCGACGGGAGGGCTCGCCGTTGCCGCACCTTGTGCGCCTTTTCCTTCCGGGCGCGATGCTGTGCGAGCCGTTCGCCGGTGTGAGACGTGATGAACTTCTCCGTCAGCCGGCGATGCACCCCGCGGATGGCCTCGTCAATCTCGGCCCCTTTGACCACTCGATCCAACTCCTGGAAGGCCTCCGGGCTATCGATCAGCTCCAGGTTCTTGGCCGCCGCCAGCCGCACTTGCGGATGGCGGTCCTCGGCGACGATCCGTCCCAGTTCGCGAATCCACTCCGGTCCCCGTTTGATCAGACTGCCCAGCCCCACCAAGGCTTGCTCGCGGACGTGGGCGTCGGGGTCGCGTAACGCCCGGCGCAACGCCGCCACGCCGGCCCCCGTTTTCCTTTCAGCCAGAAGCTCGACGACGGTGGCTTTATGCTTGACGTCGAGCGGACTGTAACTCAGCCCCGCCTCCAACGCCGATTCTTCAAATCCCAGTATCTTTGCCTTGATCGCTGCCCGCCGTTTGGCATCGTGCTCGTGGGCGAGAATATGGACCAGGGCCGCCAGCGCCCGAGGGCTCCGCGCGGCCGAGATACGCTCCACGATCAGCCGGCTGGTGGCGAAGTTGTCGATCAACGGATAGGCGCTCGCCAGCTCCTCCAGCCGATGCTCCCCCAGCCACACCTTGAGCTTGTCCGTCGTGACGTTCCCAACGTCGACTTCCTTGAAAATAACCCCCGCGGGAGCCGAGCTGCCCGCGGCCGGGCTGGTCGAGGCGGCCATGGGCGCCGCCGAGGGCGGAGCCGCCGGCGCCGGGGGCTCTTCGGGTTCCGGAGCGACCTCGGCCCGCGCGGCGGGCGGCTCATGGGCCGGGACGGGCGCCTCGGCGACCTTCGGCGCGGGCTCGGGCGAGGCTGGAACTTCCGGCGGTCGCAGCCCGTTGTCCTCCGGCAAGGGCCGGTTCGACATCAGCGCCAGAACGTGCGGGAACTGGCCGGACCGGACGGGCTCGGCCACCCCCGCCCCCGTCTGATGAAGCTGAAGAAGGAATCGGGCGACCTGCGGCCGGCGTTCGGCCGGCAGGGCCGACAGCGCCGTCTCCACGTGCCCCAGAAGCTGCTTAAGGTCGGCGGCTTCATGATCCTGAGTCCAGAGGCGCGCTTCAAGCTGGGCGAGCTTCAGATGGGTGATGGGATCAGCGGGATTGGCCTCCAGCGCGTCGCGGAGGCTCTCGCGCTCGGCGAGGATCTCGGGGGCCACCTCGGCCATGTTCCAGCCGCTTCCGGGATCACGTCCCCGGTAATCAGAAAACTCTCTCCGCCCCCGTTCACCTTCAATCTAGGCCGCCGGGGGGCAATTTGTCAAACCGGCCCGACTCCCGCAGCCCACGAGCAGCCGTCCGGGATCGGCCCCCGGGGCCGGCGGCCGACAAGACCGGCAGCCCGCCGACCTCGTGAAGGATTTCACGACTGGCTTGGGCGATCGCCCCCGTTTCGGTTGACAGGCCGCCGCGGCCACGATCTATCATAACCGATTTATTTTGAAGGATGTCCGGATCGGGTATGGATACCCCCGTCATCCGGGTCGCATTCAGTGATGGCCGTCGTCGAAGTCGAAAAGCTCACCAAGATTTACGTCCGCGACTTCCTGGACGTCGAGCATGGCCGCCTCAAGCTCCGCCTGGCCGGTCGCAAAACCGTCGCCCTGGATCATCTGACCATGCAGGTCCAGCAGGGGGAGATCTTCGGCCTGTTGGGCCCCAACGGCGCCGGCAAGACGACCACGCTCAAAATCCTGATGGGAATTCATTTCCCGACGGCCGGCCGGGCCCGCATTCTGGGCCGTCCCCTCGGCGACCTGCACGTCAAACGCCGCATCGGCTTCTTGCCGGAGAACCCTTACTTCTATGATTACCTCCGCGGCTGGGAGTTCCTGGATTTCTACGGCCAGCTTTATGGCATGGCCAGGGCCGCTCGCCGAAAGAAGATCGAGGAGCTTCTCACCCGCGTCGGCCTCGAACACGCCGCCAATCTCCCCCTTCGGGGCTACAGCAAGGGGATGAATCAGCGGATCGGCCTGGCTCAGTCCCTTCTGAACGACCCGGACCTGGTTTTCCTCGACGAGCCTCAATCGGGCCTCGATCCCCTCGGGCGCAAGGACATTCGGGACCTGATCATCAGCCTCCGCGCCCAGGGCAAGACCGTCCTCTTTTCTTCCCACATCCTTCAGGACGCCGAACTGATCTGCGACCGGGTGGCCATCCTCGACAAGGGCCAGCTCAAGGCCATCGGCCATCTGGCGGAGCTCCTGTCCGGCACGGTGCGCTCCTGGGAAATCGTCTTCCGAGGACTCTCCGCCGAGCGGATTGAGGCCTGGCGGCCCCGCATGCGAAACCTGGTGGAGTCCAAGGGGGATTATCTGGCCATTCTGGAGGAGAAGGGGGGCGTTGATGAGTTGATCCGCGAGACGCTGGCCCAGGGAGGGGAGGTCATCTCGCTGACGCCTCATCGACAGACGCTGGAGGAGTACTTCGTCAGCGAGGTGGGCGGCAAGGGCGCATGAATCAAGTCCGGGCTATCGCGGTCAACACCTTTAAGGAAGCGGTCCGCAACCGCGTGCTTTACGTCGTTCTGATCTTCTCGCTCATCCTGATCGGGGCCTCGGGGGTTTTAAGCGAGCTGACCGTGGCCTCGCGCGACAAGATCGTCAAGGACCTCGGCTTCGCCGCCATCAATTTCTTCGGCGTCGCGATCGCCATCTTCGTCGGCGTGACGCTCGTCTACAACGAGCTCGAAAAACGCACCATTTACACCCTCGTCTCCAAGCCTATCCATCGCTGGCAGTTCCTCCTGGGCAAGTACTTCGGCCTCCTGATGACGATCTACGTCAACGTCGTCGTCATGTCGGTCTTCTTCCTTTTCGTCATTCACTGGTACGCCGCCATGGAGGCCGAGCGGGGCGTCTTCACCACCTTCTTCCTCTCAGCCGCCAAGGCTCTGGTCGGCCTCCTCTGGTGGGACGGCTTCCCCCCCACGCGGAACATCATGCCGGTCGTGGCCGCCACGGCGATCGAGCTGGCCATCGTCACGGCCTTCTCGATCCTCTATTCGGCTTTCTCGACCCCGACGCTCAGCATGTTCTTCACCGTCCTCACCTTCATCGCGGGCCGCCTGAACGAGGATATCGTTCTCTTCGCCGAGAACGTCCGCGACACGGCCCTGGAAACCGGCACGCCGCTGCCGCTGAGCTACTACCTGGCCCAGGGGGCGGCCCACGTCACGCCCAACCTGGGGGTCTTTCATCAGTCCGTCGAGCAGGCCCTCTACGCCGATGAGGTGACCATCTGGTGGCAATCCATCCTCTACGGCCTGATCTACACCTCGGCCATCCTGCTGCTCTCGATGCTGATCTTCAGCCGGAGGAACTTTAAGTGAGGCGCCCGTTCGCCTTGGCGGCCTTCCTGGTCGGCTTCGTCCTCCTCTTCGGGACCGCCGTGGCCCTCCAGCACGGGTTGCTCGAGCGGCTCAGCCGGCGGCCGCAGCGTTTCCACGACACGCTCTATCTGCCCTCCAGCGATTACGTCAAGCTCGTCACGCTCGGCTATGATCACTTCGCCGCCGATTTCCTCTGGCTCCGCGCCATCCAGGTCTTTGGCGCCACCCTGGCCACCGCCGACTACGTCGATCAACTCCACCGCTACTTTGAGGTCATCACCGATCTCGACCCCCACTTCATGGCCGCTTATTCCTTCGGCAACCTCGTCATCGGCGAGGAGGCCGGCGACCACAAGCGCGGCCTGGCGATCCTCGACAAAGGCATCGGTCATAACCCCGGCAAATACCGTCTCCCCTTCGAGGCGGCGTTCTTCGCCTTCTGGGCCATGAACGACGCCGCCCTCGCCCGCCGCTACGCCGAGATCGCCCGCGCCTGCCCGGACGCCCCGGTCTTCCTGAGCACCTGGGCCGGTTACTTCGATCTCAAGATGGGCCGCTTCATCCTGGCTTTCGAGCAGTACCTGCGCCAATACATGGTCAGCTTTCAGGAGGGCAATCAACAGCTCATCGACATCCGCTGGCGACAGCTTCGCCGCTCGATCGACGAATGGTACCAAACCGAACTGCGCCAGAAGGGGAGCGAGTTTTACCGGCGCGAGGGGCGCGCCCCCGCCATCGCCGAACTGGAGGCCGAGGGCGCCTTCCGCCAGATCCAGTGGCCGGATTGGCCCGCCTTGCGCGCCCGCCTGGAACAATTCCTCCTCGCCGGACAGCCCTTTCCCGCCGACGAGACCGAGGCCCGCCGCCTGGCCCAGAGCTTTTTGCGCACCGGATGGGAACAAATGCCCGATAACCCCGCCTCCGATCATCCCCTCTTCAGGAATTATCTTTTCTGGGCCGGGCAAGCCCCGACCGTCCAGCAGGAGGTCGCCGTCTCTCCGACCCGGCCGATCTCGGAAGTACGGGCCGTCGAGAACATCCTGTTTTGCATGAGCGAGTTGAGAACCGCCGAGATCGTTGTCCGGTCCATTCAGGCCGTCCAGGAGCTGATCGGCCAGTACAAGATCTCCCACGACGGTCGGTGCCCTCCCGATCTGGCCTCCCTCCCCGGTCAGGGGCTCACCAATTTCCCCGAACCGTGGGGTGGCGAGTGGATTTACGATCCCCAGAAATGCGAGGTGTCCTCCTCGACCTATCCCAACCTCGTCGATCTGTACCACCTGGCACCCTCCCTCTGAACCGAATCGAAGGGGCCGCCCTTGATGGGCGAGGCAGCCGTCCCAAATCGTACAGATCCTGGCCGCGCCGCCGACCGCCCCTGTTCACGCTTCTTATTGATCTAGCTCAACTTATAAGACGAAAGTCGCTTCCGCTTCCCCTCGGCATCATATTGGTTTAGCCTGAAGCTGACGGTTGCGGGGCCTCGGTTGGGCGGCTCCCCCCCAAGGCCGCAACCTGCGGCGGAGTTTCCGCGCCCCAGGGAGGTTCTACCGCCGATGACATCGCTTCTCCTTGAACCCCTCCCCTCCGGCGAGTGGAACGTTCGGCTCGCCCGTCACCTGCTGCGCCGGGCAGGGTTCGGCTATCCCATCTATCGCGCGGAGGAGCTGGCCCGACAAGGACCCGAGGCGGCCGTGGCCGCCTTCGTGGACTACGAGAACCTGCCCTTCGACTTCCCCGAGCCGGATTGGTTGGACGAGCCTCAAACCTACCGTCAAATGCGCGCCGACCTGCGCCAGGAGTTCCGCCGGAGGCTGGAGGCGGGGGAACTCAGCGAGGCCGAGCAACAGGCGCTCCAACGAGAACGTCAGCGCCTGTTCAACGAACTGATGCGCGAGCGGCGCCAGGACATCGAGCGCCTGAAGGTCTGGTGGGTCCGCCGGATGTTGCGGACGCCCCGTCCCCTGGAAGAGAAGCTCGCTCTTTTCTGGCACGGCCATTTCGCCACGTCGGCCCAGAAGGTCCGCTCCCCGTGGTTGAACTATCACCTGAACGACATCTTCCGCCGCCACGCCGCCGGCAATTTCAAAACCCTCACGAGCGAAGTCGGCCGCTCCCCGGCCATGCTCATTTACCTCGACGGCGTCCAGAACACGCGACGATCGCCGAACGAAAATTGGGCGCGCGAGCTCATGGAACTCTTCACCATGGGCATCGGCCACTACACTGAGGCCGACATCAAGGAGGCGGCGCGGGCTTTCACCGGCTGGTCCTTCGACGGCGAGCGGTTCGTTTTTCATCGGTTCGCTCATGACGACGGCGAGAAGATTTTCATGGGCCGTCGCGGCCGCTGGACCGGCCTGGACGTGATCGGCATCATCTTCGAACAGCCCGCCACGGCCGAGTTCATCTCCCGCAAACTCTGGACGCATTTCGCCTACGATGAGCCCGAACCCGAAATCGTTGAAGGCCTCGCCGCCACGCTTCGGGAATCCGACTATGATCTTAAGCCCCTCCTGCGCCGGATGTTTCTCTCGCGCGCCTTTTACGGCGAACGCGCCATAGGGAACCAGATCAAGAGCCCCGTCCAACTGGCGGTCGGCATGGCGGCCCAACTGGGGATCGAGCCTGACGATACCATCGGCCGTCTGCTGGCCTTTCAGCTCCGGACGATGGGACAAGACCTCTTTTACCCGCCTAACGTCAAGGGTTGGGACGGCGGCCGCGCCTGGATCAACACCAACACGCTCCTCCATCGCTATAACCTGGCCAACCTCCTCGTCAATGGGATCCTGGCCGATCCTCCGCCGGGGGCCCCGCGGCTCCTACGCCAGGCCATGGAGGAGGACCCGGAGTTCCGCTTTATGGTTAACCGGAGCCGCCTGACGCCCGGGGACGATGGTTCGGGACCGCTCATGCGGGCGACTCCCCGGCGCCCCTTGGCGGCGATGGAAGGCGACCCTTCGGCCGGGGCCATTCAGTTCGCGCGAGCCCCCTTCCAGCCGGATAAGTTTTTCCGTCCCGCCCAGGGTTACACCCTCCCGCAGATTGCCGACTTCCTCGCCGACTTCTTCTATCCCCAGCCGTTGCGGGCTGACCAGCGCGACGAGATCGTCGAGGCCCTGGCCGGGGACCGGCAGTCCGTCGAGCGGCTCGATCTCGGTCGGTGGGATCAGGATCGGCTGCGCTCGGCCGTCCGTCTGATGCTGAGCGCCGCCGAATACCAGTTATGTTGACGCGCGCCGGCCTTGGCGGCCCCCGGGTCGTGCCTGAATCCCTCGGGAGGAGTTAAGGAGCGCTTGCCATGAATGAACCCTCCTTGAAGACGCGGCGGGAGTTCCTGGCCAACTGTGGCGTCGTGACGGCGGCGGCCACCCTGCCCCAGTTCCTGGTTCGGACCGCTCACGGCGTCGCCGTCGCCAACGGATGGGAGCCGGGCTCCGAGACTCCCTTGCCCGGTTTCAAGGACGATCGGGTTCTGGTCGTCGTTCAGCTCTCCGGCGGCAACGACGGCTTGAACACGATCATCCCGCACGCCGACGATGACTACCATCGGGTCCGACCCCAACTGGCGATCAAAGCCGATCAACGCCTCAGGCTCGATGATGAGGTCTCGCTCCACGCCGCGCTCAAACCCCTCAAATCCCTCTACGACGACGGTCGTGTCGCCCTGATCCAGGGTGTGGGCTATCCCAACCCCAACCGTTCGCATTTCCGCTCGATGGAAATCTGGCACACTGCCTCCGACGCCGATCAGTATCTCAACGCCGGGTGGATCGGGCGCTACTTCGACAACAATTGCGCCGGGGAGCCTCAAGCCACGGCGGGCGTGGCCATCGGCGACGAATTCCCGCAAGCCTTCGGCGGCGAGCGCGGGATGGGCGTCGCCTTTCAGACGCCGGAGCGCTTCGGTTACGTTCCGGGCCGCAAGGGAGATGATCTCGCCAGCTTCCGCGCGATCAACCGGGCCGACGCCCCCGCGCCGAACGATCAGGTCGATTTTCTTCGCCACGTCACGCGCAACGCCGACCTGACGAGCGAGCGCCTCCGACAGACCAACCAGCGGACCCGCAACGCCGTCCGCTATCCGTTCGATCCGTTCGGTCAAGGTCTGGCCACCGTCGCCCGCATGATCGCCGGAGGGCTCGGCGCGCGGATTTACTACGTCTCTTTGGGCGGATTCGACACTCACTCCAATCAGGCCGGTCAGCATGAACGCTTGCTGGGGGTGTACGCCTCCGGTCTGGAGGCCTTCCATCGAGACCTCACGGCGCTCGGTCAAAGCCGACGCGTCCTGGTCATGACCTTCTCGGAGTTCGGCCGTCGCGTGCGCCAGAACGCCAGCGGCGGGACCGACCACGGGACCGCCGCCCCGATGATCCTGACCGGCCACGCCGTCGCCGGCGGCCTCAAGGGCCGCCGCCCCAGCCTGGCCGACCTGGATCAGGGCGACCTCAAGCACACGGTCGATTTCCGGTCCGTTTACGCCTCGGTTCTTCGGCAGTGGTTTGATGCCGATCCGACGGTCGTTCTCGGTCGGCCTTTCCCCGATCTCCCCCTCCTCTCGGCCTGAGCCCGCCGCCCGGCCCGTTGCGTGTCTGAGGCCGCCTGAGGCAGGATGGCTCAGGCTTATCCCGCTACGGCGGCCCTCCCGGCTTCGCCGGTCGGGTCCTCAGGGAGGTCAACGATGTCTCGCGCGCGCCATCACCCGGGGGCCTGGGCCGTGGCTTTCTTCGGCCTCGCCCTTCCGCTCGCGGTCCCCACGATCGATGCTCAGGAGACGGCTATGGCGAAGATCAAGCTCCAAAGCCCGAAGCTCAAGGCGGGCGAAGTTATCCCCGTCGACTACACCGGAGACGGGCGCGATGTCTCTCCCCCTCTGGCGTGGAGCGATCTCCCCTCCGGAACCCGCCAGCTTGCCCTCATCTGCGACGATCCGGACGCTCCCACGCCGACCCCCTGGGTTCACTGGGTCATCTACAAAATCCCCGCCTCAGCCAAGGGGTTGCCCGAGGGGCTCCCGCGGGACGCCGAGCTTAAGTCCCCGCCCGAACTGGCCGGCGTCTTGCAGGGCCCCACCGGCTGGCGACAACCCGGTTATCGTGGCCCGGCCCCGCCGCGCGGCCACGGCGTCCATCATTACCACTTCAAGCTCTACGCGCTGGAGGCCGCGCTCAATCTTCAGCCCGGCCTCGGCAAGGACGCCTTGCTCAAGGCGATCGAGGGTCACGTCATCGGGCAGGGCGAGTTGGTCGTGACCTACCAGCGCTGAGGCGGCAGCCGGAGGCGGGCCGGCGGCTCGCTTTCGTCTCCGGCCCCGGCCTCAGTCGGCCCCCGCGCCGTAGATCCGGCTCGGATCAAAAACCTTGGCTCCATCGGCGCTCCAACCTTCCGAGGCGAGCCGACGGAAGAAACACGAACGATAGCCGACGTGGCAGGCCCCACCGGTCTGCTCGACCCGGAAGACCAGCGCGTCCCCGTCGCAATCCAGGCGCACCTCCCGAACGTCCTGGAAGTGGCCGCTGGTTTCCCCCTTGAGCCAGAGCCGCCCCCGCGAACGGCTGTAATAGTGCATGCGCCCGGTCGTCAAGGTCCGTCGGAGCGCTTCGCGATTCATCCAGGCGAACATGAGCGGGGCCCCGTCGGTGGCGTCGAGGACGATGGCCCCGACCAGCCCCGCGGCGTCGAATTGGACTCCCTCAAGCCCCCGTTCGGCCTCCGCTTCCGTCCAGTTCATGGGTTCCGCGCCTCTCTTCCGCCAGGCTGCCCGCGGGATTCCTCCGGGCGAGCCGATCGCTCTTGCTCGTCGATGGGCCGCTCCCGCGGACGCCGGATCTGAGCCTACGTTGCCTTCACCGTCGAATTCAATGACGGCGCCTCCGCTTGCGCCCGTCGGAGCCCCTCGGTAAAATTCGGGGTTCGAGCCGTCGCCGGACGCCAGCCAGATGTTCGGCCGGTTTCTCGCGCTCTCGGCGATCCCGTCCAGCCGCCCCGGCCATGCCTGAACTCTCTTCACGTTTCGACCCGCGGTCCATCGAGGAGCCTCTCTACGCCGGCTGGGAGGCGGCGGGCGCTTTTACGGCCCACCCGGAGGCTCCCGGCGAAGCCTTCTCGATCGTCATCCCGCCTCCCAATGTCACCGGCGTCCTGCACGTCGGCCACGCCCTCAACAATTCCTTGCAGGACATTCTGGCCCGTTGGCGGCGCATGCAGGGGCGCAACGTCCTTTGGCTCCCGGGGACGGATCACGCCGGCATCGCCACCCAGCACGTCGTTGAGCGCCGCCTTCGCGAGCAAGGGATCGACCCTCGCGCCCTCGGGCGCGAGGAGTTCCTCCGTCGCGTCTGGCGATGGAAAGAGCAGCACGGCTCGACGATCATCCGGCAATTGAAGGCGTTGGGATGTTCGTGCGATTGGACGCGCGAGCGCTTCACGATGGACGAGGGGCTCTCCCGCGCCGTCCGCCTGGTCTTCAAGGCCCTTTACGACGAGGGGCTCATCTATCGCGGCGTTTATCTGATCAACTGGAGTCCCAAGCTTCAGACCGCTCTCAGCGATGACGAGGTCGAGTATCGCCAGGTCGAAGGCCACCTCTGGTATCTCCGGTATCCGCTCGCTGACGGCCCCGGCCACGCCGTCGTCGCCACCACCCGCCCGGAAACCATGCTCGGCGACGCCGCCGTCGCCGTCCATCCGGACGATGAGCGGTATCGCGGCCTCATCGGGCGGACCTGCATTCTGCCCCTGCTCGGCCGCCCCATCCCGATCATCGCCGACCCCCTGGTCTCGCGCGCGTTCGGCACCGGCATGGTCAAGGTCACGCCGGCTCATGATCCCAACGATTACGAGATCGGCCGTCGCCACGGGCTGCCGTTCATCAACATCCTCAATCCCGATGGGACGCTGAACGCCGAAGCGGGGCCGTATGCCGGGCTTGAGGTGGCCGAGGCCCGCAGAGGCGTCCTGGCCGACCTGGAGGCCGCCGGCCTCATCGACAAGATCGAGCCCCACGTTCACTCCGTCGGGCACTGTTATCGTTCCGGCTGCGTCGTCGAGCCTTATGTCTCGCGCCAGTGGTTCGTGCGGATGCAGCCGTTGGCCGAGCCGGCGATCCGAGCCGTCCAGGACGGCCGGACGCGTTTCGTCCCCGCCGTTTGGGAAAAAAATTATTTCCATTGGCTGGAAAACGTCCGCGATTGGTGCATCTCCCGCCAGCTCTGGTGGGGCCACCGCATTCCCGTCTGGACCTGTCAGGATTGCGGGGCGGTGGCCTGCCTCGCCGAGGGCGAGCCCGAACGCTGTTCGGTCTGCGGCGGGCAGCGGCTGACTCAGGACCCCGACGTCCTCGATACCTGGTTCTCCTCGGCCCTGTGGCCGTTCTCAACGATGGGCTGGCCGGAGGCCACCCCCACGCTGCGGCGCTACTACCCCACCTCGGTCCTCGTCACGGCCCACGACATCATCTTTTTCTGGGTGGCCCGCATGATGATGATGGGCCTCAAGTTCATGGGGGAAGTTCCCTTCCGCGAGGTCTACATAACGCCGCTCATCCTGGCCGAGGGGGGGGGCAAGATGAGCAAATCTAAGGGCAACGCGCTGGACCCCGTGGCCCTGATCGAACCTCACGGGGCCGACGCCGTTCGCCTCACGCTGGCCGGCCATGCCCCGCAGAGCCGGACGGTCAGTCTGTCCATGCAGCGTTTCGAAGCCTCGCGCAATTTCACCAACAAACTCTGGAACGCCGCCCGGTTCACGCTGATGAACGTCGAGGACCTGACCGCCCCGGCGCTCGCCGGCGGGATCGACCGCGCCGACCTGGCCCTGGAGGATCGCTGGCTGCTCGCCGAGCTGCGCGGGGCCGCCGAGCGCGCCGACGGCGCGCTGGAAGCCTATGAATTCGACCGGTACGTCGCCGCCCTGTACGATTTCGCCTGGCGGGATTTCTGCGACTGGTACGTCGAGCTCGTCAAGCCGCGCCTGCGACCGCCAAAGGCCGGCGACCGTTCGGCTCAAGCTTCCCGCCGAGCCGCGCAGATCGTTCTGGTCACCGCCCTGGAAGGCCTCCTGCGCCTCCTCCACCCCGTGGCGCCGTTCCTGACCGAGGCGATCTGGCGCCTCCTGCGCGAGCGCTGGGGTCCGGCGGCGGCGGCCCGCCTGACCTCCCTGGCGGCCTCATCCCTTATGGTCGCGCCCTGGCCGGAGCCTTCGGGTTGGGGCGAATCCGACCCCGAGGCCCGGGCCCAGATGCGCCTTCTTCAGCAGGTCGTTTACCTGATCCGGAAAGTGCGCGGCGAATTGGGCGTCCCCCCCGCCCTGCCGACTGAGGTTGAGGTCCTGATCGCCGACGACGAGCAACGGTCTCGTCTGGAACGCCTCCAGCCGTACATTTCGACTCTGGTTCCTCTGGCCGCGCTCAGGATCGCCGCCGAATCCGCCCTGCCTGGGGTCGCCGCCTCGGCCGTCGCCGAGGGCGCCACGGTTCAGATCCCCCTTTCCCCGGCTTTACGGGAGGCCGAACGCCAACGGCTGGATCGGGAGATCGACCGCCTGCGCGCCAACGTCGAACGGCTGGCGGGCAAGCTCGACGATCATGAGTTCATCCGCCGGGCCCCGGCCGAAGTTATTCAACGCGAGCGCGCCCGCCTCGCCGGCGACGAAGCCAAACTCGAGCAGCTCCGCCGCCGACTGGAATTGCTGGCTCGCTGAGCGGGCGTTGCGTTATCCCCCACCTTGGAAGGAATTGCGATGAACCAGGCCCGCCAAACCGAAGTGACCCAGACCTCCCAGCCGTACCTGAGAGTAGCCGACGTAGCCGCCGTGGAAATGTTTCCGGGCGTCTGGCGACGGACCCTGCTCGCTGGCCGGGGCCTGATGCTCGTCGAGTTCACGCTGGAGGCGGGCGCGTCCTTCCCCGAGCATGCCCACCCGCATGAGCAATCCGGATACGTCCTCAGCGGGGCCTTGGAGATGACGATCGCCGGCCAGAGTCGTCTCCTCCAGCCGGGGATGACTTACTTCGTGCCGGGCGGGACGCTTCACGCCGCCCGCGCCCCCGAGCGAACCGTCGTCGTGGATGCTTTTTCGCCCCCGCGAGAGGAATACCGCGCCTGAACCTCTCGACAGCCGCCTGATGCGCGCGGCCCCCCGGGCTCCGCGTCCGTCCAGCCCCCGCCCCCCTCAGAACCGTAACCGGCGCAGCCGGCTCGACGCGTAACCTCTCCGAATCTCGTCAAAGTCGCGCAGCGTTTCGGCGAGATCGCTCCGCCGATTCCGTTCGAGCCATCGGCCCCTGAATTCATCCTTGAGCGTCTCGATCTCCTGGAGCAGCAGCCGCCGATCGCCGAGACCGTAGTTGAGCCGGAGCGCGCGCCGACACGCGTGAGCGGCCAGGCGCGCTCCGAGCCGCCACTCCCCCGCCAATCGGCGCAAGCTGGCGCGCGGCGGCTCGATCAGCTCGATGCCCGCCAAGGCGATCTCGGCGCTCTCGACAGCTCGATCCAACCCCTTGCGGGTGATGGCATTGTAGCGCCTCAGTTCTCGGCTTACGGCGAGCCGATCCTTGCCGGCGGCGGGCGGGCCGGTCAGCAACCAGCGCTCGGCGGAGTTATTGGGAATCACGACGCCAAAGTCGCGGTAAAGCTCGCCCAGGCGCTCAATCGGCTCCACCCAGCGCCCCTCAGGGTCCGCCAGGAACAGACGGGCAAATCGGCGGTCGAAGCGGCGATCGGCGGTCCGGGGCGGCCGCGTCCTCCAGGCCCGCTCGGCGCCGTAGGCCAGGGACCAATGGGAGAAACTCAGGAAATTATAGTGCCCGTTGTCGCCCCAATCGGTGATGAGGTAACCCAGGGCCCCCGTCGTCCTCCCCGCCGACGCCAACCCTTGCAGATTGCCTCGGGCGTTCGACCGCCGGAAGAAGAGGCTGTTCCAACTGCTCGTGCCGGGGCAGACCCAATGTTCGAGGCCGGCTTCGGCCGCCGGTTCGAGCCGCCGGCGATAGTCGGCCTCCGGCCGCGCTTCGTAATCCCAGTTCAGCAGCACGACGTCGTCCGGCAGTTCGCCGATCAGCTCCGGATGGCGGGCCAGGATATCCCCCCAGATTTGAATGCGGCGACCGTGGCGGGCGGCCAATTGACGCACGCGCAGGATATGATCGAGGTAAACCCGGCCCACGCCGACGGCGCGGGCCCGGGCGGCGGATTTCCCCCGTCCCAGGTCCCAGGTTTCGTCGCAATCGACGTTGAAATACGGCCCCGATGAAAAATGGGGCAGGAAATCCCCGTAAAGCTCGTCGAGCAACCGGTAGGTCCCGCTCTCGGCGGGCGAGAGCGTCCACCCCCCCCGAAACCCGCTTTCGGCCAGATGACGATACCGAGGCAGGGCCAGGAGACGGGCGGCGTGACCGAAGGATTGAAGGTTCGGGACAAGCTGCACGTGGTGACGCCGGCAGACCTGATCCAGGGCCCGGATGTCGGCCGGCGTCAGGGGGGAATGGCCCCGGCCGATGAGCGGGTGTCGCGCGAACGCGAACGGGTGCTCGATGTAGAGCTGAAGATGATTGATCTTGAGGAAGCCCAGCCAGGCCACCAGCTCCTCAAGCGTCCTCCGACGCGGCACCTTCCCTCGCGAAACGTCGTGGAGAAACCCCCGGAAGCGGAAATCCGGCGCGTCCTCGACCCGCAGGCAGGGGAGGCGCCACCCTCGGCTGAGGATCAACTGCCGGAGCGTTTGCGCGCCATAGTAACGCCCGCTCGCCCCTCCGGCGGCGATCGTGATCCGATGCCGCTCAAGGGTCAGCCGGTAACTCCCGTCGTCCGGCGCTCGCGGACGAGCCGTCTCAAAGATGATCTCCGCCGGCCGCCCGTCGAGCGGCGAGTTCGCCTCCCCGAAGCCGTCGCTCCCAAGGGAACGCAAAGTCTGGCTCACCAACTGGGCCGCGAAGCGATCATCGTCGTCCCGAAGGCCGTGGAAGCGCAGTCGGCCCGGGTCTGAAGGTAGGAAGGCCGTCGCGCCCGGCTCCAGGACGAGCTTCCTCGGCCAGGGGATCAGATCAAGCTCCGGCGTCATGAAGCGCGGCGAGGCCTCCGACGCTCACGCCCGCTCGGCCAGAATGACCCCGAACCAGGCCCATCGTTTGAGACGGGGCCAGCGTCGCAGAAGCCATGCGTCGAAGCGGGCCAGCGGGCTGAGCAGGCGCCTGAATGCCCCGGGCCGGGGCCAGGCGTACTGAAAGGCGAAGGCCACGAAGGCTAGCAGGTAAAACGGCTCGACTCTTCCGGAGCCGATCGCCTTCAGGCACCGGCCTTGGGCCGACTCATCGAAGTAGCGCGTGATCGCCCGCCAGGCCCTCGGGGCCAGCGTCCGCCGGTAAAGCCAGGCGATCGGGTGGCGGGCCTGAGGCTCGATCAACGCCGCCCGCCCCCCGCTCCGGAGCACGCGGGCCAACTCGGCCAGCGCCGCCTCCAGATCGGTGTGGATCAGCACGGATTTGGTCACCACGGCCGGAAGCCCCGCGTCGGCCAGGGGGAGGGCTTCGGCGAGCCCGGCCACCGCGTGCACCCGTCCCTTAAGGCCGGCTTGTGCCGCCCGCCGCCGGAGCGCGCGCAATCGAGCCGGGGAAGCGTCCAGGCAGAGAACGTCCCAGCCATGACGCGCCAGATGAAAGCTCACCGCCCCGAGCCCGGCCCCCAGGTCGAGCACCACGCCTCGCTCTGGGGCTACCCCTTCCAACCAGAGGCGCGCGGCCTCGATCTCGGGCGTGCCGGCCATAGAAATCTCTTCATCCAGATCGAGCCCCCTCCAGCCCGCGCCGCGTCGTTCCAGGTTTTGAGGGTCGAGGTTGGCGGCCCAATAGGCCCGCGCGCGTACGGCGTGATCGGCGCGCGGCGTCGTTGGCGACTTCGTGGCGGCGTCGGCGACGGGTGCGTTCACGAAAGCATGGGGTCCCGCGCGATGACGGCTCCGGGCGCGCCGAGGGTCGGCCGTCCCGCCCCCTTCATCCGTGAAAGGGCTTGAACGCCTTGCCCCTCCCCGGAATCATGACGGGAGGAGGACGTCGCGGCGGGCGTTACGTGCGGCGCGGAACTCCACGCCAAGCCGCGCTCGGCGCCTCCAGTGACGTTCAATCTTGGGAGAAGGAGAGCTCCACATGCAAACGATTCAATCGCGGGCCTACACCAATGTCATTCTGACCGTGATCGCCCTCTTGCTGGCGGTGCTGGCGATCGGCCCCTATGTTCAGGTCAATACGCCGGCCTGGGCGCAGATTGAGCCCAGCCGGCCGCGCAACATCCAGCAGACGGCCGCCTCGGGCGATGAGATCGTCGGGCGCGCCACCGAGAGCGTCGCCCGCGCCACGCAGGATATCGCTCAGGCCATCCGCGAGGCGGCCAAATCCCAGCAGGCCATCGCCGACGCGCTCCTGGCCCTCGGCGAGGGACAATGACGGGGGACGAGGACTGCGCGCGCGGCCCGGTCATCGAATTTGACGGCCCACGCCATCGCGGCGCCGGGAGGGACGCGTGATTTTCCGCGCCCCCTTGCGCCGGCCCCCGGCCTTCTCTACAATCCACGGCGCCTGCGAGCGTCATTGGAGAACCCTCCGATCGCGCCGTTGAGCGCGGAGAGAACGGCCGCTCATGAGCGCCAACAACTGGGCCCAATGGAAGCGCGCGGGGCTCGCGGCCGCGGCTATCCTGTCTGCCGTGGCCGGGGCCGCCGCCTTTCAGGAGCCGGGAAGCGAAGAGGGGTTCTTCCCCCTTTTCAACGGAAGCGACCTTAAGGGCTGGAAGGGGGATCCCCGCTTCTGGAAGGCCGAGGAGGGGCAGATTATCGGTTCGAGCGACGGGCACGACCTGCGCTCGAACACCTTTCTCATCTACGAGAAGCCCTTCTCTGATTTCATCCTCCGTTTGTCCGTCAAGCTTCGAAACGGCAACAGCGGCGTCCAGTTCCGCAGCGAGGAGACGGGGGAGTTCGTCGTGGCCGGCTATCAGGCCGACGTGGCCGAGGCGGTCTATTTCGGGATGCTCTACGAGGAGCGCAAACGCGGCTTCATGGATTACTGGAAACAGATGACCCCCGAACAGCAGGCCGCCGTCCACGCCTTGGCCCGCCCGGGCGAGTGGAACGACTACGAGATCACCTGCCGCGGACCCAGCATCACCCTCAAGCTCAACGGGACGGTCACCTGCCGGATCGAAGACCCGGACGGAGCGCGGTCCGGGATCATCGCCCTCCAGGTGCACGCCGGCCCGCCCATGCGCGTCGCCTTCAGGAACATCCGCCTCAAGGAACTGAACTGACGCGGCTCTCGATGGCTCGCGTCGCATTCTTCCCCGCCTGGGAGGAGCCGTCCATGCCTTACCGGTCCCGTCTTTTGCTTTTGGCCCTTCTGGCCGCCTTGCTGAGTTGGCCGCCTCGCTGGATGGCCGCCCAGGACGACGAACCCTTGATCCCCGATCTGGACCGGACGCGTCGTGAGCGGTTGGCCGTGATCGAGGGTCGGTTCGTCACTCCGCCCGGTTTCACCGTTGAGGAGGTGGCCACGAACGAGCTCGTGGGCTCCGTGGTCAACATGACATTCGATCACCTGGGTCGGCCCGCCCTGGCGCTGGAACGAAAAGGCGTCGTTCTCCTTCTCGACCGCGACGGGGACGGCCGATTCGACGCCACTCAGAACTTCTGCGACGACATCCAGACCGCTCACGGCATGCACTACCTCGGCCCGGGCGATCTCCTCGTCCATTCCGAGGGGCCGCGCGGCACGGGGCTTTATCGGCTGACCGACCTCGACGGCGATGACCGGGCCGACCGGGTCCTCTTGATGGGCGCCAGCCGCGGCGGCATCCAGGAGCACGGCCCCCATACCATCATGACCGGGCCCGATGGGCTGCTCTACGTCCTCTTCGGCAATCATGCCTTCCCCGATATGGTCATTGAGCCCGGCTCCCCTTCCCGCCGCCTGCAGGAGGATCATCTCCTGGAACGCTACGTCGATCCGCGCGGCCACGCCGCTCACATCCGCGCCCCGGGTGGAACGATCCACCGGGTCGATCTCCAGGCGCGATCCTGGACGCAGATCGCCGGCGGCTTCCGCAATCCGTTCGACATGGCGATGAGCGCCTCGGGCGAGGTCTTCGCCTACGACGCCGACATGGAATGGGACGTCGGGCTCCCGTGGTATCGCCCGACGCGCGTCGTCCACGTCATCCCTGGCGGCGATTATGGTTGGCGCACCGGATCGAGCAAAATGCCCTTCTACTACCTCGACACGCTGCCGAGCGTTGACGACATCGGCCGCGGCTCCCCCGTCGGCGTCGCCTTCTATCACCACCGCGTCTATCCGGAGCGGTTCCGGGGGGCGCTGTTTCTGGGGGATTGGTCGCGCGGCCGCGTCCGCGTCCTCTTCCCGCGTCGCGTCGGCGCCACCTATCTCGGCAAAAGCCTCGATTTCGTGCTCGGCGAGCCGCTCAACGTCACCGATCTCGACATCGGCCCCGATGGGTTCCTCTATTTCTCGACCGGCGGCCGGATGACCAGCGGCGGCCTCTACCGGGTCCGCTACGAGTCGCCCCAGCCCGCCTCCGCCGCCACCCCCCTGGAATCGGTTCTCGATCAGCCGATGCCGCGCTCGGCCTGGGGCAAGCTGGCGCTTTCGCGGGCGCGAGACGCCATGGGCGATCGCTGGGGACCCTCCCTGGAGTTGGCCGCCTTGAACATGGCGCTCGCCCCGGAACGTCGGCTCTGGGCGATCGAGGCCCTTCAGGTTTACGGCCCGGCCCCCGACCTGCGGTTGCTCCGGCGCCTGGCGCGCGATCGCGAGCCCGAAGTTCGCGCCCGCGCCGCGCTCCTGATGGGCCTCCAACCCTTGGCGGAGGTCCGGCGGCTTCTGGCGGACGCATTGGAAGATCCGGACCCGCTGGTGGCGCGGCGGGCCTGCGAGGCGCTCATCCAGGCGGGCCTCAACGAGAATCAGATCTTCGACGGGCGCGATCCCCTGCCCGGCCGGTTGTTCTATCTCCTCGATCACGAAGATCGGTTTCTGCGGTATGCGGCCCGGCTGGCCCTGATGAGGATCGATCGGCAGGTCTGGGCGGGGATGGCGGCGGCCGATAGCCTCCTCCAGCGCCCCCGGGGCGCCCTCGAAGGGCTTCTCGCCCTGATCTATACCCAGACGCTTCTGCGCGAGTCCGATCAAATCTTCGAGATTCTGGACCGCTTCAGCCGCCAGCCGATGCCGACCGAGACGCTGCTGGATTACCTCCGCCTCCTCCAATTGGCTTTCACGCGCGATCTCGCCCCGCGGACGCCGGGCCGCCAGGGCTTCATGTTCGACGTCGGCGCGCGCCTCCTCGAGCAGTTCCCCCAAGCTGACCCCCGCCTCAACCGCGAGCTTCAGGTCGTCCTCGCCTATATGCAGACCCCGGGAGTCGTTCCGGCCCTGCTCGCGCGGCTGACGCCCGATCAGCCCCAGGAGGAACAGATTCACACCGTCTATTGCCTGCGCTCGATCAAGACCGGTTGGACGCGCGAACAGCGCCAGGCGCTGGTGGAGTGGTTCGATCGCGGACGTGAAATGGCCGGCGCCGCCAGTATGGAGGGCTATATCAACAACCTTTGGGAGGCCTCGCTCGCGCTTCTGCCGGAGAACGAGCGCAAGACGGCCGAGGAACGCAAGGAAAAGGCCCTGGCCGAGCGGACGCGCCGCGCCGCCGAGCTGATGGCCGAGGTGGAGGGCGATCGTCCGCCGGGCCGTTCCGATCTGGCGCAGATGAGCTTCCAGGAGCTGAGCGAGTACCTCGAATACGACATCATGACTTACGAGCGGGGCAACGCCGGTCGGGGCGAGCGCGTCTTTCGCCGGGCCCGGTGCGCCGATTGTCACGTCTTCGGCACGATCGGCCGCGGCGGCGGCCCCGATCTCTCGACCGTCGTCAAGCGCTTCCGCCGGAAGGAAATCCTCGAGGCCATCATGTACCCCTCGCGTGTGATCTCCGATCAGTACACGGGCCTGCGCGTCGAATTGCGCAATCGGGACGTGCTGAACGGTCTGCTCGCCGGAGAAAGCGCCGACACGTTGACGCTGATCACCCCCACCGGCGAGCGCCTCGATCTCGCCAAGGTCGATATCGTGGATCGCCGCCCGTCGGACGTCTCCATCATGCCCGAAGGCCTGCTCGACACGATGACCCTCGGCGACCTCGTCGATCTCGTCCTCTTCCTCGAACGAGGGGCCGATCTCTGACTCAACAGCCGACAGATCCCCCCGCCCCCTACCCCCGCGGCTTCCCCGAAGCCCTTGAGCGGTATCGGCAAGCGCTGATCGGCGCGCCCGCGAGGGGATGGCATCACGATCAGCGCCGGGCGTTGTTCCTTAAGTTGCTCGAGACGGGGTTCGGCGTCCAGGCCCAGGAAATCGAGCTGGAGCACGCGATCAAGGCGGCCGAGGTGCGCCTCGGGGAGCGCCGCCACGGTTTTATTGACGCTCTTTACGAATCCACGATCTTTGAATTCAAGTCCGATCTCGACCGGGAGCTTGGGACCGGCCAGGCCGAGCTGCGTCGTTATCTGACTTCGCGTCCTGGACCGAGCGATTACGTGGGCGTTCTCACCGATGGGCTCAGCTTTGACGTCTATCGGTGGGATGGAACCGAGCTGGAAGCCATCGACCACTTCGACCTGGTGCAGATCGACGCTCGCGAGGCCTATCTGAAAATCGATCAATTTCTACGGGCGGAGACGCCCCGGCCGGCGACGAGCGCCGACGTCGTCATCGGCCTCGGCGCGAAATCGGCGGCCTATCGTCAGTCCCGGGCCGTCATGTTGGATCTCTTCGGGCGGGTGAAGTCGGAGCCGGCCGTCGTCACCCGGGTGCGCGAGTGGAAGCGCCTTCTGGCCAAGGTGTATGGTCAGGCCCTGGGCCCTGACGAACTTTTCGTGGCGCATACTTATCTTGTCATCGTGTCCCGCTTGATGGTCGCCCGCGCGCTCTACCCACTACAGAAGCGTTACAAAAGCGACTATAAGGGCGTCATGACGGGGAGTTACTTCCGCCGTCGCGGCGTCCTCAATCTGGCCGAGCCCGACTTCTTCGCCTGGGCGATCGGCGCCGCCGTCGAGCCGGATTTCCTCGCCCTTCTGGGCCGACTCGATAATCACCTGGCGAAATACGACTTCACCGCCACACAGGAAGATATCCTCAAAGGGTTGTATCAGGGGCTGATCGACCCCGCCGCCCGACACGATCTCGGCGAATATTACACGCCGGACTGGCTGGCCGAATTGACGCTGGAGCGGCTCGGTTACCAGGGGGGGACGCTCCTCGACCCCACCTGCGGCTCGGGGACGTTCCTCATGGCCGCCGTCCGCCGGTTGCGGGCGGCCGGCTTGGCGCGACGCCGTTTGGTGGAGGCCGTCCTCAAGGATTTGGCCGGCATCGACGTCCACCCGGTGGCCGTCCTGATGGCCAAAGCCAATCTGATGCTCGCGCTGGCCGGGGACGCTCGCGATTTCGGGGTGGGCATCCGCCTGCCGATCTTCATGGCCGATACGCTCCAGACGGATCTCGACGAGCAGAGGGGCTATCTCAAGATTCCAGCCACGGGAGGGCACGCCTGCTTCCTCCCGCTGGCCAGCATCGAGCGGGCCCACGGTCAGCTTGATGAGATCATTGATGAGATGCACTTGTTCGCGGGCCGCGGCGTTGGGGGAGACCTTGAATCGGCCAAGCTCGGCTTCCTGAGCAAGCTTCCCTTTCTCGCCGAGGGCGAAGAGGGCGAAGCCTCGTGCTGGAAGAATAATCTTGGAGTCGCCGCCGCGCTCATGGTCCGACGGCAGAACTCCGTCTGGGCCTTCATCCTCAAGAACGCCTATCGGCCGATATTTCTCCGGCGGACAAAAGTCCGATACGTGGTCGGTAACCCCCCATGGATCAGTTATCGCTATCTCCAGGACGACACCTATCGGGAGCGCGTCCGCGGCCTGGCGGCGGAGTTTAATTTGATTCCACCCCGGGGCGGCCATCTGATCACGCAACTTGAGATCGGCACGGTGTTTTACCGTTTCTGCGAGCGGGAGTTCCTCTCCGAGGGAGGGAAGATGGCGATGGTGTTGCCTCGCTCGGTGATCATCGGCGCCAAGCAACACGAACGATTTCAGAAACAGGGGGGCTTCTCGTTAATTCTCGACTGCGAAGGCGTCGAACCACTGTTCAAGGTTCCTTGCTGCGTCGTCCTGAGAGGGGAGAACGTGATCCCGGGCGGCGGGCCCGTTCCCAAGCAAGTTCTCGCAGGGCGCCTTGAGGTGCATAATTGCGACTGGGCGCGGGCTCAACAGGAGCTGAAGGTGACAAAGGGTGTTCACACGTTTGTGAGCCACGAGGTCCAGAGCCCATGGTATCACAAACAGGTCCGACAGGGAGCGACGATCGTCCCCCGCGCCTTCTGGTTCGTGGAGCGCCATCACGACGCTGACCCCAGGATGACCCCTCCTTACCTTCAATCGGACGAGGAGATGGTGAAGGAAGCCAAGGACGTGTGGCGACGGCGGCGCGTTCAATTGGACGGGCAAATCGAGCCGCGCTATCTCTTTTACACCGTTCTGGCCAAGGATTTGTTGCCGTTCGCTCTGCGGCGCGTGCGTCCGATCTTCCTCCCCATCCACGTCGAGCGAGGCGGCCAGATTCAACTGTTGACTCCCAATGAACTCCTCGCCGA
>CAYXAU010000014.1:24172-44823 GCA_964463045.1 uncultured Candidatus Sumerlaeota bacterium | reverse complement strand
TCTTCGATCGGAAGAACCCGCTCCATGATCGGATCGCGCGGCTCGGCGAGGCCTGCCAGCGGAAGGCGCTGGCGCGGGCTTCGGACCTCCGGGGCCCGATCGGCGGCGCCCGCGCGGCCATGCGTCAGGCGCTCGCCCGCGAGCTTGCCGAGCTTGATGGTCTCGTCCGGGCGCTGCTCGAGGGGGTCGAGCCTCCGCCGCCGGCCCGGCTTGGCCGGCGCGCCGGGGGTCAGCTATTCCTGTTCTGACTGGGTGAGGACGGCCGGCGGGCAACCCGGAGCGGCCGGTTCTCCTTGACCGATCGGGCCCCATGCGCTTGATTCGATTCCGACGTATTCCGTCATGGGCTCGATAAGTCCCCTCAGGAGGTCGTCCTCATGCGCCCCCGGCTTGTGACGCTGGTTTCAATCCTCGCCGCGCTGAACGGTCTGGCCCTCGCTCAGGTTCCCTTTCATCGCGCCGAGTTGATCTTTCCGCTGGAACGCTGGCACAACCACGGCTCCTCAATCGTCGAGTGTCCCAACGGCGATCTCATCGTCTGCTGGTTCCATGGCTCGGGCGAGCGCACGGCCGATGACGTGGTCATTCTCGGCGCCCGCAAACGCAAGGGGGAAGAACGATGGTCCGAGCCGTTTCTCATGGCCGACACGCCGGAATTTCCCGACACCAACTGCTGCATGATCATCGACCCCCAGGGCCGCCTCTGGCTTCTCTGGCCGACCATCCTGGCCAACACCTGGGAATCCGCCCTCATGAAATATAAGGTTTCGTCGAACTACATGAAGCCCGCGGGGGCGCCCGACTGGGACTTCATGGAAGTGTTGCACATGAAACCCGCCGAGGACTTCGCCGCCAAGGTCCGCGCCAAGACCGAGGCCTATCTTCAGGGCAAAGACATCTCCGACCGATCGCGCGCTTGGGCCGAACGCAACTTCCGCATGGCCGAGAGCAAGCTCGACAGCCGCCTCGGTTGGTTCACCCGCGCGCACCCTTATATCCTCGAAGGCCGCCGCCTGATCGTCGGGCTTTACTCCGACGGCTTCTCCTTCTCGATCGTCAGCTTCACCGACGACTGGGGCCAGAGCTGGAAGATGAGCGACCCGATCGTCGGCGGCGGTAACATCCAGCCGAGCTTCGCCCGCCGCAACGATGGAACCCTCGTGGCCTACATGCGGGATAACGGCCCCGCCCCGAAGCGCGTCCACGTCTCCGAATCGACCGACGAGGGCCAGACCTGGAGCCTTGTCCAGGATCACCCCCAGTTGGCCAACCCGGGTTCGGGGCTGGAACTCGCCCGCCTGCGCAACGGGCGGTTCATCGTCGCTTATAATGACACTGAGCAGGGCCGCCATAGCCTCGCCATCTCGATCTCCGACGACGAAGGCCGGACCTTCCGATGGACCCGACATCCGGAGCGCGTCGAGCCCGGCCAGGGATCATTCCATTATCCGTCGATCATCGAGGCCGCTGACGGACGGTTGCACGTTTCGTACAGTTATTTTGTCCGGGACGAAGAGGGCCGCGAAGGCAAGTCCATCAAGCACGCCGAGTTCGACGAGGCGTGGGTCCTCGCCGGGGACGCCCCTTGACCGCGCCGGCGGTTTTGCTTCCTCGTCGGCCGGCCTGGACGAAGGGCCGAGGGAGCAGGTCGGCGAGGTTGAGCGCTTGGAGCCCCCCGCCGCGCCAACACAGGAGCACGGGCAGCGCGGGATTAAACTCGGCCAGGACCTGACGGCACGCCCCGCACGGCGGCGTCGGCCCGTCCGTCTCCGTATGAAGGGCCAGCGCCCGCAGGGAGCGCGTCCCGGCGGCCAGCGCGGCCGCCACGGCGTTCCGCTCGGCGCAGATCGTCAGCCCGTAGGACGCGTTCTCAACGTTGCAGCCCACGGCTATCCCTTTCTCGGAGAGGACGGCCGCCCCGACGCGGAATCGGGAGTAGGGGGCGTAAGCCGTCTCGGCCGCTTGGCGAGCGGCTTCGATGAGGTCATCCCATGGCTCGATGGGGAGGGGTGGGGAGGAAGGGGTTGAGCCCCGTGGGCCACCGGCGGCGTTCACGGCTCCGGGGATTCCAACAGCCAAGGGATCTCAACTTCATAGAGCAACTCTGAGACCTTGCGCCCACCGAAGGCTTCCGGCACGCCGCGAACTTTTTCGGTGACCCCGAGGGATATCGACCCCCCGAAGGGGATGAACCCTCGATTGATCGCGCTGGGCCCGCTGGATTGGAAGGAGTCCGTGCCCGTGTCGACGCCTCCGACGAAGAAGTAGCCGATTCGATAGGCGTGGCGCCCGGCTCCTATCCGGCCCAAGTAAATCGCTTCGCCTTCGAGCCCCGGGTCGATTTTCAATTGCTTCATCAGGTCCAGAGCCTGAGCGGGGAAGAGGCGCTCTCGCGCCCTCGCCAGGTTGCGCAGCGCTTCCTGCTCCGGCTCGGCTTCGGCCGCCCCGCGCGGAATCTGCCGATAGGCCGCCTCGGTGGCCTGGGGGTCGTGCGTGATCCGCCAGCGATCGATGTGGAGCGTTTCCATCTTTGAGCTTTCCCCCGCCCCCGGCCGCAGGGGCGCCGATTAAATCGTCCGGTCCACGGCTTCGGCGACCCGCCGCAATTCCCCGACCAGACGGGCGAACTTTTCCGGTTTGAGCGACTGCGAACCGTCGGAGAAGGCCCGGTCCGGGTGGTCGTGAATCTCGATCATGAGCCCATCGGCGCCGGCGGCGACGGCCGCCTTCGACATCGCCGCCACGTAGCGCCAGTTGCCCGTTCCGTGGCTCGGATCGACAATCACCGGCAGATGGCTCAACTGCTTGATCACGGGGACGGCGTTCAGGTCCAGCGTGAAACGCGTGGCCGTCTCGAACGTCCGGATGCCGCGCTCGCAGAGCATGACGCGGTAATTGCCCTTGCGCAACAAATACTCGGCCGCCTGAAGGAACTCGCTGATCGTCGTCGACATCCCCCGCTTGAAGAGCACCGGCCGGCCCGCCTCGCCGACGGCGTTCAGCAGGGCGTAATTCTGGCAGTTGCGCGCGCCGATCTGGAGCACGTCGGCCGCCTCGGCCACCCGTTCCACCTCGACGACGCTCAGGACCTCCGTCACGATCCGCAATCCCGTCTCCGCCCGCGCTTCCTGCAGGTACCCCAAACCCTCCTCGCCGAGGCCCTGAAAGGCATACGGCGACGTCCGCGGTTTGAAAGCCCCGCCTCGGAGAAACTGCGCGCCGGAGGCCTTGGCCGCGCGGGCGAGATCCAGAATCTGCTCCCGGCTCTCGACCGAGCAGGGCCCGGCGATGAGCGTCAGGCGGCGACCCCCGACCTCGACGCCGGAGACGTCCAGCACCGAATCCTCCGGCTTGAGTTCCCGCCCCACGAGCTTGAACGGCCGCAGGATCGGGATGACCGATTCCACGCCCGGCATCGTCTCCAGCGCCTGGAGGGGGGACTTGTCCTCGTGGCCGACCGCTCCAATGACGTTGCGCTCGACCCCGACGATGCGATGCGGCTCGTACCCCAACTCCCGCACCCGGCCCTCCACGGTCCGGATCTGCTCCTCAGTGGCCCCCCGTTCCATCACGATGATCATCGGCGGCGTTCATCCTCCGGCATAACCTTCAATTCTCCGAATCGGGCCCGCCGCGGCGCAAGCCCTAAGATGGGCCGTTTTTGTGTGGACGGGGCTAGCGGGAATCGCTGAAGATTCCGGCGCCCGTTCGGGCCCCTCCCGCGAGCGAACGGCCATGTGGGATAGACTTCGCCTCAAAACCTTGCGCACCTCGGCCCTGATTTCGCTCGGCCTAAGCTTGCTCGTCGGAGCTCTCTACGGGATTCACGTTTTCGCGCCGTTTGACGGCAAGGTGCGCGATTTTTTCCTCCGCCTGCGGGGGCCTTCGCCGCTCATCGACGACATCGTGCTCATCCTCGTCGACACCAAGAGCGAAAACGAGCTGGAGGCGTGGCCCTTCCCGCGGGAATACCACGCCGCCCTCATCAATGGTCTCACGCGCGCCGGGGCCCGCACGATCGCCATGGACGTGCTCTTCTTTGATCCCGCCAAGCCTGAAACCGACGCCCTCTTCGCCGAAGTGCTCCGGACCACGGGCAACGTCTTTCTCCCGGCGATCCCTTACCCGCCGGGCCCGCAACGTCGCAATGCCGACCTGGCCCAGCCGCAGATTCGCCTGAAGCCGGAAGACTACCCCTCTGAAGCGGTCGCCGATCGGGGGAACCTGCGCACGTACCCTCTGGGCGTCCCCTCGGCCGATGGGTTTTACACCATCGCCGACCTCCATGGGCCGATGCCGGCCATTGCCGGGGCCGTGGCCGGCGTGGGGCACGCCATGGCCATCCCGGACTCCGACGGAACCATCCGCCGCGTCCCCCCCTTCGTCGAATATCAGGGTGCCTTCATCCCGCACTTCGCCCTGCTGGCCTCCCTGCATCAGCTCGGGGCCTCCATGAGCGACGTGAGCTTCCCCCGTCGTCACCGGATGGAAATCGCCCCGCCGAACGGGGCGAAAATCCGCGTCCCGCTCGATCTGCGCCGCCAGATGATGGTCAACTACACGACCGGGCTCGGCAATATCACCTCCTATTCCTACTCCGACGTTCTGCGCGCGTTGGCTGACCCCGAAGGCTCAAGCCTTCATCCGGAGATTTTCAACAATAAGCTGGTCTTCATCGGCTCCTATACGTCGGCCGATACGGACCTTCACCCCTCTCCCCTGGACGCGGCCATTCCCGGCGTGCTGATCAACGCCTGGGTGGCTCACACCCTCCTGACCGATTCGGCCTTGCGCGCCCCCCGCCGCGGCGAGACGCTTTTGCTGACGCTCCTGTTCGGGACGCTCGCCGGACCAATCCTGGCTCTGACGCGGGCGCGGCTGGCGGCCCTGATCGTCCCTCTGTTCTTCGTTCTCTTCTATGCCGGTGCCTTCGCTCTTTTCGCCCAATTCCGCGTCACTCTGGACATGCTCCCCCCAACGCTCAGTCTCCTGGCGGCTTCGGTGGCCGGCCTTTCCCTGGCCTTTATCGGCGAGCAACAGGCCCGGATGCGGCTCCGATCGACCTTGGGCCAGTATTTTTCCCCGTCGCTGATGGAGGAAATCGCCCGCGCCGACACGACCGAGGTCGCCGTCGCTCAGAAGAAGGACATCTCCGTCATCTTCGCCGACATGGTCGGGTTTACCCCCTTGTCGGAACGGCTCAGCCCGGAGGAGCTGGTCGAGATCGTCAACGAGTTCTTCGCTTACGCCGCCGAGATCATCGAACGCCACGGGGGGACCGTCGATAAGTTCATGGGCGACGCCGTCATGGCCATCGTCGGGGCCCCCATCAGCCGCAACGACCATGCTCAGCGCGCCCTCGCCATCGCCCGCGAAATGATTGCTAAGACCCGTGAAATCAGGCACGCTTGGCGTCAGCGGGATCGCGAGTTCCCGGAACTGAGCGTCGGCATCGCCAGCGGCTTCAGTATGGTTGGCAGTATCGGCTCTCAGAACTATAAGGAATATACGGCCCTGGGCCGCGTGGTTAACCTCGCTTCCCGCATCGAGGGAACCGCCGCGGCGAGTGAGATCCGCGTCTCGGAGAAAACCTTCTCCCTCCTCGGCGATCCGCCCTTCGCCGAGGAAATCGGCAACATCGAACTGAAGGGCCTCGGCGAAAAATACCGCATCTTCCGCATCCGGCCTTCCGAGGTTTGACGGGGTAATCCGACTATGGCGATGGCTCAGCCGCTTCCTCCGGACTCAACGGACCTGGGTCGCGAGACGATCGATCTGGCCGAGGCCTACATCGATCTGGAGATCGAAGGCGATTGCGAGAAGGCGCTCCAGATCTTTCTCCGGCTTCGCAAGACCCGGCCCGACGATCCCTTGCTGGCGTTTCTCATCGGGCGTTGCTACCTCGAAATGGGCCGGACCGGCCTCGCCGTGGCCCAGTTCCAGCGATCCCTGGAACAGAACTCCCTCGACCATTACGCCCGCGGAGCCTTCCGCGACATCGTTGTCCGAGAACACGCCCGCTCCGTCCTCAATGAAATCACCACGCTGCTGAACCAGCAGGTTCCCGGCTACGACTTCCTTCAGACTGACCTCCTTCGGGGTCTGCGCGAGGCCGCCCTGCCGGCCGATTTCGTCCCCACCCCGTTGATCCCCCCGCCCCACGTTCTCGACGAACCGGAGGAATCCCGCCGCGAGGCCCTGCGGCTCCTGATCGTTGACCGGAACCCGGAGGCCGCCCTCTGCCTGTTGGCGCCGCTGGCGGGGGCCAACCCGGCCGATCGAGGGCTCAGCTTCGCCGTCGGCTGGTGTTATCTGGATCGAGGCCAGACCCGTGAGGGAATTTATTTCCTCAAGCGATGCCTCGCCGGCGGTTCGTTGCGGCGCCTCGTCGAATCCACCTTCGGGGAGACGGTCGCCGCCCAACAGGCCCATCGTGTGACCGAGCGCGTGCTGGAATTGCTCCGCGCGCAGATGAACGACGCCTCGATCCAGAAGGGGGACCTCGATCGGGTCGTGATGGCTTACCAGGCCCCGGCCGAGGGGGACCCGGCCCTGGCGGGGCAGGCCCAGGTTCGCGAGGAGAAGAAACCCGTTTGGTTTGAGAAGGTTCAGTTTTATCTGGGCAAGACGAGCAAGGCCGCCGCCGTCTCGGCCCTCTTCGTCGCCCTGGCCGCCGGCGCCTTCGTCTTTGGCCCGCGCTTCGGCCGGCAATTGGCCGAGGAGCATGAGGAGATCACCGGGACGAACGTTGTCCCCGGCGTTCTGGCTCGCGTCGATACGGGGGTCAACTTCCGCCGCCCGGGCGGCAGCGGCTGGGAGGCGCTCTCCAACATCCGGGAATTGCTGGAGGGTTTCGAGGTTCGGACGGATCGGGGAGCCGTGCTCGAGACGAAGATCATCGGCGACGCCACCCTCGTCGTCGACGAAGAGTCCGACGTCACCTTCCAAACCTTCCGCGAGTCGGAAACGCTGTTGGAGTCCCGCCTGGAGATGGCCCTGGGCAAAGTCCTGATGCAGGTCCCGAAAGCTCAGGCCAACGAGAAACCCAAGCGCTATTACCTGGAGACGCCGGTCTCGGTCGCCCTCGTCCGAGGGACGATCCTGGCTGTCCAGCACCAGGACGCGAGCGGCACGAGCGTCGAAGTTTCCGAAGGCGAGGTCGGCGTCTGGCTGGGGCATCAGGCCCAGATTGACGCCGTGGCCGTCCTGCCCGGTTTCCGCAGCATGGCGCGTCCGGGCGCCCGCCGCGTCGTCCTGGAGCGCTTGGGGACGGAGGTCCGCCGCCTCGATGGCCACGCCGGGATTGTCCACGCCGTGACCATCTCCCCCGATGTCGAGCAAGCGGTTTCAACGGGGGCCGACGGGACCGTTCGGCTCTGGAACCTTGGGGAGGGAACCGAGATTCGCCAGTTCTTTGGCCACGCAGGTCCCGTCACGGCGGTGGCTTTCTCCCCGACCGGCGATCGGCTCGTCACCGGGGGTTCGGATCAGACCGTTCGAATCTGGAACGTCGCCGACGGGTCGGAGATTCGCCGCTTCGCCGTGGAGGGGACGCCGGTCGCCAGCGTCGAGTTTTCGCCGGACGGCGCCTGGCTCCTGACGTGCGAGCCGACGAGCGTCCGTCTCTGGAACGTCGAGACTGGCGGCGAAGTCTGGGCCCTGGCCCCTGAGCCGTCCGGCTTTACCGGCGCGGCCTTCTTCATCGATCGGAACCGGATCGTCGCCTCCCAGGGTGGGATCATCCGCATCTGGAGCATCGAGCGCGACCCCCAGGTTAATCGCCTGGGCGATCCGGCGGCCCCCGCCGACGAGACCGTCCTGGCCATCGCCCCCTCCCGCTCCGGCCGGATGGTGATCTCGTCGACGGCCTCGGCCGTGACGCTCTGGGACACCCGGACGACTTACCGCGAGCTTCGGCGCTTCGAGGGTCACACGGGGTCCGCTCTGGCCGTGGCCTTTTCCCCGGACGAGCGGCGCGCCGCCACCGGCGGCCAGGATCAACTCGTCCGCGTCTGGGACACCGCCGATGGCCGCCAGGTCTATGCCTTCGAGGGGCATTCGGCCCCCGTCCGTTCGGTGGCGTTCTCCTCCGACGGCCGCTACCTCATCTCCGCCGCTGAGGACCAATCGATTCGCCTCTGGGCAATCTCCACGGCTCATGTCCCCGGAACAAGCATCGCCGCGGCGGGCACGAACTGATCTCCTCGCCCGTCCCCGAGTCCGGTTGAGCGTCGCGGCGCCTCAGGCGATGACGCTCCGCCGGGGCTTGGCCCTTTGCCTCGTCGCTCTCCTCGGCCTGACCTCCGGCTGCGCGATCGTCGAGGAAGCCTTCATGATTTCGCCCGAGCAGGAGCTTGGGCTCATGCAACAGGTTCGGGCCGAGGTGGAGAAGAAGTACACGCTCGTCCGAGACCCCGTCGTCGTGGACTACGTCCGCCAGGTTGGCGGCCGCGTCCTCGCCCATGCGCCGGACCGGGCAGCGTTCCCGGTCGAGTTCTCCGTCGTCGCCGACGATTCCATCAACGCCTTCGCCATCCCGGGCGGCCGCATTTACGTCCACACGGGCCTGATCAACGCCGCCGACGACGAGGCCGAGCTGGCCTCCGTTCTGGCTCACGAATACGGCCACGTCGTCTATCGCCACACCGCCCGGCATCTGGCGCGGGGTCAGGCCGCTCAGATCGGCGTCGGCCTTCTCCTCGGCCCGGAGAGCAGTCAGGTGGCTCAACTGGTCGCCAATCTCGGCGCCTATGGGGCGCTTCAGCACTTTGGGCGCGAGGATGAACTGGAGGCCGATTCGGTCGCCGTCCCCACGTTGGTGCGGGCCGGCTATGATCCGCGCGCCATGATCAGTTTCTTTCAGACCATGAAGAGCCGCCACGGCGACTCCGGCGGCGGGCTGGCCCTGCTGTTGAGTTCCCATCCGGCCACCGAGGATCGCATCGCGCGGGTCGCCGCTCAAGCCGACGCCCTCGGCGTGCCGGATGCGCCGGACATCCGCCGCCGTCCCGTGACGGAGTTGCGCCAGATTCAGGCCCGCCTGGGGCAACTGGGCTTGGCCGGCTCGCCCCGCTGACTTGAAAGCCGGTCCTTTTGCTTTACAAGCGCCGCCGGTTTCGGTTCCATGGGAGAGAGGCTTCGAACTTTCGGTTCGCCGGAAGGAAACGTTCCAAGGGAGGCGCGCTGATCGATGGGTCGGCTGTTTAAGGATATCACCGAGACGATCGGCAACACGCCGCTGGTGAGGCTCAATCGGGTCGCCGAAGAGGCCGGCTGCGTCGCCGAGGTCTATCTCAAGCTGGAGTTCTTCAATCCATTGGGTTCGGTCAAGGATCGCATCGGTTTCTCGATGATCGACGCCGCCGAGCGCGCGGGCCTGATCACCCCCGGCAAGACGATTCTCATTGAACCGACGAGCGGCAACACCGGCATCGGCCTGGCGTTCGTCGCCGCCGCCCGCGGCTACGACCTGATCCTGACGATGCCCGAAACGATGAGCCTCGAGCGCCGCAAGCTCCTCAAAATCCTGGGGTCGAAGATCGTCCTGACCGAAGGGGCCAAGGGGATGAAGGGGGCCGTCGCCAGGGCCGAAGAGCTGGTGGCTCAGATTCCCGACGCCTTTATGCCCCAACAGTTCGCCAATCCGGCCAATCCCGAAATTCATCGCAAGACGACGGGGCCGGAAATCTGGAACGACACCGACGGGCGGGTCGACATCGTCGTCTGTGGCATCGGCACCGGGGGGACCATCACCGGCGTCGCCGACTACATCCGTCCGCTCAAGCCCGGCGTCCAGTTCATCGCCGTCGAGCCCGAGACCTCTCAGGTGCTGGCCGGCAAGCCGCCGGGGCCGCACCGGCTTCAGGGGATCGGCGCCGGTTTCGTCCCCGAAGTGCTCAACATGGACATCATCGACGAGATCATCCCCGTGAGCGAAGAGAACGCCAAAATCATCAACCACAAGATTTGCAAGCTCGAGGGCATTCCGATCGGTATCTCCAGCGGGGCGATCGCCTGGGCCGCGATCGAGGTCGCTCGACGGCCCGAGAACAAGGGCAAGTTGATCGTGGCCGTTATCCCGTCCTGCGCTGAACGCTATCTCTCGACGTGGCTTTACGCCGACGTCGACGTCGAAAGCGATCCGCTGCCGATCGGCGCCGTTACCTGAAGTTCCGAAATTCGGCCCGCTGGGCCAAGGGGAGGGCCGGCCGGGCGATCGCCGCCGAGCGGCGGTCGCTCGGCTTATCTCACGCGTTGCCGTTTTCCCCTCGGGCCGCTCAAGTTCCCCCCGCCGCGCCGCCGATCGAGGGGGCCGGCCCCGGCGGTCGCTTCAGCGCCGGAGCGCCGTAGTAATAGAGGATCGAGCCGACGAAGCCCACGACGAGAAAGAGCAACCAGGGCGGGTCGATCAGACTCTCCGGCCAGAACATCTTCCGCAGGACCGAGGCGATCAGGCTCTCGCCCGCCATCAAGGCTGAGAGCGTCACCGCCCGCACCCACAGGTCGTCCAGGTCCAGCCATCGGGCGCTCCACCCGGCGGCGTAGCCGGCCGTCGAATAGCTCACCAGCGTCAATCCGAGCCCTCCCTCGCCGGCGAACGTTCCCGCCAGAAGCGACACCGGGACGGCGTAGATCAGCGCCATCGTTTCGCCCTGGAGGCAGCCCATGAGCACGACGCCAAGCCCCAAGAGCCGGGCCTCCCCCCAGGGGAGAAATCCCCACCCGCCGCCGGCCAGCGGCAGGACGCCGTGCTCAAGGGCGAGAGCCGCGGCGGCGTAGATCGTCGCGATCGTGAGCAGTCGTCTCATCGGGCCGCCTCCCCCTTCAAGGTTCCGCCTTGGAATTCCGAGGAACGGGGCCGGGAGAAAGGACCTCATCGAGATCGGGCCGGGGCGGGGCCGCCGGCCCCCGGTCGATTTCAAACCGGCCGAAGCCGGCGAGACTGCGCGCCGTCTCCGCCGACACCGGACGTATGATGAGCACCTCCTCGATGGACTCGAACTTCTCGACCGGCTGCGTCAAGCCGATCGGTTCTCCCCGTTCATTGAAACCGGAGCGGATCACCCGCCCCACGGTCAATCCCTTCGGGTAAACCGAATTCTCCAGGCCCGAGCTGATCAGTTCCGCCCCTTCGCCCACGGGCTCGATGTCGTTCTCGGGCCGGTATTCCAGGGGCCGCTCCCGACCTCGACCGTAGACGATGCCCCGCCGCCGCGTCTCCCGTTCGGTCACCCCCACGGCGCTCATCGGATCGGCCAGACACTGCACCCAGGCCGAACCCTCGGTGACCTCGCGCACCACGCCGATGAGCCCCCCCGCCAAACCCACCACGGGCAGGCCCGGCTCGATCCGATGTCGCCGGCCGCGATTGAGGATGAGAAGGGCGCCCTGATCGGCGGTCGTGTAGCCGGTCACGTCCGCCAGCTCAAACTCCAATTCCTGCGGCAGGCGCCACTGGCCGAGCGCCGTCAGGCGCGTCAGCCGCGTCAGTTGCTCGCGGGTCATGTCCAGCTCCGTCTCGGTCTGCATCAGCCGTTCCTGCAGTCGGCGGTATTCGTGATCCATGTCCCACAGGTTGCCCGTTCGCCGCACGAGCGAGCGCGCCCCCCGCGTCACCTCTCTCAAGGGTTCGAAAATGCGGTCCAGCGCGGCATGCGCGCGCCGGCGGGTCGGCTCGATCAACGTCGGTCGGAACCGCTCCAGCGCGGCGACCCCCAGGCCCAGCACGACCAGCAAAACCCAGGTGGAGACGCTCACGCGCTCCAGCCGCCGGAGCCACGCGGCGACCCCGCCGGAAGCTTCCTCTATGCCCATGGTTCCTCGACCCGAAAGGCCGCTCAGATCGGGTTGGTTTCAGTCAATGAGCACCGCCACCGGCGAGCAGTCCGGATGATTGAAGACGAGCTTCCCCCCCCTCAAGAGAGCGACGCCGGGGAATCGAAGCACGCCCGCGATCTCGCCCCCGGGGGCGACCTTCGCCACGGGAAAGCGGGGAGAATCCGGGCTGGCCAACACCAACTGACTGCTGCGCCAGGGGATGACGGCGAAATTTTTGGGGCCGACGACGATCGTTCGATTGGTTCCGTTGTTCAGAGAGACGCGCACTTCGGCCCGATCGGCCAGCGCCCGCAACTGCACCAGGCCCGACAACCCCCTTGACCGATCCGATGGCGGGTTCCGGCCCGCCCCCTGGGCGGCCTCGCGGATGAGCCGCTGGATATCCTCCTCCGAAGCCTTCTCGCCTGAGGAGCCCCCCCACCAGCAACCCGACAACGCCGCCACGGCGGCCGCGGCGAGGCTCAGGCCCTGAACAACGCGCCGCAACGGGAGTCGCTTCATCCTCCGCATGGACAGGTCAATCGCCGGCGGCTGGCTCCTGAGATTCCCGCGGCGCGCTCTAGGCCTCGTCGCTTCCCCGGCGGCCGGTCGGCCGGGCCGCCGCGCCTTCCGTCCACTCCAGGATCAGCATCGTGCAGTCATCGCGAAATTGGTCGTTCTGCTTGAACTCGATCACCTGGCCGATGATGCGGCTGGTGAGCTCTCGGGCCGACAGCTCCCCACTGGCGCTCAGCATCTCCAGCAGTCGATCCAACCCGAGCATTTCCCGCTCCGGATTTTGCGCCTCGATGAGGCCGTCGGTGTAGATCAACAGCCGGTCGCCCGAACGGAACGTCACCCGCATCTCCTCGCAGTCGCTCGAAGCCGCTACGCAGAGCGGATAGCCCCGCTGCGTCCGGAGCGACTCCGGCCCCGGGCGGCCCGGGCCGAAGAGAATCGGCGGCGGATGACCCGCCGAGGTGAACGTGAGCGACCCCTCCAGGATGTTCAGCACCCCATAGAACACCGTGATGAAATCCCCCGGCGGGACGAATTGCTGGAGCTTGCGATTGGCCACTTCCATCAGCCGGGCCGGCTGCGCCCAGTGATCGGGGCACAGGTGCAGGATCATCTTCATCATCGTCATCAGCACGGAGGCCTGCGGCCCGTGGCCCGAAACGTCCCCGACGGCGATCCCCAGACGATGATCGTCGATCTTGACGTAGTCGAAGTAGTCCCCTCCCGCCATCCGCGAGGGCTGGTAATAGCTGGAGATCGCCACTCCCGGCAGGTCCGGCTGCTCGGCCGGAAGGAGACTGCGTTGGATGGCGCCGATGGCGGCCACGTCGCGCTCGATTTGTTGATAGGCCAGACGAAGGTCGTCGTAGAAGCGTTTGGTGCGCAGCAGGTTGCGGATGCGCGCCAGCAACTCCTCCCGTTCGACGGGTTTGGAAAGGAAATCCTCGGCCCCGGCTTCTAACCCCTGTCTGCGAATCTCCTGAGCGCTGTAGGCCGTTATCAGCACCACCGGCAGGAACCCCGAGCCCTCCATCCGCTTGATGCGACGGCAAACCTCGATCCCGTCCAGGTCCGGCATCATCACGTCCAGCAGGACGATGTCCGGCCTCTGGTTCTCCACCTGATTCAGGGCCTCCTGGCCGGATCGCGCCGTCTGGATGTTGCATCCTTCCCCCTCAAGATACTTGCTGATCAACAGGACGTTCTCCGGCAGGTCATCGACCACCAGGACTGAGGCGCCTTCGACGGGTTCCATAGGGGTTTCCCCTATTCGCCTGAAAGGAGAGGCATTTAACCACACCCCCCGTCGGCAGGTCCATGCCGAACCTGCGCGGCCTCGCCTGAGCGAGGAACCGCAATCCGGGGGGGGCCGGCGACGTTCCGGGCCCGGCTTTAGGGGCTCGCCCCTAGCGGGGCGACGGGGGACGCAGGTCCGAGGGAAGCTCGGGGTCCTCCGGTCGGCGAATCGGCGGGCGAACGCGCGGCGCGGGCATGGGTTCGGCTCGGTCTGGCGCCGGGCCGGCCAGGTAAGCCCGGAACTCAACCCGCGCGTTCGGGTAAGGCTCCGACGGATAAACCCCCTCGCTCAGGGGGCGCTCCTCGCCGAAGCTGAACGTCTCCAGCCGGTCGGCCTCCAGGCCCAGGCCGACCAGCCGATCCCGGACCGCCCAGGCCCGCGCCATCCCCAGGGCGTAATTGAACTCCGTCGTCCCCCAGGCCTCGCTGTGCCCGTCCAGCCGGAGCCTCACTTCCGGATGCTCGTTCAGCCATTGGACGTATTCGTGAAGCGCCCGTCGCGTCGCGTATCGGAGCTCAGTGGAATCCCGATCAAAGAAAACCGGCTCGAACGTCCGGCCTGGTGCAATCCCCTCGGCGCCGGAGGGGGGCAGCCCCTCGGGCGCGGCGTCGGCCCCGACCCCGCCCGCCTGGGCCGCCTCGGTCATGGCTGGGCCCGGCGCGGGCGGCTGCGCCGGCTCGTCTGAGGCCGCGGCCGAAAGGGGCCTGGTCCCCGAGGGGGTGCCGGCGCCGGGCCGGATAGGGGCGACTCCCACCACGTCGTAATCGACGAAGGCCCCGGCCGATCGCCGATAACCGCCGCATGCCGCCGATAGCGCCACTCCCAGCCCACTGACGGCGAGACCGAACCCGGCCAGCCAGGCGGCTCCGGCCCCGCCTCGCCCCGCCCACCCTTGGCGGGCCCTTCGAGGGCCGCCTCGCCGGCGGTGCTTCGGTGATGAGGCGGAGGGGAGCACGGGATGGGCTCGCGGGCGGTTTCACCGGGGGGACAAGGGCGACCACGCGGCTGAGAAGGACTCGTTGCCGCTCGTCAGCCGGGCGATTCGCCTGCCGTCGATAAACATCGTGAAGACCTGTTTCTTGCCGGTCTCCTCCGACGTGTAGGCCAGGAGCCACCCGTTGGGAGCCCAGACGGGATCTTCGCAATTGGCGCTCCCGTGAGTTAGTTGCCGGGGGTCGGTCCCGTCGGAGTTGATCGTCCAGATCTGAAACACCCCGCGGGAGTCCTGAGAGGCGTAAGCGATCCGATCCCCGCTGGGGGACCAGCTCGCTCCATCATTATAGCCCCCTTGCTGAGTCAGCCGCCGGACGTTAACTCCTTCCTCGTCGGTCAGATAAAGGTGCCGGCTGCCGTTGCGGTCGCTGGTGAAGGCGATCAAGTCCCCCGTCGGGGACCAGACGGGCGAGCCGTCGATGGCGCGGTTGTAAGTGACCCGCCGGAGGTCCTTGCCCTCGCGCGTCATCGTGTAGATTTCGGGGTTTCCATCTTTGGAGAGCGTCAACACGATTCGCTTCTTCGCCTCCGACCAATGGGGGGACATGTTCAACCCCGGTTGCCGCGAGATGAACCAACCGTAGGAGCCGTCGAGAAACATCCCGGCCAGGTCGGTATTAAAGTCCTTGTACGTCATGTAATAGAACTCGGTGCCGTGGGCTCCCCAGGCCGGCGTGGCCACGAGCGTCCCATCCTGCGTCAATTGCTTCATGTTCTGCCCGTCGCCGTCCATGGCGAAGACTTCCTTGACGGCCGAGCCCCCGCTCCAAGAGACCTCCCGGACGATCAATAACCGCGTCGAGGCCACCCCGGGGAACCCCGTGATCCGCTCGACGATGTGATCGCTGATCAGATGGGCCACTTCCCTCGGGTTGTTCTTCTGATAGCGCTCTCGCGGGTAGAGCTTCCCGAAGATGTAGGTTCCGGCCGTGGCGTCATAGGCCCGGACCTCCACCTCCAGTCGTTCGCCTTCAATCCGGTATTTCCCCTTGATCACGTAGGCCATCCCCAGCCGGAACCAGTCCGCGAAGTGAATCTGGCCCGTCCGCCGGTCCAGCTCATGGACCTCCCGCACAAACTCCGGGTTGCGCGGCAGGTGAAAGAACCCCGACAGATACAGGTCGTTGGCCACCACTTCGCTCAGAACGTCGGTCTGGTAAGTCTCCTGGCCTTCGACCTCGAACGGCGGCACGGCGATCGGCCGCGTCGAGAATTGCTGTGGCGTCACGGTCCCCAACGGTTGGGGTTGAGTTTGCCCCTCCCCGCGCTGGGTCAGGGCCAGAGCCCCCAACCCCAGAAACGGCAGAAGCGTGCGGACCCACGCGCCGGAGGATCGGCGCGAGGGACGAGGGCGCAGGCGGAGCATGGTCGGGCGTTCCTCTCTACGTGGGCTGAGCCGTCGGGGCCGGGCCTGACTGGCCGGCCGTCGGCGTCATCGTCGGGGAACCCCGGATGGGGCGCAAGCGATTTCGGGGCAACAGAATCCCCCCCCGGCACCGCGTGGCCGAAGGGCCTTCGATCATTGACGCCGCTGGAGTTCCTGAGGCTACGATCCCCTCGTGAGCCTCAGCGTCGAGGCCGCACGGGCTTCGGCTCGGGGCGGCGTCGTCGCTCAGGCCCGCAATGGTTCCGATGATGAAGAACCCGCGGCCTGGCTGTGAAGAAGTTCTGAATTTTCGCCCCTGAGCTTCCCGGCCGCCCGTCCCGAACGACCCCCGTGGACCTGTAAAAAATCTGTGGAGAACCCTGTGAATTCTCTTGCGATCTCCAACGAAATCAGAGATAAAGCCTGCCGGTCCGGCTTGGCCTCGGCCAAGGTCGGGACGGTCGGTCCGAGCAAGAGCGTGGTTCGGGGACAGGGCGTGGGGCTTGTGGATAGGCCTGTGGAGGAGGCCGGTCCGGAGTCCAGGACCGGGGGAGGGCCGGGACGACTGTGCTCGGCGGGAAGGGGGGAGTTAGATCGGGACCGTTCAATAGCTTGCCGGGCGCGAGCGTTTCGACGCTTGACGAGACCGGCCCGGTCGAGTAAAAGACGCTAAGTTGAACCCAGATAAGGCTCGATCCGCCAGGTAAGGGTTAGGGAGCACAGGCATCATGGGATTGTTCGGCTCCAAGGTCTCCGTCGGGCTCGATATCGGCGGTAGCGCGGTCCGGGTCGCCCAGCTTCGCCGGGTCGGCAGCGCTCTGGAATTGGAACGCTTCGCCCAGGTCCCGCTTTTCCCCGAGGGGGATCGGCCGACCGACCCCGATCAGGTGCGGGCCGCCCGAATCCAGGCCGTCAAGAACGCCCTGGCCGCCGCCCACGTCACGGCCAAAACCTGCGTCTCGTCCGTCTCCGGGGAGTCGGTCATCGTCCGCTACCTGCGCCTGCCCGAGATGCCGGAGGCCGAGTTGAAGAAGGCCCTCCAATGGGAGGCCGAGGAGTACATCCCCTTCCGGTTGGACGAGGTCAACATCGATTCGACCATCCTGGGCAAGCCCGAGGGGGAGGCCGACCGCCTGGACGTGCTCCTTGTGTCGGCCAAGAAGGACATGATCAACGATCATCTGGCCATCATCCGCCAGGCGGGTCTGACCCCCCGAATCATCGACGTGGATTCCTTCGCCTACCTCAACTGCTACGAGGCCAATTACGGCCAGGGGGCCCCGGAGGAGTGCGTCGCCCTGCTCAACATCGGCGCCGACATCACCGGCATCTCCATGTATCATCGGGGCGTCTCCCGTTTCTCGCGCGATATCCCCATCGGCGGCGAGACGATGACCGCCGCCGTACGGTCCCATCTGCGCTGCTCTTATGCCGAGGCCGAGCAATTGAAGATCAAGGAGGGGGCCGATCCCCCGTCGGAGTCCAAGTCCGAAACCGGCACGACCGGCTCCTTCTCCGGCAGCCTCATGGACACCATCCGGGGGAGCGTCGAGCAGATGACGGGCGGGGCCATCTCGAAAGAGCCGGCGGCGGCCCCCTCGGTCGGGCGCGCCTTGAGCGGCGTCGTTCGGGATCTCGTGGCCGAGGTCCGCCGGTCGATCGAATTCTTCGAGAACCAGATGCGCGGCCTGACCGTCAGCCGGATGGTGCTCGGCGGCGGCTCGGCCGCGCTCAAGAATCTCAAGGAGCATTTTGAGCGCGATCTCTCGCTCCCCTGCGAGGTGATGGACCCCTTGAGGAAAGTGCGCCCCTCAGGGCGGAACTATAACCCGGCCGTGCTGGAGTCGACGCGCCAGGGCTTGGGCGTCGTGGTCGGCCTGGGCCTGCGGGGGGTCGCGGCTTGAGGCGCCGCCTCGGCGCCCGCCGTTCCGACGGAGACAAGGTCGGACGGGAATTCTGAATCGAGTGGGACGATCATGATTCAGATTAATCTCCTACCGGAAGCTGAAGGTCGCGCCCGGCGGGCCCGCCCGGCGCGCGCGGCCGCGCCCGGCGGCGCCTTGGCGACGGCCGTCGTGGTGGCGGCCGGGGTCGCCGTCGCCGCCGTGATCGGCGGGGTGTTTTATCAATGGTCCTGGCTGCCGCGCGTCGAGGCTCAGAAGGCATTGAAGGAAGCTGAAGACGAACGGACGCGCGTCCAGACGCAGATCAACCGCCTCTCCCCCGAGGCCTCCGAGATTCGCGAGGCGCGCGCCCGGCTGGATCAGCAGCTCGAAATTCTGAACGCTCTGGATCCGCCGCAGCGCGTCCTCTGGTCCCAAAAGTTCAACATGCTGGCTCACCTGATCCCCGCCGAGGTGTTCCTCAACCGGATGGAGCTGACCGAACAGGTCGTCGAGGTGGAGACGGAGGATTCCAAGCGCCGGCGCCGCGAGTGGGAGGAAGCCGGTCGGCCGCGGGACCGGCGCCCCGTCGTCGTCAAGAAGCCGGTCGTCACCTACACGTTGAGGGTCAACGGCCTGGCTTCCGGCGCCGATAACGTCGAGCAGCTCAATAACATGATGAAGTTTCATGATGCCCTCCAAGCCTACGAGGACGAGTCGGGCAATCGCTTCATCGACGGCTTCAACGCCGATATCGGCGTTGACCTGGCCCGCGCCTCCGTCTATGAAGGCTTCAACGTCACGGAGTTCACCTTCGTGTTGAAGACGATCCCCGCCGGCGCTGAGGCCACGCCGGCTCGATCTCCGGCGGCCTCATGAGACCCGTGCCCCCCATCCCGGTCGAGGAGCCTGGACGATGAAGTTCACCGACAAGCAGAAGACGGCCCTGCTCGTCATCGGTTTCGGCGGCGCCGTGCTGATGGTGCTCGTGCTTTATTTCCAGTTTGTTTTCAACAAACAGCAGATGAGCGACATGAATCGGCGCAAGGATCGGGCCGAGCGTGAACTGACCAACCTGCGCAAGGAGCTGGCCACCATCAACGCCATCCTGGCCGAGCGGGAGTTGATGGAACGCCAGATGGAGGTCTTGAAGCAGATCACGCGCCGGCTGCCCCAGACGGTCGACGCCCCCGGCTTCCTGACGGCCCTCATCAATTCCCTGCGCGCCACGGGGCTCCTGCAACAATCCGTCGAGCCCCTCAAGCCCGTCGACCGCTCGCTCTACACCGAGATCCCCTGGGACATCATCGGTTTCGGCCGTTATCACGAGCTCGGCCAGTTCTTGACGCTCATCGAACAGAATCCCGATCGGTTCATGCGGGTCCGGCAGATGGTCGTCGATAACAGTCTCCAACGTCCGTCGATTCATCCGCTTCGGTTGCAGATCTCGACCTTCATGTTTACGCGATAGGCGGGACCGCCCGCGTCGGGCGCGAGGAGGCGTCAACCCCCGATGAACACTTCAACAACGCGATCCCCCCTTCTTCGGTCCCGGGCCCTCGGATTTGCTCTGGCGCTGGCCGTGGGCGCCTGGGCCTCCGTCGCGGCTCAGGAGGAGTCCCCGGGCCGCCGTCTGCTCGACCGCGTCCGTGGTTCGACCGAGGGCCAGCCGCCGGCGCCGGCGGCTGAAGCCGCTCCGGCGGCCCCCGTCCAGCTTCAGCCGGTCCTGGACGAGCCGGCGGAGCTGGCGCCGGCCCAAGGCGCCCTGGTCGACGAGACGACCAGCTCGCCGGGGGGGCTTCAGCGGGCCGCCGGCGAAAGCGCCATCGACCTGGGCCGCGAGAGCGATGAACCCATCAGCATTCGCGAGCTTTTCAACGACCCCAACTTCCTCCGGCTCCTCGGCGAGAAGCCGCGTTTCGTCTACCGCGCCGAGGATAAGCCCGATCCGATGGTCTTCCCTCCCGTCCGCAATCAGGCGATTTTTCAGGAGCTTTGGGCCGAATCCGAAGAATTGAAAAAGGCGGGACGCTGGGAGGAAGCCCTCCAGAAGTATCATCAGATTCTGGACATGAACGATGAGCGATTCATCGTCCAGACCCGCAGCGCCATCGCCGAAGCCCGCCGCGTCCTCGGCGTCATCGTCACTCCGCCCGACCCCACGCTCAACGTCGAGCTCCCGGATTGGGTGAGGAACAACGCTCGAGGGGTCCTTTTCGATGAGCGAAACCCGATGTGCCTCGTCGGCGAGAGCCTCCTGGCCGTCGGGGATTACGTCCCCGGCTTTGCCGACGTGACCATCGTCCGGATTGAGAAGCAGACAATCGTCTTCTCGGTCCTTGAACGGGAGTTTCCCGTCGAGGTCTCCGGCGTCGGCGTGCTGCCGGCCGAGCCCGGCGCCCAGGCCGGCCAACAACGTCGGACCCCGCAGCTCCCGCGGCTGCGAGGCCGGGTCCGATAGGACGAGCGGGAGGGAAGACCAGGGCGCCCCGGCCGGGGCGCGGGAGGAAAAGATGACGCACCGATCTCCAGTGTCCCGCCGCGGCTTGGAAGGGCGGAAGGCCGGGCCGCTCCGGGCCGAGGCTCATGTCCCAAAGGAGGCTTGGCTCTCCATCTCCGCCCCGGGCGGAGAAGCGCCCAAGGAGGAAGGGCCCATGTTCCCGTGTCCCCGTTGCCACGCTCTGGTTGTCGCGCTCCTGTTGCTCGCTCACGTGGCCCCGGCGCAGCAAGCGCTGGCCCCGCCCGTGGCCGTTCCCGAGCCGGCGCTGCCGGCCGT
>CAYXAU010000014.1:0-24072 GCA_964463045.1 uncultured Candidatus Sumerlaeota bacterium | reverse complement strand
CGCAGCAAGCGCTGGCCCCGCCCGTGGCCGTTCCCGAGCCGGCGCTGCCGGCCGTGCCCAGCGTCGCCCCGCCGGCCGTCCCCGCTGAGCTGGCCCTCGCCCAGGCTCAGCAGCCGGAGGCCGCTCAGGCCCAAGCGCCGACGACCCCGCCGGCCGAAGAGACCGTCATGCGCGTGACGTTCGGCGAGCAGGCTCCTCGGCCTCCCGGCCCGGGCCAGCCGGCGTTGTATTCGCTGCCGGAATTTCAGCAGCTTGTGACGATGGATTTCAAGAACGCCGATCTGCAGGACGTGATCCGGCTCGTCTCGGCGCGCACGGGGTTGAACGTCCTCATGTCCCCCGGCGACGTCCGCGGCCAGGTGACGCTGCATCTGGAGAACATCCCGCTCGGACCCGCCTTCGATTCGATCCTGAAGACGAACCGCCTGGCCTTCATCCAGGAGGAGGGGGGCATCATCCGGATCGTGCCCGAGGAGCGCGTGGGCCGGCGCGAGGTTGAGGTCGTGACGGAGGTCATCGAGCTCAACTGGCGCAACGCGCGCGACATCGAGCAGACGTTCAAGGAGATCATTCAATCCCAATCGGCCCGGACGGCCGGCATTCGACCCGAAATCACGGCTAACGAGGAAGCCCAGGTGGTGATCGTCACGGCCGCCCCGCCGGACGTGCAGCGCCTCCGCGAGCTGATCAAGTTCATCGATCGCCCCGATCGCCAGGTCTCGATCGAGGCTCGGCTGGTCGATATCACCGAGACGGCCCTCCGCGGCCTGACGAAGCAATTCACCGTCTCCAAGATCGATTCCGACGTGACGAATCGGATCGCCCCCCTCCAGACGCTCATGGCCGGAGGAGAGGGCGGCCCGCCCACGATCGTCGACACCCTCACCGATATTTCAGGTCCCCTCTTCGTCAGCGACCCTCTCTTCCTGCATGATGTCGTGACCGAGGGGGTTGACCTGACGGCGGGCATCGGGACGCTCTCGTTCGGCACCGATGTCCATATCTTCGGCAATGATTATGACATCAACGCCATTTTGACGGCTCTGGAGCAGCGCCGCTTCGCCGAAATCCTCGCTAACCCGAAAGTGACGACGCTCAATAACGTGCAGGCCAACATCCGCATCGTTCAGCGCATTCCGTTCATCGAGGCCGTTCAAGGGCCGACTCAGGGCACGACGGTCGCCGAGGTGGAATTCGAGGACGCGGGGATCACGATCCGGGTCAAGCCGATTGTCACGCCCGACGGGCACGTCCGCCTCGATATGCAGCTTCAGGAAACCATTTTCCGCGGCCGCGTCGGCGGCGGCGGCGCCGCCACGAACCTGGCCTCGCCGCCGATCATCGACGAGCGGACGGCCGGCACCACCGTCATCGTCAAGGACAACGAGACGATCGTCTTCGGCGGCCTGAGGCAGATCAATAAATCCGCCGCGATCGATGGCGTCCCCTGGCTTTATCGGATCCCCGTCCTCGGCGGGCTCTTCCGGGATTCCGTCCACGAGCAGGATCGCTTCGAGATCGTCCTCATGGTCACGCCCCACGTCATCGATTCCCCGATCATGACCGACAACGAGAAGCAGCTTTACGACGCCATCGACGTGAGCTGGCATCTGCCGGATTACTTCTTTGACGACGTCTCGGATCGAACGGACCTGAAATACCTGCCGCCGCTTAAGCCCTGACCCCCCCGGCGGCCCGGTTGTGAGCTTTCAATAGTGCGGAGTGCGGCGGCCATGCCGCCGCCTTGCCCCCCGCCGGGCCATGCCCGGCGCCGAAGCGAGCGGCCGCGCGCGAAGCATGGCTTCGCATCCGAAGGCGCAGGCATGGCCTGCGCACTCCATGGATCTGCCTCTGCGGCGCTCGAGGTGGCGGGCCGCGTCGTCTCATCATCAGGATTCACGTACGGGGGGCGCTTGCGTCGCCGCCGGGAGGAGGTTCATAATCGCCTGAATCGCCGGCGCCGAAGCGGCGTGGGGAGGTAGGCCATGGAGGATCGAACTTCGCGTGCGTCGAGGGGACGCGCCTTTACGCTGATCGAACTGCTGATCGTCGTGGCGATCATCGCCATCCTGGCGGCCATCGCCGTGCCGAACTTTCTGGAGGCTCAGGTGCGCGCCAAGGTCTCCCGCGCCCGGAACGATCTGAGGACGGTGGCGACGGCCCTGGAAGCCTACCACGTCGATCACAACACCTACCCGCCCAACGACGGCAACTATAACGTCCTGCCCGTCCAATTGACGACCCCGGTGGCCTTCCTCTCGACCAGCCTGCTGGAGGACCCCTTCAGAAACACCGACGTCGACACGCGCCGCGGCATCCTCGTTCGGTATTACACGTATTGCTTCATCGTCGATCGCGACGGTCTGATCGCCCACACGCTGGCCGGCATCCCGCCGCCGATCGAATGCGTCGATATGTCGGGCCTCAACCTGGGGGCCTTCGAGAAGTACGGCCCCTGGCGGCTGGTCTCCTACGGCCCGGATTCGACCTATAGCTGCGCCCAGGACCGCAGTTACGGCTCCTGCCAGCTTCTGTTCACGTGTGATCCGATCGTCCAGGGGTCCGACGTTCTCTATGATCCGACCAACGGCACCGTCAGTTGGGGGAACCTCCTTCGGACCCAGAAGTTCCCTCAGGGATTGGAGCCCCGGCTGCCCTGCCCATGAGGCGGGCCCCTCTGAGCCCGCTCTCGCCTGAAGCCGGCGGCCTTTAGCGCCGGACCGATGACCGCCTCGCCCCCGTGTCTCGTTTGTGGCCGGTCCTTAGAGGCCGAGGCCCCCGACGTTTGTCCAGGTTGTGGGGCGTTACTGCCGCCGGAGTTGGTGACGGAGCCGGCCCCGGCCGAAATCATCCCTGTCGAGCCGTCTCCGGCCGAGACCCCCGCCCTTCTGGCCGCTTTCCGGGCCCAATTCGAGCGTAATCGACTGGAGCTGCCGCCGGAGTGGATCGAGCGGCTCCGGCGTTTGGCCGCCGAGGTCGAGGCCAGCCGCCGCCTGGCGACGTGCTTCTTCGTGGACCTGCGGCGCTACACGGAGCTGGCGGCCAGGCTCCCGCCGGATCGGTTGGACCGGCTGCGGCAATGGTTCTATGAGATTTGCGCGCGCCGCGTACAGCTTCACGGCGGCTTTATCATTCAGTTCGTGGGGGATGCCGCCTTCGCGGCCTTCGGCGCTCCGTGGTCGTTCGAGCGGGACGCGGAATCCGCTCTCCAGGCCCTCCTGGAAATTCGCGACGAGATCCGCGCCCAAGGCCGATTCGAGGGTTCCGACGTCGCCATCCGCGCCGGGGCGGAGACGGGCCCCGTCAACGTCCGGCTTACCGAAGTCCACGGCCAGGCGCGGCCGGACCTCTTCGGCTCGACGGTCAACCTCGCCGCGCGCCTTGAGGCCGAGGCGCAAACCTGGGAAATCCTCTTGAGCGACACGCTCGCCGATCAGGTGAGCGATCTCTTCGACCTCGAGCCTCGGCCGCCGTTCCAACCGAAGAATTACCCTCGCCGCGTCACCCCTCGGGCCCTGCTGGCGCACAAGGGCGAGCGCGCCGTCCGACGGCGGGGGGACCTCGCCTTCGTCGGGCGGGAGGCCGAGCTGACTCGCCTGGCCGATTGCGTCGGGCGCTTGGAGGGCGGGCAATGCGTTTCGGCCCTCATCGTCGGCGAGGGGGGGGTGGGCAAGAGCCGCCTGGTCAATGAGGCGATGGGGCGGCTGGCCGATGGCGATCCGCGCCGCGTGATCATCGCCTGCGAGCCTCATGGCCGTCACATCGCTTTGAGGGCCGCCCTGGAGCTTGTGCGGCGGATGGTCCGGCTGATCGGACCGCCGGAGGCCGATCTCGCCGGCGCGCCGCGGATCAGCCTGGATCAGCTTCGGAGGTCGCTGCCGGACCTGGACCCGGCGACGGTCCCCACCCTGGGCTATCTGCTCGGGTCGGCGGCCGATCGGGCGGCCTTCGCGACGCTCAGCGGCCGCCAACTCCGCGCTCAAGTCGTTTCCAGCCTGGTCGGTCTCTTCGAGGCGATTCTTCGGCGCGGCCCGTGGTGGGTCTTCGTCGATGACGCCCACTGGTGCGATCCCTTCACGTGGGAGATCTTCAGCGAACTCAAGCGACATCGCCCGCCGGGCTTGTTCCTGACGGTCGCCGTCCGGCCCTCGGCGATCGAGCCGATCGCCCGGGCCGAAACTCCCGCCGCCATACCGGCAGAGGCAGCCGAGGCCGATTGGGCCGGCTGGGAACGCGTCGACGTCGGGCCGCTGCCGCCCGAGGCGATGGAGGCGCTCCTCGATCAATTGGTTGATCCGGAAACGTTTCCCTCCTGGGAGCGCCGCCGCTTGCTGGAGGAGGCCGAGGGAATCCCGCTTTACCTGATCGAGATGGTCCGCGCCCGACGCGAGATCCCTTCGGCGGTCGCCGCTGGCCGCTGGACTCAGACGACGGCCCCCAGCGGGCTCCCCCCTCCGGTCTCGGAAATTCTCCAAGCGCGCGTGGACCATCTACGGCCGGAGCGCCGCGCCGTTCTTCAATGGGCCGCCGTCCTCGGCCGCCGCGTCCGCTATCGCCTGATGTCGGCGTTTGAACCGCTCCGGCTGGAGCTGCTGGGCGACCTTTATTCCCTGGCGACCCTCGGCATGCTCCGTTCCGAGACGCTGCCCGAGGACCTCGAGTTCCGGTTCACTCCCTCCGTCCTGCGCGACGTGGCCTATGGCATGATCCCCGACGAGGAGCGCCGGCGCTTGCACCGCCGGGTGGCCGTTCATCTGGAGCAGCGGGCGGACGATCCGGCCGAGACGTGGACCCACGAGTTGGCGCTCCACTGGACCGAGGCCGGAGAGCCGGCCCACGCCGGGCGCTACCTCTGGCGCGCGTGTCGCCGGGCCCTGCAGATCGGCGGGGCGCGAGAGGCGCTCGATCTGGCTCGCCGCGCCTTGGCGGTTTCGGGCGAGGCGGACGGGCCGTTGGCTCAGCAGCAACGCGCCGTGTTGGAGGAGTCGGCCGGCTTGGCCTGCCGGCTGCTGGGCGATTACCCCGGCGCGACTCGCCATTTCGAGAGCATGCGCGCCCTTGCCCGCGACATCGGCAACCCCCGCTGGCGCGCTCAGAGCGCCCATCACCTGGCCGCCACGGCCATCGAGCAGGGCCAACCCGCCGCGGCCGAGGGTTGGCTGGCTCATGTCCCGCGCGTCCGATCCGATCGCCCGCCTGAGGAGGCCCGTCGCTCCTCCGTCGACCTCACGCTCTGGGCCCGGGGGCGGGTTACCCTGGGCGTCATCCTTCTTCGCACGGGCCGACTTCAGGAGGCTCTCGACGTTTTCTCCACCGTCGCGCACGAACCGACGCTGACGGCCGAGGGGCATCCCTCGCTCGGCGACGCCTGGAACAACGCCGGGCTGATCCATCTGAACCGGCAGGACCTCGCCTCGGCGCGCGAGGCGTTCCTTCAGGCCCTGGCGGTCTGGGATCGTCTGGGCAACCCCTTCGGCCAGACGGCGGCGCTCAATAACCTGGGGATCGTCGAGGAAAAGCTGGCGCGCTTCGCCGACGCGGATGAAAGATACCGCAGCGCGGGCGAGCGGGCCGAGGCCATCGGCTACCTCCATCTCATCTCGGCCGTCGAGGCCAATCGGGCCAATCTGGCGCTGCTGCGACAGGATTGGCCGGCCGCCGAGCGGAACAGCCAACGGTCGCTCCGCGTGGCCCGCCTGATCGGGCATCGCAACTCCGAAGCCATCGCTCTTGAGAATCTCGGCCAGGCCCTGGTAGGCCTGGGACGGTGGGAGGAGGCTCGGCTCCACCTGGAGGCGGCCACCGCCCTGGGCGAGCAGATGGCCGACCCCACCCGACGAGATTCGGCCCGCCTGGCCCTGATCTGGACGGAGCTTCAGGCGGGGCGGGTGGACGCCGCCGCCTCGCTGCTCGCGCTCCTGACCGAGGAGCCCGCCGAGGAGCTCAGAAACACGCGGCGGACGCTCACGCTGGCTTGCCGGGCCCTTGCGGGGGCCGACGGCGCGGCCGCCGAGGCCGTCGCCGAGTTGGAGGGGCTTCGCGCCTCGGGGACGCTGGAGGATTATCTTCGGCGGCTGGACGCCCTGATCTTGATGGCGCGGCGCGGGAGGAGGGTCCCGATCCCCGAGGCTGAGCTGCTCGCGCGTCGTCGGGCCGTCATCCCTGATTGAAGAAGCTTTTCCCCCCTCGGCGCTTCAGAGCGAACCCTTGAAGCTGAAGTGGATGAATTGCTTCTGGTCGCCGCCGCCGGCGATCACCGGCAAGGCGAAGTCAACGGCGACCGTGACGCGGTCCATCGCCAGCCGGAGACCGACGCCGGTCGAGAGCCGCGGGAATTCGTAACTGAAGGGATTTTTCCCCAGTGTGCCGATGTCGACGAAGAAGACGCCCCCCACGGGGTCATAGAGCGGGAAGAGAAGCTCGTTCCGGGCCAGGATTTTGACGGCCCCGCCGATGCCGATTTCTTCCTCATCCTCGTCGCGCCGGCCGGCGCCCCGGAACTTGAAGCCTCGCAGATCGTCCGTCCCCCCCAGGAAGAACCGTTCGCTCAGGCCCACCACGCTGGCGTTATACGGGAGGAACCCGATCATCGGATTAAACCGATAGGTCAAGCGTGGCCCCAATTCATAGTAATAATCCCCCTCGCCCGTGAATTTGATCAGCGGCCCGTCGGCCCACCCGATCTCAACGGCGCCGTTCAGCAAGCGCCCCTCGGTCGGCTGGGCGAAGGGATAGCGCGTGTCCTGAGTCAGCCGAAGCCGGGCGGCCACGACCGGATAGGATACGTCGAGGTCTTCCCGCGCGTCGAAGCCGTCGCGCTCCCGCAGCCGGACGAATTCCAGGCGCCCGCGGACGGCCCGCTCCCAGTCCCCATAGAGCGGATGGGCGATTTCGACCGACGTGCCCGCGACGGCCTCCCGATAGCCCGTCCGGCGGAAAACGTTGTAATAGAGCGCGGCCGTGAACGTGTCCTCGGTATCCCGGAAGAAGCGATCCTGGTAACGCAGGCTGAAGCTCGAGGCGCGCGTCCCGATCTGAATCTGGCCGCGCAGATCGCGCGCTTCCCCGAAGAGATTGCGCTCGTTGAAACTGGCGAAGGCGAAGGCGCCGCTCACGTCCCCAAAGCCGATTCCCGCGATGATGCCTCCGGTCGCGGTTTCATCCACGCTCACCAGCGCGTCGTGGACCCTCGGGTTGGCCGTCGGCTGATTGACGATCCCGACGTCGGAAAAGATCTCCAGCCGCCTCAGGCGCCGGAGCGTTTCCCGCTCCTGTCGCTTGTTGTACACCTCCCCGGGTTTGAGGAGCACCTCGCGCTTGATCGCCTCCTCGCTGACGGGCGGGGCGATCCGTTCATAGAAGCGCCCGAACCAGCTCGGTTCCTCCTCGGCCTTGTAATCTTTGCGTTGCAGTCGCACCTGGCCGACGTATATCCGGTCCCGCTCCGTTATTTCGAGGACGGCCCGCAGTTGGCGGCGCGCGGCGTCGTACTCGTAGACCGGCTTGATTTCCGTCGTCAGGAAGCCGCCGGCGTCGTAAAGCCCTTTGGCCTCCTCCAGGGCGCGCATGAACCGCCGCCCGTCGAAATCCTGCCCGAGCAGCTTCGCGAACGGCTCGATGATCTCCTCCCGCGCAAAGAGCCGCGCCCCTCGCGCCTCGACGCTCTCCAACTGATACTTTCCCCCCTCCTGAATCAGGATCACCGGCGTGACGACCAGCCGCCCTTTCTCCCGCCGGTCAGAGAAGCTCCCCCGCTGGATCACGGCGTCGAAATAGCCGTGGGCCGCGTAAAATCCCCGCAACCGCACCAGATCCTCCTCGAACTGCTCCTCATCGAAATAATTCTTCAGGAACAGCCAGGAGCCCTTGGTGGACATCAGGATCTTGAGCCGAAGCGTGGGGAAGGCCTTGCTGCCTTCGATTTTCACGTCGTCGACGTAGACCTTCTCCCCCTCGTCGATCGTGATGGCCAGATCGGCCTGCGGATGCTGCGCCTCCGGAACGATGGGCATCGGGATGAGCGTTTCCTTGACCTCGATCCGCGCCCGCGTAAGCCCCCGGCGTTGATACTCCTGTCTCAGGGCGTTGCGGAGCGATCGGACGGTCATCTCGTCGAGCACGTCCCCCGGCTTGACCTTGGCCACGTACTCGATCCGCTCGTCGGAGACCGAGGCGTTGCCGATGATCGACAGCTTGCGGAGCCGTGGGAATTCGACGACCACGAACGTCACGCGCAGCCCCGTCGCCGAAACGGGTTCCGTCCGCACGTCAACCCGCCGCATGAGTTGGGCCAGGCGGCTTAAATCCTCTCGCAGCGCCACGGGATTGAAAGGCTGGCCGGCTTTCGTCGCCAGGCGCGGGGCCAACTCCTCGGCCTGCCACGTCAGCAGCCCTTCAAAGCGGACTTCTTCAACGCGCATCGGCTCGGGGGGGGCCGGCGGCTCCTGCGCCCAGGACGCGGAACAGGCACCGAAAAAAAAGGGGAACGCCACGCCGGCCAGGATTCGGCCGCCAAGCTTCCGCGAGGGGGGCCAGGCTAAAGTTGGGGGCAATACGGACAACGTGGGACGGCCTCGGGGTCGTACCGCCGGATCGGCGGCGCCCCCCTTGGGCGCGCCGCCACGATGCCGTTTACAGATACGGAAGTCGCACGGAATCCACAACCGAGAAAAAGTCCCGCTAAGCCCCGCGACCGGCGGCAACGCTCAGGGCTCCCAGGCATTCTTCGGTCGTCCGGATTTCGGCCACGCGGCGCAGAACGCCGAGCGCTTCGGCGATGAACTCCAGGCGCGTCTCAAGCGGCACCCGGAAGGCCCGGCGCCGGCTTATCCTCTCCGGCAGATAAGCGTGGCACTCCTCGGGGGCCGTCGCGTCCAGGCCATGCAGCAGATAGAGGATCGGCCCTCCCCGCCGCGCCAGGCCTTGCAGGGCTCGCCGAGTCACCGCCGCCCCCAGCAGCATGCCGAAGCTCGCCTGGAGCGGCAGCCTCAGAATCGGGGAGACGGCCAGCGGCAGACATAGCAGCCCGCCGTCGGTCTGAGCCCCCCCCCAGCGGCGCGGCCGGTTGTCCCACCACGGCCCGGAGCCATATTGGCTGACGGGCCCCAAGTCGGGCGGTTCGACGGGCGCCGGATGCCATTCGGCCCGGACGCTCCGGCGGAGGCGTCGCGCATAAGCCCGTAAGAGCGGCCGCCAGCAGGTGGGCAGCCGCGAGGCGTCGTAGCGCAGCCCCGCCTGGCGACAGGCCTTCCACGCCTTCGGGCCGGCGTCGTATCCCGGCGCGCGGAAGCCGACGGGACGGACGCCCGTCACGCGGGCGATGGCCTCCTGCGCCATCGAAAGGTCCTTCAGAACCGGGGATTCCCCGAGTCTCTCCATGCCGATCCAGTGATTGTAGGAGTGATTCCCCAGCGCATGCCCCCGCTCGGCGATCGTCCGAACCTTCTGGGCTTTCCAATCCAGTTCAAGGTCACGCCCGACGATGAACCACGTGGCCTTAATCGCATGGCGGTCCAGCAGGTCCAGCAGGCGCGCAAGCCCGTGCCGGAAAACCGGATCATCCTGAAAGGCGTTCCCTTCGGGGAATCCGTAAGCCCCGGCCAGGGTCCATAAGCCGTCCAGGTCCACGTGGACGAAGGCTTTGGGGGCATCTGCGCTCGGCGCCATGATCAGATGACCGCCTCAGGCGAGCCCGAGCCGGTCAGAAATATCTCGCCAGGGCGGGGGAGAGATCGCGGCTCCCCGCGGCGTGGAAGTAGCGCCAGGGACAATCCCGATCCGTCAGCCGGTCTGCGGGCGCTCGCCGGCTCGCTGGGGCCGGTCGAAGGCGACATTTCGGATCCAGGCGGTAGCCCGGATAGAGCCGTTGGAGGTGCTCTTCGTAGGGGCCCGGAGGCTCCACTTCCTCGATCCACTCGGCTTGGAAATGGACGGGGAGCCTTCGGGCGACGATGCCTCCAAACCGGTCGTAGAGGGCGGGGACGCCGAGCCCGATCAGCTCTCGGAGCCGCGGCTCGCCCCCGCGCAACCATCGTCGTCTGAGCCCGCCGACCTGAGCGTCGAACAGTCGCCCGTGGCGCAACGGTCTCAATCGCCCGTCAAAATTCTCGCCGACGTGGAAGAGCTCGTGCAGGAGCGTTTCAAGCGGATCATGCTCGAGCATCCGGGGGAGGCGGAGCAGAATCAGATACCGCGCGGTATGACCGCGAAACTCCACCGCCGGGCTCCGCCGCCGATACCAGCGGCTCACCTCGACGACGCGCCGCGTGCGTGGTTTCACCCAGATCGCGAACGTCGGTTCCGGCGCCTCGGCGAGCCCCACGCAGGCAGCCAGGTTTCCCCAGCGACGGCCCGCCCATCGACCGGCGGCGGCGACGGCGATCTCGTTTGGGCGCAGGTGGCTCAGCTCCGGCAGGGTCGCCGTCATGTCGGCGACGCAGTCCTCGACGAGCCTGGTGAAGTTGAACAATCGGCGGTTCCTTCGGGCCTGCCCGGGCGCGCCGGGCGGCTCGGCGGCGCCTCGGGGCGGCGTGGGGCTAATGTGTCACGTCGAAGTTCTCGGTCGGCTCGATCGCGACGCCCCATTGGACGCGGACCTCGGCTACCTGCGCCGAGGGGGGGCCTTCGCCTAGCGCCGCCAGGAGCCGCTTAAGCCGTCCCTCCTCGCCGCGCGCCTGGACCTCCACCGTTCCGTCGGCGCGGTTCCGGACCGTCCCCCGCAGCCCGAGTTCGCCGGCCACCCGAAGAACGAAGAACCGATAGCCGACCCCCTGGACGAGACCCCGAACAATCGCCCGGAGCGTGGCTTCCTCCTCCGGCGTCGAGCGGGGAGAGGTGGTCATCGGGATTCGGCGCCGCCTTTGAGGCGCCGGCAAGCTTCCCATCATATCGCCTGGCCGGCGTCGAGCAAATAGGCTTCCACCGGTTCCCATTCCGTCCCGGCCCGTTCGTACCGGACGCGATAGCGGCGCTTGAGCGTGCGTTGGCCGACGATGGCGGCCATCAATTGGAGGTCTTCGGCGCTCATGCCCAACATCCCCTGGCGAGCCATCTCGACGAACGTTCGGCCCCGGGTCGCGAAGAAGGCGTCCACCGCCCGGACCCCCACCTCCAGGTCCTCGACCAGCGTCGTTCCCCCGGTTTCGGCAAGCTGTGTCCCCAGCAGCGTCACTTCCACCGCCTGGAGCGGACGAACTACTATTTGATTCGCCCCCGGCGGCCGATACGTGATCCCCTTCCGACGGATATAATCCACCAGAAACGCTTCCCGGGCGTTGGCCGGCGGCCGCACCAGCGGCCGCGTTCGGCCCCGCAGGGCCATCGTGACGACGATCCCTCCCGTGGCCAGGACCATCATCGCGCCGGCCGCGCCGAGCATCTGGCGTCTCGACGGCCCCTTCCACGCCGGCATCGACCAGCCCTCTCGCCCGGGTCGTCGTCTTGCGCCGGCGGGCTTGGGTTTTTCCTTCTGGGGGGCGGCGGCCTTCTCGCCCGAGGGCGGGAGATACGGCTCCTCGCACCTCGGACAAACGTTCAGCATGGTCGAGAACTTGTGACCGCACGCCGAGCAAACGCGCAAAAGCGGCGAGGCTTCGGGGCTCTTTTCCATCTTCCCTCTGAGAGGCTTGCCGAGGCGGGCCCCCCGGCGCTCGGAAGCATTCTCCCCGCGCGGGGCCGGGGGGTCAATTTGACGCGGCGGGCGGGGGCCGGGCCCGCCGCTCCCCCTTCGGCCGCCTCCCGCAGTTAACGGCGGGCTTGCATCGGCGACTCAGACGATGTACGACGCCGGAGGTCAGGACGGCGCCCGGATGAGTTCAGCCGATGTCTGACACGCCGCAGAACGCCGAACGAGCCCGGCTCGAAGAGGAGCTCCGGCAGGCTCAGGCCGCCGGAGACCATCTCGACGCGCTCGACGTGTACGATGCGCTCAAGGCCCAGGGTTGGATGAGCGCCGAGCATTGGATCGGCCTCGGCCATTCGCTCCTGAGTCTGCGCCGCAAGCAGGACGCCCGCCAGGCTTGGCTGCGGGCTCACGAGGTGGCCCCGCAACGCGACGATGTCATCAAGCTGCTGGACGAGTACTTCCCCGGATGGAAGAAGGCTACGGCGCCGCCCCCTCGCCCTCCCGTCGTCTCCACCCCGGCCGTGGACCCGACCCTTGCTCCCCGGCCCGCTGCGACCCGGCCGACCCCGACGACCCCGCCCGCTCCAAGTCCGGCGGCCGGCCTCAGGGAAGCCGACATCAACTGGTCATTCGTCCTGGAGGACGTGGCGCTTATCCTGAGGGAAACTCCCTTGGCGGCCCGACGGAGCGGAAGCTCCGTGATCGGGACAACCGCCGATTCCCCCGCCTAGCTCGTCCTCGATCGGCCTGAACGGACGCCGCCGCCCTGAGAACGATCAGGCCTCGACGGCTTCCTCCCACGGGGGGGCGCTCTCCCAATCCAGTTCGGTGACGGCGGCGCGGAGCCGCGGCCGAGCCACGCCCCGGCGCGAGCCACGGCAGAACTCGACGATCTGGCGGGCCCAGACCGAATCGGCGAATTCATCTTCGATGAGGTCTAGATTATCGGCCAAGCGCCGGCCGCGGTCGAACAGTTGACGGTAAACCCGGCGGATTTCCAGGATCGCCGCCGCCTCCACCCCTCGGCGTCGCAACCCCACCACGTTGGGACCATGGGGCCGCGCGGGGTGGCCGTCGGCAAGGACATAGGGGGGAATGTCGAGCGTGACCTTGCTGCCGGCCCCGACCAAGGCCCCGCGGCCGATCCGGCAGAATTGGTGTACGCAGGCGAGGCCGCTCACAATCGCCCCGGGCTCGACGACGACCTCTCCCCCCAGCGTCGCCCCGTTGACGAGCACGGCCCCGTCCCCCACGACGCATTCATGGGCGACGTGCGCATACGCCATCAGGAGGGCATCGGCGCCGACGCGCGTTTCGCCTCCGGCGCGCGTCGCCCGGTTCACGGTGACGAACTCCCGGATCGTCGTTCGGTCCCCGATCTCCGCGCGTGAAGGCTCCCCGCGGTGCTTCTTGTCCTGCGAGGCCGTGCCGAGACAGGCGTAGTTGAACACTTTGACCTCGCGGCCCAGAATCAGCCGTTCCCCCAGCGTCACGTGCGCGCCGATCTCCGAACCCTCGCCGATCCGGACCCCGGCCTCGACGATCGTGTAGGGGCCGATTATTACCCCCTCGCCGATCTGGGCCGAGGGGTGAACGATGGCGCTGGGATGAATCCGGGGCATGCCCGAGCGGAGCGACGGGATCTCGAACGATGAACGGCGTGGCAAGGCCAGCGGGTCGGGCTGGAACGGCCTCGGGAGCCGGTGCCTGTTCTACACCAGCCCTCCCGCCGAGGGAAGCCCGAATTTTCCCCGCCCCCGCCGCGCTTGATTCCCCTCCCGGTCGCGGCCACAATGGGCCTCTCATCGACCGCGGAGGCGTCGCCTCGTCCGAGCCGACGCCGGCCGTGGGGAATCCAGGGGCGGAGCCGGGGAGAGCGGGAGGCGTGAAGATGAACCGGCGGTGGATCGCCGTGCCGGCGACATTGATGGCCGTCGCGGCCTGGGGTTGCGCCATCCGACCGACGGCCAATATGCAGGTTAAGTACGGCGAGTTCGATCCGCCCGACGGGGTGGAGGTCACGGTCGTTACGGATAACGGCCTCGAAACCGGTCGGATCAAGCAGGCTGATCAGAATTGGATCGTCCTGGAAAGTCCCAGCCGCGAGGTTTGGATCCCGCGCGAGCAGATCCGCCGGCTTCTGATCGAGCGCGATGGGCGATGACCCCGGCGAGCGCGCCCGGGGCCGGAGGGAGTCTCATGGTCCAGACGTGGACGCTTGGCGGGCTGGCGGACCAGGCGGCCCGCCGGTGGCCCGACCGGGAACTGATGGCCTTCCAGGGCCGGCGTTGGACTTTTGGCCAGGCTCAGCAGGAGATCGATCGTCTGGCCCGCGGCCTGATCGGCCTTGGCGTCGGCAAGGGCGAAAACGTCGCCTTCTGGATGACGAACCGTCCGGAGTGGGTCTTTTCGATGTTCGCGCTGGCCAAGGTCGGCGCCGTCATGGTGCCGATCAACACGCGGTTCCGTACGGTCGATCTCGAATACGTCGTCCGCCAGTCCGATTCAACGACGCTCATCGCCGTCGAGCGCTCCGGCCCGATCGGCTTCTGGGACATGGTTCTGGAGGCCGCCCCGGAAATCCGGGGTCAGGACCCCCGTCGGGTGATCTCCTCGACGTTTCCCGCCCTCCAGCGGGTCGTCGCGCTTGGCGATGGCCCCGTCGAGGGCGCGATCTCGTGGGAAGACCTCCTTGAGGCCGGGCGGGGAGTCAGCGCGGCGGATCTGAAGCGGCGGCAGGAGGACGTTCAGCCCGACGATACGCTCTTCATCATGTACACGTCGGGCACGACCGGCTTCCCGAAGGGAGTCATGCACGGCCACAACGTCATCCGTAACATCGAAGTCACCGCCGATAAACTCAAAGTTGCCTCTGATGACTGCACGATCATGTATCTGCCCCTCTTCCACGCCTTCGGCTACTTCGAGGGGCCGCTCATGTGTTACCTGACCGGCTCCCGGATGGTCCTGACCGAAACCTTTGACCCGGCTGAGGTCCTCGGGCTGATCGAGAGCGAGCGGGGGACGATTCTCCACGGCTTCGACACGCATTGGCAGGACCTGATTGATCATCCCGACTTCGCCCGCCGGGACGTCGGCTGCGTCCGCACCGGGCTGCTCGCGGCCGGGCTTCCCTCGACCGTCCCCGTGGCCGAGCGCGTGAATCAACGGTGGTGCCGGACGGTCACCGGCTGGGGCATGACCGAAGTCATGCCGGCCGCCACCGTGAGCCACGCCGAGGACACCTTCGAACACGCCACGGCGACCTCCGGGCGGCCCAACGACGGTTATGAATGCCGAATCGTCGACCCAACGACCGGACGCCGGCAGCCGGTCGGCGTGCCCGGCGAGATGCTGATCCGCGGGTTCGCCGTCATGCAGGGCTATTACAAAAAGCCGGAGGAGACGGCCAAGGCCCTCGACGCCGAGGGTTGGTTCCACACGGGGGACATGGGGGTGGAGCTGCCCGACGGCTACATCCGCTTCCTGGGCCGATACAAGGAGATGCTCAAGATCGGCGGGGAGAACGTCGATCCGGTCGAGGTGGAGGCCTACTTTCTCAATCATCCGGCCGTGAGCCGTGTCCAGATCGTCGGCGTTCCGGATCAACGCCTGAGCGAAGTGCCCGTGGCCTTCGTCGTCCTTAAGCCGGACGTTCGGGCGGACGAGGAGGGGCTCAGGGCTTTCGCGCGGGGCAAGTTGGCCAGTTTCAAGGTGCCGAGCCGATTCTTCTTCGTCGGCGAATACCCGATGACTTCCAGCGGCAAGGTTCAGAAATTCAAACTGCGCGAGATGGCGCGCGCTCGGCTCGGCATCGACGCGCCGGACATCGAGCAGCCGGCGACCGGAGAGTTGGAAGCCCCCCTCCGTTCCGGCTAGCCCGCTGACGCCATCGCCCGGCTCGGCCTGACCGAGCCCTTTTCACTTCTTCACCTTGCGGAGGCGCGTGACGTCCCATGCCCGGCAAAATGATCCATTTCCCCTCCAACGGTCGCAGCGGCTCGGCCTATCTGGCGCTGCCCGCCTCGGGCCGCGGCCCCGCCGTCATCGTGATCCAGGAATGGTGGGGGCTCGTGGATCACATCAAGGACGTGGCCGAGCGGTTCGCGCGCGAAGGGTTCGTCGCCCTCGCGCCCGACATGTATCATGGCCAGGCGACAACGAGCCCCGACGAAGCGGGCAAACTGATGATGGCCCTTCGGATCGATGGAGTGGAGAAGGACCTTCGCGGGGCGATCGATCACGTCCTCGGTTTGCCCGAAACTTCCAGTCGCACCGTCGGGACCGTCGGCTTCTGCATGGGCGGGCAACTCTCGCTTTACGCCGCCTGCGCCAATCCCAAAGTCGGGGCCTGCGTCATTTATTATGGCGTCCATCCGAACGTCAAGCCGGCGATCCCTCATTTGACGGCTCCCGTCCTCGGTTTCTTCGCCGAGCGGGACGCCTTCGTGACCCCCGACGTGGCCCGCAAGCTCGAGGCGGAGCTCAAGGCCGCCGGCAAACAGGTCGAGTTCATCATCTACCCACGGACGGATCATGCCTTCTTCAACGATACCCGGCCTGATGTCTACAACGCCGCCGCCGCGACCGATTCGTGGAATCGCGTGTTGGCCTTCTATCGGCGGCATCTGACGTGACGATCCCGATCCCATGCTCCCCCCGCGACCGGCGTCGCTGGATCGGTATGGGTTGGTTCGGGGCTCTCCTCGTCGTCGGCGCCGGCGGTCAAGCCCCCCCGGAGGCGTTCACCAACTGGGAGCATCCCCCCGTCCATCCGTTGGACTTGAGTGCCGACGGCCGCTGGCTCGCCGTCTGCAATCTGGCCGATCACCGGGTCGAGTTTTTCGAGCTGACCTCGAGGCTGACGTCGCCGCGGGCTTCGGTGCCGGTCGGCCTGGACCCCGTCTCCGTGCGCTTCGAGACGTCGCGACGCCTCTGGGTCGTTAATCACGTCTCGGATTCCGTGAGCATCCTCGATCTTGTCGACGCCGCCGACCCCGATAGTTGGCGGGTGAGCGCGACGATTCAGACCCTCGACGAGCCCTGCGATGTCGTGTTCGCCGGGACCATTCGGCGCGCCTTTGTCTCCTGTTCCCAGGCTAACGTAATTCAAGTCTTCGATCCCGTCTCGCTGGGCCACGTCGCCGACGTCGCCTTGGCGGCCGAGGACCCGCGAGCGCTGGCGACAAGCCCTGACGGCCGATTCGTTTACGTGGCCATTTTTGAATCCGGCAACCGGACGACCGTCATCCGAGGGGGGTCGCTTCAAGAGTTCAACGCTCGTCTGGGGGCGAACGATCCGGAAGGGCCCTATGGCGGCGTGAATCCGCCCCCCAACGACGGATCGGCTTTCAGGCCCCCGATCGCCGCACCCCTGCCGACGCCGCCTCCCTCCTCCATTATCGTGCGTAAAGGAGAGGACGGGGGCTGGCGAGATGATAATGGCGGGGATTGGACGCGGTTCGTGTCCGGGGACAAGGCTCGCGTCAACTTGCACGATCTCGGCTGGGACATGCCGGACCGCGACGTCGCCCTTGTCGACACGGTGGACCTCAGCGTCCGCTACGCGACGGGTCTGATGAACCTGTGTATGAGCCTCGCCGTCCATCCGGTCACGGGCGAAGTTCACGTCGTCGGCACCGACGCCACGAACGAAATCCGTTTTGAGCCCAATTTGCGCGGTCGGTTTCTCCGCGTGCAACTCGGGCGCGTTGATCCGCTTGCCACTCCGGCCCGGCGGCTTGCCGTTCACGATCTGAACCCTCATCTGACCTACACGACCGGGACCATCCCGCAAGCCGAACGCGACCTCTCGCTCGGCGATCCGCGAGGTATCGTCTGGAACCTTGACGGTTCCCGGGGCTACGTCACCGGGATGGGCTCCAATAATATGATCGTGATCGACGCCACCGGTCGGCGCCTCGACGGGCGTGCCCCCATCGAGTTGGGCGAGGGCCCGACGGGCGTCGTCTTCGACGCCGACCGCGACCGGCTCTATGTGCTCAATCGTTTCGAGGCGACCGTCTCGGTCGTGGACGCCGCCGCCGAGCGCGAAATCGCCCGGCTCCCGTTCCATGACTCAACCCCGGAGGTGATCCGTCGCGGACGGCCTCATCTCTACAACACGCGTCGGACGTCGGGCCTCGGCCACATTGCATGCGCCTCTTGTCACGTGGACGCCCGGATGGACCGGTTGGGGTGGGACTTGGGCGATCCCTCCGGCGAAATGAAGAGCCTCGCCAATCGAAATCTGGGCAACGGCATGGCCGGCCTCAGCAACCCCGCCCTCTTCGATCCTTATCACCCGATGAAGGGAGTGATGACGACTCAGACGCTTCAGGACATCATCGGCCACGAGCCATTTCACTGGCGAGGCGACCGGGACGGCCTGGAGGAGTTCAACGGCGCTTTTATGTTTCTGCAAGGGGACGACGAGGTCCTTACCCCGGAGGCGATGCAAGCCTACGAGGACTTTCTGGCCACGATCGCCTTCCCCCCCAACCCTTACCGGAATTTCGATAACACCCTGCCGGAGGAGCTGGCTTTACCCGGTCATTACGCCACCGGCCGCTTCGCGGGTCAGACCGGCGGCCTCAGATTCGGCGATCCTTTGCCCAGCGGCAACGCCCGCCGCGGAGTCGATCTTTACCTCGGGCGCGCGCCCGGCGACACCCTCCGGCCGCTCGACGGACCCTTCACCTGCGCTCAGTGCCACACGCTGCCGACCGGGATGCAGGCCGATATGACGCTCGTCGGCGGGCGGTTCGTCCCGCTGGCGGTCGGGCCGCTCGGCGAGCATCACCTCGGCATCATCGGCAACGACGGGTCGGCCAACCGCAATATGAAGACCCCGCAGTTGCGCAACCTTTACGACAAGGTCGGCTTCGAGAATTTCGGCACCACCCGGGCCGGTTTCGGCTTCGCCCACGATGGGCGGGTGCCGACGCTCGCCAGTTTCGTCAGCGCCTCGGTCTTCAGCGTGCGCAATGACCAGGAAGTGGCCGATCTCGTCGCCTTGATGCTCGCCTTCGTCGGCTCGGACCTCCCCTACGGTTCCGACGACACCGTGGCCCATCCGCCGGGGCCCGCGAGCAAGGATACGCACGCCGCCGTGGGGCGCCAGGTCACCGTCTTCGGTTCGGCCCCGGTGGCCGCCTTCGGCCGGAACGACGCCATCGCGGCGATGATCGCCTTGGCTTCGGCCCCGGAGGCGCGCGTGGAGGTGATCGCCAAAGGCCTCCTCGACGGGGTCCCGCGCGGTTGGGTCTATGACCCTGCCGCCGGCCGCATGCTCTCGGATCGACGGGGCGAGGCGCGATCCGTGGAGAGTTTGCGGAACCTCGCCTCGCCGGCCGCGCCCATCACGTGGACGATTGTCCCCAACGGCAGCGGCCGGAGGCTCGGCGTCGACCGCGACAGCGATGGGTATCCCGACCTGACCGAACGGCTCGCCGGCAGCGATCCGGCCGACCCCAGCTCCGTCCCCCGCGCCGCCGTCCGCGGCTGGCCGGTTTATCGGTGAAATTTTCCCTCGGGCCGATGAGGCCTCTTCCGTCGGTCTGGAGCCTCGCCTTTTTCGTCCCGGCGATCAGACCATCTCCGGCGGCGGGAACCCGATCGCCCAGAGGGCCATCGCCTCTTCCCGAGCGTGGCGGTGAGTGAGGACGTGTCGGGGTTGGATTCGATCGGCGGCCGTGGCCAGCGGCGGAGGCGCCGCCTGGCGTGGGACGACCACGAAGCCCGCCTCGTCGCCTTCGCGGCCGAGATCAATCCCGCCGTCGGGGCCGATCTCCACGCCAAATGGGACCGCCTCCGGCGCGAGGGCCCGCTCGCGCCACGCCGCCGAGGCTCCAAGGCCTCCCGCCGGCAACGGAGGGTTCGCCCAGAAGGGACTCAGCCATCCCCCGGGCTCGGCGACCCACGGCTCAGCCCCAGCCAGGGCGAGGGCGGCGGGCTCAACGTCCCGTAAGGCTGGAACCCGCTCGGCCAAATGGCGTTCCCACCGGTCGGGTGTGGAGGCGCCCGAAAAAACCAGCGCCGGGCCACCGCCGGCGTCGTTGAAGGGGAAACTGCCGCCGGCGAGCAACCGGGGCCGGCCGCTCGCCGCCGGCTCGTCCGGCGTCGCGGCCGAACCCCAGCGACGGTGCGTCAGCTCCAGCGTCGCGAGCAATCCGGGCCGCAGGTCATCGGTTCCGAGCAGAATCAGCAAGTTCCCGGCCGGAACCGTCAAGAGAAGCTGCTCCTCATCCTCGGGGCATTGGAGCCAGACCACCTGCTCGCCGACGGGTTCCTGCCCTTCCAGGGGAGCCCGGCTCAGGATGCTGACCAGTCCGTAACCCAGATGCGCCTCCCTCTGAGGGAAAAAGGCCGTCACGCGCGTGGGATTCGCCGACGCTCCGGCGGCCAGCCCCTCAACTTTCAGCACCGGCTCCCGACCGAGTTGAGCCCGCAAGGCCTTGAGAAAGTCCCGCGGAAGCTCGGCCACGGGCCTGGTCGACTCCCGAAGTTCGGTTTCGATCGCCAGAGGATGCCTGAGGGGATGGACCGGCAAGCCCGAAATGTTCGGAAGCTCTCTGAATTTGCCCATCTCCCGCAAATCTTCCGTGCTCAACCCCGTGTAGATTTGCAGGCCGTCGAGGAGGTCGGCCACGGCGGGCGGGAGCGTCTCCCCCGCCCGGGCATTGAGCGACTGATCGGGCGATGGCGTCATGATCGTTCGGATCGCAGCATTCACGACCATCCGCAAGACCCATTCTAGGAGAGGTTGGTGAGATCGCTACTCCGTTTCGAGTTTAGCGGTTATCATCCGCTCGAGCATGGCCCGGGAGCTGAAGGCAGGAGCGTTGCCCGCCTCGAATCGATGAATCCACCCGCTCAAAGGGATCAACGCGGGCTCAAGTCGCTCAGGCGAGCGATCCTGGCCTGGTACGATCGTGAGGCGCGGCCGTTTCCATGGCGCGAGCGGCCCTCGCCGTATTGGACGCTCGTCTCGGAGTTCATGCTCCAACAGACCCAAGTGGGGACCGTGCTGCCTTACTTCGAGGCGTTCATCCAGCGCTTCCCGGATTTGCGGTCGTTGGCGCGCGCTCCGGAAGAGGCGGTCTTGGCCGCCTGGTCCGGCCTGGGTTACTACCGCCGGGCCCGGGCGCTCAAGCGCGTCGCCGAGACGTTGCTGCGCGAGCACGCCGGACGGCTGCCCGAGGACCCGACGGCCCTGGCCGGCTTGCCCGGCTTCGGTCCCTATACGACCGCGGCCGTCGGCTCGATCGCCCTCGGCCTGGCGCTCCCCGCCGTCGACGGCAACGTTCGGCGCGTCCTGGCGCGGTGGTTCGCCGGTCAAGCCGACGAGAACGAGAGGTCCCTCGAGCGCCTGGCCGAGAGGGTTCTCGACCGCCGCCGTCCCGGCGATTGGAATCAGGCCCTGATGGAACTGGGGGCCACGTTGTGCACGCGCCGCGGACCCCGTTGTCTGCTTTGTCCGGCGCGCGGCTTCTGCCGGGCCGAGCGGCTCGGCCGTGCCGAAGATTTCCCCCGCGCGCGGAGCGCCCCGGCGTTGGTTCGCGTCTCTCGCGTCGCCGTCGCCGCGCGCCGCCGCGGGGCCCTCCTCGTTCTTCAACGCGGCGAGGAGGGGGCAATGGCGGGTCTTTGGGAACTGCCCGCCCTGGATTCCCGCGAGGTCCCCTCAGAACGTCTGGACCCGAAAAACGTGCTTTTCCGGTTGACTCGCCTTCGCGCGCGGGGCTTCCGGCTCCGTGGACGGGCGCGTTCGGTCTTCACGCGCTATCGCATCGAGACCGTGCTCTACGAGACTCAGGCTCTCCAGGCCGGGGCCGTCCGGCGGGAGCGTCATATCGCTCACCGCTGGGTCCGGCCCGGCGCCTTGGCCGAACTCGCCGCCGGTAAGGCCGAGAAACGGTTGTTCGCGATCGTGGCCGCCCCTGCGGGCGGCGCGCCCGTCGGAGACCCGCCCCCCCGCCATAAGCGGTCGTCGCGGCCTCGCGCCCCCCGTCGGGATCGCCGGTCGATTATTCGATGATTTCGCTCACGACGCCCGCCCCGACCGTCCGCCCTCCCTCGCGAATGGCGAAACGCAATTCCTTTTCCATGGCGATCGGCTGGATGAGTTCCCCTCGGATTTCGATGTTATCCCCCGGCATGACCATCTGCACCTCTTCGGGGAGAATGACCGAGCCCGTCACGTCCGTCGTCCGGAAGTAGAACTGGGGCCGATAACCCTTGAAGAACGGCGTGTGGCGGCCCCCTTCTTCCTTCGTGAGGACGTAAACCTGGCCCTTGAACTTCGTATGCGGCGTGATCGAGCCGGGCTTGCAGATGACCTGCCCCCGCTCGACCTGGTCCTTCTCGATCCCGCGCAGGAGCAGCCCGATATTGTCTCCCGCGCGCCCTTCGTCCAGTTCCTTCCGAAACATCTCGACGCCGGTGACCACCGTCTCCTGCGTCGGCCGCAGCCCGACGATCTGGACCTTTTCCCCGACGGTGATCTTCCCCCGGTCCACCCGGCCCGTGACGACCGTCCCGCGCCCGGTGATTGAGAAGACGTCCTCGATCGGCATCAGGAACGGCTTATCGACGTCGCGTTGCGGCTCCGGAATGTAATTGTCGAGCGCTTCGAACAACTTCTCGATCGAGACGATCCCCGTCTCGCCGGTGTCGCCTTCGAGCGCCTTGAGCGCCGACCCCCGAACGACCGGAACGTCGTCGCCGGGGAACTCGTACTTCGTCAGCAGCTCGCGGACCTCGAGATCGACCAGGTCCAGGAGCTCCGGGTCGTCCACCACGTCGACCTTATTGAGATAAACAACGATATGGGGAACGCCGACCTGACGGGCCAGCAGGATATGCTCGCGCGTCTGCGGCATCGGCCCGTCGTCGGCCGCCACGACCAGGATCGCCCCGTCCATCTGCGCCGCTCCGGTGATCATGTTCTTGATGTAGTCGGCGTGGCCGGGGCAATCGACGTGCGCGTAGTGGCGCTTGTCGGTGCTGTATTCGACGTGGGAGATCGCGATCGTCACGGTCTTCATCTCGTTGCGGAAACCCTGGGAAAGGCTCGCCTTGGCCACCGTCTTGTAATCGACGTATTGGCCCAACCCGCGCGCCGCCGCCACTTTCGTCATGGCCGCCGTTAACGTCGTTTTTCCGTGATCGATATGGCCGATCGTCCCGACGTTGACGTGCGCCTTGTCGCGAATGAACTTCTCCTTGGCCATGGATGAACCTCGTGCTCTCGTGATGAAAAAGTCGCGCTTCTGCCGCCCTCCGGCCCGCCTCCAACCTTCCCCCCTCCGGAAGGCGCGTCCCGACCGGCCTCGCGTCGCCTTGATCCGCGGTTTTGGCCGGCCGCTCGACGCCCGCGCCCGGCCCCCGGGGACCCCGTAGCGGTCATCCCGTCCCCGGCAAAGACGGTTATCCTGACAAACGGGGCTCCCGTTTGCAACCGACAAACGCGCCCTTTTTTGGGGGGCCTCGGAGCGGCACGGCTCCCCGATGCCCGCCGGCCCCCCGTAATGGTGCTCTCTTGGCTTGATGGCCAGGGCGGACGCTCCGCCGCTGGGTCCGGCGGCGGCCCGCCTCCGGGCGGAAGACGGAATGCCCCCCCCTCCACGGGCGGGCTGCCATGGGGCCGCGACACAGGTCGCGACCCCGCCCGCCCTGCCCGTCGTGGCTGCTTGAATCCCAACCGCGGGCACTTTAGAGTCGGCGACGAGGCAAAACGGGGCCGGCTATCCAGGGAGCTTCCGACGCACGGACCGATATTCTGAGCGCCGACCCGGCTGAGAGATGAGCGGGGAACTTTCAGGCGAATCGCAGACCACCTCGGTCTTCAAGGTTTTCCTGTTCACCGACATCGAGGGATCGACCGACCTCAAGCGGCGGCTGGGGGACGCGGCGAGCGCCCAGATTATCGCCCGTCATGACAAGGCCTTCCGCGAATTGCTCGTCCGCTACGAGGGGCACGAGGAGAAAGAGATCGGCGACAGCTTTCTGGCGACGTTCGGTCTCCCGTCGAACGCCGTCCGGTGCGCCCTCGCTTTTCAGAAGGCGCTGGCCGGGATCACCGATCCGGAGCCGATCAGGGTCCGGATCGGCATCCATTTGGGCGAGTTCATCGCCATGCCCGAGGGGGGGACGGGCGGAACTCAGGAGAAGCTGATCGGGCTGGCGGTGGACACGGCGGCGCGCGTCATGAGCCTCGCCGCCGGAGGCCAAATCCTGCTGACGCGCGGGATTTTTGATTCGGCCCGACAGCACGTGTTGACTGCGCCGGACAGGTCAATGCTCTGCTGGCTCGCCCACGGGCCTTATCTGGTCAAGGGGTCGGACGAGCCGATTGAAATCTATGAGGTTGGCGTCGAGGGGCTGTCGGTGCTCCAGCCGCCGCCGGATGGGGAGAAAGCCCGGCGGGCGATCCGACCCGGGGACGAAAT
>CAYXAU010000013.1:0-96741 GCA_964463045.1 uncultured Candidatus Sumerlaeota bacterium | reverse complement strand
CGGCGCCGCTTCGGATCACGAGGCGAGCGATCGATTCGACGGCGCCGTCACGGCACGCGCAACCACTCGTTGGGCTTGGCGGCCGGGAAGCGAGCCCCGAGGGGGGACTTTTTGAACTCATCGAAGAGCCGGGGGTCGGCGGGGGCCTGAAAGGCCTGGCCGGATTTGAGGTGGGCGCGGATGGTGGCGGCGAAGATGCCGCCGATCTGATCGGCCTCGCGCTCGGTGAGCCCGTTGCGTTTGGCCGTGGCGACGTAGATGAGGCGGCGGTCGCGGTTTTCTTCCTCGGCCAGCGTTTTGGCCCGGTCGCGCTCTTCCCCCTCGCAGCCGCGCAGTTCCAGGGCGCCCTTGTTGTTTTCTCCGAGGCAGCCTTCGGCGAGCGCCTCCTCTACACGAGGAGCGCGCCGTTTGCGCCGTTCAAGCGCCGCGTCTTCTTCGGGGTCGGCGAGGGCGGCCCAGAGGGCCAACGGCCCGATCGCGGGGGCGGGCGCGAGGGCGGGGAGTTCGACCGCCCCCAAGGCGGCAACCTGGACGCCCGCGCCCGGCGCCCCCAGGCGCGATTCGGGCTGTTCGCCGCCGGCCTCCTCACTGCGGACGTAATTTTCGACCTGTTGGGCCTCGGACTCGATTTTGCGGATGTCGATCAGGATGTGGGCCTCGATTTTATGGGTGGTTTCGACCTTGTGCGTCGTGCGCAGGCAGGCGCTCAGCACAAGCACGGCGGCCAGCCCGACGGCCCAACGGCTGATGAGATAACGTCGCATGGCTTGGATTCCTCCGATCGTGTCCCGAGGGACGCCGATGAGTCAGGATGAGAGGCTAAGGCTGGATTTTCAACCCCCGGATGTTCTCGGTTCCGGCCTCGACGAGCGCCTTCCAGATGTCGTCCAGGACGGGCCGCTCGACGCGCGGTTCGACGTGGAGGGCGAGGGCGTCGTTGTGGAGCGGGATGCTCATGTGCAGCCATCGAGGAGTCATGTTGCCGCGGAGGGTCATTTCGCTGAAGGGGATGATCGCGGCGTTGCCGAAGACCCGATTGAGGGCCTCGTCGACCTGGCGGCGGGTCAGGCCCGATCCGAACGACGGGGCGAGGATGTCGTAGAGAAGCCGCCGATCGAGGAGGACGGTCCCTTCCTGGCCGACGAGGTCGAAGTCCAGGAGCCGCCAGTGGCCGCCCTCGACATCGACGCGCGCCGTGCCGCCGACCTTGCCCCAGATTTGACGCCATCGGGGGACGTTGAACGACCGAAGCAGCTCGCGCACATCGACGGCTTCCCCCGATAACCAGAGAGACACCCGCGGAGGGCCGGAGGTTCCCCAGCGTCCCTCGCCGCGGCCGCGGAGGCGGCCGCCGAAGACGTCGGCTTGGAAACGCTCGACGGTCCAATCCGGCGTCCTCCAGCGACCGACGAGCTCCAGGTCGGCGAGGCGGAAGACGCCGGCCTCCAGCCGCCCGATCGAGAGGGCGCCGACGTCGGCGGCCTCCAACAGGCGGACGGGGCCCTCGCGGGCCCGGGAGTCGATCAGGAAGTCCCCGTCCAGGCTGAGGCTGCGCAGGATGAGCCTGGGGTCGCGCCAGGTGAGGTCGCGCGGTTCCAGGCGGGCCGTAACGGCCGTGCGCCAGGTTTCGTCCTCGGCGCGGAGGATCGGCTCGGCGGTCACGGTCCCGTCGCGCAGGGTCAGCCGGGCCTGAAAGCGCTGATCGGATTCGGCGCGGGGATTGAAGCTGCCCGGGGCGAGTTCCAGGCGCGCCCTCGGCCCCAAGTCCACGTCGAGGCGGTCCCAAGCAATGTCGCCGTTGGACCAGTTCCAATGGAGGCGGTGACGGATGGCGATCCGGAGCGTGCCGGTGGTCTCCTCGGAGGAGAAGGGGAGCCCCGCGGCCTGACCGTGGGCGCGGGTTGAGCCGAGGCAGAGTTCCATCGCCGCCGCCAGGAAGTTGACCCCAAAGATCAGCCGGCGGACGAAGGCGTTGAGGCTCAGGCGGCCCATCGCCATTTTCGCTTCAGCCGACGGGGTAAAAGACCAGGAGCAACGTCAGCGCCCAGAGGCCGACGCAGCCGAGCAGAGCGGGGTCCCCGAGGAACAGGTCCTCGGGGACTTCGGCGGCGGCCGTGGCCAGGGAAAGATGCAGGTAGCGGAAGACGCCGAAGATGACGAAGGGAAGCGTCGAGAGCATCTCCCAGGGGCGGGGATGGCCGACGGAGTAAAGCGCGTAGGCGAGGATGGTCGCTCCGGCGCAGACGGTCATGGCGCCGTTGAGTAAGGCGGGGGAGTATTCGCCCAGCACCGGCCGATGAGCTTCGGGGGCCTGAGAGCGACGGCCGAGCTCGGCCTGACGTTTGCCGAAGGCGAGCAGAAGGGAAAGGAAGAGGACGCAGACGACGAACCAGGGGGTCAGTTCGACGGGTTGATTCTCGGCGCGGAGGACGATAATGCCGGAGACGGCGCGGATGATGAAACCCAGGGAGATCACGAGCGTATCGATCAGGAAGACGTCCTTGAGCATTACGCAATAGGCCATCTCCATGGCGAAGTAAGCGGTCACGCAGAGACCGAAGGCGAAGGAAAGGGCATAAGCGGCGGTCAGCCCGGCGGCGGCCAGGATCGCCGCCGCTCGAAGCGCCGGCCCGGGAGCCAGACGGCCCGAGGCGATCGGCCGGGTTCGTTTGCGGGGATGCTGGCGGTCGCGCGGGGCGTCCAGGAGGTCGTTGATCAGATAACCGCTGCCGGCGACCAGACAGAAGACGACGAAACCGGCCAGGGCTCGCCCGACGGCGCCGGGTTGGAGCACCAGCGGCCCGTCCCCATCGACCTGGGGGAAGTAGAGGCCCGCCAGCAGGAGGACGTTCTTGACCCACTGTCGGGGGCGCATTGACTGGAGGATCAATCGGGCTTGGTCCATGAGCGCGCCCCGGCGAGCGCCCCGGGAGCGAGGGGAACCGGGGGATTAATCCGGCGGCCGCGAGGCCTCGACCGCGAAAAAGTTTCGCAAGAGCCCCTTACCCACGGGGGTCAGGATCGATTCCGGATGAAACTGGACGCCCTGGATGGGATAGGTCCGGTGCCGGAGGCCCATGATCAGCCGATGGGGACCCTCGGTCCAGGCGGTTTCTTCCAGGCAGGGCGGCAGCCCCTGGCGGTCCACGATGAGGGAGTGATAGCGCGTGGCCGTGAAGGGAGAGGGCAAGCCGTGGAAGACCCCCTGGCCCCGGTGATGGATCTCGGAGGTTTTGCCGTGAACGATCTCCGGGGCCCGGATCACGCGCCCGCCGAAAGCCTCGCCGATGCTTTGATGCCCGAGGCAAACGCCCAGGATCGGCGTGGTGGGGCCGAGCCGGCGGATGACCTCGACGGAGATGCCCGCCTCGGCAGGGGTGCAGGGCCCCGGCGAGATGACGATCGCCTCGGGCCGGCGGGCCGCCAGGTCGTCGACGGTGATCTGGTCGTTGCGCCAGACTTCCATATCGGCCCCCAGCTCGCCGAGGTACTGGACAAGGTTGTAAGTGAAGGAGTCGTAGTTGTCGATGACGATCAGCATGAAGGCCGATCCCGCCCGGATACGATAGTCCGGCGCCTCGACGCCGCGCCATGAGGATTTTGGTCGGTAGGGCTTCCGGCGATAGCCTTCGCGTGTTGGAAATCTCCCGGCGTAGGCCACGGCGGCGCGATGGGACGCGCCGAACACCTTGCCCGTTCGGGAGGGACTCCCTATAATTCGCGGTGATCACGCCGTGGCGGGCCGCGGGTGTCGCGCCCGATCGGCGGCCGCTGGACGAGGCGGGGACGGGGCCGAGGTTGGGAACTTCGGCCTCGGCCGGGCATCGAAAGAAGGAGGGGGGCGCCCGCTCCCGGGTCGGGCCGTCAAACCTTCGTCGCCGGCCACGGGTCTCCAAAGGATTGGCATGCGCGCGCCGCCGGCCACGGCTCACTCGACGGAAGGAGACCGTCCCCATGTTCTTGCGCCCCGCCGCTTGTCGGCTCGGCTTGATTCTGGCCGGGAGTCTGCTCTGGGCCGCCGGAGGCGATCCGGCCCGGGCCCAGGAAGGGTCAAGCGGGTTCACTTATTACAAGGACATCCTGCCGATCTGGCAGAAGTATTGCATTCATTGCCACCATACGGGAGGGCTCGCGCCGCAATCGCTCGAAACCTATAAGCTGGCGCGTTCGTGGATCCGCACCTCGCGCAAGATGATGCAGGAGGGGACGATGCCCCCCTGGCACGGCGGGGAGGATCACGCCCGATGGAAGAACGCCGTGATGCCGACGCTGGAGGAGATCGAGATCGTTCACAAGTGGGTGGAGGACGAAGCCCCCGAGGGGGACGAGGCCGACGCCCCAACGCCGATGGATTTCTCCAACGTCTGGCTCTGGGGGGAGCCTGACCGCACGCTTGCGCTCGCCGAGCCGTTCAAGGTCCCCGCCGAGGGGGCGGAGATATACCGGGCCTTTGTCCTCGGGGAGGAGCTGACCGAAGAGCTCTGGCTCGAAGGGGTTCAATTGGCTCCGAGCGAGCCGGACGTGGTGTTTCACATGATGCTTTCAGCGGCGCCGGCGGCCGTGGCGCGCAAGGCCGATGAGGCCGACCCCGCCCCGGGATTCGTCGCCTTCGACGGCGGCTGGGGGGAAGGGACGAAGGACTTTCTCGCCTTCTGGAACAAGGGGATGACGGTTTACGAGAAGTTTCCCGATGGATCGGGGGTTCTGATCCCCAAGGGTTATATTTTTGTGTTACAGATTCATTACATGACCGTGGGGGAGGAGGTGAGCGATCAAGCCCGCGTGGGGCTCTACCTGGCGAAGACGCCCCCGGCCCGCGAGCTCAAGGCGATCTCCATCGAGAACCGGAAGATCCGACTTCCGGCCGACACGTATGACGAGGAGATCAAGGCCGAGGCGCGATTTGAGAAGCCGATTACGCTCTATCAGCTGCTGCCGAGGATGCATTACCTCGGGCGCGAGATGGAAATCGCCGCCGAGATTCCGGGGGAAGGGAACCGGAAACTGTTACACGTCCGGGATTATGACTATAAGTTGCAGGCGGCCTATACGCCGGTCGAGCCGATCGCGTTGCCGGCGGGGACGCGGATACTCGTGACGGCTTATTACGAAAACTCTTCCGACAACCCCAACAACCCCAACATGGCGCTCAAGGACGCGGCCTATGGCCCGGGCCCGCAGCACGAAATCATGAGCCTCGTGCTGCAATATACCGAAGAGTGAGGCGCGCCTCGGCGGGGCGCGAGGGCCCGGCGCGCCCGACGAGCGGGGCTCTCAGCGGCCGCCGGAGCCGCCTCCGGCCAGGCCGCCCGTCCAGCGCGGCAGGCTGGCCGGGAACGTCTTGTCCGTCGCCTCGTCCCAGCCGTTGGCGGTTCCCTTGCCGCTCCAGAAGAGGTCGCCGCCGTCGCCGGTGACGCCGAAGTTCTTGAAGCGCTTGTTGAGGCTCCCGCCGTTGCGGGAGAATTCGTTATGGTGGATATGGTTGCCGTCCGGATGGGGCTCGACGTTGAACTCCTTCCGGTCCGGCATGGAATCCACGAGCGAATAAAGCGCGATGCCGAAGGAGAGGTTCCCCTCGACGCGGTTGCGCGTGACTTCGGTCTGATCGGCCGCGCTGACGGCGATCCCGACGCCCGGCTCAACGAGGTTCACGAGATTTCCCGGCGGGGAAAGGTTGGGGTAATTGTTATCGAAGACACGATTATTGATGACCCGGGCGTTCGAGGCGAGGGTGGTCGGCAAATCCGGCAGGAGCACGACCAGGATGCCGAGCGAATTGTTATAGGCCGAATTGTTGGCGATGAGGACATTGACGCAGTTTTCCGTCTCGATCCCAATCGTACTCTGGAAAGCTTCGCAGTTCTGAATGACGACGTTGCGGCATTGGCCAGCGTAAATGGCCGCGTCCCAGACGCCCGAGGCCACGCAATCCTCGATCCGCACGCCGTCGCACAGCACGGGGTAGAGGGCATACTTTCCGGTATTATGCGCCACGATGTCCCGAAACTGGCAATCTTTGGCCTGATTGACGACGATGCCGTTGCCCTTGTAGTTGCGGATTTCGAGCCCGCTCACGCGGAAGTTGTTCCCGGCCACCATGATGGCGTCGTTGAGCGCGCCCTTCCCGTCGAGCAGCGGGCGCTCGCCGTCGCGGGTCACGCCGCGGACCTCGATGTCGTCAAAGTCCACGACGACCTCCTCCTGATAGACCCCCGGCAGAATCTCGACGACGTCGCCGGGCCGTGCGCGGTCCACCGCCGCCTGAATCGTCTGCCCCGGCGCCACCGTGAAGGTGGCGCGGATGGCGCCGGCCTCGGTCTGCGCCTCCCGCCGCTGCGGGTAACGCGAGCGGCCTCCGCGCTCCTCCTGGGCCGTCGCGAGGCCGGCGATCCCGGCCAGCGCAAGGGCCCCGATCCACACGACGCGAACGTTGATGCGCATGGTCAACCTCCCGTGGGCCGGGCCCGCGCCCCGACGACGCCCCGTCCGCCCGTCCCCGCCGCGCTGAGGTCGTTTCCCCCGAACGGGGGGAGCCTGGCCTCGTGCCCCTCAGTGTGGCTGGAAAGGAGCGTCCCGTCCAGCGAAGAATGGGGGGCTTAAAAGGCTTGCGAGGCGGGGGCGGGGAGACGCTACGATGCCGGCCAAGCCACAAGGCTTCGTGAACGGGGAGCCGACCCCGAGGGAGTCCGACCGATGAACGCGCCGAAACAAGCCCGGAGTCGCCGTCGGGTTTCCCCATCGGCAAGCCGGATTCAACGACGCCTCGGCCGGCTGGCCTGCCTGGGCGTGGCGTGGTGGGTGCCGATTCGTCCCATCGCAGGGCAGGGGCCGGCGGCGCCGCCGGGCCTCGATCCGACGACCGTGGCGGTGGCTCAGGCGCAGATCGACGCGGCGACGGAGGCCCTGTTGCGCTTTCCGCCCGGCGGGGGCCCGTTGCCGCGCGAGCGGCGGATGGCGCTCCTCTTGCTGGACGCCGCCGTGGCGGCCTCAGGCCCCGCCGGCCTGGCCCCGGTGCAGGAGTTTTATCAATTGCGGACGGAGGAGGCGCTCAACGAGATCGAGGCAGCGGAAGTCGCCTCCGGGGCGCGGCTGTGGCGCTTCTATAATCACGGATTCGTTATCCGAACCGGTACGGTCGTCCTGGGCTTCGATCTGATCCGGGCGTCCGGACGCGGCGGGTCGGATTTTCAGCCCTTCTACGACTATCAACGGCGGCTCGCGCGGGCTTGCGACGCGCTCTTCATCACGACGGCCGCCGAAGATCACGCCGACCCGATCGTGGCTCGGCTTTTCGTCGAGGCCGGCAAACCCGTGCTGGGGCCGACGGGGCTCTGGGCGGGCGAGCGGTGGGAAGGGGGGTTGAGGCGCGCCCCGGGCGCGGGCTCCTCGACGTTGGCGTTCTCGCCCCGACCGGGGGCGGAGGTGAAAGCGCACGTCATCGCGGGCCCGGCGGGTTGCCTCTGGTCCGTGGTGACGCCGGAGGGTCTGCGGATCGTCCACGCGGGGGACCTCCCCGCGGCAGGCGGTCCGCCTTCGATGGCTTCGACCGATGGGGAGGGGGTTGATCTCGTTTTCCTGGACGCCCGCGTGGCCGACCCCGACGCCTGGCTCGCGGCTCTCCGGCCGGGGCTCATTATCCCCGGTCATGAGCATGAACTCGGCGCGCCGGCCGCGGAGCGGGCCTACTACGCGCAGACGTTCAGCCGCCTGCGGCGCGCGCGGGAGCCCGTGGCGCCGCTCGCCTGGGGAGAAAGCCTGGCGATACCGGCCCCGGCCGCGCCCGCCACCGACGGCCCGTGATCAGGAGGCACTACAATGCTTTCCCCCGAGGGGAAAGCACAGAAGCTGGGAACCACGAAGGCACGAAGGCACAATGAGTCCACTTGCAGAGAAGGGGTCCGGAGATTGGCGGACGTTGAATTCTTTGAGTCTTCGCGTCTTGGTGGTTAAGTGTTAATTCGAAGGGATCGATCCCCCCGTCAGCCCGCTCCCGGTGGTCGCGTATCGGTCGGCTTCGCGGAGGAAGTCGAAGGCGTCCAGGCGGACGAAGCGGAACGATTTCTTGAACGGGGTCGCGAGCAGCTCCCCGGCGTGGCCGAGAAGCGGCAGCACCCCGCCCCGGGTGGCGCCTTCGAGCAGCGCATAGGGGGTGACGGCGACGGCGCCGATGGGGAGGCCGAAAAGCCCCTGGAGGGGCTTGTCGATCACGCCCGTCTCCCGCGTGAAGAAGCTCGCCTGCACTTTCTGATAACCCCACCAGGTTTGAGCGACGTTGCGCGTGACGTAATAAGGTGAAAGCGTCAGGCACTTGACGTCGTTGAGCCAGGGATTCTCCGGCAGGGGGATCTCATCGGCGCCGGCGAGGCCCGCGAGCCCGATGAAGAAAGCCAGGAGCGTCCCCCCGCGAGAGGACGATCGCATCGGCCGCCTCCTGATGAAGAATGGAACCACCCGGGCACGAAGACACCAGAAAACTCCCGAATTATTTGATTCTGCGGGCCGTGGCGGCAACATATTTTTCGTTATCATGTTACTTCCCTCGCATGCGTTCGCGCAGCACATAATTCAGAATGCCGCCGTGGCGGTAGTATTCGACCTCGATCGGCGAGTCGATGCGCAGAAGGACGGGGAACTCCGTCACGCGGCCGTCGTCGGCCTGGGCCCGCACGGTGAGCCGTCGGCGCGGGGCGAGCCCCTCGGCCAATCCCACGATCGCATAGACCTCGCGTCCATCGAGCCCGAGCGTCTGGGGGGTCTGGCCGGGCTCGAACTCCAGCGGGAGGACGCCCATCCCGACGAGGTTGCTGCGATGAATCCGCTCGAAACTCTCGGCCAGAACGGCGACGACGCCCAGGAGGCGAGTCCCCTTGGCGGCCCAATCCCGCGAGCTGCCGGAGCCGTATTCCTTGCCGGCGATGACCAGAAGCGGGGTAGCCGTGGCGGCGTAGACCTGGGCGGCGTCATAGATGGCCATCTGTTCGCCGGTCTCGTGCACGACCGTCACGCCCCCCTCCACGCCCGGCACGAGACCATTGCGGAGGCGGACGTTGGCGAACGTGCCGCGCGTCATGACGCGGTCGTTGCCTCGCCGCGCGCCATAGGAGTTGAAATCCCGCGGCTCGACGCCGCGCTCGATCAGATGACGCCCGGCGGGGCCGGTCGGCTTGATCGAGCCCGCGGGGGAAATGTGATCCGTCGTCACCGAATCCCCCAGCAGGACCAACACGCGGCCGCCGAGAATATCGGCGACGGGCGGAGGCTCCGGCTTGAGGTCCAGGAAGAAGGGGGGCTCCTGAATGTAAGTCGAGGCCTCATCCCAGGGATAGAGTTCGCCGGGGGCGACGTCGATCCGCTGCCAGGCGTCGTCCCCGATCTCCACCTCGGCGTAGCGGCGGCGGAAGGCCTCCGGAGTGACGGCCTCGGCGACGGCCCGGCCGACGGCGTCCGGACTCGGCCAAAGCTCCCGCAGATAGACGGGGCGGCCTTGGGCGTCTTCGCCGAGCGGCTCTGTCGTGAGGTCGATATCGACCGTCCCGGCCAGCGCGTAGGCGACGACCAACGGGGGCGAGGCGAGGTAATTGGCCCGGCAGAGCGGATGAATCCGGCCTTCGAAATTGCGATTGCCGGAGAGGACGGCGGCGACGACGAGATCGCCTTCCTCGACGGCGCGCGCGACCGGCCCCGGCAGCGGCCCGGAGTTCCCGATGCAGGTCGTGCAGCCGTAGCCCACCAGGTGGAATCCCAGACCGTCCAGATAGGGCGTCAGCCCCGCGGCCGCCAGATAGTCAGTCACCACGCGCGAGCCCGGGGCCAGCGAGGTTTTGACCCAAGGTTTGACCTTCAGCCCCCGCTCGACCGCCGCCCGCGCCAGCAGCCCCGCCGCCATGAGGACCGAGGGGTTGGAGGTGTTCGTGCAGGAGGTGATGGCGGCGATGACGACGCTGCCGTGCCGTAGCGCGCAACGCTCGCCGCTGAGCTCGATCTCCAGGCCCACTTCGCCGGGATCGGCGGCGACCGTGGCGACGGCCGCCTCGGCTTCGGGCTGGGCGGCGGCTCTGCCGCCGGAGGCTGAGGCCCCGACGCCCCCCTTGCCGAAGAGCCGCGCGAGGTCCCGCCGCCAGCCGCGGCCGACGGCGTCGAGGGGGACGCGATCCTGCGGTCGTCGCGGCCCGGCCAGGCAGGGCTCGACGTCGGCCAGATCGAGCTCCAGGAGTTCGCTGAAGCCGACGCCGTCGCCGGCGCAGCCCCAGAGGCCCTGGGCCTTGCAGTAGCGTTCGACGAGGTCGATCTGGCCGGGGGAGCGGCCCGTCAGGCGCAGGTAATCCAGCGTCAGCCCGTCAACGGGGAAGAAGCCGATCGTGGCGCCGTATTCAGGAGCCATGTTGGCGATCGTGGCCCGATCGGGGACGCTCAGGGCGGCGGCCCCGTCGCCGAAGAACTCGACGAAACGGCCGACGACGCCGTGGGCCCGGAGCCGCTCGGTGACCGTCAGGACGAGGTCCGTCGCCGTCGCCCCCGCCCGCAGCCGCCCGGTGAGCCGGAAGCCGACGACGTCAGGCGAGAGCATGCAGAGCGGCTGGCCGAGCATCACCGCCTCGGCCTCGATGCCGCCGACGCCCCAGCCAAGGATGCCCAGCCCGCTGATCATGGTCGTATGCGAATCGGTGCCGAGGACGGTATCGGGGAAGGCGACGCGCCGTCCGTCGAGGTCCGCCGTGGCCACGCAGGTGGCCAGATACTCCAGGTTCACCTGGTGGACGATGCCGCGGCCCGGCGGAACGATGCGGAGGTTCTGGAAGGCTTGCTGTCCCCAACGGAGGAAGGCATAGCGTTCGCGATTGCGCTCGAACTCAAGGGCCATGTTGCGGGCGAGGGCGTCCTGGCCGCCGAAGTAATCGACCTGGACGGAGTGATCGATCACGAGATCGACGGGGATACGCGGCTGGATGCGCCGAGGGTCGAGGCCGGCCCGACTCATCGCTCCCCGCAAGGCCGCCAGGTCCACGATGCAGGGGACGCCCGTGAAGTCCTGAAGAAGGACGCGGGCGGGCTTGAAGGCGATTTCCGGCCGGGCGTCGGACCGGGGCGTCCAGGCGGCCAGCGCGTCGACGGTCGCGTCGGTGAGGGTCAGCCCATCGTGGTTGCGCAAGGCGGCCTCAAGCAGGATGCGAATGGAGATCGGCAGGCGATCGGCCCGGCCCAGGCCGAGACGGTCAAGCGTCTCCAGATTGAAAAAGTGAAGGCGCCGGCCGTCCTTCAGCCGGAGCTCGCTCAGCGCTTCCCGCCAGCGGGAGGGTTGGGCCTGGGGAGAGGCAGGCATGAGAGGAACGAACGCGCGGGCGGAGGCGCGATCGGGGGAATCGCCGGCGAGCCGGAGCCCCCCCGCCGGGCGCCCGCCGCCGAGGGCATTCGGATTCCAGCTTAGGCCGCCGAAGGCGCCCCCGCAACGGTGACGTTCCGGCGGTGGGCTTGCTCGGCGCCCGGCGGGCGCGCCACTTCCGCCGTGCGCTCGCTTCGGCGACGGCGTCCGTCCCTTGCCTGGGGTCCGTTCCGTCCCCTTCTTCGGCCGGGGGGCCCGCCGTCACGAAACTCTTTGACCTCGGGGCCCGGGGCCGGTAGGCTCGGGGGTTTGGAGCGGGGCGGCGGCAATAGCGTCGGCCCCTCGAACGGCTCGGCCTGGGCTCTGGATTGCCGCCCGTGAGCGCGTAGCTCAGTCGGCAGAGCAGCGGCCTTTTAAGCCGTTGGTCGTGGGTTCGATTCCCACCGCGCTCACCCACGCCGACGGCGCGATCGTCTGGAGCCGCCGGCCCGGCCCGCCTCAGGCGCGTCCCCATCGTCTAGCCCGGCCTAGGACACCGGATTTTCATTCCGGCAACTGGGGTTCGAATCCCCATGGGGACGCCATTGGCTTCGCCCCGGGGGCGCTCGGGCGGGGTCCAGAGGGGCTTGAGGCTCGAAATTGACGTCCCCGCCGGGGGCCTCTAAGATGCGGTTTCCCCGCCGGGGAGGGGAAGCCAAGGCAGCCCTCCGCGATTGCCGAGGCCAACCGGCCCGAAGGGAAGACGTCGACGAGGGCGCGTTCGGGCCCGCCGAACGGGCCCCGACCGTAGCGAGGCAGAAGCTTATGCGCTGGTTTTCGTGTCGCTTTCTGACCGCGGTCCACCTGCTGACCGTTCTGACCGTGGCGGCCGCCTGGGCGCCCGCCGTTCGGGCCGACGATTGGCCGCAATTCCGGGGGCCGGGCTCGCTGGGCCTGCCGGCTCAAGAGAGCCCGTCGCTGCCGGATACGTGGACGCCGACGGAGAACGTGCTGTGGCGGACGGACGTCGCGGGCGTCGGGTGGTCCTCGCCGATCGTCGCTCGCGGACGGGTCATCCTGACCGCCACGATCAACGACGACGAGATCGAGCCGCCCAAGAAGGGACTCTATTTCGGGGGGAACCGGCCGGAGCCGCCGAAGGGGACGCACCACTGGGTGACTTACGGGCTCGACCTGGCGACCGGGAAGATTCTGTGGAAGAAGGAGGCCTACGCGGGGCCCGCGGCCTACGCCCGCCATCTCAAGAACTCCTACGCCTCGGAGACGCCCGCGACCGATGGCCAGCGGGTGTTCGTTTATTTCGGCAACCTGGGGCTTTTCTGCTACGACCTCGACGGCAACGAGCTCTGGGCGCACCGGTGGGAGCCCCGCGGGACCCGATACGGGTGGGGGACGGCGGCCTCGCCGGTCGTCCACGAGGGGCGCGTTTACACGGTCAACGACAACGAGGACGAATCTTATCTGGCGGCTTACGACGCGCGCACGGGGGAGCCGGCCTGGAAAGTGGAGCGGGACGAGAAGAGCAACTGGGCGACGCCCTATATTTGGCGGAACGAAGTGCGGACGGAGATCGTGACGCCCGGGACGATGAAGACGCGATCGTATGACCTGAATGGGCGGCTGTTGTGGCAGTTCACCGGGATGTCTTCCATCACCATCATGACGCCGTTCTCGCGCCATGGGCTCTTGTATGTGTCCTCGGGCTACGTCGGCGATAAGCTCCGCCCCGTTTACGCCATCCGCCCCGGAGCGAACGGAGATATCTCTCTCAAAGAAGGCGAACGGAGCAACACTTACATCGCCTGGTCGGACCCGGAGGCCGCCCCGTATAACCCGAGCCCACTGATTTATGGCGATTACTATTACACGCTGCTCGACCGAGGATTCTTCACCTGTCACGACGCCCGGACGGGGGCCGAAATCTACGGCAAACGGCGGATTGATCCGCAGGCGGCGGCCTTCACCGCCTCTCCCTGGGCCTACCACGGCAAGCTATTCTGCTTGAGCGAGGACGGGGACGCCTTCGTCATCAAGGCCGGGCCGGATTACGAGCTTCTCGGCGTGAACCGGTTGGGCGAGATGTGCATGGCCACGCCGGCCATCGTCGACGGGAGCGTCCTCTTACGGACGGCCTCGCGCCTTTATCGGCTTCAGGAGGGCGCGCGGCTCCCGGTGCAGTTCTGATGCGGCCGGCGCGGCGGCTTGGCGCCCTCCGGGTTTCGGCGCGGCTTCCTTCTCCTGTCGGGGGCGGCTGAAGCCCGTTGCGGGTCTTGCGGCGGGGCGCAGGTTGTCGAGACCTACGGGCGGGCGGGTTTCGTTTTGGTGACGGCGGCCAGGAAGTCGAGGAGCGCGGGTTGATCGTCGGCGTCGCCGCCCTCGATCACGAGCACGTCGCTCCCCCGGCGGACGAGCCGCGTCGGTTCGGGGACGGCGGCGTATTTAACGGCGAGGAGCCGGTCATAGGCGGCGGCGAACTCCTGGGCGTCGGCGTCGGTGTCCCAACACGTATAAAGTAACAGTAACAGATCATCGGAGTCGCGCCGCTTGAGGACCGCGTAGAGATCGCCGTCCCAGCCAGCCGCGGCCGCGCGGCCTTCGCTCGCGAGGCCATGCTCGGCGAAAATGATCCGCCACTGGATCTCGCCCAGCGTGTTCACGTCCAGCTCTTCGAAATCCGTCAGCGGCTCGACGCCTTCGAAGGCGGGCCAGGCCAGGCGATACGGGACCTCGCCGGCGATCCATTTTTCGGGGTAAAGAATCTGCTCGGACGACGCCGGCGGACGGGTCGTGTACAGCGCCTCGACCTCCGACCAGCCCCGGCCCTGAACGTTGTGGACGAACGCCATCCCCTTGAGATAAGCGCCCAGGAGCGTTTCGAGGACGAACGGCGGGATCTCGTCCATCGCCTTCACGGCATCCTCCAGTTGGCCGGAGAGCGGGCCGAGGACCGCCTCTTCCTTCAACATCCGGCGCAACATTTCGGTGTCCACCTGAGTCTGCATATTGATGGCCAGGGTGAGCATCTGGCGATCGGGGACGGAGCCCAGGAGCCGCCGGGTCGTGTAAAGTGTCATCACATAAGTAGCCTCGCCCTCGACGACGGCTTGACGGGCCATGAGTTCGTCGTCGTTGAGCGCTCCCTCCATCTGATCCAGGAGGTAAGCCTGGAGATCGAAGTATTGGTCCTGAAGGGCGTGATACAATTCGTGGGCGTAAACGGCACCCATCATGACTTCGGGGAGATCGCTCATGACGACGTAGAACGCCTGGGTTGCGGGATCATAGTAGGCCGCCGCCTGACTTTTCATGACGGCCTTGATCATGGCTTCCATGTCGGTGATTTCAGGGCCGCGATAGAGCCCGAGCTTGGCGACGATCCGGCCGAAGTAGCGGCGGCGTTTTTCCGGCAATTGACGCCGGAGCTCGGCTTCCAGGTAGTTCTCAAAATCCTCGATTGATTGGTGTTTGACCGCCGGCTCGGTTTTAAACGGCAATCCCCGCAGCTCGGCCACCTCCTCCGCGATCCGGCGGGCGAAGACTTCCGGGTTGACCGAAAGCCGGGCCCCTCCGGTCTCGACCGTGACCTGCGCCCCGACGGGCGGCGCCCCTCGCTCTCCCCCCAGGCCGGCCCAGAGAAGGGCCGCGCTGAGGATTAAACGATGTGACTTCATGACGGATGGCTCTCAATCGGGCGGATGGGGAGGCCGCGGGGCCCCGCGGCTCCCGTTTCGGCATTCTAATCCGACGTCGGCGGTCGTTAAAGCCTGAGGACGCGCGCGCCCGGGGGGGCCCGGCTCAGCCGCCGACGATCCCTTCCTTGACGAAGGCCGCGATCTCCCCGTCGGCGAAGCCGAGGCCGCGGAGAATTTCGCGCCCTTCGGCGCCGGCGGGGCGGGCGGCGTGATCATAGCGCGGCGGCGTCGCTGAGAATCGGATGGGGTGAGCGATCTGGCGCAGGCGTTTGCCGCCGGCGGCCTCGACCTCGACGATCAGGCCGCGCTCGGCCACCTGCGGATGCTCGGTCATCTCCTGAACGTCGAGAACGGGCTCCACGCAGGCGTCATGCCGGGCGAAAATCTCGCGCCATTCGGCGAGCGTGCGGGCGGCGATCGCCTCGGCCACGGCTCGCTTGGCTCGGGCTTTGTTCTTCATCGTGAGCATGGATTCGTTCGGGTCGGCGATCTCCGGCAGCCCGATCGCCCTCAGGAAGTCGTGCAGAAACTTCGGCTCCAGGCCGCCGACGCTGAGGTATCGCCCGTCCTTCGTGCGGTAGAGGTCGTAAAGCGTCCCGCCGTTCAAGAGCTCGGTTTCGCGGGAGGCGACGTGACCGTTGACGAGGAATTCGGCCGCCGCCAAGGCGTTCAGCGCCACCGAGCCGTCGAACATCGAGACGTCGACGTGCTGGCCCTCGCCGGCGCGCTCGCGGTGCACGAGGGCGGCCAGGACGCCGATGACGAGGCTCAGGGAGCCGGCGGCCAGATCGGCCACCTGAAGGCCGAAGGGGGCGGGCCCGTCGCCGCGCCGGCCCGTGTAGGAGAAGACGCCCGAGAGCGCCAGGTAATTGACATCGTGGCCGGCGCGGTCCCGCATCGGACCCGTCTGGCCGTAGCCGGTCAGCGAGGCGTAAATGATCCGCGCGTTGACCGCCCGCGCCGCGTCGTAATCCCAGCCCAGGCGGGCCATCACGCCCGGGCGGAACTGCTCGACGAGCACGTCATGGGCGGCGATGAGCCGTCGGATGATCTCGCGGCTCTGGGGTTTTTTCAGGTCAACGGCGATCGAACGCTTGTTGCGATGGAGCGTCAGATCGAGGGCATTGGGGCTGCCGTCGGGGAGATCGGGCCGGACGCCCGGGCGACCGGGCGCGACGACGCGCGTCACCTCGCCCCCCAAGTCGGCCAGCATCATCGTCCCGAACGGCCCCGGGAGGAGGGCGGAAAAGTCGAGCACCTTCAAGCCCGCGAGCGGTCCCGACATGGTGTGCTCCTGGGAGGGATTGACGCCGTGGGGGGTCTCAGAGCCCCAGGCGTTTGGCGATGATCGTCTTCATGATCTCGTTGGAGCCGGCGAAGATTGATTCGACGCGGAAGTCGGTGAAGGCCTTGCAGATCGGATATTCGGTGATGTAACCGTAGCCGCCGAAAAACTGGAGGCAGGTGTGCGCCACGCGGAAGTTCATGTCGGTGATCCACCACTTGGCCATCGAAATCTCCGTCGTCAGGTTCTCCCCCGTCATGTGCGCCTGGATCAATCGGTCGAGAAAGACCCGCCCGATCTGGACCTCGGTGGCCGCCTCGGCCAGCTTGAATTGCGTGTTCTGATACGAGGCCAGCGGCTTGCCGAAGACCTCGCGCTCCTTCACGTACCGCCGGGTGATTTCGAGCGTCCATTCGGCCTCGGCCTGGGAGCCGATGGCGCAGACGAGTCGCTCCTGCTGGAGGTTCTCCATCAGGTGGTAAAATCCACGCCCCTCCTCGCCGAGGAGGTTTTCGAGCGGGACGCGGCAATCCTCGAACCAGAGTTCGGAGGTGTCTGAGGCCCGCCGGCCCATCTTGCTGAGCTTGGCCCCCTTGCGGAAGCCGGGCGCGCCGGCCTCGACGACGACGAGGCTCAGGGCCTTGTGCGGGTCCGGGGCGCGCGGATCGGTCCGGCAGACGACGATGACCAGATCGCAGAGCTGGCCGTTGGTGATGAAGGTTTTCTGACCGTTGAGGATCCAATGATCGCCGTCGCGGAGGGCCGTCGTCCGGACGCCGGCGAGGTTGGAGCCGACCCCCGGCTCGCTCATGGCGATGGCGAGCACCTTCTCGCCGCTGACGCAGGCGGGCATCCAGCGCGCCTTTTGGTCCGGCGTGGCCAGGCGGCCCAGATAGGGGCCGCAGATGTCGTTGTGCAGACCGAGGGACCAGCCGACGGCGCGATGGCGGGCCACCTCCTCGATCATGACGACCGAATAGAGGAAATCGGCCTCGGCGCCGCCGTGCTGGGCCGAGGCCCAGGGGAAGAGGAACCCGTGGGCGCCGGCCTTGCGCCAAAGCTCGCGATCGACCTGCCCGGCTTCCTCCCAGCGCTCGTAATGGGGGAGGACCTCCCGCTCCAGAAACTTGACGAAGGCCTCCCGGAAGATCAGGTGCTCTTCGGCGAAGAGATTACGCTCCACGGCCTTCCTCGCTCGCGTCGCCGGTTCGCCCCCGGGGCGCGAGGGCGACCTCCGCCCCGCGTTCGATCTCGGCGATGCGCCCTTGGAGCCGGGCGACGGCCGGCCCGGCTCCGAGGCGTCGGTAATGTTCACGCGCCGACCGGAAGCGCTCAAGGGCGTTTGCGGCATCGGCGCGTTGAACGCAGATCAGGCCGAGAGCCTCATGATTCCTCGCCAACGCCTCCAGCCGCCCCAGCCGCTCATTAAGCTCCAGACTGATCTGATACAGGTTCTGAGCTCGGGTCAGGTCGCCCCGATCCAGGCAGATGCCGCCGAGATTGGCGATATTATCGGCCAACCCAGCCCGATCGCCGAGCCTTTCATTGATTTCCATGCTCTTGCGGTACCAGGCTTCGGCTTGGGTCCGATCCCCCCGCACGAAGGCCACGTTGCCCCGGCTGGCATAATCGGCGGCGCTGGCTCGGAGGCGGCCGAGCCGTTCGTTGATCTCCAGGCTCTGGCGATACATCGCCTCGGCTTGATCGAGATCGCCGCGATCCAGGAAGATGGTACCCAGGCTGGAATAGTTAGCGGCCATGCCCTGCGAGTGGCCGAGCTCCTCATTGATCTTCAGGCTCTGGCGAAACGCCGCCTCGGCCGCGGGTAAGTCGCCCCGTTGGTGGAAGATGACGCCCAGGTTCCCGAGGGCCACGGCGATCCCCCCTCGATCGCCGGCCTGCTCGCTCAGCGCCAGCGATTTTTGGTACATCGCCTCGGCCTGGACCAGGTCGCCCCGAAAAAGGCCGAGGCCTCCCACATCTCCATAACCAACGGCCATCCCATACGGCCGACCCAAGCTCTCCTCAATGTCGATCTTCTTCCGGAAGGCCGCTTCGGACGGCTCGGGCTCGCCAAGCATCAAGTAATGGCGGCCCAGCTCGGTCAGCCAATCCGAGAGGACGGACCTCGTGCCGGGATCCTCGGAGCTTTCGTAAGCCGCGACGCGGGACTCGAGCTCTTCGACCCGGCGGCGGCGCTCCTCGGCCGAGAAACGCCCATCGTCGCCGGCGCGCCAGACTTCGGAGCGGATCGGCAGAAGATCGGGAGCCTCCGAAGGGAACTCAATCGTGTCGGATCGCCAGTCCATGAAATCCGGCGCCAGCCGCGAGAGCAGCCCCTCGCCGAATTCGGTGAGCCAGAAGACGACCGGGGCGGGGCAGCGCTCGCGCCAGAGCCCGCGCCCGAGGTTGAGCGTAAAAGTGAAGGCGTTGGGGTCGGCGGCCTCGCTCAGGATGGCCTCCAGGCCGAGGACGTGGAGCGGCCCGCCGGGCTCCGTTCCGAAGCGCTCGACGACGCTCTGCAAGAGGTCCACCGTCCCCGGCGGCGTTTCAAAGACCCTAGGGGCGACGCCCAGCATCGCCTCCCCCAGCCGGGCGACGTAGGCGCGTTGCTCGGCGGGGCTGTTGCAGACGGCGATGAAGAGGCTAAACCCGCGGGCTCCTTCGAGGCCGCGCCGGAGGCCGCGCAGGGCGTCGGCGGCCCGCGGGCTTGAACCAGGGGATTTCACGGATGGCGGGGTTGACTTCATACCAGGGATGCTCGTTCAAGTATTTCAGGGCATAGTTAGAGAACAGTATATCCTGATGAGTCGGGTCCCTGGGAATCACCTTTTTCGGCTTGTCGAGCTTCCGGAGGGGTTCGTGATAGTCGTCGGGAATTTGCCGAATGAGGCTGTTCACGTAATGTCTTACCCCCGCGCGGGCCTGGGCTGACCCGATCGGCAGCCGATCCAACTCCCCTAAGGCGCCTCTGACGAACAGGATCAAATGGCGGACGTGTCCCCCGCTCATGCGACAAAGGTAGCGCGCCGTCTCCTCTTCGTCGAAGGCCGTCTGGAAGGGGACGCCCGCCCAGTTGCATCGCGCCCGGATCACGTCCAGCATGGCCTCCATCCCCACCGGGCGATCGAACTCGGGGCGAGCGAAGTCGTGCAAGGCGATGGCGGCGAGGGGGGGAACGATATCTCCGAACGACTCCTGGGTTTGGGCGAAGCCCGACTCGTACAGGAGGGACATGGGGACCGTAAAGACCACATTGAACGGAATTTGCATCAACTGGCCCGATCCCTCCACGAAGAGCGCTTGATGACGGTTCCGGGGGACCTTGTCCAATGCGTCAACGATGAGGGCAAACCTTGCCGCGCCCCCCGGCCTTTGCCCCGCTTCCGCCGTGATCTGTTTGGCATGATCGTGGAGTCCATCGAGAAGGGTCGAAGTCACCTTCTGGATCGCCTCCCGGAGCTTTTCGCGCGCGCTTGGCCGAGTTTTAATCGCGATGATTGAGTGGAAAAGCCCGAGACCGATCTGCCCGTCCTTGAATGAGATGTCGGGCACCAGGTCTTTCAAGTGGTCCATTACCGATGCCAGAATCGAGTTTCTTTCGGCCGGAAATGCCTCCAGCACCTTTGCGGCGATGAGCGCCAGGAGGTCGGAGAACGCCAAGTCCTGAGGGTCGAGCGTCTCTTCGACGTCGAAGAAAGCGACGGTGAACTTGGGGGGTCCCTGCTCCAGGTTCTGCTTCAGCTTCAGGAGTTCGGTCGTCTTGCCGATGCCTCGATGGCCGGCGAAGAGGAGCCGCTTGGGACGGTCCGCCGGGGCGTCCCGGAGTTTTTCCAGGCAGCGCCCCAGGATTCTCTCTCCCCGGGCCGCGGCAAGGTCAACGAACCGGCCGTCTCCGGGCAGAAGCTCCTCGGCCGGTTCGAAAGCCTGCGCCAGACGCGTTCTGTCTGGCAATTTCGGATCAGGTGGCCGCGGTGGTTGGGCGGGCATGAGTCACCGGCGGCGGCCGGCCTAGTTCACCTGCCGTTGTTTGTCGCCCCAGTAGGCTTTGCGGAGTTCGCGTTTCAGGATTTTGCCCGCGCCGGATTTGGGGAGTTCGGTCAGGAACTCGACGGCCTTGGGGCATTTGTAATGCGCGAGGCGCTGGCGGCAGAACTCGATGATCTCGGCCTCGCCGGCGGCCTCGTGCGGCTTCATGACGACGAAGGCGCGGACGACCTCGCCCCACTGATCGTCGGGGACGCCGACGACGGTCGTCTCCAGCATGCCGGGGAACTGCATGATCACGTTCTCGACCTCGGTCGTGTAGATGTTCTCTCCGCCGGAGATGATCATGTCTTTCATCCGGTCGACGATGGTGAAGTAGCCGCACTCGTTGCGGATGGCCACGTCCCCGCTGTGATACCAGCCGTTGCGGATGGCTTCGGCGGTCGCCTCGGGCTTGTTGAGGTAACCCTTCATGATGTTCGGCCCGCGAACGATGATCTCGCCGGCCTCGCCGACGTTGACCTCGCGCCCCTCGGGGTTGACGATCTTCATCTCCACACCGGGGACCGGCTGGCCGGCCGTCCCCAGGAGCCAGGCCATGGCCGGGTCCTCGTAGCCGCGGCGGTGATCTTCGCCCGAGAGGCTGGAGACGAGGGGAGCCGCCTCCGTCATCCCGTAGCCCTGGAGCGGAAGACAGGGGATTTTTTCGATCGCCCGCCGCAGGAGCGGGACGGGCATGGGGGAGGCCCCATAGAGGAAATGGCGGAGCGAGGTCAGGTCGTAGCGGCCAAAGTCCGCGTGGGCGAGGACGAAGTTGACCATCGTCGGCACGAGGATGAGCATCGTGACGCGGTGCTCCTGGACCAGCTCCAGGGTCAGCTTGGGCTCGAAGGCCCGGCCGAAGACGTGAACGCCGCCGACCATCGTGAGGGCGTAGATCGAGGCGGCGTCAGCCAGATGGAACATGGGGGCGATGTGCAGGTAACGGTCGTCGGGGCCGTAATGAATCATGGATTGGAGATGAAAGGCGTTGGAGACGAGGTTGCGGTTGGTCAGCATGACGCCCTTGGGCTCGCCGGTCGTGCCGCCGGTATAGAAGTAGCCCATCACGTCGTCGTCGGCGGTCGGCTCGGGCTCAAAGGCGTCGGATTGACCCTTCACCAGGTCGGTGAAGGGGAGGAGCCCCTCGGGGACCTCGTCGAAGTCGCTGTAATAGACGTCGTCGAGATGGCGCGCGCCGTCTCGAATCGTCTCCAGGTGGCCGAGGAACGGCCGGTCGATGAACAGAAGCTTCGTTCGGCTGTCGTTGAGGATATAGACGATCTCCGGCGGCATGAGCCGGATGTTGAGCGGGACGATGACGGCCCCCAGGGCGTGGCAGGCGAAGTAAAGCTGGAGATAACGGTGATGGTTGACGCAGAGGACGGCCACGGCGTCGCCGCGGCCGACCCCGGCCGTGCCGAGGCCGTTGGCCAGGCGATTGACCCCGGCGGCGAATTCGCCGTAGGTCATCCGATGGTGGGCGTCGATGACGGCGAGTTTCTCCGGGTAGAGCTTGGCCGGCCGTTCCAGGCACATGATGGCGCGCTGATGCATGGCTCCTCCTCGCCCGCCGAGGGCGCCGACGCCCCGAGGCTGCCGGGCCGCCGGCGGCACGCCCGGGGGGCGGCTCCGGCGCGGGCCGGGGCGGCGTCCTCCGAATGAAACGCCCGCCAGAATGCCGTAGCCCTGGGGGTGGGTCAAGGGAAAGCCGGCTCGGCCGCGGCGGGAGGGCGAAAGCTTTGGCGTCCGCCGATCGGAGGTGAAATAATTCGGGGCCGCGCGTCGGCGCGAACCCATGCGAACGGAACCCTCATGATCGTCGGCGTCCCCAAGGAGACTTCGCCCGGCGAACGGCGCGTCGCGCTGACGCCGCCGACGCTGAGCCCGCTGGTCAAGGCCGGCTGGCAGGTGCTGGTCGAGCCCGGCGCCGGCGAAGCCGCCGGGTGGGCGGATCGGAGCTACGTCGAGGCGGGGGCGCGCCTCCCGAGCCGCCTCGGCGACCTGATGGACGAGGCCGAAGTCGTGGCGCGCGTGCGCCCCGATCTGGGGGTCGGGCCGACGCCGGGCGATCTGGACCCCCTCAGGGAGGGGCAGATCCTGGTCGGGCTTCTGGACCCGCTGGGCCAGCCGCAGGCCTGCCTGGAGCTGGCGCGTCGGGGCGTGACGGCCTTCGCCCTGGAACTGATGCCACGGATCACGCGCGCCCAGGGGATGGACGTTCTCTCGTCGATGGCCACGGTGGCCGGTTATAAAGCCGTCCTCCTGGCCGCCGACGCCCTCCCCCGGCTCTTCCCGATGATGACGATGGCCGCCGGGACGATCCCGCCGGCGCGGGTCCTTGTCATCGGGGCGGGGGTGGCGGGGCTCTCGGCGATCGCGACGGCCCGGCGGTTGGGGGCGGTCGTCCAGGCTTACGACGTTCGCCCGGCCGTGAAGGAGGAGGTGCAGAGCCTGGGGGCGCGCTTCGTCGAGTTGGGGCTCAAGCCGGCCGATCCGGAAGACGCCAGCGGCTACGCGCGGGCTCAGAACGAAGCTTTTTACGCCCGCCAGCGGGAGGTCATGGAGAAGGTCGTGGCCGAGAGCGACGTGGTGATCACGACGGCGGCGGTGCCGGGCCGTCGCGCGCCGCTCTTGATCACGCGGGCGATGGTCGAGGCGATGCGGCCCGGCTCGGTGATCGTCGACGCGGCCGCCGAGCGGGGGGGCAATTGCGAGCTGACGGAGCCGGAGGCGACCGTCACGCGCCACGGCGTGACGATCCTGGGGCCGGTCAATCTGCCGGCGAGCGTGCCGCACGACGCGAGCCGGCTTTATGGACGCAACATGGCCAATTTTCTGCGGCACGTCTTCAAGGACCCACCCGGGAGGCTGGATCGGGACGACCCGATCGTCCACGACACGCTGGTGAGCTGGGAGGGGGACCTCGTCAATGCGCGGGTCCGCTCGCTGTTACCACCGGAGGCGGTCTCGGCGGGCGGGGGGTCGAACTGATGGACGCGCTGGTCGTTGGGCTGACGATCTTTACGCTGGCGGTCGCCGTCGGCTTTGAGCTGATTACCAAAGTTCCGCCGACGCTGCACACGCCGCTCATGTCCGGCTCGAACGCCATCTCCGGCATTACCCTTTTGGGGGCGATCCTGGCCACGGGGGCCGAAACCGGCCCGTTGACCACGGCCTTCGGTTTCTCGGCCGTCGTGCTGGCGACGATCAACGTCGTGGGGGGGTTCCTCGTCACGCACCGGATGCTCCGGATGTTCCGCCGGCGGTGAGGCCCGACGGACCCCGCCGGACGGACGCGGAGCGAGGCGGGGGCGGGCGCGCCTGAGGCCGGAGAGCCCGGCTTTAGACCCGAACGCGCCGCGGCGGCCGCCTGAACGATGTCGTCTGAATGGATCAACCTCGTCTATCTGGTGGCCGCCGGGCTGTTCATTCTGGCGCTCAAGGGGCTGGCGCGGCCGGCGACGGCCGTGCGGGGCAACGCCCTGGCGGCGTGCGGGATGCTCCTGGCCGTCGTCGTCACGCTGCTGGATCGGCAGATCGCCTCCTTCGGAGTGATTCTGGCGGGGCTCGTGGCCGGCTCCGGTCTGGGGGCGATCCTCGCCGTCCGGATCGCGATGACGGCGATGCCGCAGTTGGTGGCGCTGTTCAACGGCTTTGGCGGGGGGGCCTCGGTCCTGGTGGCCGGGGCGGCGCTCGTGGAGACGGCCGGGTCCGGCCAAGCCGTGGGGCTGGACGTGATCATCGCCACGGTAGCCTCGGGGCTGGTCGGGGCGGTGACGTTCTCCGGCAGCCTGGTGGCCTTCGGCAAGTTGCAGGAGCTGATCCCCGGCCGGAGCGTCCTGTTACCGGGCCAGAAGACGCTCGCGGGCGGTCTGGCGCTGGTGGCGCTGGCTCTGGGGCACACGGTCTGGTTGGCCCCCGGCTCCCCGGTTGCTTACGGGACGCTGGTGGCCGTGGCGTTGATTCTAGGCGTGGTGACGGTGTTGCCGGTCGGGGGTGCCGATATGCCGGTCGTGATCGCCTTGCTGAACGCTTATTCGGGGCTGGCGGCCTCCGCCACGGGTTTCGTTCTGGATAATTCGCTGCTGATCATCGCCGGGGCGCTCGTCGGGGCCTCGGGGTTGATCCTGACGCAGATCATGTGCCGGGCGATGAACCGATCGCTGGCGGCGGTATTGTTCGGGGGGGCCGTGGGAGGGGCGAAGGCGGCCGAAGAAGACGTTTACGGGGGGAAGGTGAAATCGGCCAGCGCCGAGGAGGTGGCGATGCTGCTCAAGGGGGCGCGGCGGGTGGTGATCGTGCCGGGCTACGGCCTGGCGGTGGCTCAGGCCCAGCACGCCGTGGCCGAGCTTTCCGAACGGCTGGGGGAGCTGGGGGCCGAGGTGGACTTCGCCATTCATCCGGTGGCCGGGCGGATGCCGGGCCATATGAACGTCCTTCTGGCCGAGGCCAACGTTCCCTACGAACGCCTAAGGGAGATGGACGATGTCAATCCGCTGTTCGCCGAGACCGACGTGGCGATCGTCATCGGAGCCAACGACGTGGTCAATCCGCTGGCGCGGACCGATCCGACCAGTCCGATCGCCGGGATGCCCATTCTGGACGTGGACAAGGCGCGGACCGTCGTCGTCATCAAGCGCAGCCTCAGCCCGGGGTTCGCCGGGGTCGCCAATCCCCTGTTTGCCGGCCCCAATACGCTCATGCTCTTCGGCGACGGGAAGGCCGCCGTCCTGGAGCTGATCGGCGCGCTCAAGGCCGCCTGAGCCGTCGGGGGGACGGCCGGGCTGGCGCAAGGCCGCGCCGGTAAGCTAGGCTCCCCGGCGTGGAGCCGTAGCGGCTCCGGATGCTGCCGGCTTTCGGCGGTGCGTTCCGAAGGCCGGTCCCCGTTGGCCCCGTCCGTGCTGGCCCGCCTGCGGATCGAGAACCTGGCCGTTATCGAATCGGCGGAGCTTGAACTCGGCGCCGGCCTCACGGCCATTACCGGCGAGACGGGGGCCGGCAAGTCCATCCTCGTCGGGGGGTTAGAGCTGGCCTTGGGGGCGCGGGCCGGCGGCGAGATCATCCGCGCCGGGGCGCGCCGGGCTTCGGCCGAGGCCGTCTTCGGACCTCCCTTCCCCCCGGAGGTCGCGCGGCGGGTGCGCGGCGAGCTGGGGCTGGAATGGTCGCCGGAGGAAGCCCTCGAACTGCGCCGGGAAATCCCGCGCGAGGGTCGCGGCCGAGCTTTCATCGCCGGTCAACAGGTGGCCGTGGCCGATCTGGCGGCCTTGGGCGAATTGCTCGTGGACCTTCACGGCCAGCACGAACATCAGTCCTTGTTCCGCCGGCCGGCCCAGCGGGCCGCCCTGGACGCCTACGGCGCCTGCGAAGCCCTTCTGGAAACTTATCGCCGCCGATACGCCGAACACGAAGAGCTGAAGGGCCGACAGAGGGCGCTCCTGGAGGCCGCCCGAGGTTTTGAGGAACGGTTGGACTTCCTCACCTTTCAGATCAGCGAACTGGAAGGCGCGGCCGCGCGCCCCGGCGAACTCGCCGAACTTGAAGCCGAGGAACGCCGCCTCACGCACGCCGAAACCCTCGCCGAAGCCGCAGCCCGCGTCTATGGGCTCCTCTACGAGGGCGCTTCCTCGGAGGCCCCGCCGGCGCTGGCAGCCCTGGGGGAGGCCGCTCGGGCGCTGGGCCGGATCGCCGAGCTGGACCCGGCCATGAGCGACCTGCCGGCCCGCGCCGAGGAGATCAAAGCGCTGCTGGAGGACCTGGCGCTCGCCGTGCGGGATTACGCCGAGCGCTGCGCGCCCGATCCGCGGCGTCTGGAGGCGGTGATCGAGCGGATCGAGACGCTGCGGAGGCTCCTGCGCAAACACGGCGTGGCCGACGAAGCGGGGCTGCTCGACAAGCTGGCGGCGCTGCGCGAGGCGCGGGCGGGGATGACGCAGGACGACGAGGAGCGCGGCCAGATCGAGCCGCGGCTCAAGGCGGCGGCGGCGGCCCTCCAGGCCGAGGCCGAACGCCTGAGCGCTCGGCGGCAGGAGGCCGCCCGGCGCCTGGCCCGGCTGGTCACGCGCACGATCGGCAAGGTCGGGATGGAGAAGGCCCGCTTCGAGATTGCCGTCCGGCCGATGGAGAGCTTTGGCCCCGACGGGGGCGACGAGGTCGAATTCCTGTTGGGGGCCAATCCGGGCGAGGGGATGAACCCGCTGCGCGAAGTGGTCTCGGGGGGTGAACTTTCCCGGACGATGCTGGCCCTCAAGACGGCGCTCGCCCGGCGGGACGCCATCCCGACGCTCATCTTCGACGAAGTTGACGCGGGGATCGGCGGCGAGACCGCCGCCGCCGTCGGCCGTCTGCTGGCCGATCTGGCGGCCTCGCACCAGATCGTGTGCATCACGCACCATGCCTCGATCGCGGCCCGGGCCGAGCGGCACCTCTCGGTGCGCAAGGCCACCGCCGGCGGGCGGACGCGCGGCTGGATCGTCAGGCTGGATCGGGAAGCCCGGCTGGAAGAACTGGCGCGATTGATGGGAGGGAAAGGGGCCGGGCCCGCCGGTCGCCGTCTCGCCGAGCGCCTCCTGGGCCAGCGCGGCTGACAGCGGGGCCTGGATTTTCGGGTCTTCGAATTTTTCCGACCTATTGCGCGGGTCGGTTTGCGTTATGGCGCGCGCAGGCCATGGCCGCGCCTTGACTCGGCGATGTCGGCGTCGTGGCCGGCGGATTCCCGGCGGCGGTAATCCGGTCGCGGCGCGTTAACGCGTGAGCCTCGCGAGCGCGTGTGATACAGTCGGGGCCGAGCGGGGCCTTGAGGAGCACCGTGAAGGAGATCGTGCTGGAGACGCGGGGGCTGGCCAAACGCTACGGGCGGCGTTGGGTGGTTGAGGACCTGGACCTTTCAGTCCGCCAGCGGGACGTTTACGGCTTCCTGGGGCGCAACGGGGCGGGCAAATCGACGACGATCCGGATGATCCTCGGGCTGGTGCGGCCCACGCGGGGGGAGGTCCTCGTGGCCGGTCGAACGATCCGAGCCGGGGGCCGCCGCTCGCCCTGGCCGGTCGGCGCGATCATCGAAAGCCCGGTGTTCTACGACTATCTTTCCGGTCGGACGAACCTGGAGCTGCTGGCCTCGCTCTCAGGCGGGGCTCCCGCCTCGCGGATCGGTCAGGTGCTTGAACTGGTTGGATTAACCGATCGCCAGCGGGACCCGGTCGGCGTTTACTCTCATGGGATGCGTCAGCGGCTGGGGCTGGCCCAGGCGCTGCTGCCGCGGCCGGAGCTGTTGATTCTGGATGAGCCGCTGGACGGGCTCGACCCCAACGGCATTCGCGACTTGCGTCAGGTGATGACGAACGTCGTCGAGACCGAGGGGGTCACGATTTTTCTATCGAGCCACATCCTCTCGGAGGTGGAGCTGACCTGCAACCGGGTGCTGGTGATTCATCAGGGGCGGCGGGTGTTCGAAGGATCAACGGCGGAGTTGATCGCCGACGCGGGTCACGTCCGGCTGCGGACGGCCGGTCCGCGCGACCCGGAGCCGGTCCTGCGGGGTCTGGGATTCATCGAGGCGATCGGTCGGGAAAACGGGGCGTGGCGCCTGCGGCTCCCTCAGGAGCGCGTGCCGGAGCTCAATCGCGCGCTCGTGGCGGCCGAGATCGACGTGATGGAGCTGACGCCGTTGCGGCGTCGCCTGGAAGACATTTTCATCGGGCTGACGGAGGCCGCCGGCTCCGAGGGAGCGGGCTGAGATGGAGTTTTTGCGCCTGGTGCGGGTCGAATGGGTCAAGACGATGCGGATGCGATCGACCTACATCGCCTTCGTCGTGGCGGGCATTCTGGTGATGACCGTCCAGCTCGGGGTTTATTTCAACGCCGACGAATCCCCGTTTTACCGCTTTCTGGAGGCCAACGGTTTTGATACGTCGCTTCTGGTCAACGCCTTCATCGGAACGCGGTTGGCCATGGAGGTCGGCTTCGGGCTGCTCATGGCCCCGATGATCATTCTGACGTTCGCCCGTCAGGTGGCCGGCGAGGACCTGCGGGGGACGCTGCGGCTGATGCTGGTCCGCCCGATCGGACGGCTCGACCTGCTGCTGGCGAAGTTTCTCGTCTGTTCGCTCTACGTCGGTCTCCTGATGGGGTTTTTTCTCGGGCTTTCCTACGGCATGGGGATCGTGCTTTACGGCCCCAAGGATTCGATCACCGTGGCCCGCCCGTGGGAAGTCGAGCCCGAGACGGGCTCGGGCGAGGCGGGCGGGGCGGCGGGGCCGCCGAACCAGCGATGGGAAGAGATGACCGAGGCCGAGCGGGCCCAGGCGCGGGCGACGCGACGGGGACGGCGCGATCGCCGGTTTCAGACGATCGCCCGCTACGTCATCACGCCGGGCCAAGGGCTCAAGCGGTTGTTGATCGCCTGGCCGCTCACGTCGTGGGCGCTTTTGACGGTCGGGTCGATCGCCTTTTTCTTTTCCGTGATCAACAAGCACCCGATCGCGGCCATGGCGCTCACGGTCGGGACTTACTTCATGGTCATGATCCTCCAGGGGCTGGCGTCGCAATCCAACATCATTCCGCTGTTCCAGTGGATCCAGCCCTACCTTTTCACGACGGCGATGGATTTCTGGCGCGGGTGCTTCAGCGTCGAGATCGAATGGGGGAGCGTCGGGCGGCACGCGGCGTTGCTGGGGGGCTATACGCTCGGTTTCTTCGCCCTGGCCCAATGGATCTTCTGGCGCAAAGATATTACGAGTTGACCGTTCCTCGAGGCGCCAAAAGTAACATGCTATCAATCTCCGCCGGGACGGCCCTGGAGCGCGTTCTCGACGGCGCTTTTCGGCGAATTGTTGCTCGACGCCTGAGGTCCGCGCGGGGTCTCAAACGGCGGGGGCGTCGTTGCCGGGGGGGAACATTTCCAGGAGGCGGGAATCGGACGGGACGTGGACGGCCTCGCGGATTCTTTCGGTCTTCCACGCCAGGTGGCTTTCGAGGACCTCCAGAACCGCCTCGGGGCTATCGACCACCGAGACGATCGCCAGGTCGCGCGGTTCGATCGTCCCCTCGGTCAGCAGCGCTTCCCGCACCCAGGCCAGCAGGCCGTTCCAATAGCGGCCGCCGTAAAGAATCAGCGGGAAAGGATAGACCTTTTCGGTCTGGATGAGGGTGAGGGCCTCGAAGAATTCGTCCAGCGTGCCGAAGCCGCCGGGGAAGGCCACGTAGCCGAGCGAATAGCGGACGAACATCACCTTGCGGATGAAGAAGTAGCGGAACCGCAGGGCGAGATTCTGATGCCGGTTGGGGGTTTGCTCGTGCGGCAGCTCGATGTTGAGGCCGACGGAGACGCCGCCGGCCTCGCTGGCCCCTTCGTTGGCCGCTTCCATGATGCCGGGTCCGCCGCCGGTGATGACGGCGAAGCCGCGGCGGGCCAGACGGCGGGCGAGCTCGCGGGCGGCGGCGAAGTACGGGCTTTCGCGTCCGATGCGCGCGCCGCCGAAGATGCAGACGGCCGGGCCGATGCCGCTCAGTTCGTCGATCGATTCGACGAACTCCCCCAGAATGCGCAGCACGCGCCACGGATCGGAGGCGCGAAAGTCATCGCACAGCGGCTTCGTGCGTTGGTTCTTCATGGGTAACCCACCTCCGCCGCCGCCGGCCGGGGCCGGCGCCCGGGCCCCCGATCAGTAGTGAAACAGGTCCTTGCGATAAAGGTGATCGGCCGAACTCAGGAGCGCCCCGGCTTCCCGCAGCCAGGGGTCCGGGTCCTCCGGGGCCAGCTCACCGATGGCCCCCCCCGGCACCTTTCGGTGGAACTCAAACAGGCGGGCTTTGTGATGGGGTCGGATCATGAGGGCCCGGTCCGCCTTGAGGTAACAGTAAGCGCCGTAATAGTGCAAGAAAGCGAACCCGGCCGCGGGATCGATCTTGCGGAGGTCCCGGCCGAAACCGCAATGCCGGGCGTCCCCGCCCAAGAGCCCCAGCAGCGTCGGCAGAACGTCCAACTGCGAGCCGAGGGTGTCGATCCGACCCGGGACCATCTCCGGAACGGCGGGGGCGAGGATCAGGAAGGGGATGTGGAAGCGGTCGACGGGGACGAGGCTTTTGCCGTGGACGGCGACACCGTGATCGGCGACGAAGACGAAGACCGTCCGCGCCCAGGCGGGGGTTTGGCGGACGGCGTCGATGAACCGGCCCATGGCGAAGTCGGCGTATTGGAAGGTGCTCGCCACCTTGTCATGGGGATAGATCGGGTCGATCCGCCCCGGGGGCCAGGTGTAAGGCCGATGGTTGGAGATGGTGAGGGCGAGCGCGAAGAGGGGGCGGCCGTCGGGCCGGGCCACGAGATCCTCGATGATGCGGGCATAGACGTTTTCGTCGGAGGCGCCCCAGGTCGTCTCCCACACGGGCTCCCGAATGTCGCGCCATTCAAAAACGTGATCGAAGCCGTTGGAGAGGATGAAGCCGCGGAGGTTATCGTAGGCGGCGTCCCCGCCGTAGTAGAAGCCGGTCTCGTAATCGCGCGCGCGGAAGAACCCCCCGGCGTTGAACAGCCGGCCGTGGGCCCCGCTGCGCTTAAGCGTGCTCATGCCCGGCAACGGCGGAAACGAACAAAGGATGGATTCGACGCCGCGGGCCGTGCGGTCCCCGTTGGCGTAAATCCGGGTGAAGAGCAGCCCCTCGGCCGCCAGCCGATCGAAGTGGGGCGTCACGGCGCGGCCCGCCCCCAGCGCCCCCACGTAGCTGGCGGCGTGGCTCTCCAGGATGACGACGACGACGTTGGGGCGCCGGGCCGGCAGCGCGGATCGGAGCCGGCGGTCCAGGGGATTGACGCCGCCTTCGACGAAGGTGGCCCCGTCGCACTTGATCAGCTCGCGCAGCCGCGCGAAGGCCGTCTCCGGCGGGGCCTCCGGCACGAGGTCGGCAACCCGCCCGCCGTGACGGTGTTCGTCGTAACTGATCCGGAGGGCCTGGTAGATCCCATTGGCGGCGAGTTGGTTGACCAGATGAGAATTGGAGAACTCATAAGCCCCGACGCCGATCGGTCGGCCCCGCAGGCCTCGGCAGCCGACGAACACCCAGGCGGCGGCGATCACAAACTGCGCCACCGAGGCCAGCGAGGAAGCCTCGGCCAACGTCGTCCAGGCGAGCATGGGGCGCAAGGCCCAGACGGCCAGGGCCGACAGGGCCACGACGGCGAGGCCGCCGCTGAGGATCGGGTAATCCTTCCAGAGCATGGCGACGACCTCGCGGTTCGGCCGCGCGTATTCCAGGAGGATCTGGTTGAACTTTGCGCCGTACTCCTGGAAGTAAAAGAACTCCACGCCGACGGACAACAGGACGAGGAAATAGATCGCGGCCAGCGTGGCCTGAACGAAGCGCTGATAGCCGAGGCTGTCGTAAAGCTCATCCGTCGGGAGGCAAACCACCACGATCAGCGGGGCCAGCAGCAGACCCGAGGCCACCAGGTCCATGCGCGATCCGATGAGGAAGGCCCGCTTGAGGAGCTGCGGCTCCACGCCGGCGAACCGGGCCCGGTGACCCCAATAGACGGCCAGGCGTGAAAGGCCGAAAGCCACGAGCAACGAGCTCTCGACGACGATCAAGAGCGTCAGCCGGTGCCAGTCCACCCAGGTCATCGAATTACCCAACGCCTCCGCCGACGTGAAGGGCCCGCGCCTCGGCGAGGGAGCTTCAGCATTGTGCCCGCGCTCTCGCCGCCGTCAAGCGGACCTAAAACCAAACTCTAACATATTCGGAGGGCGTCCGCCGAGAGGCGGTTTTTCCGGTCGGCGCCGCCGCCGTCGCTCAAGGGATCGGCGAACCGGAGGCCGAACGATCGGACGGCGGCCGCAGGATTTCCAGGTTGACGGCGGGCGGCCGAGGCTCGGGCCCCAGGAGTTGCCGGACATCGGGGGCGTCGGCCGGCTCCGGGGCGGGAGTGGCGGCCGCGCCGTCGGCCTGGCCGGCGGCGGTCTCGGTCGGGGGCCCGTAGCGTTGAAGCCCGCGCGGATTCCAGGCGACCTGCATAGTCTCGCGATCGAATTCCCAGAGGAAGGCCTTGACGTGATCGAAGAGGACGTTCTCGATCAACGGGATCGCGGCCTCGAAGTTCCGATCCGAACCCTCCTCGCGCTCGAGGACCCGCATGACGTGGTAGGCCCCCCAGCGATCCCGGAAGACGGAGCTGGTCTGACCGACGGCGAGCGAGAAGAGCGTCTGGACGAACTCCGGGGCCAGGCCCGAGGCGCTGGGCCCGCCGAAACTGGGGGCCTCGAGGATCTCGACGGCGCCGGAAACCCAGCCGGTCTCGCCGACGGCTAGCCCTCGCGCCGGGTCGTTCTTCTCAACCAGACGGGCGTAATCGGGCTGGCGCTTGCGGAGCTCGGCGCGGACGCGGTCGAGTTCCTTCCGGAGGTCCTTCTGTTCATCCGTGTCCAGCGTCGGCAACGGCAGCCAATAGGCGCGGAAGGCGCGGGCGCGCGGCGGGACATAGAAGGCCGAAGGGACGCGACGGTAAAGCTCCTCGTAATCGGCGCGCGTGTAGGAATTGCGCAGCGTGGCCAGAACGTAACGTTCGACGAGGAGGGCGTCCCGGATCTCAGCCAGCAACATCTCCTCGGGGATGCCGGTCAGGAACCGGCGGCGCTCGACGACGGAGCCGGCCGGGGCGGCCGCCTGGCTCGGCGGGCCCGTCAGCTCGGCCCAGGCCCGCCGGACGTCTTCCTCCGTGACGGAGAATCCGCGGCGGCGGCCCGCCGTCGCCAGCGTCGTCATTTTGGCCCATTCCTCGGCGATCTCGGCCCCGTGGGAAAGCCGACGCTCTTCCTCGATCGCTTCCTGCCGGCGCGGGTCGCGATGGCGGGCGGGGGGGAGCGTTGAAAGTCGCAGGTCGATCCGGCGCTCCAGTTCCGTTATCGTCAGCGTTCGGTCCTCGACGACGGCGGCCAGCGGCTCGCCCGCGGGCGAAAGCCACGGCTCCGGCCTCAGGATGCGCCGAGCGGGCTGCGGAAGGGGCGTGGGGGTCGCGGGGGCGTTCTTTATGAGCGGCCTCCGAACCCATTCGGCCAGCGCCTCCAGCGACGGGGGCTCCTGGCCGACCGTTGGCGGCGCGCCGAGGGGCTCGGCGACGGGAAGCCCGGGGCCGGGCTGAGTCTGGGCCACGGACGGGTGAACCCAGGCGATCGTCCAAGCCAGGGCCAGCCCGCGGACGGCCCGGGAGTAGGCGCCTGACGCTTTCGGGATCATCGGCTTCAAGGCTGCGCCGCCGGCGACGGCCCCCCACGATTCAAACGCAACCCCGGGCCGAGGGCAAGCCGCTCTCGCCTCCGATGGACGACGACCCCGCCCCTGACATCGGCGCGGGGGGCGGCCCCCTCAGGGGTGGAGCCCCGCCTGGCGAGCCGCGGCGGCGCAGAAGCCGATGGCCTCGGCGATTTCCCACTCGGTCCGGGCTGAACCCGGCTCCGGCGAGGCCGTCCAGCCCAGGTTCAGCAGCCCTTGAAACCGGATCGAGGCCAGGGCCTGGAAGTAAGCGACCCAATCAAGACGCCCGGGCGCCGCGCCGGGCCGCCGCGAGACCGGCGGCGCCTCGCCGAAGACCTCACGCCGGGACCGCGCCACGACGTCCTCCGGCGCGTCGGCGAGGTAGGCGATCATGAGATGGCGACCCAAGGCGCGGACTTCGTCGGCGGGCTCGCGCCGGCCGGCGACGGCGTGCGAAGGCGAGAACCCCAGCCGCAGGGCCGGATGGCGGACGACGCGCGATAAGGCCAGTTGGGCCGTGGCGTGATCGCAGTCCGAAGCCGTATCGTTGTCGAGGATAAGGTAAACCCCGTTGTAGCCCGCGCAGAGGACGTACTCGCGCGTCCGGTCGATCAAGTCCGGGAAAAGGAGTTCTTCGGCCCGGTCGATCACCGCCGGGACGCCGCGTCGGCCCGCCTCTTCGATCGCCCGGAGCTTTTGCCCCCGTTCGAGCCCCGTCAGGCGCAGGACGGCCACGGCGACGCCGGCCTCGGCCAGGTAATTGAAGGCCCGGGCGTTGTCCCGATCCGGATGGAAGTGGCCGCCGGCCAGCTCGATCCGGCTCAGCCCGAGGCGCATCATCGAGCGGGCGACCGCCTCGATCCCCTGCCCGCGCCAAAGCCCGCTGGATACGCACAACCGCGAGAATAAAGCGTGACGCTGCATCGACCCCGGGGAGGATAGCCCCGAACGGCGGCGGGCGTCACCCCTTTTGTCCTCGGCTCAGCCCCCTGGGCGCCCCGCGGCCTTCCCGCCTCCGGCTTCTCGGTCGGAGGTTGGCCGCGTCGTCCTCGCCCCAGGGGGATTCGTCTTGCTTTCGTCAATCCATCGTGTTAATTTCGCTTCAGGATCGGGGGGCGCGTTCCTCCCAAGGAGAGCTACTTATGTACCTGACCCGTCGGCAGCGCCAGATGTTGGATTGCGTCGGCCGATTCATCGAGGAGAACGGTTACTCCCCGACGCTGGAGGAGATCGGCCGGAAGATGGGGCTTTCGTCGGTGGCCACGGTTCATAAACATTTGCAGAACCTGGAAGCCAAGGGGCTGATCCGACGCAATTGGAACCACAGCCGGTCGGTGGAACTGACGGGAGAGGCCGAATTGCGCCCGGCCCGGCGCGTCCCGTTGCACGGCCTTGTCGCCGCCGGGGCGCCCATCGAAGCCGTGGAGACGCCGGAGACGATCGACGTGCCGCGGCAGCTCGTCGGCTCGCGGGAGTCCTTCGTCCTCCGGGTCCGGGGGGATTCGATGATCGACGAAGGCATCCACGATGGGGACCTGATCGTCGTCGAGCGGCGAGACCGGGCCGAGGCGGGCCAGATGGTCGTCGCGCTGATCGAGGGCCACGAGGCCACCGTCAAACGTTTCTACCCCGAAGGGAGGCGGCGGGTCCGGCTGGAGCCGGCCAACGCGGCGATGAAACCGATGCGTTACCCGGCGGGGTCGGTTAAAATCCAGGGGGTTGTTGTTGGCCTGATGCGCCGATACGCCGCCTGAGCCCCCGCCCCGGAGACCCCCCATGTCCTCCCCACGCTCGCTCAAGAGTCCGATGCCGGTTGAGATTGTTCCCTTTTCCGCCACTGACGAAGTCCAGCTTGCCCAGGCCGCTCGCGTTCTTTACCGCGCGATGGAGCCGATCACCGACGCCTGGCCGACGCTGGAGGCCGCCCTCGGCGAGCTGATCGATCTGGCCCGGCGGCGGGAGACGATTCTGCTGGTGGCGCTCGACATCGTCGGCGAGGTGACGGGGATCATCGGCGGCGAGCCGCGCTATCCGGGCCACGTGCTGGAGATTCACCCGCTGGCCGTCGATCCGGATCATCAGCGCCGCGGGATCGGGCGGAAGCTCCTCCAGGGGCTGGAAGCCGCCGCGATCGCCGCCGGATATCACACGCTCCTCGTCGGGGCCGACGACGAGACCGGCGCGACGCCGCTGGGCGGCAAAGACCTCTACCCCGACCCGCTGGCCCATCTCGCCGCGCTCGCGGCGGGTGGCCCCGGGCCCGATGAAGCCGCTCCCGGCCCCGCGCCGGCCCCGTCGCCGTCGCTCTTGCGCCCGGCTAGTGGACCCGCAGCGGCTCCGGCTTCGGGCGCGACCGACGGCCCCCGGGCTAGTCCGACGCCGGCCTCGCCGGGCGGAACGCGCGCCCACCCGTCCCCGACGGCGACCTCGACGGACGGCGCCCGCGCCCATCCGTTGCCGACGGCGTCCGAACTCCGCCCGCCGGCCGAGGGCACTCACCAGCTTGCCTTTTACCGGCGCGTGGGGTTCGCCCTCGTCGGCGTCATCCCCGACGCCCATGGTTTCGGTAAACCCGACCTCTGGCTGGCCAAGCGGATCCGCTCCAGGCCGTAAGTTCCGCTCGAGGATGCCCGGCGCGGTGGGCTGGCGGACCGGCCCAGGCAGCCGGGCGGGCCCGGATCGCCCGGCACTTCGACCTCTCCATCGGCTGGGTCACGAAGCGATGCCGAAACAGCCATATGCCCAATCCCGGACGCTCGTCCGACCCCTACGCCGTCGAGCGGGACAGACAAAGCAAGCCTTCAAGGGCGACGTGCGCCGCTTGAGAGAACACTTCCAACGGTTCAATCGCGACGTCTCGGAGATTTGCCAGTGGCTCATGGCGCTGCGGCCCAGGGGCGAGCCTCAGAATCCTTCGCTTGGCCCTCTTTGGGATTTCTTCACCGGCCCGGCCCCCTGCGGCCTTGAGGAGGATGAAGCGCCCGCGGATCGGGGTCGCCTCGAGGTCTTCAAGGTCGCCGCCGGTTGGTCGGGTCCGGAAGCGCTCTTGGGTTCAAACATCGAGTCACCGGTCCGCGACGCCGCCGTTGCCTGCGCCGGCCTGCCGCGCAGTCGGACCGCTGCGGCGCTCCTCGACCGCCTGCGCTCGCTCAGCGATCCCCACGTCATGATCCTCGTTAAGGCCGCCTCCGAATGGGTCCGGGCCCACTACCGGCGCGCCCGCGAAAACTGGGATCGCCATCACCGCGCCTGGCAGGATGAGAAGCAGGCCTGGGAGCGGGCCAACGCCCGCTTATACCAATAACCCCTCCGCTGAGCTTGGGTGTAGCCGTCCGCCGACTTGCCGTTCCCGACGCCCCCTGTGCTCATGTCCTGTCAGGGAAAGTGCCGCGACCGAGCGGCAAATCGCCGCTCCCGATACTCGGGCGGCGCGGAGCCTGGGGCGAGCTCAGTCCGTCAGCTCGCGAAGCAGGCCCCGGACGATCGCCCGCGCCACCGTCTGATACGTCTCGACCGAGCGCAGGCGCAGCTCATCGTTCGGGTTACACACAAACCCCCCCTCGATGAGGATCGACGGGCAGAAGCTCAAGTTGCGGTTGACCCGGAAATTCTCCCGCACGACGCGCGGGGGGGTCCCGGCGCCCCAGGCCGCGGCCAGTTCCTCGGCGATGCGGCGCGCCAGCCCGAGCGCATGATCATAGTGATAAAAGACGATAGGCCCCGTGTCCCGCAGCGGGTCCGTCGTCGGGCTTACGGAGTTGTGATGCAGACTGAGAAACAGGTCCGGATCGTCTCGGAGGCCGACGAGCACGCGATCGTCCAGCTCCACCCCGGCTTCTCCGGGGCGAATCTCGAGGACCTCGGCTCCGCCTCCGCGCAGCTCTTCGGCGACCCAATAGGCCAGCACGCGATTGGCGTCGGCCTCGGCCAGCCCCGAAGGCCCCAACGCCCCGAGGTCGGCGCCGCCATGACCGGCGTCGACGGCGATTCTGAAGCCGGCCAGCGGCTGAGAGGGCCGGCCGAGCCGCGGCCGCGTCCGCGCCTTCAGGCTGAACGTTCCGGCCGCCGTCGGGCCGAAATCGTAACCCCATAGCGGCCGGTCCCCGATCGCCACGGCGAGGCTCGGCGGCTGGCCGAGGCCCGCCGGGCGAACTTCGACCGAGAAAAGCCCCGCCCCCCCGGGACGCTCAAACCGGCCCGGCACGGCCGAGGCCGCCCCCAGAAGCGAAATGATCAGCTCCCCCCCCGTTTCCCCCGGATGAAACACGCAGGCCAGCGGATGCGGCACCTCCCAGGTAACACTCACCCTTTGGGGTTCCCCTTTGTAATCCGAAAAAGTTACATGCGGCGCTCCCAGATGCGGCGCGGCATGGCCGGCTTCGATCACACGCACGGAGGCGCTTTCGAGGTAACCGCTTGCGCCCACGGGCAGGAGCGCGCTCACGCGATCGCCCAGAAGCTCGCCCACGGGGAACACCGTCCCGCTCGTCCAATTCCCCCACCGCTGCCAATCGCTGCGGTTTTTGAGGAAAGTCGCCCGGTAAGTCCCGACGATGCCGGTGAGCGAATAATCCGAGGGCAACCGGCGCACGCGAAGGGCCGATGTCAACTCCCGGCGCTGAGCGGCCCCTCCCTCCGGCGGCCGACCTTCAATTCTGAATCGGATGGGCTCGACCGGGCCGGGGGGGGCGTCGACGCCCTGGACCGTGAGCGTGGCAGCGTAGCGGCCGCCGTCGAGCGGGCTCGATGAGATCGGGTTCATCGGCAACCACGGGCCGGTTTCCCCCAGGCGATAAGTAGCTTCCGCCCCGGGGCTGGCCCGCAGCGTCAGCGCGAGCGAGCTGCCGGGGCGAAGCCAGAACTCGCCCGTCGGCTCGACGGGTCGGGCCGGATGAAACGCGAGCGGCCAGGCCGCCGGGCCCAGGAGCCGCTCCTGGCGGATGACGCGCCTGCGGACGGTCGTCGAGCGCCCCTCGTGCGTGGCGGTCAGCACGATCTCGCGCGCGCCGACGGGGAGCTCGACGAGTCCCGTCACGACGCCCCCTTCCCAGACGCGCAGCGGCGTCCCATCCATGAAGACCGAGGCTTCGGGGGGCTCCACGCGGGCCGCATATCGGGTCCGATCGTGATCGTAGCCGACGATAGTCTCCGGCTGGGGATAGACGACGAGCAATCGGGGGGCTCCCGGGCCGTCTTGATGAGGGCCGGGGGCGCGCCACAGGCGTTCAAACAATTCCGGCGGCGCGGCCGCGTGGGCGGCGGTCGCCGGGAAAGTAACAATCAGCAACGCTAACCACGGCGAAGAGTGGTACCACGAAGACACAAACGGACGAAGAAAAGAGGCGGGTCGCGGCGCGGGTTCCGTCGCCTCTACCGGCGTCCCGGCGTCTTGGCAGCGGCGCTTCATCTCAGAATCCGAACCGACGCCGGAGATGCCGGCCCGTCCAGGAGGTTTCGCAGCGCGCGATCTGCGCCGGCGGTCCCTCGGCGACGATGCGGCCGCCCCCCTCGCCGCCTTCGGGCCCCAGGTCGATGATCCAATCGGCCGAAGCGATCAGATCGAGGTTGTGTTCCACGACGAGGATCGAGCAGCCGCGCTCGACCAGATCGTGCAGAACGCGCAGGAGCCGTTCCACGTCGGCCGCGTGAAGGCCCGTCGTCGGTTCGTCGAAGACGAGCAACAATCCGCGGCCGTCCCGCATCCGCGCCAGGCGCCCGGCGAGCTTGAGCCGCTGGGCCTCGCCGCCGGAGAGCGTGGCGGTGCTCTGACCGAGCCGAAGGTAACCGAGCCCGACCTCGCGCAGCGGGCGGAGCGCTCGGACGACGCGCGGCTCCCCGGCGAAAAATCGAGCCGCTTCGTCGACCGTCAGGTCCAGGATATCGGTGATGGTTTTGGCTTGATAGCGATAAACCAACACACGATCGCGGAAGCGTCGGCCGTCGCAGCTCTCGCACAACACCTCCACGTCGGCCATGAACCTCATGTCGATCGTCTGATAGCCGGTGCCCTTGCAGGTGGGGCATCGGCCCCCCTCGACGTTAAAGGAAAAATCCGCTGGCTTGAGGCCAAGCGCCCGCGCCTCGCGCGTCGACGCCAGGGTGTCTCGGATCGGGTCCATCGCTTTGACGTAGGTCACCGGGTTGGAGCGGCTGGAGCGGGCCAGCGGCGTCTGATCCACCCAGATCAACTCTTCGAGCGCTTCGAGCCCCTCGATCGCCCGGCAAGGGGCCGCCTCCACCGGGGCCAGCTCGCGCCGCCGGCGCCAGGCCGCCGTCAGCGTGTCCCGGACCAGTGTGGTCTTGCCCGACCCCGAAACGCCCGTGACGCCGACGATCCCCCCCAGCGGGATGGCCACGTCCAGCCCCTTGAGATTGTTCCCGCGGGCGCCCAGGATTCGAATCCATCCCTTGGCCGGCCGGCCGCGGGTGGGGACCGGCGGGACGGGATAGCCCGCCAGGTGGCGGGCCGTCGGCGTCGTGAGGCCGTTGATTTCATCGAGCCGACCCTCGAAGAGAAGCTCGCCGCCGGCCTCGCCGGCGCCGGGGCCGAGATCGATCAGCCGATCGGCCGCGCGGATCACGTCCAGATCGTGTTCGACCACGACGACGGTGTTGCCGAGATCGCGCAGCCCCTGGAGCGTCCGGATGAGCCGTTCGGTGTCGCGCGCGTGAAGCCCGACCGTCGGCTCGTCCAGGACGTAAAGCGTCTGCGTGAGCCCCGAACCCAGCGAGGCGGCCAGATTGATCCGTTGGGCCTCGCCGCCGGAGAGCGTCCGCGTCGGCCGATCCAGGCTCAAGTAACTTAACCCGATTTCCTGGAGGTAACTCAACCGGAGGCCGAGCATCTCGATGAGCCCGCCGGCGATTTGCCGTTCGCGAGCGGTCAAGGCGAGCCGACCGAAAAAATCCGCCAGCGGGCCGATCGGCTCGCTCGCCAGCTCGGCGATCGTCCGCCCGGCCAGCCGGACGTTCAGCGCCTCGGGCCGAAGGCGCGCCCCGCCGCAGACGGGGCAGGTGCGGTAAGCGCGATAGCGCGCCAGCATCACGCGGGCCTGGACCTTGTATTTCTTGGATTCCAACCACTGGAAGAAGCCGCGGACGCCGGGGAACCGACCCACGCCTTCGATCAGGTTTTCCCGCTGCGCGGGCGTGAAAGCGGCGATGGGCTTGAGCCGGGGAATCTGCTGAGGCGTCGTCCGCCGTCGCAGCAGGTCGTACATCTCGATGCTGCCTTCGGAGTTCCAGGGGGCGATCGCGCCGTCCTCGATGCAGCGCTCCGGGTCCGGAATGACCTTCTCCAGGTCCAATTCCATAATCCGGCCGAACCCCTGGCACGCCGGGCAGGCCCCGAGCGGGTTATCAAAGGAAAACAGCCGCGGCTCCGGCGCCGGAAAACGCTCGCCGCAACCGTCGCACATCATCCCCGCCGAGAATGGAAAGCGCTCCCCCCGATCGGGGACTTCGGCGACGGCGCGACCCTGGCCCGCCTGAAAGGCCGTCTGAAGCGCCGCGTGGAGTCGCGTTCGATCGGCCTCGGCCACCGCCAACCGGTCGACCACAATCGCCAGGGGGACGTGCGGGTCCGACGGCGTCGCTTCGGCTTCGAGGTCCACGAGGGCCGACCCATCCCACAGGCGGTGGTAGCCGGCCCGGATCAACTCGGCTCGAAGCGTCGGCGTCAGCCGCGCCGCCGTGATCCCCGTCGGCGCCACGACGATGAGCCGCGTCCCCTGCGGCAGGCTCATCAGCGTGGCGAGGGCCGACTCCGGCGTCTCGGGCCGGACCTCCCGGCGGCAGGTTGGGCATTCGGTCCGCCCCAGCCGCGCGAACAGGAGCCGAAGGTAGTCGTGGATTTCCGTGGCCGTCCCGACCGTGGAGCGGGCGCTGCGCACGGCGTTGCGTTGTTCGAGCGCGATCGCCGGCTGAAGCCCCGTCAGGCTCTCGATCGCCGGGCGCTCCATCCGCTCAAGGAACTGACGGGCGTAAGTCGAGAGCGACTCCACGTAGCGCCGCTGCCCTTCGGCGTAAAGCGTGTCGAAGGCCAGCGAGGATTTCCCCGATCCGGAAACCCCCGTCACCACGGTCAGACCCCCATGCGGGAAGACACACGAAACCCCTTTGAGGTTGTGAGTGCGCGCCCCTCGAAGCTCGATCCGGTCCAACATGGTCTATGGGGCCGGGCCGCCGCCGGCAGCCCGGCCTTCCATTATACCCGGCCTCCCGGCCGTTCGGGCTTTATCGGCCGGCCGGGTTGGGCTAGCTTGGCTCGGGCCCTGCGGCCTCCCGATCGGGCTCCCGAAGGGAGAGGCTTTCCGCTTCAACGCCTCGCGACGGCTCAAAACGCTTAACTTCCCCGTTCCCGCGGCCGATACATCTGGTTGGCAGTTCGCGCTGAAAGGTGGTGCCGCAGGTGATGAAGCGTCGTTGTCGGATGAAGCTGCCGGCCTTGGCCGGCGCGGCCGTCCTCGTCGCCGCCTGCGTCGGCGGCGGCCCCTCAACGTCTATCCCCCCCCCGATCCCCCTGCCGAACCAGGATTATCGCAACGGGTGGTATCATTTCGCCGACGGGCGGCAGACGATCCAGCAAATCGCGGACACGTATCGACGGGACCCGGAGCTGGTGGGCCAGCTCAACCGGTTCGGCGTTGGCGAGCGCCCCCCCCAGGGCAAGCCGATCTACATCCCGCCCGTCCACGACCGGGCCGAGTTGCGCCGCATCCTGGAACAGATCAATCGGGACCCCGCGAGCGTCCCGCAGGTCGCCCCTTCGCCGGAGTTCTTCGACGGCCTGCCCGTTTTCCGCGCGCCGCGACCGGCGCACCCCAACGTGGCGCTCGATGAAACCGGCGAGCGGCGCGGTGCGGCGCTGACCGCGCTGGCGCGGCCGGAGACGGACACCCCCGAAAGGACGCCGACGCTGTCGGAAGCCGCCCGCGCCGGACCCGCGGCCGAGGCCGCGCCGGGCCGGTTTCGGTGGCCGGTAGAAGGCCGGGTGAGCCGCGCCTTCAGCGCCGAACGACGCGCGCCCTTTAACGGCGTCCTCATCGACGCCGAGATCGAAACGCCGGTGCGGGCCGCCCGCGCCGGGCGCGTCATTTATGCCGGCGCGCTGCGCGGCTACGGCCGGACGGTTATCGTCGATCACGGGGACCGATTCACGACCGTTTACGGCTATAATGAGCGGCTGCTTGTGCGGCCGGACGAGGACGTTGAGAGCGGCCAGACGATCGCCACCGTCGGCCGCCCGTCCGACAATGGCCGCGGCGGGCTCTTTTTTCAAATCCGCAAGGACGCCGCGCCGGTCGACCCGATCCCCCTGTTGAGATAGCCTCACGGCTTCGCTCTGAGCGCGGATGGATCGCTCGGTCGAACCCTTTCAGGGTTCGGGCAAACCGCCGCCGCGCGGGGACGCTACCCCGGGTGGCGCGCTTGGCGCTGACCCTGGGCTGACGGATCGAACCCCCTCGGGGTTCGTCCGTGACGGCCCAAGGGGCTCAACGTGGGTCGCCGGCGGCGACCGTGACGTGGCCGATGTTGCGTTTCTTCCAGGTATAGAGCACCTGGAGCCGCCCGGCGGCGTCTTCGATCACCGCCGGGTAAGAGAACTCCTCGCCCGGCTCCTCTTCCAGAACCAGCGCCCGCGCCCAGGAAAGCCCGCCGTCGGCGGAAAGGCTGAGCGCCAGGCGCTCCCGCCCGGAGGTCGTGTCGTTGTGGACCAGGGCGATCCGCCCGTCGCGCAGCCGGACGGCGTCGATCGCCGAATTGGGGTTGGGCAACTCGGTCGCCCGGGCGGGGCTCCACGTGCGCCCCAGGTCAGTCGATTGGCTCTGGCAGACGCGCCCGATCTTCTCCGTCGGCCGCATGAGCATCCGGAGCATCGTCCGAGCGGCGTCCGACCAGAACAGCGTCGGCTGGATCAGACCGTGGGGCTGGCCCGGGTAGACGATCGGCCCGAAACGGCTCCACGTGCGCCCGCCGTCGGGCGTCAGGTTGACCCAACAGCTCCAGGCTTCCCAGCTTTCCACCGAGTCGCCGCAGAGGAGCGCCCCGTCCTCCAGCGCCAGGGGCTTCGACCGGACGGGGCCGGTCAACCCCGCCGGCAGGATTTCCGGCGGGCTCCAGCTTCGGCCCTCGTCGGTCGATCGCGCGAGCGCCCCCGTCCACACCTGAGGCGAGAGCCCGACTTTGTAAAACAACAGGAGTTCACCGTCGCGCGGATTCCGCGTCAGGACCGGATTCCAGCAGGCCACCGGCCAATCGGTGACCTTGACCGGTCGCCCCCATCGCCTCCCGTCATGATGGACGATCCAGACCGCATTGGCGGGATCGCGCGCGGCGGGCCCGCCGATCGCGCCGGCGATCAGGCGGCCCGGGGCGACCTCGAACAGCGTCGGCGTGTGCGCAAAGGGAAATGGAGGCTCGGCGAAAAGAAAATCGCGGGCGAGGACGCGCATGGATGCCTCCTGGGCCGCCACCGGCCAGGCGGCCAAAACGCTCAGAACGACCAGCCAACGGCCTCCGAGGCCGAGCGTGAAGAACCTGATGAGCCTTCGAGACGGCAAACTGAACCGCCCAGGAACCCCGGCCCCTGGTAAGCGCGACGGAGACGATAGCGGGCGCCACGCCGCGGACGAAGAAGCTCCCTTCCGGTTTCCCCGATTTCCTCCTCTCTTCGCCGCTTGGGGGTTCATCCGTTCTGCCTCACGTTCCGTCCTCAGGCGATCGGCGGCCGACGGGCGTGAAAATCGGTCGCCCGCTGATAGGCGCGGCCCACGGCCAGAATCGTCGATTCCTCGAATGGCCGCCCCAGGAGCGAGATGCCCTGCGGCAAACCCTCATGGAAGCCATGAGGGAAGGCCAGTTGCGGATGCCCGGTCAGGTTCGTCAGCGTAAGCGAAGCCCCCCCGCGCGATGGGACCACCAGCACGTCCCAATCCTCCATCAACCGCGCCATCGCCCGCATCAGCAGCCAGCGGGCGCGCTGCGCTTGAAGATACTCCACGGCGGGCACCAGGCGAGCCGTCCGGAAGGCGTTGGGCCAGGAGACCGGCGCCTGGGCCGCCATCAGGTCGTCGCGGTCGCTCCGCGTCAGGTCGTCGAAGGCCGCCGCCGCCTCGACCGTCAGGACCATCCGGATCGCCCCCAGGGGGAATTCAGGCAGTTCGACGGGTTCAAGCCGCGCCCCCAGGGCACGCAACTGATCAAGCGCCGCCGCGTTCAGCTCGCGGGCCCAATCGGCCGAAACGGCCTCGAACTCGCGGACGGCGTAGCCGAACCGCAACCGGCTCAGATCAACCTTCGTCGGCCAGAGGAAGGGGCGCGCCACGACCGTCGGATCCAGCCCGTCGGGGCCGTGGATCGCAGCCAGGGCGAGGGCGCAATCCTCGGCCGAACGGGCCATGGGGCCGATCTTGTCCATCGTCCAGCTCAGGGCCATCGCTCCATGGCGGCTGACGCGACCGAACGTCGGCCGCAGGCCCGTCACCCCGCAGACGGTCGAGGGGGAAACGATCGAGCCGAGCGTCTCCGTCCCCAGAGCGAACCCGACGAGCCCGGCCGCGGTGGCCGCCCCGGGCCCGGCCGAGGAACCGCTTGAGCCGACGGACAACTTCCAGGGGTTGAGCGTCCGGCCGTTGTACCAGAGATCGCCTTGAGCCAGCTCCCCCAGCGAGAGCTTGGCGAGGAGGATCGCCCCCGCCTCGGTCAACCGGCGGACGACGGTCGCCGTCGCCTCCAGGACCTGATCTTTATACGGGGCGGCGCCCCAGGTGGTCGGCGCGCCGGGGACGGCGAACAAATCCTTCGCGCCCCAGGGGATGCCGTGCAGGGGGCCACGATCGTACCCGCGGCGGAGTTCGGCCTCCGCCTGGGCCGCCGCCGTCCTGGCCGAATCCTCCAGGAGCGTCACGAGGCAATTGAGTTTGGGGCCAATCTCGCGCAGTCGCGCCAGGTAAAGCTCCGTCAATTCGACAGGGCCGATCTTCCCGGCGCGGATCAGGCGGCCCAAGTCGACGACGGGCAAGTAGGCGAGGGACTCGGGGTCGGCGGGAGGTTCGCCGCGCCAGGGCTCGATCGGGATGGGCCTCGACGGCGGCAACTCCGGCCGAGGCTCGGCCCACGGTTCGGCGTGAAACATCATCGCCGGGGGGACGTCGTTGCCGAGACGCAGGGCCCGGACTTGGTCATAGCCGCGAAGGTACCGCTGGAGGCCCGTCAGCGTCAGGCGGCGCTCTTCGGGGGTGAAGGCGAGCCCGGCCAACCGCTCGGCTTCGGCCACGGTCGCCTCGGTGATCTCCGCGAGTTGGACCTCCTGAGCCGCCAGCGGGGTCTCGCAGCGGGCAAGACGGAGGGCCGCCAGACCGGCGATCAGCTTGCCGAAGGCGCGACGATCCAGCCGGACGAAACCCCCGCCGGCTTCAGCCGCTGGCCCCAGGGGTTGCTTTTCCGCGGCGCCCGCCTCGCCGGAGCGGTTCGTCACGCCGCCGGCGGGCGCCCTCGCCTGCCGCTTCACGTCAGCCGGGCCGTCGAAGCCGCCGATGGGGTCAATGTCGTCCATTGCGTCCTCCACCGCCGTCGGGTGTTCCGGGGGCCGGTCCGCCTGCCGCGGCCCGCGCCGGGCGCGCCCCGGGCCGCGGATCGTAGCGCGGCTTCGGGCCCCGCGCTACGGCGGCCCGGGCAAGCGGCTTGACAGGGGGGCGAGCTTGTGAAAAAATTCGCAAAGTCCAACGCTTTGGCGTCACGGTGGCCCGATGATGATGCCCTCGCCCCGACGGACCCGAACGGAGGGCGCCTGACAGGCCCAGCGGCGTCGGCTTCCCCCAAGCCCACGCTAAATCCAGTGGGTTCAACGCCTTCGCCGCCCCTTCGGCCCCCCTTGCCCCATGGGCCATCTTCAAGCCTACCTCCCGCTGGCCCTGATGGTGACGGCGGCCCTCGTTTTCGCGTTGGCGAGCCTCTGGTTGGGTCACGTCATCGGCCCGTTGCGTCCCAACCCGAGCAAGGACCTCCCGTATGAGTCCGGCATCATCCCGACGGGGGAAGCCAGCGTGCGGGCCCCGATCCGGTTTTATCGCGTCGCGCTTTTGTTCCTTCTGTTCGACGTCGAAAGCGTCTATATCCTGGTTTGGGCCGTCATCTTCGGCGGGCGCTCTCTGGAGTTCGCCTCCGGGGAGGTGGCCTTCTCGGCCGAAGCCTTCCAACGGTTCGCCTTCCTGGAGATGTTCGTCTTCATCGCCATTCTCATGATCGGCTACCTCTACGCTTGGCGGAAGGGAGGGCTCCAGTGGTCCTGAGCGAGAAGGCGAGCCGTCCGCCGTGGCGCGTCGAAGCCGAGCTGGCCGGCGCCGATAAACTGCGCCCGGCCGAATACGACGGGGCCTTGGCGCGGACGTTGGATGAAGTCATCGGCTGGTGCCGGCAGAACGCGCTCTGGCCGGTGACGATGGGGCTGGCTTGCTGCGCGATCGAGATGATGGCCACGGCGGCCGCGCGTTACGACCTGGCTCGGTTCGGGGCCGAAGTGTTCCGCGCCTCGCCGCGCCAGGCCGATCTGCTGATCGTCGCCGGGTGGGTGTCAAAGAAGATGGCCCCGGTGGTCCGGCGCGTCTATGACCAGATGACCGAGCCCAAATGGGTGATCGCCATGGGCGCCTGCGCCTCCTGCGGAGGGATGCACAATATCTACTCGGTGCTGCAAGGGGTCGATCAGATCGTCCCCGTCGACGTCTACGTGCCCGGCTGCCCGCCGCGGCCCGAAGCCCTCCTCTACGGCCTGCTGAAACTCCAGCGCAAGATCGAGCACTCGCGCCAGGCGTGGCGATGAGGCCGGCGGCGCTCCCCGAAAGGCGCGGCTGATGCGGTTACCGGCACCCGAGCTTAAGGCCGCCGTCCGCCGGACGCTCCGGGCGATCGACCCGACGCTGATCCTGGCGGAGGAAATCTCCGCCGACGAAGTCATGTTCACGGTCGATAAGCGGGGGATCGTCGCCGCCTTGCGGGCGCTCGCCGCCGAGCCCGCGCTGAGCCTGAACATGCTCTCGACGATCACGGCCATTGACCATCTGCTTCTGGCCCGGCGGCCCCGGTTCGACGTCGTTTACCAACTTTACTCGCTGGAGCACGGCCACCGGCTGCGGCTGAAGGCCCCCGTCGAGGCCGATGAGCCGGCGATCGATTCGGTCTGCGAGCTGTGGTCGGGGGCCAATTTCATGGAACGGGAAGTCTATGACATGTTCGGGATCGAGTTCCCGGGGCATCCGAACCTCGAACGCATCCTCATGCCCGAGAACTGGCAGGGTCACCCCCTTCGGAAGGACTTCCCCATCGGCGGCAGCCCCAGCTTCTATTACAAGCACGCCACGGGCGAATACACCGGCGAACCCGACGACCTCGTCCCGCGCATCCGCGTCCAGGAGGGCGACATCTGAAGCTCGATCCCCCGACCCTCCGCCTCGATCTGAGCCGACCCGACGGAGCCTCCGCCACGACGTGCCTATGCCGCTGGCGCGAGCCTCCTCACGCCACAACCTAACCCCGGCGTGGCCAATCAACGGACACCCACCCCGCTCGACGCCGCCAACCCGAGGGCGGCCCTCAGGAGGGTGAAAACGGCAGCGTGAGCTCCCCCGCCGAAACATCTCCGGGGCGACGGGCCGTCGTGCGCGAGTACCCGACGGGCGAGATTTTGACGCTGAACATGGGCCCGCAGCATCCGTCCACGCACGGCGTCCTGCGGCTCGTTCTGGAGCTGGAAGGCGAGAAAGTCCTCTCGATCAAGCCGCACATCGGTTATCTCCACAGCGGCAAGGAAAAAATTGCCGAGGTCAAGACCTACCACCAGTTCATCCCCTATACGGACCGGCTGGACTATCTCTCCCCCATGGCCAACAACTACGCCTTTGTCGCGGCCGTGGAGAAACTTCTCGGCATTGAAGAAACCGAGCGCTGCAAGTACGTGCGGACGATCCTCTGCGAGCTGGCCCGCATCTCCAGCCACCTTCTCTGGCTCGGCACCCACGGCCTCGAACTGGGCGCCGTGACGGTTTTCCTTTACACGTTCCGCGAGCGGGAGGCTCTCTACGACCTCTTTGAGGAAATCTGCGGGGCGCGGTTCACCGTCAGCTACATGCGCGTCGGCGGCGTCCAGCGGGATTATCCCGAAGGGTGGCTGGATCGGGTCCGGGCCTTTATCGACGAATTCCCCGCCCGCCATCGGGAATACGCCGACCTGCTGACGACCAACGACATCTTCGTTTACCGCACGCGCGGCGTCGGGAAGATCAGCGCCCGGGACGCCCTCGATTTGTGTCTGACCGGCCCTTCGCTGCGGGCCAGCGGCGTCGGCCTGGACGTCCGCCGCGCCGATCCGTATCTGGTTTACGACCGCCTGGATTGGCGCGTCGTTACCGCCGAGGGGGGGGATTGCTACGCGCGCTTTCAGGTACGGATGGAAGAAATGCTCGAAAGCGCCCGGATCGTCCGGCAATGTCTGGACCAAATGCCCAAGGACGGTCCCATCAACCTCGACAACCCCAAGGTTCTTTTTCCCGCGCGTGAGCGCGTCAAGGAGAGCATGGAGGACCTGATCCATCACTTCCTGCTCGCCTCCGAAGGCCTCCGAACGCCTCCCGGCGAGGTTTATCGGCCCATCGAAGGCTCCAAGGGTGAATTGGCCTTTTACATCTACACCGACGGCGGCCCCCGGCCTTACCGGCTTCACATCCGAAGCCCCTCTTTCGTCAACCTTCAGTCGCTCTCCAAAATGTGCGAAGGGGCGCTCATCGCCGACGTGGTGGCCGTGATCGGCTCGCTCGATCTCGTGCTGGGAGAAATTGACCGATGAGCGGCCCGACCTCGACGACGGGCGCGCGCCCCCCCCTCAAAATCCGCCGCGCGGCCGACATCGACGCGGCGTTGCGCAAATATCCCACGCGCCGGTCGGCCGTCATGGACATCCTGTACATGGTGCAGGAGGACGACGGATGGGTCTCGCCGGCGGCCATGGAGGAAGTGGCCGAGATTTGTCACATGCTCCCGAGCCAGGTCGAGGAGATGGTCACGTTTTACACGATGTATCATCGCCGGCCGGTCGGGCGCCACGTGCTCGCCGTCTGTGGCACGCTGCCTTGCGCGCTCTGCGGCGCCGCCGGCCTGCTGGCCTATCTTCAAGAGCGCCTCGGCGTCGGCATCGATGAAATCACCCCGGACGGCCTTTTCACGATCAAACGGGTCGAATGCCTGGGCGCTTGCAGCGAGGCCCCGCTCATGCTGGTCAATCGGACGCTCGCCTGCCGTTTGACGCGCCAACGCGTCGATGAGTGGATCGAGCGTTGCCGCCGCGGCACATGAAGAAGGCAGGAGAATGATCAACCCCCAGGTCGCGAAGACACCAAAGCGAGGTTTGGGCGTGGAACGGCAAGAGCCCGCCCGTCTTCGCGTAGGGGCGTCTTCGGGGGCGCTCTTGGACCTCCGGCCTTCTGGGAGCCTCACGCCGTGACCCCGGCCTACGAGCCCCTTCTCAGCCGCGGCATGACGGGCGTCTGTCGGGACGGCTGGACGGAGGCCCTCGCCGAATACCGGGCCGACGGCGGCTATGCTGGGCTGGAAAAGGTCCTCCGGGAGCACGCGCCGGCGCAAGTGATCGCGCTCGTCAAGGCCTCGGGCCTGCGAGGCCGGGGCGGGGCGGGCTTCCCCGCCGGCGTCAAGTGGGACTTCGTCCCCAAGGAGAAGCGCGGCCCGCACTACGTCTGCGTCAACGCCGACGAAAGCGAGCCCGGCACGTTCAACAACCGCCCGATCCTCGAACAGCGGCCGCATCTCCTTCTCGAAGGGACGTCCATCTGCGCTTACGCCGTCGGCGCTGAGACCGCCTACGTCTACATTCGCGGCGAGTATCATGAGGCCGTCCGGCAGGTGGAGCGGGCGATCGCCGAGGCCTATGCGGCGGGTCTCCTGGGGCGCAACATCCTCGGTTCCACGTTCAGCCTCGACGTTTACGTCCACGTCGGGGCGGGAGCCTATATCTGCGGCGAAGAGACGGCCCTGCTGGAATCGATCGAGGGCAAACGGGGCTATCCGCGTCTGCGACCGCCGTTTCCGGCCGTGGAGGGGCTTTACGGCCGCCCGACGGTCGTCAACAACGTCGAGACGCTGGCGCTGGCGGCGCTCATCTTTCAGAGAGGGGTGGAATGGTTCCGCTCGATCGGGACGCCGAAATCGCCGGGGCCGAAGCTGTTTTCCATCAGCGGCCACGTCGCGCGGCCGGGCAATTACGAGGCGCCGCTGGGGATCCCCCTTCGCACGCTGATCTATGACATGGCCGGCGGCATCCGGGACGGCCGTCGCTTCAAGGCGGCCTTCCCCGGCGGCAGCTCCGTCCCGATGCTCTTCGAGGATGAACTCGACGTGACCATGGACTACGAGGCCCCGCGCGAACATGGAACCTTCCTGGGCGCCCCCGGGGTGATCGTCATGGACGAGACCGTCTGCATGGTCTGGGCGGCGCTCAACCTGATGCACTTTTACTGGGATGAATCCTGCGGCCAGTGCACCCCCTGCCGCGAAGGGACGGGCTGGATGCATCGGATTCTGCGCCGGCTGGAGCACGGCGGCGGGCGGCGCGAAGACGTCGATCTGCTTCTGGACATCTGCGGCAAGATCGCCGGCCGGTCCATCTGCGCCCTGGGGGAATTCGCCACGGCGAGCCTTGTCCGCACGATCCCCCGCTTTCGGGACGAATTCCTGGCCCACGCCGACCACGGCGGCTGCCCTTTCGAAAAGCCGTACCTCAAGCTGGAGTGATCCCCCCGCCCCGATGACGCCGCCCACCCCTCACCGCCCGATTGAGATGGTCGCCGTCACCGTCAACGGTCAGGAACGGAAATTCCCGCGCGGCAAGAACCTGCTGGCGGCCCTGCTCGACGACGGCGTCCCGGTCCCGCATTACTGCTGGCATCCGGCGCTCTCGGTCGACGGCAATTGTCGGCTCTGCCTGGTCGAGGTCGAAGGTCAGCCCCGCCCGGCGATCGCCTGCAACATGACCTGCGCCGAGGGGCTCCGTATCCGCACCGAGGGGCCGCTCGTGGAGGATTGCCGGCGAGGGATGATGGAGTTCCTCCTGGTCAATCATCCGCTGGATTGCCCCATCTGCGATCGCGGCGGCGAGTGCATGCTCCAACGCTACAGCATGGAATACGGCGACGGCCACGCCCGAACCGTCGAAGAACGTCGCCGATTCCCCAAACCCCAGTTCGACCCCCTGATCGACATCGAGCGCAATCGGTGCATCATGTGCACCCGCTGCGTCCGTTTCATGGACGAGGTGGCCGGCCAGCCTCGCCTGGCCGTTCTCGGCCGCGGCAACCGCAACTACATCGGCACCTTCGACGACGGGCCCCTCGCCGACATCTTCTCCGGCAACATCATCGACATCTGCCCCGTGGGGTGCCTGACGAGCAAGCCCTGGCGATTCAAATCCCGCCCCTGGGAGCTGAAGCCGGTCTTGACCACCTGCCCGTTGTGCTCGGCGGGATGCCCCACGACGGCCTGGGTTCGCGCCGGCGTGCTGCACCGCCTGACGCCTCCCGTCCGCCGCCACCTCGGCGGCTATACGATCGACGAGGACACGACGGAGTTCCTCTGCAACGAAGGCCGCTTTGGGGCCTATTACATCAACAGCCCGGACCGGCTGAGGACTGCCTTTGCGCGTGAAGACGGCCAGGGCCGGCCGGCGGCGTTGGATCGCGCCCTTGACCTCGCCGCCGAAGCGCTGGCCGAAGCCGCCGCCGTCGGCCCTGAGGCCGTCGCCTGCCTCGCCGGGGCCCGCCTGACGAACGAAACTTACTATTTGCTGGCCCGTCTGTTCCGGGGGGTCCTCGGCTCGCCTCACGTCGATTGGCGGCACGCCTTCGTCGCTCCCGCCGCGGCTCGCTGGGCGGGGGAGGCCTTCCGAGCCGCCGACGGCGATCTCGCTCTCCTGGAAGAGGGCGCCTACGAGGCGACGTTCGTGATCGGCGGGGAGCTCAAATCGCTCGTTCCGATCGTCGCGCTCAGGCTCAAGGAAGCGGCGCGCCTGGGCCGGACCCGTCTGGCTGTTCTGGGGCCGCGTCTCGACGGGTGGCTCAGCCGGGTCGCCGCCACGACGGCCGTCGTTGCGCCTGAAGCGCTGGCGGCCACGCTCAACGAACTCGGGCGAGCCCCCGGCTCCGACGGGGCGGGCCCGGTGGCCGAGCATCTGGCGTCAGCCGCCGGGGGCCTGATCGTCCTGGACCTGGAAATTGCCGGCGGGGCGCTCAACGCGGCGCTCGTCCCGGCCGCGCTCCGCCTCCTGCGTCGGCTCGGACCGAGCTGGCGGTTCCTGCCCATCGCCCAGGGGCGCAACGTCCGCGGCGCCTTCGCGGCCGGGGCCCAGAGCGACCGCATGCCCGGCGGCCCGGCCGATTCGGCGGCGGGCCGTCAGCGCCTCTCGGCCTTGTGGGGAGCGACCCAGGAGCTCCCCGCAGCGGGCGTTACCGGGCCGGATTTGCTCCGGCGGGCCGCCCGGGGCGAGATTCGGACGCTGCTGCTGCATCGGGCCGATGAACTCGTTCATCATCCCCAGCGGGAGCTGGTCGAACGGGCGCTTGCGGCCACGCCCCGCGTCGTGGCGATCGATCTTTTCCCGTCGTGGATCACGGAGCGGGCCGGCGTCGTGCTTCCGGGGGCCGATTTCTTCGAGACCGAAGGGACGATGGCCTCGATCGACGGAACGCTTCAGGCCATGAGTTGCGGTTTCCCGGCTCCAGGCGATGCGCAGGAGGATTGGCGGCTCGTGGCCGAGCTGATCGATCGGCTTGGCGGCGGCCCGCGCTACGAATCGGCGGGTCAGGTCTTTGCCGAGCTCCTGGCTTTCTGGAATCCCCCTCAACGCTTCACGATCGAGGATTTGCGGCTGCCCGGCCCCGGACCCGAGGCGCCGCAACGCCCGCTCAGCGGGCTGCGGCGCGCGACGCGCCCCGATTTCAAGCTTCAAAGCGAGGAGCGGCCCGACCTGGGCCCCGTTCCGCCCGTCGAGCCCCCGCGGGGCGATCCGCTGCGTCTCTGCTGGATTTCCTCGATCGAAGGCCGCGATCATTTGACCTCGCGGGCCGAAGGGTTCGTCGAGCTGAGAGCCCGGCCGACGATCGAACTCAACGTCGAGGACGTCGAGCGTCTCGCGCTCCAGCCGGGCGACGCCGTCCGCCTGGCCGCCGAGGCCCCCGAGGCCACGCTGACGATCAACCCGAGCCTTCCGGCCGGCGTGGCCTTCGGCGCGGCCAATCTCCTAGGCCTTCGGCTGGAGGACGACGTGCGCGGCCTGCCGCCGATCAGCCTCCAACGGATCGAGGCACAAGCCTGATGGACGCGATCGACTGGACGCTCCTCGTCCTCAAGGTGCTGGTCGTCTTCGTGGCCCTCATCCTTTCCACGCCCATCATGGTGCTGCTCGAGCGCAAGTGGATCGGGCGCATCCAAGAACGGCCGGGCCCGAATCGGGTGGGGCTTTATGCGTTGTTCCGGGACCTGACCGGCGCCGGACGCGAGGGCCCCGTCCCGCGGCTTCCCCAGCGCTGGTTCCGCAACGGCGAGCTGCAGACGCTGATCGACGGCATCAAGTTGTTGCTCAAGGAGGATTTCATTCCCCCCAAGGCCGATCGCCTGATCTTCCTTCTGGCCCCCGCCGTGGGGCTCCTGCCGGCGGCCCTGACGTTCACCATCATCCCGTTTGGCCCCGAGATCGAGGTCACGCTCGGCGGGCAGACCCGAACGATCGCCCTCGGCCTGACCGATCTTCCCGTCGGCCTGTTGTTTTACATGGCGATGACCTCGATCGGCGTCTATGGCATCGTGCTTGCCGGGTGGGCCTCCAACAGCAAGTACGCCCTGCTGGGGGGCCTGCGCTCCTCGGCGCAACTGGTCAGTTACGAGTTGACGCTCGGGCTTTCGCTGGTGGGCGTGCTGCTGATTGTCGGCTCCTTCAACATGCGCGAGATTCTGGCTTCCCAGGCCGACGGCCTCTGGGCCTGGCATCTCTGGCGGCAGCCCGTGGGGTTTCTCCTGTTCCTGGTGGCCGGTTTCGCCGAGACCAATCGGCTCCCCTTCGACCTGCCCGAAGGGGAATCCGAACTGGGGGCGGGCTTCCACACCGAATACAGTTCGCTGCGCTGGGCGATGTTCATGATGGCCGAATACATGAACGTGCTGACTTTCTCGGCCATCCTGGCCACCGTTTTTCTCGGCGGCTATCACGGCCCGATCGGGCTGCCGGGCCTCCCCTGGCCGATCGCGGCCTTGTCGGGGCTTTTCTGGTTCTCCTTGAAGCTTGGGCTCATCTTCTTCTTCTTCGTCCTGGTCCGCGGGACGCTTCCCCGGCTGCGCTACGATCAGCTCATGAACCTGGGCTGGAAGTGGATGTTTCCGGTGGCGATGGCCAACCTGATGCTGACGGCGGCCGTGTTGGCGGCCGACGTGCCCGGGCGGGGCCTCCTGCTTTTCGTTTCGGGTCTGGCCCTGATCGTCGTCGTCGATGCGTTGGCCAATGCCATGAAAAGGCGGGCGCTCGGTCATGTTGCTTGATCTGGCCCGCGGATTCGCCGTCACCTTGAAGCGGGCCTTCGGCCGGCCGATCACGATCGAATACCCGGAGGTCCGGCGCCCTCAGCCGCCCAATTTCCGGGGGCGGCACCGCCTCCAGCGTTACGAGAACGGCCTGGAGCGGTGCGTCGGCTGCGCTTTGTGCGCGGCGGCCTGCCCGTCGGAGGCGATTTACCTCGAAGCCAAGGAGAACGACCCGGCGGCCCCGGTTTCGGCCGGCGAGCGCTACGCCGCCGTTTATCAGATTCACCTGTTGCGCTGCATCTGGTGCGGCTATTGCGAGGAAGCCTGCCCGGAAGACGCCATCGTCATGGGCCCGGACTTCGAGATGGCCGATTACTCGCGTCAGGGGCTCGTCGCCGACAAGGAGGACATGCTCGATCCCCCCGAGTGGGGCTTCGGCCGCCCGCCGGATTTGCGACCGAACTTTCCTCTGTAAAGGCCGCGCGCCGGCCCGCCCCAGAACGCCGATGGCCGAGTTGACCTACAGCCTCTTTTTCGTCCTCGCGCTCGTGAGCGCCGTCCTCGTCGTCTTCTCGCGGCACCCCGTTCATGGGGCCCTGTTCCTGATCCTCACGATGGTCGCGCTCGCCGGCCTTTTCATCCTGATCAACGCTCAATGGGCGGCCGTCTTCCAGATTCTCGTCTATGCCGGGGCCATCATGGTCCTCTTCCTCTTCGTGATCATGCTCTTGAACATCGGCCGGGCGGGCGAGCTGCCCGTGAGCACCCGTTCGATCCGCCGGGCGGGCGTCGTCTTCGGCCTGGCGCTGGCCGTTCAGGCCGCCGCGCTCATGGCCCGCTTCGGCGCCGAAGCCGCCTTCCCCGAGACCCCCCCTCCGCTCATCCCCATCGGCCGGATCGCGCTCGCCCTCTTGACCCGCTATCTCTACGCCTTCGAGCTCACCTCGGTCATGCTCCTCGTGGCCGTGATCGGCGCCCTCGCCCTGGCCGGCCGCCGTTCGTCGGCCGATGGGCCGCCGGAGCCGCAACCTCCCGGAGGCCGGCCGTGAGTTTCTTCTACCAGGGCAATTTGCTGCTGGCCGCCATGATCTTCGCTCTGGGGGCCTTCGGCGTCCTCTGGAAGCAGAACGCCATCGCCGTCTTCCTCTGTCTCGAACTGATGCTCAACGCCTGCAACCTGGCCTTCGTCACGCTCGCTCAGGCCCAGGGCCACCCCGACGGGTTCGCCATCTTCATCTTCGTCGTCACCGTGGCGGCCGCCGAAGCCGGCATCGGCCTGGCCCTCTTCATCAAGGTTTTTCACGAAAGAGAACACATCGACGCCGACCGGATGATCATGCTGCGCGATTGAGCCGCGCCGTCGGCGACGGATCCCCCTGATGCCTGATGCCCCTCTGGCTCTCCCCCTTCCCGAGGACTTTCGGCCGCTCGGCCCGGCGGGGCTGGTTCTGGCGACGGCGCTCGCGCTCCTGGTCATCGAGCTGATCCGGCCCGGGCGGGCGGGGCCGGCCTCGCGGGGCGTGGCGGCCTTCGGCCTGACGCTGGCCTGGGGGACGCTCCTTTACGGGGTCGGCGCCCCCGGCGAGACGCCGCGATTGATTCTCTACGGGTGCCTCCGCTGGGACGGCGTCGTCTTCCTGGGTCAGAACGTGATTCTGGGGCTGGCCTTGTTCTTCATTCTCATCTCGCCGTCGTATCTGGAAGGGCGGGCGCTGCCGCCGGCCGAGTATTACGCCCTCATGACCCTGGCCGCGGCGGCCATGATGCTCCTGGCGGCTTCCCACGAGCTGCTGACCCTGTTCTTGAACCTCGAGTTCGTCGCCATCTGCTTTTACGTCCTGGCCGGCCTCGAGCGGGATAACCTCCGCTCGACCGAGGCCGCCTTCAAATACTTCCTCACCGGCGCCTACGCCTCGGCGTTTCTCCTGTTCGGGATCAGCATGGTCTATGGGGCGCTCGGCACCACCCGCCTGAGCGAGATCCACGCCCACCTGGAGGCGGGCGCGCTGCCCGGCCTCTTGCGTCACGGCTTTTTTCTGGGCGCCGGTTTGAGCCTCATGCTCGTCGGCTTCGGCTTCAAGCTGACGCTCGCCCCGTTCCACATGTACGCCCCCGACGTCTACGCCGGAGCCCCGACGACCGTCGTCGGCTTCCTGGCCACCGGCTCCAAGGTGGCGACGCTGGCCGCCCTTCTGAATCTCTTCCGCCCGCTGGTGGCCTGGGCCGATCTGCCCGACGGCTTCGTCGTCGCCATCGGCCTTCTGACCGTCGCCAGCATCGTCGTCGGCAACGTCGGCGCCGTCGTCCAGACGCACGTCAAGCGCCTGCTGGCTTACTCCGGCGTCGCTCACGGCGGCTACGTCCTGATCCCGCTCTGGGCGGCGGCGCGGGAACCGGCGCACTGGGTGGCGGCCGAACGCGCCGTCACCTATTACGTCCTGGCCTATGGGTTGATGACGGCGCTGGCCTTCGGCGTCGCCGCCACGCTCGGCCCGCAGGGGGAGAGCCATCTGGACCGCTACGCCGGGCTGGCCCGCCGCTCGCCGGCCCTGGCCGCGGCCCTCGCCCTGGCGCTCTTGTCGCTGACCGGCGTTCCTCCGACGGTCGGCTTCGTGGGGAAGTTTTACCTGTTCTCGGTCGCCGTCGACGCCGAGCTTTACGCGCTGGCCTGTTTCGGCGTGCTGGCCTCGGTGGCCTCGGCCTACTACTACCTGAAGGTGATCGTCAAAATGTACATGGAGGAAGCGCCGGCGGTTCGCGCCGAGCCCGTGGCCTTGGAGGGGGGCAACGCCGTGGCCCTGATCCTCTGCTCGGCCGGGGTCCTCGCCTTTGCGCTCTTCCCGATGATGATCGTGCTCTGAGCGCCCCCGGGCGCCGAACGCCATGATCGAACTGCTCGTCTGGACTCTCCCCGTGCTGCCTCTGGCGGCTTTTCTGGCCAACGGTCTGTTCGGGCGATGGCTGAAGGAAATCGGCGGGTGGCTCGCCGTCTTCGCCCTGGGGATCGCCGCCGCGCTCGCCCTCATTCTTTTCGTCGCCGCCTGGACGGGCCGCGCCGGCCTTGACGAACCCGTGGCCGTCCCCCTGTGGGAATGGGTTCGGGTCGGCTCCCTGCGGGTGAGCCTGGGGTTTCAGTTCGACCGCCTGACGGCCGTGATGACGCTCGTCATCACGCTGGTCGGCTCGCTCATCTTCCTTTACTCGATCGGTTACATGCGCGGCGATCCCGGCTTCTCGCGCTTCTTCGCCTTCCTCTCCTTGTTCGTTTTCTCGATGCTGATCCTAGTCCTGGCCGACAGCCTGCCGCTTCTGTTCGTCGGTTGGGAAGCCGTCGGTCTGTGCTCTTATCTCCTCATCGGTTATTACCTGGATCTGCCGGGCTCGGCCTCGGCCGGCAAGAAAGCCTTCGTGGTCAACCGGGTGGGGGACTTTGGCTTCCTGGTGGCCATGTTCCTCCTGCATGAACGCCTGGGGACGCTGGCGATCCCCGAAATTCTGGACCGAGCCCCGGGCCGGCTGGGGGAGGACGCGACGTCGGCCACGCTGATCGCCCTGGCCCTCATGCTCGGCTGCGCGGGCAAGTCCGCCCAGATTCCGCTCTTCGTCTGGCTGCCGGACGCCATGGCCGGCCCCACCCCCGTCAGCGCCCTCATCCACGCCGCCACGATGGTCACCGCGGGCGTCTATCTGTTGGCTCGGCTGGCGCCGTTGTTGGCGCTGGCGCCCGGGGCCATGCTCGTCATCGCGCTCCTGGGCGCCGCCACGGCCTTCGTGGCCGCCACGATCGCCCTCACGCAGCGCGACATCAAGAAGGTGCTGGCCTACTCGACGATCAGCCAACTGGGCTACATGTTCCTGGCCTGTGGAGTCGGCGCCTTCGCCGCCGGCGTTTTCCACGTCCTCACCCACGCCTTCTTCAAGGCCTGTCTGTTTCTGGCCGCCGGCGCCGTCATCCACGCCGCCGGCGGCCTCCAGGACCTGTTTCTCTTGGGCGGCCTGCGGCGGCGCCTGAGGCTGACCTGGGTGGCCTTCGGCCTGGCGACGTTGGCGTTGGCCGGCCTGCCGCCGGCGGCCGGGTTCTTCTCCAAGGACGAAATCCTCTGGCGCAGTTTCGCCGAGAGTCCGGCGGCGCTGCGCCCCCTCGGGGTCCCGATCCTCTATCTGCTGGGGGCCGCCACGGCCGTGATGACGGCGGCCTATGGCTTTCGGGCGCTGTTCCTCGCCTTTCATGGCGCGACCCGTCTGCCTCCTCCGCGCCGTGAACATCTGCACGCCCCTCACTGGACGATGTCCGTGGCGATGACGGCCCTGGCGGTCGGTTCGCTGACGGCGGGCCTGCTCAACGTCCCGCGCGCGCTGGCTCATCGGCTGGGCCTCGGCGAAGGGGCGCAATTTGAGCATTTTCTCCGGCCCGTCCTCGAAGAAGCCGAACGCCTGCGGGCCGAGACCGTCGGCCCGGCGCCCGTCTTCGGCGAGACCGCCGAGCTCGCCTTGACGGCCCTGTCGGTGCTGCTGGCCCTGCTCGGCCTTTTCCTGGCCTATCGGTACGCGTTGCGGGGCTGGCCCGACGCGGCCGACCGTCTAGCCACGCGTTGGTCCCTTTTTTCTCAGATCAGCCGCGCCGGGTGGTGGTGGGACGACGCTTATAACGCGCTGATCGGCGCCGGAACGCGCCAGATCGCCCGCCTGGCCGTCTGGATCGACGCGGCGTTGATCGACGGGACGCTCCATCTCATCTCGCGGCTGACCCGCGAGGCCTCGCGCGCCGTGCGTCACGTTCAGATGGGCCAGGTTCAGGCCTATGCCCTCCTGACGCTGATCGGCGTCAATCTTCTGCTGCTGGCCGTCTGGCTATGGTGACCGAAGCTCACGCCGCTGAATTGCTGCTGCTCGTCTTCCTGCCGCTGGCGACGGCGATGCTGATCGCCTGGGTTCAGCCCCCGCGGACGGGCGGGCTTTCCCGCTGGTATGCGCTCGCCGGCTCGGTGGCGACGTTCGTCGTCGCCGTGGGCCTGTTGCCCCGGGCGTTGGCCGCGCCCGGGGAATTCACGGCCGGGTTGAGCCGCGTCTGGATTCCCGGCTGGGGAATCCGCTTTTTCCTCGCGATGGACGGCCTGTCGGGGCTCCTGGTGACGTTGACGAATCTGCTGACGATCCTGGGCGTGCTGGCCTCCTGGAGCGCCGTCGTCGAACGGCGGCGCGAGTTCTACGCCCTTCTGATGCTCCTTCAGACCGGCATGGTCGGGACGTTTCTCGCCCTCGATCTTTTCCTCTTTTACATCTTCTGGGAGCTGATGCTCGTCCCCCTTTATTTCCTGATCGGCATTTTCGGCTCCGGTCGGCGCGTCTACGCCACGCTTAAGTTTTTCCTCTACACGATGGCCGGTTCCGTCCTGATGCTGATCGGCATCCTGGCGCTTTACTTTCACGCCCGGCCGTTGATGGTCGGCGGCTCCTTCGCGCTGCCGGAGCTGGCCGCCGTGAGCGATCGGCTGCCGGCGGAGGTTCAACGGCTCATCTTCGCCGCCTTCCTGATCGCCTTCGCCATCAAGATCCCGCTCGTCCCGTTCCACACCTGGCTGCCCGACGCGCACACGGAGGCCCCCACCGCCGGGTCGATCCTGCTGGCCGGCGTCCTCCTCAAAACCGGCGTCTACGGCCTGATGCGTTTCGCCATTCCCTTCTTCCCGTCGGTGGCCGCCGAAGCCGCCCCGTGGATGATGACCGTCGGGGCCGCCGCGATCATCTACGGCGCCCTCACGGCGCTGGCTCAAGAGGATGTCAAACGCCTGGTTGCTTACTCTTCGGTCAGTCACATGGGTTTCGTCGTCCTGGGGCTTTTCGCCTTCCGGGAGGAGGCCGTGGCCGGGGCGGCCCTTCAGATGGTCAATCACGGGCTTTCGACGGGAGGGCTTTTTTTCTGCGTCGGCGTGTTGTATGAGCGGCGCCACACGCGCCGGATGAGCGATTTCGGCGGCCTCGCCCGCAACATGAAGCTTTACGCCACGCTGACGTTGATCCTGATTCTCTCCTCGATCGGCCTGCCGGGGCTCAACGGCTTTGTGGGGGAGTTCCTGATTCTCGTCGGGACCTTCAAGAGCGCCCCCTGGCGGGCGGCCATCGGCGCCGTCGGCGTGATTCTGGCCGCCGTTTATCTCCTGCGTCTGGCGCAACAGGTCTTCTTCGGCCCGCTGGAGACGGCCGAGAACGCCGGCCTGCGCGATCTCAACCCGCGCGAGACGTTCGCCCTCGGCGTCCTGGTCGCCTTGGCCTTCTGGATCGGCCTCTACCCCCGCCCCTATCTGGACGCGGTGGCCCCGCTGGGGCGTGAATTGAGCGCGATGGTCGAGGCCGGTCGTCCCGTCGCCGAGGCTTTTCTGGCCGGCCTTCCCGCGCGGCCGACGCCGTGAAATCGGGCGATACCTTGTGAAGTTACAAAAGTTATAATTCACCCCCAGGGCACGAACGCGCGGAAGCCGCCGGCTTGGTCTATAAGCCTTTGAGCATTTGAGATGTACGCTCTTCGCCGCTCAGCCCTGAATCATCTTGGTGTCTTCGTCTCTTGGTGGTTCAAATTATAACTTCCAACTTTCTCGGAACCCTTCAGCTCGCCGAGGAGTCCGTCACGCCGATCCGGACCTCATCGCCCGAATCGAGAAAGACCAGATAAGCCTCCGGTTCGGGCACGCGCCAGACCGTCTGCAGCGCCCGCTGATAGGCCGTGATCTGCGGCCCATAGCGTTGCGTCAACCGAGTCACCGCCTCGGGCCCGCTTACGGGGTCCGTCTTATAGTCCAGCACCAGCACCCGCTCGCCTTCGTCCAGCACGCAATCGATGGTCCCTTGCAACAGGATGGGGGTCGTCATCTCCGGGCCGAGATCGTCAGCCGGCCCGACCATCCCCCGCGGCAATTGCGAGGCGGGGACCCACCGCGTAAACGGCAGCTCCCGCAGGACCGAGCCGGGCCGCCGGCGCAGCCGCCGCCCGAGCGGGCGATCGAAAAACCGGGCGATCGCGCCGTAAGGCAGACTGTCCAGCTCCCCGATCCCCTCGGCTTCAAGCAGGCCGCGACGGCGCAGCTCCTCAGCCTGGAGCCGCAGATCGGCTTCGTCCAGCGCCCGACTCAGATCGAGATGCTCCAGAAGCTGATGCGTCAGACGCCCGCGCCGGCGGCCATCGACCGCCGGCCCGCCCGCCGGCCGCGCAAAAGCGGGACCTCCCTGGAGGAGCCGCGCGAGGGCGCCGCTTGGGGCCATCCCTTCCTCGTCGAAGCGCGCCGCCTCGTCCGGGTCCCCTTCGCCCGGAACGTCCCGATCCCCTTCGGTCCGCATTCGGGTCAATTGCGTCACGGTAAGCTTGAGCGGGAGCCGCGCCAGAACCCCGGGCTCGGCGATCGGGAGAATGACCGGCGGCGGCGCCTCCGAGACCGCCGACCCCTCAAGACGGCCCAACTCGACCCGCGCGGCTTCCCAAGCCGCCTGAGCTTCATCGGCCGAAACCCGTAGCGCCCGCTGATACCATCCCACGTCCGCGGCCGCCGGGGAGGGGAGGGCGGCCGGCGGAGGGTGAACGTGAAGCCACGGCGGCGGGGTCGAGGTCGCTAGGCGAACGAGCGCCGGCCGGAGCAGTTCGACATAACTCCCCGCGGCCAGTCGCTCGAGCGGCAACGTGGGCTTGTCTTCGGCGGCGGTGGAGGGCCCGGAACTCGGCCGATGGCTCCGCGGCGGATCGAGGCCGCTCAGGATCAGACGCTCCCGGGCGCGCGTCATCCCGACGTAGAGCAATCGGATGTGCTCTTCACGGCGGGCGCGGTGTTCCCGCTCGCGAGCGGCCGTCAGCTCCGGCCCGACGAACACCAGCCGTCGGGAGGGATCCCCGGCCACCAGGGCCATGCCCCCCTCCGCCTCCAGGATCAGATCGGGATTGCGGTACTCGCCGGCCTCCAGCGGAGAGCCCAATCGGGGAAGGAAGACGATCGGGAATTCAAGCCCTTTGCTTTTGTGGATCGTCAGCAGGTGCACGGCGTCCGCCCGGTCGGCCAAGCCCTCCACGCTCCCCTGGAGCGAACCCGCCTCCAGGGCCTCGATTCCGCGCAGAGACGCCGCCACGTCCTCGCCCAGCCCCTGGGCGGCGAAGCGGCGGACTAACTGCCGGAGCTGCGCCAGATGACCGAGCCGCTCGCTCGCCTGTCGCGTCCCCGCCACGTGGGCTTCATACTCCGTCGAGCTGAGGATCGCCTCCAAAGCCGCCTCAGGTCCCCCCCGTTCAGCCTCCCGTCGCCAGAAGGCCAGATTCGTGAAGAACGCCTTGAGCTTCGTCTCAAGGGCAGGGGGGAGGCAGGCCGCCCCGGGCTCGCCCGGCCGCGCGGCCCAAACGGCCTCATGGAACGGCCCTTCCCGCCGGAGCCTCCGGAGGCGCAGCAGGTCATCGTCGCTTAGACCCGCCATCGGCGACCGGAGGACGCCGGCGAGCGTCAAATCATCGAACGGCTGATCGGCGACGCGGAGGGCGTTGAGGACATCGACCACTTCCGGCTCGGCCAGAAACGACGGCTGATCCGGCGTCTGGACGGCCAGGCCGGCGCGCTCGAGTTCGGCGATCCACGTCGGCGCGTCGCCGGCCATTTTGCGGACCAGGATCGCGCAATCGCCCGGCCGAGCGCGTCGCCGGCCCTTGCCTTCGTCCGGGAGCCAGAGGCCTCCCTCGGCCGAGGTCAGCTCGACGATCCGACGGGCGATCCATCGGGCCTCTCGCTCAAGCCCGCTGAGCGCTTCGGATTGCATTCCCGGGTTCGTGTCGTCCTCGTCGGATTCGGCGGCCCTCTCTTTCCGTTTTGTCCCGCCTTGAGCGGCGGTTGGAAGGGGCACGAGCTCGACGCAGATCGGATCGTCATCGGGCGAATCGGTCCGGGTCGCGACGAGCCGCGCTTCGGCGTCGTAGCTCAAGCCGCCGAGCGTCTGGTCCATGAGCGTCTCGAAGACGGCGTTGACGAAATCGATCAGGCCGGGGCGCGAGCGGAAATTAGCCGTCAGGCTGACCCGGCGACGTCCGTCCGGCGGGCTCGGCTCGGGCGCGGCCGCCTCAAGCGCTTTGAGGAACCGTCGCGGCTCAGCCCGGCGGAACCGATAGATGCTCTGCTTGAGGTCCCCGACGACGAACAGGTTGCGCGGTGTTTCGGGGGGGCGGCCCTCGGAGCGTGAAAGGCGCCGGATGAGGGCGTCCTGCAAGGGCGAAATGTCCTGGTATTCGTCCACCAGCACGCTGTGGAAACGCCTCTGATACTCCCGCGCCAGCGCCGAAGGGCCGGACGTCGCCGGGTCCGTCAGCGCCCGAAGCGTACCCCGTTCCAGATCGGCGAATGTGAGGAGGCCCCGCCGCCGTTTGAGCGCCTCGACCCGCTCATCGGCCAATTCCACCAGACGCAAAAGGGCAAGGGCCTGGTCGGCGGCCAGGGCTGAAATTTCTCCCCAGTGGTCCGGATTGAGCGCGAACCAGCGCCCCCTCCACGCGGTGAACCGTTTCGAAAACGCCTCCAACGTATGCTTGCGGAAGCTCTCGTCTTGAGCGAGGGCGGGTCCACAGGTTTTCTTGTCGCCCAGCGATTCCAGCGTGGCGGCCGGCTGCCGCTCGACCTCGCCGATCCCGTCCTTAACGATAGCCTCGATGGGCTCGTCGCCGCTCAGTCGCGCGATCAGCCGGTCCAACCAGTCGCCCGCGCTCGCCCATTGCTCAAGCGTCCCGCCGTCCGCCCGACGAAGCCGCGCCTCGGCCAGCACGACCTGGAACAAATCCCGTAGCTCCCCGGTGGCCTGATGGAATGAACGGCGAAAACGTTTAGCGGACTCCGATTGGAGGCGGCCCGGATCGTGGAGCGTCCCGGCGAACCGGTCGCGGACGCTCGCCAGCCAGTTCTCCGGAGTTTCCAGCGACTGCATAAAGCCGCGGATCGTCTGGATCCGTTCACGCAGGGTTTGCAACGCGCCTCCACGTGAGGGGGAGGTGGTCGCTATCAGCAACGCCATGGCGCGGCCGTCATCGTCGGCCCGCGCAGCCAGCTCCTCGAAAAGGCGATCGAGGGTCTGACCGACCAGTTCGGCTTCTTCGTCCGCTTCGGCCACACGCGCGGCGGGGGAAACCTCCGCCTCATGAAAATGGCGCCGGACGAAACGGTCGCAGAAGGCGTCCAACGTCAGGATGCAAGCCTCCGGAAGGGCCTCGAGCGCGGCGCGCGCGGCCCGATCGGTCGGATCGGCCGCCAGGGCCTTGAGCAGCCGCCGCTCGATCCGATCGCGCATCTCCCCGGCGGCCTTGCGGGTGAACGTGACGACCAGGAGCCGCTCCAGGCCGACCGGCGCTCCGGTCGAGGGATCGGGCTTCGTGATGAGCTCGAAAACCCGCTCGGTCAGGACGGCCGTTTTGCCGGAGCCCGCCCCGGCCGTGACGATCAGCGCGTTGGCCCAGTCCTCGATGGCCTGACGCTGTTCCACGGTCCAGATCCAATCCGAGCCCGCGGCGGGAGCGACCGTCTCTACGTTACTGGTCATCGGAGCCTCCCCCGGCGGCGAATCGCCGGCGGAACTCACTGCGATCGAGTCCGGCTTCGGTATGGAACACGTCCCCTTCGAACGTCGACTTCCGGCAGAGCGCCTCATAAGCGCACTGATCGCACGCCGTCCCGCCGCCGCGCCGCCATGGATGCAAGTTGATCTCGCCGTCGGCGATCCGGCGCGCGCGCTCCCGCATCAACTGTTCGACGTGGCTCAGATAGCGCCCGAAGCTCCCCTCGGGCAAGGGTCCGAAACTCCGGAAATCGACCCCGCCATCCTTTTTGAGCCTGAAGCTGAAGGCCAGGGCATTCTCGCCGTTTGGGAGAATCTCAGTGTCCAGGTCCCGGGCGATCGTCACGTCGAACAAGCCCTTGAGCTTATAATTGTCAAACCATGGGCGAGTCCCCGGCTCCGGCCAGCTCGACCCGTCGGCGCGGATCAGCCTGACGCCCACGGGCCAATAGAAGACGCCGAGCACCGGCCTCGAGACGCGCCGCGTCTCGGCCAAGGCGTAGGCGGCCAATTGCAGATCGATCCCGTAATACAAATCGGTCGCGGAGAGATCGCGCCCGCCGGATTTGTAATCGTAAAGAACGAGCGCCCCCGGCGCCGCGCCCGCCTCCGCCATCGCGTCCTTGCGGTCGATCTTGCCCGTCACTGTGAAAGCGAGTCCCTCGCCGGCGTCCAAAACGAGACTTCCGGCCAGAGGGCCCTCAGCCTCCACCTGCCGCAGCCGGCTGCGCCGCCCGACCTCCTTGAGCGCCGGCAGCAACACCCTCATCTCCGCGATGACGAATTCGACGAGTTTTTGGGTCAGGGCGTCGGCCCCCAGGCTGCCGCCCAGGAGGTCGGCCCGAATTTCCGCCGCCGCCTCGTCGATCGCCTTGTCGGCCTCGGCGAGGTCGACGCCTCCCCAATCGAGCCCCTCCGCCCCTTTGAGCTTCGCAAACAACGCCGCGAGCAACCGATGCCGCACCTGCCCCATCTCCAGCGGACCCGGCAGCGGCTCCGCCGGTTCCTCCAGCCGCAGCATGTTCGAGGCGAAGAACTTGAAAGGACAGGCCGCGTGCGTCTCCAGCGCCGTCACCGCCAGCCGGGGCCGCTCGCTCCAGAACGCCCGCGCCAGTTCTCGCTCGAGGTTCCCCCTGGGCGGCCAATCCAGCGCCGCGATCGTGCGCTCGATCCGGCGCCGTGCCGCATCGGCCGCCGGCCCCTCAAGCGCCGCGCAGAGCGGATGCGGCCCGGCGAGGGCTTGGCCGATGACCGCCGGGCTCATCCCGGCCCGGGCCCGATGAGAGGCTTCAACAACCATCCGGCCCCATTCCTCCGGAAGCACGGGCGCGAGATTCGCTGCCGAGGGGAGCGGCGTCCCGCGGGGGGCCATGGGGAACGCCTCGGCGACGGCGCGGAAGACCGGCGACGGGGGGTTCAGGCGCCCCCCGCTATCCGCCATGGGCCGAGTCAGCACGAGCCGCTCCGACGGTCGCGTGAGCGCGATATAAGCCAGATAACGTTCGTGATTCAGCCGCGCCGTCCGATGTCGCCCCAGCGTCTGCTGCGCCGTCCCGAGCGCCTCCCGCTCCGTGTCGCTCAGAAGCGGATCCTCTTCCTGGGTTCGCGGAAACTCCCCTTCGGCGAGCCCGAGCACGAACGCCACGCGCACGTTGGGCAGCCGCGAGCGCTCCACCGAGGCCACGATCACCTGCTCCACGGCCGGCGGGATCAAGCGCGCCCGCGCCGCCGAAAGCGCCCCGGCGAGCGCCTCCGTCAACGTCGCGACGAGGCCCTCGGCCGAGGGGACCGCCCCGGTTGAATCGGACCCAGCCCCAGCGGCGGGCACCGGCCCCGGCAGACCGAGTTCCTCCAATCGCTCCAGGAAGGCGACCAGCTCGGCCCAGGCCTCCTGATGAAGGAGCGCCGCCTCGGGTTCGCCGGCCTGGAGGGCTTCGTCGACCCATTGCTCCAGCTTCTGGCGCGCCCCCAGCCGCTCCAGGAACGCCCAGAGCGCCCGCGCCGGCGATGAGCCCGCCTCGGCCGCGCCTCCGGGGGCTCCGTCGGCTTGTGTCGGCCCGTCGCCCGCCTCCAGCGCCGCGAGCGCCGCGCCCAGCGCCTCAACCGGGGCCCAGGCCTCGGCCCAGACTTGGAAGAGCCATTCGGCCTCGACCTCCTCCTTGGTGGATGGCCCCGGCTGTCCATGGCGCGGCCCGACCCACCGCCGGAGGTTCCCCCAGTCGGACCCGGTCAGCCGTCGCCGTCGCGCCAGCCGCTCCAGCCGGGCGGCGTCTTCGGGGTCCGCCAGCGGGACGAGCCCACTCTTGAGATATCGGCTCACCGTTTCCGTCCGCGTCGGCCCCTCGACGAGGGCCAGAGCCGCCGTGAGCAGGCGGGTGATCGGATGCGAGGCCAGCGAACGCCCCTGATCGAGGAAGAAAGGAATCCCGAACCGAGGGAAGACCTCTCGGACCAGCGGCCCGTACTCCGTCAGGTCCCGAGCGACGACGGCCATATCCGACCAACGCAACGGGCGCGACCCCGGCTCAGCCGACGCCGCCACCAGGGCGGCGATCCGCCGGGCGATCGCTTCGACCTCGGCCCGACGGTCCGCGGCCTCGACGAGCTCGATCGGTCCGACGGGCCAGACCGGCGCGGCCCCCTCCGGCCGATCCGCATCGGGAAAGCGGCTGGGGTTGAGGCGCGTGAGGACCTCCGCCTCCAGGAAGCTCAACGGCGTGACGTGGGCCGCGCGAGTCGGATGACTCCGCCGGGGAAAGCTGATGTCCACGGTCGGCCACCCGGCCTGCTGAATTCGGGCTTTGAGGTGAAAGTAATGATTCTCGATTTCCTCAAAAACCCGCTCCGGCCCGACCCGCACGAGCCCCTCGGCCGGTGTCGCCGCTCCCGATTGTCGCCGCCTGAAGGTCTGATCCTCAGGGTCGAGGCAGAGCGTAAGGGCCGCTGACCGGGCCCCCCCGAGGAGCGCCATCAACAGTTTGAATTCGGCCGCGGTGAAGGAGGCAAAGCCATCCACCCAGACTTGAGCGTCGGCGACGCCACCCCACTCGGCCAGACGCTCGGCCGCGACGGAGGGCAACTCGATCGCCTCGGCCAGCCCCTTTTCCCCCAAGAGGTCGTCGTAAGCCGCCCAGATCGTAAGGAGGTCCGAGAGTTTCGCGAAGCCGCCCCCGCCCGGATCGTCGCCGCCGGCCTGCGCCTCAAGCCGGGCCCGAAACTCCCTCAGCCCCCACCCGCTCTCTTGGAGCTCCCGAAGCGTCCGGCTGACGGCTTCGGCGAGCCCCGGCCCGGCCGACCGCCCCCCCAGCAGCCACAGGCGGCTCCGGCAGCGGGCGATCGCCTGGCGCAACAGCATCACCCGCCCCCGCTCGTCCAGGCAACGCGCGGGACGGCCCCCGACGCGGCGAAAGACTTCGGCCTGAAGGAGCCTGAACGACATCACGCGGGCGCGCGTGAAGCCGGCCACGCCCGGCGGCGTAGCCAGCGCGTATTCCATCTGCGCTGAGGCCTGCTCGGGGACGAGAAGAATCAACGGCGTCCCGCGCGGCGCGCGGCGCAGCTCCCCGGCGATCGCTTCGACGCAGGCCTGCGTCTTGCCGGAGCCGGCCCGACCTAGCCAGAACTCGATCTTGGGCGACGGCATCGGAAGACGACCAGCACGAGGCAAAGACACAAGGAAGATCGACGTGGGAAATCAGGTTGAAGATTATGGAGATGCAGACTTCCTCAAGTCTTTGTGTTTCGGCGGTTAATTCTCCCTCCAGAGTTGATCGGCCCCACCGTGGGGCACCGGCGGTCACCTCGGGTCGGCGCGGCTGACGCCGTTGAGTTTCCGCGCCCCCCCCGCCAAAAAGTTACACCGGCGGGAGCAGGTCGGCCAGCGTCGTCGCCAGCGTCTGGCCGGCGGATCGATTGACGAGACGGCCTTCGAACCCCGCCGCTCGGGCCGCCGCCACGTCGTCACGCGGATGATCCCCCACTTGCAGCAGCGGCGCCCCGTCGCGCGCCCCGAGACGCTGGCGCGCCAGCTCGTAAATCGCTCGATCGGGCTTCTCCACCCCCACCTCGCCCGAGATCAGAATCGGATCGAACGCCTCGGCGAGCCCGAGCCCTTCCAGGATCGGGCGCAATCGCGCGTCCCAGTTGGAGATGATCCCCAGCCGATACCCCGCGGCCCGGAGCCCGGCGAGCGTCGCCGGCACTTCCGGAAACGTCCGATACCGCTCCGGCCGGGCGAACTCATCGAACACGGCCTCGAAGAAGTCATCAAACCGGGGCGTATCGGCCGCCGCGCCGAAACTCAGCCGCACCAGCCGCCGCCACCACCGCCGCGCCCGCTCGAGCGACGTCGTGTGTTGCGTCCCTTCGGCGAGTTCCTCCTCCCGCATTTTGTGGAACCACCGCCGCGCCGCCCGTTCCACCGCCTCGGCCTGGACGTCGATCTGATAGCGCGCGGCGACCTCGGCGTAAACGGCGCCGATCGACGGGTTCGCCCGCAGCAACGTCCCCCCCACGTCGAAAAAAATCGCGGCATACTTCTCCCCGCGGTCTGGGGCGTCCATCACGCTCCCGCCCCTTGGGGGAGTCTCCCCGCCGCCGCCGGCGTTCGAAACGCGGACGACGGCCGGGGGAAGGGAGCGGCGGTCCTCCCTTCAGGGCCCGGCATAGCTTGTCGGGTCGGGCACGCCCGCCCGCGCGAACGCCCGCCGCCTTTCGGCGCACTTATTGCACCGCCCGCAATGGGCCCCGCCGCGCGGCCGCAGGCAGGAAAGCGTCGCCGCCAGCGGCAAACCGGCCCCCCGGCGGATGACCTCGGCCTTGTCCCAGGCCGCCAGCGGCGTTTCCACCCGCACCTGCGACCCGATGGCGAGGCCGGCGGCGGCTTCGAAGGCTCGCCGGAAGCTCTCCGTCGCGTCCGGGAAAGGGTTCGCCTTGAGAATCCCCAATTGGATGCGCCTCAACCCGTGGGCGCGCGCCAGCAGCGCCGCTTGCGCCAGCAGAGCGAGGTTTCGGCCCGGCAGATAAACGGCCGAATCGGCTGAATCCGGGCCGGGGGCTTCCGCCTGATCGCTGACGGCCCAATCCGGTCGGGCGGCCTGCGGGAACGTAAGCTCGCCCGTCACGATCGGATGCAGCCGTCCATCGCGCGGGCGCAGCGCCGCCAGAAAGCTCCGCGCCGCCGTCAGCTCCTCGGCTTCCCAGAGGTAGCCCTGCCGCACGTAGAGCGGCCAAACGACCTCGCCGGCCTCGACCGCCAAACCCGCCATCACCGCCGAATCCAACCCCCCGCTCATCAGCACGACCACGCCCGGCGGCGTCTCCAGCTCCTCGGACGCGCGCGGCGGATTCTCCGATGGCATCGGCGGAGGCTCTCCCTCATCGTGAGGCCCGCAGCGGGGCGCCGGGCCTCAGGGCTAACACCCAAGAGCAGAGTTTCATTCAGGGGATTGCTCAGCCTCTTGCGCAGGGAGGCCGGCCTCGGTGCGTTCTGGCTCCGCCTGCCGCGGACCCGTGAGGCGAGTCGTGCCGCCGGGTGGAGTGCCCGCCGGCGCCCCGGCCGATGTCCAGCGGCGCCAGGCCAACGCCGCCAGCGCCACGATCGCCCCCAGAGCGACCGCCGCCAGCGCGACCCGGCCCGGCAGACTCGACTGAAGCGCGCGTTCAGGTCCGACGGCCGACGCCGGGTCGGTCGATTCCTCGTTCGGGGCTGGTTCCGCTCCCGACAGCCCGCTCCGGAGCGCCGCCACCTCCTCGGCCAGCCGCCGCCGGGCGGCCCCCATCTCTTGCAGCCGAGCTTCGACTTCACCGCGCAGGATTCGCTCCTGTTCCTCCCATCGGCTCAGCTCCCGCTCGATGGTCTCGATCCGGTCCGACGTGGCCCCCCGCTGGCGGACGCCTTGGCTCGCCGGCGCGTCGGCATCGGAAAAGCCGCGGGCGACCAGCCCGCCGGCCGCCAGCAGCCCTCCGGCCCATCGCAAGCCGGTTGCAAGAAGCGCGAGCGCGGGCCACCTCATGACCCTGAATCCTGCCCCAGCCGACGGCGAATGCAAAGCCCTTGGTCCTTTCCGGTCGCGCCCCTTTCGCGACCGATTTCGGGGCCTTAGCTCCCTTCGCGCCGCGCACTTCGAACGCTTTCAAAGCTTCCGGTCGTCATTGCCAACGGCCGGAGCCCGGCGTAGACTGAAGCCTGCGCGTCAATCGGCGGCGACGGCCCGTCGCCGGGAAGGGAGTCGCTTCAAGCCATGGCCAACCTGATTATACGCCCCGGCTGGTGGATCCCCGAGCGGCTGGCCACGCCGGAGAGCCTTTACCAGAATTACCACGCGCGGCGACGAACCCGCACCGAGGACAGCGAATCGCGTCGGGCCTTCATGCGCAAGGCCGGCTCGGCCGCCGCCGCCCTGGCCGGAGGGGGCTTTCTCGGCTGCGGCGGTCCGCAGGCCGAGGCTCAGCCGCGTTCGTCGGGGGCGCCGCAGGCGTCGGACTCGGCGGCGCGGCCGGCTCCGCCGGAGCCCGCGCCCGGTCTTTATCCCGCCGAGCGCAGCTCCCGATTCAATCAATTGGATCGACCGCTGACGGCCGAGGCCGTTGCCGGCACACACAACAATTTCTACGAATTCGCCAACGGCCAGCAGGGGCCCGGCTTTCAGCGCACGGTCGCTGACCTCGCCAAGGGTTACCCCTTCCGCCCGTGGCAGGTTGAGATCGCCGGATTGTGCGAGAAGCCGCAGACGCTCTCGATCGACGAGATCGAGAAGCTCGCTCCGCTGGAAGAGCGCCTGTATCGCTTCCGCTGCGTCGAAGCCTGGGCGATGGCGGTGCCCTGGACCGGCTATCGGCTGGCTCGACTGCTGGAGGCCGTCCAGCCCAAACCGGAGGCCCGCTACGTCCGCTTCGTGAGCTGGCTCGACCGTCAGCTCCTGGGCGTCAAGTCCGCCCCCTGGTATCCGTGGCCCTATTACGAGGGGCTGCGGATGGATGAAGCGATGAACGAGCTGACGCTCCTCTGCACGGGCATCTATGGTCACGCGCTCGCCCCGCAGCACGGCGCGCCGGTGCGAGTGATCGTCCCCTGGAAGTACGGTTACAAGTCGGCCAAGTCGATCGTCCGGATCGAGCTGACGGAGACCCAGCCCCGAACGTTCTGGAACGACCTTCAACCGACCGAATACGGCTTTTACTCCAACGTGAACCCCAACGTCCCGCACCCGCGCTGGAGCCAGGCCTTCGAGTGGATGATCCCCGATAAGAGCGACCGCCGCCCGACGCTCCTCTATAACGGCTATGGCGACGCCGTCGCCTCGCTCTACAACGGAACCGAAGTCTGATTTCCCGGCCGCCCGACCAACGGGAAAGGCCCAAAGGCTCGGCCGCTCCGAGGCCGGCCATTAATCCCCCCAGCCGGGGCCGGCGCGGGCGTGCCGGAAGAGCAGAAACACAAAGAACGGCCCCCCGAGCATGGCCGTGATCACGCCGACGGGGAGCTCCTCGTCCCCCAGGACGTTCTGCGCCAAGGTGTCGCAAGCGATCAGGAAGAGCGCCCCGGCGACGACGCAGGCTGGCATCACGCGCCCGTGCGGCGCTCCGAGCGCCATCCGGACGCAGTGCGGCACGATCAGCCCCACGAAGCCGATCGGCCCGGCAAAGGCCACCACGCAGCCGGTCATCAGCGAGGCCGCCAGCAAGAGCCGCCACCGGGCGCGCTCCACGCGCACCCCGAGGGTCGCCGCCGCCAGCGGATCCACCGCCAGGAGATCGAGCTCGCCAACGGCCAGAAAAATCGTCGCCAGCCCGATCGCCGCCACCGGGCCCACGATTTGAAAGTCCCGATAACCGACGATATCCAACCCCCCCATCATCCAGCGGATCATCTCGTAGACCTGCGTGTAATCGGCCAGGTATTCGACGAGCAGGATCAGCGAGGCAAAGACCAGATTGAGCGTTATGCCCGCCAGAATGATCGTCGAGGATGAAAACCGCCCCGCCGAGCGCGCCAGGATGTAAACGAGGACGATCGCCGTCCCGGCCCCGGCCAGCGCCGCCGCCGAGACCACCGGCAAGGAGAGCCAGGCGGCGCCGGCCGGCCCCAGTCGCCCCGCCAGCGCGATCGCCACGACCGCCCCGAACGTCGCCCCGCCGGAAACCCCCAGCGTATAAGGCTCGGCCAGCGGATTGCGCAGCAGCGCCTGATAGACGGCGCCGGCCGTGGCCAGCGTCGCTCCGCTCACGGCCGCCATCAGCGCCCGCGGCAGCCGCAACGTCGCCAACGCCTGCGCCCGCGTGGGATCGATCTCCCCGCCGAGCGCCCAACGGAAAACCTCCGCCCAGGTGATCTCGATCGCCCCGCCGCCGATCCGAAGGGCAAAAAGAATGCCGCCGGCCAGGGCGGCCAGGCCGACGGCCCAGCCGAGGACGCTCCGGCGGGGGAAGGCCGTCCCGGGGCTCGACCCGACCTCAGTGCCGGGCGTCGCCATCGTCCGCCCGCCTCTTGAGGGAATCGCGGGCCGCGGGCGTATGCCGGACCCGAACGAACCGGACCCCCGCGCTTTCGATCACGTCAGCGGCCACGCCGTAGAGCGCCTCGATCCGCTCCGGACGCAGGAGGGCCTCCGGCGGGCCGTCCATCAGGACGCGTCCGGCCCGGAGACCCACCAGCCGCGGACAATACTCCGCCGCCAGATTCACGTCATGGGTCACAACGAGCACCGTCAGGCCGTGCTCGGCCGTGAGGCGCTCCAACAGGCCATACAGCGCCGCCTGATAATAGAGGTCGAGGGAGGCGGTCGGCTCGTCCAGAAGAAGCCCCGGCGTCCCCTGCGCCAGGGCTCGGGCCAGGAGGACGCGTTGAGCCTCGCCGCCGGAGAGCCGACTGAAAAGCCGATCGGCGAAACCCGCCGTGCCGGTCACCTCCATGGCCCAGCGGATCTGCTGCCGGTCGGCGGGGGTGGGCTCGCCGAAGACGCTCCGCCAGGGGTGGCGCCCCATCGCGACGATCTGGCCCGAACGGTAGGGAAACAACACGCGCGAGGCCTGGGGGACCAACGCCAGCCGGCGGGCGCGCCGTCGCGGATCGAGGCGGGCCGCCGGCCGGCCTTCGAGGCAGGCCGTCCCGCGCGTCGGCGGGAGCAGCCCCGCCAGCAAGTGCAGGAGCGTCGATTTGCCCGCCCCGTTGGGCCCGATCAGGCCGACGCAGTCGCCGGGCTGAATCCGCAGGTTCACCCCCTCCAGAACGTCCGGCCCCGTCGGGTACCGAAACCCCAGGTCGCGCGCTTCAAGGAAAGGAGGGACGTTGGCTTCCGGTGAGGCCATCTTTCTCGGACCAGCTTAGACGAGGCGGGAGGTCCTGTCAGCCCGTCGCCGGAGCCGTCGCCCGCCGCAGTTCCCCGTTGCCGATTGAGCGGGCGACTGTTAATCGTGGAGCCGGCGTTGGAAGGGCGAGGCGAACGGATGATCACCCGGTCCCCATGGTTTTATCCGAATCGGGTTGCGCGGTCCGGCGGAGCTTGGCTCATCGCCGTCGCGCTGGCGGCCTGCAGCGGGCCACGGATGAAGCGGCTCGACCCGACGGCCTATAAGCGCCGCCCGTCGATCTATCCCGTCGAAATCTACGTCGGCCAAGTCGAGCTCCCCCACCGCGAAATCGCCGTCATCGACAGCTCCGGCTACCCCGACGACGACGACGCCACGCGCGTGCGGCAGCTTGAAGAGCTCCGCCAACGGGCGCGGGGATTGGGGGCCGACGCCGTCCAGGACGTGCGCTTGATGACCAAGCGCGTCCGAGGCTACACGATCGACGAAAGGACCCCCTTCCCGGCGCTCAAGCAGGGCCGCTATCCCCTTTATTTCATGCGCGGGACGGCGATCGTCTACGAAACCAGCTTGCCGGGGGCCGTGGCCGAGGGGCGCGGCTTTACGCTACCGAGCCAGGAGGAACTCCTCCCTTTGCCGACGCCCTCGCCGACGCCGCCTCCTTTGCCTCCGCTGCGTTCGGAACCCTGAACGCGTTCGGGCGCGGTCCGACCCTGGCCCCGGAGCGAACTCCCCCGCGGGGTTTGGCCGTGCAGGAAAGCAAACCTGAGCCAAGCCTTAGGGGCGATCCGCCCGAGGCTCCGCTTTCATGATCAGCAGCTCGACCAGTCGCGAGTGGTGCGTGTTGGCCATGGGGACGCGCCGGACGGCGAACCCGTGACGGCGGGCGAGCGCGCGCGGCTCCGGAGCGTCGTCATAGGTGATGAGAGCGGGGCCCCGGGCCGCGGCCAGGAGGGCGAAAAGCCGCTCATGATCCAACGCGTTGAACGCGTAGAGCCGCCGGCCCGCCCGTTTGCCGCCGGCCGTGTAGGGCGGGTCGATAAAAAAAGCCGCGCCGGGGTCGGTCTCGAACCGCGCGATCAGTTCCAACCCGTCCCCCTCGATGAACCGAAGGCGGTCCCGGACCTGAGCGATCGCCCGGATGCGCCGGGCCAGCGTCTGTGGATACCAGCGGCAGGCTATCCCCCGGCCGTTCTCGCCGGTGCGGATCAGACTCGCCCCCGGGGCCAGAATGCCTCCGCGCTGGACGCGATTGCGCAGGAGCGTGCGGAAGGCGAGGTCGAGATCGTCCCGCGTGGGGCGATCGACCGCCTTGATCACCTCCGATCGGCTCATTTCAAATCGCATGATCCGGTCGATGAGGGCGTTAAAATCTCCCTCCAGCAGCGTCCGCCAGACGGCGGCCACGTCCGGATCGAGTTCGCCCAGGAGGACCCTCTCGGCGAGCCCTTCCATGGCCGCCGTCAGGCCGATCGCACCACCGCCGGCGAAGGGCTCGACGAGCAGCGCCGGACGGCTCGCGAGCGAGCGGATCCAGGCCCGGAACCGGGGAATCAGCCAGCTCTTGCCGCCGGGATAGCGGAACGGGCTGCGCTGCGGCACGCTGGCCACGTTGACGACGTCGGGCGAGGGCGGGCGCGGGGATCGCGGGGTAAAACTCATCGGCGGGGGCCATCTTACCAGAGCGGGAACGCCCGCCGGATTGGAGATTCCCATTGAGCTTCCGGCGCGCCAACGCTTGATTTAACGACGCCCCCGAGCCGATCCTCCGCAGCGCTGGAGGGACCGGACCGTCATGCCGCAAGGAACTTCCCGCCCCGCCGGGCGCGTGCTCATCGTCGGCTCGATCGCCCTCGACGACGTGAGCACCCCCTTCGGCGAGGTCACCGAGGCCCTGGGCGGAGCGGCCGTCTATAGCGCCTTCGCGGCGAGCCTCTGTGCGCCGGTCGACGTCGTCGGCGTCGTCGGCGAGGATTTCCCCGAGGCCCATCTCGAACGCCTGCGCGCCCACGGCGTCGACACGCGCGGCGTCGAGATCGTCCGCGGCGGCCGCACCTTCCGTTGGGGCGGGCGCTACCAGGGGGACATGGAGGAGGCGATCACCCACTTCACGGCCCTCAACGTCTTTGAAGGCTTCCACCCCGTCATCCCGGATTCCTACCGGGACGACGAGGTGGTCTTTCTGGCCAACATCCATCCGGCCCTCCAGCTTGAGGTGCTCCGCCAGGTCCGGCGGCCGCGGCTCGTCCTCTGCGACACGATGAATTATTGGATCCAGCAGGAGCGGGAGCTGCTGCTGGAGGTCCTCCAGCGCGTCGACGTCGCCCTGATGAACGCCTCCGAAGCGCGCCAGTTGTTCGAGACCGAATCCCTGCCGAAGGCTGGCGTCGAGCTGGTCCGTCTCGGCCTCAAACGCGCCGTCATCAAAAAGGGGGAGCACGGCGTCCTCATGTTCTCCCCCGACGGCTTCTTCGCCACCCCGGCCGTGCCGCTCGAATCCGTTCTGGACCCGACGGGGGCGGGCGACACGTTCGCCGGCGGAGTCGCCGGCTATCTGGCGCGGCGGAGGACCGTGGACGAGGCCACGCTGCGCCAGGCCGTCGTCCTGGGCACCGCTCTGGCCTCCTTCGTCGTCGAGGATTTTTCCACGCGCCGCCTGGAGGGGGTCGACGCCCCCCAACTCGAGCGCCGCTGCGGTCGGATCATACAATCGATGGCGGTCGGGCCCCTTTCGCTGGCCGAATGAAGCCCTTTCCCCCTTTGGCAAGCGCGCCGACCGTGTGCATACTGATCCGGCCCCCGCTGGCCGGGGGCGCTCGCCGATGACCCCCGCCAAGCCCAGATCGACCGGCCGAGCCCGGCGGGCCGCCGCCGAAGCGGTGGCCGAAGCCGCCCGCTCGGCTCAGGACCTGCCGCCGCCGCGGACGCTGGCCCAATGCCGCCGCGAGATCGACCGGCTGGACGAGGCCATCATCGCGCTGCTGGACCGGCGGGCCGAGGTCGCCCGCCGCGTCGGTCAGCTCAAGACCGTTCAGGGCAAGGACGTCTTCGACGCCGGGCGACACCTGCAACTCCTCAACGGGATCGCGCGGCGCGGCCGGGGGGATTTCCCCTCCGAGGGGCTTCGCAACGTCTTCGGCGAGATTCTCTCGGTCTGTCTCAATCTTCAGGCCCCGCAGACGATCGCCTTCCTCGGCCCGGAGGCGACCTTCACGCACATCGCCGCCCGCCGCGCGTTCGGCCGCAGCCCGCAATTCGTCGACTACGAGACGATTCCGGACATCTTTCTGGCCGTCGAGAAGGGCTGGGCGCACTATGGCGTCGTCCCGATCGAGAACTCCACGGGGGGGGTCATCCACGCCACGCTCGACGAACTGATGAACTATGAACTTTCGATCTGCGCCGAGGTCTATATCCCGATCCGTCACCACCTGCTCGCCGCCGGGCCGCGCTCGGCGATCCGCCGCGTCTGCACCCACCCGCAGATTCTGAGCCAGTGCCGCGTCTGGCTGCGCGAGAACCTGCCGGGGGTCGAGCAAGTCGAGACGGCCACGTCGGCCGAAGGGGCCAAGCTGGCCCAGGCCGACCCGACGGTGGCCACGATCGGCTCGGCGATGGCCGCCGAAATTTACCACCTGACGATCCTGGAGGAGGGGATCGAGGATAAAAAGGACAACGTGACGCGGTTCCTGATCATCGGCCGGCAGCGCTCGCGGCCCTCGGGGCAGGATCGGACCTCGATCATGTTCTCGATCAAGGACGAACCGGGGGCGCTGTATCATCTGCTGAAGCCGTTCGCCGACCGGAAGATCAACATGACCAAGATCGAATCCCGCCCGACGCGCATGCGCGCCTGGGATTACATCTTCTTCGTCGATATCGAGGGCCACATCTCCAACCCGACCGTCGCCAAGGTGATCGAAAAACTCCGCCGCCACTGCACCTATCTGCGCGTCCTCGGCTCCTACCCCCGCGACCATCAGCCGAAAATCACCAGCGATTGACCCCTCGACCGCCCAGGGCCCCCTGCGGCGCCCTCAACAACGCCTGGCGGCGGCCGGGGCGGGTCGCGCTTGGCTCCGCGCGGCGATCCCCCCCGGGGGGGCGGAGGGCTCAAACTTCGGGCGAACAGGGGCGGGATTCAGCTCCGCACCTCGTTCATGAGCGCCAGAAGGTTGCCGTCGGGGTCGCGGGAGAACGCCATCCAGAGTTCGTAATCGGGCAGCCGGGCGATGAGATGGGGTTCAACCTCAAAAGTGACGCCGCGGGTGGTCAAGGTGGCGACGGCGACCCGCAGGTCGGAGACTTTATAATAGATGAGGGAGTTCTGAGCGTCGCCCTGAGCCGCGGCGGGCTCATCGAGCATCAGCCGAACGCCGCCGCAATCGAAGAAGGCGAGCCCTGGGGGGCTGAAACAAAAACCGCATCCCGAGAACGTCCCGGTAAAACGCCACCGCCCGCCCCAGATCCTTCACCGGCACGGCGATCTGGCCGATCTCGGTGAGCCCGAAGGAGCTGGACGGAATCTGATCCATGGGATAGACGCGCATACGTGACTCGCCTTACAGGAACCGGCGCCCAGACCCCCCGCGCAATCCCTCGGGAGAAGTAGCCTCCGAGCAACGCAGCGTTTCTCGAAAATGGCCGGAACTTCAACGTGAATACGCGTCCCTGTCCGCTCCCCCTGCGCCGGGGACCGCAGGTGGCCCCCGTCGAGGAGATCGTCCTTATCCCGGGGGTCTCGGCACAACGACGTCAATAATTCGTCGACGGCGGGGAGAGGGTGGGTGGGATGGCATCGCTCCGGGGCGGAAGGGTCCCCTAGTCCCCGGGCGGGGGGAAATCGGGGTCAAGCAACCGGCGGACGGCCGGCGTAGCGAGGTTCTCCCGGCTCACGAGCGCCAGCGGCGTCGCGATCCGCGTCGGGACGGCCTCGCCCCGCAGGTGCGCCACGAGCGTCCGCACGCCGATCTCGCCGATCGCCATCGGGTCCTGAACCACGAGGGCGTCGATTTTTTCCTCGACGAGCGCCTCGATCAGCCGCGTCGTGGCGTCGAAGCCCACGAATCGGACCCGCCCGGCTCGGCCGGCGTCCTCCAGCGCCCGCAGCATTCCGATCGTCACCGGCGCGTTCGGGCAGAAAACCCCGTCCAGGGCCGGGAACCGATTGAGCAGCCCCTCGGCCTGCTGGTAAGCCCCCTCGACCGTCGCCCCGGCGTACAGATTCGACGAGATCAGCTCGATTTCGGGGAACCGCTCCCGGAGCGTCCTCAGGAAGCCCTCCTCGCGGCGGGTATTGCTGGCCGAACCTTGCAGATACCGCAGCAGCGCGACACGGCCGCGACCGCCCAGCAGCCCCCCCAGATGCTCAGCCGCCAGCGCGCCGCCCCGGTCGTTGTCCGTGGCGACGAAACTGACGTGATCGGTCCCCTCCAGATCGGAATCAAAGACGACCGTCGGGATGCCGGCGTCGCGGGCCTCCCGGACGGGCCGGGCGAGCGCCCGTTCGTCCAGCGGGGCCAGAACGATGCCGTCCACCTTGCGGCTCACGAAATCCTCGACGAGCTGGATCTGCTGCTCGCGGTCATCCTCGCGCTGGGGCCCTTTCCAGATGATCTCAACCCCCAGTTCGCGCCCAGCCTTGAGCGCCCCGGCCTGCACCGTCCGCCAGAACTCGTGCGTCGTCCCCTTGGGGACGACGGCGATCGTCTGCGCCCCGGCTTCGAGACCGCACCCGAGCGCCAAGGTCAAGGCGAGCCCGCGCGTCCACCGCCTCATGGCCGAGCCGCTCCGGCGGCTCCGTCGGCTTGGGGCGCCGGCTCGTCCTCCAGGACGCGACGGAACCGGCCCGTGATGATCCACGGCGGAGCCGCGCGATCGGCCGGGATGATCACCCCCTCGCGGGCGTACGTGTCCCCTTCGACCCATTCGCGCAGGCTTTCCAGGCCGTCGGGACCGGAACGGAACCAGATGACGGCGCCGGCCTCCAGGCGCCCCTCGTATTCGATGACCTTGCGGCCGGCGTCCGGCAGGCGGCGTCGAATCAGCCCGCGCCGCTCAAAGTCCGCCAGTTGAATCACCTGCTCCACCCCCGGCGCGCCTTCGCCCGGTTCGGCGATCTCGATGCGCCCTTCCTGGCGGAAGTGTTCCCGCTCGGCCACGTGGCGAAAGGTCAGGCGAACCTCCCGGCGCGTCGGGTCCGTCCCGTCCCAGCGATAGCGCCGCTCCTCGCCCGCCCAGCGGCCGTCGAACGGCTTGAGGGGGGATTCGATCACCTTGGCCGAGAGGGGCCGCAACGAACGAAAATAGGCGGCGGCCCCGAAAGCCGCGATCCATCCGAAGATGACGAGGACGAGCCATCGGGAGGTCCAGGGCGAACTTCGGCGCGGGACGGCGGCGCGGGGTTGGGGATCCTCCACGGGCGTCTGCGGCGTGGGGGCTGGCGGCGGCATCGGAAAGAACCTTGAGGCGCGGCCCGGGCCTATCGGCCAGGGGACAATTTCTCCGTCAAGCGACGCAGCGCCTCCAGCGTCTGAGGCGAGACGTGATGTTCGATCCCTTCGGCGTCCAGAAGCGCCGTCGTGGGGGGAACCCCGACGGCGAGGAGGAACCGGAGCACGGTTTCGTGTCGAGCGCGGGTGCGACCGGCCAGCTCGCGACCGGCGTCGGTCAGGAAAACGGCCCGGTAGGGCTCGGTCGTGATCCAGCCGTCGCGCTGGAGACGCTCCAACGTGCGGACCACGGTGACATGAGAGACCCCGAGGCAGCGGGCCAGGTCCACGGCGCGCGCCTCCCCTTTCTCCTCGATCAGCGCGTCGATCAGTTCGACGTAATCCTCGGCCAGTTCCCGTTGATGGTCGCGGCGCGTGCGGCTGAAACCGGGCGCGTCCGCCTCGCGCCGCGAAGGGATGGGCCGCGCGCGCAGCGAAGGGCCCGTCCCCGACGAGCCTCGCGGGCCGCGTTTGGTTTTCGGCGGCGGCACGAACGCAACTCCCGGGCCCCGCGGGCGGCGCCGCGGGACGGATTTCAACCGGCGCGATGCGGGTCGAACGCTGACCGGCTCATTATAACCGCCGGCGGCCAGCGGGCAAGTCAAGCCGGCCCCCTTCGAGCCTCAGCCCCGAGCCCCGCCCTCCGGCATCGGCTTGGAGCCGGCCCGGCGGACCGAGTGCTCGATGATCCGCCCCACAAGCTCGGGGAAGCTGAGCCCGGCGGCGGCGGCGGCCTGCGGCAGCAGGCTCGTCTCGGTCATGCCGGGGATCGTGTTGATCTCCAGGATTTTTGGACCGGCGGCGCCGCAGATGAAATCGACCCGCGAAAAGCCTTCGACGCCGACGGCCCGATGGACCTCGACGGCGAGCTCGCGCAAGCGCCCCTCGAGCGCGGGCTCGATCTCGGCCGGAACGATCTCCCGGCTGAGGCCCGGGACGTACTTGGCTTCGTAATCGAAGAAGCGCCCTTCCGGCGGAATAATCTCGACGACCGGCAGCGCCTGCGGCTCGGAGCCCTCCAGCACGCCGCACGTAAACTCCCGCCCGCCCACGTACTCCTCAACGTGAACGACCGGGCCCATCTCCCAGGCTTCATGCAACCCCTCAACGAGTTCGGCGTGCGTTCGGGCGATCCGCACGCCGACGCTGGAGCCGCCGAGCGCCGGCTTGACGACGTAGGGGAAGGAAAACCCCCGTTCGAGCACCGCCTGAAAGTCCCCGCTGGCGGCCGATCGGCGGTCCAGCGCGACGAAACGCGGAATCGGCAACCCCCGGGCGGCCAGATAAGCCTGGCAACGCGGCTTGTCCAGAGCCAGGGCCGAAGCCGCCGAGCCCGATCCCGTGTAGGGAAGCCCGGCCAGCTCAAGGGCCCCTTGCAGGCGTCCATCCTCCCCATTGACGCCATGGAGGATGATGAAATGGGTCGCGTATTCATCAACAAGGAGGTGCAGCAGCGCCTGCGGGAAATCCAGCTCTCCCGGTTGATAATGACGCCGCAGAAGGTCGGGGTCCTCGACGGCGCGAACGAGCGCCTCGGCCGGGAGCGCGTCGGTCGGCCGCGACCAGCGCCATCGGCCCTGAGGCGTGATATAGATCGGGACCGGCGCGTATTGACCCGTGGCCTCAATCCCGGCGGCCACGCGCGCGGCCGAACGGATCGAGACCTCGTGCTCCGGCGATTGACCGCCAAAGATGACCGAGACCGTCGGACGCGGCACCGCCGAGGCGCTCATCGCCTTACCTCGTCCGCCGCCGGCGACCCGACGCTCCAGGCGGCGACGAACCCCCAGACGCGGCTGCCGCTCTGGCGAGCCTTGCGCTCGTAGTTGGTGACGGCCTCGTCCGCGAGCGGAGCCTCGGGCCCGATCCGCAGGAACGTCCAACCGGCTCGCCGCCGGAGCAGCCCGACGGCGAAATTGAAATACCAGCCGACGTCGGTGCGAAAGATCAACTCGCCGCCGGGGACCAGCGCGCGCTCGACGTGCTCGACGAACGGGGGACGAAACAGCCGCCGCCGGCGATGGCGACGCTTCGGCCAGGGGTCGCTGAAGTTGATGACGATCCGCGTGGCGCAGGCCGCCGGCAGGCGCTCAGCGAAGAACTCGCCCGCCTCGGCCTGGACCAGGCGAACGTTGGCCAACCCGTGGCGAAGCATCCGCTTGCGCGTCTTGGCGAAAAACTCCCCCGAGCGCTCGATCCCCAGGTGGTTGACCTCCGAATGCGCCGCCGCTTCTTGCGCCAGAAAGGTCCCATTGCCGCACCCCACCTCGATCAGGAGCCGAGCGCGACGGCCGAAGACGACCTCCGGCGCCAGTCGCTCGCCCGGCGATGTCAGACGAAGCTCCGGCTCCCAGGGGGGCGCGGCCGGGGGGGAGATGGGCGTGGATGCGCTCATCATCAGTCCCGTCGGCCAAGGGGCGACGGCCCGGGCATCCTAGCACAGACCCGCTCGGGGGCGACACCCGCCCGACGGTTCGATCCTCAAATCCCTGGAAGCCGCTCACCCCCTGAGCCACCATGAGCCGGGCTCCGGGCGACGGCCGGAGCGCGACGCGCCACGATGGGAGCGACTTTTTCCTTGGACCCGCCGCCGGCCGGCGCCTCTCCCTTGAGGCCGGAACTGGAGGCGCTGCGGCGCCGCTACAGCGACGAGGCGTTGCGGGCCCTCCCCCGCCTGCTGCAACTGGTCGATCGCAATCGTTACAGTCCCACCTATGGCTCCTTCGATCGCGCCTACTGGCACTATCGCACGATGGACTTCCCCTGCGGGATGGCTCAGGAGTTCGCCCTGCCGCTGGCGCTCGCGCATCACTATCCCTTTCCCGACAACCCCTATTATCAACAGGAGCGGCTGCGGGAGTTGGCGCTGGCGGCGATCGGCTTCGCCCGCCGCTCGGCCCATGCTGACGGCAGTTGCGACGATTATTTCCCCTACGAACGCGCCCTCGGGGCCGCCGTGTTCTCGCTTTACGCCTTGAGCGAGACCTGTCTCGTCCTGGGAGAACGCCCTTCGGAAGAGATCGCCTTCCTCGCCCGCCGGGCCCGCTGGTTGACGCACCACAACGAATCCGGCCGTCTGGCCAATCATCAGGCCCTCGCCGCCCTCGCTCTCCACAACGCCTGGCTGCTCACGGGGGATTGCGCCTTCGAGCGCGCCCGCGACCGGTATCTGGAGATCGTCGCCTCATGGCAATCCGAAGAGGGTTGGTTTCAGGAATACGAAGGGGCCGACCCCGGTTATCACACCTGCACCATCGATTTTCTGGCCAAACTCATGCGCAAGACCGAAGGGACGCCGCTCGCCGAGCGCCTGCGCGGGCTGCTCCGGCCCGCCGTCGGCTTCGCCTGGCATTTCATGCACCCGGACGGCAGTTACGGCGGCGAGTACGGCAGCCGCAACACTTACCACTTCTATCCGCATGGATTTGAATTGCTCGCCCCGTTCGACGCCCGCGCCGGTCAGATCGCGGATCAGTTTCTGTCGCTCGGCCTGCCTCGGATGACGCGCTCCTTCAACGACGACGACCGCATGTGCGCCCACTATATCTACGATTGGTTGCAGGCCTATCTCGACTTTCACCCGCAACGACCCGAGCCGATCAACGACCGGCCGAATTTCAACCGTTACTTTCCCGAGGCCCGCCTGCTCGTCAGAAAAACCGATCGCTATTACGCCGTCCTCTCGCTCGCCAAGGGGGGGGTCCTCAAGGTTTTCGACGCCACCGGTCCCTTGTTCAGCGACGCGGGCCTCATCGGCCGCACGGGGACCGGCCGCGTTCTTGTGACCCACCTGATCGATGATTATCACATCAGGGCCGAGCGGCGACGCGAGGGAGGCTGGATCGCCTCGGCCGCCGGCCGGATGTGCGAGCGACGCGTTCGCCTGCCCACCCCGGCCCGCCAGATCGTGTTCCGAGCGATCAATCTGACGCTGGGGCGCTTCGCCTCCGACCTATTGAGACGTTGGTTGCAAAAGTTGCTCATCACCGGCAAGCCGCGCACGGATTACACTTTCTCCCGCCAATTCGCCTTCACGGATGATAACATCGAAATCCTTGATGAAATCGGCTTGCCCCGGGGCGGAGCCGGCAGCTCCGCCAATCTCGTGAGCCTTCACGCCGCCTCCGACGCCACCTCCATCTACGTCGCCAACAGCAACGTCTACCAGCGGAGCGTTCTCCTCCCCTGGCAGGATCTGGGGTCGGCTCTGCCGGAGTTGAACGCGCGAGGGCGGGCTTCCGTGCGGCGGATGGCCTTGCCGCGGCCGGGGGAGGAACCGGAAAGCCGGCGGCGATGAGACGGCTGCTCCCCCTGGCCGTCACGGTGGCCGTGTTGGGCGTCATTCTGGCGCGCGTGGATCGAGCCGCCCTCTGGGCCAACCTGAAAGCCACGCGCCCGGCCCCCTTCGCCTGGGCGCTGGTTTTGTTTGTACCTCAGAATTTCATCTCCGCGCTGCGCTGGAAAATGATGGCCGGGCGGTTTATCACGATCGGCTGGCGGGACGCCGTCGGCATGATCCTCGGCAGTCAATCGCTGAATATCATCCTCCCCTCGAAAATGGGGGACCTGACGAAGGCGGTCTTCCTGGCCCGCTCCGGGGCGCTGGATTTGAGCCGCGCCGGCAGCCTTGTCATCTTCGAAAAGGCGCTCGACCTGGCGGCGCTGTGTCTCTGGGCGGTTCTGGGCGCCGCCGGCCTTTTCAAGTTCGCGCCGGGGCGGCCCGACGCTCCCCGCCTCGCCGCGCTCGCCCTCCTGACGGCGACCATCGGCCTGGCCGTGATCGCTCTCGTGGCCGTGCTTTACTTCCTGCCGCCGGGGCGCCTTTCAAGCTTGCGCCGTGGCGCGGCGGCGCCGTCGGGCGGCCCTCATCGGCTCGCTCGCCTGCTCGCCTCGGGGCGGGAGGTGATGCAGACCCTTCAGCGAGCCGAGGCGCGCCGGGGGAGCCTTGTTACACTTTCGATTATTCTCTGGGGCTTGCACCTGTTACAAATCCGCTGTTTCTTCGGGAGCCTGAACGCCGAGACGCCGTGGCTCGCGTTCGCCAGTCTCACCCCGCTGGCCATCTTCGTCGGGCTCATCCCGATATCCCTGTTCGGCGTCGGGACGCGCGACGCCGCACTTATCTTTCTCTTTACCCCTTATCAACCGGCCGAGGTCATGGCGGGGGTCGGATTTTACGTGAGCCTTCGTTACATCGTCCCGGCGATCGGAGGTCTCCCCTTCCTCCATTATTACCTGACCCTGACGCGCTCGGCCGCGGCCGATGAACGTCCCGGGGCGGCGGGGGAGTCACAACGATGAGCTTCCGAGCAAGGCCTTGAGCTCCGCAACGAGGCGCCGATTCTCCTCCGGCGCGCCGATCGAGACCCTCACGTGGCTCTTAAGACCATATCCCCCCATGGGCCGGACGACGACGCCCCGCCGAAGCAGGCGTTCATAGACCGTCGCGCCCGAGAGGCCTCGGGAGCCGAAATCCACGAGGAAGAAATTGGCGTGCGTCGGAGTGAACGCGAGCCCCAGGCGACCGAAGGCGACGCCTAAATAACGCTTGCCGCGTTCATTATTGAGGACGCTTCGCCGCAGATGGGCGCGATCCCCGAGCGCGGCCAGCGCCGCCGCCTGGGCTATCCGATTTACATTGAACGGGGGGCGCACCCGCTCGAGATCGGCCACCACCGTCGGATCGGCCACGCCGTAACCGATCCGCAGCCCGGCCAGGCCATACGCCTTTGAAAACGTCCGGGTCACGATCAGGTTGGGATGACGACGGCGCAGCGCGAGCCCGTCGGGATAGTCGGGGTCGTTCGCGGCGAACTCGTGATAGGCCTCGTCGAGAACAATCAGCAGGCTCGACGGCAGATCGCGCGCGAGCCGGGCGAGTTCGCTCCGCCGGAGGATCGTCCCGGTCGGATTGCAAGGGTTATCGATGAAGAGCAGCGTCGTCGAGGCGTCGACGGCGGCGGCCAGCGCGCGCGTGTCATGCCGCAGGTCCTTCATCGGGACGAGCCTCGTCTCGGCTTCGGCCAATCGGCCCGCCATTTCGTAGCGGAGGAATGCATACTGAGAGGTCACCATCGAACGGCCCGGCCCGAGATAACAGAGCGCGAGAAAGAGTGTTACTTCATCGGAACCATTGCCGAGGATGATCTCTTCGGGCCGGACGTTGAGCCGTCGGGCCAGTTCCCGCTTGAGATTGTAACCGCCGCCGTCGGGGTAGAGATTCATCTCGCTGAGAACGTCGGCCATGGCGCGCACGGCCTTGGGCGAGGGCCCGAGCGGGTTTTCGTTGCTGGCGAGCTTGATGACACCGGCGAGCCCCAGTTCGCGCTCGACTTCCTCGATCGGCTTCCCCGGCAGATACGGGGCCAGGGATTTCAGATGCGGTCTAAGGGGCGGCGGCGCCGACGCGCGCGCTCGGCGGATGGTCTGGTTCATTAATTCGTCTCCCTGGATGGCAACATCCGGCTGGGGCCGTCATACCGAGAAACGAATCTCGATCACGTCCCCGTCCTGAACGACGTAGTCGCGGCCCTCGGTTCGCGCTCGACCTTCACGCCGGGCCTGGGTCATCGAGCCCGCCCGCGCCAATTCTTCCCACCCGATAACTTCCGCGCGGATAAACCCCCGCTCCATGTCGGTGTGAATCCTTCCGGCGGCCGCGGCGACCGGCGTGCCCGCCGGCGTCGTCCAGGCGTGAGCTTCCCTGGCGTTGGCGGTGAAAAAAGTGATCAGCCCCGCCGCGCGATAAACGGCGCGGATCAGCCGGTCGACGACGGGCTCGGCGAGGCCGTAGGAACTCAGAAAGGCCCGCCGCTCGGCCGGATCGGCCAGCGCGGCGATCTCCTTTTCCACTTGCGCGCAGACGGCCAGCACCGGCTCGCCGGTCGGAGCCGCCGCGTGCGCCAGATGATCCTCCCAACGCTCAGCCTCGGCGATTTCCCCTTCGGCGACGTTGGCGACGATCACGGCCGGTTTAAGTGACATCATTTGAAAGGCCCCGAGCAGCTTGAGCTCGACGGGATCAAAACCCAGCCCTCGCAGGGGCCCCCCCCCTTCCAATCGCCTCCGGCAACGCTCCAACGTTTGACGTTCCCGCTCCAACCGTTGGCGATCCTCCCCCCCCTGTCTGTGGATGGATTTCTCGATGCGATCCAGCCGCGTCGTCACGCGAACGAGGTCGGCGAGGATCAGTTCCTGGCGAAGCGTCGCCAGGTCGGCTTCGGCCTCGGGCGCGCGGCCCTCTTCAGGAAACGCTCGAATCACGAGCGTCAACGCGTCGGCCTCGCCCAGGGCCAGGAGAACTTTCTCAGCGAGAGCCTGCGAGGCGGGGGCGCCGAGCGTCGCCGCGCCCGCCACGTCGACGAACGTCAGGGCCGCCGGGACGACTTTCTTCGGCTGATAAAGGAGCGCCAGCCGTTCCAGCCGAGGGTCTCCGGCTTTGACGACCGCCAGACGGCGATCGCCGGCGGCGCCGGAGCCGTGCGGCGCCCCCGCCCCCGTCAGCGCCTCAAAGAGCGTCGTCTTGCCGCTGCGGGGGAGGCCGAGCAGGCCGACTTCCATCAATGAGCCCTCGTCGAATCGAGAAACGGCTCGGGGGCGATGACCCCGCGGGGCGAGACTCCCGGCCTTCCGTTCCCCGCCCGCCGCGATTATTCTCCGCCCGTTCCATCGTGTCAAAAGGCCGCTGCGTCAAGCCGCTTCGGGAAAAGAGCCGATCCAAATTCGCGCAGCGGCGACTTAATTTGCTTGATCTTTTGTCGGCGTGCGCGGTACGTTAAATGGTTGGAGAGGGGGGGGCGGTAGAGAGAGATGGACGCGCGGGGGGCGTCCGGGCGTGGGACATCACGGCGACATTCGAAGGCTACTCGTTGTCGCCCCGCTGGAGGTTTGGAGGGATTTTTGGCTTCGGGCAACGGGCATCCGCCGCCGGTACTCTCAAATCACCGGTCATGCCGTCAAGGCGGCGCTCCCGTTCGAGGGGATCGACTACGTCGAGCTGAGGGCCGCTTGATTTATGCCCGGCTCGGGGGCAGTCCCGACGACGAGCGCGATCGCGGTCCTTCGGGCGCCCGGCGTGTCAGTTTCCATGGGTTCCGGCGAACGAATGTACATCCTAGCAAGGGGGGAAATTCAGGAGGCTCACGTTCTTGGGGCGGAGATTTCACGTCGAATGGTCCACTATTTCGCCCGCAAATTCGGGATTTCTATTCACCTTTTGTATCATCCTGTAATGATTGAGTTGCCCATCGAGAAGCTTCCCCCGCCTCCGGGTTCGGGTTCTTAAAGAGCCGGGTGCGTCGGGTGACTCCGCTTCCTCCGCATTCGCCAGAAGGACGGCGTTGGTTGGAACGTCAGGTATGGAGAACGGCGGGGCCTGCGATCATGGCGCGCCTGCGCTTATGCCTTCTGGCGGGGTGGGCGTGCGTGATCCTGGCGTGCGGTCCGCAGGAGACCGGCAAGTACACGACCGGCCCCGACGACCCGGCTTTGGCCGTCACGCCGGAGGACCTTGAGGCCGTCCGCCAAGTCCTCAGCGAGCAGGAAGCCCGCGATATCGCCGAAGGTCTCCGCCAGCCGCGTCGGTCCGGCGAACTCCCCCCCGATCATCCCCCGATCCCCAGCGCCGGATTCCCCGAAGCCCACGCCGGCGGCTTCGACCTCGGCTTCCTCAAAGGGGACGTCCCCGATGACTGGGTTGTGGAGCAGCCGGATTCCCCCATGCGCCGGGCACAGATGCGGCTCCCCCGCGCGCCCGGGGACGCCGCCGACGGTGTGTTGACGGTCATTCAGGCCGCCGGCTCGGTCGAGGACAACTTGGAACGCTGGTTCGGCCAGGTTACCCAACCCGACGGACGCCCCACGCGCGAGACCGCCCGCGTCGAAACGGTGCGAACCAGCGGCGGGCTTACGGCGACGTGGGTCGAGGCCACCGGCGCCGTCGACGTCTCGATGCCGGGCGGACCGCGCCAGCCCCCGCAGCCGAACTGGGCCCTCGCCGGCGCGATCGTCGACAGCTCGCGCGGGCTGGTCTTCTTTAAGGCCATCGGTCCCGAGCGGACGCTCGCGGCCCATCGCCAGGCGCTGCGGGCCTTTATCGAGAGCCTGGGCGGGCCGGGCGAGGAAGCCGCCGTCGCCGCCGCTCCCGCCAGCGCGCCGCGCGCCGGTTACTCCGCCCGGCCCGCCGCGCCGCCGCCCGGGGACCAGCCCCAGCCGCTGGATATGGACGTCGTGGTCGGTGTCGCGCCGCCCGGCTGGATCGTCGAGCCGCCCGCTTCAACCATGCGAAAGGCCCAGATCCGCCTGCCGCGCGCCGAAGGCGACCCCGAAGACGCCGAGCTGGTTGTTTTCTACTTCGGCCCAGGCCAGGGGGGCGAGGTAGAGGCCAATCTCGAACGGTGGTACGCACAGTTCAGCCAACCCGACGGGCGCCCCTCACGCGAGGCCGCCGTGACCGAGACCTTGCGCGCCGGCGATCTGCCGGTAACGTTCGTCGATCTGGCCGGGACGATAGAACCCAGCGCGATGCCGGGCGGCGGCTCGACGCCGCGACGGCCCGGCTGGCGGATGCTCGCGGCCATCGTCGAGACTCCCCGCGGCAACGTCTTCATCAAAGCCACAGGGCCGGACCGGACGCTCTCGGCCAATCGCGGACGACTGCTACAGTTCATTCTCTCGCTTGAGCCGAAATAGCGTCCCGGCGGACCTTTGCGCGCGATGCCCCATTGCCGTCGGTCCCGTCGGATCCCCCCGTTGCGCGGCCCCCTTGACCCGGTCCTCCTCTTACCGTGAGAGTTGGAGCTCCCTCGAACTCCGAAGGGGTTTGACAATGATTCCTCCGAAACGGCGCGAATATCCCCCCGACGACGGCTTCCTAGCCCAAGTTCAAAGGTTAGCACACATTAAATTGTAACACACGCTCCGGTCACGGTTCTCGTGGAACGTAGACACCCAGCCGGGTATTGAGCGTGCGATAGGGTTCCGCCGGGAGGGGGTCATAGAAGGGTTCATAATGTCTTTCGAGCGCCTGCATGGCCTCCGGGGCGAATCGGCCCGTCTGATCGAGCTCGACGATGACAATCGGCAGCTCGCGGCGGTCGATCGCCTCGGCCAGCTCGCGCGCCTTACGCCAGCCTTCGCCTTCGGGATTGCCCGCCGCCCGGTCCCGATTGTTCTTCACCGTCCAGAGAAATATTTCGCTGTATTCCCCCCAGATTTTTCTCCCCGTGAGGAAGGCATAGAAAGGGGGAGCGAGGATCACATCACCGGGGGCGCTCCGGCGCTCGATCCAGCGGCGGACCTGTTCGACGTTGGGACGCGACCGGCCCGCCTCGTCGCTTCCCGCGTGGGCGAGATCGGGTAACTCGTAGGCCGCCTGCGTCCAGAGCCGCCGATAGTGAAGGGCGGCGGGTCCAAGAACGACCAGACCGAGCAGAACCGCCCCCCCGACGGCGACGGCGACGGCCGCGCCCCCTCGCCGGCGCGCGGCGGCCGCCCGGCCGCCCAAGGCGACAAGTTCGCCGGCGCCCAGGACGGCCAACGCCGGCTCAGCGAGGCAGTAGATGTAATCGACGGTGCCACTTTTGGCGACGTAAACAAACGAAAACAGTGTTACCAAAAAGAAAAGGGCCAACCCGTCGCGCGCGTCAGCCGCGAGCGGACTTTCCCGCAGGAACCGCGTGAGCCCCAGCGTCGCCAGGACGATCACCCCCCCCTCCAGCCATAAAATATCCCCGCCCTCGGCGATGAGCTTGCCGAGCGTGTATTGCGGCGATCCGAACGCGCCCGCCTGATTAAGAACGACGTTGTCGAAGAACCGGCCCGTGCGGATTTCAAACCATGCCCAGACGCCCGCGGCCAGCCCCAGCGCCGAGAGCGCGATCCGCCCGGCGCGCCGCCGGTCCCGCGTTCCCATGAAGAGGATCAGCGCGAGGAGAAACGGCACCGCCGTGACGTTGGTGAGGGCGGCCAACGCCCCCAGGAGGCCGACGAGCACGTCGCGGGCGCGCGAACCCGCCAGCGCCACCCGCGCCATCGCGACCAGAAAGAAAACCTCAAGCGGCTCCGATTGGAACCCCATCGACCACCAGTGCCCGATCGGCAAGACGAGATAGAGCCCCCCGGCGAGCGCGCCCGTCCAGGAGCGGCCCCACGCCCTCAGGCCCAGGTCGGCCACCGTGAGCGCCGTCGCCAGCCGCAACACAAGACTGAAGCCGCGAACAAGAAAGAGCGGTGAATCCCACTCAAGCCATCGCGCCAGCCTCACGAGGGCCATCCCCACGTAAAGGTGCGCCGGCGGCTGAGGCGCCAGGATGTCCCGGTAAACGACGACCCCCTCGGCCATCCGCGTGGCGATGTAGAGATAATTCCCATCGCCAAAGTCGAGGTAGGCCGCCGACCACTGCGCCGCGACGAAGAGCGCGTAGAGCGCGCCGACGCCCCCGAGCGTCAGGGCCGGTCCGCGGCGCCATCGCGCCCCGGCTTCGTTCTCCGTGGGGCCCGGCGTCATCGGGCCGTTATCACGCACCCCCTGGCCAAATGCAATCCTCCCCCGTGAGGGCCCATCCCCCCGACCGGAAGCGGCGTCCAGATTGGGCTTGCGCGCGCTCAAGGCTCGGCGTTATCATCGCCTTGAGTTCGAGAGAACTCACGTTCTGAACGGCCCGTGCCGGGGCCAAATGACGCAGGTCATTGACGCGATGAGTCCCTCCCGCCTGGGCTCGCTCAGCCTTCAAGCTTCGGATGGCTCATGGGCCGCGGGGGCGTGGACGCGCGACCGCGTTCATCGCTCGCCACGGGCCGACCTGCCTCATGCCACTCAGCGTCTTGACCGCCCCGCGGACGTGACGGCATCGCCGCTCGGAACGTCGATCACCTCTCACCGTCCTCGCAGACTCCATCAAGGAGGCCCCCGACTCATGCTGCTCCCCCTCCGGCTCTCGGCCCCGCTCATGAAACTGACGGCGATCGTCGCGCTGGCGGCGCTGCCGGCCCTGCGGGCGATCGGCGAGGATTCGGCTCCGGCCGCCGCGCCGTTCGACGCCGAACTCCTGGCCCTCATTCTCGGCGTCCCCTCGCTCGAAGGCTTGACCCTCGCTTCGGCTCCCGTCTCCTCGGTCGATGAAGAGCTGTTGGCGCTCATCCTCGGCGTCGACAAGCTCCCGGCCATGCCCGCGCCGGAGGTCGCCGCCGTCGCCCCCGCCGACGATCCGGAGCTATGGGCCTTGATCCTCGGCGTTGAGACGCTACCGACCTCCACCGGACCGGCGCTCGCGGCCACGGCGGGCTTCGACGCCGAGTTGGCGGCCCTGATCCTCGGCGTCGAGACCCTACCGGCGCCGGCGGATTCAACGCCCGCCGTCGCGCCGCCGTACGACGCCGAGCTGGCGGCGTTGATTCTCGGCGTTGAGTCCTTGTCCGTTCTCGAAGGCCCCGAGGTTTCGCCGCCGCAGGCGCAGCCTCCGGCGGCGACCAGCGTCGCCCGGGCGGCCTCGGCGCCGCCAATTCGGATCGGGCCTCTCACGCCGGCCGAAGCCCGCGAAATGTCGCGCTTGTTCGCCGAATACGGCTACACCGTCCCCGCCGAAGACCTGATGCTCATCCTGGCGGCATGGGTCGAATCTAACCCCGTCCGATCCGCCGCCCTGGCTCGCTAGGCCGCCCGATCGGCCGCGGGCTCCCGAATCTCACCGTCCCGCCGCGCCCTCGCCCAGGTCCACGACGACTCGCGAGCCGAAGTCCCGAGTCGCCAACCGACCTCCCAGCGTCTGACGTGTCCGGGCCAGGCGCTCCTCCGGCCAGCCGAATCCATCGCCATCGGCCGCCGCCCGCGTGATCACGACGTAGCGGACCCGCCGCTCCCGCAATCTCTCGATCGTCTCCCCTTCGGGGAAGGCCGCCAGCTCGCGCAGCAGCCGCGGATGCCCGGGGGGGAAAAACCCGTTGGTGCCGTTCATGATCGGCTGGCGATGCCACGTCGCGTGGAGCATCGGGCGATTGTCGTCGTCGGCCGCCAGCGGCAACTCCAGGACCGGCGACGGGAACGCCTGCTCGGCGAGCCATCGGTAAACCGCCGGCGGCGCGCTCTCGACTTCGACGAACGGCATCGGCCGATACAAACTCTCCGCGAGCCCCAGGCTGAGCGCCGCGGCCCGCGCGACCCTGACCCATGGCTCCCGCACGATCGCGCTCAGCCGCTCCCACGCAAACGCGGCCGAGAGCGCGACCCCAAGCAGGGCCGGCAGCCCCCATCGCGCCGGGACCCGCATGAGCGCGAGCGGCAGGCCGCTTCCCCGCCCGCCTTCGCCGACGGGGGTTCCATCGGCCGCGGCCAGAAGGGCGAGCGTCAACGTCAGCACAAGCCAAAGCCCCGCCGGGAAGCCGACGAGGGGCGGCGTCCCGGCCTCGCCCGGCCGACCTCCGCCGCCCCGCTGAGTCACGACGAACCCCGCCGCGGCCGCCAAGCCCGCCAGCCCCACCAGGCCCGGGAAAAGGTGCCGTTCCGGCGTGACCGCCTCGGCGCGGGCTCGACCCCAGCCGTGAAGGAGACTTCGCTCCGTCGGCCTCAGCCAATCCGCCGCCCGCGCGCTCAGGCCGCGCGACCCTTCGGCCGGTCGAAACAGGGCGTTTTGCCGCATGAGCCGCCAAGTGGGCCAGCCCATCGGGACGACGGCGGCCACGGCCAATCCCAATGCCACGGCGAGCCGGCTCGCGCGACGTCGGTTGAGCCGACCCCGACACATCCAGCAGCGCGCCGCGGCGTAAGGAACGAACGTCCCCATCGCAAAAACGGCCCAATACCACGAGGTCAGACATTGGGCGGCGGCGGCCACCCCCAACAACCACGGCCAGCGTCTGCCCTCGCGCGCGAGCGTCCCTTCCAGGCCCAGGAACATCAGCGGGAAGAACTCCCCGTGAACGAGCTGGACGTGCCCGCTTTGCGCGATCCGGTAGCCGGCGAATCCATAGATCAAGCCGCCGAGCAGAGCCGCCCCGTGACGAAAGTGCCATCGCCCCAACGCATAAGCCCCCAGCGCGCTGAGGCCGTAACCCTCGATCAGCGAAACGTTGTGCGCGGCGACGGCCCCCGCCGGCGGCGGCGCGATCGGCAGCGTCAGCAACGCCGGCGTCAACAGATGCTCCCCATAGGCCAGCGCGTCGGCGTGCGGCCAGAAGAACCCCGCCTGAAAAAAGTCGTAAACCTGGCGGAAGATCGCGAACCGGACCCAGTCCAACAGATAACTGTTCAGCAGCGGATCGGCCAGACTCTCGACGCGACCGCCGGGGGCGACCCAGAGCGGATACGTCGCCGCCAGCGCCAGCGTCAGGTAAAGCCCCGCGGCCGTCCCCGCCTCGACGGCCCATCGAGGCGCCAACCGTCGCCGAACGAGGGCAAACGCCATGGCCGCGGCGAGACGCTCAGCCGACCGCCGGGCCCTCGGGCCCCGAAAGCATCCTCAGCCAAGCCGATACGAGCAGCACGGCCAGCCCGAGGACGATATTGACGGTCATCCAGAACGGCCGTCGCGCCTGGAAACCCTCCAACGCCTCCGATGGGATCAGCAGCAGGAGGGCAATCGCGAACAACCCGGCCACCAGCAAGAGCTTCACCAGCAGGAGCGGCCAATAAAGGGACGGCAGATCGGGCCGGTAAACCCGCATGACGTTGACGAGGCCGGTCAGGATCAGGAGCGCGATCGAATGGGTAATGAGGACCGTGAACTTTCGCCGGACCGTCCGTTCGAAACCGGCCCGCCCCTCCCCCTCCGGCAAAAACTTAAGCCCGGGATGAACGGCCAGCCGCAGGCAGAGCGTCCCCCCCACGGCCGCCACCGCGGCCGCCAGATGAAGCCAGTGATTGATGACCGCGACCGCCGGCGGCATGGGCGTCTTCGACGGAGCCCCCTGAACGCAGTCCCTCCCAACGCGAACCCTGAATTGAGGAGCCGCGCGCCGAAATCTTCGATCCGGCCGAACCCTCAACCCACGGGCCGAACGCCCGAAGATGCCCCATCCACCCCCTCGCCTTCAACGCCTTTCCTCAGGCCCTCCTCCGAGTCGAGGAGATTCCTCAGGGAGCGATCTTGGAGTTCTTGATCAGCCCGAACGGGCGCTAAGTGGTTTATCTAGCCGACCGGGACACGCCGGCAAACTTTCAAAATCCGCTGGAATCGCCCTCGGATTTTGAACTTCAAACGCCCTTCTCGTCCTTGCGGACCCGCATCGTGACCGCGGGGATGTGGT
>CAYXAU010000012.1:0-104755 GCA_964463045.1 uncultured Candidatus Sumerlaeota bacterium | reverse complement strand
GGGGTGGGTGAGGGGATTCGAACCCCCGACCCCAAGATCCACAGTCTTGTGCTCTGACCGGCTGAGCTACACCCACCGGGCTCGACGCTCCGCCGTCGGCGGAGATCGCTCCAGGCTACCCGTTCGCGGCCGCCGGGGTCAAGAATGTCGAGCCAGTTGCGGTCGCAGCGGACTCCCCTCGCCCACCCGGTCTCTGTGTTCCGGGGGATGCAGCCGATCGACGGCCGAGACCGAGGACGACCCCTCAAGTTGAACGCCCTTTTTTATCCGCGAGGGGAGGCGCGTTCGGCCGCCCCCAATGGATCGGCCTCATCGAGGGCGATCTGACCGCGCGCTGGAAGCAGGGTCCGGGCAGCGTCGGATGGGACCGGCCGGCCGGGGCGCGTCGCAGGGGGCGCCGCGGGGCATTCCTCGATGGCCGCGCCGGTGGATCATTCGTCTTCGACCGGACGATCTTCCTCGGGCTCGGCCGCTTCGGCGGCGACGGTCGGGGGGACGGCCTCGGCGGCCCGTTCCGGCTGGAAGGCGTCGAAGGGGACGACCGCCGTCGAGCCGGTCTCCAGGCGTACGGTGACTTCCCGTTTAAGCAGATTGCGATCCACGACGACGCCACAGGCGCCGCCGGAAGCGCAACCGGAGCAGCCGACGCGTGGGGCGCCCTGGGCCAATTCGAGGTAGGTCTGATGCTCGTAACGCAGGCAGCAGCGCAATCGACCGCAGGGGCCGGAAAGCTTGGAGGGAGGATGGATCAGGTCCTGGTCTTTGGCGTGGCGCATGGAGACGGCGGGGAACTCCTTGAGCCAGCAGGAGCAACAGAGCTCGCGCCCGCAGATGCCGTAGCCGCTTTTGAAGCCCGCCTCTTTGCGGGCGGTGATCTGCCACAATTCGATCCGGGCCTTGAAGCGGCCAGCGAGGTCCTTGACGAGCTCGCGGAAATCGACGCGACCGTCGGCGGTGAAGTGAATGAACACCTGGCGCCGATCCTCTACGAACGTCAGATCGCTGATCTTCATCGCCAGGCCGTGGGCGCCGGCGCGTTCCCGCGCCGCCTGGATCATCTCCTTCTCCCGGATGCCGAGGTCGTACCACCGAGCGACGTCCTCCTCGGAGGCTTCACGCAGGACGCGGGGGAGGTGCTCCATCTGGATGGCCGCTCGGCCTTCCAGCGACGCGATGAAGCCTACCCGTTCCACCCCAAGGGTTTCGTCTTTGACCCAGCAGAAATCGTCGACGGCGAGGCCGAACCCGACCGGATTATAGTACCGGGGCGCTCCCCCCTTCTTGAACTTGACTCCGGCGGCGAACGGCATCCGACCTGCTATCCTTAACGCGGGGCGAGCCCCCCGAGTCATCGCGCCTTACTATGCGGGGAGAAGCGAGAGCCTGTCAACCCGGGGTGAGCTCAGCACGACGGGCGGCGTCGATTCGAAGCAGGCGCCGGAGCAACGGCTCGAACCGTTCCAGCGGGAGCGCGTTCGGCCCGTCGCTCAGGGCGCGATCGGGGTCCTCGTGGACTTCCACAAAAAGCCCATTGACGCCGGTGGCGACGGCCGCCCGGGCCAAGGGCTCGATGAACCGGCGATCCCCGCCGCTTGAACTCCCCCGCCCGCCGGGAAGCTGCACGCTGTGCGTGGCGTCGAAGACGACGGGGCAGCCGAGGGCCGCCAGCTCGACCAACGAGCGCATGTCGGCCACGAGGTTGTTGTAACCGAAGGATGCCCCTCGCTCGGTGACGATCACCGCCGCCGCCCCCGCCTTTCGAGCTTTCTCGACGGCGTGCGCCATGTCCCAGGGGGCGAGGAACTGCCCCTTCTTGATGTTGAGGACGCGGCCGGTCCGGGCGGCGGCGACGATGAGATCGGTCTGGCGACAAAGGAAGGCGGGTATCTGGAGGACATCGGCGATTTCGGCCACGCGCTCGGCCTGGGCGGCCTCGTGAACGTCGGTCAAGACGGGGACGCCCAACTCCCGCCGAACGCGATCGAGCACGGCGAGCCCCGCTTCGAGGCCCGGCCCACGGAAGGCGTCAGCCGAGCTTCGATTGGCCTTGTCGAACGAGGCCTTGAAGATATAAGGGACCGCCAGGGCGCGGGCGGCCTCGGCCAGCCGGCCGGCCAGCGCAAGGGCATGGTCGGCCGATTCGATCACGCAGGGGCCGGCGATGAAGAACAATCGGTCGGGCGCGAGGCCAACGGGCGATGAGAGGTCGAGACCGAGGTCGATGCGCCACATCGGGGTCGGGAGCTTTCGCGTTTCGGGCCGGCCGGACGCCCTTCCACGATCGCCCGCCCAAATCCAGGAATCAATTGAAACTCGCGGGGATGGGCCGCATAGTTAAAGCTGAGGTTTGTTTGCGATGAACGGACCCGCCCGGGCGTTCCGAGCGCGAAGGCGGATTTGAAGCGTCATGACCTCCGTCGATCCCCTCCTGCTTGAGATTCTTGTCTGTCCGGAGACCAAGCAACCGGTGCGCCTGGCCGAGGCGGAACTCGTCGGCCGCCTCAACAAGGCCCAGGCGCGAGGGGAATTGCTCAATCGGGCCGGCCGGCCGTTGGCCGAGCCGATGGAAGCCGGGCTGGTGCGCGAGGACGGGGCTTTCCTTTATCCGGTGATTGACGGCATCCCCGTGATGCTGATCGAGGAGGGGATTCCGTTAGGCGAGAGCCCATCCTGAGACGGGTCGGCCCGCTCGACGGCTAACACAAGACCCTTGCGACTCTATCTCATTCGACACGCCGAGACGGACTATAACCGCCGGCGGATCATTCAGGGGTACAGCGAAATCCCGATCAGCGCCCTGGGGGTGGCGCAAGCTCAGCGGCTCGCCGAGCGGATGCGATCGACGGGGATCGACCACATTTACGCCAGCGACCTGAAACGGGCGGCGATGACGGCGGAAGTCGTCGCCGCGGCCACGGGGGCCCCCGTCCGTTTCCATGCCGGCCTGCGGGAGCGCGATCCGGGGGCGCTGACGCATCAGAGCTACGAAGCCGCCCAGGCGTTCTTCACGGACCCGGCCTACGAACCGCCCGGCGGGGAGAGCCTGCCGACGTTCGAGCGGCGGGTTCGGCGGGTCTTCGACGAGTTGGTCGAGATGGAGGGGAGCTCCAGCCGCCGGATCGCCGTCGTGTCTCACGGGATGGTCTGCGCGGCGTTTCTGCGAACGCATCTGGGGCTCGGGGACGACGTTTTGCGAGGGGTGCGGTGGCGGAACACGTCCATCATGTCGCTCGACTTTGAAGGAGCGTGGCGGCTCCTCAAACTGGCCGACGATGCGCATCTGGCCGGGCTGGAGAGCCCCGAGGCGAACGGCGCCGGGCGCGAAGGGTCTGGAGGCTGACCCGGCTCCGGGGGGGGTCGTGCGGGGGGCTCCCACGTCGGCCCCATTATTTAGAGCGCTCGCGGGCGAAATCCGCTTGAGTCGGCGGGAAAACGAAGGCTATATTAACGGGTTTTGGGGTAAGCACGATGCGTCGCCCCAGGGCACGCGAGCCCGAGAGGTAGCCGATCGATGGAACAGGTGGCCCTGGCCGTCAGGCCGCGGGAGAAGAACTCCAAAAACGCCAATCGCCGGAGCCGGCGCGGCGGCGGTCTGCCGGGCGTGATCTATGGCGGGGAAGCCCCTCCCCAACCGATCCTCATTGACGGGGAGGCCTTTGCCAAACTGGTTCAAAGGATTCACCTGGGGACGACGATCTTCCATCTGACGCTCGAAGGGGGGGACTCGACGCCAGAGAAGGCCATTATTCGGGCGATTCAGCGGGACCCGGTCTATGATCGGAAACTGCTGCACGTGGATTTTTACCGCATCCGGCTGGACAAGCCGATCGTGCTCGACATTCCGGTCCACGCCGTGGGGGGGACGCCGTCGGGCGTCAAGATGGGAGGGATTCTGGAGTCGCTGACGCGGCGGATATCCATCCGTTGCCTGCCGCTTCAGGTCCCCGAGGCGTTGGAAATCGACGTTTCGGGACTGGAAATCGGCCAGACGCTCCACATCTCAGACCTCCGCCCGCCGGAAGGGGTCGAGATTCTAACCCCGGCCGACTTGGCGCTCTTCCTGGTCGCCGCGCCGAAGCTGGAGGAAGCTCCGGAGGCGGCCGCGCCGGCGGCCGAGGCGGCGCCAGCCGAGGGCGCCGCGGCCGCGCCGACGCCAGAAGCCTGAGCTGGTCGAAGGGGGGCGGGCTCGCCGAATGAAACTCTTGGTCGGCCTCGGCAATCCAGGGGTGCGCTACCGTTCCACCCCACATAATCTCGGCTTTGAGGTGCTGGATCGGCTGGCGCGCCGATGGGGAGGCCATTTCGAAGAGGAACCGGCGAGGAAGGCCGAAGTTCTGCGAGTCTCCTGGGCCGATGAAAGGTTGATCCTCGCCAAGCCGACGACGTTTATGAACCTCTCCGGTCAGGCCGTGCGGGAATTGCTCCGGAATCAGCCGATGGATCTGGCCGAGTTGCTGATCGTCAGCGACGAGGCTCAACTCGAAATCGGGCGCCTGCGGCTGAGGGCCCACGGCTCCGATGGCGGCCACAATGGCCTTCGCTCGGTGATCGAGTCCCTGGGGTCGGAAGAGTTTCCCCGGCTGAGGATCGGCGTCAAACCGCCGGAGGAGTCGATCGGGGACCTTCGCGGCTATCTGTTGGCCAAGCCGCCGCCGGAGATCCGACAGCGGTTGGAAAGGATGGCCGAGGCGGGGGCCGAGGCGGCGGCGTGCTGGGTCCGGGAGGGCTTGGAGGCGGCGGCGAGCCGCTACAACGGCCTGCGGGTGGAGGGGGAGATCAAAAGGATCAATGGACAAGGAGTGGGGGCTTAGGCGACAATCGACGCTTCGGCGACCCGGTGGCGTCGCCCGGTCGGGCGCTTCCTCCGAAGCCCCGCCATTCCTCCGTCCCGCCCGGCGCTCTCGGCCTGGGGCGGGACTGCCCGAAACCAGGGAGGAACCCTATCGGCATGGCGAATCACATCTATGAGGCATGCGTCATTCTCCGGCCCGGGCTCAGCGAACCGGAGATCGAGGCGCAACTGGACCGACTGAAGGCCCCGCTGATCGAAGGGGGGGCCGCATTTCGGGCTGAGGCCCGGTGGGGGGTCCGACGCCTGGCCTACAACATTGAGAAGTACAACGAGGGCTACTACGTCGTCATGTTCTTCACGCTCGCGCGGCCGGGGGAGACGATCATCAACTTCGAACGGCGGTGTCGATATGAGGATAATGTCCTTCGGGTGATGACGATCAAGGTGCCGGCGCGGAAGAAAGGGCAGGAGATCAAGCCCATCATCCCCGCGCCGGGCTTCCTGGCCGATTTCTCCATTCGATGGCGCCCGGCGGGGGGCCGCCGGCGCTCCGAACGGGGGGGGCGCGGCCGCCGCGAGGAGGCGCCGCCAGCCGAGGGCCCGGCGCGGGAGGAAGAATCCAGGGGGGAGCCGGCCAAGGAAGGGGTCGACGTCGAAGCGACTTAAGAGAGGCTCGAAGAGCCGGGAGGGGTTGCGATGTTGATGCTGAACAAGGTTCTGCTGGTCGGGCGGCTGACGCGAGACCCGGAATTGAAATACACGCCCTCGGGCGCCGCCGTCTGTGGGCTGCGCCTGGCTTCGGACCGGCGTTACGTGGACCGGAACAAGGGCGAGACCCAACGGGAGACGATCTTCATCGACGTGACGGCCTGGGGACGCACGGGGGAATGGTGCAATCAGTATCTGCGGAAGGGGTCGGCCCTCTTCGTCGAGGGCCGGCTGCGTCAAGAAAGGTGGACGGATCGGGAGGGAAAGAACCAGGATCGCATCTCGATCGTGGCCGATCGTGTTCAGTTCGCCGAGACGCGCGCCGAAGCCGAGGCCCGCGCGCGCGGAGAACGGGATCGCTCGGCGCCGGAGGAACCCGCCGCCGAGGAAGGCTTCACCGAGTCCGGCCCGGCCGCCGAGCCGGCCGCCGACCCGGGAGGAGACCTGCCTTTCTAGGATGAGTGCCCCCATCGAAGCTCAAACGATTCGCAAAGGACGCCCGACATGGAAGAACGCCTGAACCGGTCCCCGCGGCCCTCTGGAGATGAAGGCCCGTCAGCCGCTGAGGGATCGCCCGCGGCCGTCGCTCCCCGCGAGGAAGCCCCCGAGCGCGGGTCCGGACGCGGCGGGGGGGGTCGGCCGCGGCGTCGGTTCCGCCGAGGGAAGGTCTGTCAGTTCTGCGTCGCCAAGGCGGCTTACATCGACTACAAGGACCTCGAACGGTTGCGGTCGTATCTGACCGACCGGGGGAAGATCCTCCCTCGGCGGATCAGCGGCAACTGTTCAAGGCACCAGCGCATGCTGACGGTCGCTCTCAAACGGGCGCGGGTGATCGCCCTGATTCCGGCCAAGGTCCGCTGAGGCCGGTTCAGACCTCGACCCAGAGCGTCTGGCCTTCCACCCGAACGCGGAAGGCCTCGACGCCCCCCCCAAGCTGCATTCGGCCGGTTTTGACGTTGAAGCGCCATTGGTGCCAGGGGCAGATGACCTCCTCCCCATCCAGGAGGCCGTGGCCCAGGCTCCCCCCGCGATGGGGGCAGGTGTTCTCGATGGCGTAGAACTCCCCTTCCAGGTTGAAAACGGCGATCTCGCGCCCGGCCACGACCCAAGGTCGGCCCTGACCGGGGGCAATGTCCGTCACGCGGGCGACGGGATGGAATTGCGGCATCGGCCCCTCCGTCGAAGTCTCCTGGCTCGTCGGTCACGCCCGCCCGGCGCGACGCGGCCGGCCGTGAGAGGGCTCAGGAATCCGCTGTAACCCGCATTCCCGATCTTCTCATCTTCTCGACCAGGGTGGTGCGTTTGATGCCGAGCAGCCGAGCGGCGCGGGTTTTGACTCCCTGGGACCGCTCCAGGGCCGACCGGATAAGCCGCAGCTCATAGTCCTCGACGAGCGAGTTCAAATCGACGCCCGTCTCCGGGATGCCGCCGGGCGCCGGCGGGCGCGCCGACGCGTCGGCGATGAGAAATCTTTCCGGGAGCCTATCCGGCCCGATCGTCTGGCCGGCGTGGAGGATGCTGAGGCGCTCGATGAGGTTTTCGAGTTCACGGACGTTGCCCGGCCAGTCGTAAGCGACCAGCGCCGCCAGGGCCTCGGGGTCGAAGCCCTGAATGGCCCGCCCCTTGGCCGCCCTGAAAAGCTCAATGAAGTGAGCCAGAAGCAACGCGATATCCTCGCGGCGCTCGCGAAGGGGAGGCAGCCGCACGGGGATGACGTTGAGGCGATCGAAGAGGTCCTCGCGGAAGCGGCCGACGCCGACCTCGGCTTCCAGGTTGCGGTTGGTGGCGGCGATGACGCGCACGTCAACGTCAAGGGTCCGCGTGGAACCGACGGGCTCAAGCTGATGCTCCTGGAGCACGCGAAGGAGCTTGACCTGCAGCCGGGGGCTCATCTCGGCGATCTCGTCGAGGAAGATGGTGCCGCCGTTGGCCAATTCGAAGCGGCCGGCGCGATCGCTCGTCGCCCCGGTGAACGCCCCCTTGACGTGACCGAAGAGCTCGCTTTCGAGCAATTCCTCGGGGATGGCGCCGCAATTGACGGGGATCAAGCGGCGGCGGGCGCGGCCGGAATGAAAATGGATGGCCTTGGCGGCCAGCTCCTTGCCCGTGCCGCGCTCGCCGAGAATGAGCACCGTGGAGTCGCTGTCGGCGACGGTCCGGATCAGTTCCTTGACGGCGAGCATGGGCGGGGAGTTGCCGATCAAGGCGTCGACGCGGCCGGCCGAGACGATCTGGCGGCGGAGGTCCCGGTTTTCGTTGCGGAGGCGTTGGTAATCCCGCGCATTGCGGACGCGCGAACGAATCTCGTCCAGATGAAACGGCTTCGTGATATAGTCATAGGCGCCGTTCTTGAGCGCCTCGACGGCCGACTCGATCGAGCCAAACCCCGTGGCGACGATGGCCAACGTCGAGCTGTTCTTCCCCCTCAGATGTTTGAGCACTTCCATGCCCTCGGTCCGGGGCATTTTCAGATCGGTGATGACCAGGTCAAAATCACGCGCCTCCAGCTTCTCGATGCCGACCGCGCCGTCGTCGGCCGTCTCCACCTCGAAGCCCTCGGCCTCGAGGATCGTCGAAAGGACGTCCCGGATCGTCCACTCGTCGTCGATGATCAGGACGCGCGGCTTGCTTGGCTTTGTCGGCATTGGGGATCGCGGAACGCCAAGGACGCTGCCGGGGGGGCGAGCTTGAGTTGGATCAAGAAATGCCGAAACGGAGCGAGGGGTCGCCTAACACGACCGCCATTGGCGAGGGCAAGCATGCCAAAACTTTGACAAGCCAAGCAAGCCCAAAGACGGGAAAATGACGACGGAGGGTCAGCTGTTTGACAAAACCCCCACGGAGAGTCGGCCAACGACCGACAACGAAAGCCCCGGGCCGTCCCAGTCCCGGGCAAGGGAGCGTGTCCGATGGAGGCAACGTGTTATCTGCACCCTGAAGTCGCGGCTGTGGCGAATTGTCACCGTTGCGGCCGGCCGGCCTGCGCCGAATGCATCGTCCGGGCCGAGGGGACGATCTTCTGTAGCCGGACCTGCGCCGACGCCAGCCGCGCTATCGGCCAGGAAACGCGCCGGCGCATGGAAGCGGCCCGTCGCGCCAGCCCCGCGGCCTGGCTCCTCCGGGTCCTTCTTCTCGGAGCGATCGCCGTGGCGATCCTGGAATGGCTGCGGATCGTGGATTTGACCCCCTGGCCGTGACGAAATCGGCCGATGAAACCGGCACGGGCGGCGTTGGGGGCCTCAACAGATGGCCAGGGGGGTCACGGGGCTGCCGAGCCCCCGGGCGATTCGCAGCGGGGCCAGCACAAAAAGAAACTCATAGACTCGATCCGCCGCGAGGGCTTCCAGGTCGAGGAGTTCCATCAGATAGCCGCCTTGATTGCGGAGGAATTCGCGGTGGACGACGAGTCCCTCGGGCACGGGGTAAGCTTCGACGGCGCTGTTGTCGGCCCCCAACCCCACGACCGCGCGCGCCCCCGCCCATTGGGCCGCGGCCAGGCTGGGGCCCGGCTGTCGCTCGTTGAATCGCGTTTCGCTCTCTTCCCAGACTCTGAGCCAGCCGGTCCGGAAGAGGAGGACGTCGCCGCGCCCGATGGCGACGGCCTGGGCGGCGGCCACGGCCTCGATCTCTTCGGGCGTGATGACGTGCTCGGCCGGAAGATGATCGAGGCCATGATGGCCGGCGACGTCGAGGAGAACGCCGCGGGTGACGATCGCCCCCAGACGGTCAATCGAATTGCGGGAGGCGCCGCGGGCGTCGATCGTCTTGTCAGCGGGGAAGCCGTTATAAAGGCGCCCGTCGGCGAAGAAGTGGCACAAGGCGTCGACGTGGGTCGAGCCATGGGTGTGGATCATCAGGATGTCCTCAGCCCCCCCCGGCCCCGGCCCCGGAAGATTGCGAAACGTCGTGACGTGCCAGTTCTGATGGCGGCCCGGCCAGATGGGGGCCTTAGCCTTGAGCGGAATGGCGAGCGGATAGACGCGCCCGCGCCGAACAAGCCCGACGGCGCGGAGCAGAACTTCCGGGCTGACGTAATTGGCCGTCCCCCGTTCATCCTCCGGGCCCCACTTCCCCCAGTTGAGCGGACGTTCCTCAATCACGCGACCCTCCTCGATCGCTCAGAATGATCCCCCCGCGGCCGCGGCGGGGACGCCGAAGGAATCCATCGCGGTGGCGTTCGGACTAAGCGCGCCGGCAAACGTCGGAATCAAGCCGAGCCGCGGAAGAGGCCGCGAATCAGATTGCCGATGGCGCCGGGGCGACTCCCCGGCGTTTCCGAGGCCGGCTCGGCTGAAGGTTCGATCGGCGGCGGGGGTTCCTCCCGGATACGCTGCGGTTTGAGCCCCATCTGGCGCATGACCTCCTCCAGGTCGGCCAGGAATTCGCCCGCGGAGCTGTAACGGTCGTCAGGGTTCTTGGCCAGAGCGCAATCCAGAACCTCCGTCAGCAGGGGGGGAACCGTCGGGTTGGCCAGGCGCTCCAGGGGAGGCGGGCAGGTCAGAATCTCGCGTTTGAGGGATTCTTTCTCCTGGGCTTCGTAGGGGACGCGTCCGGCGAGCATTTCAAAGAGGACGACGCCGAGAGCGTAAACGTCGGCGCGCAGATCGACGTTCCGGCCATCGAGCTGCTCGGGCGATTGGTAAGCCGCCGTGCCGATCCAGGCCTCGTCGGCGATGGCCCCTTCTTCCAGGCGGGATTGGCCGCGGGCGACGCCAAAGTCCATCAGCTTGGCGCGTCCCTCATCGTCAAGGAGGATATTGGCCGGCTTGATGTCGCGATGGAGCGTGTCATTGGCGTGGATAAACGCGACCGCGTTGGCGACCTGATGCACGATATCGAGCGCCTGATCGGCGTCGAACTTGTAAGCCTTGCGGATGGCCATAGCGAGGGTCCGGCCGCGGACGTACTCCATGACGATGAAGGGGAAGTCCCCCTCGGCCGCGACCTCGTAGGTGGCGACGATGCGGGGGTGCCGGAGGCGGGCCGCCGTCCTCGCCTCGTGCAGGAAGCGTTCGAGGTACTCGGGGTTGCCTCGCAGTTCCTGGCGCGGAACCTTGATGGCCACGGGATGGCCGTCGGCGACCCGCTGCCCCTCGTAAACGACCCCCATGCCGCCGCGCCCGATGGTTCGGAGAATTTGATAGCCCCCGATGGTCTGGCCGATCAGCTCTTCGCTCAACGCCCAGGCTCCCGGCCCCCCCTTGCGCACGTCGCCTCTGTTCCCCGCGCGTGGCAGGTTAAAGCTTAAGGCCTCGGGGGGTCGGGTTCAAGCCGGGTCCGTCGTGGGCTCCCACTCTGGCTTTGATCGGGCGCGGCCGCTGCGATAGCCTCAAGACTCAACGTGAGCCGCTCGCCCGGTCCGGCTGGACGGCGCGCGAGCGCCTGGGCCGAGCCAAGGAGGCCAATCATGCGGGCAGCTTTTCTGGCATGGGCGCTGGTTCCGGCGGCGCTCCCGGCATGGGGCCAGGAGACCGGACCGACCGAAGGGGCGCGGCCCCACGTCGTCTTCGTCGTCGGGGAGAACGAGTACAAATCCGAGCGAACCATGGAGGAGATCGGGCGGGCGCTGACCGAAGGCCATGGAATGAGGACGACGTTTCTGCATGACCGGCGCATCGAGGACGACTGGACGCCGCAGGCGGGCCGACGGATGAACGATCTGCCGGACCTGGACATCCTGGCCGAGGCCGATCTGGCGGTCTTTTTCATCCGGTTCCGCACGCTCCCGCCGGAACAGGTCGAACGCATCGGCGATTATCTGGCCCGCGGCAAACCGGTCGTCGGGTTCCGCACGAGCACTCACGGTTTCAATTACGCCGAAGGGGACCCGCTCCGGGAGAGGTGGAACGCCTTTGGAGCGCGAGTGCTCGGCGCGCCGTGGATTTACCATTACGGCCATGAGTCGAGCACCGACGTGAGCTGGGCCCCGGGGGCCGAGGATCACCCCATTCTCAAAGGGGTCGAGCGCGGCTTCCACGTCCGGTCCTGGCTCTATCACGTCCTTCCCGACTATCCGCCGGAGACGGCGAAGCTGCTGCTCATGGGCCGATCGGTCGGGCCGGGCCGAGGGGAACCGGAGGAGCGCCCCGTGAACCCGGTCGCCTGGACGCATACGCATCCCGGCGGCGGGCGGGTTTTCATGACCACGATGGGGCACCCGGAGGACTTCGAGGTCGAAAGCTTCCGGCGGCTGGTGATCAACGGCGTGCATTGGGCGCTCGGGTTGCCGCCGCCCGATTGGCCGCAGCCGCGGGCGGACGTTCCCCCGAGAGGTTTCGAACTGCGAGACGGCGAGCGGATCGCGTTCGTGGGGGACACGCTGATCGAACGCGATTTGCACCACGGCTACGTGGAGACGCTGTTGACGAGCCGCTTTCCGGGCCGACGGCTCAAGTTCCGCAATTTCGGCTGGGCAGGGGATACGCCGACGACCCAGGCGCGCCCACTGAACTTTGGCCCGCTGGAGCAACATCTCGACGCCTTCGGGCCGACCGTCATCTTTTCGGCTTATGGGATGGCCGCTTCGTGGGACGGAATGGCCGGCCTGGAGCGATTTCGCCAGGATTATGCCCGGCTGCTGGCGCTCTTTGGCCGGACGGGGGCGCGAGTGGTCGTCCTCTCTCCCATCCGACACGAAGCCCTGGGGCCGCCGCTGCCTGATCCGTCGGAACACAACCGCGCGCTGGAGCTTTATTCGAAGGCGGTCGAGGAGTTGGCCGCCGACGCCGGATTCCGCTTCGTCGATCTTTTCAATGCCTTCCAACCGGCGCCGACCGGGGAGATGAGGCCCCTCGTGACGGATAACGGCGTTCATCCCAACGCCTATGGATACTGGCGCATCGGCTGGGAAGTTCTAAGGGCGCTTGGATTGACGCCCGCCGGCGGCTGGGAACTCCGACTGAAAGATCGGGGAACCGCGGGCCATGAAATCGTGGGCGCTCGGCTCTTCGGGGTCGACCCACAGCCGCATGGCGCGCGGTTCGAGGTTCTCGAGGGATGGCTCGATCCCCCTGCTCCGCCGATCGACGCCGGCGAAGGCGGGGCGCGGCGGGGTGAATTCTTCGCCGAGCAGCCGAGCGGTCGGCTCTGGATCGATGGCCTGCCGCCGGGTCGCTACGACGTCCTGCGCGGCGGCGAGCTCCTCCGCCGATTCGACATAAGCGGCGGTGAGTCGGGACGCGTTTTTCTCGACCTTGAAGGCGACGCCGCGCCCGCCGAAGCGCTCCGGCAGGCCATCGTGCGCAAGAACCGGACGTTCTTTCACCGATGGCGGGCTCACAACGGCGAATACATCTATGGCCGGCGAGCGCAGGCCGGGGGCGGCAACGCCGGCAACGAGCAATTCCCGGCGGAAATGGAGGCCCTGGAGGCCTTGATCCGCCAGCAGGAAGCCCGGATCGCCGAGCGGGCTCAACCCACGCCGCGAAGCTACGAAATCCGGCCGCGCTAGCCGGTCAGGACTGGAACGGAGCCGCGTGGCAGCGTCCCCCCCATCGCCTCACGCGCTTGGCCCCTTTCCTTTCTCATCAGAACCGTCGCCGCTTTCGGTTTTGTGTGGTAAAGTGCTGCGGGCTCCGGCCTCGCCGAGGCAACAGCCGTGGATGATGGCCCGACGCCGACCCGGCCGGCCCCAAGCTGATGGAACCGACAAGCGCCGCTTCCCCCGCCGCCGCAAGGCCGACTGAAGCCGGTTCGCGCTCGGCCGAACTTGAATCCGTCGAGCCTCGGCCGGCCTCCATCCCTTCGGGCCCGGCCGACGCGGTCGCGGCCGAGCCTTCCAGCCGTGTCCTGAGCGCCCTCCTGGAGATCAGCGGCTACGTGGGGTCGGACTTGGGCCTGGAGGAGACGCTCAACCGGATCGTGAGGGCGACGGCCCGGACGATGGGCGTCCAGACCAGCTCGATCTATCTGTGGGACGAGACCCAAACGCGGCTCGTCATGCGCAGCAACGTCGGGTTCGAGCCCTCGCTCGTGGGACGGGCCGCTTTCGCCGCCGGGCGGGGGATTCCCGGCTGGGTGGCCGAGGCCGGGCGAACGCTCGCCCTGCCGGACGCCACGCGAGACGCGCGCTACGACCCGCTGCCGACGACCCGTGAGCGGGCGTTTTTCGCTTACCTCTGTTCGCCGCTCAAGCTTCACGGCCAGGTCATCGGCGTGATGACGGCGCGCAAGGACCACGTGCACCACTTCACGCCGGACGAAGTCACGGTCTTTGAGACGATCTGCCAGCAGGTGGCTATTGAAATCGAGAAGACGCGCATGCGGCAGGCGCGAATCGAAGCCGAGAAACTGGCCGCGGTGGCCCTCTCGCTTTCCGGCGTCGCCCATTACATCAAGAACGTGCTGATGACGATGCGGGGCGGGGAGTATCTCATCGACGCGGGACTCAAGCGCGAGAGCCTCGACCAATTGAGGCAAGGGTGGAAGGTGCTCAAGAAGGCCAACCGGAAGATCAGCGCGCTCGTCGAGAACATGCTCAACTACTATCGAGTGGCGGAGCTGCACATGCGGCCGGTGGACCTAAACGCCCTCCTTCTGGAAGTCCTTGAGAATCTCGAGGAGCGAGCGATCGATCATCAGACGACGCTCCTGCCGGATCTGGACCTCCGGCTGGGCGAGATCGAGATCGACCCCGACCGGATTCACGACGCGCTGATCAATCTGGTGACGAACGCCCTCGACGCCATCCCGCCGGGCCGCCCGGGCGTCGTGCGCGTCCAGACGCGGCTCGAACCGGAGCGGAGCGAGGTCCGGATCGAGGTCCACGACAACGGCTGCGGCGTCGCCCCCGAGCACCAGGGGCGGCTCTTCCATCTCTTCTTCTCGACAAAGGGCTCGCAGGGGACGGGGATCGGCCTGGCGGCGACGCGGAAACTGATCCTCGATCACGGCGGCGACATCGACTTCGAGACCCGGCCGGGCGAAGGGACGACCTTCACCCTTCGCCTGCCCCTGAGGCAGTCGCGCGTTTAAACTCTCGCCGGCGGCGCTGAACTTAGTTCGAGGCGCAGGTCTGGACGTTGGCCGAGGCGTCGTAAGCGAGCGTCGGGTGAGCGACGTCGGTGACGCAGAACGTGAACTTGAGGCGTCCTTTAACCGAGGCGGAGGTCACGAGGACGGCGACGCCGTTGGCGTCGGTGGTCGCCGAAACGATTTCGTTGATTCCGTCGGTGAAACTACCCGTCACGACGGTGTCGGCCGCGGGAACGCCCGTATCGTCGACGATGGTGACCGTCGCCTGCGCGCTCTTGAAGCCCTTGGTCCGATCGACCGTGCCCACGGTAATCGAGGCCACGTGGACGGAGGTGGCCGTCGGGGTGGGCGTGGGCTCGGGCGTCGGGGTGGGCTCGGGCGTGGGGGTGGCCTCGACGGGGAAATTGAGCTTGCCGGCGCCGAAGACCGTATCGGCGCCCGGGCTGCCGATGTCGATGGCCATGAGGTTCAGATCGTCGGCGAGGTCCGACGCCGTCGCTTCGGGGTTGATCTCCAGGAGGAGCGCGGCGGCGCCGGCGACCGTCGGCGAGCTGAACGAGGTGCCGAAGGATGCCTTGACGCCATAGGTCAGGCTGGTGGTGCCGTCGGGCGCCGTCAGATCGGGCTTGAGCCGGCCGTCGTTGGTCGGCCCCTGACTGGAATAGGGTTCCGGCGGGGGGGATTCCAACGTCCAATCAGCCTGATTGATGGCGGCGACGCTATAGGCCCCGTGAGCATTGGCCGGGTCCATGAGGCTGTGGGCCGCGCTGGCGTATTCCAGGTTGTTGTAGAAGCTGAAGATCGTCATATCGAGGCCGGTCGTCGGGCCGGAGAAGCGGCGGACGAGCACGCTATAAGGGGCTCGTCCCACCTGATAGAAGAAGCCGACGGCCTCGGCGGGGTCCTGGAGGCCGTTCTGAACGCCCTCGCTGCGGGCGACGATGCGGCCTCGCCAATCGACGACGTAGAGGTCCAGGTCCGTCACCGAATTGCCGTACTGATTCCAGTTGAGGAAAATGTAGGCGACCGAACTGCCTGAAGTGAGGGCCATTTGCTCATCGGTGCCGGAGAAATTGAGCCAGTTGTCGGCGTCCGGATCGGCCCAGCTCCCCCGCCAGTGGCGCTGAGCGTCGTTGCCCGCGGCAACGGCCCAGAAGACGCCGTCATCATCGCGCGAGCGGTTGACGATGCCGTTGATGGGGCCAGTGTCATCATAGTAGCTGGCCAGAACCCAGCCGACCGAATGATTGGCGATCCGGATGCCGTTGGCGGCGACATAGGCGGCGGCGTTTTCCAGATCCACCTCGTCGCTGATCTTAAGGCAATAAAGGCTGACGCCGGGAGCCATGTCCACCAGGTGCTCAGCCACGCCGACGCCGTGGCTGGTGTCGGCCTCGAGCCCCGTGCCGCTGAAGTCCACGCCGATCGTCGAAGCCGGCAATTCACCGGCGCTGATCGCATTGGCCAGACCCGAGAAGCCCAGATCGACGACGGCCGCCTTCACCCCGGCCCCCGTGATGCCGTTGGCCTGAAGCGCGCCCGCCCCGGTCAGGTCGACGCTCTCCGACACATTGGCCCCCATGCCGCCGAGCTCGACGACGGGATAAGGCGGGCGGGCGACGCGGATGTCGGGCAAATCGGCCAGGGCCGCGATCGCCCCGAGCGGAACCAGAACCCGCAGGAAGGAGCGCGAGGCGGCCTCAACCTGCGCCCCTCTCGCCCCAAGGCGGTTGGAATCGATCCCGGAGGGCGTCAACCCGGCGGCGGGCTCCAGGATCACCGGAAGGAGGGCCCCTTGCGGCGTCGAGCGGACCTTCAGGCCCCGGCTCTCGGCGGCCGCCCGCGCGGCGGCCTCGCCGCCGGCGTTGTATTGGCGAACGAGACGGGAAAGAAAGGGGTCCAGTTTCGTCGGGGACTGGGCAAATATCGCGACCGGGCCGGCGGCGATCGTCCCGATCAGGACGACGCCCGCCAGGAATGCTTGGCGTCTCATGAGGTGCCTCCTGAAGAACCCCCCGCGACCAGCGCCGCGCGCGTGAAGCCACTGGTCATCCGTAATCTTTGTCCCTTGTAGCTCACTTCCGGAAATCTGTCACGGACTATCTGGCCGGGGTCGAAGATCGCGGAGGCTCAACGCGGGTGGCTCGATTGAAACTCGATTCCCGGCCAACGATGGTGTAAGAAGGAAAGGGGAGCGCCGGGCGTTGCAAGCTCAATCATCTCAATACGCGAGCATCCGAGGAGCGTCGACGCGCCCTTGTGAAGTCCCGGCGGTCGTCTCCGCAGGTTCCCGATGTCCGATCGACCCATCCTGATCGGCGCGGCCCAGATCACTCATCGGGTCAAGTCGATCGAGGACTTCATCCATCCGATTGAGTTCATGCGCCGGGCCGTCGTGATGGCCGCCGAAGACGCCGGCCTCGGGGCGAGGCTGAGCCAGGCCGACGCCCTGCACGTCGTCCATCTCCTGAGCTGGAATCATCGGGACGCGCCCACGGCCCTGGCCGAGGCGCTCAACTTTCAGCCTCCAACCCGCGAATACTCAGCCATCGGGGGTAACACGCCCCAATGGTTCGTCAACCGCATCGCCGACAACCTGGCGGCCGGACGCAGCCGATTGGCGATCCTGGTCGGCTGCGAGGTGATGAAATCAGTCTCGCTGGCCATGCGGGCCGGGCGGGACCTGGGCTTTTTCAAGGACAAAGTCCAGGTGCCGCTCGTCGGCATCACCCGGCCCGGAACGAATCAGATCGAGCAGGCTCACTTCGCCGATCGGCCGATCAAGATCTATCCGATCATCGAGAACGCCCTTCGGGCGAGGCTGGGCCTGTCCCCCGAGGAGCAGCGCCACGCCCTCGGCCGATTCGGCGAGACTTACAGCGCCGTGGCGGCCGGCAACCCGAACGCGTGGTTCCCCGTGGCCCGCACGGCCGAGGAAATCGTCGCGACCTCGCCCGAAAACCGGATGATCGCCTTTCCGTACACCAAGTACCTGAACGCCGTCATGGCCGTCGATATGGCCGCCGCCCTGATCCTGACGACGCCACCGACGGCGCGCGCCCTCGGCGTTCCCTCCTCGAAGTGGGTCTATCTCCATGGCGGGCAGGACGCGCACGACGCCTGGTTCGTGAGCGAACGCCCCGATCTCGCTGCCTCTCCGGCGCTCTCGGCCATCGTCGAGGACGCCCTTGGCCAGGCGAGCCTCGCGCTTTCGGACATCGACTTTTTCGACTTTTACAGTTGCTTCCCCTGCATGCCACGACTGTCGCGCCTGGTGATCGGGCTCGACGAGGCGGACCCGCGGCCGATGACGCTGACGGGGGGGCTTCCCTACTTCGGCGGGCCGGGCAACAATTACGTCACGCACGCGATCGCCGAGGCCGTCGGGCGCTGCCGCTCCGCCCCGGACGCCTTCGGCATGATTACTTCCAACGGTTACTATTCCACGAAACACGGCGTCGGCATTTACGGCGCGCGCGAGCCCGACCGCCCCTGGTCCCGCACGCCGCCGGAGGAGTTTCAACGCCGACTCGCCCTCCCGCCGAATCTCGAACTCGACCCGGAACCGCACGGGGAATTCTCCGTCGACGGCTACACGGTCTGGCACTCGCGCGACGGGGACCCCGAGGTGGGGATTCTCTGCGGCCGTTCGCCGACGGGACGGCGGGTCTGGGCGCAGACCCACCGCGAGGATCATGACCTGATGGAAGCGTTGATGAAGGAAGAGTGGGTCGGCCGGCGAGGTCGAATTGCGGCCCGCGAGGGAGCCGTCAATATCGCGGAGTTCTCCTGAGCGATCGCGGGCGCGTCAGGGAGGGATGAACCACCAAAACACAAAGGCTCCAAGTAGATTACATAAAGAATACTTTTGGTGCGGGACTATTGGTCAGCGATGATAACATGTCGATTATGTAATCCACGTGTGTCTTTGTGTCTATTTGGTTAACGATTGATGTCATTACACATTCCACAAGCGGCGCCCGGGGTTGCGCGCATCGGCTTTATCGGACTCGGCCTCATGGGGAAACCGATGGCGCGGAATTTGCTCCGAGCCGGCTATCGCCTGACGGTCCGCAGCCGCAGCCCCGGCCCGGTCGAGGAACTCAAGGCCGAGGGGGCTGAAGCCCGGGAATCCCCACGGGCGGTCGCCGAGCGGAGCGACGTTGTCATCACAATGCTCCCCGATTCCCCGGACGTGGAGCAGGTCTGTTTGGGAGCGATGGGCCTCATCGAGACCCCTCGGGCCGACGCCCGGGAACGGCCCTTCCCGCTGACGGTGATTGACATGAGCACGATCTCCCCGCGCGTCAGCGGGACGATCGGGGAACGGTTGGCGGCGGTGGGGATCGATTTTCTGGAAGCGCCCGTGAGCGGGGGAGACGTAGGGGCGATCCGCGGCACGCTGTCGATCATGGCCGGCGGACCGCCCGAGGTCTTCGAGCGCGTCAAGCCGATTTTTCAGACGCTGGGCAAGAGCTCGATTCTGATCGGCGGGTGGGGGGCGGGCCAAACGACGAAACTGGCCAACAACATCATCTGCGCCACGACGATCGAGGCCGTGGCCGAAGCGTTCGTCCTGGGGGCGAAGGCGGAGCTGGACCCCGAGAAAATGTTTCAGGCCCTCCGGGGGGGAGCGGCGGCCTGCTGGTCGCTCGAAAACAAGGTGCCAAAGATCGTCGCGCGCGATTTTGAACCCGGCTTCATGGTTCAATTGCACCTCAAGGACCTGAATCTGGCGCTGGAGGCGGCGCGGCAATTGAACGTGGACCTGCCCGTGACGCGTCAGGTGCGAGACATGCTCGCCGAGCTGGTCGAGGAGGGTCGCGGCCGGGACGACAACGGAGCGCTCGTCCGCGTCCTGGAACGGCGAGCCGGGGTGGAAGTTCGGCGCCGCGGCTCGCCCGCCGCCGACGGGACTTCCGACTGAACCGAAAGCGCCCCCGATCGATGGAAATCCGACCCGACCTCGAGACCTTCAAGCGACGGTGCGAACAGGGGAACCTGATCCCCGTCTGGGCCGAAATGCTGGCCGACATGGAGACGCCGGTATCGGCCTTCAGGAAGCTCTGCCGGGGTCCACAGGCGTTCCTCCTCGAAAGCGTCGAGCACGGAGAACGGATCGGGCGCTATTCATTTCTGGGCTGCGACCCCACGGCCGTGATCCGGAGCCGCGGCGGCGAGGTCCGCGTCGAACGCGAGGGGGTCGAAGAAAGATTCGCGGTGGCGGACCCGCTGGCTTTCGTCCGGGAATTCATGCGGGTCTATCGTCCCGTGACGGACCCTCGGCTGCCGCCGTTCGTCGGCGGGGCCGTCGGCTACATGGCCTATGACCTGGTGCGACGCTACGAACGCCTGCCCGACGAAAACGAGGACGATCTCCAGGTGCCGGACCTGGCGTTTATGATTGCCGACGCCCTCGTGGCGTTCGATCACGCCCGGCGGCGGGCCTTGATCATCGCCAACGCCCACGTGACGGGTTCGCCGGAAGCGGCCTATGCGCGCGCCTGCGGTGAAATCCATCGCCTCGCCGCGCGGCTCAAGGGAGTCTCGCCGGCGGCCGCCGCGCCGCCGAGGAATCCCGATGGGGCGGGTCAGAGCTCAGCGATGCGGAGCAACATGACGCCGGAGGCCTTCAAAGCCGCCGTCGAACGGGCGCGGGAGTATATCTTCGCCGGGGATATCTTCCAGGTCGTGCTCTCGCAGCGGTTCGAGCGGCCGTTCGGCGGCGATCCGTTCGACGTCTACCGCGCGCTGCGGGCGGTCAATCCCTCCCCCTACATGTTCTTTCTGCGGGATGGGGACATGATGCTCGCGGGTTCGAGTCCTGAGGTGCTGGTGACGGTCAAGGGGGGCGAGGTGATCCTTCGGCCGATCGCCGGGACGCGCCCGCGGGGGCTCTCAGCCGAGGAAGATCGGGCCCTGGAGGCCGAACTGCTGGCCGATCCGAAGGAACGGGCCGAACACATCATGCTCGTCGATCTGGGGCGCAACGATTGTGGGCGCGTCTGCACGCTGGGATCGGTTCACGTAGATGACCTGATGACCATTGAACGTTATTCGCACGTTGTCCATATCGTGAGCAATGTTCGCGGGCAACTTCGGCCCGAGTGCGACGGATTTGACGCCGTGCGGGCGGCCCTGCCCGCCGGAACGTTGAGCGGGGCCCCCAAAATCCGGGCCATGGAGATCATCGACGAGCTGGAGACGCGGCGACGCGGGCCTTACGGCGGCGCCGCCGGCTATTTCGCCTTCGGCGGCAACGTCGATACCTGCATTACCATCCGGACGGTGTTGATCGCGCGAGGCCGGGCCTACGTCCAGGTCGGAGCCGGCATCGTCGCCGACTCCGAGCCGGCCAAAGAATTCGAGGAGACGCTCGACAAGGGCAAAGCCATGTTCGCCGCCATCGACATGGCCGAGCGCGGGCTCGATTGAACGGGAGGGGTCGCCGAACCGGCAGGCGGCCCTTCGGCGCCTCGCGACGGGATGGGACGCCGATGACGCTCAGGGGCTTCGTTCTGGCGGTGATGGGCGCGGCCCTGAGCTACGCCCTCTGGCTGACAACTGTTCGCCTGACGATGACCAATTACGTCTGGTTTTCGCTGGGGGTGGGGGCGCTGGTCACCGTCGGAAGCTGGCTGGGCGGGGCCTCCGGCTGGATGGCCGGCGGTTGTTGCGCCGGTTTAACGATCCTGCCCGGCCTCCTCATCAATCTTCAGTTCTATCAAGGGGCCATTCCGGTCGGCTTCGTGACGGGCGAGGACCTGCTCTCGTTCGGCGTCCCCGCCGCGCTGGCGTTTTACTACGGGCGGCGAGGACGATTATGAGGCGCGAACCGACGTCGGAGGGTCAGCGACCCCTTGCCGGCCGGAGAAGCTTGCGCGCGCGTGGACGCCCGGTATGATGGCGCCAGGGTAAGGCCCCCAGCGAAAGGGACGACGCGGCATGGCGCGCCCACCCGGCCGAAACGAGCCCTGCCCATGCGGCAGCGGTCGCAAGTATAAACGTTGTTGCGGTCGGCCAGGGGTTCTTCCGCCGACGGAGCGCCGCCGGTTGACGTTTTACGTGTTGGGCTTGCTCGGCCTGATCGCATTGGCTGTCGCGGCGGTCTATACGCGGGGGCGCGGGGGCACGTCGGTTCCACCGGCCGCCGTCTCCCAGGAAGTCAATCCCGCCCCCCTCTTCACGCCCCCGCCGGGAACGCCCCCCCCCGGGCAGGTCTGGTCGCCGGAGCACGGCCATTGGCATAACATCGCGCCGGATCCGTCCGGCGTGCCCGGAAGCGCGGGCGCGAACCTCGGATTCCGTCCGGCGCCGGCCCCACCGGGAACGCCGCCCCCCGGAAAAGTCTGGTCCGAGGAGCACGGCCACTGGCACGACATCGAGCCGCCGGTTCCGAACCCATAGAGACCCCGCGCAGCGGCCTCGGCGAGAGGGTCCTCTCCACGTTCCGGGAGGAATCTCTACCGCAGAGACGCAAAGAGCGCGGAGAAAAAGCGAATCTGAGACAACAGGGACCCCGTCAGGCGAACAGCTCGGCGATGGGCTCGCCCAGGCCGTCCCGCGTGACGTAGAAGGGGCGGCGTTCGACTTCGTAGGCCTGGCGGGGGGAGATCCCGAGCGCCGTATAGAGCGTGGCGTGGAGATGCTCAATCGTGACGGGTTTCTCGACGATGGCGCACGGACGCTCCTCGGCGGTCGTTCCATAGACGAACCCCCGGCGGAACCCGCCGCCGAAAATCAGCACGGAGCCCGCGCCGGTAAAGTGACGGTGCATCCCGTAGTGCTTCATTTCCTGGAGGACGGGCGGGACCTCGACTTGATCCTTGACCTTCGCCTCGGGGCGACCTTCGAGCATCATGTCGCGGCTGAATTCGCTGGCCAGGACGACGATCGTCCGATCCAGGAGGCCCCGCTCTTCGAGATCGAGGATCAGCCGGGCGACGGGCGCATCGATCGCCTGCTTGAGGGCCGTCGTCCGCGTATGGCCGTTTTCGTGCGTGTCCCAGTACTCGAAGGGAATGTACTCGGTCGTGACCTCAATGAAACGGGCCCCGGCCTCGACGAGCCGCCGGGCGAGCAGGCACCCGAGGCCGAACCGCCCCGTGTCGTATTCGGCCCGCAGCGCTTCCGGTTCGAGCGAGAGATCAAAGGCGCGGGCGGCCGGCGAGGTCAACAGCCGATGGGCGTTCTCCATCGCGCGCAGGAGCGAGGCCTTCTGTTCGTCGCTTCCATGGCGGCCGAGCGGGCCCTTCTCGACCAGGGCCCGGTAAGCGCGATGGCGGTTCTCGAACCGGGAGAGTTCCATCCCGCCGGGGGGACGAACGCCTTCGGCCGCGCGGGCGGGCTCGGGGATCAGGAAGGGGCCGTATTCGGAGCCCAGGAAGCCGGCCGTGTGGAAGGCTTTGAGCTCCTCCCCCTCGCCGACGTCGAAGCGCTGGCCGATGTCGATGAAGGCCGGGACGTCAGGATTGAGCGGGCCGAGCGTGCGCGCGACGACGGACCCCAGATGCGGTGCGGCGACCGTCTGCGGCGGAGCGTAGCCGGTGTGCCATTGATACTGATGGCGCGAGTGCAGGATGAAACCGAGGTCGCCGGCCTGGTAGGTCCGGATGAGCGTGCCGCGGTCCAGGATCGACGCGATGCGCTCCAGGCCCCGGCAGAGGCGGACACCGTCGAGACTCGTCGGGATCGAGGGGAACGTGCTCAACACGCGCGCGGGATCAAGACCCGGCTCGAAGGGGGTATAGCGTTTGGGATCGAACGTTTCGGTATGGGCCATGCCGCCGGCCATCCAGAGGACGATGAGCCGGTCGGCCCGCGACGTGGGGGCGTCGCTGGGCGGGATCGCGCGGGCCAACGGGGCGGCGATCGTGGAGAGCGCGACGGCGCCGCTTCGGTGAAGAAAATCCCGACGCTTAGACTTCATTCCGGGGTCGCTCATGAGTCATTGTCTCGCCGGCGGCGAGCCGCGTCATCAATAAATGAACTGGAACTCCGGATGATTGACGAGAATCCAGAGCAGGTCCTCGACGCCTTCCTGACGAGGAGGATCACCGATCAGGTCTCGCGCCAGCCGCGCCTCGGCGCGCGACGGCTCCCGGCCGAGCGCCTGGAAGAATAACCTCCGGGCCAGCGCCTGCGACGCGCGAGGGCCCCGTTCGACCCACCGGGCGGCGCCTTCGGCGAGCGTCCCGGCGAGCTCCTCCCCGTTGGTGAGAGCCAGGCCCTGGAGGGTGGTCGCGAAGACGGGCCGCGTCGTGACGACCTGCTCCCGATTGGGGCGTCCGAGCACGCGCGCGAGCGGGGCGGCGGGGCGCCGCCATGCCCGCGGCGTCGCCGTCTGCGATCGCACATGCAGTCGGGCTGCTCCGATCATCGCGTCGAGGGCGCGCCACGGCGGCGCATCGGGGGAACCGAGAACCGAGGCCGCCTTCCAGGCGGAATCGTCGAAAGGGGGCTCGCGCCCCGCCTCGGCGGCCGTCGCGGCCACGCGCCAGCTTTCGTCGCTGACGAGGTCGAAGGCGCCGGCTCCCTCGCCCGCCCTCAAGTAGATCAGCACGCCCGCCGGCCCCGCCGGGTTGTTGTGGGCTTCCACGGCCAGAAGGTTCGCCCCAGCGCTGAGCCCACCATCGAGCGAAAAGGCCTTGGGGCTCTGCCAGCCGCGGACCTCGCCGAGGAGTTGACCGTTCAAATAGACGGCGCATCGATTATCGCAAGCCACGACCAGGAAGGCCGGAAGTCCATCCGGGTCGGGCGGGGCCTCCAACGGAAACGACCGGCGAAGCTGGATCGTCCCGGCGGGGGCTTGGCGGTCCGCCGCGGGATCATTCCAAATCCACCGTGCGCGGGCGAGGCCCTCGGCCATCCGGGCTTCCTCCTCAGGGTACCCTTCGCCGGCCGTCAGATCGACGTGAACCCCGAGGTCGCGCGGCCAGACGCCGGTCAGGGAGGCGACGCTATCGAGGAATTGCTCGGCCGTGAGGCGGCGGACGGCGGGGCCGCGGAAGACGTAGTCCTTCTGCGGCGTTTCGGTCCATGGAACGGCGGGCCACTGATAAACCTCCGACGTCAGCATGAGCGATAGCGCGCGTTTAAGGTCAAAGCCGTGATCGACGAAATCGGCGGCGAGCCAATCCAGCAGCTCCGGCTGCCAGGCCGGCTGATCCAGGTCATCGACCGGCTCGACCAGGCCGCGCCCGAAAACCCGCTGCCACAGACGATTGACAATCGTTCGGGCGAGGCGACCGTTGTCGGGGCTGGTGACGATCTCCGCCAGGCGTTGGATTCGGGCCGGACGATCCAGTTCCGGGGCGATCGCGCCCAATTCCGGATAGAGGAAAGCCGGGGCGGCCAGACGACCGGTCGGCGCGTCGCAGCGGACCATTTCGAGCTCGCGTTCGGCGAAGACGGCGGCCAGGCCGTAGGCGTCCCGAAGCTTCCAGGCGTTGATGAAACTATCGTGGCAGGAGGCGCATTTGAGATTGGTCCCGAGAAAAACCTGAGCGAGGTTCTGGGCCGCCTGCATCTCCGGCGTCTGGCTGGCATTGACGACGCCGCGCCAGACGATGCCTTTGATGAAGCCCTCAGAGGCGGCCGAGGGGTCGATGAGTTCCCGGACGAACCGGTCGAAGGGACGGTTTGTGGCGAGCGCCTCGAAGAGCCAGGCGGTGATCTGCTTGCGCCCGCCGTCGATGTAGCCCGTCCCGGCGAAGTCATTCCGGAGCAGATCGTTCCAGAGACTCATCCAATGCTCGGCGTAATCGCGCCGACGGGCCAACAGGTTCGTTACGACGGCCGGGCGTTTGTCCCGCGCGCGATCGTTCGAGAAGGCCTCGATCGCCTCGGCGCCGGGAGGGAGCCCGACCGTATCGAGCCAGACGCGGCGGAGAAAAACGGCGTCGTCGACCGGCTTCGGGGCGCGGAGGGCGCGCTCCCGGAGATAGGCCCCGATGAAGCCGTCAATGGGGTGGGACCGAGCGGCGCGACCCCGGGCGGGCGGGGGTTCCACACGACGCAGAAGGACCGAGGCGCCCCCCTCGGCCGCTCCGGGGACGGTGGCTTCCCACGGGAGGTTCTGGTCGATCCAAGCCGCGATAAGCTCGATCTCTTCGGCCGACAGGCGGGGACCTTCCTTGGGCATGAAGACGCCGGGCGTCCGCTCGGTCAGCAACGCCATCAGCGGGCTGGCCTGGGCCTGGCCTTCGATCACGACCGGTCCCGTCCAACTGCCGAGCAGAAACCGCTCGCGGGACTCGATGCTGAAGCCCCCCTCCTCCTTGCCGCCGGCGTGGCACCGCGCGCAGCTTCGCATAAGGATCGGATGGATCTGACGGGCGAAACTGACGGGCGACGGCTCCGCCTGACCGAAGACGACCGAGGGGGCCGCCGAGCCGAGGAGCCCGCCCGCGGCGATCAAAAGCAGGACGCCCCGCGGGCCTCTGGAAGGACGCCGTTCACGCTGACCGCGCCCGATTGCCTTCATGGTTTCCCCTTTGTACCGCATTCACGCCGGCGGGACAACGGTTTCCCTACGAAGCGCCCCCGGACGACAAAACGGAGGATCGACCGGCGCGGCCGCCTGAAATAGACTGGCGGGCCCGCGGGAACGCCGCCCCCGGAGAAGTCCCCCCGATGGCCGCCCCCTACGTCTTCACCATGATCCGGCTCAATAAGTCCTATGGGCCGAAGAAGGTGCTCAAGAATATCAGCCTGAGTTTCTTCCCCGGCGCCAAGATCGGGGTCGTCGGCGACAACGGGGCCGGCAAAAGCACGCTCCTCCGAATCATGGCCGGCGTCGATCAGGAGTTCCAGGGGCACGCGGCGCCGGAGAAAGGTGTCCGCGTGCGGCTGGCCGCCCAGGAACCGGAACTGGACTGGGACGCCACCGTGCGCGAGAACGTCGAGGCCGCCTTTGCCCCCATCAAAACCCTGCTGGACGAATACGACGAAGTCTCCGCGCGCCTGGCTTCGCCGCTCGATCCGGAAGCGATGGACAAAGCCATGAAGCGCCTGGCGGAGCTTCAGGACGCGATCGACGCCGCCGACGGGTGGGACCTACAATCGAGGATAGACCGTGCCGCCGACGCGCTCGTCCTGCCGCCCGACGACCTGTCGGCGGGCCGGCTATCCGGCGGCGAGCGACGGCGCGTGGCGCTCTGCCGCGTCCTGCTGGAACGGCCCGACGTCCTGCTCCTGGACGAGCCCACCAACCATCTGGACGCCGAGACGGTGGAGTGGCTGGAGGCTCAATTGCGCGAGTATCCCGGCACGGTCATCGTCGTGACCCACGATCGATACTTCCTCGATCGCGTGACCGAGTGGATTCTCGAACTCGACCACGGGGAGGGCATTCCCTTCCGGGGGAATTACAGCGGCTGGATCGCGCAGAAGCTGGAGGGGCTGGCCCGCGTCGAGAAGAGAGATTCCAGCCGGCGTCGCTCGCTGGAGCGGGAGCTCAGATGGATCCGGATGAGCGCGGCGGATCGGCGCGAGCAGAGCCGCGCTCGGCTGGCGCAGTATGAGCAAATGCTCGTCCACGCCCGCGCCGAGGCGGACGACGCCGAAGCGATCGAGATTCCCGCCGGGCCGCCGCTCGGTCAGGACGTGCTGAGCTTCGAATCGGTCGCCAAAGGCTACGGCGACCTGCGGCTGATCAAGAACCTCTCTTTCGTCATGCCCCGAGGGGCCGTCGTCGGCGTCGTGGGGCCGAACGGCGCCGGCAAGACGACGCTCTTCCGGCTGATCACGGGAGAGGAGGCGCCGGACGCGGGACGGGTCCGCCTGGGCTCAACGGTCCAACTCGCCTCCGTGCATCAACAGCGCGACGCGCTCGATCCGGCCAAGACCGTCTGGGAAGAAATTTCCGGCGGCGAGGAGGAGATCCTCGTCGGGACGCGGCGCGTGGCCTCGCGCGCCTACGTCGGGCGTTTCAATTTCAAGGGTCCGGATCAACAGAAGAAGGTGGGGGACCTGTCAGGGGGCGAGCGCAACCGGGTTCACCTGGCCAAGCTCGTCCGGCGGGGGGGGAACCTGCTGTTGCTGGACGAGCCGACGAACGACCTCGACGTCGGGGCCTTGCGGCTGTTCGAGGACGCGCTCAACGGCTTCGTCGGCTGCGCGATGGTCATCAGTCACGACCGTTTCTTTCTGGATCGCGTCTGCACGCATCTCCTGGTGTTCGAGGGGGAAGGCCGCATCCGTTGGTTTGAGGGGAATTTCCAGGACTATGAACGCGCGCGCCGGGAGGAACTGGGGGAAAAAGCGTTCGCCGGCCGCCGATCCCGCTATCGGACGCTCCGACTCTGAACGGGCGGGCCCCGAGCCCCGTCCATCCCTCACGTTCACTCCCAGACGACGATCAGGGGATCCACCCAGACGCAGTGGTCGTAGCTGTCGTTGGCCTTCTTCTCCGTGACGAACTCGATGTCCAGGGTCTGGCCGGCGAACCGGGCCAGCGAAAGGCGCTCGTAGGCGAGCGAACGATCCCGCTCCTCCCCGGCCGGGTTGAGCGAACGGCGATAAACTTCCTCGCGTCGTCCCCCTTCGGGGCGGACGACGATCGCGAAGACCGCGCCGTCGGTCAGGGCCCAATGGTGCGGGGTGAGGCGGAGATAGGGGGCAAATAGGAGCGTACTGAAGGGGCGGATGGAGACGGCCGGGAAGACGATGCGGCGATCGGGATGAGCGAAGATGCCGGTCCGGCGTCCACCGAGATTGAAGTTCAGGACGCTGACCTGATGGATGCCCTGGCCCTGTTCGAATCGGGCGCGCCGCAACTGAGCCGTAAAGTCATAGGCCACCGTTTCAATCGGATAAATTGTCGCCGTCCGGTTGTCGTAGATCGCGTCGCCCCGGTGAACCGAAAGATAATCGCGCAGGCGGTCCATCTCGACGGCCAGACCGGGCGCGTCCGTCCGTTGAAATTCCAGGGGGTAAAGTTCGATGGGCCAGGCGTCGGCGCCCGACATCGGGGCCGCCCGTCGGATGTAAAAGTAATCCACCTCCTTGCGCCGAATAAGGTCTTCCACGCCCTGGTCCAGGACGCGTCCCTGAACCTTATAGAGCGGCCTCATGACCTGAACGGAGGAGAGCCGCAGGAACCGCCCGTCCATGTCGCGAGCGAAAAGGGCTCCCTCAAGCGGGCCGGCGGAAGCGCCGGGAACTTCTCGCCGAGCGGAGGCCCCCGAGCGTCGAACGGGCCAGGTCGTGGGCATCCAGGCCAGGCTCAACAGCAACAAACCGACGAGCGCAGCGGCCTGGCCGATCGGGCCCCAACCGGTAAAAAGGTCCCGCCACCAGAACACAATGCCCAGAAAAATGAACGGCAGGAGCGGAATGAACATCCGTGAGGCGCCGACGGGAAAGTTCGGCTGAAAGGCGAACAAGGCCGACGCATAAACGATAACTAACACAAAGGGGTGGTAGCCGAGACCGGCTCGGGCGGCGCGAGCCGGCAAACGGGCCAGGGCGATCGGCAGGGCGACGAAGAAGAAAAAGGCGTGGAGGTTGACGGCGGGTTTGCCCGAGAGCTCTCCGAGGGCATTGATGATGATCCGCAAGGGGCCCAAGGCGGTGGAGAACAAGGCCGTCGTCGGCCCCAAATACTCCCCAGCGATTTCTTCCTGAAGCCGCGACATTCCGCCGTAATAGCCGAGGATAAAAGCCGGCGAATAAACGAGCATCCCGAGGACAAAGGGAAGGGCGTAGGCCGCTCCGAAAACGCCGACCGAGCGCGCCAGAAGGCCGAGCCGCCCCCTTCCTCCCGCATCCGAGGCCCATCGCCACGCGTCCGTCGCGATAAAGAACAGCATGGGCGGAAGGATGAAAAGAAGGTCGTCATGCGTGTTGGCGGCCACGGAGAAGGAAAACCCGCTGAGCGCAAGCCAGGCCAACGGACGGCCCCGCGGGCGGCCCAAGACCCGCCGGAAGACCAGATATCCCAGAAAAGCGGCGAGGACAAAGAATTCCGAATGGACGTGGACGTATTCCGCGTATCGGCCGTGGGCGAATTCGTGGACGACCGGCATCGACGCGTAGAGGGCCGGAGGGGCCAGCGCCACCCAGGGGCTCCCCGTCGCCACCCATCCGACGGCGAACATGAGCCCGATGTTGGCCACGTCAAAGCCGGCGTTGAGCAATTTGAGGGTGTAAGGACGCTCCCCGAGCATCCGAATGGCCCCGCCGTACAGGATGTAGGATGCCGGCCGGTAAAAGGTAATCCCGGTCGTCAGCTCGAGGTACCGGAAGTTCCCCTTGGACCATTGGATGGCGGCCCGAAAATACTCGTTCCCGTCGCCGCTTTGTTCCGTCTGAAGCGTGATGCCGTGGAATCGGAGATAAGCGACGGCGATCCAGAGGGCGAGGAAGCAGGCAAGGGCCCCACGCTCGTGAAGGGGACGGCGCCTCGGAGAGATCCATCGCCTGAACGCCGTCAGGCGCCCCCCGGAGGCTGAGGCGCTTTCATCGGCGAGTATCGGCCGTGACTCAGACCGCATAACGGCCATCGAGGAATAAAACCAGGCTGGAGACGGCCTGCAGGATGCGTTCGTTATTCTGTCGGCCGGCGAGCTGGTCTTCAATGAGACGTTCAATGGCCTCGGGGCGGAAAAATCCGGTCCCTGCCAACCGGGGGGAAGAGAGTATCCGCCTCAGAAGTGGTCCGAACGGGGGCCGTTGCAGCCAAAGCGGGCTCGGCACTTCGAACCCCCGTTTGCGATAGCGAGGAGGCGAACCGTCGGGGGCCGCCGGTTCGGGAAACGCGCCCTTGAGGGCCCGGCGCAGAAGCGCCTTGGGGCGGAGCGGATGGAACCGGAGCGGGATCGGCAGGCCCGTGGCGAAGTCAGCCAGGTCATTATCCAACATCGGGACGCGGCACTCGACCGAAGCGGCCATGAAGGCGTTGTCGGTGCCCATGAGACAACTCCCTGGAAGGAAGACTTTGAGGTCCAGGTAGCTCAGGGCATCGACGAAATGCCATCCGCCGAATCGGGACCGATACTGATCGAAGGCGATCGCCGGATCGATCGGCCCGACCAGCCGGAGAGCCTCAGGGGTAAGCATATCCGGCCAGAGGGCGTGGCGAAGAACTTCCTTGAAACCGAAGAACGTCCGGATCAGATCGGGATGATCGGCCTCGAGGAAGCTCTTGAGCAGGAACGTAACCGGCAAGCGACTGGAACCCGCCGGCAACCGGCGGGCCGAGGCCCGCGCCACGGTCCGGGCTAGCGCCGGCAGCCGGCGATACCATCGCGCCGCATTGGCGGCGTGGATCGTCGGATAACCCAGAAAGAGTTCGTCCCCCCCTTCGCCGCTCAGGACTACCTTGTAGCCGGCCTCACTGATGTGGGCGGCCAGGGCCGCCGTGGCGACGTTGCACCAGGGTCCATAGGGCTCATCCATCTGCCGCTGGCGGGTGAGGAGGCGGTCGCAGAAGGCGGCTGCGTCGCAGAGGAACCGCGTGTGAGGGCTTGCGTACCGGCGGGCCCAGTAAACCGCTTCGGCCGATTCATCGAAGGCGGATTCGGTGAAGGCGATCGTGAAGGAGGCCGAACCGGGGTTCCGTTCGCTGGCCGCGGCCAGCACCGAGCGGGAGTCCAACCCGCTGCTCAAGAGCACGCCCACGGGCACGTCGGAGAGCAACTGGCGGCCGACGGCCCGCCGCAACAGCTCGCCCACCTGGCGCTCGGCTTCGGGGCGGTCGATCGGGAGCTTGGAGGAGAAGTCGAAGTCGAAGAATTCTCCCTCGCGCAGACCGGCGGGCGTCAGTTCGAGGTAATGGCCGGGGCGGAGTTTCCGGGTTCCTGCGTAGACGGTCCACGGATCAGGGATGTATAAAAGCCCGAGAAAGACGGCCAGCGCCTCCGGATCCAGGCGGGTGTCGAAGTCGGGCAGCGCCCGCAACGCCTTCAGTTCGCTGGCGAAGCTGAGCCGGCCGTTCTGATAGGCATAGAAGAGGGGCTTAACGCCGAAACGATCGCGGGCGAGGATCAGACGGTCCCGACGGCGGTCGTAGAGGGCGAAGGCGAACATGCCGTTCAAGCGATTGAGGAAATCGATCCCCACCTCGTCGTAAAGATGGACAAGGACCTCCGTATCCGTCCGCGTTCGGAAGCGACGACCCTTGGCCTCGAGTTCCCGCCTCAACTCCGGGGAGTTATAGATCTCGCCGTTATAGACGACGATCGTCGTGCCGTCGGCGTTGGCGATGGGTTGGCGGCCCCCCTCGAGGTCGAGGATGCTCAGGCGAGCGTTGCCGAGCGCCACCTGCGGGAAGATCGCCACGCCCCGATCGTCGGGGCCGCGATGAGCCAGCCGGTTCAGCATGGGTTCGACGTGCGCGGGATCGACGGGCCGGTCGGTCCCGATCGTGGCGTATCCGGCGATGCCGCACATCAGAGGCTGACCTGGGTTGGACCGCTCATGGGGAACGTGGGGGCCGGACGAGGCTCGGGCGGACTCAGATTCTGACTCCCGCCACCCGAAGGGCGAGCACCCGCAGATAGACGGCCGACAGGATGAACGTCAAGGCCGTCGCCGTCGCCGCTCCCTGAGCTTCCCAAAGCGGAATCAGGATCGCATTGAGCGCGACGTTCGTGAGAGCGGCCAAGGCGACGTAGGCGGCGAACCAGCCGGGAAACCCCCATTGATTCAGGAAGAACCCAAAAACCAGATGGCCGGAGGCCACGGTCAGCCCCGCCATCAGCGTAAGAAACCAGAGGCGCCCCTCGACGAAGGTGGGGTCGCCGGTCAAACCCGAGGCCACGGCCGGGTAAATCCCCAGACTCAAAGCCGTGAGGGCGGCCATCGCGGGCAGCAGGCGGCGAGTCGTCCGAGATCGGAGCGCACGGATTTCCCTCCCCAGGCCGGCCGCCCGCAACCGAGAGAGGACGGGATTAAGCAACGTCTGAATCACGACCACGATTTGGTAAGCCCCTTCGGTCCAAAGCGCCGCGAAGCTGTAGAGGCCGACGACGCGATCGCCCGTGAAATAGCCTAGCATGACCACGTCCACCCGCGAATTAACGTCGAGAAGAAGACCGGAAAAAAACGCGCGAGCCCCAAAGACCAGGTGCCGCGGGAACCACGCCCTGAGGGTCCGCCACGGGGCCGGCGGGAATCGAGGCCACCAATAGATCGTCAACCCGATGAGCAACATGGCCTCCCCCAACGACAGGGCCGCGGGCAGCATTCCCCCCGGGGCCTCGGCGAGCGCCAACACGGCAAGCGCGGCCAGCATCAGGACCCCCCGCGCGGCCTGACCCATGGCGTAGGCGCGCATCCGGTTCAAGCCGTTGAGCGCGAACAAAAGCACCTTGTTCAGGGCGAAACATCCCAGACCAAGGCTGATCCATCGGAGACCCTCTCCGACCAGCGGGCTCTCAAGCAGCCGCCCGATGGCGGGTCCGCACCCCCAGACGCCGACGCTGACGATCAATCCCAGACCGGCCGCCAGGATCAGGGCCGCGGTGACGATCGCCCGGACCGCGCCGGCGTCCTCGGCGTTAAGCCCGACGTGACTCAGCGTCGAGAAGACGAAACCACCCACGGCGACCTGAGCCAGGATGAAGTGCAGGGCGAGCACCTGACTGAAAGCCCCGAATGTTTCCGCCCCATAAAGACGAGCCACGATCAGGGGCAGGGCAAGGCCGCAGAGACCGAGGACGCCCATGGCGCCCAGGTTCCAGGCCAGATCGCGACGCCGAAGGGGGGGTGAGGCGGGCTGGGGCAACCGACCGGTGGGCCGGGGCGGCCAAGCGAGGCCGCGCCGGCGCTGAGAGGTTGGCGATCAGTAGAGGCGCGGCAGGGCGTCGATCCGCCGAATCGCGTCGGCGAAATCGACGCCGATCGTCTGGCAGTACCAGCGTATGGCGCCCCATCGGGGACGATTTTCCTCCAGCGTGCGGGCCAAGGCCGACTCGCGCGTCAGCGCCCCCTGACGAATCTGATTGCTCCGAAAGGCGTCGTGTTCGGTGAAACCGGCCAGGCGGAGGTAGATGTAGTTATAGAAGGGGGCGGTGCCGTCCCCGATCCGCCAGGTGCCGGTCGTGTCGGGGGCGTGTTCCCACCGGTACGCCTCGTCCAGCGTCTTCTGAATCTCGGCCTCGTCCCACGGGACGTATTCATAGAGCATGACGTACTCGTGAGGAATGAAGTAGTAAGAAAGAAAGGCGAGGAACGTATCCCACAACGAGGCGTTCAGAAAAGCGGGGTTGGCCAGAAAGCGACGGCCGTAATAGGCCGCCAGCCGAAACTTGTTCAAGCCCCGCAGCTTATAGAATTTCCCCCCTCGGCCTTCCGGCGGGATGCCGCAGAAGCCCACCTTGAACTCGGTCCGCTCCAACGGGTTGACGCTCCAGACATCCAACCGGATGCCCATCCGTCGCTTGAGCCGGTTTGCGTGATAGAAGAAGGCTTTGTCGCCGGCCATGAAGAGAGGGACCAGACCGAGGTCCGGGCGGCGCAACCAGGCCAGGACGTTTTTCCGGATATGGGCCCGCTTGCGGCGGATGTCGGCTGAAACCAGGATGTGTTCGACCCCCAGCCGCCCGCACAGCCGGGCGATGTTCCGCCGGGCAAGGTCGGTAACCATTCCCCAGTCGTAGGTATAGGCGACGGGGTTCATGCCCAGCGTCGTCTTGAGCAGGTGAAGGCCGTAGCTGCTGTCGCGGCCGCCGCTCAAGGCGACGATGCAATCCGCCTGACGCCCCGAGCTCGAACGATAAGGCGCCAGGCGTTCGGCCAAGGCTTCGACCCCGCGCGCCCGCCAGGGGCGATGCGATCGGCAGAAGTTGCACACGCCGTCGGCGTCGAACTCGATGAAGGGCACGGTCTCCGGCAGGATGCATCTCCGACAGCGCCGCAATCGACCGACGGCCTCCAGGAGGGCGTCGGCCTGTCTGTCCAATCCGGGGGGCAGGGACCCTCCGTTCACAGGTTGACGCCGAGGCGACGAGACCGCCGGCGAGCGGTCTTGAGATCGGGCGAGGTCGTCCACGATCCGACGCGGGGGGTCCCGGCGGGGGATCGGCGGGGTCGGATGCCCGGCCTCCACCAGGGAAAAGACCCACGGACGGGGCGCTTCGAGCCGGATCAGACAGCCTTGGAGCGGCTCCAGGCGGCGGAGCGCGCCGTTGTCGGCCCGTTGGGCGAGACCCATCCGCCGGAGGGCGCTCCGCAGAATCAACTCCTCGGAAGCGAAGGCACAGGCTTCCCATTGGGGCAGATAGGCGCAGTAAAGCGAACCGTTGTTGGTGGCCGCCAGGATGACGTCCGCCTCGGCGAAGGCCGCCGCCACCGAGGCCGTCCCTTCGATCTCATGGCAGACCTCGCGCATCGCCGCGGGGAGATCGCCGCGAACGGAGAATCGATCGCCCAAGAGGGCGAAAAGCGCTTCGGAATCGACTTCGGCCCGCCGTTGGAGGTTCCCGTGACGGCGCCAGAGGTCTTCATGGTTGACGACGATGCCGTTGTGGACCCCGACGATCCCCGATGTGATGACCGGCTGGTTGTTTTCGTAGGTCTCCTCCCCGCCCGTGGTGACCAGGCGCGAGTGCCCGATCAGGGCCAGCGGGGCATGCGCTCGGAGGGGATCACCGTCACGGCCGCCAAGCGTCGTTTCAAAGAGCGCGGCGTAGTCACGGCCGCCGATCATGCGGGAGGCGGCCTGCGGTTCCTTGTGAATCCGGATGGCATCGACGTCCAGAAGGGCGATCCCGGCAGCCTCCTTGCCTCGGGATTCGGAGAGACGGAAAAGCAGATCAGCCGCCCGGCGAAGCTTTCCGATCCCGGGCCGGGAGCGATCCTTTGCGACGAGACCAAAGATTCCGCACATGGGGGCTTGACGTCACCCCTCCCGGCTGACCCTCTCCGGCCGCCGGTCCGTGGAGGCGGGCAGAGGCATCCTGGCCGGGAGGTTCGGGGTCGGATCCGGTCGCGTCCAGGTCGCCATGGGCGGAGGCCCCTGCGGGGTCAACGATTATAGTCCATATCCATCCAGATGGCGAAAAGGAGGAGCTGGACGGTCGTCATGATCGTGAAGACGAGAATGATGAGGGTGGTTCGCTCGGCCTGCCCCTCCCGGAAATAGATGTAAAGGAACATGATGGTGAAGGGGATGATGATGAACAGGATGTTAAAGACCGAGACCCAGAAGAAGAGGACGAGGGGATGAAAGTCCCGGACGACGTATCGTTGCCAAAGGCGGCGGAAGAAGAGTCGGATGAGCAGCCAGCTTGTCCTCGGGATGTAGCGACGGAGGATGATCTTGCTCTGCTCGGGCCCATAGACGGGCCGCACCTCAACGTCGCCGACCCGGAACCGCCCGATGTTCAGCATGCACAGAAGATCGGCGTTATAGCCGTAGCCGGACGTCATTGACCGGATGGGAAGGCGCTTCAGCGTCGCGTTCCAGATCGCCGTATAGCCGCATTGGGGGTCCATGACCGAATAGTAGCCGGTGGCGAACTTGGTCAGGATCGTCAGAATGGCGTTGCCCACGAACCGGTAGGGGGGCATGAAACCGATATCCGGGTGCAGAAGACGATTGCCCTTGACGTAATCCAGCTTGCGCTCGATCAGGGCGTCCAACAAGGCCGGCAGATCGGCCGGGTCCATCTGATTATCGCCCGCCATGACGGCCGTGATGTCGGCGTCGCTGGCCGAGCTGGCCAGGTAACCGTCAACGAGCGAGCGCCCCAGCCCCTGATTGCGCTCGTGGACGATGAGCGTCAGGCGGGGGTCCTCGCGGGCCCGGCCCTCGACGACGGCGCGGGTGCCGTCGGCGCTGCCGTCGTCGACCACGAAGATGCGGTCGACCCAATCCGGCAGGCCGGCCAGCGTCGGCCCGATCAGTTTTTCCTCATTATAGGCCGGAACCACGACGGCGATGCGGTGATCCTTATACAACGGGGGCGCCTTTCCGGAAATAGTCTCGGGCCCAGGCGATCGTACGGCGGAGCCCTTGGCGGAAGTCGGTCAGGAACTCAAGCCCCAGAACCCGCCGGATCCGGGCGTTGTCGATATCGAAGACGCGGATATCCCCCGGCATCCAGTCGGCGTAGCGGACTTCGGGGGCGGGGACTTCGAGCAGCTCGGCCACGGCCTCGGCCAGCTCGCGCACGGTGACGCGGATGCCGGAGGCGCAGTTGAGCGTCGCGCCGCGGGCTTCCGGCCTCACCGCCGCCCGGAGATTGGCCTCGACGACGTCATCGACGTAAGTGAACGAGCGCTGCTGCGTCCCGTCGCCGAAGATCGTGATCGGCAGGCCGAGCAGCAGCCGCCGGGTGAAGATCGAGACGACGCCGCCGACGTCGCTGGACTCCTGGCGCGGGCCATAAACGTGAAAGTAGCGCAGGATCGTCGCATCCAGGCCATAGAGTCGGCCGAACACCTGGACGTAGTTTTCCCCGGCCAGCTTGGAAACGCCGTAGTAAGAGGCTGGAGCCAGCGGGTGGGCTTCGTCCTGAGGGAAATATCTCGCCTCCCCATAGACCGAACCGGTCGACCCGTGAACGAATTTCCGAACCCCGTGACGGCGGGCCAGATCGAGGACGTTATAAGTCCCTTCGGCATTGACGCGCAGATCGCGCCGCGGATCGCGCAGGCAAACGGTCTTCTTCGAGGCCGCTTGATGAAAGACCACCTCGACCCCCTCGAACCAGGGCTCCAACGCCTCCGGCTCGGTCACGTCGCAGCGGACTTCCCGGAGATGGGGGCGCCCGCCAAGATGGGCGAGGTTCTCGGCCTTGCCGGCCGAGTAATCGTCCAGGCTCACGGTCTCGACGCCGCGTTGAACCAGCGCTTCGACCAGGTGGCTGCCGATGAAGCCCGCCCCGCCCGTCACCAGCGCCCGTTTGAAGGGGAAGTCCATGGGCTTCACCCCCGTCGCCGGCTCCCCGCCGGTCGGCGCCTTCCAGGCCGGCTCGGCGCGCTGCCGACGCTCTCGGCGAGCCGACCGTCGCGAAGCTCGTAGCGGCGCTCGCAGCGGGGGCACTGCGCCCGCGCCTTGAACTTCGGCAGCACCTGGCCGCACTCGCACGCCCACCCGACCCGACGGGCCGGAACGCCGACCATCAAGGCGTAATCCGGGACGTCGCGCGTGACGACCGCCCCGGCCCCGATCATGGCGTGCCGGCCGATGGTCAGGCCGCACAACACGGTGGCGTTGGCGCCGATCGAGGCCCCCTCGCGGACGCGCGTCGGCAGGTAATGCGCGGCGCCGCGTTGCGGGTAACGGGACCGGGGATCGCGGATGTTGGTGAAGGTGGCGGCCGGGCCGCAGAAGACGTCGTCTTCGAGGGTCACGCCTTCATAGACGGAGACGTTGTTCTGAATCCTTACCCGATCGCCGATCCGGACGTTGTTGCCGACGTTGACGTTCTGCCCCAGGGTGCAATTGCGCCCGAGCCGCGCCCCCGATTGCACGTGCGAAAAATGCCAGAGCTTCGTCCCGTCTCCGATTTCAACGTCCTCGTCCACTTCGCTTGTCGGATGGACGAAAACGCCGGGCGGCTGGGGGGATGGCGCGGGTCGCGGCGGGGGCGCCGTCCCGACGAGGCTCGCCGTGGCCCGCTCGAGGATTTCGAGGACCTCGATGGCGCTGTCGGCGTCAGCGACGCCGGGGGGAGAGCCGTCCAGCCAGGCGAGGAAATGCCGAAGTTCCTCGGCCAGCGGCATCGCCGGCTCGTAGGGGATGATTTCAGTCGGTCCGTCCCTCCGGACGGGTTCGCCCCGCACCCAATCGATCCCTTTCTCGTAAAAAAGCAGCTCCTTGCCGGGCGAGGCGTCGTCGAAGGAGAGCATGCCCTTGGAGCCGATCAGGACCAGCCGATGCTCTTTGAACGGGTGAAGCCAGCTCTGAAAGATGTGGCCGACGACGTTGCCCGGATAGGTCAGGATCGTGAGCGTGCAATCGTGAACGCCCGGCTGAAGGAAGACGCCGCCGCGAGAGACGACCTCGGTCGGACGCCGCCCGATCAGGTGCTGGAAGACCGAGATGTCGTGAGGCGCGAAGCTCCAGAGGATGTTCTCCTCGGTCCGCACGGTCCCCAGGTTGACGCGCGTGCTGTAAAAATACTCCAGCCGCCCGATTTTTCCTTCCCGCAGGAGCTGGCCGATCCGGCGGATGGCCGGGTGAAAGAGCATCACGTGGCCGACCATGAGCGGCAACCCGGCGCCGGCGGCCAGACGCTTGAGCTCGCACGCCTCGGCCACCGAAAGCGCCATCGGCTTCTCGACCAGCACCGGGAAGCCCGCCTCCAGCAGCCGGCGAGTCAGCGGGCCGTGGGTCTCGGCCGGCGAGGCCACGACAAAGCCGTCGAACGCCGCCTCCAACGCCGGCGCCAGATCGGCGAAGGCCCGCGCCGCGGGGTAGGCCTCTTGAAGCTCGGCCAGCCGCCCCGGGTTCGCTTCGACGATCCCGGCCAGGCATCCCATTTCGGCCAGGGTCCGGATGTGGTTCTGCCCCCAGCGTCCGCCGCCGACGACGCAAACACGTTTGAGTCCGGTCATGGAAGGATAGCCTCAGCCCCGTCGGGGCCACGCCCGGCCCGGCCGCCGGCCAGCGGCTCATCCCGGCGCGGCCCACGCTCTCGCCCTGCCACGCCCCCCGAGGGGCTCGGCAGAGACCCAAGCATCGATTATCCCACCACTTCGGACGCAATCCGAACGGTTCAATGACAACTCAAGCGCTGAGTGGATCGCAGAAATGCGGCCGATTGTCAACGGGCGTCCCGTGAGTGTCGAAGCTTGCGGCGCGGCGTTTCCCCGCTGAACGGCCGATGCGCCCCCCCGTCGCTTCGCCCGGAACGGATGGAGCGGACATGCTGGAAAGGGTAAGGGGGAAAAGCCGAGGCCGGGGGCAGGACGATCGGAACCGCCGGAGAGCCAGGGCCGCTTCAGAGGCCTTCCCCCGGACGCTAAAGACGCTCGGGTTGGCGGGCGGCCACGCTCGCCGGGGCGTCGTCGCCGAACTCCTGTTCGGCCTGGCGTTCGTAGATTTTATCCAAGAGCCGCCGCGCCTCGGCGTGATCCGGGGCATAGGCCAACGTATAGACCACCTCGGCGCGGGCGAGATCGTACTCCTGCAGGAAGTAATAGACGTAGGCGAGCAGGAAATGGGCGCGAAAGTCCTTGGGTTCCTCGCGGGTCCATTTCTGGAGCGCCTGAAGCTGGGCGGTGAACTCGGCTGGATCGCCATAGAGCTCCGTCAGGTTGAGCTGGGTATCAAGCCAGTCCGGAATCCACTGCATCCCGGCGATGAGGTCCTCGTAAGCCGAGCGATAATCCCCGACGGCGAAGAAGGCCTGAGCGCGGGCGAAATAGAGAAGCCCATCGTCGCGACGCTGCTCGATCGCCGCGTCGAATTCGACGATGGCCCGGAAGTAGCGTTTCTCGGCGAAATGCGCGTAGGCCGAGGCGGCGTGATCCCGCCCTTCGAAGACATCGCCCCGTTGCCGGTCATATTGTCTCTGGTAAGTGGAGACGTAGTCCGGGACGCGGCGATCGCCATAGGCGCCCAGATCGACGAAGAAATAGAAGCTCTCCGAAGGTCGGCGGACGTAATAGCTTGACGGATAGGCGTACCAGGCGCCGTGGTGGAAAAAGTGGCCGCAATCGGGTCCGTGGACGTGAGGTCCGTAGCCGTGAGCGTGCCAGCGCAGCCCGTCGTAGAAATGGCCGCACGTCGCGCTGTGAACGTGATAGGCGGGAAAGTCGTGCCAATAGCCGTCGTAGAAGAAATGACCGCAGCCGGCGTAATGCGTGTGATAGAGGGAATAGCCGTGCCAGAGGCCGCCCCAGAAAAAGTGCCCGCAGCCGGGGTAGTGGTGATGATGGCCGAAGCTCAGCCAGAGGCCACCGTCAAGGAAGTGGCCGCAGCCGGGGCCGTGAACGTGGAACGCCGCGAACGAATGCCAGCCGCCGGCGTAGAAGTAATGCCCGCAACCGGGGAAATGCACGTGATAGGCGGGGAAATCATGCCAGTGGCCGCTATGGAAGAAATGGCCGCAACCGGGTCCATGGACGTGGCGGAAGGCGGCGTCGACGTCGACGGTGACCGCACGACCCCACGCCCCACGTTTGACCTCCATCGTTCGACGCGCCCCCTCCACGATCGGCGCGGCGCCGGAAGTCGAACCGCCGGCGGCCGCCGAGCCGGGCGTGCTCAGCAGCGTCAATTGAGCCTGGGTCAGGCGCTCGCGGGTGGCGGCCGCCGCCCCGAGGGCCAGATCCGAACGCTCGGCATAGAGGGACCTCGCCGTGGAGGATCGTCCTCTCAGCGTCTGGGCGGCCTCATTGATCTCCTGGCTGACGGACCGTTCCGGAACGATGGACTCAAACGCGGCCGCCCCGGGGCCGCCGCGCTCGACGCCGCGCCGGCTCTCGGCTGGATCAACCGTCCGCCCGGAGGCGGAAGGACCCGGGAGCAGCTCCCTCTCCCGAACAGCCGGTAAACCGGTTGGATCGCTCGAAGAGCTGTCAGGAGCCCGTCCAGGTCGGGGGATGATCCGCAAACGCTCGGCGCTGCGGCTCCCCGTCGGCTCCTCGCCGCCGATGCCGCCGCTGCGGCCATCGCGCTCGATCCCGCCGGTCGTTCCGAGGCTCCGCCCCCGATCAGCCCCCGCCGCGCGGTCGCTGGTGGAGCCCAGCCGGGAACCCGCTGAGGGAGTCGATCGGACCCAGCCGGAGCTCTCGCGCCCGGCGATAATCTCCCGCCCCGTTGTCCGTCCGGAAAGCAGGGGGGACCGATCCGTCGGCTTGGCGACGCTCTCGGCCCGGCCCGGCGTGACCGAGCCTGAGCGCCCCGATAGGGACTCTTCCCGCCGGGAGATCACGTCACGGCCGATCGTGGGCTCCGAAAGCAACGGGGATCGCTCGACCGATTTCGTGGGGGTCTCCGTTCGGCCGGGGGGGCTCGTGGTCGGGCGACCCGAGCGAAGCCCCTCGGCGCCGGAGAGCACCTCGCGGCCGGTCGTGCGCTCCGAAAGCAGGGGCGATCGTTCGCTCTGAGCCGTGAGGCTGCCGCCACGCGAGGTAGCCCCGAGGGGGGAGGTTGTCTCCGGGCGCCTGGACGCGCCGAGGCCCCGCTCCTGGATGAACATGGGCGAGAGGTCGCGGGGAGTCCGCACGCGATCGGTCGAACGAAGCGTGAATCCGCTCTCCTCGGAGCCTCGGGGGATGGATTCCCGAACCGTCCGGCTCGGCGCCAGGGGATATAACAACGGACGCGAACTTATCGGGGGCGTCTCGGAGAGGCCGGGCGCGCTGAAGGACGTCCCACGCTCAATCCGCGAGGAGGGACCCGCCGGCAGGGTCGGAAGCGATCGCGTCACGGAAGGACTTTCCCGGACGGAGCGGGTGGGGGAACTGATCGAGGGGAGGCTGAGCGCCGGTCCGGCCGAACGCGAAGTCGAAATCGAGGGGGATATCGGGGTCACGGCCCGGACCGAAGGCGGCACGGTCAGCGGAGCCGCCGACGGCCCGCTGAGCCCCGGGGCCACCGTGACGCCGCCGGTTGAGCGCGAAACCCCCAACGACCGCCCGGAACGCTCCTGAGCGGAAGCCGGAGCCAAGCAAAGAACCAAACCGACCCCCAAGCTGAGAGCCGAGCATCGAACTCGATGGCGTATCATAATTGACGCCTCCGAAGGCGACGAAGGGCGCCCGGGCCGGCGCCTCCGTCGGATTGGTTTTTCCACGGTCATTTTACGGCCGTTGAGTCCCGGTGACCTACAACAATCGACTTTTTCCGCCTCGGCGGGGTTGAACCCCATCGGCCGGCGTGGACAATCCCGCCTGACCGGCGGACGCCCCCTGTCGAAGGGGGACAGCGGCGGGGCCGTCGAGGTTCCCCAGGATGAGGCCTTTGGGCGTGGCGCGCCGGGCCGGGAAGATGACGAACTTGAGCCAGAAACCGCCGCCCTGGTCGGTGGGGGTCCTGCTCTTTGATCGGTTCACCACGCTCGACGTGAACGGCCCGGTGAACGCCTTCGGCTCGGCGGGCCGGAGGGCCGCCGACGGGACCTTTGAGCCGTTGTTCAAAGTCTTCTGCATGGCCGAAACGGCTGGGGCTTATCGGACGGACCAAGGGGTCTCAATGCTGGCCGATTATGCCTTTGAAGCCGCCCCGCCCTTCGACATTTTGGTCATCCCCGGCGGCTGGGGGACGCGCGAAGCCGTCAATGACGCCCGTCTCGTGGAATGGATCGCCCGCCTGGCCCGGCGAGCGACCGTCACGGCCACCGTCTGCACGGGGTCGGCCCTCCTGGCCCAGACGGGGCTCCTGGACGGTCGCCGGGCGACCTCGAACAAACTGGCCTGGGCGTGGGTCACGGGCTTGAGGCCCCAGGTCCATTGGGTGCGCAAGGCCCGCTGGGTGGACGAGGGAGACGTCATCACGTCCTCGGGGGTTTCGGCCGGGACGGACATGGCGCTGGCGCTGATCGCCCGGCTGACGGAGGAATCCGTGGCCGAGGCGAGCGCGCGGCGGATGGAGTATGTCCGGACCCGCGAGCCCGACGACGATCCGTTCGCTTGAGCGGCGGGCCGATCGGGGGCGGCCCCGGCTCAGGGGCTCACGGCCAGGCGTTCGGCGCGTTCATCCCCGCCCATAACGACGCCGAATTCCTTGTATTTCTTGAGGATGAAGTGCGTCGTCGTCCCCTCGACGCAGTCGATCGTGGCCAGCTTCTCCGTGACGAACAGGGCCACGGACTTGAGCGAGGGGCCTTCGACGAAGACGAGCAGGTCATAAGCCCCCGAGAGCAGATAACAATGCCGGACCTCGGGGAAACGATAAATCTGGGCGGCGATGGCGTCGTAGCCCCGCTCGCGTTGGGGCTTGATCTTGACCTCGATGATCCCCAGACACGGCTCGCTCGCGAGCCGCTCGGGGTTGATGAGCGTCTGGTAGCCCAGGATCGTCCGATCCTTCTCCATGGCCTCGATCGTGCGCTCGACCTCGGGCTCGCTGACGCCCAGCCGGCGAGCGATGACGCCGGCCGGGGCGCGAGCTTCGCCCCGCAGGATTTCCAGGATGGCTTCTTTCACGTTTTCTTATCCCCCTCGCCCATCTCGCCGATCTTCTGCCGCATCTGCGTATCGGCCTGAACGTTGCGCATCGTGTAGTAATCCATGACCCCGAGGTGCCCGGCGCGGAAGGCCTCGGCGATCGCGCGGGGGACGTCGGCCTCAGCCTTGACCAGATTGGCGCGCATCTCCTGTTCCAGGGCCTTCATTTCCTGTTCGCGCGCCACGGCCAGCGCGCGCCGCTCTTCGGCCTTCGCCTGAGCGATCTGTTTGTCGGCGTTGGCCTGATCGATCTGGAGCTTGGCGCCGATGTTCTCGCCCACGTCGATGTCGGCGATGTCGATCGAGAGAATCTCAAAGGCCGTTCCGGAATCGAGCCCTTTGGCGAGCACGTTCCTCGAAATGCTGTCGGGGTTTTCGAGCACCTGCTTGTGAGTCTCGGCCGAGCCGATCGTCGTGACGATCCCCTCCCCGACGCGGGCGACGATGGTCTCTTCGGTGGCGCCGCCTACGAGGCGTTCGAGATTGGCGCGGACGGTCACGCGGGCCTTGGCTCGCAATTGGATGCCGTCCTTGGCCACGGCGTCGATCGTGCCGCGCGGGCTGATCGGGCCCGGGCAATCGATCACTTTCGGTTGGACGCTCATCGAAACGGCTTCCAAGACGTTGCGCCCGGCCAGATCGATCGCCGCCGCCCGGTCATAGATCAAGGGAATACGCGCCTTATCGGCCGAGATCAACGCGTTGACGACCATGTGAACGCGTCCCCCCGCCAGGTAATGCGCCTCCAGGGCGGCCCGGCTGACACGGACGCCGGCCTGCGTGGCCGCGATCATCGGATTGACGATGTCGGAAGGAGGGATCCGCCGCAGACGCATGGCGATCAGCGAGAAAAGGGAGATCGGGACGCCCGTCATTTTGGCCGCGATCCAGAGCTTGAGCGGGATAAAGTAAAAAAATACAAAGGCGGCGAAGACCAGAATGACGAAACTGCCGAAAAACAACGCCACTTCCGGAGTCATAGCGCGAAGCTCTCCTGTTTTAGATTTCCCGCCGTCGGCGGCGCTCGCCGGACCCTCACCGGCCGCCCACCGTCTGCCTGCTCGTCCTCGATCATCTTCGGCGCCTCTCCGATTGACTTCAAGGCTTTTTCCCGGAACGAGCCCCCCGGAGCGCGGCCCGGCCGCGCCCGCGCAGAGGAATGGGCATCATGATGCCAACTCGATCGAGCGATCCCGCGCGCGACGCATCGCCTCGGCGATGACGGCGCCGACCTCGCGCGATTCGAAGACCTCCAACGCCGCCGCCGTCGTCCCGCCGGGCGACGTCACGCGACGGCGCAGCTCGGCCGCCGTCTCGCCGGTCTCGGCCGCCAGGCGCGAAGCCCCGACGAACGTCTGGAGCGTGAATCGACGGGCGAGCTCCGCCTCCAACCCCAGAGCCTCCCCCGCCGCCTGCACCCACTCCATGAAACGAAAGATGTAGGCTGGACCGCTGCCGCTCAAGGCCGTGACGGCGTCGAGGGCAGTCTCGGGCACTTCGGCGGCGATCCCGACCGCCTCAAACAGCGCCGTGACGGCTCGCATGTCGGCGGCCGTGGCCTGCGACCCGGCGGCGACGCCGGCGGCCCCCGCCCCGATCATCGCCGGCGTGTTAGGCATCACCCGAACCAGACGGCTGCCGGGGGGGAGCAAGGCCTCGATGCGGGAGGTCCGCACGCCGGCGGCGATGGAGACAAGAAGATGATCGCGCCGAACGCGGGGGCGGAGGCTCGCCAGGGCCGCTGGAAGGTCCTGCGGCTTGGTGGCGAGCACGACGGTCGAGCTGACCGCGAGAACCTCCTCAGGAGCGCGACAGGCCCGAACGCCCCATCGCCCGGCCAGCGCCTGGGCTTTGTCGTCGATCACGTCGTAAACGGCGCAGTGACCCGGCTCGAGGAGTCGGCGTCCGACGACCGCCCCGACCAGGGCCGTGGCCATGTTGCCCGCCCCGATGAATCCCAGACGGCCCACCAGAGCGCTGAGTGTCGCTTCCGATGCCATGCGCGTGACCTCGTCGTTCGTTGTGTTCTGACGCCCCCAGCGGCGCCGCCGGGGCAGCGGGGTCCGCCCGGCCCCGAGCCTTCCACCGATCGCTTCGAGCCCGATCATGAGGAACGCGAGCCCAAAAAGCTCTACCCAAGCGGGGCCATCGGCGGCAAGATGAAGCTGCGCAACCCGGAGCCCAGGGACCGGGCTCATGGCCGGAGGGATCGTCCCGAGGTGATGGCCGGAACTGTTGACGGACGGAGCAGAGGGGGCCCCCTTGACAGATATGGCCCCATTGTTAGTATTCTGCCTCTAAATCTTGGAGGTGAACCTTTCCACGAAGGGAGGTTGATCCCCAGTCAAGCTGATCGCGCATCCTGCCGGGGAGACGGGGCCGGCCCGGTCCGTCGCCGCGGCCTCTAGTGGTTCAGAACCAGCCCATGGTTCCTGAGGCAGAAGGAGTTCCCGCTGATGTTCCTCAAGCGCGTTGATGCAGTCGGCTTCAAGTCTTTCGCCGCTCGGACGACCATCGAAGCCCGGCCGGGGGTGACCGTCATCGTCGGCCCCAACGGCTGCGGAAAGTCCAACATTCTGGACGCCATCCGGTGGGTGTTGGGGGAAGCTTCGGCGCGTTCGCTGCGTGGCAAGACGATGCAGGACGTGATCTTCGCCGGCTCGGCCTCCTTCAAGGCGTTGGGGCTGGCCGAGGTAACCCTGACGATCGACAATCGCCGGCGCTTGCTGAATCTCGACTACGACGAGGTCGCGATCACGCGACGGCTTTTCCGGACGGGGGAGAGCGAGTATCTGATCAACAAGATCGCCTGCCGCCGCCGGGACATCCAGAACCTGTTCCTCGGCACGGGCCTCGGCGCCTCGGCCTACTCGATCCTCGAACAGGACCAGGTCGACCAGGTCATCGACGCCCGCCCGACGGACCGGCGGCTGCTCTTCGAGGAGGCCGCCGGCATTTCCAAATACCGCCTGCGGAAGCTGGAGGCCCTCCGACGCCTGGAGCGGACCGATCTGGACCTGCGGCGCCTCAATGATCTCGTCGAAGAGGTCGGCCGCCAGGTCGCCTCGCTCAAGCGCCAGGCGGGCAAAGCAGAACGCTATCGCGCCCTGGCCGAGCAGATGCGCCAGGCCGAGCTGCGCCTGTTGGCCCTGCGGTCGGCCGAGCTACGGGGACGGCTCGGCCAGGTGGGCGAGGAACTGCGAGAACTGGAGCGACGGGGCGCGCGATTGCAGGCCGACAGGGCTCGCCAAGCCGCCGCCGAGGCCGACGGCCAGGCCGAAGCCGAGCGGGCCGACGACCGCCTCAACCGGCTGAATCAGGACCACTTCACGCTGCAAAGCCGCCTCGCCGACGTGGAACACGGCATCGAGCGCCTTCAGGATCGGCTGAACGCCCAAGGCGCCCGGAAGGCTCAGATCGCGACGGAGTTGACCGAGATCGAGCGGCGCCGGAACGGTCTGGAACTCCGACGGGGCCAGCACGCCGAACGCCGGCGGAAGACCCTGGAGGACCGCCGACAGGCCGAAACGGTCTTTGAAGATCGGCGGCGCGCCTACGCCGAGCTGGAGGCCCTGGTGGACGCTTCGACGGGGCGGCTGGATCAGCTCCGCCAGGAGATGGACGACCATCGCGACGCGCTCGCCGCGGCCGAGAACGACGTTCGGATCGCGGAAACGCTGATCGCGCGGCATGCGCAGGAGCTGCGCGAGGCCGAGGCCGAGATCGCCGGCGTCCGTCAGCTCATCGAGGGCCATCAGCGTCGGCGGGCCGAGCTGGAGGGGCGCTTGGCGGACCTGAGGGGGGAAGTCGAGCGTCAGGAGGCGGCGCTCTCAAGCTGCCGGATCCGCCACGCCGAGGCGCATGGCCGGATCGCCGACCTGGAGAAGGAACTGGATGGGCTCCGGCGCGAGCTGCACCAGCGTCAGGCCCGCCTGACGGCGCTTCTGGAGCTCAAGGCCGCCTACGAGGGTTTCGATCAGGGCGTGCGTCGGCTGATGCTCGCCGCGGCCGAAGGAAGGCTCGAGGGGATCGTGGGGCCGCTCGTCGAGCTCTTGAAGACCGAACCGCAATGGGAGACGGCCATCGAGGCGGCGCTCGGCGCTCATCTGGAGGACGTGCTCGTCGAGAACGACGAGGCGGCCCGGCGAGGACTGGATTTCCTGGCCGAACAGAATCTTTCGCGCGTGACGTTCTGGCCGATGGAACGGCTGGGGCCGGTTGAGGACTGCCGGCCGCCGGAGGCTCTCCTGAACGAAGCGGACGTGCTCGGGGCGGCGATTGATCGCGTCGTGGCCGAGCCTCGCGTGCGGCCCGTTCTGGAGCGGCTTCTGGCGCGGGTGGCGGTCGTCGCCGATTTCGAGACGGCGCTCCGCCTGGCGGCCCAATACCCCGCGGCGCACTTAGTCAGTCTGGAGGGGCGGATGATCCGCGCCACGGGCGAAATCAGCGGCGGAGCCACGGCTCATCGGGGCTTGCTGGGACGAGAGCGGGAGATCCAGGAACTGACGGCCGACACGGAGCGACTTAAGCGGGAGGAGGAGGATCGAGACGAGCGCCGGCTTCAGACCCGACGGGAAGCCGAGGCGCTCGAGGCCGAGGTGCGCGCCGGCGCCGTCCGCCTGCAGGAGGTTCGGCTGGCTCAAGGGGCCGCGCAGAAGGACCTCGAAGTGGCCGAACACCATCACGATCAAGCCGCCGAGGCTCTGCGGCGACGAACCGAGCAACGCCAGCGGCTGCTAGAGGATATCGAATCCGGGCAAGCGTTTATCGAGGAGCGTCGGGCGGCGGCCGGGCGGGAACGCGATCTGCTTGCCTCGAAGACGGAGAGGGCCGAAGCCGAACGAACGGCGGCGCGGGGACTGAACGAAGAATCTCTGGCCCGGGGGGCCGCTCTGGCGGCGGCTCAGGTCGAGGTGGCCAAGGTCCGCGAGCGCCAGGCGCATCTGGAAGAAGACGCCCAAAGTCTCGAACGCGAAGGGGCTCTCATCGCCGAGGAGATCGCCGGGCGTCGGGCCGAGGAGGAGCGGCTGACTCAGGAAGCGAGGGCCGTGGCCGAGGAGATCGACTCCCTGAGGGCTCAATTGGGGCGCCTATTCTCCGAAAAGGAGGGCCTCGAAAGGGAGCTGACGGAGGAGCGGACCGAACGCGAGACGCTCGGCGGCCGGCTCAAGGCGCTGGCCTTTCAAATGGAACAACTGGCCCGGGACGAGCGCGTGCTCCAGAACGACCTCCAGGAGCGGCGCATTCAACTGGCCGAGCTCCAAACGCATCGGAATCACCTGGAGGAGCAGGCGCGGGAAAAGTTCGGGCGCGGGCTCGACGAAATCGAGGCTGAGCCGGGCCCCGCGGCCGAGGACGCCGCAGGCCTCAGCCAGGAGGTCACTCGCCTGCGCGAGGCGATCGAGCGGCTGGGACCGGTCAGCCTGGCGGCGCTGGAGGATTACGAACGGGAGCGCGAACGGCTGGAGTTCCTGAACGCCCAGAGGCGGGACCTGGTGGAATCCCGACACCAGATTGAACGATCGATCGCCACCATTGACCAGACCACGCGCCGACTCTTCCACGAGACTTTTGAGTCGGTTCGGGGCCACTTCATCGAGACCTTTCGGCGGCTCTTCAATGGGGGCCGGGCCGATCTGATCATCGAGCAGGAAGGGGCCGATCCCCTGCTGGACGGAGGCATCGAGATCGTGGCTCAGCCGCCGGGCAAGAAGCTGCAGACGATCACGCTGCTTTCCGGCGGTGAGAAGGCCATGACGGCCATCGCGCTGCTGTTCGCGCTCTTTCTCCACAAGCCGGCGCCCTTTGCCTTTCTCGACGAGATCGACGCCCCGCTGGACGACGCCAACGTCGAGCGGTTCAAGCGCATCGTCGGGGAGTTCGCCCGCGAGGTTCAATTCATCATCGTCACGCACAATAAGCAGACGATGACGCTGGCCGACGCCATCTACGGCGTCACGATGGAGGAATCCGGCGTTTCCAAAATCGTCTCGGTGGATTTCGAACGCGCGCACGAATACCTGGAGTCCGCCGGATGAAGGGGCGAGGATGGGCCGTGGGGGCGGGCTCCGGAGCGCCGGCGTGACCCCTTGCCCCTCGGGCGCGGTCGTCTCAAGCCCGGCCCTCCTGGGGCTCTGCGCCCTGGCCGGCTGGCTGCGGGGGCCGCTCATCGCCGAGGGACAAGTGCCCACGGGTCGCTGGGAACAGGACATTCAGCGGGCTCAGGCCGCCTACCGGCTGGAAGCCACCGCGCCGGGACGCTGGCCGGAGGCCGACATCTTCCTTTTGCCCGACGGGGGGACCGTCGAGCTCGAAGCCGAGCTCACCCAAACCGATTCGCTGCCGCCGCGCCTGAGGGAACGCTCCCGTCAGGTCCATTGGCGAGCCGAGGCGGGTCAGATTCTGGATCATCGGCCCCAGGGGCGGCTCTGGCGTGCCCGTTGGACGCCGCCGGTCGGCTCGGCGGCCGTGCGGGTGGAAGCCGTCGCCACGATCACGCTGGAGGGCGCCGGCGGCCCGCTCCCCGCCGCGCCGCTGCTGGTGAGTCATCGGGCCGGGTTCTCCTTCCTCCCGCCGATCTCGCGCCTCTATCTGCTCGACGGCAAGCTCGATGATTACGCGATCGGGGATTACCTGGACCCCCGGGACCCGACCTTGGGACAGCGATTCAATCTGGAATCGCGCTGGCACGAGCTTTATCCGGAGCGCTATCGGCCGCCGGATTACTTCTACCGGGTCGACGCGACGACGAAGGGGCTCCGAATCTCCCCCCATTTGACGCTCGGCCACTTCGCCATCGATTTCCCGTGGGGGAGCCTCGGGTTGCCGCAATACGTCGCCGTCGATCCGGCCCTTGTGGAGAAGCTAGAGGCCCTGGTGGCTCTCATGCGGGAGGACGGTCGATTCGGAGTGACCGGCCTCACGCCCATTTACGGCTTCCGCCCCCCGGCCTTCAATCTGAAGACCATCGAGGATCACGCCGAATCGAACCTCAAGGTCCCGTTCTCGATGCATCAATACGGCCGAGCGATGGACTTCATCATCGACGAGGACGGCGACCTCGTGTTGGACGACCTGAACGGCGATGGCCGTCACGATATCCTCGACACGCTCGAAATCCTGCATTATGTCAACCTTCTGGACCGGCGCTACCGGGAGGCCGGCCAGTGGGATCGGGTCGGGGGAGCCGGGATTTACGATCACCATGATTTCACGGGCCGACCGCAAACAGCCTACATCCATGTCGATACGCGCGGCTTTCAGAACGAGCAGGGGGAGCTTATCCGCTGGCGGGTCGGCTGGCCGGAGCACCTCCCCTTCCCGCGCTGGGGCAGCATCTGAGCCCTGCCTTCGAGGCTCGATGCATGCGGCGCGACGGGGCCTCAGCCGGGGGCCGCTGCTGGCCGCCGCCGGCGTCGTGCTCCTGGCGACGTGGGCCCCGCTCGGCGCCGAGGAAGTCTGGCCCGGGGTGGAGGTCCTCGTGCGGGAGCGGGCGGGGGAGCTGACCGGCCTTCGCGTGGGGCTCTTGACCAACCCGACAGGGGTCGACCGGCGGCTCAATTCGACAATCGACCTGGTCCGGGCGTTGCCCGGGGTCCGGCTCATCCGCCTGTTCGCGCCCGAGCATGGCATTCGAGGAGGGTTTTACGCCGGGGAGCGGGTCGATGAAACGCGCGATCCCATCTCGGGGCTGCCGGTGGGGAGCCTCTATGGAAGCACGCGCCGGCCGACGCCGCAGATGCTCGCCGACCTGGACCTGGTCCTCTATGACATCCAGGACGTGGGCCACCGCGCCTACACGTTCGTCTCCTCGCTGACGTACATGATGGAAGCCTGCGAAGCCGCCGGGGTGGAGGTCGGCGTGCTGGACCGGCCGGACCCGATGGGGGGAAACCTTGTCGGCGGGCCGATGATCGTCCCGGCGTGGCAATCCTTCATCGGCGTTCACGCGGTCCCCCAGGTTTATGGGATGACCCCCGCCGAGTGGGCTCGGCTGATCCAGGCCGAGCGGACCCCAAGGCTCAAACTCAGAATCTATCCCCTGAAGGGCTGGCGGCGAGGGATGACCTACGGCGATCTGGGCTGGCCCTGGGTATCCCCGTCCCAGCACATCCCCCGCTGGGAGACGAGCTTCTTCTACGCCATGACGGGGACGCTCGGAGAGCTCGGTCGGCTCAACATCGGCGTCGGGACGCCCCTGCCGTTTGAGCTGATCGGAGCGCCGGGGCTCGACGGCGTCGGCCTGGCCGAGCGTCTGAACGGGCTGGGGCTTCCCGGAGTCCGCTTCCGTCCCTGCACGTTTACGCCCCGTTACGCGGCCTTCAACGGCCAGGCCTGCCAGGGGATCCAGATCCATCTGACCGACGTGCGGACGGCCGATCCTTCGGCCATCCAACTCGCTCTCATGTGGGGTCTTCAAGAATCCGCCTTGGGGCGAGGGCTATTCCCTCAGCCGACGCTCGCCGGCGAGCCGACAATGTTCGAGAAGGCACTGGGCGACCCGGAGCTGGCCCGAACCCTGGCCGAAGGGGGGAACCCCCTGGACCACGAGGATCGGTTGAGGCGAGAGGTCGGGCAGTTTCTCAGGCGCCGGACCCGCTATCTGATCTATGATTAAGGGAGCCCTGGCCACGGGGGGGTGGAGCGAGCGGCGTTGAGCCCCGGCGCGCTGGATTTCACGATCATCGTCCCCGTCTTCAACCGCGCCGACGCCATCGAGGCCTGCGTCCGGAGCCTGTATGCCGTTGAATACGACCCCACGCGATTCGAAGTGCTGGTGGTCGATAACGGTTCCACGGATGAGTCGGCGCGGGTCGCGCTGCAGGCCGGGGCGCGCGTCCTTTCCGTTTCGCGGCCCAATCGGAGCCTCGCCCGGAACGAGGGGGCTCGCGTGGCGCGCGGCGGCTGGCTGGCCTTCACGGACTCCGATTGCGTGATTGATCGGGGTTGGCTGAAGGCTTTCGCCGAGGCGGCCGGCGCGTACGACGGGGCCCCGGGAAGGGAGTCCCCGGCGGTGCTGGCCGGTGAAATCCTGAACGGGGGGTGCGCCTCGCCCGTCGAAGCCTATATCGCCGAGCGAAGGTGGTTGGATCAGGCGAAGTTTCTGGCCGGCCGGCGGTTCGCCCCGCCGTTCGCCGCCACGGCCAACCTGGCCGTCCGGGCCGATGCCTTCGAGCGCGTCGGCGGTTTCGACCCCCAGATGCCGCCGGCCGAAGATGCCGACTGGTGCTGGCGGGCCGCCGAGGAAGGCTGCGCCATCCGGTACGTTCCCGCGGCGCTCGTCCGCCATCATCATCGGGCGACGCTCACGGGCATGCTCCGCCAGGCCTACGGCTACGGGCTGGGCAACGCGCGGCTTTTCTGCAAGCATCGGCGGCGCTGGGGGGCGCGGGCTTGGATCGAGTGGAACTGGTGGGTCTGGGCGATCAAGGGGCTGGCGCGGTCCCCCTGGGACGCGCTGACCGGGGCAACGCCCCTGGACAAACGGCTCGGTTGGTACGACTTTCTCGCCAACGGCGCCCAGGCCCTGGGGCGGCTCCGGGGCGGATGGGAAGGGGGCGTGCTGATTGTTTAGAACGGAAGGGTCGGCGCTGAAGCCGCTCCGGTGGGTCAAACATGGATCGTCGGCGATTAGATAGGCCAGGGGGGGGATCGTGGAAAGGCCTCTGGGCTTTGCTTCTGGGGGTCGGCGGCGTGAGCCGTGGACTTGTCGCGGCCCCCGTCGTCGATCTTCAACTCGTCCAGAGAGCCTCTGGGTTCGTCAATCCGGTTTACGTGACTCACGCCGGCGACGGCGGAGGCCGCCTGTTCGTTCTGGAGCAGAGCGGCGTGATCCGAATCATTCGCCCCGACGGGACGGTCGCGGCCACCCCGTTGCTCAGCATCACCGACCGGGTCTTGAGCGGGGGGGAGCGGGGATTGCTCGGGCTGGCCTTCCATCCGAGTTTCGTCGCCAATCGTTGGTTTTACGTCTATTACACCCGCCGGCCCGACGGAGCCTCGATCGTCTCCCGCTTCGAGGTTACGGCCGGGGACCCTGACCAGGCCGACCCGAGCAGTGAATTCATGGTCCTGGGCCCGGTGACCCAGCCTCAGTCCAATCACAACGCCGGAATGATCGAGTTCGGCCCCGATGGCCTGCTCTACATCGCCCTGGGCGACGGCGGCGGCGCGGGGGACACCGGCACCGGCCATACGGCCGGCATCGGCAACGCCCAAGACCCGACGAACCTCCTCGGTTCCATCCTCCGGATCGATATCAATTCGCTCTCGCCGCCGCTCAACTACAGCATCCCGCCGGATAATCCCTTCGTCGGCAACACAATGGGGCGACGGGAGGAAATCTATGCCTGGGGGCTGCGCAACCCGTGGCGGTTCGCCTTCGACAGCCGCCCCGGCGGGACGAATCGTCTCTTCACCGGGGACGTGGGGCAGAACACGCTCGAAGAGATCGACATCATCATCCGGGGGGGGAACTACGGCTGGCGGTGCATGGAGGGGACGCTCCAGTTCAATTTCACGGCCAACTGCGCCGCCGAAACGCTGCTCCCCCCGATCCACGTTTACGGTCGATCCGACGGCATCAGCGTCACCGGCGGCTACGTTTATCGAGGGGAGGAATCCCCCAACATGACCGGCCTGTATATTTTCGGGGATTTCGGTTCGGGTCGGATCTGGGCCCTGGAAGAAGTCGGCGGTTCCTGGGAACGGACGCAGTTGCTTGACACTACGCTGGCGATCAGTTCCTTCGGCGAGGATGAGGGGGGAGAAATCTATCTGTGCGCTTATGGAACGTCAGGAGCGGTTTACAAGCTGGTGGACGCGGCCCCGACGCCGGAACCCCTGACCGGCGCGCGACGCTGGGCCCTCTATGACTGAGGCGCGGCGGGGGGGCGCCCCCCGAACCGCCCCCTGAGGCGCTCAAACACGAGCTCAACGTCGGGAAACCAGCGGCCGAAGTCCCCAGCCAGCCGGCGCGCCGCGGCCTCCCCCTCGGCCAGAAACGTGAAGGTCAGCCAGGCGTCCACGGCCTGCTCGTAGAGGCGATAGACCTTCCAGTAGCGGATCATCTGAGGGACGACGCGGTCGGGAGGCGGCAGCGGCTGATCATCGGCGACGAAACGCCGCCGGACCGCGCGGAGATGCTCCCCGTCGACCGTCGGGCGCGGACCCGCCGCCGGGATCGAGCCCGCGGGCCCGAGCCTGACAGCCAGCCCCCGCGGGACCGTCGTGAAGGACTCGATCCAGGGCCGTTCCTGGGGATGGCGGAGGACGCCGAATTCGACAAACGCCCCGCCGGCCGCCTGACCCATCGCCACCCATCGCCGGGCCAGGTTTTCGTAAGCGGCCTGGATCGCGGCGGGGTCATAGCCTCCCCCCCGGTCGAACTGACGGACCAGCTTTCCGAAGGCCTCGAACTCGGCGGCGGCGCCCTGGACGAGGTCGGGGACGGAGAGTTCGAGAAAGGGGCCGTACCAGGCCCGGCGCATCAGGAGCGTATCAATGACGCGCAGATCGGGCCGGAAGCCCTCGACGTGCCGGAGATAGAGATACGGCGCGTAGAAGTTCCATTCGCTGGTGAAGAAGAGGCTCCCCTCGGGCATCGTCGCCACCGTCTCCTCGACCAGCCGTCGGGCCGCCCGATCCTCGCGGAGATCGCAATGGGCGAAGTTCCTCGCAAGATTGATCGCCACGAGGCATGCCGTTAACGCCGCCGTCGCTCCCCAACGCCAACGGGGCAGGAGCTCGTTCAGGCGCGACGATGCCAGCGCGAGAAGCCAGGCCACGGCCCAATGGCCCGGCAGGAAGTAAGCTGAGCGATCCTCCGGGCCGACGGAATAGCCCAACACCAACACGAGATTCAGGCCGATCAGAATCCCCGGCGGAACCCATAGCGACGGCGCGACGCCACCGAGAGTCGGAGAAGGCCCCGCTCCCCTCGGTGGGGCCCCGGAGCCAAACGGCGCGGCCGCCCCGCGAGGGCCTCGCGTCGGCAGAGCGCTCATGACGAGGAGGGCCGCCCCAACCGCCAGGAAGACGATCCCCCCGTCGATCAGCAGCGAGCTGATCAACTCCAGCCCGGCGCGGCCGGAGACGGCGTCGGCCCCGAGATGGAGTTGATACTGGCGTCCGGCGACATGGCGCGCGAGGTCGCCGAGGCGCTCGATCCCGCCCCAGTTCAGGATTCGATCCCGCCGAGCCGCGATCATCAGATATCCGTAAAGCGAACCAGCGGAGAGGAGGGCGGCGGCGGCGCCGGCCAGGCAACCAGGTCGCCGGACCAGTTCCGGGAAGACCACGAGCAGAAAGACGGCCGATGCCGCCAAATGTGGCGCGGCCGTGGCGTGATGATTGGCCAGCCCCAACGCGGCCAGGAAAAAGCCGCCGGCGATCCAACCCAGGCCGGAGACGGGAGCCGAGACGCGCCGGAGAGCCTCTGGGGGTCGGCTCGACGCCGGGCTCCGCCAGGCCGGCATTCGGCAGGCTCCGACCATCATCCCGGCCCACCCGCCAGCCGCCAGAAAAGCATTCAGTGCGTAGACCTCGGCCAGTCCGCTCCAGCTCCAGGGGACGCGGCCCGTCAGCCAGACGAGCGAGCCGAGCGAGGCCGAGGCCGATCGGCTCGATCGGCGCGATGAGCCCCGAGCCCGGGTGCAAGAGAACGCCAGAGCCCGCTCCAAGGCGATGAAGGTGGCCCCGACGGACAATCCCATGAAGAGGGCGGACATCAGATTGAGCCCGCGAACGGGACTCAGGCCGGGCAAATGAGCGAAGACGCGCCCGACGAGAAGATAGAGAGGGAAACCCGGCGGGTGAGCGACGCCGCCGCTCCAGGCGGCCAGGGCCAGCTCCCCCGAATCCACCAGGGGGAGATCGCGCGCCGAAGTCCAGGCATAGAGGGCCGTGGCGGCGACGGCGAGGCCGCCCGCGGCGAGCCAGGGGGGCCGCTCGAGGGGCGACGGCCCGTGAACGGGCGGAGCCGGACGGCTCAAATTTCCATGACGACCGGGAGGATCATCGGGTAGCGATCGGTCTCGTTGCGAAGGAATTTGCGAAGGGCCTTGCGGACGGCGTTCTTGACGACCTCCCACTCCTCCTTGCCTTCCTTCTCCGTGGCCTCAAAGGCTTCCAGGACGACGCGCTTGCAACGCTCGATCAAGGCTTCGTTGGCGTCAACCTCGATGAAGCCGCGCGAGACGATATCGGGCCCGGCGATGATCTTAAGCGTCCGCCGGTCGATCACGAGGATGACGATGACCATGCCGTCCTCGGACAGATGCTGCCGGTCGCGCAGGACGATCTCTTCAAGTTGTTCGAAGATGCGGCCGTCGACCAGCACCTGGCCGGCCAGATCGGCCCGGCGGCGCACAGCGGCGCGACCGTCAAGATCGAGCGCATCCCCATTTTCCAGAACGAAGATGTGCTCAGCCGGCAGCCCGAGGGATTCCACCAGCTCCGCGTTGCTGATCAACTGGCGCAGCTCGCCGTGAATCGGCACAAACCATCGCGGCCGGACCATGCGGAAGAGTTGACGCATTTCCTCGCGATAGGCGTGGCCGGAGGCATGGATCGGCGCTTCGCGCTCGGTGATGACGTGCGCTCCCCGCCGATAGAGATGATTGATCATCCGATAAATGGCCCGCTCGTTACCCGGAATCATGCGCGCCGAGAGGGCCACGCAGTCGCCGGGCTCGACCCGATAACCCCGAAAGCCGTCGATCGCCAGGCGTGAAAGGGCCGAAACCGGCTCCCCCTGGGACCCCGCGGCCAGCAGCATCCGTTCGACCGGCGGCAGAGCCCCCAGCTCCTTGAGCGAGACGATCAACCCCGCCGGATACTGCAACAGCCCCAGCTCGGCGGCGATCTCTACGTTGCGTTCCAGGCTATAGCCGGTGACGGCCACCTTGCGGCCGGTTTCGACGGCGACGTCCAGGGCCGCCTGAAGGCGGAAGAGGTGAGAAGCGAAGGTGGAGAAAATAACGGCGCCGGCGGCCGGGGCGATCGCCTGTCGCAGGCCCTGCCGGACGGAGGCTTCCGACGGGGAGTTCCCCTCCCGCTCGACGTTGGTGCTGTCGGCCAGGAGAAGCAGGACGCCCCGCTCGCCGTGCTGGCTCAAGGAGTAAAAGTCCGAGGTCTCGCCTTCCTCGCTCGGGTCGAATTTGTAATCGCCCGTGTGGATGACCGTGCCGATGGGCGTGCCGATGGCCAGGGCCATCGACTGAGGGATGGAATGGTTGACGCGGAGGAATTCGATCTCGAAGGCGCCCAGTTGTTCGCGCGAGCGTCCCGTGACCTCCCGAAGGTCCAGACGCCCGACCAGATCCATCTCCCTAAGCTTCTCCTCGACCAGGGCCAACGTCAGGCGGGAGCCGAAGACGGCCGTCTCGAACTCGCGCGCGAAATAACCGACGGCGCCGATGTGATCCTCGTGGCCGTGGGTGAGGATCAAACCGCGCAACTTCGAGCGCCGCTCGGCGACGTAAGCGAAGTCCGGGATCACGGCGTCGACGCCGAGCATGTCCTCTTCGGGGAACATCTGGCCGCAGTCGACGAGGATCATGTCCTCGCCGAATTCGAGCGCCATCATGTTCTTGCCGAACTCCCCCAGCCCGCCCAGGGGGACGATCCGGAGCCGTCCCGGCTCCAGCTCGGCGTAAGGGCGGATGCGGTCCGGGATCCAGGGGTGGGGACGTCGAGCGATGATGAGCGCCTCCGGCGGGACCGTCCGTCAGCTCAGCCGGGCGATCAGATTAAGGCAATCCAAGGCCGTCTCACGGATTTGCGAGACCTTGGTCATTTCGCTGATCTCGGGGTGAATGTAAGGGTTGCGGTAATGCTGGAGATTGATGAGGAGGCTCCCGAGGCGATAGACCTCGGCGTCGGCGAGCCCCGTCAGGCCGAGGGGATTCTCCACCTGGATCTCTTCCTGAAATTTTCGGAACCGGTAAGTTCGCCCGAAGCAGATGAGCATGATGCCGAGCGCCTTGAGCCCGTCGGGTCGATACTTCCCGCCATGCTCGAGAATCCGCGCGAAGGTGTAATAGTAATTGTCGATGGTCGCCTCGTGGGGGGCGCTCTTCTGCGCCCGGAGAAGGTATTGCTGGTAGAAGATGGAGATGGCGTTGCGCTTGGGTTCCAGAAGGGCTTCGATCAGTGCCGGCGTCCCCGGTTCGTTCAAGAATCGTTGAATTCGCTTCCGAAGACGCGCCTTGGCCTCATTCTCCACGGCGAAGCAATAGGCGAAGCCCATCGAGCGGGAGAAATCCACCCCCGGCGGCGAGGTCCGGCTCTGAAGGAAAAGATACTCCGCCGTCGTCAGACTCTGCCGGGAGTCGGTCGCGAGCTCGGCCAAGGCGCTGACCGCCTCGGCCAAGGACTCCTCGGCCTGGCCGAGCCGGTCGGCGTCGGCTTCGCCGTCGAGGCGCCGGCGGCCGGGTCGGGCCGGCGGGCTCTGGGCTTGCTCCTCGGTCAGGGTGAGCAGGTGATCGAAAATCTCCCCCTTGAGGCCGGCGGGGATATCCTCGCGCCGGAGGAGGCCTTGGAGCGTCGCCAGCCCCGCCCGGCGGTCGGCCCCCGCGCGGCGGATCTCGGCCTGGATTTCGTGGGAGAGGCTCCGGGCCCGGGCATGCTGGCGGGAGGCCGCGTCGATGGCTTCATAGAGCCGCTCGATCTCCTCATCGATGCGGCTCTTGCTGATCACCCCCCAGGCTCCCAGCCGCGTGGCCTCGGCCCCTTCGTCAAAAGTTCCCACGGCCGAAATCATGATCACCGGCAGATGCGGCCGAAGCGATCGGACCTGACGGATCAGGTCGAGGCCCTCCTTCGGGTGGCGCATCGCCAGATCGGTGACGACGACGTCGGGCTCGGCCTCGTGAAGGCGGGCCAGGGCGGCCTCGCCGTCCTCGGCCTCCTGCACGTCATAGCCCCGGAGGGCCAGGTTGCGGCGGAAGGCCTGCCGGTAGCCCGGGTGATCGTCGACGATGAGGACTTGGGTCGGGGCCAACGTGTTCAGCCCCTCGGGGGCGGGATTCTGGCGAGCGGCCACGCGCGGCGGCCCACTTCGGGGCTTCTAATCCAGGGGAAGGTTCAAATCAAGCGCGACCTCCCCGCAGTCATGGAACTTCGGGCAGAAAATACATTCGTTCCAGACTTTGTGGGGGAGCGTGGCCTTGTCGGTCAGGCGAAAGCCGTTGCGCGTGAAGAAACCGACGCGGTCCGTGAGGGCGAACACCCGAGGGAGCCGCAGCCGGCGGGCTTCGTCCAGCAGCGCCTGGACCAGCCGGCTTCCGAGACCCTTGCCCCGCCAGGGCTCGGCCACGGCCAGGGATTTGATCTCGCCCAGGTCCGGCGTCCAGAGATGAAGCGAGCCGCAGCCGACGAGCTCCGGCCCGTCCCAGGCCAGGACGAAGCTGCGCAGGTGTTCGAGGATGGAGGCCTGGGTCCGCGGCAAGACGGTGGAGCGGCGCGAGGTCACTTCGATCAGCCGATGAATGGCGTCGACGTGATCGACGGCGGCGGGTCCCACGGCCACGCCGGCCGGCGGCGGGACGGCGGCGCCCAGCGTCGGCGGGGCGATCTCAGGTTGCAAGGTCATGGGTCGGCTCTCGGCCCGGACCCGCGCTCAGCGGGGGCCTGGGCCCGGCGCGTACGGCTAAAGGGCCAACAGTTCAAAACGCCCCTCCTCGGTCTGGACGATGCGAAACTGCGGGACGCGTGACTTACGAATAACCTCGATCATCCGGTCGGCGTCAGCCCCCGGATAGACCACGTTGACCACGGCCACGTCGCCGTAAAACGATTTGACGAAGACCTCGACTTGCGGGGAGGCCGATCGTATCCAGTGCGTCAGCGAAGCCAGGCGGGTTTCATCCACGCCGATGACGGCCAGCCGGAAATCCGATTGTTCGAGCATGAGACGGCCCCAGGCGGTGAAGAACCCCTCGGTCAAGCCGGCGGCGGCGGGCTGAGCCACGGCCTCCAGCAGGGCCGTCAGGGCCGCGGCCGGGTCCAAGCCGTTGGCCGTGGCCCGGCGGCGGGTCTCGCGCATGACCTCGCCGGTGTCCACGCGGATCATTGACAGATGGAGTTCGCCTTCCCGGAAAAAGAACTGATCGAACAGGACGACGCGGTCAGGTTGAGATTGGGCCCTCAAGCGGCCGGTGATGATCACATCGACGTTGGCCCGCTGGGCTTCGTCCCGAAACCGCCGCAGAGCCTGCGGATTGGCCGTCAGATCGAGCCCCAAACCGATCGGCTCCAGCCGTTCGGATTCGACGCGCAGCTCGTTGGCGCGCAGCTCCCGTTCGAGGGCTCGCCGGGCCTGGGCCTGGGCGATCGGCGCCCCGTCGAGCGTCTCCTCGATCGCGACGGCCACGATGGGCCGGACTTTCGGCTTGGCCACGAAGCGCTTCTCGGCCAGATCCTCATACAGCCGATCGACGTTGACCCCGACTTCGACGCGAAGGCGGCGGCTTCCGTCGGCGAGGATGCGCCGTTCCTTGATCACCCGGCGGGCGACGAACCGGTCGCCATAGACGCGCAAATAAGGTTCGAGCAGATCGCGACCCAGAAGGACGTAATTCTCGAAGTACAAAAGCGCGGCCGTGTTTTTCAAAGCCCGGACGGCCGCCTCCTGCAGAATCTGGGCCTCCTCCGTCCCCTCCAGGCTGTACTCAAACGTCTTGAGATTATCGATCCGAGCCCGTTCGGCGGCCGAGACGCGCGACCGTCGGCGTCGATTGAGTTCGGCGATCACCTGCGCCGCCGTCACTTCGGCTTCCTCGCCCGAGGCCGGCCGCGCGGCTTCGGCCCCCCCGCGATCGGCCGGCCTCCCCCGTCGAGGCTCCTGGGCCTGGCCAAGCCCGATCCATCCGCCCACGGCCAGAAGAGCGGCCCAAGCCCCGAAGCTCCATCGAGCCGCCGCCTTGTTCTTCGCCAGACTCCCCACGTCGGATCGCCTTTCCGTCGATTCCCTCTTCGCGGTTTCGCGCGCCCGGGGCGAGGATTCCAACCCCGGGCCTAACTCATTCACCATCAAATCTTTGACTCAGCCGCCCTGTCAACCGAAAAGCCGGAGGGTTGCCGGCCACCACGCGCCGCGGCGCGCGGAGAAGGTCCCCCCGCCGGTCCATGGATCATTTGCCCATCCCGACGTTCTGAGCTTTCTGAAACAGTTTACCCTCGGTCTTGATCGCCGGAGCGATGACGACTTCCGTCAGTTGAAACTCCTTGAGGCTGCGGGCCCCGACGGCCCCCATGCAGGTTCGCAGCGCCCCGACCAGGTTCTGGGAGCCGTCGTCCAGGCGAGCCGGGCCGAGAAGAATTTCCTCAAGCGAGCCGGTCACGCCGACGTGGATGCGCGTCCCGCGGGGGAGGTTATGGTGAGGCGTGGCCATGCCCCAGTGATAGCCGCGGCCGGGGGCTTCGTGGGCTCGGGCGAAGGCCGAGCCGACGATCACGCCATCGGCGCCGCAGGCGAGCGCCTTGCAGATTTCTCCGCCGGTGCTCATGCCGCCGTCGGTTATGATCGGAACGTAGCGCCCGGCCCGCTTGTAAAAGAAGTCCCGAGCCGCGGCGGCGTCGACCGTGGCCGTCACCTGAGGGACGCCGAGCCCGAGAACGCCCCGGGTCGTGCAGGCCGCCCCCGGGCCGACGCCGATGATCAGCCCCGAGCAGCCCGTTTCGAGCAATTCCAGGCAAACCTCGTAAGTCACGCAGTTGCCGACGAGGACCGGTACCTTCATCGAGGAGCAGAAGCGCTCCAGTTCCAGGAGCTTATACTCGCTGGAGACGTGCCGAACGGTCGAAACCGTGCTCTGAACGACAAAAATGCCCGCCCCCGCCTCCTGAGCGATCGGGCCGAACCTCTCGGCCCGCTGAGGGATGGCCGAGACGACCGGGAGGGCGCCGCCGGCCTTGATCTCCTCGATCCGGCGGCCGATCAGCTCCTCCTTGATCGGGGCCTGATAGATTTTCTGGAGGAGTGCCGTAACGGTCTCGTTGGGAGCCTCGACGATGGCCTTGAGCGGGGGGGCCGGATCCTCGTAGCGGGTCTGGATCCCCTCCAGGTTGAGGATGGCCAGGCCGCCGAGTTTGCCCATGGCCACGGCGAAGGCCACGTCCACGACGCCGTCCATCGCGGCGGCGATGATCGGGATCGGGTGCTCCCGGCTCCCAAGCTGAAGCCGGACGTCGACCTCGGCGGGGTTGATGGTGACGCTGCCCGGCACCAGGGCGATTTCGTCGAAACCGTAAGCGCGTCGGGCTTTGCGACCTCGCCCGATCCATTCACCCATAAGGCCTCAACTCCTCTTCGCCGGGCGGGAGCGACCGGGGGCCGGCCCGAGCCGCGCCTCGAACTCGGCCGGCGCCAGGTGAGCCTTGGATTAAACGTGAGCGACGCCCGATTGTCAACGGAGCCGCAGCCCGCCGGCCGGGTTTTCCCCAAAGCGGCTCATGCCACCTTGAGGAACAGGAGCGTGACATCGTCGATCCTTCCGGCTGCGCCCCGATGGCGGGACGCTTCGGCCTCCAACCGCCGGCAGAAGACTTGAGCCGGGAGATGGAAATGACTTTCGAGGAAGGCGGCCACCCGATCGGCTCCGAAGCGTTCCCCCGCAGCGTTGGTCGTTTCGAGAAGCCCATCGCTGTAAATCAGCAGGCACGTCCCGGACGATACCTTGAGTTCCGTCGCCGGATAGGCGGCCCCCGGCATGGCCCCCAGGCAGCCGCCCTCGGCGACAAGGGGCCTCAGCTCGCCGTTGGGCTTTCGGACCAGGGGTTGGACGTGCCCCGCGTTGACGCAACTCATCCGGCCCCCCTTGCAGGGGACAAGGGCGACGACCATCGTGACGAGCCGACCTTTGTCGGCCTCCTGGCACACCATCTCATTGAGTTGCTCCATCACCCAACGCGCCGGCTCTTCCCGCCCGGCGGCGAGCCGGAGGAGAGCCCGCGTCATTCCGCGGAGGTCGGCCAGGCCGAGCACGGCTCCGGAGCCTTTGCCGGCCACGTCGGCCAGGATCAGGGCCAGGTCTCCGTCCGGCAGAATCACGGCGTCATAATAGTCACCCCCCACGGGGTCTCCGGGCGCGCTCAGGCCTCCGAGATCCCATTGCGGCCCCTGGGGTAACGCCAAAGGGGCCAGCGCCTCTTGAAGCGCCCGGGTGAGCTCGGCCTCCCGCCGGGCGGCCGATTCGGCCTGGCGAATCCGCTGGGTCTCGAAGAGACGCGCCCAGGGGGCCGAGCCTTCGGCAAGGGCCGCGAGCCAGCGCAGATGCCGGTCCTCAAACGGCGGACCGTCGCCGGGCCGTTCAAGATAGATCAAACCCGCGGGATCGCCGTCGACGATGAGCGGCGCGCAGAGAACGGATAGGAATCGGGGCCGTTCATCTTCGCCGGCTTCGTCGGCGTCGGTCAGCCGGATGCGACTCCAAAGAAGCGCCGAGCGCGACTGGAGGGCTCGACTCGAGGCGGGGATGGTAAAAGCGGGGGCGCGATGCTCGGCCGGTGGATGAGCGGCCACCCGACGGAAGGTTCCATCGGCGGCGTCTCGGATCCAAAGGGCGGCCGTGGAAGGCTGCAACCATGAGGCGACCTCCGTCAGGAGCCGCTCGGCGGCTTCGCCCAAGGCCTCCCTGGAGCCAAAGGCCGCGAGCGCCCGCCCCAGGCGATCCCAACCCTCCGGCGCCCCCTCGTCCGCGCCCGCCGCCAAGAGGCTCCACGCTCCAGACGATGGAACTTCACGGTTCGGCGGCGGACCCGAAGGGGGGGAAGCCTCAAGGTTCAGGATAAAACGATCGTGAGCGCGGCCTCCTGCCGCCGACGGCGGCTCCGACTCCAACACAAAGAGCGTCTCGCCGATCAACAAGCGATCCCCCGAGCGGATGAGTTCCTCGCCCCGGATCGGCCGATCGTTGATCAAGGTGCCGTTTCGGCTGCCGAGATCGCGCACGCGCCAGCCCCCCTCCGTCCGCGCAAGCGACGCATGGGCGCGGGAAGTTCGCCGGTCGATGACCTGAATGGTGTTTTCGGGGCCTCGGCCGATCGTGACCCGGTCGCCTTCAAGAGCGTAAATCAGGCCCGCGGCGTCGCCGGATTGAACGACCAGCCGATAGGTCTCCCTGACCGACATCCGCAAGAAGCCTCCAGGGGGCCGGCCAGGGGGGAGGATGAAGACTCCTTGCCCTCTCACCGGCGTCGTGCCGCTCTGGACTCAATCTAGGCGTAGCCCCCCCGCTGGGCAAGTCGCCCGAAGTTTCTTTCTTTCGATGAGGGAGGCTGCGGGCGCCAATGCCGGGACCCTCGATTCGGACGGCTTTCGGGGAGGTTGAAGCGCCGCGGGTCTGGGGCTAGCCTACCGCCTCGCGCCGAAACGATCCCAAGCGGGGCGCGACGCCCGATTCCTGACCGTGTGCGCCGGTGAAAAACGCCCTTGGTGGCAAAGGCTGCTCCGACGTCGGCGAGCCGACCGCACGCCCGCACCGGAACCGGCCGCCGAAGCCGAGGAGGCCCACGGCCGCCCGAGCCCCCCGTTCGGCGAAGAATCGCGGCGAGCCGTGGTCGTCGACGACCGCGAGCGCCCCTCCGGGCTGATCGAGGCCATCGGCCGCGTCTGCGGCGTGGAGCCGCAGGTTGAGCGGATCGGATGGGGGGACGTTCTCATCCACGGACGCGTGCTGATCGAACGGAAGACCGTGAGCGACTTCGCGGCCTCGCTCCTGGACGGTCGGCTCTTTTCCCAAACGGCGGGCCTGCGTTCCCAGCCTTACGAAACCCTTCTCGTGCTCGAGGGGGAGATGACGGCATCAGCCTGCGGTAAGCTCTCGCCGGCGGCGCTGCGGGCGGCCATGTTGAGTCTCAGTCTGGATTGGCGACTGCCGATCCTCCGCTCCCGCGACGTCGAGGACACCGCCCGATGGATACGGGCGATCCTTCGCCGGCGGTGGGCGCGGGCCGATCCGCCGGATTGGCGCTGGGTCACGCCGACCGGCCAGCGACGGCCGGAACGGCGGCTTTGGCGACGCCCCCGCCGCGAGCGCCTCCCGCCGGATGAACTACGCCGACGGGAAGCCATTCGGATGCTCGCCCAGATTTCGGGCATCGGCGAACAGAAGGCGCGCCGGCTGTTGGATCATTTCGGCAGCGTCGCCGCCGTGGCCGAAGCTTCCCTGTCGGAAATGGCCCGTGTGGACGGGATCGGCGCGCGGCTCGCCGAGACCGTCTTCGAGGCCCTTCACGCCGGAGGAGCCGAATCGCCCGAAGCCTGAAGCCCCCCCGGGCCCGATCCGCGAAGGCGCAGGAGGCCGCCACCCCAGGGCTTGATCGGACGCGCGCCTCCTGGGTATCGTGAGACCGCGGGCCGTGATCCGGTCGCCGGCGGCCCACGGGGCGGGCGGTTAGCTCAGATGGTCAGAGCGCTGCGTTGACATCGCAGAGGTCAGAGGTTCAATTCCTCTACCGCCCACCACGGCAATCCGGGTCCCCCCTGCGAAGAATCTCCGGCCGTTGTCCTCAGCCTTCCTGACCGAGAGCGATCCTTTTGAACCTCAGAAGCTCAGAACCCCGGAACCGGTCAGCGTCGCTTGCCGACCGAATCCGGCTTCCTCGCCCGCACGGGTTCGGAACCTCGAATCGCCGGCCGAACGGATCGAAGCGCCTTCTCCTGCGTTTCGGACCATTCCTGCTGCTCGGCGGTCTCGCGGCGGGGCTCCGACCCGTGGCCCCCTGGCGAGGCCGCCCGTGGTCTCCCCCGGCCGCCGCCAAGCCGGTCGCCGAGCTCGCTGCGGCCCATCAGGCGACGATCCCCCAAGCGAGGATCGTCCAATTCCCGGCTGAAGAAACGCTCGGGCGGCTGAGAGTGAGCGATTGGGACGCCATGGCATACCGTCCTTTTGCCGAAGCCGTTGAAGCCCGGGGCGAGATCGCCGTCCCCGCCGGTAAGAAGCTCGGCCTTTTGGCGCGGGCCGAAGCTTTCCGGGACGGATTCACGCTCGCTGCCCTGGCTCCGGACGCGCTGCACCACTTGGTCCTGACCGGGCCGGAGATCACCGACGCCACGCTTCGGCCCGTGGGGAATTGGACTCTGATCCAATCGCTGTTCCTGATGGATTCGGCGGTTACCGACGCTGGTTTAAGCGCGCTGGTAGCCCTGCCTCGATTGCGCGTTCTGCGCCTGGAGGGGCGGAGCTTCACCGATGGAGCCGTGCTCTATCTCCGCCGCCTCGACCCCCTGGATCGACTCCAGCTCCGGGGGACGCGCCTGACGGCCGAGGGGGTCGCGGCCCTGCGGCGGGCCCTGCCGGGGTGCCGGATCACGCACGACCTGCCGACGCCGGCCCGCGCCGCCGCCTGGCCGGCCCAGCCGATCTCTTGAGTGGTCCACCGGGACCCTGCGGTCACCGCGGGGGGCCGCCAATTCCGGGCTCGATGCGCCCCGGCATGAAAAAAAAGTGGGACTTTAAGGTGGAAGTTGGGTCCCCGGGACCTATAAATGACCTGATTGTCATCCGAGGGAGCGGAGGAGCCACATGGCGAAGAACCTGGCGCGTAAGTCGGAGCCTCCCCGGCTTCCGACCTTAATGGAGGAAGCATCCGGCCTCGGGAGGCCGACCGACGCTGCAAGGAAGACGCCGCCACGAACCGGGAGGCCAAGGGTTCTCGCCCGCCGAAGGCTCGGGTTGGCCCTTGCCCTGGGGTCCTGCCTCTGGACGGCTCCGGCGGGCGAGGTCGAACCTCCCACTTACCGCGGCAAGGTCTTCCGGCTCCTGGAGCACAAGTGTCTCTCGTGCCACGTGACCGGGGGGATCGCCCCCTTCTCGGTGGAGACCTATGCCGAGACGGCCTCGCGAGCGACGCTGATCAAGCTCTACGCGCAGGGCCGCCAGATGCCGCCGTGGAACGCCGCCGTTGACCAAGGGTTCCCCGAGGGCCAGGGATTCGTCCAGGATCGATCGTTGACGCAGGAGCAGATCGACCTGCTGGCGGCTTGGGCCGACGCCGGCGCGCCCGAAGGCGACCCCGACGAACCCTTGCCGCCGATCAACGTGAACACGGATTGGACCTTCGGCGAACCGGATCTGATCGTGGAGATGCCGGAACCGTGGACGATGCAGCCCACCGACCCGGACATTTACCGCTGTTTCGTCTTCGCGGCCAATTATCCGGTCGACGTGACGATTTCGAGCATGGACTTCAAACCCAGCAACCTGCTGATCGCCCACCACGCGCTTGTCTTTCTCGACCCGAACCGCGAAGGCGTGACCAAAGACGCGGCTTCGGGGACGCCGACCGACGGCTGGACCTGTTTCGGGTCGCCGGGGGTGAGCGGTCAGGTCCTGATCGGCGGTTGGGCCCCCGGGGGCGGGACGCAGGCCTACAGCGAGCGGACGGGCTATACGATCCCCGCCGGAGCCGACCTCATCGTGCAGATGCATTATCATGCCTATGAGACGGAGCAGTCCGATCAGACGCAAATCGGCCTGAAGATCGCCAGCGACCCCAATATCCTCAAGCTCTATCAGGCTGTCCCGACCCGAACGAATTTCACGATTCCGGCTCAGACGTTCAATTTCCAGGTCAGCCATGCGGTGAACGTCAATTCGGCGATCCATCTGATCGCCAGTTTCCCCCACATGCACATGTTCGGGCGGGAGCTGACGGCGACGGCGGATCTGCCGGACCCCGAGCCGGACATCCCGATTATCTACGTCGACAACTGGGACTTTGACTGGCAGAACTTCTATGTCTACAAGCAACCCATCGCCCTGCCGGCCGGAAGCGTCATCAACTTCGTCGGGATATACGATAATCCGACCGATAATCCCGTGAGCGGGGGGCCGGGGAGCCTGGATGAAATGTTGACCCTGGGGATCGCCTGGACGTACGACAGCCAGGGCGTCCCCGATCCGCCGGATTCGACCGGGCCCCAGATCGTGACCTACGGGGCCGTCGGCGACCTTTCCTCCGTTTTCGTCGAATTCGACGAGACGATCAAAGTCCCCGGCTTTCCCTGGGACGTGGACTTCGTGTTTGCCGATGGCTCGGTCCGTCTCGCCCCGGCCTCGATCCAGGTTCAGGATGAGACGCTTTCGCTCGGCTTCAACCCGGCTCTTACCGCCGGGGACTACCGGCTTCAGGTGAACGCCTTCTTCGCCGTCAGCGATCCGGCGGGCAACTTTCTCGATGGCAACGGCAACGGCGTCGGCGGCGAGCTGAGCGACGATCGGGCGTTCCTTTACGCGCTGACGCCGACGCCGGTCCCGGCCGATGTGTGGGTGGATTTTCCTTACGACGGGACGGAGACCGGGTGGTTCGAACGGCCCTTCAACACCCTGGCCGAGGGCGTCGGCGCCGTCGCCGCCGGCGGCACGGTCAGGATCAAACCGGGAACAACGAACGAGACGGGGCTCTTCACCAAGCCCGTCCGGCTTGAGTCGGCCGGCGGAATTGTTCGCATCGGCGAGCAGTGAGGGGATCGGCGGGCGCTGCGGGGCAAAAAAGCGTTGACGGCGAAAAAGCCTTGAAGCTACAAAGGATACGCGATTGGTTGACGGGGCGGGCGCGTGTCGGGTTCAATGGCGGAAGGGTGCCGAGGGCGGCCGGGTGATCGGAGGCGAACCGGGGTCGGCGATTGATCCGGACTCCGCTGCGGCGGGGCCTCATGCGCCGAGCGGAGCCTTAGGGCGGTAGAAACGATCCATGGCAGAGGGGGGGAACGGGAGAACAACGGTGGCCAAGGTCGGACAGGTCTTGGGGGTGGACATCGGCACGCATTCGATCCGCGTGGCCGAGGTGGCCCTGACGCCGGCGGGCGTCGACGTGCGCAAGCTGGCCGAGGCGCGCCTGGTATTGGAGGCGGGTCAGAAAGAGTCCGAACGGCAGGCCTCGATCGCGGCCCAGCTCAACGGACTTCTTAAGACGCATAAATTCAAGGCTCGGCACGCCGTTTTCTGCGTCCCGGGGCAGACGGTTTTCGTGCGAAGGCTCCGGCTGCCGGCGACGACGCCGGAACGGATGAGCCGGATCATCCGGTTCGAGGCGCGCGAGCAGATTCCCTTCCCGCTGGAAAAGACGGTCCTCGAATACCAGGTCTTCCCGTCGGACACGCCCAATAATGAGGTTGAAGTCCTCCTGGTGGCGATGAAGCGGGAGTTTGTCGATAGTTTCATGAAGATGGTGAGGCGAACGGGCCTGAACGCCGTCGCCATCGCCGTCTCTTCCCTGGCGTTGCATAACTTCCACGAGCTGAACGGGACCAAACGGCCTATCGGCGCCAGGGCCAAAGCGGCCTCGGCGGGCGGCCCGGACCAGGACAAAGGCGCCCGCAAGTGGGCCGGCAAAGGTTTCCTTTCTCTCCAATTGGGTCGGCGCAAGAAACCGGCGGCCCCGGAGGCCGAGGCCGCCGGCGAAACCGCCCCGTTCGAAGCCATGGAACTCGAAGAGATTCAGGCCCAGATCAACCTCGGGGCCTCCATCATGGACCTGGCGATTCCCAAGGCGGGGCCGAGCCGGCTGATCGGCTTCACGCGGTCGGTCCCGGTGGCCGGCAATCAGATGGATCGCGAGGTGCGGTCCCGGCTGGGGCTCGAATCGCTGGACGAAGCCCGACGGGTCAAAGAGGAATCGGCGGCCATCCTGGCTCAGGACTTTGAGTTGGCGGGCGATCCGAAGGCGATCAACCGCCCGGCCAGCGAGGCGGCCACGGCCGTCGCCGACCGGATGATCGCCGAGATTCGCCGATCGTTGGACTTCTTCATTTCCCAGCCGGACGGGGTGGCCGTCGACAGCATCGTCCTTTCGGGGGGTCTGGCCCGGATGCCCTATCTGAGCAACTACATTGAGGAAAAGATGGGCGTGCCGGTGACGCCGGCCGAGGTCCGCAGCGAGCAGATCAGCGTTTCCGAAGAGTTAGCCCCTTCGATCCCTTCCTTTGCCGTTCCTCTGGGGTTGGCCTTTCAGGGGATCGGCGTCTCCCAGATCCAGATCGATTTCCTGCCGCAAGAGGTCAAGGACCTTCGCTCGTTCGCCGAGCGGAAGGTCCAGTTAGCCGCGACAACGCTCCTGTTGGCGGGGACCGTCTTCTACAGCACGCAGTTGGGAGGCCGATACCTTCAGGTCAACCGGGGCCTCGCCGAACAGTACGGCGCCTTCGTCGCGCAGGAACGCCAGCGCACCAATCGGATCAACGCCGCCGAGAAAACCAATCAGGAACTGGCGAGCCAGTTTGAAGCCCTCGTCAAGGGGCAGACCAATCGCTACCTCTGGCTGGAATTCCTCTACATGCTGGTGGAGAACCGGCCCTCGGACACGGTGATCGAGCGGATCACGCTGCCCAACAACGGCCGGGTGGAGATCGCGGGGCTTTCCTCGGCGCGCGCCTCGGTGATGGATTTGCTCAACGCCCTGGAAAATCAGCCCGCCTACGTCGGCGGGACGCCGAGGATCAGCGCCCTTGAGAGCCCGCGGCGGGACCCGCGCTTCCGGACCGACGTGATTCCCTTCGCCCTCCAGTTGGCCTCTTTCGACCGCAGTTCGCGCCATCGCAGCGTCAAGCGAAGTTCGGTGGCGAAGCTTGACGAGTCCGGCCAACTGATTCAAACCACGATCGACGGCGTGGACCTCGAAGCGCTCAACGAAATGATGAAAATGAATTTCTAGGCGAGGATCGGGCCCCCGGGACCCGAGGCAGGCGCCCATGCCCACGGCCAAGGAACAACTGCGGCAGATCGGTCAACTGGCGCTCCGCCATCTGGATTACGTGGTCATGGGGACCTTGGGGTTCCTCCTGGGGGGGTTGTTCATGATCGGCGTCTCCGAGAGCGCGACGCCCGAAGCCCAACTCGCCCCTCCGGCGCCGCATACCTTGAACAAGGCCATCGCGCTGGACTCGCCGGCCTATACCGGCGTGGTTTACATGGCCGAGCGCTTCGGCCCGATGGAGACCTCCGTCTATCGCAAATTGCTTGAGCTCAACATGTTCGACGCCCGGCTGGTGTTGACGCGCGAGGAGCTGGAGACTCAGGCCAAGGAGCTGACCGACTCCGCCCGACAGCAGTTCGAACAGGGCAACTGGACGCGAGCCCAGGAGTTAGTCGGCCAAGCCTTACAGATTTATCCGACGTTCCCCACGGCCCGGGCCCTCAAGCAGGCGATCGAGGCCCGGCTGACGCAGCCGGAGCCGACTCCAGCGCCCGAAGCCCCCGTGGAGATTCCTCTGCCATGAGCGGTTTCTCCGATGGAGTCGCGGGGGCAGGAGCGATAGCCAGGCTGGGCCCCAAGCCCCAACCGCGGGAAAGGCGCAGGCGGCGCCCGGATCGGGTTTTCCTTGACAAGGGTTATCACTTTCACCATCTAATCGACTGGTTGCGGGAGGTCGGCTCCGCGCGAGCCCTGTGGACAGCGCGGCGACCCTTGAGCTGATTGGCGTTAATCGATCGTTGGGCAAGCCGGTTCGGCCCATTTTATCCAGAGGGATGAGCTTCCCATGATGCGCCACTTTATTCACAGGGGACGTTGGCTGGCCATCGCCCTGCTCTCGTGGGTGGCCATCGGCTCCAGCCCGGCTGAAGCGCCGGAGCTCAGCCCTTATGACCCGCAGGTCGGGTTCCGCGTCCTGGAGCTGGTGAAGAAGTCGCCGGAGGGGCGCGCCCAGAAGGAAGCCCTGGCGATGCTCGAAGAGGCCGCCGAAGCCTATCGCCGCGCCTCCTTCAGTGTGGCCATGGACTGGTGCGAAAGCGCGGCCAAGCTTCTGCCGGAGGCCCCGCCGGTGGCGGTCCTGCTTGAATTCGCCGCCGAGCGTCGAGCGCTTCAGCGAGAGGCTCAACGCGGGCTCCCCCTCACGCAAACCGAACGCCAGCGCTACGTCGAAACCGCCTACGAACAGGCCGACCGTCTCCTGGACGATCGGCAGTACGAGCAGGCCTTTGCCGCCTTCCACCAGGTCTGGCTCATCGCCGGGGATTACAAGAAGACGCTCTCGTCGCTGGAAAAGGCCCTGGATAAGGGTCGATTCGACCCCGAGATCGCGCTGGCCGGGACGCTCCCCGACGTCGGCCCCTCTTCAGCCCCGGCGGTTGCCACCCTCCCCTTGACCGAGGCCGCGCCCGTAGAGCCGCCGGAATCTCAGCCCGTCGAGGAGCCGGCCCCTGAGGCTGCCGTTTCCCCTGAGGCCATCCCGCCGATGGAACCGACGCTGCCGGCGGCGGAACCTGCAGCGCCGCCGCTTGCCCCCGCGGAAGCGCGCCTGCGCGTGGATGAGCTGACGCTGCAGGCCCAGTTTGAAGCCCAGAGGGGAAATTCAGTGGTTGCCCGCGGCCTCTACGAGCAGGCGCTCAGCCTTGATCCGGAGAACAAGGTGGTCCTGCGCGGACTGAGACTCCTGGAGGCCGCCTTGGAGGAAGCGGCGACGGCCCCATCGCAGCCCGTGGCGGTCGCCTCGCCGGAGGAGTCCCCGGCGGAGGGAGGGGCGAGCGCCACGACGCCGCCTCTGGCCGAGGCAGAGCCTAGGCTGCCAGTAAGCATCGGCAACGTGCCGCCGATCGATACCGCGCCCCCCACGCCTTTAGTCCTGGCACCCGCCCTCCCCACAACCGATGTCCCCCCCGTTCAAGCGCCGAGAATAGAGGTATTACCCGCTCAGGAACTGCCCGCGCCGGAGGCAACGCTCCCGGCCGAACAGCCCCAAACGCTGCCGTTCGCCCTGCCGGCGGCGGAACCGGAGAGCCCGGCGCGGCCGGCTGTCGAGTCAGCTCTCGCCCCCACGCCGCCGCGGACGCTGGCCGTCCCGATTGCCGAGGCCGCCCCCGCGCCCGCCCCAACGATCGCCGAGCCCGAGCCCCCCCGGGCAGAGCCGGCCGTCCCCCCGAAGGAAGGCCCCGACCCGAGGCTCCAAGGATTGAGCTATGAGGCCGAGGCGGCCCTGCGCGTGGGGGAATGGGACCGAGCCGAGGCCAACTATCGAGAGATTCTCAGCTTCGGGGGGGATGACCGAGAGGCCCTCAAGGGGTTGCAGAAAGCGCAGGAAGCGCGCGCGCGCGAAGACAAGGCCCGTCGAGAAGCCGAAATCGATCGGCTGACCGACGCGGCCGACGCCGCCCGCCGGCAAGGCCAGTGGGAGGCGGCTCAGGCGGCGTTGGATGAGGTGCTCCGGCTGGACCCTCGGCATCGGCGGGCGCGCAGGGATTTGAGAGAAGTCGAAGAGCGTCTCGAAGAGGCGCGGCGGGAGGAGACGGCGGCGGCCGTTGAGGCCGACCTCAAGGTCGCCCGTGATCTGATCGAGGCCGGAGACCTGGAACGGGCTCGCGAACGGCTGACGATCATCCTTGGCGAGGCCCCCGGCCATGAGCCGGCTCAGCGCGAGCTGCGACGCATCGACCAACTGGTGGCTCAAGGGGCGACGCGAGCTCCCGCTCCGGCCGCAGTGGCGCCGCCCGTTGCCGTCTCGGCTCCCACGGTCGCTCCGGGGGTGCCGATCGCGGCCGCCCCGGCCGTCGAAGAGCCGGGGCCGTTGCCCGTGACGCTCCCCCTGCCCGACGCCTCGGCCTCGGCTCGGCGGGGAGCCGTTGATGTGGCTCAGGCGGCCCAGGATCAACCGCCGGCGGCAGCGCTTCCAGCGGCCGCGTCGCCGGAAGGGGCTCGGAGCGAACGACAAGCCCGGCTGGAGCGCGCCCAACGGCTGAACGAACTGTTCGAACGGGCGCGGCGCCAATATAACGGCGGAGACATCGTGGCCGCGCGCCAGACGTGGGAGGAAATGCTCCGGATCGACCCGACGGAGAAGCGGGCGCAGGTTTACCTGGAGAACACGAAGGCCGAATTCGAGCGATTCCAGGCCGACGTGGAAGCCCAGCGGGCGGCCCGCGAGCGGGCCCGTGCCCGCGAGGAGCTGCTCAATTCCCCGGTCACGGTGATCACGGACCGGGTCCTGTCGCTGTCCGAATTCATGCGCCAGCTCTCCTTCTCGACGATCACCGAAATCCGGTACTACATCGCCGACGGGGCCGAGACGGAAATCTTCGCCAGCCTGACGGACATGCCGCTACGGGAGGTGCTCGACCGCGTCCTGACGCCCAAAGGGCTCGCCTGGGACATCGACGCCAACAACCTCATCACGATCCGGACGAACCTTCGGTCCCGGACGTTCAATCTGACGACCGATCAGATGAACAAGCTTCGCTCGCTGAAAGACACGGGCGAGCTTCAGCGGGTCATCTGGGGTCAGCCCGAGCCGCCGGTGCGGGGGGCGGAGCTGACCATCGACGAACGGCAACGAATCCTGCTGGTGGTCGGTTCGCAACTGCACATCGAGAAGATCACGGACTTTCTGGATCACCTGGAGACGGCGGTTTCCCCGGAGCTGGAGACGCGGTTTTACAAAATCCGGCCCGACGACGCCGACCGGATCCGCGTCCTGATCGACGCGCTGATCACGGCCAGCCAGGCCACGCCGCTGGACCTGGAACGCAAGCTCTTCATCGACGGCTCGGACCTGATCATCCGGGACACGCCGGAGAACATCGTCAAGATCGAGGAACTGCTGCTGGATCAGCAGTTCATCAACAACCTCCGCGACGAGCGGCTGGAGCTGCAGAACTGGAGCCTCATCCCGCGCGACGTGGACACGCGCCAGACTGACGAGATCGCCGCCTTCACGGGCCGGGTCGTCGAGGCCATACGAACGTTCCTGTATGCCCGCGAAGGGGTGGACGCCGCGCGGCGCGAAGGGCGCAATCTCTGGTTTGACCCCGCCACGCTGCAACTGACGGTCGTCGACACGCCGACCAATATCGAGCGGGTGGGGCGGTTCGTCGATTCGCTGCCGGAGCTGCGCCAGCGCCGCCTCCAGAAGATCGTTTTCCTCAAGCAGGCCGTCGCCGACGACCTGGCCAACGAGCTGGCCAACATCCTGGGATTGGAGCGCCCGACGGGGGTCGGCGGCCGCGGCGGGGAAACGGTGACCAAACGGCTCACGCGCGGGGATTCCTTCGAGTTCCGCGACCTGCGCGTCCGCCTGGTCCGCGTCGAGGAAGGGGACCCGACGGACCGCTACGACGATCAGGTGGAGCTCTCCGTCATCACCGGGACGCAGTCCAACACGGTCAACCTGCGCGAGCTGGAGACGATCTTTCTGGATAACTATGAAATCACGGCCGAACGGGTCCAGCCGACGGGGGGCCAAGGGCAAACCACCGGCGGCGGGGGAGGGGGCGGGGCGGGCGGCGGGCAGGGCGGGCGCCGTGGGGAAGGCAGCGCCACCATTGTCATCCGTTACATCGAGCCGATCGAGGCGGGGACGACGGTGTCACCGGCGCAACAGCAAGTGCCGTCGGCCCCGTCCACGCAGCCGCCCTCGGCCGATACGGGGCTGTCGATCAACCCCTTCGGCCCCTTGAACGCCCTCATCATTCGGTACGACTCCCCGGCGCAGCTTGAGGACGCCATGGAGTTGATCGAGCAGTTGGACCAGCCGACCAAACAGGTCGAGGTCGAGACGAAGTTCGTCCAGGTGAATGAAACCCGCGCCAAGGAGTTCAGCGCGGACTTCAACCTCCAGAACATCATGAACGATCGGGAGTTCAACACCGACTTCTGGCGCTTCAACAGCCGGTTCGCCCAGACCTCCGACGAAATCCGGGACCTGGCCAGCGTCCCGAACGTCTCGCCCCTCTCGGCCAATCTCGTCAAGGGGACGACGATTCTGGACCTCGTGCTGGGGACGGGCGTGCCGGGGCTGAGTTTTCAGCTCCGGCTGCTGGAGGCCGAGGGAATCCTGAACATCGTGAACGGCCCAAAGGTGACGATGCTCAACGGCGTGACGGGCATCTTCCAGATCGACCGGGCCGGACCGGCGGTTGTCGGTGGCGCGGGGGCAGCCGGGGCCGCCGGCGGGCTTTTCTTCTCCCAGTTCACGCAGGCGGCGGGCGGCGGCGCGCAGGATACGCTCGAAAACGAGGGGGGCGGCTTCCTGCAGAACCGAATATCGGCGGTGGTCCTGGAAGTAACGCCTGAGATCACCTCGGAAAAATCGATCCTCCTGGAGATCATTGCTGAGATCATCGATCTGGATAACTTTCTGGGCGAGCAGATCATCACGACGGATCCCTTGATCGTGCCGGCCGGAGCGGCCCCCCCGGCCCCCGGGACGGTGGCGGCCACGCAGGACAGTGGGTTCAACTCTCCGGGTCGGTCCCGACGCGTCACGCAGGGGTTGGTCGGCCGAACGCGAAAGCTCATCAATACATCGGCCCGAATATCCGACGGCGGAACGATCGTTCTGGGAGGTTGGACCGGCGAACGGACACTGGAAGCCACCTCGGGCGTCCCCGTCCTCCGCAATATGCCCTATCTCGGCAAGCTCCTTTTCAGCCGGAACCAGCGCAACTCGGACCGGACGACGCTCCTGATCTTCCTGACCGGGAACCTGATCGATTGAGCGGCGCGCCGGGCCGCCGGGCCCCCGGGGGGCCCGCCCGGCAGGCCGACGAGGCTTGACACGCTTGGCCGGGCATGCTCCAATGGGAAGCGAACTGACGGGGGATCAGTTCCTGTCCCTCGGCGCGGTCCCATCCGTCCCTATGCGGTTAAATCTGGCGGGCTGATCAAGCCCGGCGCGCACAAGCCGCCAAAGGCGGCGTCCCGAACCGAAACTCTGATATAAGTTTTTGAGCGAAACGCTCGATTCGGCTCTTTAAGGGTTTCCCACAGACGGCCCGCCGGCGTTGGCCGGGGGGGCCGGGGAAGACTTTGAGTCGCTCCACCCATGACCTCCGTTAAGGTCCAAGATCGCTCGGCAACGGCGGCCGCAACGGCCCCAGACCGGCCCACCCTTTACCTTCTGGACGGCCACTCGCTCTCTTTCAAGGCCTACTACGCCATCCGGGGCTTGACCACCCCGGAAGGGGCGCCGATCGGGGCCGCCTATGGGTTTCTGCGGATGCTGCTCAAGTTGCTGGCCGAGCTCTCGCCGGAATATCTCGTGGTCGTCTTTGACACGGGCGAGGCGACCTTCCGGGAGGATATCTTCGAAGCCTATAAGGCGCATCGGGAGGCTCCACCGGAGGATTTCGCCGAGCAGATGGGCTGGATCGAGCGTTTGCTCAAAGCCATGGGCATCGCCAGCCGGCAGGCCTCCGGCTACGAGGCCGACGACGTGATCGCCACGCTGGCCTCGCGGATGACCGACGAAGGGGGGCGTTGCTCGATCCTGACCGCCGACAAGGACTTATTCCAGTTGGTGGGCGACCGGGTGGAGGTGCTCCGTTTCGGGGCGAACAACGAATTGGAACGCTACGACGCCTCGGGGGTTGAAGAGCGGCTGGGGGTCCGCCCGGATCAGGTCGCCGATTGGCTGGCGCTGGTCGGGGACAGCTCCGACAATATTCCCGGCGTCCCCTCGATCGGCCCGAAAGGGGCCGCTGAGTTGTTGCGCCAATTCGGGTCCTTGGAGGCGCTGCTCGGTCGCTTATCGGAAGTCAAGAAGGAGCGCCAACGGCTGGCGCTGGCCGAGCATGGCGATCAGGCGCGGCTTTCCCGCCGGCTGGCGACGGTCGTCCGCGACATTGATCTGGACTGGGACCTCGAACGGTTCCGCCTGCCGGAGACGCTTTGGAACCCCGAATCGATCGGCCTGCTGAGCCGCCTGGGGTTCGAATCCATTCTCAAGGAATACAATCTCAAGGAGCGAGCCGCCGGGACCGCGGCGGCCGCCGAACCGACCACCGGCCGATATTGGATCCTGTTTGAGGCCGAGACCATCGCCCGGTGGGTGGATCAGGCGATGCGGGCTCCCTGGGTGGCCGTCGACACGGAGACGACCAGTCTGGATGCGTTGCAGGCCGAGATGGTTGGGCTATCGCTGGCCTATCGGCCGGGCGAGGCCGTCTATATCCCCGTGGGGCACGAAGTCGGCGCAACGGCCGAACGCCAAATCCCGCGTGCGCGACTGGTGGAGCTGCTGCGGCCGCTCCTGACCGGAGGGGGCCCGGAACTCTGCGCGCACAACGCCAAGTATGACTGGAAAATTCTCCGCGGGTTCGGGCTGAAGCCCGCCGCCCCGGCCTTCGACACGATGCTGGCCTCGTTCGTGCTTGAGCCGGGACGGGCCGGCGGTCACGGGCTCAAGTCCCTGGCGGCGGAAATCCTGGGGACGCGGATGGTCCCGTTGAGCGAGATCATCGGGTCGGGGAAAAACGCGGTCTCAGTGGCCCAGGTGCCTCCGGAGGCGCTGGGAGACTACGCGGCGCGGGACGCCGACGTAACGCTCCGGCTCCGGGAGCGCTTTGCCGAGGAGCTGAGGGCCGAGCCCCGTCTGGAACGGCTCTTCGTCGACGTCGAGGTCCGGCTGATCCCGGTGCTGGATCGGATGGAATCCGGCGGGTTCGCCGTCGACGCCGAGGCGCTGCGCCGGCTGGGGGAGACGATGAGCCGGGAGCTTGAGCGGCTCAAGGAGGCGATCTGGCGCGAGGCGGGACGGACGTTCAACATCGATTCGACCAAGCAATTGGCCCAGGTGCTTTTTGAGGAGTTGAAGCTGCCACGCGGGAAGAAGACCAAGACGGGGCAATCGACCGACAACACGGTGCTCGAGCAACTCGCCGCCCATCATCCGATCGCGCAGTTACTGCTGGATTACCGCCTCAACACGAAGCTCAAATCCACGTACGCCGACGCGCTGCCGCGGCAGGTCAATGCCCGCACCGGGCGCATTCATACCAATTTCAATCAGACGATCGCGCAGACGGGGCGGCTTTCTTCGACCGATCCCAACCTCCAGAACATCCCCGTCCGGACGGAGCTGGGGCGGGAGATCCGGCGGGCGTTCGTCCCCGACGGCCCGGATCAGGCGCTCCTATCGGCCGATTACTCGCAGATCGAGCTGCGCATCCTGGCCCATATGAGCGGGGACGCCACGCTCCGCCGGGCGTACGCCGAGGACCGGGACGTTCATGCGCTCACGGCGGCCAGGTTATTCGGCGTCGAGGCGGGCGACGTGACGAGCGAGATGCGGGCCCTGGCCAAGGTCGTCAATTTCGGGATCATTTATGGGATGAGCGCCCACGGGTTGGCCCAGCGATTGCGGCTGGGGAGGGCCGAAGCCCAGCGGTTCATCGACGGTTACTTTGCGACCTATCCGGGCGTCCGCCGGTGGATCGATCAAACCCTGAGCCGGGCCCGCGAGTCGGGCTATGTCGAGACGCTCCTCGGTCGCCGGCGTCGTCTGCCCGATCTGAACGCCAAGAACTCGCAGGTGCGCTTCAACGCCGAGCGCATCGCCGTCAACACGCCGATCCAAGGGACGAGCGCCGACATGATCAAGCGGGCGATGATCCTCATCGAGGCGGGTTTGGCCGAGGCCGCTCCGGGAGCGAGAATGGTCTTGCAGGTGCATGACGAATTGATCTTCTCAGTCCCCCGCCAGGAGATCGAGGCCGCGGGGGCTTTCATTGCGACGGCGATGCGCGAGGCGCTCCCGCTGAGCGTCCCGATCGCCGTGACGGTGAGCTCCGGGCCGACGTGGGCCGACTGCAAATGACGATCGTGCTCGGGCTGACGGGCTCCTACGGGAGCGGAAAATCGACGGTGGCGGCCATGTTGGCCGAGATGGGGATCCCCGTGATCGACGCCGACGAGATCGCGCGCGAGGTGGTTCGGCCCGGGGCGCCGGCGTTGGCCGAGATCGTGGCGGCGTTCGGCGGGAGCGTGTTGAAGGAGGACGGGACGCTGGACCGGGCGCGGCTGGCCGAGGTGGTCTTCGCTGAGGAAGGGGCCCGGCGGCGGCTCAATGCGATCGTTCATCCGCGGGTGGGGGAGCGATTGCGACAGTTTGTCCGGGAGAACGCGGCCGCCCCGGTTGTGGCGCTGGAGATCCCGCTGCTTTTGGAGGGGGGCGGGCGGGGCCTGGTCGATCAGATCGTCGTCGTGACGGTCAAGGAATCGACGCGAATGGAACGCCTGGCGAGGCGAGGCATTGACGAATCGAGCGCGCGCGCCCGCCTGGCCAGTCAGCTCCCCCAGGAGCGGAAGGTCGCGCTCGCCGATCACGTGATCGACAACGACGGCGATCGGGAATCGACGCGCGCTCAGGTGCGGGCGTTGGCCCGCCGCCTGGGCGTGACGGCTTCGGACGGGGCGGCCGCCTCCGCCCCTCGGCATCCATGAATCACGAACCTCAAACGTCCGGTTCGGAACCGGGCGACCAAGCCATTAAGGAGAATCCAGACGTGGTTGAACGCAACAAGAAGAAGACGGGCCTCGGCCCTTCGCCTCAAGTCATCCAGGAGGTGGCTGATATGAAGTCCAGCGCCAAGGCGGCTCAGCAGCAGCAAAAGCAGGCCCAGGCGAGGCAGCATCGGCAGCGGGCTCAGCAGCAGCAGCAACAACAACGGCAGCAACAAGCCCGCGGCCAGGAGCAGCGACCGGAGCGGCCGGAGCAGCCGCCGGTGGAGGCGCCGAGCCGGCCGGAGGACGCGGGGGAATCGGCGACGGTCCGCAAACGGGAGAAGTTCAGCGTGGCCGACGCCGGGCCGATCGGCGGGCGCCCGGGGGCCGGTCGTCCCCGCCGGGGCCAGGGCGCGCCCCATTGGGCGCATGGGCCGAGACGGCCCCAGGGGCTGCCGGCAGACGTGGAGGAAGAGGAGGAGCTGCTCGACGTCGGTCAGGGCAACGGGATCGACCTGGCGGCGTTGCAGGGGATGAAGATCAACGAGCTGCACCAACTGGCGCGGGACCTCAAGATCGAGAGCCACGCGAACATGCGCAAGCAGGACCTCATCTTCAAAGTCTTGCAGGCGAACGCCGAGAAGGAGGGCAATCTCTACGGGGCCGGCGTCCTGGAAATTCTTCCCGACGGCTTCGGATTCCTGCGGTCGCCGAAATTCAACTATCTGCCCGGTCCCGACGACATCTACGTTTCTCCCTCGCAGATCCGCCGATTCAATCTGCGCAAGGGGGACACGATCATGGGCCACATGCGGCCGCCCAAGGACAACGAGCGGTATTTCGCCCTGCTCAAGGTCGATTCGATCAATTTCGAATCGCCGGAGATGGCCGGCAACGTCGTCCTCTTCGAGGACCTGACGCCGCTCTATCCGATGGAGCGCATTCAGTTGGAGACGCAGGGGGACAACTACACGACCCGCGTGATGGACCTGATGACGCCGATCGGCAAGGGCCAGCGGGCGCTGATCGTCGCCTCGCCCCGGACGGGCAAGACCGTCATCCTGCAGAACATCGCCAACGCCATCACGGCCAACCATCCGGAGGTCTACCTCATCGTGCTGTTGATCGACGAGCGGCCCGAAGAGGTGACCGACATGGAGCGGAGCGTTCAGGGCGAGGTCATCTCCTCGACCTTTGACGAGCCGGCCGAACGGCACATTCAGGTGGCCGAGATGGTGCTGGAGAAGTCCAAGCGGCTGGTGGAGCGCAAGCGCGACGTGGTGATTCTGCTGGACTCGATCACGCGGCTGGCGCGGGCTTATAACGCCACGGCGCCGCCGAGCGGCAAGATTCTCTCCGGCGGGATCGATTCCAACGCCCTGCACAAGCCCAAGCGCTTCTTCGGGGCGGCGCGGAACATCGAAGAGGGGGGCTCGCTGACGGTGATCGCGACGGCGCTCATCGAGACGGGATCGCGGATGGACGACGTGATCTTCGAGGAGTTCAAGGGGACCGGCAACCTGGAAGTCCATCTGGACCGCAAGATGTCGGACCGGCGGATTTTCCCGTCGATCGACATCATCCGCTCCGGGACGCGCAAGGAAGAGCTCCTCTTGAATACGACGACGCTGCAGCGGGTCTGGCTCCTGCGGAAGGTGCTCAACGAGCTCAACACCGTCGAGGCCATGGAATTCCTCTTGGAGCGCATGCGCAAGACCGACGACAACGAGGAGTTCCTGGAACTGATGAATCAGTGAGCGCGATCGGGACAGGTCCCGGGCCGGCCGCCTCCACCGAAGCCGAGGCGATCCCGTCCGGCGCCTCCCCGCTCCCCCCGTCGATTCTGGTCATCGACGACGAGCCGCATCTGCTCCGCTATTTCGAGTACAATCTCCGATCCCTCGGCTATAGCGTCCGCACCGGGCGGTCGCTGGCCGATCTGACGGCCCGGCTGGAGGAGGAGGCCTTCGCCGTCCTCCTGTTGGACCTGATGCTTCCCGACGGGGAAGCCTTGGACCATCTGCCGCGGCTCATCGAACGCTATCCGGATCTGAGCGTCGTGCTCGTCTCGGCGCACGGGACGATCCCGAAGGCCGTCCATGCCATCCAGTTGGGGGCGGTCAATTTCATCCAGAAGCCGGTCGGACCGGAGGCCCTGGAGGGGGTCCTTGCCAACGCCGTCCAGATCTGGCGGCTCCGGCGGGAAAACGAGAATTTGCGGCGCCAGCTGGAGGTGGTGCCGGAGTTCTACGCCATGGTGGGCCCGAGCGACGCCATGCAGGAGGTCTTCCGGATGATCCGCTCCGTGGCCGCCACGCTCTCCCCCGTACTGATCACCGGCGAAAGCGGGACGGGCAAAGAGCTGGTGGCGCGGGCCGTTCACGCCTGCGGCCCACGCGCCCGTCACCCGTTCATCGCCATCAATTGCGCCGCGATCCCGCGCGACCTGCTGGAGTCGGAAATGTTCGGCCACGAGAAAGGGGCGTTCACCGGAGCGATCGAGCAGCGGCGCGGCTGCTTCGAGCGGGCCCACCGGGGGACGCTCTTCCTCGACGAAATCGCCGAGATGGACCTGGGGCTCCAGGTCAAGCTCCTGCGGGTGATCGAGGAGCCCAGTTTCTTCCGGATCGGCGGGACCGAACAGGTGACGGTCAACGTGCGGGTGATCGCCGCCACAAATCGGGACCCGCTGGAGATGGTCCGCCAGGGGCGCTTTCGGGAGGACCTTTACTATCGCTTGAGCGTCCTGCCGATCCATCTGCCGCCGCTCCGGGAGCGGCGCGAGGATATCGCCCCGCTGGCCCGACGCTTCCTGCGCGAGGTGGCCCGTGAGAACGCCAAATCCTTTGAAACCATCGAGCTGGACGCCTTGCGCACATTGGAAGCTCATCCGTGGACCGGCAACGTCCGGGAGCTGCGTAACGTGATCGAACAGGCGGTCGTGCTGCACCGGGGGCCGACGTTGACCCGTGAGATGCTTCCCGACCGCATCCGGGCTCCCCGATCCGAGCCGGCGTCGCGGCCGGTCGGCTCGGCGACGGGGGGGCCGGAGGAGTCGGCGGCGCCGCTGTCTCCGACGACGCTGAAGCCGTTCTGGCAGATTGAACGGGACGAGCTGCAGCGCGCGCTCGACATTTGCAGGGGGAACGTTCAGGAAGTCGCGCGGCGGATGGAAATATCCCCGGCGACGCTTTACCGCAAGATCGAGAAATACGGCCTCGTCAAATGACGGACGCTCCCCCTTCGAGCCCGGATCGGGACCCGCGCGATCCGGAGATCGAACTGCCCGTGGAGATGACGCCCGCCGAGGTGGTGGCGGCCGGGCGCCAGTGGCTTGCTGAGGCGCGCCGCCAGGTGATGGCGGCCAATCTGGCCGGTTCGGGCCGAGCCCTGTGCCATCGGCTGAGCCGCCTTCACGATCAATTGATCCGCGCCCTGCACCGGCGTCAGCTCCGGCTCTGGGAGGTTCAGGGTCGGGGCGCCCCCGGCTCGCATGCCGTTGTCGCCCTGGGGGGGTATGGACGGCGGGAACTCTGCCTGCATTCGGACGTCGATCTCCTGTTCGTCGTCGGGGATAAGAAGGGGGCTCAGGAAGCCTTCGTCAAGGAGCTGCTCCACGCGCTGTTCGACTTCCGGCTGGAAGTCGGCTTTTCCGTCCGGCGGGTCGAAGAATGCCTTCAGACGATCAACGCCGACTATCAATCGGTCACGGCGATGATCGAGAGCCGGTTCCTGGCGGGCAGTCGTCCGCTCTTCCAGCATTACCTCGAAGTTCTGATGCGCGCGCTGCGGGGGGCGGGCCGACGCTGGTACCTCCAGGCGAAGCTTCAGGAATGGCGCGAGCGCCGCCGCCGTTTCGACGACTCGGTCTATCTGAGAGAGCCCAACCTCAAGGAATCCCCCGGCGGCTTGAGAGACCTCCACGCCGTCCGATGGCTGCTCCTGGCCCTGCGGGGAACGGGCGAGTTCAACCGGCTGGAGGAGGAAGGGGCGCTGACGGGGGCCGAGCTTAAGCGGCTGCGGCAGGCCGAGGATTTTATTCTCCAACTCCGCAACGAGCTGCACGCGCTGGCGGGGCGCAAGAACGACACGCTCACGTTCGAGGCCCAGGTGGAGATCGCCCGCCGAAAGGGCTCTCCGGCGACGGAGACCTCGCTGGCCGAGGAAGCCCTGATGCGCGAGTATTACCAGCACGCGCGCGACGTGGCGCATCTGGCCGGCCGGGCCTTCAACGTCCTTCTGCGGGGCGAGAAGAGCACGCTGGGCGCCCTTCTCGGCACCTTCCGGCGGCGGCGCATCGACGCCAATCTTCTGGCTCAGGACGGCGCGATCTTCATCGATCCCCGACGGCCGGACCACCTGAGCGAGGACCCCCGGCGGCTCCTCGCGTTGTTCGGGCGGGCCCGCCGGCTCGGCCTGCGCGTCAGCGAGCGTACGCGCGAGGCGATCGAGCGCCTCATCCCCACCCTGCCGGAGGAATTCCCCGCCGACCCGGTCAACCGGGAAACGTTCATGGACCTGCTCCGAGGTCCGCGACACGTCGCCGTCACGCTGGCCGACATGCACGATTGCGGCCTCCTGGCGGCTTACCTGCCGGAGTTTGAGCGAGTCCGCTGCATGGCGCGGATGGACTACTACCATCGCTACACGGTCGATGAGCATCTGATCCGCGCCGTCGGGATGTTCGAACGACTCCTGACGGAGCCGGCGAAGGCGCGGACGCACGCCGGCGAAATCGCCCGTCAGATCGAACGCCGGGACTTGCTGAACTTATCCCTGCTGCTGCATGACGTGGGAAAGGGCTACGGCAAGGGTCACGCGTTGATCGGCGGCCAATTGATCCAACGGATCGGGACGCGGATGGGGCTTGAGCACGACGACATTGAAACGCTGCGGTTCCTGGTGCTCTCCCATCTCAAGATCAGCCACGTGGCCCAGCGGCGCGACGCCGAGGACCCCCAGGTGGCCGCGCAGCTGGCCGACGAGGTCGGCTCGCTCGAGCGCCTTAAGTTGCTCTACGTTCATTCGGTCTGCGACCTGATGGCGGTCAGCCCCGAGGCGATGACCGAATGGAAACGTCTGCTCTATGAAACCTGCTACCACGCGGCGGCCAAGGCGCTGGCGGGCGTTCCGGGCGACGCCGAGCCGGCCGCGTTGGGCGTCCCGCTGGTCACAACGCGGCTGCGGGAGCTCGCGCGCGCGCGGCTTCAGGGCGGCGGCGCCGCGCCGGGAGAGATCGAGAAACGGCTTGCCCGGCTGGAATCGTTTCTGGAGAACGTCCCGCCCCGCTATCTGCACTCGACGCCGCTCGAATTCATCGCCGAGCACTTCGCGCTGATCCAGGAATTGGACGAAACGCGGCCGGTGGCCTGGTCGCTGCATCCCGGCCTGGGGCTGAGCGAACTGATCGTCAGCTCGGTGGACCTGCCGGGGACGTTCGCCAAGACCTGCGGGGCGCTGGCTTCCAAGGAGATCAACATCGTCTCGGCGCAGATTTTTTCCACCCTTGACGGTTACGCGGTCAACCGGTTCCAGGTGACGGACCTTCGAGGTCAACCGCTGCCGGCGGGGTTCCGGCTGGAGCGATTGCGGGACGACCTGAGCCTGGTGTTCCTCGGAAAGAAGACGATCGAGGAGCTGATCGCCAGCTCCAGCGTCAACCTGGCTCGGCGGCGCGCGACGACGTTCCGGCGGCCGCCCGAGGCGTGGTTCGACAACGACGCCTCGCAGGAGTGCACGGTCCTGGAGGTCCGCGCCGCGGACCGTCCGGGGCTTCTGTTTCAGATCGCGACGGTTCTGGACGCCGAGCGGCTCAATCTCCAGCGGGCGATGGTCATGACGGAAGCCTACGGCGTGATGGACGCCTTTTACGTCACGGATTACGAGTACAATAAAATCCATGACGAGGCGCGAATGGAGCGGATCAAGGCCCGGCTTCTGGCCGTCCTGGACGAGGCCCCCCGGTCGTTCCCGTCCGAACCCGATGCGCCGTCCGGCGGATCGTTGGCGTCGGCCGGCGTCGAGCGTTGACAGCCCCCCGCCGCTCAAGGGATAGTAACCGGCGCATCGAGGAAGAACGGCGATGGAAGCTCCGACGATCGACCGGGACGCGCCCTCGGCCCCGCCGGGTTACGGAACGCTCGAAACCCAGGGGTTGGTCAAGGCCTACGGAGGGCGGCGCGTCGTCGATGAGGTGAGCATCCGGCTGCGCCGGGGGGAAATCGTGGGGCTCCTGGGGCCCAATGGCGCGGGCAAGACCACCACGTTCAACATGGTGGTCGGCATCATCAAAGCCCTCGCCGGGCGGATCTTGCTCGACGGGCGGGACGTGACGCGCCTGCCCCTCTACAGGCGAGCGCGCCTGGGGATGGGGTACCTGTCTCAGGAAACATCGGTCTTCCGGAAGCTCACGGTCGAGGAGAACATCCTGGCCATCCTGGAGGTCCTCGGCCTGACCCGCGCCGAGCAGCGGCGGCGTCTGGAGACGCTCTTGGAAGACCTGGGGATCGCCGAGCGCCGCAAGCAGGTGGCGCAGACGCTTTCCGGCGGGGAGCGCCGTCGGTTGGAGATCGCTCGGGCGCTCGCCACCCGGCCGCGGTTCATGCTCCTGGACGAACCCTTTTCCGGCGTGGACCCGAAGGCGGTGGAGGAGATCCAGGAGATCATTTACTCGATGCGGGATTCGGGGCTCGGGATTCTCATCACGGATCACAGCGTCCGCGAGACCCTTGCGGTCACCAACCGCTCCTACATCATCCACGAGGGCCGCATCTGCGTCTCCGGCACGGCCGAAGAGCTTGTCAACGACCCGGAAGCCCGGCGGCTGTATCTGGGCAGTCGCTTCTACATGCAATTGCCCGACGGCAACGGGCGCAAGGACGCCGGCCCGACCGAAGAGCCGGCGACGGAGGCATCCCCGTCCGAAAGGGAAGAAGGCGCGGCCGCGCCGCGCGAGCCCGGTTCCCCCTCCTGATCCCGTCGATTTCCGCGAAATCTCCCGTTGAGGCCGTAGCGGACGATGCAGGCGGCGTTACCACTCCCCTCAGGACCGATCGGCCTCAGGTCGCGCTTGCCTTCGTCGCCGCGACTGCTCCCGTGGTGGGGGCTTGCGTTCATTCTGGCGTCTCCCCCGGCGGGGGCGCTGCGGCCCACGCCGCTCGACGCCGAAGGGGCCTACCGGAGGCTCCTTTGGGTAACGCGATGGGATTATCGCTCCCCGGAGGACATCGAGCGGATTTGCTACAACGCCGCCTCCGCGCGCTTCACCGATCTCTTGTTTCAGGTCCGAGGGGAGGGGACGGTCTTCTTCCGTAGCCCGTTTGAGCCCTGGGCCTGGGAGCTGACGGCGAGGGCGCCGGCGAAGGGCCTCGGGGTCGACCCGGGCTGGGACCCCTTGGCCACGGCCATCCGAGAAGGCCGCCGTCGGGGCCTGCGCGTTCACGCCTACGTGAACGTCCTGCCCGCCTGGGCTCAGTCGTCGGACCCGCCGGCCGGCCACGGTCAGCCGTACGCTGACCACCCGTCGTGGCTGATGGTGGACCGGGCGGGCCGCCGCATGAAACCGGAAGGTTTTTACGCGTTCCTTGACCCCAGCCTGCCGGAGGTTCGTCGCCACCTGGCCCAGTTGGCGGCGCGGCTGGTTCGGGACTATCCGGTCGATGGGGTCCACCTGGATTACATCCGCTACCCGCACGAGAGCGGGGACTTCTCCTACCATCCGCGGGCCCTGGCCGAGTTTCGGGCCTGGTACGGAAAATCGCCCGCCGAGCTTCCCGAAACCTGGGAGCGATATCGCCAGCACCAGGTCACCGAGACGGTCCGCGCAATCCGGGAGGCGATCGACGGGGTTCGGCTGGGCGTGGAGCTTTCAGCCGCCGTGTTGGCCAATATCGAACTGGGGCAACGCAAGGCCGGTCAGGACGCTCTGACGTGGCTCGCGCGCGGCTACGTGGACGCGATCGCCCCGATGGTTTACGTCCAGACGACCGACCAGTTCCGCCAACTGCTCGGGCCCATCCTCGGGCGAGCCGATCGCGGGCGCGTCTGGGTCGGCATCCGATCGGTCGAGGAGAATCGGGCGTTTCTTCCGCAGATCGAACTCGCGGCGGAAGCCTTCGCCGGGGGGATCGCCGTCTTCAGCTACGGCACGGTCTTCCCCGGCCATGCGACGACGCCGCAGGTGGTCGCGGTCTACCGCCGATTCGTGGCCGCAGCCCCTTCGGCGCCTCCCTCGACGGCCTCCTGGGCGACGGCCCGGCCCGGCGGCGGCCTCAAGACGCGGTCCCCGAACCTCAAGGTCAAATTCTGAGGGGGGCACGGTCCATGGCCAACGGGCCTCAGACGTCCTTTTGGGAATGGCGCGAGCGTCTCAAGGCCCGAATGCGGGGATGGGAAGGCTCGGGCCTGGCCGACGGCGGAGCCGATTATCAATCGGGAGAAGCCTTGACGCCGGTTCAGGAGCGCCTGGTGCAGGCCATCTGGGCGGGGCAGATGTTCCAACCGGAGGGGTTGCGAACGGTCGAGGGGCAGCCGATCCGAGTGCTCGACCCGGGCCGCTGGAATGGAGCGGGCGGGCCGGATTTCAAGGGAGCCCAGCTTCTGATCCACGACCGGACGGCCGTGGGCGACGTTGAAATTCACGTCCTGGCCTCGCAGTGGCGGGCGCACGGCCATGAGCGGGACCTTGACTATAACGGCGTCATCCTGCACGTCGTCCTTCGAAATGACGACGGGGCCACCGGCGACCGGCTCCACAACGGCTCGATCATCCCCCGGCTGGAATTGGAACCCTACGTGTTCCCCGATCTGGAGACGATCCGGCGCTCGGTCACGCCCGATGACTTTCCCTACGATCGCCCGCCGACGCTGGGCCGCTGTCACGAAATGATGATGAGTCTGGAAGCCCCGGCCCTGGCCGAGCTGCTCGATCGCGCCGGCGACGAGCGCTTCGCGGCCAAGATCGCCCGCGTCGAGGCTCAGTCGCGCGCCGAGGACCTGGATCAGGTTTTCTATCAGACGTTGATGCTGGGCCTGGGTTCCGGGCCGGGCAAATCGCTCTATTACCTGCTCGCCAAGCGCGCCCCGCTGGCCGATTTGTTGGACGAGGCTCGCCCACTCCCCCCTGAGGAGCGTCGGCTCGGCATCGAGGCGATCCTGCTCCACGTCGGGGGGCTCGTCCCTGATGCCGGCGAGCGGACGTTGCCGGATGAGGAGACGCGGGCCTATCGAGAGCGCGTCCATGAGCTGTGGTCCCGATTCGCGCCCGCCTGGTCCGACCGGCTCATGCCGCCGACGCGCCGATGGTTCCGCGGATTGCGGCCCGTGAATTTTCCGCTGCGACGACTGAGCGCCGTGGCCGCCCTGCTGAACCGCGGGTTGAGGACCGGCCGGACGCCCCTGGCCGAGGCGGCCGCGCATCTACGCGCCCTCGCCCCGACGCTGGAAACAGCGCCGGCGACCCGCCGGGCGCACCCGGCCGTGCGGGAGTGCGTTCGTTGGCTACGCGTCGAAGGGGACCAAACGTTCTGGGCGAGACGCTACACGTTCGCCGCCGAGCCGGCGGCCCGGCCGCTGGACCTGATCGGCGAGGCGACGGCCCGATCGCTCGCGCTCAACGCCATGTTGCCGGCGCTGGTGGTGTATGCCCGCCGTCAGGAGGACGCCGGGCTGGAACGCGCCGCCCGGCGGCTGTTTGAGATTTTTCCCGCCCTTCCGCCCAACCACATCACGACCTTCATGGGGCGGCGGCTGTTCGGGGATTCGCCACGCGCGCGAGACGTATTCAAGACCGAACGCCGGCAGCAGGCCTTGTTTCAGATCTTCTACGCCTGTTGCAGCGGCGAAGAACGCCACTGCGACCTTTGTTATTACTTCAAGCAGGGGTGAACCCGCCGCGGCGGGGGCTCAACAATATCGCCGGTGGAGTTCCTGAAGTTCCCGGAGGAGTTTTGAGGTTTCCAAGGCGAGATCGGCGAGCTCGCCGACGCGTCCCCGGAGCGGCTCGGCGGCGTCCAGCTTGGCATGCATCAATTGCAGCCGCCCCTGGAGGGCCGAGAGGGGCTGGCTCAACTCGTGCAACAGCTTGCGCGTCTGAACGGCCAGGAGCCGGGACTCGGCGCCCGCGGCTTCCAGGCGTTTCAGCCCCGCCAGGGCAGCATAGCAGCGGATCGGCGCCAGGCCAAAGGGGAGCGGAGCCCCGATCGAGAGGAGCGACGTCAGGCCGGCCGAGGCCAACCGGAGCGCGAGGGCCGGGGGCGTCGGTTCGACGGCGAGGCCGATGAGCGGAAACTCCGCCCGGCAGGCGGCGGCCCGGAGCTCTTCGACGGCCTGGAGGTCCGCCTCGCCGGCCTCGATCTCCGTCAGGACGCCAACCGTCTCGCTCTCGTCATCGGCGCGTAACATCGCGACGGCCCGCGAGGTCGCTTCGACCAGAATCGGGCCGAACCCTTCGGCTTCCAGTCCGTCCGTCCAACGGCTGCGTTCGGGCCGGATGGCCGGCCGGCTGACGAGATAGATCACGCTCGGCTTCATCGGGCGCTGCCGGGGACGGGGCGACGCTCGGCCCGGAGCCGGGAGCAGACGTCCAGGAAAGTCCGGGCCGCACGCCGGGCTTCGTCCACGGTATTGCCGCGTCCGAAGGAAATCCGAACGCCGCCGCGGACGCGCCAGGGGTCCAATCCCATCGCCCGCAGAACGTGCGAGGCCTCAATGACGCCGGAGGAGCAGGCGGCTCCGGCGGAGATCGCCACGCCCTCCAGGTCGAGGCCGACGACCAGATCGTCACTGGCGACGTCGGGAACGCTCAGATTGAGCACGCCGGGAACCTTGAATTCAGGGGCGCCGTTGATCACGTAGTCCAGCCCTTCGAGATCAAGGGTTTCGAGCAGGGACGATTCCAGGCGCCGCAGCTGAGCGGCGGCGGCGAGTCCGTCGTCGGCCAGTTCCACGGCCCGGGCACAACCGACGATCGCCTCGACGGGCTCCGTCCCGGCGCGACGGCCCGATTCCTGGTGACCGCCATGGATCAGCGGCTCCAGCGGGACGCCGCGGCGGGCATATAGAAGCCCGACACCCTTGGGGCCGTGAACCTTGTGGGCGGAGGCGGAAAGGAAGTGCGCCCCCCAGGCCTGAGGGCGGATCGGAAGCCGGCCCAGGGCTTGAACCGCGTCCACGTGGAAGAGGGCGCGATGCCGCCGAGCGATCTCGCCCACGGCCTCAACCGGCTGCATAACCCCCGTCTCGTTATTGATTGCCATCAGGCAGATGAGATCGACGCCGTCGGCGCACGCCCGCTCGATCGCCTCGGGCTCCACGCGACCGTCCGGCCCCGGGCGGACTTCCGTCAGGCGGACGCCGCTCAATCGGCCCGCCAGATAACGGGCCGTGGCCAGAACCGAGGGATGCTCCAGGGCCGAAATGACGAGGTGGAACGGTGCGGGCGCGGATCGAAGCACGCTCCCCTGGATCGCCAGGTTATTGGCTTCGGACCCCGAGGCCGTGAAGATAATCTCGTCCGGAGCGGCGTCCAGGCGGGCGGCGATCCGTCCCCGGGCCTCGCTCAGCAGCGCGCGGGAAGCTCGGCCCGGGCCATGAACGCTCGAGGCGTTCCCAGCCGCGGCCGCGCGAGCTTCGGCCATCGCGGCCTCGACGGCCGGGTCGAGCGGCGTCGTCGCGCAATGATCGAGGTAGATGATCTCCTGCATCGGTGGGGCCTCGAATCGGCGCCCCTCGGGCCCGAGCTTACCACGCGGACCCATTGAAACAAACCCCGGGGGCCGTGGCGCAGGTCGAAGACTTGCGCTTGCACCGAGTCGGAGAGCCCCCTACGATAAAACGTGGGGGCTCGGTGGACAGTTCCGGCCGAGGGGGGTGTGCGCGATCTGACGCGTCGAGCGGGGACAGCGCTCCCCCGGGGGGGGTAACTCCAAGGAGAACGGCATGGCCAAGGCTAAAGGGCAATTCTCCCGGCGGCGGTTTCTGGGAACCTCGGCGGCCGCCACGATCGCATTGGCCCAGCGCCATCGTCCGCAGGCCCAGGAAGGGGCGCCCGCCATCATCCGGCGCGAACCGAGCGATACGATCAACGTCGGGTTCATCGGGTGCGGCGTCCGGGGGAAACAGTTGATGGAGTACGCGGGCTTTGCGGCGCCGACGCCGGGCGCCCGCGGGGCACGGCGCGGCCGCGGGGCGGACACACGCAGCTCCGAGACCGAGAACCTCCCCCGGCCGCTCAATATCCGCTGCCTCGGCGTGAGCGACCTCTACGACGGCAATCTGCGGCTGGCTCAGCTGGCCGGCGGGCGAGACGCCAAGGCCTACCCTCACTACGAAGAGCTGCTGGCCGACCCGGCCGTCGACGCCGTCTTCATCGCCACGTCGGACCACAACCACGCGCCGATCGGGATCGCCGCGGCCGCGGCGGGTAAACACCTTTACTCAGAGAAATGCTTCACGCGGACGATCGAGGAGGCCAAACAATATCGCGAGGCCGTCCGCCGGGCCGGGGTCGTTTTCCAATTGGGTCACCAGACGCGCAGCGGCTCGATGCTGGCCCAGGTCCGGGAGTCGCTCAAAGGGATCGGGGAGACCGGGGCGCTCGGCAAGGTCGCGCTCATCGAGATGTACACCAACCGTAACGACCCCAACGGGGCGTGGCTCTACAAGATACCCGCCGACGCAAGCCCGAAGACGATCGACTGGGATCGGTTCCTCGGCGGCGCGCCGCGACGCCCGTTCGACGCCGACCGATTCTTCCGCTGGCGCAAGTACTGGGATTACGGAACCGGCCTGGCGGGCGACCTCCTGACGCATGAGTTCGACGCCGTGCAGAACATCACCGGGCTCGGCATCCCAGACACGGCCACGGCGACCGGCGGGATTTATTACTGGAAAGACGGGCGTGATCAGAACCGCGAGACGCCGGACACGTTCCAGGCGACGTTCAACTTCGAGAAAGAGGGGGTCGTCGTCACCTACACGGCGACGCTCGCCAACGGCTGGCGACGCGAGATTCATCTCTTCGGCAAAGACGGGACGCTCGTCATGACCGGCGGCCCCAAAATCATCATCGACAAGGACACGGACCGGGAGTCCTATATCGAGCGGATCGAGAAAGACGACCTGCTGATCCCGATCGGCGATCCGGAGGACCTGGCCAAGCGCGAGCAGATCCGGGCGACCACGTCGGAAACGCAGCTCTGGACGATCGATAAGGGCATCTATATCGACGTGGTGAACGGCAAGGAGATCAACGTCACGGCGCTGCATATTCTCAACTTCATCGAGTCCGTGCGCGCCGGGAATCTGAAGACCAACTGCAATCTCGACATGGCGTTCGAGGAGGCGGTCGCGGCCCACATGGCGACGCTCGCCTATCAGCGCGGACGCCGCGTCCGCTGGAACCCACAAGAAGAAAAGGTCGTGGACGACGCCTGAGACGGGCCGACGTTGGAGATCGACATGAGCGCATCCCGGACTTTTGGTCGCCGCCGATTTCTAAAGGGTCTGGCCTGCCTGAGCCTCGGCTCGCCGGCCTACGTGCTCGCGCTGCCTCGGCGCTCGTGGGCCGCCACCGCCGACCCCTACCGGGAGACGCGGCTCATGATGGGAACCTGGGCCCATCTGACGATTTTCGGCGCGCGACCCGAGCGCGCGCGGCAGGCCGCCGAGGAGGCGCTGGCCGAAATGGAGCGCGTCGAGCGCCTCATGAGCGTCCACCGGCAATTCAGTCAACTCTCGCGCGTCAATCGCTTGGCCGGCAGCGAGAGCCTGGCCGTGGACGCGCGGTTGCTTGAAGTGCTTGAGGCCGGTCTCCGATGGAGCGCGCGCACGGGCGGCAAATTCGACGTGACGACGCTCCCGTTGTTGCGAGCGTGGGGTTTCCGCGAGGAGAGCGGGTCGGCTGCGGAAACCATCGAGGCCGCGCGCGAACTCGTCGATTACCGCGCCCTCCGGATCGACGGCGATCGCGTCGGGCTCGAACGCGCCGGCATGGGGATCGACCTGGGGGGCATCGCCAAGGGCTACGCCGTGGATCGAGCGATCGGCCTTCTGCGCGACCGGTGGGGCGTGCGGGCCGCGATCGTCGAGGCCGGCGGTGATCTTTACGCGCTCGGCCGGCCGCCGGACGCCGCCGGCTGGCGGATCGGGCTGGCTCACCCGCTCCGGGAAGGCGACTTTTGCGCCACGTTCGAGTTGGCCGACGCCGCCGTGGCCACCTCCGGCGCGCGCCGCAAGCGAATCCAACGCGACGGGCGGGCCTACGGAGACCTGATCGACCCCCGAACCGGCGAGCCGGTCGAGGCGTTTCTCTCGCTCACGGCGATGGCGCCGACGGCGATGGAGGCCGACGCAGCCTCGACGACGCTGTTTGTTCAAGGACGGACCGCCGGAGGAGCGCCGCCGGCTCAGATCGCCTCGCTGGCCACGCTCCCCGAAGGCTCCGAAGGGCTGAGCTTCGCGGCCTCGCCCGGGTTCCCCGATTTCGATCCCTGGTAACGCCGAAGCGCGGAACCTCAAGCCCGGATTGAGGATTCTTCGTCCATCTCCCCCCGAACGGAAGCGCCGGCCGAAGGGGACTCTTCCCTTTCGAGGGGTGATCCTAGTCCAAGAGTTGACTCAACGCGCCCAGAAGGGCGTGGACGTGGTTCGGGGTCGAACTCTCGCCCATGAGGCCGATCCGCCAGACCTTGCCCTTGAAGGCGCCCAGGCCGGCCCCGACCTCGATGCCATAGTCTTCGAGCAATCGCCGCCGCAGCGTCGCCTCGTCCCGCCCGGCGGGCAGGCGCACGGCGTTGAGTTGCGGCAGGCGGTGAGCCTCCTCAACGACGAAGTCGAAACCGAGCCGCGTTAGCCCCTGAAGCAGCATCCGGTGATGCCGCCGGTGGCGCTCGAAACGCGCCTCCAGACCTTCCTCGGCGACCAGACGCAGGGCTTCGCGAAGAGCGTAGAGCATGGTGATCGGAGCCGTGTGGTGGTAGAGGCGCTCTTGCCCCCAGTAAGCGCCCAGCAGCGAGAAGTCGAGATACCAGCTCGGGCAGGGAGTTTTCCGGCGCTGGAGGGCCTCGCAGGCTCGCGGGCTCAACGAAACCGGAGAGAGCCCCGGCGGCGCCGATAGGCATTTCTGAGTCCCGCCATAGACGGCGTCGATGCCCCATTCGTCCACGCGCAGATCGACGCCCGCCAGCGACGTGACGGCGTCGACCAGGAAGAGGGCCCCGGCCTCGCGCGCCAGCGACCCGATCTCCGGCAGCGGCTGAAGCGCCCCCGTCGAAGTTTCGGCGTGGACCAGGGCGACAATCTTCGGCGCGCCCCGTCGCAGTTCATCGGCCACCTGATCCGGCTCGATGACCCGACCCCAGGGCACGTCGATCCGACGCACGACGCCGCCGGCGCGGCGGGCCGCCTCGCACATCCGCTCGCCGAAAACGCCGGCGACGCCGATCAAGATTTCATCCCCCGGTTCGATCAGGTTGACGAGGCAGGCCTCCATCCCCGCGCTGCCCGTGCCGGAGATCGGCAACGTGAACGCATTGCGCGTTCTCATGACCCCCCGCAGGAGCATCTGAATCTCGCTCAGGAGCGTGAGAAAATCCGGGTCAAGGTGCCCGACCAGCGGCGTCGCCATGGCCCGGAGCACGCGTGGATGAACTTCGCTCGGCCCGGGGCCCATCAGCCACCGGCGCGGCATGCTCAGGTCGGCAAACTGCTGGGGTTGTAACGGGGCGCTCATACCGCAACGCGTTTGCGCGGCATCCTAGCCGCCTGGCTGAACTCCCGCGAGCGAGATTGTCGGCCTCGCCCGAGAGGGGCGGCGAACGTCGTTTCAGGGAGCTCGGAGCGCCTCGCCCAGCTCGTCGAGCGTCGCCTGGCGCGTCTGGGCCGGAACGACCAACGCAAAGACGTCCGGCCGGAGCGTCGGATCAATGCGATAAAGCCGCGTTTCGTCCGGACGGGCCATCAAGTCAATCCGCACCCAGGGTCGATCGGCCCAGCCCGGCCACCAGCGCAAGGGATCGAACCACGACCAAAGCGATCGGGACGGGCGGGACGTCCGCCACACCCGCACGCCGGCCCGCAACGGCAAAAGGTGGCGCTGATCGGGGTTCTGGGCGTTCGGCACGAGGCTCCAGCCCTCGTAAGCCGCCTCCCAACGCAACACCTCGCGGCGCCAGACGGCGCGGACCGGTAAGCCCGTCGCCGTGTCGATCTCCACCTCGACGAGCCCATCGGCCCGACCACGCGGGCTTTCAACGACGAGGGCCGTCGTTCGTTCCCGCGCGACGGCGGTAAAGGCGCTCTCGGCGAGGCGACGCGCGACGAGCACGATCGACGGCAAATCCCACGGCTCGACGCCATAGACAGCCCCGAAGGGGCTCCCCCGCGATGCGATCGGCCCCTGGTAGAGCGTCTGGCTCGGCGGGACATAAACGCTCATGACCGCGCCGTCGGCGACGAGGTCAAAGAGAAGGGTGCCGTCGCCCGGTTTTCGGCCGGCGAGCCGGACGCGCCGCGAAGGCTCGGCGATGAGCGAGACGTCGAGGTACGTCTTGCCGAACAGGCCGCGCCGACGAGCCAGGACCCGCGCGCTCATCAGAAGATGATCCCACGGCGGAAAGAGCGACTCGAAAATCTCGGGCGTGAACTCCCCGGCGCGGAGCCGATCCAAGGCCGGATGCTCGAGCCGTTCGACGGCGGCCGTGGGCTCCCCTCGCCTGAACGGGGCGCATGCGCCCGCCCCAAGCCCCAGCGCCGCGGCGATCAACGCCAGGCGGGGCCGGATCCGCGCCCTTGGGATTCGTGGATTCAACGGTTCACGCGGATCGGCCGGCCGGGGCCGGGGAGCCCTGAGCGCATTCGGCGCACTGGCAAAGTTTCCTGAGAAGCGGGAAGGAATAAATCCCCGTGGCGTGGCCGTCACTGAATTGGATGGAGGCGGCGTATCGGCCGACGGACTCGACGCGGGCCGCCGTGAGGTCCTCCGGCACATCCTGCGGCTTGATCAACGGCCGGCCGGACCACTCATCGACGCAGGCGGCGCAGGGGCAATGACGCCGCAGATGGGCCAGCCGCCAGCGGCTGCGATGGCCGTCGGTCCACTCGATCCCGAGCGTGTGGCGATCCAGTTGCTCGATGCGGCGGACGAGCAACGAGCGGGCGGCCTCGGTCATCAGGTTTTCCATTGGAGGCTGAACGATTCGAGATAGTGACCCCGTTCGACGTTCAGGATCGAAAGCTGGGCGGCCACCGCGCCGGCGATCTCCCGATAGGCGCGCCCCGCGGGGCTCTCCGGCGCCTCGATCACGATCGGTCGGCCCTGATCGCCCCCCTCGGTGACGAGCGGATCCAGCGGCACCTCGCCGAGGAACGGAACGCCGAGCCGCTCGGCCATGCGGCGGCCGCCCCCGGAACGGAAGATGAAATGCTTTTTGCCGCACTGATCGCAGACGAAATAGCTCATCGTTTCGCACACGCCGAGGACGGGGACGCGCGTCGTCTCGAACATGGCGACGGCCCGGCGGACATCGACGAGCGAAATTTCCTGAGGGGTCGTGCAGACGACCGCGCCGGTGATGGGGGCCTGCTGCGAGAGCGTCAGTTGAATGTCTCCGGTTCCCGGCGGGTAGTCGATCACCAGGTAATCGAGCGCTCCCCAATCCACGCGACCGAGAAACTGGGCGACGTAGCCGGAGACCATCGGCCCTCGCAAGATCGCCGCCCGCTCCTTCGGCATGAAAAAGGCCATGGAAATGAACCTGAGCCCGTGGCCCTGGGCGGGCCGGATCGTCTGGTCATCCATCGGCTGCGGCGGGGTTTCCACCCGGATCATGGTCGGGACGGACGGCCCGTAGATGTCGGCGTCGAGCACGCCGACGGCGGCTCCTTCGCGGGCGAGCGCGGCGGCCAGATTGACCGCCGTTGTCGATTTGCCCACGCCCCCCTTGCCCGAGGCCACCGCGACGAGGTTCTTGACCGAAGCCAGCGCCTTGCGGTCGCCCATCTCGGCGCCGCGGGTCTCCGCCCGGAGGTTGACCTCGACGCCTTCGACGCCGGGGAGCAATTCGACCGCCCGGACGCACGCCCCCCGCAGATCCTCCTTGACGGGGCAAGCCGGCGTCGTCAGGACCAAATCGAAGCGGATGCGCCCGCCGTCGATCCGGATATCCCGGACGAAGCCCAGATCGACGATGCTGCGATGAAGATCGGGGTCCTCAATCGGTCGCAGCCGGTCGAGAATGGTAGCTTCCGTGAGCGCCATGGAGGGGAGCGGCGTGCCGCCGGCGTTGTGCGCAAGGCTTGGCGGCCGCCCCGCTCATGGTGACGTACGGAAGTCGATCCGGCAAGCGGGATGCGGCTGAGGGGCGCGAGAACCGTCATAACCCCCCCTTTTCCTCAACCTTCCGGCGCTCCATCTCCCTCTGAATGATCTCCAGGAACCGGCGTTCCGTCGTCAGCCGGTGGAGATCCTTCGCCAGCGCCTCCAGCCGATCCTCCAGCCGAGCGACCCGGCGTTGGAGGTTTTCGATCGGCTCATCCCGTTTCATCGTCGCTCGCCTCCTTCCAGGATGCTTGAAACCCGCGGCTCCCCCCGACGATCCGAAACATCGTGGGTCGAAGCGGGTTCCGTCGACCCGGCCTCATTCAGCGTTCCCCACGTCGGCCAGAATTGGTCGAACTCCGGTCCCGTCCGATAGAGCGCCAGGAGCGTAACGCCGCGGAGCCTCCACTTGGCCAAGGGGGGGAAGCGGTCCGAGTCCGCGAGGGCGCTCTCCGGCCGGGCGAAGAACCCCCGCCGCATCAGCAGGAGATGAAAATCGTATGGCGGCGGCGCCTCCAGGATGATGTCCCGGCGCAGATGCCCCCAGCGCTGATGGTGCAGCAGGCAAAGCTCGTGGAGCGCCAACGGTTTGAGCCGCGCCCCGGGCGGGAGCGTGGCGTTGAGCCGGTCAAGCACCTCATCGTTGACGACTTCGCCCCAGTAGGTCACCTCGAAACCGCGCGCGGCCGCCCCGGCCACCCCTCCCACGATCGGATTAAAGTAACTTAGGAAGAAGGGTCGATAAATCCAGGCGGCGGAGGCTCCTTCCAGAGCGACCACGAGCGCGATCACGGCTCCGGCGCGGGCCCAGCGCTTCTCGCCGATCGGCTCCGGGCTCCCGCGGCGGACCAGGCCCAGCAGACGGCCCGCACCGCCGCCGGCCACAAGCGCCAGGAACGGATACGCCCCCAGGAAGAGCCGCTCGCCGTCGTACTTGGGCGCCGACGGGAGCGAGGCCATCCCGATCGCCGTCGCGGCGATCAAGAGGAAGAGCAAGCCGAACGAACGCTTTCGGGGCGCAAGGGCGGCCTCCGTCACGCCCAGAAGCATGAGGGCCAGGATCGTGAGGGGCGTCGTCACGACGAGTATCGTCGAGGGGTAATACCAGGGAGCGACGGCGTCCCCATAACCCCACTTGCGGCCGAGGAAATACAGGGCCGTCGGCTGGTGCTCGACGAAGAAGCGGGCATAATCCAGCAGGCGCGCGACCGTGTCGTGCCACAGCCACGGCCAGAGCGCGACGGCGGCCAAGGGCCCGAGCGTCACGAGGGCGAAGAAATTGTTCACGTAGCGATTCCGGGCAAAGAGCTGCCCCCAGATGATCAGCGGCGGCAGGATCAGCAGGGCGTTGATCTTGGTGGCGAGCGCCGCGCCGAAGGCGACCCCCGCCGCCGCCGCCCACGGCCGCGATTCCAGCCCCCGAAGAAAACAGTAGGTGACGAGACAAAGGACGAACTGCAAGGGGGGTTCCAGCGAAGCGAAGTGCGCGTGCCCGAAAACGCGCGGCATCGCCGCCAGCGCTACGGCCGCGATAAGCCCTTCCCATCGGCCCCAGGCCCGGCGGCCGAGGATGAAGACGAGCGCGAGCGTCCCGCCGAAAAAGAGCGCCGCCGGGAGCCGCATCGCCCGGAGCGGACCCAACGTCGATTCGAATAACCGAAGCGAGAGCCCCTCGGCCAGTTTGGGAAGGCTGGGATGCTCGCTCCGCTCTCGCCAATAGAGATCGATCGATTCGCGGTCGAACGGGGCGCTCCCCTCGAGGATGCCCATCAGCCATCTGGCGGCCAATTGCGAGGGCTCATAGTAATACGCCTCGTCCCAGGCGTAGCCGACGCCCCCCCACGTCAGCGCGACGCTCAGGAAGCCCCCGGCGAACAGGAAAGTCGGCATCCATCCCCAAACCCTCCCCGGAAGGGGCCGGAGGGGCTCCGCGGTTGCCTTCGGAGGCGGCGGCGTGGCGCGCCGAGGGGGCTCGGCCGCCGGCTTCGGGCCATCGGAGGTGGGATCGTCGGGCTCGCCGGGCTGGACGATCTCGAAGGGTCGGTTCGCGTCGCTCTCGCTCAAGGCGTCGGCTCCCGCCAGTCCGGGCCCGACGGGGGTTACGTCGGGCGGCGTAGTCTAGCCCGGCGCGCCTGGGCGGTCCATGCGTGGGCGAGGGCCGGGCCCGTCCCCGGCCCCGCGAATTGGCTTGCCCGCGTGTCCCGCCACGACGACGATCAAGGCCACGTTGAGCATGACCGAAGGGAGAAACCCAGCGATGCGAATCTGGAAGGTGGCTCTGGTGGGCCTGGCGACGGCGACCGCCGCCTCGGCTCAGCCGGGCACAGAGTTCCCAGCCTCCGAGCCCACGTCAGCCCCGGCAACCGGTCCGACGGCGATGACCCTGCCGAGGTACAACGAGCAAGGCGAATTGCTGCGGCCGGAGGGTTACGAGGAATGGGTCTTCGTGGGCTCCTCGCTCGGCCTCAGCTACGACGAGGGGGCTCCGCTGGAGATTTTCAGCAACGTTTACCTGCAGCCGGAGGCCTATCGCGAGTATCGCTCCACGGGGAGCTTTCCAGAAGGCACGATGCTGGCCATGGAGGTTTATCTGGCCGCCTCAGGCGAGGGATTCGTCAAGAAGGGGAAATATCCGGGGCGACGGGTCGCGTTCGAGGTCGCCGTGAAGGATGCCCGACGGCTCCCGGAGGGGTGGGGATACTATCGATTCACGCGCGTCGGCGCGCCCTTGAAAGCGGCCGCCGGCCCCGAGCCCAAAGGCCGATGCTATGACTGTCACGCCCAGCATGCCTGGGACGACAACGTGTTCGTACAGTTCTATCCGGTCCTCCGGCGGCTGAAGGACTGGTCCGGCCGCGAGGCGCCCCCGGCGGGGGTGCCCTGAAGGGGCCGGCGCCGGCGAGGCTTGAGATTGGCTTGCATCAATGAGACGATCGCGGCCCGAAGGAGTCTGAGCAAGAGAAGGGAGAGATCATGCGCAGGATTCGTGTGTGGGTTCGAGCGGGGGTGGTCGCCGGCCTGACGCTGGGCCTGGCCGGGAGGGTGGCCGCCGAGGACGGCGTGCAGATCATCCCGGACGTGATTTATGGTCACAAGGACGGGATGGCGATGACGCTGGATGTCTTCAAGCCGCAAGGCAAGACCAATGGGGCGGGGTTGCTGTTCATGGTGAGCGGCGGCTGGGTCTCGCGGTGGTCGCCGCCGGAACGGACCGTCCAGCGGTTCCGGGAGTTGCTCGATCGTGGCTTCACGGTTTTCGCCGTGCGGCACGGTTCCAGTCCGCGCTACAAGGTCCCGGAGGCGGTGGCCGACGTTCGCCGCGCGGTGCGTTACGTCCGGCACAACTCGTCCCAATTCGCGGTCGATCCGGACCGACTGGGCGTCTATGGAGGGAGCGCGGGCGGCCATCTTTCGCTGATGCTGGCCACGGCCTCCGACGACGGGCAACCCGGGGGGCAGGACGAGATTGACCAAACGCCCTGCCGGGTGGCCTGCGTCGTGGCCTATTTCCCGCCGGTGGACCTGCGCCCCATTGTCGGGCCGAGCGAACGGTTCCCGGCGCTGGATTTCAATCCGGAACTGGCCGAATCAGTCTCGCCGATCGTCCACGTCACGGCGGACGATCCTCCGGCATTGCTGGTCCATGGCGATCAGGATGAGCTCGTGCCGTTGGACCACAGCCGCCGGATCAAAGCCGCCTTCGATAAGGAAGGTGTGAAGAGCGAGCTGATCGTGATCGAAGGGGCCGGCCACGGGTTTCGGGGTGAAGCGGCCGAGCGAGCGCAGTCGGCGTTGATCGAATGGTTTGAAAAGCACCTGCTCAATTGACGCCCCGCGCTTGCGGCGTTTGGAACTCGAACCCCCGGGACGGTGAGCCTTCGCCGGCGGCGATCCGCCGGCCCGGCGGCCTGAGGCCGTCAACGCACGCGCTTGAAGAGCGCCGCCTCCTCCCCCGACGACCAGAGGCGTTCCCACGGGCCCTGAGGGTCCTCCAATCGGCTTCGGGCGAGCGTGTGAAGATCGGCGTAGCGGGGCTCCCAGAGGACAATCGTCCCCGGCGCAAGCGACTCAAGCGGCGGCGGCGCGATCCAGAGGGCGAAGTCGGCTCGCGGGATCGGTCGCGGCATGTAATAGAAGAACCACACGTGCGCCGAGACGACGGGAGCAGCCTGGGGCTGCTCGGCCCTGAGATAAGCGATCGCCTCATCGATCGCCCGCTCGTGCGCCTCCACCTGAACGCGAGGATAGCGGCGCGAGGCTCCCAGGCCCGCGACGATCCCGAGAGCGATCAGGCCGAGTCCAAGCTTTGGGGCCAGGGAGGCTAATCTCGGCCAAGCCTGGGCCAGGTTCTCCGCTGCCCGCCCGCCGACCCAGGCGAGCCCCTCGGCGGCCAGAAGCGCCAGGGCCGGAGCCAGGGGGAGAAAGATGATCGGATGCCCGCCGGCGCCATATAGCCCGAATCGACGAAGCCCGCCGAGCGTCGCCAAATAGACGAAATTGGCCGCGACGTAGAGCGCGAAGCCGGGGCGCCGCAACGATTCCACCAACCCGATGAGGACGAGAACGAGGCAAGGCGCGCCGGCGGCGTCCCGAAGCCCCGACGCAAAAACCTCGAACGTCGCCGCGCCGTAGTGATCCGTGGGACGGGGGGAAAAATAGGTCGAGGACGGAAAATCGCCGAAGAGCGCCAGAGCGAGGCCGTTGGCCAGCGCCAGCGGACTCAGGAGGAGCAGCCACTCGGCGTAACGCCGTCGCACCCCGCTCAAGGCCCCCATGAATGCCAGCAGGACGATGCCCTCATGGCGGATCAGCGGCAGAATCCCCGTCGTGAGCGCGGCCAGCCGCCACCGGCCCGCGAGCGCCAACCAGGCCGCCAACGTAGCCATCAGGGTCATCGGCGGCTGCGTGAGGGCCATCCAGCCCGTGCCGAGAAAAAGGGGTTGGAGCAACAACCAGAGCGGCGCCAGGGGCGCCCCGGAAAGGCTCATCCGGCGGCCGATGCCCCAGACCAAACCCGCGGCCAGGAGGCTCATGGCCGCGGCCCAGAGACGCGCGCCCCAGAGCGGTCCGCCCGCCACAGGCATGAAGAACAACGTGTTGGCGGGGCGACCCCAGGCGTTAAAGATCAGACGCGGCCGCTCCCAGGCGTCCCGCGCCACGAGCAGATGACCCAGCTCATCGTGCCGCAGCACGCCGCGCGTCGTCAGCGCGTGATAGGCGAACCAGCCGGCCATCAGGGCGAAGGCCGCTGCCGCGAGCCAGCCTTCTACCCTGCGGCCCGCAAGAGGCGGCTCCGGGCGGACGTTCGCGGGATCAGCCTGCGCCGCCGGCGACATGGCGGCCATGCGATCCCGGCGCCCCCGAGCTGTCAATGGGAAACCAGGCGGAGCGCACGACGCGAAGCGGGTTCCGGCCGCGCGCCCGCCTAGCCGTCAACCCCGCCGGAGGCGCGCGACGGACCCCTCCGTCGGGACACAAACCCGGCCCGGACCCGGCCCCGAGGAGGCCTCGGAGGTACCGGTTCACGGGCCAGGGTTCTCATGGAGGAGACGGGGGGATTCGAACCCCCGAATAGAGGATTTGCAGTCCTCCGCCTTAAGCCACTTGGCTACGTCTCCTCGTTCGGGCCCTCGCGCGGCGGGCGGTCGGCGCGCCGAGAGACCACCGAATTGTGCCGTCGGATCTCCCGGCGTGTCAATTGGGCGCAGGAAGCCCGATGCCTGAAGCTGCGCGCTGCCGGC
>CAYXAU010000011.1:0-109121 GCA_964463045.1 uncultured Candidatus Sumerlaeota bacterium | reverse complement strand
CCGCCCGACGGCGATCTGATCGGCGCCTTTGAGGGGCTTCATCGCCGGCTTTACGGTCATGCGCACGAAGGCCGGCCGGTGGAGATCGTGGCGGCGCGCGTTGAACGGGTTGGGGCGCTGCCTCATCCGGAATTGCCCGCCTCGGAGGAGCGGCCGGGCCGGCCGGAGCCGGCGGCCTGGACGCGGACGGTTTTCGGCGGACGACGCCGGGCGACGGCCATTTATGAGCGAGACCGGTTGCGGGCGGGGGATCGGCTGGCCGGACCGGCGCTCATCGTCGAGGCGACGACGACGACGGTGCTGGAGCCCGGATGGGAGGCGCGAGTGACGGGTCGGGGGGAGCTGATGCTGGAGGACGTCCGTAGGCGTCGGCGGGAGATCGGGGCGACCGAGGCGGATCCGATCCGGCTCGAAATCTTCCACAATCATTTTGCGGCGATCGCCGAGCAGATGGGGGAGACGCTGCGGCGGACGGCGCTCTCGGTCAACGTCAAGGAGCGGCTGGATTTCTCCTGCGCCGTCTTCACCGCGTCGGGGGAGCTGGTGGCCAACGCGCCCCATATGCCGGTCCACCTGGGGGCGATGGGAGAAACCGTGCGCCGCGTCCGGCGGGCCGTGGCCGATCTGGGCCCCGGGGACGTCGTTGTGAGCAATGATCCCTACCTGGGAGGCTCTCACCTGCCGGACGTGACGGCCGTGACGCCCGTTTTTGAGGGAAGCGGGGACCGCATTTTGTTCTTCACGGCCAGCCGGGCGCATCACGCCGAGATCGGGGGGCTTCGGCCGGGGTCGATGCCGCCGGATTCGACGCGCCTGATCGAAGAGGGGGTTGTGATCCGGAATTTCAAGGTGATCGAACGGGGGCGGCCCCGGTTCGATGAGCTGCGGCGGCTGTTGACGGCGGGAGCCTATCCGTCGCGGACGCCGGAGGAGAACCTGGCCGACGTGGCGGCCCAGGTGGCGGCCAATCAAGCGGGAGTCCTGGCGCTGGGGGCGCTCGTCGAGCGTTACGGGCTTTCGGTGGTCGAGGCCTATATGGGGCATATCCAGAGGGCGGCCGAGGCCAAGATGCGAGCGGCGCTCGCGCGTCGTCCGGAGGGCGTTTACACCTTTGAGGACGCGCTGGACGACGGCTCGTCGATCCGCGTACGCGTCGAGCTCCGAGGCGAGACGGCGCGGCTCGATTTTGGAGGATCGGCGCGGGTTTCGCCGGGCAACTTGAATGCCAATCCGGCGATCGTCCGGGCGGCGGTGATCTATTGCCTGCGATGCCTGATCGAGGAAGACATCCCCCTCAACGAAGGGGTGTTGGCGCCCGTTGAGATTGTCATCCCCCCGGGGTTGCTCAACTCGCCTTCCGACGAGGACCCGGCCCGTTGCGCCGCCGTGGCCGGCGGAAACGTCGAGACCTCCCAACGGTTGGTGGACGTGATCTTCGGCGCGCTGGGGATGGTGGCGGCCAGCCAGGGGACGATGAACAACGTGAGCTTCGGGGACGGACGGTTCGGCTACTATGAGACGATCTGCGGCGGGTCGGGGGCGGGGCCGGGCTTCGACGGCGCCGACGCTGTGCACACGCACATGACGAACACGCGGCTGACCGATCCCGAAGTGCTGGAGGCGCAGTTCCCGGTGCGGCTCAAGCGGTTCGAAATTCGGCGAGGGTCCGGGGGGACGGGGCGTTGGCGCGGCGGAGAGGGAGCGCGCCGGGAGCTGGAGTTTCTCTCGCCGCTGGAGGTGGCGGTCCTGAGCACACGGCGACTCCGGCGGCCGTTCGGGCTGGCGGGGGGCGGCCCGGGGGCGGCGGGGCGGAATCTTCTGGCGCGTCACGGGGGCGACTGGGCGGAGCTGCCGCCGACGGTGGCCGTGCAGGTCGGCCCGGGGGATCGGCTGCTGATCGAAACCCCCGGCGGGGGCGGTTATGGTTCCCTGCTTCACGTGCTTGAGAAGGCGGGGCAACGGTGACCACCCAGAGGCGAAGACGCCGAGAGGACCTTAACATTTCTTCTGATAAGCTTTGTATCATTGCGTCATGACGGTTCGATCCTTCGTGACGTTGATCGCTTCCCATTTCTCACGCAACGGCTGAGCCCATGGCCAACGGCAAGCGGTTCGTTCTCGGCGTGACCGCGATGTTGGCCGTGGGGGCGGCGCTGCGGCTTCTGGCTCCCACGCAGAAGAGCCTCTGGTACGACGAGGCGTTCAGCCTGGCGATCGTCCGGACGGAGAGCCTGGCCGGGGCGATCGAGCGCTGTCGGGCGACGGGGCATCCGCCGCTCTACCACGTTCTCATTTATCCCCTTTCGCGCTCCGGGGCGCCCGTCGTGGCTTATCGGGTGATGAACGTCGTTCTGGGGTTGGCGGCCGTCGCCCTGGCTTTCGGCGTGGGGCGCGAGCTGCGTGGGCCCGGCCTTGGGTTGTTCGTCGCCGGCGCGACGGCGCTCTCGCCTCTGGCCGTTCATCTGAGTCAGGAGATTCGGATGTATGGTCTCATGATGGCGCTCGGCAACGGCCAACTCTGGCTGGCGTTGCGATGGGTCCGCAGGCCCGGCTGGAGGGTGGGGGCGGCGCTGGCCGTGGCGACGGCGCTGGCCGCGCTCAATCATTACTATGCGATCTTCATTTCCGTGGGCCTGGGGGGATTCGTTCTCGCCGAGGGGTGGCGGCGTTCGCGGTGGCGGAGCTTGGGGCCGACGCTGGCGGTGATTTCGCTGGCCTTTGCCCTCTTCATTCCGTGGTTGCCTCAGTTTCAGGAACACAGCCGGCGCAACGCCATCATGGAATCCGCCGCGGCCCTTGAGGGCTGGAAGCCCGTTTCGCTGTTCAATGGCCTCGTCGAATACCTGCTCGGTCCGTTGCCGCTCGGGCCTCTTTCGATCTTCTGGCCGGCCCGCTGGGGTCTTCGGCTGGCCGAACAGAGCGTTTTACTGGGCCTGACGCTGGGGCTGGGGGTCGCCGGGGCGCGCGCCCTCCGGCGTCGCCACGCGACCGGCGAAGAATCCGCCGACGCCGCCCGAGCTTGCCCCCTTGAGCCCTCGCTCCTGATTCATGGTTTCATCGTCCCCTTGACGCTGACGGCGATCTTCACCGGCCTGGGCGGGCGCGTCTTCGTCCGCTACCTTATCCTCTTCCTGCCTCTTGTTCTGATCCTGCTCGGCAGGGGGGCGGAGGGGCTTCGGAGCCGAGTTGTCCGCGCGGTCGCGGTCCACGCATTGATCGCGCTCACCGTTCCGGCGGCCCTGGCTCTGGCCACTCGCGATACGCGCGGGCCGATGCGCGAGGCGGCCCAATGGCTGGCCGAGCGGTTGGGACCGGGCGACGTGGCGCTGCACAGCGGCGCCTGGTCGTACCTTCCATTCAAAGCCTATCTCGGCGAGCAGGCCCCTCAGTTGCTTCCAAGGGACCCGCCGCCGGACCCGTTAGTCCTGGCCGTGGCCGATCCCGATGATCTGGTGGCGGACCTCGGTGAAGTTCGGGCGAGCGGACTCTGGCTCGTCGTCCAGGAGTGGAGCCCGGAGCGACGCAGCCCGGTGGGGGAGGAGCTTCACCGACGCCTGCTGGCCCAGGGTTGGCGGCACGCCGAGGCCCCGGCGGGGAGTTTCGCCGTGGGGATCAAGTGGGTCGAGCTGAGGAAGTTCATCCCGCCGGAGGGGCCGACAGACGGGCACGGTCAGACCCCGACCCGCTCCGGGGACTAAGCGCTCAGCCGTCTGCGGGCCTGATCCAGGGCGACGGCGGCGATGATCAGTCCGCCGATGATCATGTCCTGCACGTAATTATCGACCCCGACCTGATTGCAGCCGTTGCGGAGGAATTGAAGGATGAAGGCCCCGATGAGGGTCCCCATGACGGAGCCTTCGCCGCCGGAAAGGCTCCCGCCGCCGATGACGACGGCGGCGATCACGTCGAGCTCCAGCCCGACGGCGACGGTCGGGTCCCCCAGCGTCAGGCGGGAGAACTGCATGAGACCCCCCAGACCCGCCAGCGCGCCCGCCAAGGCATAGACCAGCGTCTTGATCCGCTCGACGGGAATCCCGCAGAGGCGGGCCGTGGCCTCGCTGGAGCCGATGGCGACGACGCGGCGGCCGAAGACCGTTCGGGCCAGGACGATCGACGTCGCCGTGGCCACGAGGATCATCAGCCAGACGCCCGGCGAGACGAGCATCCAGGGGCGCGGTGGGGTTTTGCTCATCAGGTCCTCCAGCCAGGAGAATGGCGGGCGGACGGTTTCCCCCTTGGCCAGCAGCTTGGCCGCCCCGCGGACGAGGCTCATCATGCCGAGCGTGGCGATGAAGGGGACGATCCTGAGACGCGTGATGATGAGGCCATTGAGGAGGCCGCAGAGGCCGGCTGAGGCGAGGCCGAGGGCGGCGGCCAGGACGGGGGGCTGACCGGCCTGGAGGGCGAGGGCGGCCACGACGGTCGTCAGGGCAACGACCGAGCCGACGCTCAGATCGATCCCGCCGCTGATGATGACGAGCGTGGCGCCCATGGCGGCGATGGCGACGATGACCGTCTGCGTGGCGACGGTCCGGAAGTTGGTCAGCGTCGGGAAGGCCTCCGGGGCGAGGGCCGAGAAGAGGGCGATGACAAGGACGAGGCCGGTGAAGCGTCCAAGGGCCGTCCACCTCGACCAGGCCGATCGCCTCGCCGGGACGGGAGCAGGGGTTAGCGGGAGGGGGCTCATGAGGGCGGGCCGGTGGCGGCGGCCAGGAGGGCGGCGGGGTCCCAGGCGGCGGCGTCGCGCAACTCGACGCATTCGCCGCGACGCATGACCCCCACCCGATCGCAGACGCCGAGAAGCTCCGGGAAGTACGAGCTGACGAACAGGATCGCTTTGCCGGCGGCGGCCCATGCGTCCATGAGGCGATAAATCTCGACCTTGGAGCCGATGTCGATGCCGCGGGTCGGCTCGTCGAGCAGCAGAACGTCGGCCTCGGTGTGCAGCAGGCGGGCCAGGGCCACCTTCTGCTGATTGCCGCCGGAGAGCCGGGCGGCGGGGGCCAGGGGGCCCTCGGCGCGGATGCCGAGGCGTTCGATCCATCGCCGTCCGGCAGTCCGGACGGCGCCGGTCCGCAGCCACCCCAGGCGCGAGACGGTCCGCGGGGCCGCCAGGACGACGTTCTCGGCCAGGCTGAGCCCGAGGGCGAGGCCCTCGCGTTGTCGGTCCTCGCTCAGCAGGCCGACGCGCCATCGCAGGCGCTCGGCCGCGCCGCGGCGTAATTGCTTGACCTGCCCGCCGGCGGTGAGCAGGCGAATGGTTCCGGCGGCGAGCGGCTCAAGGCCGAAGATAAGGCGGAGCGATTCCGTGCGGCCGGCGCCGATGAGCCCGGCGAGGCCGAGGATTTCTCCCCGGCGCAACTGAAGATTCAGACCGCGCGGCGCCTCGCGCCCGGCGAGGCCGGCGACGGCCAGGAGGGGCTCGCCGATCGGCCGCGGGGAACGGGGGAAAACCTCCTCGATCCGCCGGCCGACCATCAGCCGGATCAGCTCGGCGGCGGCGACGTCGGCCACGCGACGCGTCCCCACGCTGCGTCCGTCGCGCAGTACGGTCGCCCGGTCGCAAACCTCGGCCACCTCTTCCAGGAAGTGACTGATGTAAACGACGCCGACGCCCTCGGCGGTGAGGCGCCGGATGGCATCGTAGAGGCCGGCCTTGTCGGCTTGGGAAAGCGAGCTCGTCGGTTCGTCCATGATGATCAGGCGGGCGCGCCGGGCGAGCGCTCGGGCGATCTCGACGATCTGCCGATCGCCGATCGAAAGCTCGCCGACCCGGCGCCCGAGCGGCAGATCGCCCCGGCGAAGCCGTCCGAGCGCCTCGCGGGCCATCGAGGCGTTGGCGCGCGATTTCAGGAAGCCGGCCGCGGCCGATTCGATGCCGAGCGTGACGTTGGCTTCGACGGTCAGGTGCGGAGCGAGCCGAAGCTCCTGGTGGATCATCACGACGCCGCGACGGGCGGCCTGGGCGGGCGAGCGGGGTCGATAGGGCGCGCCGTCGAGCGACAGGGCGCCGGCGTCGGCCGGGACGAGGCCCGAGAGGACGTGCATGAGGGTGCTCTTGCCGGCGCCGTTTTCGCCGATCAGGCCGTGGACCTCGCCCCGGAGGACGTCGAAGTCGACGCCATCGAGGGCCACCGTGGAGCCGAAGCGTTTTCGCACGCCCCGCGTCTCAAGCAGCGGGGTCACGGTCGAGGCGGGGTCGTTCATCGGCTGGGGAGTGAACGGGGCGACGGGGATCGGGCCTTGGGCGAGCGCTCAATCGAGGTATTCGGCGAGCGGCGGATAAAGCAGCCGCCGGATCTCGGGGGCGTCCATGTTGTCGGGCGTGACGACGACGGCCCCGGTGTCGATCCGCGGCTCCACGGGTTGGCCGCGCAGATGAGCGACCATCGTCCGAACGCCCAGCTCGCCCATGCCGAAGGGGTCCTGATGGACGAGGCCATGGAGATGACCATCGCGGAGGGCCTGGATCAGTTTTTCGCTCGAGTCGAAGCCCACGAAGTGGACGCGCCCGGCCCGTCCGGCGTCGATCAGAGCCCGCAGCATGCCGAAGGTCGTTGATTCATTGGGGCAGAAAATGCCGTCCAGCTCCGGGAAGCGATTCAGGAGGTCCTCGGCCTTGCGATAAGCCGATTCGGCCGTTGCGCCGCCGTACTGGTTCGAGGAGACGATCTCGACGCCCGGAAGCTCGTCGGCCAGGGTGTCGAGAAAGCCCTTCTCCCGGTTCATCGTGCTCGCCGAGCCCTCCTGGTAGCGGAGGAGCAGGGCCTTGCCGCGTCCCCGAAGCAGTTCGCCCAGGCGGCGGGCGCCGAGCACGCCGCCGCGATAATTATCGGTGGCCACGAAACTGACGTGCTCCTCGCCGACGAGATCGGAGTCGATGATGACGACGGGGATGCCGGCCCGCCGAGCGTCCCGGACGGGACGGAGCAGGGCGCGTTCGTCGAGCGGGGCAAGGACGATCCCGCTGACCTTGCGCGTCACGAAATCCTCGACGACCTGGATCTGGAGTTCGCGGTCGTCTTCGCGCTGAGGGCCTTTCCAGATGATCTGGACTCCGAGATCGCGCGAGGCCTTGACGGCCCCGGCGTGGATTGACCTCCAGAATTCGTGGGTTGTCCCCTTCGGGATCACCGCGATCGTGGGGGGGGCGGCTTCACGGCCCGTCGGCTGAGCCGGCCCCCCTGCAGGGAGAAGGCTGAGGAGCAACAGGGGCCCGATCGCCCGAACCATAGGCCAAGCCTCAACCGGCTTCCTGGACGGGAGGAGGAGCCGCCGGGGCCAGCCCCGGCAGGCCGTCGAGGCTGCGGGCGTTGAGCGAACCCTTGAGAGCCAGAAACTTTTCCGGAGACAGCGAACGGGCGAATTGAGCGTAATGCTCCCGTTCGCCCTGATATTGATACAGGGGGACGCCGAAGCCGCAGGATTCGGCGACGCGGGTCAAACGGACGCGAATGACCGATCGGGCCGCCTCAAGGCGGGGAAAGCGCTCGGCGAGGGCGTCGTAGCCCGGCTCCGCCGCCTCGACGACCTCCCCGCGGCCGTGAAGGCGAAGGATTTTGGGCGGCCCCTCAAAGGCGCAGAACATGAGGCAGATGCGGCCGTTCTGACGCAGGTGAGCGACCGTCTCGATCCCGCTGCCCGTCAAGTCCAGGTAGGCGACGGTCCGGGGGTCGAGAATTCGGAAGCTGTCGAATCCCTTGGGGGAGAGATTGACGTGGCCGGCGGGATCGAGCGGCGCCGTGGCGACAAAGAACAGGCGCTGGCTCTCGATGAAGCGGACGTGGCGCTCGTCGAGCGATTCGGAAACGCGACCCATGGAGGACTCTCCCCGCCACCCCGGCCCGCGCGGCGATGACGGCGCAGTATACGAGAGTCGGCCGCGGCCCCGCCAGCCCGGTTTGGCCGAGAGCCCCGCCTTCAGGGGGCGAGCCGATCGACCTTGCCGCAGAGATGAACCTTGAGGCCGAGTGCCTGGGCGAGGGCGATCTTAGTTTCAAGCGCCCGGAGAGCCTGAGCTCGGTTCGGAGCGTAAGCGACCTGAATGTGATTGGCCTTGTGGCGGGCCATGAACTGATCGCGGGAGATGCCCGGCAGGACGGCGTGCATGATCGGCCATTGGGGCGTGGTGGCCCGCCAGCGCCGTTCGGTCTCGGCCCGGGGGAGGCGGACGGCCTGGGCGAGACCGATGTCCATATGAAGGGCGTCGTCCATGACGAAGAGGCGGCTCCAGACGACCTCGCCCGGCTTACTGACGCCCTTGATCGTACCGCCGCCCAGCCGGAAGTACATCGGCGGCTGGCGTTCGCTGACGGCTCCCCGATAGCCGCCGATCAGGTGAGCCGGCGGCACGGCTCCCGAGATCAGAAACACCCAGACGAAGGCGTCCAGGCCGTCGCCGCGATAAGGCTTCCCCCATCGGACGTCGTGCAGCGTGGTCTCCGGCGGCAGACCGAGCGCGCCCCAGACGCGATGGGTGATGAGCGCGTCCAGCCCGGCGCATTCATCGACTTCGTTAAAGTGGGGGACGGCGCGCCCGGCGAAAAGCAGCCGTCGCCCTTCCCAATCCCGGACGGGGGGGCGATCCACATTGTTGAGAAGTCCCTCGGCCAGGTCCGAAGCCGGCGTCAGGTCCTTGAGCCCCTGCTGGTATTGGATGCCGATGGCGTCACAGCCGAACGCGTCGGCCAGGCGGACGGCGGCGACGTACATCTGACACTGGGCGAGAATCTGGCCGTCGGTCAGATCGCTGGCCTCGTCCGAGCCGGTCTTGAAGCGCATCCCCTTGCGTTCGAGCCACCGGCGGACGCCGCGGGCTTCGTCCTCCGAGACGCGCAGCATGGCCGCATAAAGGGCCGATTGGCTGAGCCGCTCCTTGAAGACGCCGGTCGGGTGCAGGAGATGATCCGGGACGATGGCGTTGAACATCCCCATGCAACCTTCGTCGAAGACGCCGAGGATGGCCTTGCGGCGCTGAAGCTCGGCGGCCAGGCGGTCGCCCAGGCGGCGGGCCCCGTCGGGCAGGCGCAGGCGGTCAGCCTCGCCGACGTGGCTCGTGTCGTGTTCGACGCGCCCTTCGGCGAGCCACTGGCGCAGCCCGCGCCGGAAAGACGCGTCGGTAAAGCGTTCGCTCCAGAGCGTGCTGTAGCCGACGCCGGCTTTGGTGAGCGAGCCGTTCAAGTTGAGCAGCCCCACGAGCCCGGGCCACTGGCCGCTCCAGTTGGCGACGGTCAGGATCGGCCCGCGATGCGTCGTCAGGCCGGCCAGCACGTGGTGGCTGTACTGCCAGACGGCTTCGGCGACGATCAGGTGGGCATGAGGGTCGATCGATTGGAAGACGTCCATGCCCATGCGCTGGCTGCTGATGAAGCCGTGGCCCTCGGCGCGGTCGAAGGGGTGAGCCCGTCGGAGGCGCCAACCCTCGCGGCCCAAGGCGGCCGCCAGGCGCCGCTCCATGTCGGCCTGGGCGGGCCAGCAGGCGCGATTGGCCGCCGGGCGGAGGTCGCCGCTGGCCACCAGCCAGACGGTGCGGTCGTCGCGTCGAGCCATAAGCGGGGGATCCGGCGTCGCGAAGATGGGGTCCTGAGCGGACGAAGCTCATCTTTCGTCGCGGCCCGGCGGAATTGCAAGGCCGGAGGGCGGGGAGGTGGTGAGCCTTGCCACCAATGAGGGCGTGCGGCGGCCATGCCGCCGCCTTTGTGCGCCGGGCATGGCCCGGCGTGAGCCGCGAAGGACGGCTTGGCGGGAGAGCGCGCAAGCGTGGCCAGCGCCGGCCAGACGGGTCGGGAATGAAGGTGGAGCGGGGCAAACGAAATCGGATCGGTCCGGCGACGTGGAGCGGGCGGAAATGACCTTGCCATTGTCGGGCGGATGGGGCTTGATGAGGCGCATTGGGCGCGGCGGGGGAGTCCGGGCGAGGATTGGCTCCGGTAGCCACGCGAAATTGCCCGAGTCGCATGGGCGACGGGAGGGGCCGACGATGAAGGTTCACTGGTTTCACCTGATGCCCTGGCGCTGGCTGCCGGAGGACTTCAAGGAGCGCTATCGCAGCGTCTGGGTCGATATCCCGGTCGAGCTGTGGGATTCCGAGCGAGGGCACTATCTGTATAACGAGTATCTGGACGAACTCGAATACGCGGCGGCGGCCGGCTTCGACGGCGTTTGCGTCAACGAGCACCACTCCAACGCCTACGGCCTGATGCCGTCGCCGAACATCATGGCGGCGGCGCTGACGCGGCGGACGCGGGAGACGGCCCTGGTCGTCCTCGGCAACTCGATCGCGCTCTATAACCCGCCGATCCGCGTGGCCGAGGAGATGGCGATGCTGGACGTCATCTCCGGCGGGCGACTGGTGGCGGGGATGCCGGTCGGGACGTCGATGGACACGAATTTCGCCTATGGACAGGTGCCGGCCACGCTGCGGGAGAAATACCGCGAGGCGCACGACCTGATCGTGCGGGCCTGGACGGAGGCGGAGCCGTTTGTCTTCAATGGACGCTTCACGCAGTTACGCTACGTCAACCCGTGGCCGCGGCCGTTGCAGAAGCCGCATCCACCGATCTGGATACCCGGCGGGGGGTCGATCGAGACCTGGGACTGGTGCGTCGAGCGGGATTACCTCTACGCTTACCTTTCCTATTTCGGCTACATCCGGGGGAAGAAGGTGATGGACCGCTACTGGGATCGGGTGCGGCAGCTCGGCGTGGAGCCCAATCCCTTCCGCGGGGGGTTCCTGCAATTGGTCTGCGTGAGCGACACGGACGCCTCGGCCGAGCGCGAATACGCCCGTCACGTCGATTATTTCTTCAATCGGTGTCTTCACATCGCCAACGCCTTTGCCGACGCGCCGGGCTATCGGACCGAGGCGACGATCCGGGCGGGCGTGCTGGCTCAGGTCGGCAAATACGCCGAGCTCGTGCGATTTGACCTGGGATGGAAGGAGTTTAATGAGCAGGGCTATATCATCGCCGGGTCCCCCGAAACCGTCCGCGAACGCCTGGCCGACATGGTCCGGTCGATGAACCTCGGCCATCTGATGGTGCTCCTGCAGATCGGCTCGATGCCGAAGGAGCTGACGCTCAAGAACACGCAACTGTTCGCCGAGAAGGTGCTGCCGACGCTCAAACCGATCTGGGAGGACCAATGGGAGGATCGGTGGTGGGTTCATCCGCTGCGGGAGAAAGCGCGGGCGGGAGAGGCCGTGGCCCTTTGAGGGCCCTCCAGGGGCGGGCTAGTTGAGGGAGCCGGATGGAACCGGAACGCTTGAGGGTCGAGATCGGGGCGACGGGACGCAACGTTGAGGTCTGGCGCAAGGGGAAGGGTCGAGACGTCGTCTTTCTTCACGGGGCGGGCGGCCTGCCGGCTTGGACGGAGGACCTGGAGGCGCTGGCCCAGCATTACCGCCTCACGGTCCCGATCCATCCCGGCTTCGGGGCCTCAGGCGGGGCGGATTCGATCGAGGCCGTGCTTGATTCCGTGCTGCACACGTTCGACGTGCTGGAGCATCTCGGGCTGCGGCAGCCGGACCTGATCGGCCATTCGATGGGGGGGATGCTGGCGGCGGAGATGGCGGCCACCTCCCCGCGCGACGTTGGGCGGCTGGCGCTGGTGGCGCCGGTGGGGCTTTGGGACGACGCTCATCCGGTGCTGGATTTTTTCACGATGACGCCGGCGGAGCTGGTCCCGCATATCTTCGCCGATTTGAACCATCCGCTGGCGCGGGCGATGGCGGTCGAGCCATCGGATGAGGAGAGCCTCGTCGAGATGTACGTCGGTTTCATCAAGAGCCTCGCCGCCGCAGGCCGCCTCTTGTGGCCGATTCCCGATCGCGGGCTCGCGCGCCGGCTCTATCGCGTCAAGGCCCCGACGCTTTTGCTCTGGGGCGAGCGCGACGGGCTGGTGCCGCCGTATTATGCCGAGGCGTTCGCCCGGCGGATCGCCGGGGCGCAAATTAAAATGATTGCCGACGCCAGCCACATGGTCCTGATCGAACGGCCCGGCCCCGCCGTCGAGGCGATCGTGCGATTTTTTGAGGACGGCCGCGCTCCAACGCCCCGGCCCGGCAAGAAACCGCGGCCGGCGGCCAAGCGGGGACCCGCGCGAGCGACGGCCTCAAGGGGTGGCGGGCCGGCCCGCCGTCGTGTTGGGGCATCGGCCTCGAGCCGCCGCGGCCCCAGCGCCAAAAAGTCGAAGTCTCGACGCTGAACGCGCCTCGTCGGCGCCGTCTCAGGGGGGCGTTCGTTCTTTGTTTGCGCCCGACTCTCGGCGGTGGGCGTCCGGCGGGGCGCTGGGCGCCACGGGAGTTTCCGGGGGGGGAAATTCGAGCGTAAAGCGGGCGCCGCCCCCCGGGACGTTCTCGGCCCGGATTGACCCGCCATGAAGGTCCTGGACGATCGTCCGGACCCAATGCAGCCCCAACCCTTCGCCCTCGCCTTTGGCTTTGAGGGAGACGCCCAGGGTAAAGATGCGTTGGATCTCGTCGGGATCGGCTCGGCGCCCGTCCGGGGTCAAGATGCCGGTCCCGGTATCTTCCACGACGAGGCGCAGGCTTTCGTCCGGCCCGGGGGCCGTCCGGACGACGATCCGGGCCTCGGCGGTCTCGCGCGCCGGGGAACGGCGAATAGCTTCGATGGCATTGGTAAACAAGTTGAACAGGGCGAGCTTGATCAGGCGGGGGTCCACGCGGGTGGCCGGGTCGCGGGGATCGAGTTGCAGGACGAACTGGGCCTTCTCGGAAGTCGAGAGGCGAAAGAGCCGGACGGTTTCGTCGACCAATTCGTTGATCCGCAGCGTCTCCAGGGCGGGCTCCTCCAGATAGGCGTAGGCCCGGTAGAGGTTGACGACCTCTTGAAGGAATCGCGTGGTGTCCAGCAGCCCTTCGAGCGTCTCGTCCAGCAATCGGGCGCGGTCGGCCTCGGGGGGGAGCGAGCCGTTGGCCAGCAGGGCCTTGAGCGTCATCAGATCGAGCTTGCTGCGGGCGATGATGTTGGTCAGGTCGTGACCGAGATTGCGCGAGAGGTTGATGCTGGCGCGCCCCCGCTCCCGATCCAGCGTGCGGGCGCGGGCGACCTGCATCTCGAGGGCCCGAGCCACTACGGCGGCCCACCGCTCGGCCAGCGCCTGGGCGCTGAGGATTTCTTCGGCCGAGCTGCCCGGCTGCAGCCACAAGCCCAGACCATAATGAGCCCCGGGCCGGCCGGGGTCGTCCAGACGGCCGGTCGCCGCCGGCGCCCTCAGCGCCTCGGCGCCGCCCTCCACGGGCGGCGCTGGCGAAGGCCGCCGGGCCGGGTCGAGAGGGCCGGAGGCGTCCGTCTTGGCGCCTGCGGCTCCGTGTTCGGATTCCGGTTGGTTCGCCTCCTGAGGCGAGGCGCCGGCCGTCAGCCGCTCGGCGAGGAGCCGCCCGGTCGAGGTCGCGTCGTCGAGCCGCCCGGCGCCGGGGGCCGCTTTGCCGCGGGCGCGGCCCGTCCAACGCCAGCGGCCCGGCCCTTCCTCCACCAGCTCGACGACGACGGCGGCGGCGGCGGCCCGTTGATCGACGAGAAAATCCAAGGCGGCGGCGACGAGGTCCCAGGAGGTCAGCGGGCGGGCGCCGTGAATGCGTTCATTGAGCCGCTCGTGGAGGCGGGCGAGGACGGCGTCGCGCGCCATGGCGTTATAGGCTGTCTCCAGGCGGGATCGAGGGCGGGCAATCAGGCCGGTGCGTCCGCCGCGCGAGGCTTCGACGCTCTCGATGACGTTGCGCATCGGCAGAAGAATGCGCTTGGCGAAGAGCCCGAGGGCCAGGCCCAGGATGGCGGCGACGGCCAGATTGAGCATCCGCCACCGGCGCGTCAGGCGGGTGATTTCGAGGGCGACGCCTTCGGGGAGCCCGCCGGGGGTGGTGAACTGCATGATGTAGGAGCCGACGGCGCGGTCCGGATCGGCCGGATCGCTCAGGAGGAGCGTGCTTTTGAGCGTCAGACGGCGGAGCCAGAGCGAGTTGCTCCAGTCATTGAACGTTCGGAATTTGTCGGCTTCGGATTCGAAGAGGACGCGCCCCTGGCCGTCGCGCAGCGTGAGCCGGTAGATGCTGGTTTGGCCGCGGACGAGGGCCTGGGCTTCTTCGGCCAATTTTTCGAACCAGGGGCCGTCGGCGCGACCTTCCAGAAGTTCCAGGCGCCAGAGGCTCAGGCGTTCCAGGAAAACCTGAAGCGCGCCGGGGAAGAGGCGCGGCGGGTTGTTTTCATAGTTGAAAATGATCGCTTTTTTGCGTTCCTGGAAGACCAGCACGTCCAAGGCCCAGGAAAAGCCGACGACGAGCGCAGCATAAACGCCGAACGTGGCCAGCAGGATACCGTTGCCTCTGATGAACCGGGCGATCATGCACTCAGTATATCAGAGGCTCGACCCGGCCGAACTCCGCCGTTATGGTGATGGGCTCACCGTCGGAGTTGTCGGCGAAGCCCAGGGCCGCCATGGCCGAAGCTGAAGCCTCCCACCCGATCTCCCGGCCCGGCCCCGCCGGCCGGACGCGCGCCGCTCAGGCCTGGGACCTGCTTTGGGTGCTGGTCCGGCGCGACCTCAAGGCCCGATACGCGGGCTCAGCGCTCGGGGGCCTCTGGAACCTGATCCATCCGGTGGTGATGATCCTGGTTTACATGGTCGTGTTTTCGGCGCTGATCACGAATCGGATCGCCGGGGGGTCGCCCCGCGATTATGCCGTGCATCTGTGTTCGGGGATGCTTGTGTGGCTGGTGTTCGCCGAGACGGTCTCTCGCAGCGCGGCCGTCCTGATCGATAATGCCCACTTTCTTCGCAAGGTCTCCTTCCCGCCGTTGGTTCTGTTTGCCTCGGTGCTTATCAACGTTCTTCTGGTTTACGGATTCGGATTTGGCGTGTTCTATGCGTTGCTGGCGGCGACCGGGAGCGCGCCGCCGGGGCTGGCCGCCGGGGCGCTCGTGCTGATGGCTTGGCTCGGGGTGGGCGCGGCCGGCATGGGGATGATCGTGGCCGCGCTGCACGTCTTTTTTCGGGACACGGCGCAGATCGTCGCCGTGGCCCTTCAGATCGGCTTCTGGCTCAACCCGATCGTCTATCCCAAGAGCCTGGTCGAGGATTCGGCCCTGGGGCGGTGGTCGGCCTGGCTGGCGTGGAACCCGGTCGAACGGTTTATCTCCACGGCCCAGCGGTTGATGGGGAGCCCGGAGGCCTCGGCCTGGCCGCTGGCGGGGCCGATCCTGGTGTTGTTTCCCCTCATTTGCCTCTCGCTCGGCCTGATCGTCTTTCATCGGCTGCTGCCGGACATTCGCGACGGCATCTGACGGGGAGACCGGAGCCAAGCGAGGGCCTGGCGTTGCCCGAATGGTGTTGAGGCGGCGAGCCGGCGTCATGAACAATAACCGCGGGATCGATCGATCGCCGTTCACCCGTGGTGATGTTCCGCCGACCTTGTCCACGATGCCCTCCGGCCCCACGATGGGGCCGACTCGGCGTTGGACTGTTATGGCTGTGGGTCGCCGGGGGCTCGGTCCCGGCGCAGCCCCCGGCGCCCGAGGCGAGGTCCGCAGAGCCGGAGTCGCCCCGGCTGATCCGACCCGAGGACATTCCAACTTTCGGCCAAGGGGTCGTGGCGGCGCGGCTCTCGCCGGACGGCTCGCGGCTGGCATTCGTCGTTTTGGGGGAGGCGGGCCGTCAGGTTGGCGACTTCACCGGCTTGTGGGTCTACGATCGGCCGGCCGACGAGTACGTCTATCTGGGCGAGGGGATGGAGCCGGCGTGGTCCCCGAGCGGAAGGCAGTTGGCTTTTCTGGCCCCAAGCCCGCTCGGTTATCAGCTCCAGCTCGTCGAACCCCCCCGGCGGGAACGCCGGACGTTGACGCAATTGCGCCCGGGGGTGAACTTTTCGCTTTACGCCCCCTCGATCGCCTGGTCGCGCCGTGGCGATCGCATCGCCTTCACCCACGAGGTTCACGCCAGCCTCCCTCGTGGGGCCGAAGACCCTCCCCGGCTTGACGCCGAGGTCTATACGAACAGTCACCTCTCGGTGCTGGATCTGGCCTCGGGGGGACTGGAAAGCCTTCTGGAGTCGATTGATCCCCTGAGAGGGTGCGCCTGGAGTGAGAACGACCGGGAGTTGTATTACCAGATCGCGGTCACCTCGGCCCCCCAGCGGCTGGCGCTCGGGGCTTATTCCTTGGACTCCCGGTCGGCCCGACCGCTTCTCGCCGCAGGGACGCAGGGATGGGGGATTTCACCGGCCCCTGGGGGCGGAAAGATCGCCTTTGTGCGGCCGCACGTCGACGAGACCGGCGAGCGGGTCCGCCAGCCGTACGCCCTGGCGATCGTCGCAACCGGCACCGGCGCCATGGATGCGCTGCTCGATCGCCACGCCTTTGGTCCGGGCCTCTGGAGCCCTGACGGAGGGAGCCTGTACGTCAGTCTGGCCACCGGCTCCGGGGCGCGGCCCGTCGTCATCGACGTCGGCCGACGGGAGGCGAAGGGGTTGCTGACGCCGGAGAAGGCGGGCGCTCCGGGCTCGGTCCTGATCGCCGATCTGAGCGCCGACGGGCGCTGGCTGGCCGTTATCGGTCAAGACTTCACGATGAGTCCGGAGGCCTGGTTGGTGGACTTGGCGTCGGGTCAGTGGCGGCGCGTCTCTCGCGCCTCACGCCGTTTGGAGGGCTTCCATCTCGCGGAAGGCGAGGTCGTCGGCTGGAAAGTCCCCGACGGGCTGGAGTTCGAGGGGATTCTCCTGCGACCCGCGGCGGGGGCGGGCGACGTTCGGCCCCCCCTGGTCGTCGATCTGGCCGGCGGCGGCCCCGTCGGGCGGCGGCTCGATCCTCACTGGCAATATCTGGCTTCCCTGGGGTTCCTCGTCTTTGTGCCTGATCATCGGCTGAGCGGGACTCAGGGGGCGGAGCCGATCGTGGGACTGGAGACGCGGAATGAGCGTGAGCGATGGGCCGCGGCCGCCGAGGACGTCCTGGCGGGCGTCAAGGCCGTAGCGCGGGCTCACGGGGTCGATCCGGCGCGCGTTTACCTCCGCGCCGGGGCCGAAGGCAGCCGCCTTGCGCTCTGGATGCTCGCGTGGGGGCGAATTTTCTCGGCGGCCGTCCTGAGGCAGCCGTTGGAGCTCCCCCCCGAGGAGGAAATCCAACGCCTGGCGGCCCCGACGCTTTTTCTCGTCGGGGGCTCCGACCCGGCGGCTAACGCCATGCGGCCGATCGCCGCTCGGCTTGAGGCCCGGGGATGGGCTTCGGAGGTTGTCGTTTATCGGGATGAGGGGATCGTGTTCCGGTCGGCTGAGACGGTGATCGACGCCGCTCGACGGACCGGTCGCTGGTTTCAGGGGCAGGCTTCCGGCGGCTCGGAATCGACGCCGGCGACCGCTCCGCCCGTCGCGGGCCGTGAGGCCGAGAGGTCTAATCGGGGGGATTGATCAGTGGCGCGGGAACCGATGAAGCGACGGAGGCGACCGCCGGCCCAGGGCGCGCCGGCCCTCACGGCGGGGCAATGGGTGCGGGTGGAGCCTTGGGGGCGCGAAGGGCGGCTCATGGAGCTGGACGCCGCGGGCCGGGAGGCGAAAGTAGAAATCGGCGGCAAAGTGTGGCGGGTCGCCGCGTCGGCGCTCACGGCCGCCGCTGAGCCCGACCGAGGCGCGCCGGCCGCGGCGATCCATCTGCGCGGCGGTCGGCTCCCGGCGGAGGAAATTGATCTGCACGGCTACACGGTCGAAGAGGCGCTGGAGCGGCTGGAACGGTTCGTCGAGCGCGCTCAGCTTCATGGTCTGGGGCAGTTCAAAGTGATTCACGGCCACGGTCGGGGGCGCGTCCGGGCGGCGGTTCGTCAGTGGTTGGGGCGGCATCCGGCGGTGGAAGGGTTCGGATTCGGTCCGCCGGCCGAAGGCGGCGTGGCGGTCACGATCGTCCGACTGAAGCCCTGACCCGTGGTTGCGGCTTCAGGCCTTTTTCCCCTCAAGGCCGGCGGCGAAAGGGGCCCTCAGGACCTCGGCGGAGCCGAATCTCTAAGCGGGACGATGGGGGGCGTGGCCGGGGAGGCGGAGGCCGGCCCCGATCCTTCGGCTGAGCGCTCGGCCTCCCGACGGCGACGCGCGGCTTTCTCAGCCTCGACAAGCTCCCCGGCGGCGGCGAACCGGAGCGCTTTTGCCCTGAGCCCCTCGATGATCCCGGGCGTCAGATCGATGGTCCGCGCGTGGATGTCGTGAAGAAGGATGATCGCTCCGGCCGCGCCCTCGCGGTCGATCTGGTCCAAGATCTGCTCCGGCGTCCGGTTCCGGTCCCAATCGCGCGGATCGACCGACCAAGTGACGATATCGAGCCCTTCTTCGGCGGCGGCGCGGGCGACTGTGTCATTGATCTGTCCGTATGGAGGCCGGAACAGATGGGGCCGACGCCCCGTCGCGGCTTCGATCAGCGCTTGCGTCCTTCCGATTTCCTCGTGCAGAGCCGCCCCTTCCAGGCGCGTCAGGTCGCGATGGCTGTAACCGTGATTGCCCAGTTCGAAGCCGGCCTCGGCGAGCGACCGGGCCACGTCCGGAAACTTTTCCACCTGCTCGCCCAACAGGAAGAAGGTCGCCGTGGCTCCCTGGCCTTTAAGGGTTTGAATGAGCCGGGGCGTGAGCGACGGGTGCGGCCCGTCGTCGAAGGTCAACGCCACGGCGCCGCTGTCCGGCGGGCCGGAGCGGAAGGTGGCCGCGCGGATCGGCTGCTCCGAAGCGGGCGTCGGGCCCTGGAGGGCCGCTGAGATCGCCGGCCCGGCGGCGATCGCCCAGAGCCAGCCGCGGAAGCGCCGATGCCGGAGAAGAACGGAGCATCGACGGGAGAGGCGGGGCCGAGGCGGGGCCGGGCGGGCGCTCATTTAGCGGGTCCGGGCCGCGAGGCGCCCTGCCCGCCACTTGAGGACGCTCTCGATGAGGCCATCGATCTCGCCATCCATGACGGCCTGAATGTTGCCGGTTTCTTCTCCGGTGCGTTGGTCCTTGACCAGCGTGTAGGGCTGAAAGACGTAGGAGCGTATCTGGCTCCCCCAGGCGATCGACTTCTTCTCAGCCTCCTTGGCGGCCAGGGCCTGGCGCTGAAGGTCCAGAAAATGCTGATAGAGGCGCGAACGGAGCATCTTCATGGCCATGGCGCGGTTTTTGTGCTGGCTGCGCTCGTTCTGGCACTGGACGACGATCCCGGTGGGCAGGTGCGTGATCCGGACGGCGGAACTCGTCTTGTTGACGTGCTGGCCGCCGGCCCCGGAGGCCCGGTAGGTGTCGATTTTGAGGTCTTCGTCGCGGATCTCGACCTCGATGGATTCGTCGACCTCGGGGGAGACGTCGACGGCGCTGAAGGAAGTATGGCGGCGGCGGGCGGCGTCAAAGGGAGAGATGCGGACCAGCCGGTGGACGCCAGCTTCTCCCTTGAGATAGCCGTAGGCGTACTCCCCACGGATGAGCAGCGTGACGCTGCGGATGCCGGCCTCGTCCCCCTCGGTCACTTCGACGATCTCGACGGCGAAGCCGCGTCGCTCGCAGAAGCGGACATACATCCGCAGGAGCATGTTCGCCCAGTCGCACGATTCCGTGCCGCCGGCTCCGGCGTGGACGGTCAGATAGGCCCCTCGGACGTCGTCCGGGTCGGTCATGAGGGCCTGGAGCTCCAGACGGTCCAGGCGTTTGAGGGCCTCGTCGGTCTGGGCCGTCAGTTCGGCGAGCATGGCCTCGTCCCCGTCGGCCAGCTCATGAAGTTCGATCAGATCGGCGGTCTCGCGCTCGAGGGCCTCCCAGGGCTCGATGAGGGCTCGGAGCGCCTTGATCCGCTGCATGTGCTCTTGGGCGGTGGCGGGGTTGTTCCAGAAGCCGGGTTCGGCCGATTGGGCCTCCAGCGCCTCCAGCGTGGAGCGGCGACCCGCCAGGTCAAAGATAGTCCCGGCTTTGGGCCAGCCGGCGCTGCATGTCGCGCAAGGTGGGAGAGACGTCCTCGGGTCGCATCGCTGGGGGGATTCCTTCCTGGGGAGTTGGGCCCGCCGGGTTCAGAGGGGCCGCAGGTTCCGGCGGCCCGGGGGGGCTGGAATCAGGATAGCGCCTTCGGGCCACGACGGCAATGGCGGTCGTCGGGCCCGGGGCGGCCGAAGCAGACCGGGCCGCCGGGGGGAGGCCGGGCCGGCGGCGGGGGATTTTCATAGAGAAAAATATGGCCCCGGGCCTGCGGTTAGTATTTGCGTCCTTCGGGGAGATTTGGCAGATTTCGCCTACCCAATGCCTTTGCCGAAGGAGGAAAAAGATGGCAAAGCGGAAAGCTCCAGCGAAGAAGAAGGCAGCGAAGAAGGCCCCGAAGAAGGCGGCGAGGAAGGCGGCCAGGAAGGCCCCGAAGAAGGCGGCGCGGCGCCGGGCGGCCAAGAAGCCGCGCGCCAAACGCGCCCCCAACCCGGCCTTCATGAAGCCGCTCCAGCCCGACGAGACGTTGGCGGCCGTCGTCGGCTCCAACCCGATCCCGCGCACGGAGATCACCAAGCGCCTGTGGGCCTATATCAAGCGTAAGGGGCTGCAGGACCGGATCAACCGGCGCAACATCAACGCCGACGACACGCTGCGTCCGCTCTTCGGCGGCAAGGCCCAGGTCTCCATGTTCGAACTCACCAAGCTCGTGGCCAAGCACGTCCGCTGACGGGCACGGCCGCGGCGCCCATCACCTTCCAGTCCCCTCCCCGGTGGTCCCGGGGCGCGCCTCGGGGCCGCCGGGGTATTTTCATTCCTCGGCGCGGCCGCGCCGAGCGGGAGCGGGGTTTGATCCGCGGGCGAGTCGGGGGTATGGTGACCACTGCCGCCCGTTCAGAGGGGCGGCGGAAGGCCGGCCGTGGATTTTGACCTCACTGAAGAGCAGGAGATGATCCGGCGGCACGTCCGCGGGATCGCCGATCGGTTCGACCTCGAATACTGGCGGGAGCGGGACCGGACGGGGCAATACCCGCACGATTTTTTCAACGCCCTGGCCGAGGCCGGGTGGCTCGGCGTGGCCATCCCTGAAGCTTACGGCGGGGCGGGGCTCGGCATCACCGAAGCCTGCCTGATGCTGGAGGAGATTTGCGCCTCCGGGGCGGGGACCTCCGGAGCCTCGCCGGTCCATTTTTCGATCTTTCCGCCGATGCCGATCGTCAAATTCGGCCGGGAGGAGCAGAAGCGCGCCTGGCTGCCCCGGATCGCCGCCGGGGAGATGAAACTCGGCTTCAGCGTCACGGAGCCCGACGCGGGGACGGACACGACGGCCATTTCGACGCGGGCCGAACGCGTCGGCGAGGAATACGTCCTGACCGGGCGCAAGATCTGGTCCTCGAACCTGAAGCACGCCGACCGGACGCTCTTGTTGGCGAGGACGACCCCGCGGGAGCAGGCCGAGAAGAAGACGCTCGGCATGACGCTCTTCTTCGTCGATCTGAAGAGCCCGGGCCTCACGATCCGCGAAATCGAGAAGCTCGGCCGGCACTGCGTCGATTCTAATGAGCTTTCGCTCGATGGGGTGCGCGTGCCGGCGGCCGACCGCGTCGGCGAGGAGGGGCGGGGCTTTTATCATCTGCTGGAAGGGATCAACCCGGAGCGGCTGCTCGTGGCCGCCGAGGCGGTGGGGATCGGGCGGGCGGCGCTCGAGCTGGCCGTCCGCTATGCCCGCGAGCGGGTGGTCTTTGGCCGGCCGATCGGGATGAACCAGGCGATTCAATTCCCCCTGGCCGCGGCCTACGGCAAGCTGGAGACGGCGGCGCTGATGGTGCGCCGGGGGGCGTGGCTTTACGACCGGGGGCGGCCCTGCGGGGCGGAGGCCAACATGGCCAAGCTTGAGGCGGCTCAAGCGGGTTTCGAGGCCTGCGACGCGGCGCTGCAAACCTACGGCGGGATGGGGTACGCCAAGGAGTATCACATCGAGCGGCTGTGGCGGGAGGTGCGGCTCTATAAGATCGCGCCGGTGAGCCAGGAGATGGCGCTCAATTATCTGGCCGAGCACGTGCTCGGCCTGCCACGGTCGTATTGAAAGCCTCCCCTCCTGAGATGTTCCTCTTATGGAGGGAGGCGCGCGGTCGGGTCACGGCCGTCGCCAGATGCAGATGGACTTGCGCAGTTCGGCGCGGCCGTGGCGACCCATTTGTTGACTGCTGTTACCTTTGCCGCGCGGCAGGGCCGAGATGGTCTCGACCTCGAAGCCGAGGGTCGAGGCAATATCCGAGAGAATAAGGTCGACGGCGATTTCCCGCCCGGCATAGCGAACATTATCATTGACCATGATGGCGCGTCCGCCGGGGGTGAGCAGGCGGGCGAGCTCCATCAGGACCACGGTTATTTCAACGAAGTAGTTCTCCACCATTCGGGGAATATGCGGATTGTTCAGGCGGCCGGCGGAAGCCTCGGCGCGCAGGAAGGCGAGGCTCTCGCGAAGGGCCGAATGAGCGTCGGCCGCGCGGAGGGCGCGGCGGTAATCCGCGGCCCGACCGAGGCGGCTGTAGAAGCCGTTCAAGGCGTCTCGCTTGGCGCGGTTTTCGACCGTGCAGGATAACATCGCTTGTCGAAGTTGTTTCACGTCGGTGTCGCTGCAACCTAAATAGGCGAGCTCGAGGGCGTAGGTGCGCGTGTAATCATAACGGTTACAATAGGGGGGCGAAGTGAGCACGAGCCCGACGCTGCGGGCCGGAAACTGAGGGAGCAGGTCCAGGCAGGAGCCCTGAATCAGATCGAGGGCGCCCGGGCGGGAGGAGGTCTTGCGCTGGGGAAAGAGTTCATTCTCGGGAAACGGGGTAGACTCAAGGTCATCGAGCATTCGGCGGAGTTTGGCGAGAACGGCCGAACGGAAATCCTCGACCCGCGGCTTCCGGAAAGCTCGACGTCCCTTCGTTCGGCGCGAGCGCTCATCCCAGCGCAGATATTGCCCGTCTTTGCGCGTATAGCTGACATCTTCCAGGACGGAGAGAGCCGCCAGATGATAGAGGTCTCGGAGCCCGGGGTCGGGGACGCGACGCGCGCAATAAGCGCGATAACTGGCGATGGCCTGCTCGGCGGCCGGGGGAAAGGCCCCCTGCGTGATCGTCAGATGCGGATACGGGGCCGCCTGGTCGATCGTGTCCGGCCACGGGTCATTTTCCAGGGGCCGAAGGCAGCGGCGAAATTCAGCGGGGTCGATGTGGAGGGCCGCGCGGCGGCAGGTGGCCACGAAACAGCCCACCGGCAGCAATTCGATCCCGACAGCGTCCCAGCCCAGCGCCGAAGCGACCAGCGGAGTCGTCCCGACGCCGGCGAAGGGGTCCAACAACCGGCCTCCCGGCGGGCCGTATTCCTCGAGCAGGAGGCGGACCAGGTCGGCGGAGAAGGCTTCCTTGTATTTGAACCAGGAAAAGAAGGGTCGATCCCGGTCCGCCTGAAAGCTGACCAGGCGGCGATCCAATCGCGGGTCGGGCCGCACGGGCAGGGGCGGACCGGTCAGGCATTCGGTCGCAGGAGGGCTCAATCGGCTCCCTTGGCGTCAGCCGCCCGCGTGCGGGCTGGGGGCGAGGCGGTCCTTGTTCCATTGGGCCCATTGGGCGCGAAGCTCGCGCTTCAGGATTTTGCCGGTCGGGCCTTTGGGGAGTTCGTCGACGAAGAGGTAATCCAGGGGCCATTTATACTTGGCGAGGTTGGCCTCGACGTGGGCGCGGAGAGCCTCTTCGGGCAAAGCCTGGCCGGGCATCAAGGCGACGACGGCGCGGACGACCTCGCCCTTGGCCTCGTCGAAAACGCCCACGACGGCGGCTTCGGCCACCTGCGGCAATTGATAAATGACTTCTTCGATCTCGCGCGGGTAAATGTTATAACCGCCCTTGATGATCATATCCTTTTTGCGGTCTACGATGTAAAAGTAACCTTCGTCGTCCCGGTAGCCGAGATCGCCGCTGTAGAACCAGCCATCCTTGATGGCCTCGGCCGTGGCGTCGGGCTTATTCAGATAGCCGGCCATGACGTTGGGGGCGCGGATGATAATTTCGCCCACCTCGCCATGCGGCTGCTCGCGTCCCGCGTCGTCGATCACTTTCATTTCGACCCCGTCGTAGGGGAGGCCGATCGAGCCCGGCCTTCGCGTCCGGTCGGGGCGGTTGCAACAGACGCTCACCGTCGTTTCGGTCAGGCCGAAGCCCTCATAGATCGGGACGTCAAAAAGGTCTTCAAACTGTTTCATCACTTCGACGGGCATCGCGGCCCCGCCGGAAAAACACTGACGCAGCCGGGGGAAACGGAGGCGCTCAACTTCGGGATGCTTGAGCAGATAAAAATACATCGTGGGGACGCCGGCGAAGGTGGTGATACCGTCCTCGACGAGGCTCCGGACGGCCTCGGCCACTTCAAATTTGGGATGGAGCACGACCGTGGCGCAGTTCCGGATCGTCGAGACGAGCACGCCATTGAGGGCGAAGACGTGGAACAACGGCAAGACGCACAAGTATTTGTCAGCCTCGCCGCGTTCAAAGACGGCGTCCATCATGGCCAGGTTCGCCAGCACGTTGGCATGCGTGATGACGGCCCCTTTTGGTTTGCCGGTCGTCCCGGAGGTGTAAATGATCTGGGCGGGAGCGCCGGGCTCGCTCGGGTGGGGTTCGGCGGGCTCGGCCGCGAGCAGATCGGCGTAAGGGGTTTGCCCGGCCGGATCGCGACCGACGACGACGACGCGCGGAGGACGCTCCATCGAACCGACCGCCTCAAGCACGTGAGCCAGGAAGAGCTCGTAGACGACGATGAGCGACGTCCGGCTGTCCTCAAGCTGATAGCGGATCTCGCCGGGCCGGAGGAGGACGTTGAACGGCGTCACGTGCGCTCCGGCCATCCAGCTTCCGTAGAGCGCCGTGACGAAGTGCGGCAGGTTGGGGAGCATCAAGCCGACGGCGTGACCGGGGCCGACGCCGAGGCGGGCGAGCCCGGCGGCGAAGCGGCGGGCCTCGTCGGCCAGGGCGCCGTAAGTCGTGGGCCGGCCCATGAATTCGAGGGCGGCTTTGTCGGGCAGCTCCTGGGCCGCCGCGATCAGATCATCGTAAATGCGCATGTTCGGAGCCTCCGTCCCCGTTGACCTCACTCCGGCGCCCGGCCGCTGAGGCCGCGCTGCGTCGGCGAAGTTGCTCGTCCGCACGGGCAGTATAGGCAGCCCGCCGGGCGCGCGGCAACGGCAAACGGGGCGGGCGCGGCGGCCGATCAGGATCGCCCGGCGAGGCGAAGGCGGGGCAGCAAAAATCCCGCGCGGCGGCGATAATCGGCGTAGAGGGGACCGAATTCGGCGGCGAGGCGGCGGTCCTCCAATGTCGTCGCCAGAAGAATCCAGCCCGTCCAAAGGCCGGCGAGCAGGAGCCGATCGGCGTAAAGCGCCCCGACGGACCAGAGCATGAGGAGCTGGCTGGCCGCGATCGGGTGACGGACCCAGCGATAAAGCCCGCGCTCCCTGAACTCCGGCGGGCGGAGCGGCCGGCCTTGCCGGTAAGTCTTCAGGTGCGCCAGGCCCGTCAGGAACTTCGCCCCGATCACCGTCGTGCACCAGAGCTGCGCCGCCACCGCCAACGTGATCAGCGCGCGGGCCCCCCAGACGATGGTCACCGGGGGGCGCCCGAGGAGTCGATCCGACCCCCGCCAGAGGAGGACCGTCAGCGCGAGCGCCGCCCCGGAGGCCAGAACGTAGGCTGGACGCTCGGCATGCTCGCCGAGGCGCGCCAACAGCCACCGTTTAACCGGGGGTTGCGTCCAGATCGAATGCTGCAAGGGGAAGACGAGCGCGAGGAAAAAGTCGACCAGCAACGGGTCGGGGCCGGAGGCCGGGACCGGTTTCACGGGCCCTTGGCGCGGCCACAGAAGCCACACCAGCAGGAGCGGCGTCAAGTTCCCCGCCACCCAGACCAGCCCGACCAGCCCATAATAAAGGCCCGGATTCAGACGGGGAGGCCGTTCAACCCTGGGAGGATCTTCGGGAATCATGCGAGTCGCTGGGCGGAGGCGCCGGCCCGCCTCTAGCGGGGCTTGTCCCCGGTCGGCGCATCGAACACCGTCCGCCGATAATCTTCAAGGATCGCCGGGGCCGAGGCCGCGTTGGCTCGGGCGACGGCGTCGGCTAGACGCGCCAGCGCCGGGGCGTTCTCGTTGTCGGCTCCCCAGCCGCCCCGGGGGATATGAAGCGCCAGGTTGGTGCGCCGGCGGAGCAAGTCCTCCAGGCGGACGACGAGTTCCTGACGGCAAACCTCGGCCAGAGCGCCGGGATCAGCCGCCGGCTGCCACCACCATCGGTCTTCGGCAGGCTCGGCCGATCGCACCGGCGGGGCCGGCCGCGGAGGATGTGAAGGCGAGAGCGTCACCTGGGCGGCGATCTCCTCGGCCATCAGGAAGCTGTCCGTGTATTTGCCGCCCCAGAGGGCCGTGACCCGAGCGCGGGGATCGGACCAAACTTTATGGGACCGCGCAAGGGAAAGGAAATCCTCCTCCTTGAGCCGGGCGGGTCGGAGCAACGGACGGAGCCCGGCCTTCGTATTGAGCACGTCGGCATCCTCAAGTCGCAGATGGAGCCTGGCCTCGGCTGCCTGGCGGAGATAGGCGATATCCTCGGCAGCGGCGCGGACGCGGCGGGGCGGGCCGTCAAGCGGGGTGTCGGTCGTCCCGATCAGCGTGACGCCTCCCCAAGGGATGACGAAGAAGATGCGTCCGTCGGCGGCCCGACAGGTGAGCGCGCGGCCCCCCGTTTCGATCCGGCGGACGATCAGGTGAATGCCTTTCGAGAAGAGCAGGCGGAAAGGGGGGGCAAGGCCGAGGGCGTCATTAACCTCGTCGACCCAGACGCCGGTCGTGTTGACGATCCATCGGGCGCGCAGGTCGAGCCCTCGGCGGCCGGGGAGGTCCTCGGCGGTCAGACGCCAGCCCTCGCCGGAAGCCTCCGGAGCGAAGGCTCTCGGGGCGACGTAGTTCGCCGCCGCCAGCCCCTGATCCATGGCGTCAAACAGGAGATCCAGGACAAGCCGGGCGTCGGAATGGACCATGTGGGCGTCGGAGTATTCCAACCCGCCGCGCAACCGCTCGCCTCGAAGGGCGGGGACTGAGGCAAGGACGTCGCGGTTGGTTCTGAGCCGCGGCCGCCGATGGAATCCCCGGCCCAGCGCCCAGTAAAGGTAGCCCCCGGCGAGCAGGAAAGGCCGCGGATGGGGGTCCGCGGCGTAATGCGGGTAGAGGAAGCGCAAGGGTTCGACGCGAAGGGGATAGCGGCGGTGGAGGCGGTTACGGGCCGCGCAGAGCTGAGCGACCAGTTTGAGGCGCCCTTGTTCGAGGTATTTGATCCCGCCCCAGATGAGTTGAGAACTTTCCTGGGAGGTGCCCGAAGCGAAATCATGATCGTCGATGAGGGCGACGTTATAGCCGCGCGCCATCAGGCGATGCGCCGCCGCTACGCCGGTGACGCCGCCCCCCAGGACGAGGACGTCAAATCGCTCGTTGCCGAGGCGTTCCACTTGGGCGGTTCGGGATCGCATGGGAAGCTCGCGGAGAGCGCCCTCCGGCCGGGCTTGACACGGCGAAGGGGTTTAGGCCATCGTCTTGGAATCTGCGGCTGGAAACCCAACCTGAGGAGGGACCGTAGCATGAACTGGCGGCGTTTGACGATGGCGGAGCGGGCGAGGAGCCTGCGATTCTGCGGCGCGGTGGCCGTCTGGCTGAGCACGCTTGGCGCGGCGGCGCAATCGACCGCCCCGGGGCTGCCGGAGAACGTCGCCAGCCGCCCCGTCAACATCTGGAGCGAAGGAACGCGCTTGTCGGGGGACCTGTTTTATCCGAAGGACGCCAAGGAGGGGGAGAACTATCCGGCCATTTTATTGACCCACGGGTGGGGGGGCGTCCGGGCCCATCTGAATCGGGCCTACGCCCCGTATTTCGCGGCGGCGGGCTTCGTCGTCCTCACGTTCGATTATCGTGGCTGGGGGGACAGCGATTCCAAGCTCGTCATCCAGGGGGAGATGCCCAAGCCCGACGCCGAGGGGATGGTCACGGTGAAGGCTCGCGCCATCCGCCAGCTCGTGGACCCGTTCGATCAGGTGCAGGACATCCGCCACGCGCTGGATTGGCTGGAAGGGGAGCCGATGGTCGACGCGACGCGCCTGGGCATCTGGGGGACGAGTTACTCCGGCGGACACGTGATCTACGTGGCGGCGATCGATGATCGCGTCAAGTGCGTCGTCGGGCAGGTCGGGGCCATGGATTCCCGCGACGCGGTGGAGAATTTCTACCGCGAGCAGGGAGGCGTCGCCTACGCTCATCGGATCGGGATCGCCCGCGTCCGGGGGGAGAAGGATCCGATTCCGCAAGGCGAGGACGTTTTTCCGGGGCTGACGGGCACCCCTTTTCTCGCCAAGATGCATGAGTATCGGCCCGTGGAGTTGGCGCACCGGATCGAGGTTCCGGTGCTGATCATCGACGCCGAGAAGGAAGAGTTGTTCGACCACAAGCGCCACGGCGGACGAGTCGCCGAAATCCTCAAGGAAGGGGGAAAGGCGCCGGTCAAGTACGTCGAAGTCCCCGGCATCACGCATTACGGCATCTATCGGGAAAAGCTCGTGGAAGGCCGCCAACTGGCCCTGGACTGGTTCAAGGCACATCTCCAGCCGGCCGATTAAGCGGCCGCCGGGCCGACTGAAGCCGCGGTCAATCTTCCAGGAACATCCGCCCGGCGAGGCGGAGCCGGCGCAAGAGAGGCGCCGGGCGGTAGCACTCTTCCCGGTAGTGCTCGTAAAGGCCGTTCAGGATATCGACGATGAGGTCGATGCCCAGTTCATCGGCCCATTCGAGCGGCCCCTTAGGGTAATTGACGGCCAGGCGCATGGCGGCGTCGATGTCGCGGGCTGAAGCGATCCCGTCACCCAAGGCGCGGGCGGCTTCGTTGACGACGCAAGCGAGCGTGCGGGCGAAGATCAGGCCCGGCGCGTCGCCGACGACCTCCACCTGAAACCCGACCTCGCGGAGGAAGGCCAGGGCCGTTTCCCAGGCGGCCGGAGCGGTCTGCAAGGGCCGAGCGACCTCGATGACGGGGGGCTCGCCGCTTGCTTCGGAGCGAACCTGAAAAAGCGTGTAACCGACGACGTTCTCTGCCGGTTCGAGCGCCGCGGCGGCTTCGGTGGCCGAGTTCTCGTAGCACGGCACGAACCGTACAAGCGCCAGCGCCCCCGGCGCCGCAGCGGGCTCCGCCGGCAGGGATCCGGCGAAAAGGTCCTCCTGAGTCGGCGGCGAGGGGGGGAGGGCTCGCGGGCCCGGAGGGACGACCTGCAGCGGGCCTCCTTCGTCCTCAACGTCCTCGTTCGGCCAGGGCGGAGTTTCCCCTTCGGTCTGAGCTTCGACCGATGCTTCCAATCGGCTGAGAAGCGCCGGATCGGTTTCGATCAGGATGGTGTACGGCCTCGGCGGAGGTTCCACGGCCCCGGCGAGCCCCTCGACGGCGAATTTCGCCCCAACGCGCTGCAGATGATCGATCCATAGCCCAACGGGGAAACCGGCCCCGCGCAGAAGGACGCCCCCCGCGGCGAGGTTCTCGCCGCGGCCGATCGTCGAGCCGTCAGGGTTCGTCATAACGGTAAAACCCTCGGCCCGTCTTGCGACCCAGCAGGCCGGCCTCGACCATCTTCTGCTGGATGGGATGCGGTCGGAAGCGTGGGTCCTCGAAGAAGGCATGATAGACGGACTTCGTGACGGCGAGGTTCACGTCCACGCCGACGAGGTCCATGACCTGGAACGGCCCCATGGCGAACCGGCCGACGTCGCGCAGGACGCGGTCGATCGTCTCCACGTCGGCCAGCCGCTCCCCCAGCATTCGGAGGGCTTCGCCGTAAAACGGCCGCGCGATCCGGTTGACGATGAAGCCGGGGGTGTCCTGAACGACGACCGGCGTTTTGCCCCAGGCCCGCGCGATCGCGACGGCTTGGTCCACGGCCGCCGGGCCGGTTCGATCGCCGCGCACCACCTCGACCAACTTGAGCACGGGGGCGGGATTAAAAAAATGCATCCCGACGACGCGCTCGGGCCGGCGGGTCGCCGCCCCCAGGGCCGTGATGGAGAGCGAGGAGGTGTTGCTGGCCAGCAGGGCGTCAGCGGGGGCGAGGCGATCGACCTCGCTGAAGAGTTCGCGCTTGGCCGGCAAGTCCTCCACGATGGCCTCAACGTACAGCTCGGCGCCTTCGAGCGAGGCCGCCAGCGTGGGGACGATTTCAATCCGACCGACGACGGCCGCGCGCTCCTCCGGGGTCAGTTTCCCCTTGCGGACTCGATCGTCGAGGTGGCGGGCGAGGGCGCTCCGGGCCCGATCGGCGGCCCCTTCCAGGGCGTCGAAGAGTCGGACCCGCCAGCCGGCCAGGGCCGCCACGTGCGCGATCCCGGCCCCCATCGTTCCGGCGCCGGAGATGGCGACGACGTTGTTGGGAGTCGCTTCAGGCACGATCGCGGCGGGGCGCCTCGTCGCGAGAAGTTCTCAGGGCGGAAAAGGTCAGGGCCAGCATGACGAAGCGCGCGCGCGATTTCAATCAGGTTGGCCCCCCTGGCGCGAGGGCTGGTTCGCCGTCCCGCACGAGCAGCACGTGCCAGCTCCCCGGCCCCGCGGCGCCTTGGCCGACGGTCAGGTCGATGTCCCCGCTCCGGCTGGGGCCCGTGTTGAAAATCAGGTTGGACGGCCAAGGCTCCCCAGCCTGATCACGGGCCAGCCCGGCGACGGCGTCGGCGAGGGTGGGCACCAGTTGGGAGGCGTTGACGACGATTAAATTGGTCCAGGGGAGCAGGTTCGTGAAGGCCGGACGCGATGGATCGTGGCGAACGACGAGGGTCCCGGTGTGGGCGACGGCCACGTCGCAGTCGGTCAAGCCGACCTCGATCCCTTCCATTTCGAGGAAGAATCGCCGGCGGGCCTCGACGTCGTCAAGTTCGCCGGCGCGTTCGAGGCTCGGCATGACCCACTCGAGCCCTAAGGGGGCGAGCCCTTCCTCCAGGTGGAGGGCGTCCAGGCGAGGCGTCCGCCAGCGGCTGACGCGCCGGGCTCCCGCCTCCTGGATTAGGCGCGCCAAGGTCGGCAGGAGGTCGGCCGCGCTCGCGAGGTGGTGGACGACGCCCCCCCAGGGGGCGATGGCCGCCTCAAATTGTTCGGCCATCGACCGACCGGGAGGGAACTCGACGGACGGCCAGACGAGGGGGATCTCCTCGGCGCGACGGAGCTGCTGGCCGAGCGGGGGGCGTCCGGGTTGGCGATCCAGCGCCGAGCGGAGCTCGGCCAGATAGTGCCGAAGTTCGGGCTTCATGACCGACCCCGCCGGCGCTCACGCCAACGGTCGCGGAAAGGCCGCCGATCCGGTACGGGCAGGTCCCGATTACGCGTCCAATCGGCCAAGGGACCGGGACCGCGCTGGACCCAACCCGCGAGGGCGCGTCGGGCGAGCGTCCATCGCGCCAGGCGCGTCGCCCAACGATAGAGCCTCGGCCGGGCCATCGCGCCGCCGGCCAGGCGCACCAGACTCGGCTCGGCGCGGCCCATCGGGCCGGGCAAGGGGTGCTGGTGGCGCAGCCGGATCAGGAGGGCGGGGATATCGATTTTGACGGGGCAGGCCTCTCGGCAGGCTCCGCACAGGCTGGAGGCGTGGGGAAGCTCCTCGGCGATCGGCGAGCGTCCGTAGAGCGGCGTCACGACCTTGCCGATCGGGCCGCCATAGACGGCCTGGTAAGCGTGCCCCCCCGCCCGTTCGTAGATCGGACAGGCGTTCAGGCAGGCCCCGCAACGGATGCAATGAAGGGCTTCGGCGAATTCTCCCCCCAGGAGGCCGCTGCGTCCGTTATCCACCAGGATCAGATGCTGGTCATCGGGCCCGTGAAGCTCGCCGGGCCGTCGCGGGCCGTGGAAGACGCTGACGTAGACCGACAGGCGTTGGCCCGTGGCCGACCGCACGAGGGACTGAAGGATCGTCGGGACCGAGGCCCAGGTCGGCAGCACCCGTTCGATCCCCATCATCGCCACGTGAACGCGGGGCAACGTACCGCAGCAGCGGCCGTTGCCCTCGTTCGTGACGATGAAGAAGCCGCCGGTTTCGGCCACGCCGAAGTTGGCTCCGGTCAGCCCGAGGTCGGCCTGGAGGAATCGGCGACGCAGCCAGCGGCGGGAGGCGGTCATCAGGACCTTGGGATCAGGCGGAAGGGCGGCCCCGTCGGCGGTCGGCGCCAGCACTTCGGCCATGCGGGCGTGGGTCATATGGATGGCCGGAGCGATCAGATGGGAAGGGGGCTGGCGGGCGAGTTGGACGAGAAGCTCCCCCAGGTCGGTCTCGGTCACCTCGATCCCCTCGGCCTCCAACGCTTCCCGGATTTCGCATTCTTCGCTGACCATGGACTTGCCCTTGACAACACGCCGGACGCCTTGGCGGCGGGCGATCTCCAGAACGATCCGTCGGGCGTCGGCGGCCGTGCGGGCCAGGTGGACGCGGATGCCGTGGGCTTCAGCCTTGTCCACAAAATCGCCCAGGTAGCGGTCCAGATGGGCGATGACTTCGGCGCGGATGAGCCGGGCGCGTTCGCGCACGTCGTCGGTGGCGGTGTGCGGCGGGATCATCCGCCGGCGCGATCGTTGCAAACGGCCCAGCACGTCCCGCAGGCGCCCCTGAAGCGTCGGGTCGGCGAGGGCGCGGGCCGCCGCCGCCTCGAAAGGCTCCGGGCCGTCCCCGCCGGGCCGGCCACGCGCATCGGCGCCGGTCCCTGGGCGTCGAGGGGCCTTCATGGGCGAGGCGATCCCTCCAGCCGCCCGGCGAGAAGCTCGGCCAGGTGATGGATGCGCCGGGGAGACCCACGCCGATGAAGCAGCCCGTTCAGGTGGAGCATGCAGCCGGCGTCGGTCGTGACGATCACGTCAGCCCCGCAAGCCTCGAAGGTTTCGCACTTGGTCTCCCCCAGCGCGCCGGAAAGGATCGGGAACTTGATGGCGAAGGCCCCGCCGAAGCCGCAGCAGACCTCGCCGCGGGGCATTTCGACCAGCTCCGTCCCGGCGACGCGCCGAATTAGCGTTTCGGCTTCGTCGCGGGCCTCGATTTCACGCAGATGGCAGGACCGGTGACACGCCACCGTCCCGCGGAAACGGGCGCCGACGTCGCTGACGTGAAGGACGTTGACGAGGAATGAGGCGAGTTCGTGCGTCCGCTGCGCCAGAGCGCGGGCGCGTTCGGCCAGCCGGGGCTCGCCGGCGAACAGCTCGCCGTAGAAGCGCCTGACCATGGCCGCGCAGGAACTGGCCGGCGTCACGACGGCGTCGTAAGGCTCGAAGACGTTCAGGAAGTGGCGCGCCGCGGGTCGGGCCGCTTCCCACCGGCCCATGTTAAAAAAGGGGAGGCCGCAACAGGTCTGAGCCTCCGGGTAATCGATCTCCTGTCCCAGGCGCTCAAGAACATCGGCCACCGCCTCGCCGACCTCGGGATAGAATTGGTCGACCAGGCAAGGGATGAACAATCCGATCATGAGCGTTTTCTTCGCGCGGGCGTCGGGGGGCGATCAACCGGCCGCCCGCAGACTCGGCAGCGCCGGGCGCTCGGGCCCCCTCAGGCGGCGCCGCATCCAGTCTTCCACCAACGGGGCCAGCGAGGAGGGGAGGACGTGGCCGCGGGGAAAGGCCCGAAGGTCGACCCCGAGGCCGGCGGCCCGCAGGGCTTCGTAGGCCTGCTTGGGATGATCCGCCGGGACCAGCGGATCCTGCTCGCCGTAGAGGATGAGGAAGCCGAGGGGTCGCAGAGGGGCCAGATTCTCCCGGACGTCGGGCGGGAGATCCGAACAGACGGAGATGACGCCGCGCAGGCGATCCGGATGGCGTTGGGCGAAGCGATAGGCCACGGAGGAGCCCTGCGAGAAACCGAGGAGGAAGACGCCTCCGGGGTCGATCTCCTTCTGCTCAATGAGCCGATCCAACACGGCCCCGATCAGCCGAGTATTGCGTTCGATGTTGTCGGTTTTCTCGAAGGCCGTCATCCAGGAGAAGCGGATCTGGCCGGTAGCGGGGTCCCAGAGTTGGTTGAGCCCTTGAGGGGCGACGACGGCGAAGTCGGCCGGGGCGACGTTGCGGAGGACTCGAAGGAAATCCCGGCCCGTCTGGCTGTAGCCGTGCAGTCCGACGAGCGCCGGGGCAGGCCGCTGCGTTCCGGGGTCGAGGTAGAAATACCCCGCGGTCGAAACGATGACCCGATGAAGCTCGGGCGGGTGCTTTTGCATGACGGGACGCCGGCTGCGCTCGAACGTCTGCCCGGCCCCGGCGAGGGCGGTCGGCCGGTCAGTCTACGATCGGCGACGGCGGACGTAAAGGGGGGAGGCCGATGGGCGGCGAGAAGCCGGCGGCCGAAGGCCGGATCGGGGCGTGACTCATCAGGGGGGCGATGATATAAGATCGGTTCTGGCGGCGAGGGTGAACCGGGCGGTGGCGCGGGGGTGTCGGGTCCGAGGCCGCCGAGCGGGAGGGATGGGCGCGATGTCGAAGGTTGTCGGGATTGATCTGGGGACCACGAATTCGGTCGTGGCGGTACTGGAAGCCAATCGGCCGGAGATCATCCCCAACGCCGAGGGGCGCAAAACGACCCCTTCGGTCATCTATTTCGCCGACGGCGGGGAGATCGTCGTCGGGGAGTTGGCCCAGCGCCAGCGCATCACGGCTCCGAAGCGGGTCGTTCATTCCGTCAAACGTTTCATGGGGTGCCGTTGGGACGAAGTGACGGATCGGCTTGAAGGGATCGCCTATGAGGTTCAGCCGGACGCCGAGGGCATGGTGACGGTCCGCGTGGGGAGCCGGCCGTATCGTCCGGAGGACATTTCGGCTCAAGTGCTGCTCAAAATGAAGGCGACGGCCGAAGCGTTCGTCAACGAGCCGATCGAGAACGCCGTCATCACCGTTCCCGCTCATTTCAACGACAGCCAGCGTCAGGCGACCAAGCTGGCCGCCGAGAAGGCCGGCTTGAGGGCGCTGAGGCTGGTCAACGAGCCGACGGCGGCGGCGCTGGCCTATGGGCTCGCCAAACGCGAGCGTTCCAAGGTCGCCGTCTTCGATTTCGGCGGCGGGACGTTCGACGTTACGATCCTGGAGATCGACGGGGACATTTTTGAGGTGAAGTCGACGGGGGGAGACACCTTCCTCGGCGGGGACAACATAAATCACATTCTGATCGAGTGGATCGCCGAGCGCATCCGGGAGGCGACAGGGCTGGACCCGCGGCCGGACCCCCAGGCGCTGCAACGGATTTCCGAAACCGCCGAGAAAGTCAAATGCGAACTCTCCACGCTGTCGAAGACGATGATCTCGCTCCCGTTCATCGTCTCCGACGAGACGGGGCCGAAGCACTACTCCGGCGAGATCACGCGCGAGGAGTTCGAGACGTTGATCGAGCCGATCCTGGCGCGGCTTCGCCCGCCGTGCGAAACGGCGATGGCCGACGCGAGGATCAAACCCGAGAACCTGGCCAACATCATCATGGTCGGCGGCTCGACGCGCATCCCGGCCGTCCGCGCCCTGGCCCGCGAGATTTTCCGGCGCGAGCCCGACGTTTCGATCAATCCCGACGAGGTGGTGGCGGCCGGGGCCGCCATCCAGGCCGGGATCATGACGGGCGATCTGGAAGAAGTGCTGCTGCTGGACGTCGTGCCGTTGTCGCTGGGGATCGAGCTGACGAACGACGTGTTCTCCGTGCTGGTGCCGCGCAACGCCAACGTGCCGACGACGGTCCGACGCAAATTCACGACCGTGGCCGACAATCAGGACACGGTCAAAATCCACGTGCTTCAAGGTGAACGCAAGCGGGCCTCGCAGAACCGTTCGCTCTCTCACTTTCGATTGAAGGGGATCGCCCCGGCGCCGAAGGAGATCCCTGAAATCCAGGTCAGCTTCGCCATCGACGCCAACGGCATCCTGACGGTCTCAGCCGAGGACCTGACGAGCGGCCGCGCCGAAGAGGTCAAGATTGAATCCTATCTGCCCGGGGCCGAGGCCGAGGTGGAGCGGGCGATCGGGGCGGCGGCCGAACACGCCGAGGAGGATCGCCTCTTCATGCAAAAGGCCGCCGTCCGGCGGCGCCTGGAGGAAATGGAGTCCTCCATGGAAGTGATCCGCCACGGCGGGCCGCTCGGCGGCGACCTGGAGCAGCGGATTAAAGAGGCGTTCTTCAAACTCGAGGTCGCCCTCAATCAGGATCAATGGGACCTGATCGAGGAGGCCGAGCGCAACGCCAAATCCGTCTTCCTGGAAGCTTCGGCCATTCACGCCATGCGGATCGGCAAGGAGTCCGACGTCGTCTTTGAAGTGGCCGACGTGAACAAGCCCCAGGAGCGCGCCTGACCGAAACGACGCGCTCCCTGGACCACGGCTTCCCCCCCGGGGGGTCAGGCCGGTTGGCCGACGCCCGCGGCGCGCAGGGCCGCTTCCTGCGGCCCCCCGGCGCAGCACTCGGCCAGCCGACCGTCGATCGCCACGGCGGGGACGACGCGGACGCCGAGGGATTTCCCGCGGCGCGCCACGTCGGGTTGACGCATGTCCAGCACGCTGACTTCGCACGAGGGACACGCCAGGCGGTTGACCAGTTGGATCGTCTCCTCGCAGGCCGCGCATCCGGCGCTGAAGATCTCGATCTTGCGCTTCGCTGGCATAGCCCTCACCTCCTTTCGAGTGGGGTTTCGGCGGGCTCGCTCAATTCGTCGGGGCGGCAGTTCGGGCAGCGTTCGGCCGCCTGGAGGGCCCTCGGCCAGGCGTTCCAGATCGCGGCCGCGACAAAGCCGGCCAAACTGGCGTAAAGCCATGCGTTGATCGGATAAGCGAATTTGAAGATCAGGACCCCCGCCGCGGAAACGATGCCCAGCCCGAGAGGGCCGTAACCCCGGCGGGCGCGGGCTCTCCATGCCAGCGTGAAGAGCGCCAACCCGAAAAATCCGGCGGTCACCGGCAGCACGAACGCCGAGTTCAGCGTGAACCCCAATCCGACCGCCCCCAGCACCCCCGCATAAGCCGGCCAGCAAGCCGGGCAGAAGCCCACCGGCAGCAAGGCGGCCCCGGAGGCGCCCAGGGTCGAGAAGAGGGCGAGCCCGCGCCATCGACCCCTCAAGCGGTCGCTCCCTGCGGTCGAGCCTGCGGGAGCCTTCAGGAGATGGGCGGCGATCCGCGAGGCCGACGGAGCGCGGCGGAGGCCGGAGGTTTCCTCACAGTAAACCCGACAACTTTCGGACGTCGCCGTGGGATTCCACCCGCCGACGTCGCGCCCGTCGACGAGGATGGTCGGCGAGCCGTAGGGTCGGACGTGGGGGGGGCTTTCGGGCGCCCGCCGATCCCACTCGGTCCAGACCGGCGGGAGCCCCGCCTGGGCGAAGCCCTCCAGGAGCGCCCGGCGGGCCTCGGCGACGTTGGGACAGTCGGCGTCATAGATCAATTCGACGCGAGGCATCAGGCTTCCTCCTCTTCCGGGTCGAGCGCTTCGAGGATGGGACATTCCGTCGCCGGGGCCTCGCCGGAGCACTCGGCGAGGAGGCGCCCCAGCGCCCGGCGCATGCTTTCAAGCCGGCGGAGCTTCTGATCGATGTCGCGGACCTTGGCCTCGGCGCGACGGCGCACGTCGGCGCAGCGGGCGCGAGGAGCGGCCCGCAGCGAAAGCAGCTCCTGAATCTCCTTAAGCGTGAAGCCGAGCTCCTGCGCGCGCTTGATGAAGCGGACGCGGCGGACGGTCTCGTCGGAGTAGAGGCGGTAGTTGGCGCCGCTACGGGGCGGCTGGGGAACGAGCCCCCGGCGCTCGTAGTACCGGATCGTCTGTAGGTTCACGCCCGCGCTTCGAGCGACCTGACCGATCTTGAGGCTTTCCATGATCCGCCTCCGAGGATGACCCTACGCCCAGTACCTGACTATAGGGTCAAGTGCTTTTTTTGCGGGGGCCCAAGATCGGGCCGGTCGCGGCGTGTCCCTAAGGGCGCGCCTGAGAGTTCCCTTGGCGGCGGCCGGCGCGGATCGCCTCGGCCTTCGGGCCGCCGGCTTGAGGCTCCGGCGGGGGCAGCTCCCGCAGCCAGGCCGCCAACTCGGCCAAGGCTCGTTCGGGATGCCATCGCTCGGGGGCGATGCTGAGGATAAGTTGATCCTCGCCGCGGCGAGCGAGACGTTCGAGGCCAGGCGCGTCCGCCCGGCGCGATTCCAGCGCGGCCAGCAAGCCCGGGGCGACGTTCCGGCCGACGAGGCGAATCTGGCCGGTCGATTCGCCTCGGACCACGTCCACCCGCCAGGGGGCCAGGGCGAGCCGGACCTGGAAGGCATTCAGGAGGTTCACGGCCTCGGCCGGGAGCGGACCATAGCGATCGCGGAGTTCCTCGCTGATCGCGTCGAGGTCCTCCAGACCCCGGGCTGAGGCCAGGGCGCGGTAAACGTGAATCCGCTGGGCCTCGACCGGGACGTAGGGCTCGGGGAGCCATTGCTCGGCGGGCCATTTGATCTCGGTGGGCCAGAGCGGCTCGGCGGGTCCCTCTCCCTTAAGTTCCATCACCGCCTCTTCGAGCAATTGACAGTAAAGGTCGAAGCCGATCTCGGCGATCGCCCCGCTTTGCTCGCGCCCCAAGAGGTTGCCGGCGCCCCGGATTTCCATGTCGCGCATGGCGATGGCGAAGCCCATTCCCAACTCGGAGAACTCCTCCAGGGCCTGAAGCCGCTTGAGCGCCGTGTCCGTGATGGGCCTCCCGCGGGGGAGGACGAGATAAGCGTAAGCCTGGCGGACGTCGCGGCCGACGCGGCCGCGGAGCTGATAAAGCTGGGCGAGCCCCATGGCGTCGGCGCGGTTGACGATGATCGTATTGACGTTGGGGATGTCGATGCCGTTCTCGATGATGGTGGTCGAGAGGAGGATGTCATAGTTCCCGGCGATGAAGTCCAGCATCAGGCGTTCGAGCTCGGCCTCGTCCGTCCGGCCGTGGGCGACGGCGATCCGGGCGCGGGGGACGATCTGGCGCAGCGTCTCGGCGACCTCGTGGATGGACTCGATCCGGTTATGGACGAAATAGACCTGGCCGCCGCGATTGAGCTCCCGCAGCAGCGCCTCCTCAATCGGGTCCCGCTCGAAATAGATCGTCCGGGTCTTGATCGGCAGCCGATCGGCGGGGGGCGTCTCGATGATGCTCAGGTCGCGCAGCTTGGAAAGCGCCATGTGCAACGTTCGAGGGATCGGCGTGGCCGTCATCGAGAGGACGTCGACCGAGGCGCGCAGGGACTTGATCCGTTCCTTCTGCGCCACGCCGAAACGCTGCTCCTCGTCGATCACCAACAGGCCGAGGTCGGCGAAACGCACGTCGCGCGAGAGAAGCCGGTGCGTCCCGATCACGAGATCGACCCGGCCGGCGGCGAGGCCCGCGACGACGGCCTTCTGTTCGGCCGGGCTGCGGAAGCGGCTCAACATCTCGACGACGAAGGGATAACCGGCCAGGCGCTCGGAGAAGGTCCGATGGTGCTGCTGGGCGAGGATCGTCGTCGGGACAAGGACGGCGACCTGACGCCCTTCCTGGAGGACTTTGAAGGCGGCGCGAATGGCGACCTCGGTCTTGCCGAACCCGACGTCGCCGCAGAGCAACCGGTCGGCCGGGCGGGGGCTCATCAGATCGGTCTTGATTTCGCCGATGGCGCGGAGCTGATCCGGGGTTTCCTGATAGATGAAGGAGGCTTCGAACTCCTGTTGCCAGACGGAATCGGGGCCGCAGGGGATTTTCTCGGCGGTCCGGCGCCGAGCGTGGAGCTCCAGCAACTCGCCGGCGAGGCGACGGACGGTTTCCTCGGTCCGGCGACGGCGACGGCTCCAGAGGCGGCCGCCGAGCCTGTCGAGCGCGGGCTCTCTGCCGTCGACCGAGGCGTATTTCTGGACCAGATGGAGCCGATCGATCGGTAGGAGCAGCTTGTCGCCGTCCTGGTAGCCGATTTCGAGGAATTCGCCGAGCCGGCCGTCCACCTGCTGGCGGCGAATCCCCTCGAACCGGCCGATACCGTGATCCCGATGAACCACGAAGTCCCCCCGCTCGATTTCCGACGGCGCCGAGACGATCTTCCCCCGGAAGGCCTTGCGGTAGATTCGGCGGCGGCGATAGCGTCCGAAAATCTCTCGATCGGTGATCAGAAGAAGGCGGGCCGCAGGGAAAAGGAACCCTTCGTGCAGCTCCCCCACGACGAGCGCGACGTCGTGCGCCCCCAGCGGGAGCGGCGCCCGAGGTTGACGGCCGTCGGCCGCCCCACGCGGGGGAGCGCCGACGGCCATGGCCGGAACGCCGGCCTCCCAGAGGAGCTCCTCCAGACGCTGGACCTGACCGAAATTGTCGCAGGCGATGGCGATCCGGTAGCCCTCGAGTTGCTTCTCTCGGATCAGTTCGGCGTAGGTCGCGAAATCCGACGGGACGGTCTGGAGCCCCTGGGCCCCGACGGCGATGCGGGTTCTGGGCCCGTCGGGGTGGCCGGCTTCGGTCTCCAGGTCGGCCCAGGCGACGGCGGGGAATCGGGCGAGCGCGGCGCGGGCTTCGGCCGGGGGGAGAATCCAGTGTTCCGGGCGCAAGCCGCGCTGGTGGAAGAAGTTCGGCGGCTCGCCGTCAGCGGGCTTGAGCGTTTCGGCCCAATGACGCTCGGCCACCTGCTCAAAATGCTCCAGCCGTTGCTCCAGGCGCGTGGGACCGGCCAGGATGAGGAGCGTCTCCGGCGGCAGGAGGTCCAGGAACGTGGTCAGGCGCCCGCCGGCTGCCAGAACGTCCCGAGCCGGCTCCAGGAGGGCGCGCGGGAGAGCTTTAAGGCGCTCGATTTCGCCTTCGGCCGGGAGCGATCGCTGCGTCCGGGGATCGAACCGGCGGATGGATTCAATCTCTTCGCCGAAGAGGTCCAGACGACAGGGAAGGTCGGCTTCAGGCGGGAAGAGATCGAGGATCGTTCCGCGGATGGCGAATTCCCCGGGGCTTTCGACGAGCGCCTGGCGGGCATAGCCCATCCGCGTCAGCCGCGCGGCGAGGGCGTCCAGATCGACCGTCTCGCCCCAGCGAAGATCGAGCGCAAGCTCGCGCCAGACGGTCGCCGGAGGGATTCGGACGAGGAGGGCGTCGATCGGGGCGACGATCGTCGGCGGGGAGGCCTCGGGGTCAGCCGCCGCGACGAGCCGCGTGAGGACGGCGGCGCGGGCGGCGGCGACGTGCAGGGCGGGCTCGGCGGTTTCGAAAGGGAGGGTTTCCAGGGGGGGAAAGAGGAGCGGTTCGACGCCGAAGAAGCTCATGCCGTCGGCGAGGGCCTCGGCGGCCTCCAGCGTGCCGGTGAGGATGAGAAGGGGGCGTTCGGCGCGGGCGGCCAGGTGAGCGGCGAGGAGGGCGGGGCTCCCGCCCGCCGCGTTGGTGATAACTAGATTATTATCGCCGCGCGCGATGGCCTCCTCGACGCGCCCGACCGTTGGCGCGCGGGCGAAACGCTCCCTCAGGCGATCGGCCAGCTCCTGCTCCATCGTCCCTCTCGCCGGGAGCCGGCGGCTCCCGGACGAGCATATCCCCCGCGACCGCGGGTGGGCAAGGCGCGCCACGCCTCAGGCGCCCCGGCCGCACCACCCGGACGCAAACTCCGCCTCAGGGAGCCATCCCAAAATCGCCCCCGGGGGGAGCCCGCTCCTGAGCAACTCTCTGAGCGGGAGCGCCGGCGGCGGCCGGAGGGGCAGCGCCCCTCGCCGCCCACTGAGGCAGCGTAGAACCGGGCGCTCTCCAAACCAGCGAACGCCCGCGAAGCTGCTCCGGTGCGCGGCTGACGGTCCGTGCCGGGCCAGCGCCGCCAGGTGATCGGCCGTCCCGTAACCCTTGTGACGCAGGAAGCCATACTCCGGATACTCGGCTTCAAGCGCGATCATCAACCGGTCCCGGGTCACCTTGGCCAGAATGGAAGCAGCGGCGACGGCCAGCGAGGCGCCGTCGGCCCCTGGCAGGGCCATCACCTCGGCGGCCCCCCCGGCCAGGCGCAGATGATCGGTCAGCAGGAAAGAGGGGGGTCGGCGGAGATCGCCGAGGGCGCGGGCGGCGGCCCGCAGCGTCGCCTGGAGCACGTTCAACCGATCGACTTCTTCGGCCGTGGCGAGCCCCAGCCCGATGTCGGCGGCCGCGGCCAGGATGGCCGGAACGAGCGCCTCGCGCGCCGTCGGTCGCAGCCGCTTGGAATCGTCCACCCCCGGCAGGCGGACGCTGGGGCCGAGGATGACGACGGCGGCGACGACGGGTCCGGCCAGGGCCCCCCGCCCGGCCTCGTCCAGGCCGGCGACGAGGTCCACGCCTCGCCGCCGTCGCCAACCGTCGTCGAAGCGTTTTAGGATTGTCAACGCCGCGTGGGCCGGATGAGATCGTGCGCGAGGCGCCGATCGCGACGGTCCGGTTCGATGCATTGGACGCTCTTGCTCGGCCTTGTTGGAGGCATCCTGCTGGTCGCCCTGGCGGGGATTCTCATCGCGCAGGACCGGCTGCGCAAGCTTCGAGCGGCTCAGGAGGCCGAGGCGCTCGTCTTCGAGCACGAAGTGCTCCGGGCGATCGGCGGCGGCCGACCGCCTGGGGAACCCGCCCCGCCCGACAAAGTTGCTCAGGCCCAGGGGGCTGAACCCTCGGTCGGCGACGTGGGCGGGGCCGATCGGACGCCGGCGCCCGCCGACGTCTCCGGTGCGCCGGGCTCCCCCGCCGCCGAGGGGTGCTTCAGCGACGGGGTGATCGAAAAATTGCGCGCGGCGGGACTGGTGACTCGGGTCGAGGGGCCGATCGCGGGGTTTCCCGGCGTCGGGGTCGAGCTGCGCGACGGGACGCGACTGGGGATTCTTGATCAGCCGTTGCCCGTCAGCGCGCCGGAGTGGGAGCCGCTCCTGCGGCGGTTCGGCGGACTCATCACGCCCGGCCCGGGCGCGGAACCCATTTATATCCGCCGGTTTCAGGCCCTGATCAACGATCTCATTCGACTCTAGGGCAAGCGGTCAGGGGCCGCTGCCGATTCTTCAATCGACGATCCGGAAGTGCTTAAAGGCTTCCACTTCGGCATACCACCGCTCGGCCGCGGGGGCGGGGGTCTCGGCGGCGAGGGCGTCGGCGGCCCGCAGGCCCATGTACATCGAATGATCGGTGTTGTTGTGATTGAACAAACCCTGGCGGCCCGCCGTCAGGAGATTGGAGATGCGTTTGAGACCGTCGAAAACCCTGGCCAGGCGCTCGCGGTAATCCAGCGCGTAGAGGGGATAGCCGTACCGCAAGCGGTAGACCACCCATTCCTCGACCTCGTCGGCGCCGAAGAGCCCCGTGCGCCCAAGCTGAGCGATGACCTCGGCGGCCAGGGCGGCGTCCGGCTCGGTTTCGATCCCCTCGTCGGGTCGGGCGGTCAGTTCGACGCAGAGGACGGAGCGATCTTCCGGGCCCATCGCGGGGTCGAAGGTCTTGGCCTCATAGGCGCGGTTGAAGATGAACTCCGCCTCCGGGAAGTAAAGCCAGTTCTCGCCGGAGATGACTTTCCGGCGGACGATCACGCAGACGAAGATCATGTTCAGGTAAGTGAGCCCGGCGGCGGCCTCGCGGGCCGAAGCCAGGCCCGGCTCCGGCGGGAGCAGGCGGCCGAGCAGAATGGGTAGCGGCACGGTCGAGATCACGGCGTCGGATTGCCGGCGGTGGTCTTCGGTCCGGCCGGAGCGGACGGCCGCCACGCGCCAGCCCGCCGGCCCGGGGGTCGGCTCCAGGTCGAGCGCCGTTGCCGGTTCGGCGAGCTGCAATTCGGCGCCCGCGGCTTCGGCGTGCTCGCGGAGGTGACGCACGAGCGTTTCGACGCCGCCGCGAACGTACCGAAACTGCCGGAGCGCCGTGGGGTTGCTCTCGGCTTCGCGGCCGATCCAGCGCCGGGCGAGCTTGGCGAGGCTCCCGGCGGAGACGCGGACGCGCGCCGTGTCGGGATGAATCTGGGCCGGGTCGGTCTTCCAGACCTTGGCGCTATAGGGGCGCAGAAGGAAGGCGTAGAGTTCCGGTCCGAACGCCCGCCGCATGAGGGATTCGTAGGTTTCCGGACCGCGGGCGGGCCGGAGCGACTCGCCCAGAAGACTCAGCCCGAATCGGAGGCAGCGCAGCGGGCCCAGGTGAGCCAGCACCTCGCCGAGCCTCGGAGGATACGTGAGGAAGCGCCCCTGGAGATAGATACGGCTGCGGCGCCGGATCGTGTAGAGAGAAGGAGCGGCGATCGAATCGACGAGGGCGGCGATCTCGGGAATTTCCGTGTGCAGCCGATGCGGGCCGAGATCGGTGGAGACGCCCTTGAAGTGCAGGGACCGAGCGAGCCCCCCCGGCTCGGGCTCACGCTCCAGAATGACGGGACGAAAGCGCCCGGTGGCCGCCAGGCGCCAGCCGGCGGTCAGCCCGGCGACCCCCCCGCCGAGGATGACGACGCGCGAGGGATTCAACGGCGGCGGCGAAGCGGGAGCCTCTCCTTCGGCGGGCGAGCTAGGATGGAGAGGCATCGTCCACGTCAGGGGATGCTAACAATCGGGGCGAGCGGCTTGCAATCCCGGACCGCGCGCCGGTATAGTCGTCCCGGCCGGCGGCGCCGGCGGTTGATGAGGTTCTGAACCCGTAGAGAAAGTTCCCGACGATGCTGGAGCGCGAGCCGTGGTTGGGGATCGAACGGCCGAGGGCCCATTGCAGCGAATGCAACGCCCCGTTGGAGGATCTGGAGCGACATCCGACGCGGCTGATTCTGCTGGCCGAGGCGCCGCTGCGGCGCGACACCTGCCCCGATTGCTGGGACCTCGTCAGATCCGAAGCGTATCATTCCTATTGGGTCACGCGGCGGCTCAAGCCGGAGCCGCCGACGCCGAGACTTTCGCGGCGGGAGAAGGCGCTGGCCGTCCGGGCGCTCTTCGAGAGCCTGTGGGATCAGCGCGAACGGGAGGATCTGGACGACCACCTATATGTCCTGGCCCATCTGTTACTCCGATGGGGAGGGCTCAAATGGCGGGGACGGGGGCGGGATGAACGGGGTCGGCCGACCGTCGTCTTCGAGAATCCGGCCACGGGCGATCCCTTGGCCCTGCCGGCGGTCGAACCGCCGGAGGCGATCGTCGAGGCCATCAAGGCGCGGATCGAGAGCTTCCTCCGGGAGCACGCGCCCGAGGCCGAGATCGCCCTTGAGTAGCTCGGGGGAGCCCGGCGCTTACCTATTCGTTTATGGCACGCTGCGGCGCGAGGCGGGGACGCCTCAGGGTCGCCGGCTCTTGATGGAGGCGGCATGGGTGGGACCGGCGCGCGCGCCGGGGCGGCTGTATGACCTGGGCCGCTATCCCGGGATGAAGGCGGCTCAGCGGGGCGACGCGTGGGTTCTCGGGGAGGTTTACCGGCTTGAGGACGGGGCGAAGACGCTGGCCTGGCTGGACGCTTACGAGGGGATCGAGAGCGGATTTTATGAGCGGCGGGTGGTTCCGGTTCGGTTGGAGGCGGGAGGGGAGCTGACCGCCTGGTGTTATTTTCTGAAGGGGTCGGTCCCTTCGGCCCAACGGATCGATTCCGGGGACTATTTCGCGCGTTGAACGCGGGGTCGATTTTTTCCTCGGCCTCTCGTGGGCGGAGGCCTCCCGGCCGCGACGGACGTCTGAAGCAACGCCTCTCGATTGGAATGCGCAGGCCATGCCTGCGCCTTGGAGCGCGGGGCCATGCTTCGCCAAGGGCGCCGGGTTGGGCGTTGACAACACCGCCGCGAGGACGAAGATAATACCGCGACCAATTAAGCCGGCTTCCTGACGGCGCCGCTTGGGGAACCCGAGGGGCCGTGGGGGCCTGGCGCATCTTCACTTACGCCCTGAAGGCCCGGGGCGGGCAAGGGGGTTCGACGATGTTCGGCAGAGCGATGCTGCCGGTAGGGGGAGCGATCCTGAGCATCCTGGCGACGGCCGGGCGCGCCGGCGCCGACGTAACCGCCAACGAAGGGGCGAACACGATCTTCATCGAGACGGTGGCCCGCAACGCCGTCCTGGAGCCGATGCTCCAGATCAATCTGCGCAATCCCTCCGGCCAGCCGACGGTCGAGGTGACGAGCCTGACCGTTTCGGCCGGGGCCGAGGGGACCGGCGACAGCGCCGCCGATCTGGCGGCCGACGGGGTGGCGCTCTATCTGGACCGGAACAATGACGGCCGCCTCACGACGACGGGTACGCAGCCCGACCTCGCCCTGGGGCAGGGGAGCTTCGACGGGACGGGACGGGCGACGATCGGCGGGCTGAGCCAGACGATCAACGGCGGGGCGCAGGTGAATCTCCTCGTGGTCTATACGTTCGGGCCCACGGCGACGGCGGGGAAATCGTATCGGGCGCGGGTCGCCGCCAACGCCGACATCGCCGTCCGCAACGCCTCGACGATGCAGCCGGTGGCCGTGACGGGGGCGCCCGTCGAGGGCTTCCTGCGCACGATCGGGTCCGGGACACTCACGATCGTTCGGGTCACTCAGTCCCCGGACGGGGCGACGGCCATTCCGAACCGGACGCTGTTGCCGCTTCTGCGATTGCGGTTCCTGGCCAACGACGTGGAGGACATCCGCTTGACGTTGATTGATATCCTCGACGTCGGGACGGCCCATGGGGTTACGGGCGTGGTTCCCGGCTCGGTGCGCTTGTTTCTCGCGACCGCGGCGCCGACGAACCCGGCGGCGGCTCTGGCGTCGGCCTCGTTCCCGGCCGATAACGGGCGGGCGGCGCTCGTGCCGGGCGAGCCGGTCGTCGTCCCTCGGAACGATCGGGTCGAACTCTGGTTCACGGTCGATTGTGTCAGCGAGGCCGAGGGGGTCATCGGCAGCGTGTATCAGGTTCAATTGCCGCAAGCGAGCCCTCTGGCGGCGGCCGGAGCGATGAGCACGGATCCGCCGGCTCAGGTGATCGGCGCGCCGATCACGGGCCCCCCCTGGCAATTCAACTACAATCCGATTGGGTTCTCATTGGCGAGCGATCCGGGCCAAGTGCTGATGCCGGCCACGGCGCGAAACTATAACATCATCTCCTTCCGCGTGCAGAACGACACGGTGGCGCGCAGCGAGACGGCTCAGGTCCGGGGGTTCACCTTCCGGGCCTTGGGGACGCTGAATGATCTGACGGCGATCGAGTCCGTGCAGCTCTATCGGGATTTGCCCCCCCTGGGGAAGGTCTCCGACAATGACGTGCTGCTCGACACGCGGACGTATAACGCCGACAACGGCTTTGTCCGGTTTGATTTCGCTTCAGCGCCGGTCAACCTGGGGGTCGCCGGAACGGCCAATTTCGTGGTGGCTTATAATCTCAACGGCACGGCCCAGGACGGTCAGACGGCCTCGGTTTTTCTTAATAGCCGCGATGACATGGTCATCATCGGGAACACCTCGATGGCCAATGGGGCCATGAACCCGAGCCCCTTCCTGGGCAACACGCGCACGGTGGGTCAACCCCGAGCCCAGCTCACATTCAACACCGACGTCAATCAGTACCCCCAGCAGTTGCCGCCGGGGGCGACCGATTGCCCGCTCCTCGGCTTCACCATCGCCAACGGCAACGACGAGGACCTCCTCTTCAAGGGGGGCCGCTTCACGATCACGAGCGATCTGAACGCCGCGGCGTTTTTCACGCGGCTCACGCTCTGGCGGGACATCAATGGCAACGGCCAACACGACGGCCAGGACGTTCGATTGGGGGCGGAGGCGATTGTGACGGCGGCCGATGGAGCTTACGTCGTCGAATGGATCGTCCCTGAGATGGAGGGGATCACGATCGCCAAGCGAGCCAGCCAGCGATTCGGTATTTTCGCCGATTTCAGCCAAACGCTGGCCGGCGATGGAACAGAAACCTTCATGATCGGCGTGGCGGCCAACGACGACGTGATGGCCGTGGGGGTCGCCAGCACCGCGCAGGCGCGCTTCACGGCCCCGACCTTCCCGGCGTCGGTCTCCCGAACGTTTCTCAACCCTCGCGTCGAGCTCGCCCATTACGGTCGAGGGACGCAAGTGTTGGGCTGCATAAACGGCACCTACGGCCTCATGGGACTGGTGTTCCGGACGCCTCAAGGGGAGGACATCATCCTCAACCGCGTCCGGTTTCAGGTCACGGGGACGCTCGATGACGCGCAGTTCATCGCCGGCGGCGTCGCCTGGAACGACCGCAACCGCAATTTCTTCATCGACACGAACGAGGGGGTGCTGACGTCGACGCCGTTCGGCGTGCACGTGGCTTCTTCGCCGGTCGCCACGGACAACGGCGAAGGCGTGATCGAGTTTCAGCATTTTCCGGGGCCGTCGCGGGATCAGGGGACGGTGGCCAAGAACGCGCTGTTCGAACTGACCGTCGGGTTGGGCTTTGCGGCCCCCGAGCCCGCCGTGGCTCAGGCCCAGCTCGGGCGAAACGTCCAGATTCACATGGCGGGGCCTCTCGTGCTGGAAGGGGTCGGCGCGCGCAGCGGCCGGCCGCTTGAGGTCTCGAACCCGCCGGGGGACGATTCCGGCCCCACGATGACGTTCGACAAGGGGACGCTCGACGTCACGCTTCAGCCCATCGAACGGACGACGACGCCCCCCAACGCGACCGACGTCGAGGTTTTCGCTCTGGGGCTGAGAACCTCGGTCCTCGAGGACGTCGCTATTGATGAGCTTCGGCTCCGGCCGGTGGGGACGCTCAATGAAGCGCTCCACATCCGCCCGCAAGGCATCAAGATCTACATCGACACCAATCGCAACGGGCGGTTGGACACGACCGAGCGGGGAGAGCGTCTCTGGGCCGTCCTGGACCCACCCGCGCAGGATAACGGGGGGATCGTCTTCCGTGAGCCGGATTACGTCAGCGGCTTCGGGAACACCGTCCACACGTTTCCTTTCGGCATTCCCCGCTATGATCAGTTTCTCCTTACCGTCGATCTGGAGCCGACGGCGCCGGACGGGGCCACGATCCAGTTCGCCCTGGAGTCGACCGGCGACCTGACGGCCAGCGGCGCCTGCAGCCTCGTTCCCTATCAGGTCGGCTTCGAGATCACGTACCCGACGTTGCCGCCGCTGACGGGGAGCGTCGTCACGATCCAGCGGGGGGCGGTGCGAGTGGCCCGGGACGGCGGGTTTTATAATGACCCGGATAACGTGCCCGTGATCGTGATGGCCCCGTCGGCGGTCCGCTATGAGGTGATGCGTCTGGACATGTCAGCCACGGCCGTCGAGGACATCTTCTTCCGCGGCCTGACGCTCCGGGTCTCCGGGACGGCGATGGACCACCTGGCCCTGGCCGACATGGGCGTCGAACTCTTTAAGGGGACGATCATCTCGCAGAATCGGATCGCCGGCGGGTCCTTTAACGCCGATAACGGGCAGGTCCGCCTGGCCGACCTGCCCGGGACCATCACACTGACCAGCGAGGGGGCCCCGGCCGATATCCGCGTGGCGCTGACGGGCAGCGGGACGGCCCAACTGGGCACGACGATCGACCTCACGTTCGCCATCGCCGATCTTGAAGTATTCGGCGTGAGTAGCGGCCTGCCGATCGAAACGATGCTGCCCGAGACGCCGTTCCTCAATCCGACGATTCGGTTCGGACCGGGGACGCTGAACGTGCGATTTGATGATCCCGACGGTTTCATTCTGCCCATCCCCGCCGGCGGCAGCGCGCAGATTCAGCCCTTTCGGCTGACGGCCACGCGGACCGAGGAGATCGTGCTGAACGAGGTCCGCCTTCGGGGAGCCGGGACGGCCGACGAGACGCGCGTGTCGGAGAACGGGGCCGTCATCCTGAACCGGCGTCAGAGCGGCAGCACAACGACTATCGGGGTGGGCCAGTTCACGACCGACGACGGTCTGGCCATGATGCGGGGGCTCAACTTCCGGGTCGCGGCGGGGGGAAACTCCGGGAACCAGCTTTCTTTCGACATCGCGCTCAACCCGGCCAACGCCGTCGTGGGCCAGACGCTTCAGTTCAACCTGGAGAACGCAGGCGCCGTGATCGGGTCCGGTGGGCTGACGGGGGCCCCCGTCGTCGTCACGCTCAATGATCAGGCCGGCTCGGTGACGGCCAACCCGGCCGAAGCGATCAGCGGGCGCGTCGTCACGCTCAGCAACGGTCGCGTGACGCTCAAGCGCGGGTCCAACAACCAGCCCAATCACTTCGTTTTCCCGAATCAGCAGCAAGCCTCTCTCATGCAGCTCGCCGTTCAGGTGGTGTCCAACCTGGAGGCCGTGACGATCACGGAGCTGGCCCTCTGCGCCGCCGGCACGGTCGATGAAACGACCGGAGTGACCGCCGTTCACCTCTATCTCGATAACGGCGACGGGTTGGTCAATCCCGCCGGCGACGTGCTGATCCGCTCGACAACGATCAGCGCCAACGACGGCCCCGTGGTATTTTCGGGGCTGCAGGAGACCTATGTATCGGGGACGACCCGCACCTGGCTCGTGGCCGCTGACCTGACCGGCGCGGGACAGCCTGGCCAGACGATCCAGGTAACGTTGTGCCCGCCGGAACGTCCGGCGCTCGTGGGGACGACGCAGTTGACCCAGGTGACGCTGGTCTACACGATCGGCAGCCCCACGCCGGTGGGGTCGGTGCTCACGATTTCGAAGACGGGCCCGACGCCTTCGCCGACGCCGATCCCGACCGAGCCGCCGAATCGGGCCCGGCGGTGGGCGCTTTATGAGTGAGCCGCGCCGGGATCGGAGCCGTCGCTGCGCCGGCGCTTGAGGCGGCGCAGGCGTTCGTAAGCTGCGGGGCCGAGGGCCGTTCGGAGCCCTCGCTTGAAAACGCCCGCCCAACTGTTCCGCGTGGGATGGCCGCCGCCCGGGGTTGCGGTCGCCTGCCGGGCCCACCGTTCCTCGATCGGGTTCATGGGAAACGCGAAGGGATCGGTTCCGGCCGGGGCGGATTCGATGCGGCGGGCATGATCGGGAGCGAAGGCGGGCGATCGGACCCACGCCAGGAGGGCCTCGACCGTTCGATGCGCGTTGAACTGCTCGAGCACGTAGGCGCGCCCCTTCGCCCCCAGCGCCGGCAGGTTCTCGCGGTCCCGGCAGGCGGCGATGAGCGCCCGCGCGAAATCCTCCGGTTCGCCCAGCCGACAGCCGAGCGCTACGCCCGCGGCCAGCATCTCCTCGCTGATCTCAGCCCCTTCACAGGCGAGGACGGGCAGACCGGCGGCCGCCATGTTGATCGAGCGATTGCGCGCGCCGAAGGTGGTTTCCGTGTTGGGCGCGTCGATGCAGAGCCCGAGGTCAGCCTCGGCGTAAATCCCCGGCAGATCGGCGGCCTCCACCCAGCCCAGCAGATGGAACCGATCGGCGAAGGGAGACCGGCGGACGCGCGTCTGGAAGCGGTCATAGGTGGCTTCGTGGTGGCCGCGGATCCCGCCGCCGGTCGAGACGTAATGCATCTCGGGGCAGGCGGCCATGGCGCGTTCCAAGCCGGTGAGGAGCGTCTCCAGGTCGGTCCACGTGTTGTAGCCGCCGCTCCAGAGCGTGATGAAGGCCGTCTCCGGGACGAGCCGCCCCCGGAGCCGGCGCTCCGACCCGGCCGTCGGGCCCGGCTGCCGGGCGAAGAAAGGATTGACAGCGTTGGGAACGTGATGGGCGAAGGCGTAGCCGGCCGTGAAGCGATTGAGCCGCCCGACGGCGGCCAGCTCGCCGTAGAGGAAATAAAGCTGCCGGCGAGAGACGACGGAGAACTTGTCGGCCCGGCGCAGCGCCGCCTCTTCCATGGCCCAATAGAGCCCGAGGTTGGCGTCGTCGGCCTCGACGGCGGCTTTGACCTGGCCCTCGACGACGACCGAGCCGTTGAGATCGGCCCAGAGCGGCGCCTGCCATGGCAGACGCGACAGAAGCGCGCAGGGATAAGAATTGACGGCGAGCAAGGCCTGAGGCTGGAAGGCGCGGGCCGCCTCGGCCAGACGCTCCAGGTTATAGGCGTCGTTGTTATTGCGGAAGTTGACGTAGGCGAACGCTCCGAATCGGCGTTCTTCGACGCCGGCCTGAATCTGAGTGGCGGGGTCCTCGGCGGGGATGGGCAGCGTGAAGAGGCGGACTTCATGACCCGCCTCTCGCAAGGGCTCGACAAAGTGAGACGTTCTCAGGCAGTGAGCGCTGAAGAGCCTCATGCCGGGCTCGATCAGCGGGCCCGTCCCCAACACGAGAAGTCGCGTCAAGGGGTGAACCTCCGACGGCGTCGATCGCGCCGCGCCGGACCAGTCTTTTTCAGGGCAGGGGGGGAGTTCAAGTCCCGGGCGCAAGGGGGGGCCGGCCGTCCGGTCCGGCGCGTGCCGGGCCGCCGCCGATCGGTTTGATCTTTGAAGCCGGAACGGCGTAACTTGTCGTGAGCCGCCGAGGGGAGGCTCGCTCGCCCGGCCCGGTCCTCCCATGACCCCTGAGACCGCCAGGACGATCGCTCCGATCACGGTCGGGGAGTTATTGGAGGCGCGGGGGGCCGAGTGGGAGCTGGAGCTGCTGGCGGGGAAGGACGGGCTTGAGCGGCTGATCACGACGTTTGAGCTCAACCGGCCCGGTCTGGCGCTCGCCGGCTTTTACGAAGTTTTCTCCACCGATCGCATCCAGCTTATCGGGCTGACGGAGATTTCGTACCTGCAAAGCTTGTCCATTCGGGAGCGAAATCGACGGCTAAGGCGGACGTTCGAGTTGTCGGTGCCGTGCTTCGTAATCACGCGCTCGCTGCCGGTGCCGCTGGAGCTGATCCGGATTGCCAAGAAGCAACGCATTGCGCTCCTGCGGACGAATCACCTGACGACGTCGTTCCAGGCCGAGTTGGGGCAGTATCTGGAACGGCGGCTCGCCCCGCGATGGGTCGTTCACGGCGTCATGGTGGAGGTTTTCGGTCTGGGGGTCTTGATCCAGGGGAAAAGCGGCGTCGGCAAGAGCGAATGCGGCCTGGATCTGGTGGAACGGGGGCATCTCTTGATCGCCGACGACGTGGTGATCGTCCGGCGCACGGGGCGGGGACGGCTCTACGCTGAGCCTTCGCCGCACTTGCGACACCATATGGAAATCCGCGGCATCGGGATCATCGACGTGGAGCGGTTGTTCGGGGCCCGATCCGTCCGGGAGGAGAGTGAAATCGCTCTCGTGATCCAGCTTGAGACGTGGGATCCGGAGAAGGAATACGAACGGCTGGGGTTGGCCGAGCAGTTCATCACGCTTTGCGACGCGCGCGTGCCGCAGATCGTCCTGCCGGTCGAGCCGGGCCGGAATATTTCCCAACTGATCGAGGTCTCGGCGTTGACGCAACGGTTGCGGGCCCGCGGGGTGAACGTCGCCCGCGATTTCGATTTGCGAATCCAAAGCGTGATCGAACGCAAGGCCGCGGCGCGCGTCTCGCGCCCGGGGGTCCCCGCGCGAAGCTCAGCGGCCCGCCGATCGGGGTCCTGAAGCCGGCCGCTTCGGTCGGCGAAAGGGCCGCCGGAGGCGTTCTCGGCTCAAGGGTCTTGCCAGAGACGGAGGCCGACCCTATGATCGCGCCGGATCTTCGCACGCCGGTGGCTGGAGGTTCCGGCTGAGCGCCCCGCCAGGGCGGGAGCGGGTCCCGGAGGCTGAGGGATTTGAAGTCGTTCGAAACCGCGCAGATTCGCAACGTCGCCCTGGTCGGGCATTCCGGGGCGGGGAAGACCTCGCTGGCCGAGGCGCTCCTCTACGCGCAGAAGGTGACGGAGCGGCTGGGGCGCGTGGACGACGGGACGACGGTCGCCGACTATGATCCTGAGGAAATCCGTCGGCGGCATTCGATCAACGCGGCGTTGATCCCGATCGAGGCCGGCCCGTGCAAGATCAACCTGCTGGACCTGCCGGGGCGGCGGGACTTTGTCGGCGAGGCCAAGGGCTGCCTGCGCGTCGCTGACGCGACGCTGTTCGTCGTCGACGCCGTCGCCGGCGTCGAGGTCGGGACGGAGTTTTTCCGCGAGTATGCCGATGAGCTGGGCGTGGGTCCGCGCGCGGTGTTCGTCAATAAGATGGAGAAGGAGGAGGCGTCGTTCCGGCGTGTTGTGGATCAGGCGGGCGAGACGTTCGGCCGGCGTGCCGTCCCGCTCACGCTGCCGGCCGGCGAAGGGCCGAGCTTCCGCGGCGTCGTCGATCTGATCCGGCTCAAAGTCGTCGAGGAAGACGACCGCAAGACGAGCTACGCCGACCTGCCGGCGGAACTCGCCGAGGCCGCGCGGGCCGCGCGAGCCCAACTTGTCGAGGCTTCGGCCGAGGGGGACGACGAGCTGACGGAGAAGTTCCTGGAAGATCAGCCGCTGACGGAGGAGGAAATCGGGCGCGGTCTCAGGGGGGCGATCGCCCAGGGGCGGTTGCTGCCGGTGCTGGCCGGCTCGGCGGCCCTGCTCAAGGGGCTCGCCCCGCTTCTGGACCTGATTCGGGAGGGATTCCCCGATCCGACGGCGGGGACGGCGCTGACGCTCAAGCACCTGGAAACGGGCGAGATAGAAACGATCCAGGCCGCGCCGGACGGTCCCGCCTTGATCTACGTCTTCAAGACCGTGACGGACCCCTATACGGGCCACTTGAGTTTCTTCAAGGTGATGCGGGGCAGCCTGCAGAGCGAAGCCTCGCTCGCCAACCTGAACGCGGGCAAGAGCGAGCGCCTGGCGCACCTGCTTCACGTTTGCGGCAAGAAGTTCGAGAACGTGGCCTCGCTGCCCGCGGGGGACCTGGGCGCCGTGGCCAAGCTCGACCACACGCGCACGGGGGACACGCTTTCGGCCGACGCTCAATCCCGGCTGGCCGCCGTCCCGGCCCCGCTGCCGAAGCCGACCGTGCGGATGGCGGTCAAGCCCAAGTCCAAGGCCGATGAGGAAAAAATCGGCTTGGCCTTCCGCAAGCTCATCGACGCCGACCCGACGCTTCACCTGGCGCGGGACCCCGAGGTGCGCCAGACGATCCTGACGGGGATGGGCGACGGCCATCTGGACGTGGCGGTGGCGCGGCTTAAGGAGATCGCCAAGGTCGAGGTCGAGCTGGTCTTCCCCAAAGTGCCGTATCGGGAGACGATTACGCGAACGGCCCAGGGTCAAGGCAAGTACAAGAAGCAGAGCGGCGGGCGCGGGCAGTACGGCGATTGCTGGATTCGGTTCGAGCCGCTCGGGGGAGATTCCGAATTCGAATTCGAATGGGGGATCGTCGGCGGCGTGATCCCGACGAAATATCAGCCCTCGGTCGAGAAGGGGCTGATCGAGGCCATGGAACACGGCGTGCTCTCCGGCCATCGGACGGTCGGCCTGAAGGCCGTTTGTTACGACGGCTCGCATCACTCGGTGGATTCCTCCGAGCTGGCCTTCAAGGTGGCCGCTTCGCTCGCTTTCAAGAACGTGCTCCCCAACGCCGGGCCGGTCATCTTGGAGCCGATTTACCTGGTGACGGTGACGATCCCGGAAACCTATATGGGCGACGTCATGGGGGACCTCAACGGCCGGCGCGGGCGCATCCTGGGCATGGAGGCCGCCGGGAAAAAGCAACTGATCAAGGCTCAGGTTCCATTGGCCGAGATGTTCACCTACAGCCGGGACCTGCGCTCAATGACGCGCGGCAGCGGCGTCTATGAGATGGACTTCGACCACTACGAACGGGTCCCCGCCGAGCTGCAGGAGAAGATCATCGCCCAGAGCCAGGTCGCCGCCGAAACAACCTGACCCGCGGGGGCCGGCGGCCGGCCGGACGCTCCGGTCAGACGAACATTCCGTCCAGGGGAGGGAAGTCCCCCTTGAGGAGCGCCTCGCTGGGCGGGAGCTCCATCCAGGGGTGGATCATCGTGGCGTAGACGCGGCGGAAGTCGGTCGTCATCTTCAGGTTGCCGTCGTCGAGGTCGGTGAGGCTCGGCGGCTCGCCGTAGAAGCCGCCGCGGACCCCCCCGCCCAGGACGAACATCGGCGTGGCGGTGCCGTGATCGGTTCCCTGACTGGCGTTCTCTTCCACGCGCCGGCCGAACTCGGTGAACATCATCACGGCGACGTCATCGAGCCACCCGAGCCGGGCGAGGTCCCGGACGAAACCTCGGACGGCGTCAGCCGTGTACATGAGAAGCCGGGCGTGGAGGTCCGCCTGGAAGACGTGCGTGTCGAAGGCATTGCCGGCGTAGCTCACGTAATAGATGCGCGCCGGGAGGCCGGCGTCGATGAGCGCGGCCACTTTCCTCAAATTCTCGGCCAGCCCGCCGGCCAGGCCGTAATCGACGGGCGTCCGGTATCGGGCGCAGGCCTCGCGGACGAACGCCGAGCCGGAGGCGGCATGGGCGGCCATCTGGCGGGCGAAATCGAGCCCCGTCGGCCCCCCCGCGCCCGCCCGGCTCAGTTTCTCCCAGACGGCGGCCTGCTCCGGCGAGGCCTTGCGGCGGAACCGCTCCGGGTTGTCGAAAACCAGGGGGGCGTGGCGGCGGCTGCGAACGGCGAGCGATTGAGCGCCGCTGATGTTGACGATCACGTTGGGCGTCGGCTCCGGCTCCAGTTCGTCGGCCACCCGCCCGAGCCAACCCAGTTGATCCCCGCTGTTGGGGGCTCCCGTGTGCCAGTAACTCATGGAGACGAAGTGAGACAGATTCGGCTGCGGGTAGCCGCAGCCATGGACGATCGCCATCCGTCCGTCTTTATAAAGTTCCTCGAAGCCTTGCAGGGATGGGTGAAAGCCGAAGTGGTCGTCGAGGAGGATCAATTCCTGGCGAGGGATGCCGAGGGTCGGGCGGGCGCGGTAATAGGCGTCGTCGGCGTAGGGGACGACCGTGTTGAGCCCGTCGTTGCCGCCGGAAAGCTCGATGACGACGAGGATTCTCTCCCGATGGGGGGCGTCTTCGGTTTCCAGGGCGCGCCGGGCCAAGGCCGAGGCCGTCCGTTGCAACACGAGCGGCAGCGCCGAGCCGACGCCCAAGGCCCCCAGGCCCGCGCGAAGAAAATCCCGGCGGCAGCAGGGGGGGCGGCTTCGAATAATCTCAGGCATCATGGTTTCGGCTTCCCTTCCATTTCAAGGTCCGGGAGGGGCAGGCGTTGGCCCGCGGCGTCGGTCGGTCCCGTCATCCTACCTGATAGTGAGGCGAGCCGAGGATCAGGTGAAGGGTCTCGCGCAGGGCGTCCTCGAGATAAGGATCGGCGAAGTCCAACTCGGCGGATCGGAGCCGTTCGGTCAGAAATTCGACGATGGCTTGGCGTTCCTCGGCGTCGAGGGGAACAAGGAGAAACCGCCGGACAAAGGCCTCGACGGCCTCGGCCGGCGTCGTGGCCTTGGCCCCCCGAACCATTTCGGTCAGGCTGAAGCGGGCCACGTCGCGCGGGATCGGCCTGACCCGGCGGAACGCCTCGGCCCATCCGTAATAGGCCCCGTAGCGCGTGTTGTAGTCCTCCTGCGTCCGGGCCAGGGTGTTGAAGGCGGAGTCCCCCTCCATCGTGGCCGCCCTGATGTCCATCCCCTCGTTCAGCCGCTCTTTGACGTTGCGGTAGATGCCCGGCATGCGCCGATCCGGCGGGACGAAGCCGTCGACGTCGGGCAGCAGGACCTCGCGGGTGAAATTGCCCCGTTCGAGCAACGTCGCCGGCGTCAGCCAAGAGCGCCCTCCCTCCCAGCCGGCCACGCTCGGCGGATGGAAGAGCGACTGGCCGAGGGCCCCGGTGGCGGCGTTGAAGTCGGGGATGCCGGGGATCTCGGAGAGCCCGAGCTTCCGGTAGGTCGAGACGACCAGATGGACGGGGCCTTTGATCTGGGTGGCCCACGAGGCTGGGCTATAGAAGTCCCGCGATAGGAAGAGCCGGCGCAACAGCGGCTTCATTTCATAGCCGTTTTCGCGCAACGTCTCCGCCAGATTTGCCTGGAGGGCCGGGTCGAGCTCATCCCGGAGGAAGAAGCGGTAAAACTTGGCGGCGATGAACTCGGCCGTGGCCGGCTGCGCCAGGATCAGGTCGATCACGTCGGCGCCGTCGAAGCGGCCTTCCCGCCCGAAGAGGCGCTTCACGCCGTCGTCGTGTTCCTCGGGGCGGACGACGAACCGGAGCCGCTCTTCGGTCCAGCCGGTAAAGGCGCGGGCGGCCTCGCGAATGTCGTCCTCAGTGTAATGGCCCGGCCCCATGGAGAACATTTCCAGCACCTCGCGGCCGAAGTTCTCGTTGGGGTGGCCTTTGCGGTTCTGGGCGTTATCCAGATAGACGAGCATCGCCGGGTCCCGCGTGACGGCGAGCAGGAGATCGCGGAAATTGCCCGCGCCGTGAGCGCGAAACGTCTCAAGCTGGATAAGCATTTTGCGATAATCGTTGACCTTGGCGTCGGAAGTGGCGAAGTGACCGTGCCAGAACAGGCAGAGCTTTTCTTCCAGCGGCCGCCGGGTGTTCAGCATGCGACCGGCCCACCATTGAGCCGCACGACGAATTTCCAACCGCGCCGCCGAGAGCCGATAGAAGTAGCGGTTGACGATCGGCTGCAGGCGATACTCCCCCGACGGGCGGACCTTGACGCCCATGGATTGGCCCCGTTCCAGCCCCTGGCGGACGGCCTCGGCGCGGCTTTCCGGGAAGGGCTCCATCGCTGGATCAAAGATCCCCGATTCGTCGAAGGGAGGGAGATGAGAGTTGTCGATCGCTTCGTAATCGACGAGGAAGGCGACGGCGGCCTTCGGGGTCATCGAGGCCAGGCGAGCGATTTCCTCCGGCCGCCCGCCGAAGCCCGCCCGTTCCAGCAAATGCGCCGCCCGGTCGTAACTCCAATCCTCGGGCCCGATGGGCGTCAGATCGTTGATCCATTGGGCCGGCCCGGCGCCCCTGGGGCCGGGAGCGTCCAGCCCGCGCGCCGCGGCGGCTCCGATGGCCGCCAGCACCATCAGACTCAGCCCCTTGGCGGCGGTATGGCAGATCACCACGTCGTCTCCTCGGCCCGGCTCGTCGTTTCCGAGGAAAGTCTAGCCCCGTCGGGGGGGAAAGTCAGTTCCGATCAGCGGATGGCGGGTTTCAGGACACGCGTCGGATTTCAAGCCGGATCTTGGAGGCCGGGGGGCTTTCCAGGTCTGACTGGGCGCCTGAGCGGCTGACCCCCGCCGTCGAAACCAGGGCCGCACGGAGCGATGGCGTGAGCGCGTCCCCGCCGCGGCCCGCCCGGTAATAAAGGGCGACGCCGCGTTGATCAAAGTCGGCGGGGAGATGCAAAAACCCGTCGAGATCGCCGGAGCGGACGAGCTCGGTCAGACGTTCCAAAACATCCGCGACCGTGACGAGGCGGGTGAGTTTCGCCTGATCCACCTCGAGCGGCCGCGCCCAGTCGGCGGCCTCCGCCTCCAGGGCGCGCGCCACCGCCCGGTCGTGCCGTCCGGTCTCGTCGACGATGACGATCCGCAAGGGCGCGCTCTCACGCGGACGCTGCCACCAGGCCACGGCGCCCGTGATCCCGGCCAGAACCAGAAGCCCCGCCCCCCAGGGCCGGCCAACCCAGGCGGCTGAGGCCGGAGCCCGCCGCTGGCCGCGCCTCTGAGTCATGGTTTTGACCTTCATCGCCCTGCCCTGAAAACGGGTTCGGAACGGGCCGGGACGGCGCGACGAAAGGGGCCGAGAGTCCCGGTCCCGCCTGGGCTCCCGATCCTATAACCGTCGCGGGAGACTCGACAAGCTCGGCGGGCGGATGACCGCAGCCGATTGATGTCATTAAAGTTGCGATGCCCAAGGACCCTGTTATAATTCGCCGGGGAGGGAGCCGGCTTCCCGCTCAGATGGCTCTTTTCATCCAGCGATGCCCCCCGTTGGGGTGTTCCTGTCGGCGAGCGTGTAAGCCAAGCCCAAGGGGCGTCTGAGAGCCCGACCCCCCCTGCTCCCGGCAGGGGGCCTTGGCCCCCCGGGGGCGGTCATGCGCCATTCGACCGTGATGCGAACCGACACCCGAGGCCATTGACTTGAAAGCCCCTGCGACATCGAGCGTTTCCGTGGCGGCCCGATCGGGCGAGGCGGAGGGGGCGATGGCCATGGGGGCCTCCCGGGCCGGGACCGAAGCCCGTGGCCAACGTCGGCGGCCCACCCGCCGCTACGTGGACCTGATCCTTTACAAGACTTACGCCGAGCTCAAGGCCGAATCCCAACGGACTTACATCGGGTTTCTGTGGTGGATCATCGAACCGGTAATCAACATGCTCGTCTTTTACGTGGTTTTCAAACTGATCCTCCACCGGGGGACGGAGGATTTTGTCCCCTTTCTGCTGATCGGCGTGATCACGTGGAAATGGTTTCAGACGACCGTCCGCGGGGCCGCCGTGCAGGTCCCGGCCAATAAGACGCTCATGCGCCAGGTCTATCTGCCCAAGTTCGTGCTGCCGTCGACGACGATTCTCAAAGATACGTGCAAGTTTCTGGTCGCCTTTCTGATGCTGATGGCCTTCCTGTGGGTTTATGGGTTCCGGCCCGGGGCGCCTTACCTGGCCTTGCCGGTCCTGCTGCTGATCCATCTCCTGCTGATTGCGGCCCTGGCCTATCCGCTGGCGGCCGTCTATCCCTTCGTCCCGGATTTGCTTATCCCGATCGATCACGCCCTGCAAGTGGCGTTCTATCTCTCGGGGGTCTTTTACGCGGGGGCCTCGCTGCCGGATGGGCTCCGGCCTTACTTTTATTTGAACCCGATGGCCAACCTGATCGAGGCCTATCGGGAGGTGCTGATGTATGACCGATGGCCGGACGGGAGCGGGCTCGTCTGGATCGGCTCCTTCTCGGTCGCGGGGATCGTCGCCGGCAATTACCTCCTGCGGCGGTACGACCGACTTTACCCGAGGGTGGCCTCCTGATGAACGACCGCGTGGCCCTGGCCGCCGAGCCGTTGATCGAGCTGACGAAAGTCGGCGTCTGCTACTGGGTGCGCCGCGGTTACCTCAAGCGCGAGCCGATCTGGGCGCTCCGGAACGTCTCGCTGACGTTGCGTCGGGGGCAATCCCTGGGCGTCATCGGGCGCAACGGGGCGGGCAAGACGACGCTGCTCCAACTGATGGCCGGGATCATCGAGCCGGACCGGGGCTCGATGATCAACCACGGCTACCAGGCCTCGGTGCTTTCGCTCCAGGTGGGGTTTCTGCCCTACCTGACCGGACGGGAGAACGCCTACCTGAGCGGGATGCTGTTGGGGCTGGACAAGGCGGAGATCGGCGCGCGGATGGACGACATCGTCAACTTCAGCGAATTGGGGGACTTCATCGATCGGCCGATCTATACTTACTCCTCAGGCATGACGGCCCGGCTGGGGTTCTCAGTGGCCTTTCAGATGGACCCGGACATTCTGCTGATCGACGAGGTGCTGGGGGTGGGGGACGCGGCCTTCCGCGAGAAATCGGCGGCCGTCCTGCGCGAGAAGCTCCTTTCGGACAAGACGATCGTGCTCGTCTCGCACAACGCCGCCAGCATCAAGGACCTCTGCGATCAGGCCGTCTGGATCGAGCACGGCGTGACCCAGGCCGAAGGCTCCGCCGAGGAGGTCGTCGCCCGTTACGTCGCCTTTACCCAGATGCTGAGGAAAGATAAAGCCCGCGCCGAGGCCGAATTGATCCGCAAGTAAACGAGGGCAAGCCGATGCAACGTTTATGGAATTCCCTGCTGGAGCCGGTCCTCACGCTGCTCGAGCCGCGCGACGTCGTCGAGATCGGGGCCGACCAGGGGGCGAACACGCGCAATCTGCTTGCGTTTTGCCAGCGCGCGGGGGCGACGCTTCATTCGATCGATCCCGCCCCCAAGTTCGACGTCGAGGCCATGAAGCGGGAACACGGCGAACGCTTCGACTTTCATCAAGGGCTGAGCCTCAACGCGCTGCCGCGGATCGCTCGGATGGACGCTGTCCTGATCGACGGCGACCATAACTGGTATACGACGTACAACGAGCTCAAATTGATCGAGCGGGCGGCCCGGCGCGAGGGACGGCCTTTCCCCCTGGTCTTCCTCCACGACATCGGCTGGCCGTACGGCCGGCGCGATCTGTATTACGATCCGGAGACCATTCCGCCGGCGTTCCGGAAGCCTTATCAGAAGCGCGGGGTCAAGCCGGGGCTCGATGGCCTGGCCGAGCGCGGGGGGCTGAATCCGCACCTGAATCACTCGATCTACGAGAACGACCTTCAGAACGGCGTACTGACGGCGATCGAGGACTTCCTGGAGGAGTGCGGAGAGAAGATCGATTTCATCCGAATCCCGGCCATCAATGGCCTCGGGGTGTTGTTGCCGAGGGAGCTGAAGGCGAGCAACCGTTCGCTGGCGGGCCTCCTGCGGCGCCTGACGCCGACGCCGGCCCTGCGCAAGGTCTTCGACGAGGCCGAGGCCGTCCGGATGGAGACCGAGGTCGACCGTTCGGAGAAGCGGGCCTGGCTCGGCAAGCTTCAGGAACGCGTCGCCGCGCACCAGGCCGCCGAGGAGAGCCTCAAAGCCGAGCTGGAGGAGCTGCGGGCCGACGTCGCCGCTCGGTCCGACGCGCTTCAGGCCGCCGAGGGGGCTTCGACCGCGCTCAGGGAGGAGAAGCTCGGTCTGGAGGGTCGGCTCCGGGATGGGCAAGCGGCGCTGCGAGGGTTGGAGGAGGAGCTCGCGCGCCAGGCGGAACAGGCCGAACAAGAGCGCAAACGCCTCGCCCGCGATCACGAGATCGATCTGCGAACCGCGCGAGCCCAGGGGGAGGAAGCCCTCGGACGGCTCAAGCGTTTGCAAGAGGAGGCCATGGGGCGGCTCCTCAAGGAGCGGCAAGAGGAAGCCCGGCGGGCGAAGGCGCGCCTGGAGGCTCTGGAGGGCGAGCTTAACACCCTGCGGGCCCGCGAGGACGATTTAAAGAAAGCGCTGGCCCGGGAAGAGGAACTCCTCAGGCGTCAGGCCGCCTCGCTCCGGGAGAAAGTCCTCAAGCTGATCGACGCGCAAGCCCACGCTGAGCGTCTGCAAGCTGAAGCCGAGGAGCTTAAGAGGGAAATCGGCCGACTTGGGGAGGCCCTCGAGCAGAAATCCCTCGAATATCAGGAGTCCCACGCCCGCGCCGAGGGTCTGCAGGCCGAGGCTGAGAATTTGAGAGGAGAGGCCGGCCGTCTTTCCGGCCAGCTCGACGAGGCCCGCCGCGAAAAGACCGAGTTGGAGGGCCGCGTGGCCGCCCTGATCCAGCGCGAAAGCGGGCTCCGGGAGCTTGACGAGGCCGCCTTCCTGCAACTGCTCGTCGCCGCCAAGGACGCCCTACTTCGAGAACTGGAGACGGATCTGCGCGAGCGCGGCCAGGACCAGCGGGAGCTGATCGGCTGGATTCATAATCTCCATCGAGACATCGATATCATGGGCAAATCCCGGCGGTGGCGACTGGGCCACGGCGTGGGGCGCGCCGCCGAGCGTCTGCGGTTGATCCGCCGTCCCCCGGTGCTGGCGCCTGAGGACGCGCGAGGAGTCCTCTCGGAGTTTGAGGCCTGGCAGGGCGAAGCCAATCGCCTCAGGGGATTCCCGCAGCGCTACGCTCCGCCATCAGTCCCTGGCGCGGTATCCCGCGTCGAAATGCTCCGCCGAGCCGCGCTGGAGCGATCGGGCCGGATCGACGCCCTGCGCAAGGAAACGGCCCAGCTCGCCGAGGAGACCGTCACACTCGTCGACTGGGTGGATCGTCTGGCGCGTGATATGGCTTTCATGAGCAACTCCTGGCGGTGGAAGCTCGGCAATCTGGCCGGTCGCGTGGCCGAGCGCCTGAAGCTCATCCCACGGCCCCCCATTCTCGCCCCAGACGAGGCGCAAATTTTTGTCCGGCGCTTTGAGCGCTGGCGGCGGGAGTTCGCCCGGCGGGCAGCGGCGCGGCTGGATCGGCTTTGCGGGGCGCAAGAAGACCATGATCGAAGACTGCTCGCCCTGGAGCGCCGAGCGGGCAGGGAGCTGGAGAGCTTAAAAGGTCTCGCCCCGGCCGGCAGAGCGCCAACGCCGACGCCGACTCCGCGAGCGCCCTCGCCTGCGGCGCATCCGAAGCTTCGGGTTGCCCAACGCGACGAGCCGGTCGAGCCGCAGCCGGACCGGGCGCTTGAAGTCGAGGCGATCGAGACATCTCCCGGAGGCGCCGCGGCGCCGCGGAGTGTATCGGGGGCCTTCTCCGCTGTCGGGGAGGTCGATATCGTCGTCTGCGTCCACAACGCCCTGGAGGACACGCGGCGCTGTCTGGATTCGGTCGTCCGGGCGACGCCGTCCCCATGGCGGTTGATTGTCGTCAACGACGGCTCCGAGGGCCCGACGTCGGCCTTCCTGCGTCAGTTTGCTCAAGGGCGCTCGGAGGTCCTCCTGATCGAGAACGCTCAGGCCAAAGGTTACACGCGGGCGGCCAACCAGGGGTTGCGCGCCTCGTCGGCTGCGTACGTGATCCTGCTGAACAGCGATACGGTCGTGCCGCCAGGCTGGACGGACCGGCTGATCGAGTGCGCCGAATCCGATCCGGCGATCGGCATCGTCGGGCCGCTCTCCAATGCGGCCAGTTGGCAGTCCGTCCCGGACCGTCGCGACTCGGCCGGGGAGTGGATGGTCAACGCGCTGCCCGAGGGGATGAGCATCGAGGCGATGGACGAAGGGGTGGAGCGCCTCTCCGAACGGCGGTTCCCTCGGCTGCCCGTGATCAACGGGTTCTGTTTTCTGATCAAGCGAGGGCTCCTCGATCGGATCGGCTACCTGGACGAGGCGACGTTCCCGAACGGCTACGGGGAGGAGAACGACTTCTGCCTCCGGGCCGGCGCGGCGGGGTTCGCCTGCGCCGTGGCCGATCACGTTTACGTCTTTCACGCCAAATCCCGAAGCTTCGGCCACGACCAGCGCCGGACGCTTTCCGAGCAAGGGTGGGCGGCGCTTAAGGCCAAGCACGGCGCCGATCGGTTGGCGGCCGTGATGAAGGCAGCCGCCGAGGAACCGTCTCTCCGGTCGATGGCCGCACGATTGGGGGCTCGGCTGGCTCGTCGGAGGGAGATCGCCGCCGCCGGCGCCTCGACCCCGGTTTCGAGAGCCGACGCGAAGACGGCGGCTGAAACGGGCCGAGCTCGGGTTGACCGGGCTCAGGTGGAGGCCGAGCGTGAGGACGAGTATCAGCGGTTTCTGAACGAGCGCGAGCGTCCGGTGTCGCCGCCGCCGGCCCTGCCGTCGGTTCGCGCGTTCATCTTGTGCCCCGAGGCTGAAGCCGTCGGGCGCGCGCGCGCGACGCTGGGCTCGCTGGCCCGGATTCATCGCGACTTTCCCATCACTCTCATCAAGCCTCAGGGGACGCCGCTGGAGATGGACGGAGCGCGCCGCGTCGAGGCCGAAGATTGGAACGGGGGGGACGACGACGGGATGATCGACGCTCTGAACCGGCGGCTCGGCCGGACCGAGGAAGGCTACGTCATTGCGCTCTGGGCGGGGGACGAGATCCACCCGGCCGCCGTGGGCTTGCTGGCCGAGCAGCTCGAAACCGTCGAGCCGGATCGGAGGCCCGCCGTGATCGTTTTTGATGACGACGCGCTGCGCCCCGACGGGCGTCGCTGCGCCCCACGCTTCAAGCCCGGTTTTTCTCCCGATTATCTGCTCGAACATGATTACGTCGGCAACGCGGTCTGGCTCGATCGGACCGCCGTCGTCGAGGTCGGCGGCTTTGAGACGCGCTGGCCGCGTGCGTTTTTGCGGGACGTCCTCTTGCGCTTGTGGGAGAAGGGCCGTCGGATCGTCAAAGTCGACCGCGTCGGCCTGCATTGTCCACAAGAGCGAGCGGAAAGGGCCGGGGAGGAAGAAGCCGAGTTCGTCCGGGAGGCGGCGCGCCGACAGGGAGCCCGGCTTGCGACCGTCGAGCGCGGCCCGGGGATCGTCAGGCCCGTTTATGACACCTCGGAGGCGATGGCCAGCGTGATCATCCCGTTCAGGGATCAGGTCGGCGCGCTCCGGGCCTGCGTGGAGAGCCTTCTTCGCTTGACGGAGCGCCCGCGCTTTGAACTTTTGCTCGTCAACAACAACAGCATCGAACCGGAGACGCTCAGCTTCCTGGAGACGCTCCAGGGCCATCCGGTCGCGCGGGTTCTGGAATATCGCCCGGCCTTCAACTATTCGCGGCTCAACAATTTCGCGGCCCGCGAGGCCCGCGGCGACGTGCTCGTCTTCCTGAACAACGACACCGAGGTCATCACCCCTCACTGGCTGGCGGAACTGGTCGGCGACGCTCTGCGCCCTGGGGTGGGGGCGGTCGGCGGAAAGCTCTATTACCCGGACGGCGCCCTGCAGCATGCCGGCGTGGTCGTCGGCTTACGGGGGCTCGCCGGGCATCTCTTCGCCGGGGAAGACGAAGCCCTCGTTCCGTCGGAGTGGACGCGACACCGTCGCAACGTCACGGCCGTGACCGGGGCTTGCCTGGCGATCCGGCGGACGCTGTTTGAGGAGATCGGCGGGTTCAACGAACAGTTTGAAGTGACGGGGAGCGACGTGGAGCTGGGGCTGCGGCTGATGGAGCGGGGATGCCGCAACGTGGTCAATCCCGAGGCGCGGCTGTTTCACCATGAGAAACTCTCACGGAAGCCGATGCGCGTCCGCGACGCCGATATCCGTCTCTCTCTGATCCATTATCAACCTTATCTGGACGAGGGGGACCCCTTCTTCAACGCCCACTTCTCCTACAATTCGTCGGCGCTCCGGCTCGATCTGGGCGGGTCGCCGATGCACCGGGAGTTCCGCGAGCGATATCGGCGCGAGCGGGAGGCGGCCGAGGCCGCGCGATCGGGGATCGAGGCGCGGCTCGTTGAGGCGTCGCCGCGGGGCGAGGCCGTCGGGCCGGACGCCGAAGTCCTTCTCTATGACGTCAGTCCGCGCGTTTTGGAGGCCAATCAAGCGCTGATGGCGCGGTTCGCGCGCGAGCCGCGGTTGACGCTGCGGCGCGCGCTCTGGTTCGTCCCTTATTTCGATCACGTGTATCGAGGCGGGATATACACGATCTTCCGCGTGGCTCAGCATTTTTCGGAGAGGTCCGGGACGCACAACACGATCGTCTTCTACGGCCGACAGCCGCGCCATCTTGAGGCGCTCGGACCGGAGATTCGGGAGGCGTTCCCGCGGCTGCGGTTTGATCTCCTGGCGCTGCCGGACGGGGCCGATCCGGCGGAGCTTCCTCCTTCGGACGCGGCCTTGTGCACGCTCTGGAACTCGGCTTACCATCTAGTTCGATATCATCGCTGCCGGGCCAAGTATTATTTCAATCAGGATTATGAGGCGGCTTTCTATCCCGCCGGTTCGGTCTTCGGCCTCATTGAGCAAACCTACCGATTTGGATTTGTGGGCCTGGCCAACACGCCGGGCGTGGCCGAGGTCTACCGTCGATATAACCCATGGGTCGAATCCTTCCTTCCGGGCGTGGATCGCGAGGTTTTTTACCCGTCGCCTCAACCTCGCGCGTCGCGCGGGCCGGTCCGGATCGTCTTCTATGGCCGGCCGCGGAACGTGCGTAACGGCTTTCGCCTGGGGATCGAAGCCTTGCGACGCGTCAAGAACGTTTATGGGGATAAGGTTGAAATCATTTCCGCGGGAGGGGCGTTCGACGTGGCCGAGCATGGCCTCGGCGGCGTGATCGAGAACCGGGGCGTGCTCGCCGATCTGGGGGAAGTGGCCGCGCTTTATCGGCAGTGCGACGTCGGGCTGGTGTTCATGTTCACGACCCACCCCTCCTATCAGCCGCTGGAGTACATGGCGAGCGGGTGCGCGACGGTCACCAACCACAACGAACACAATCTCTGGCTCCTGCGCGATCGGGAGAACGCCCTTCTGACCGAACCGACGGTCAGTTGCGTGGCGGCGCGTCTCGGCGAGCTGGTCGAAGACGCGGCGCTGCGTCAGCGGATCGCCGAGGGCGGCCTCCAGACGGTTAAGTCCCTGCGGTGGGAGGACGCGCTCGAAAAAATCCACCGCTTTGTCCTGAATCCAACGATGGCCCTCAAATGACATGGCGGTCTCAGGCGATTCAGGGCCGGCCTCCTGCGAGGCTGTCGTTTGCGTCCAGGGGCTTTGGCATCGCGCGCGCCCCTGCCTGGACGCGCTCCTCAAGTGGGGCGGCGGGAAGACGTGGCGGCTGACCGTTGTCGACGACGCCAATGATGACGTCATCGCCGGGCGCCTCAAGGCCTACGCCGACCTGAACCCCGACCGCTTGCGTCTGATCCGCCGCCGCCGCCCCCTGGGCTCGGTCCACGCCTTCGCCGAAGTGATGCGGGGGCTTGAGGCCGATCTGATTTTCTGTCTTTCGCCGTGCGTCGTCGTCACCCCCGGCTGGCTGGATTGTCTTCAGGCGGCGTTCGGACGCGATGGGCGGCTGGGGCTGGCGTCTCCCCTGTCGCCTTGGGGGGTGCGCGCCCGAGTGCCGATGCGGCCGGGTTCGGACCTGCTCCGAATGAGCGAACTCGCGCGTTCATTCGGTCCTGCGCAGACGCCCGATCTCGCCGAAGGCGAGGCCTTCGCCTTCGTGGCGAGCCGGAGGGCTCTGGCGGAGGTGGGGCCGATCGATGAGCTTTTCGCCGATCTTCCGTCGGCCGTCCGGGACCTTTCCGAAAGGATGCGCTGGCGCGGATTCCGCGTCGGCTGCCTGGACGACCTTTACGTTTATTACCGTCCGGCCGTCGCGTCCCACGAGGCCGCTCCGGAGGCGGCCCTTCAGCGTTCGGCGGCGATCCTGCGGCGCCGTTGGGGAGACTCGCCGTCCGCGGCTGAGCGACCGGCCTCGATCGCTCGGCTGGAAGAGCGATGGCTCGGCGGCTCGGCGGCCCCGCAATTGTCATCGAATGCCAGGGGTTCACCCGCAGCCGGCCGTCCGCTGGAGATCTTTTGTGTGCTGCCGACGCTGAATCCCTATGGCGGGGTCATCTCCGTCGTCAATTTGCTGAACCAGTTGATCGAGCGGGGGCATCACGCGACGATCGTTTCGCTCAGTCGGTGCGACCGCCATCCCCACGTGCTTTACGCCGAGCCGGCGCACGTCCCGGCGTGGGATGAGATTCCGGACCGCTTCCCCGGCCCATTCGACGTCTTACTGGCCACCTCGTGGGAGACGGTCGAGCCGGTGGCCCGGCTGGCCGCGCGGACGGCCGGCGGGCGCGCTTACTATTTTATCCAGGACCTTGAGGCCAATTTTTACGACGAAGGCGATGCCGTCCGGCGTCAGGGCGTCCAGGAATCCTACGCCCGCATCGAGGTCAAATTCGCCAAGACGCGCTTTCTGTGCGAGGCCATGGCCTCCCAGGGTAATCATTGTCATCTGATCCGGCCTGGCATGAACCTGGACCTTTTTTATCCCCGGCCGAAGGAGCCGGGGCGCCCGCCGACCGTTCTGGCGATGTGTCGTCTCGGCCACCCGCATCGAGGATTCGATCTGGTGCTGAAGACGCTGGAGGAAGTCGCGGCGCGGCTCCCGCTTGTCGAGATCGTGCTGTTCGGCTCGCCGGAGCTGGATCGGCTCACGGTGAACTTTCCGTTCGTCAACGCCGGGCGCGTAAACCCGGAGGAGCTGCCGCCCCTTTACTGGCGCGCCGACGTGTTTCTCGAAATGTCGCGGCATCACGGGTTCGGCCGCTCCGGCGTCGAGGCGATGGCCTGCGGGACCGCCTGCGTCCTGTCCGAGAGCGGGGGTGTCCGGGATTACGCCGAACAAGGGGTCAATGCGCTTCTCGTTCCCGTGGGGGACGTCGGCCGGGCCGCGGCGGCCGTCGAGCGTCTGCTGCGCGAGCCGGGGCTCCGCGCTCGACTGGTCCGGAACGGCCTCAAGGCGGTCGAGCCGCTTTCCGACGCCGAGGCCGCCGGCGACTTTCTGGACCTGGTGCGCCGGACGCATCCGGCCCTGGCGTCCACGGAGGTGACCGATGCCCTCGCCCAGCGATGAAGGTTCCGGCCCCGGCGACGGCCGCGAGCGGCCGTCATCGACCGCGAGAGCAGTGGGGGAGATGAATTCGACGCCGGCCCCGACGGCCGAACTGGAGCGGGCCCGGCAGGCGTTTCTGCGGGATAACCCCCCGCGGCGGCTGCTCGTTAACAGCGTTCCCAAATCGGGAACCACCTGGACGGTGGCCATGCTCTCGATGCTGCCGGGCTACGAGCGGTTTCCGATGGAGCGTCTGGAGGGGACCCGTCCGGAGGAGCTGCTGAATCTGCAGCCGGGCCAGGTGTTCCATGGGCACATCATGTCCTCGCCGGGTCTATTTGAGATTCTCGCCGAGCGCGAAATCCGGGCCGTTTACGTTTACCGGGACCTTCGAGACGTGGTCGTCTCCAATTATTTTCACCTTTCGTCGCTCAATCCCAAGCGCGCCCCGGTTTTTTTTCGCACGATGAGCAAGGAGGAGCTGTTCAAGGCCGAGAATCTCCTGCGCTGGTGCGCCTCCTGCAAGCGCTACGTCGACGTCCAGGTATGGAAGACGGTCCCGGGCGTGCCGGTGGTTTCTTACGAGGCGCTCAAGGCGGACGCGGTCGGTGAACTTCATCGTCTCTTGGCCGCTTTGGGCTTCAAGGCCGAGGCGGCGCTGGTCCGTCACATCGTCGAGGAGACGAGCTTTGAGAAGATGTCCGGACGCGAAGTCGGGCAGGAGGATCCGCGCTCCCCCCAACGCAAGGGTGTCGTCGGCGATTGGAAGAACCACTTCAGCGCCGAAAACGCCCTCGGCTTCAAGCTCATGTTCGGCGATCTCCTGATCGACTGCGGTTACGAGAAGGATTTTCTCTGGTAGGCGTCCGAGACGGGGGGCGGCAGGCGGTCAGCCGACGTGAGCCAGAAGCGCGGCGATCGCCGCGCCGGGGTCCGGCTCGCGCATGAGGCGTTCGCCGATCAGGAGGGCGTCCACGCCGAGCGTGGCCAGGCGGGCCACGTCCTCCGGGGCGTGGACGCCGCTTTCGCTGATGAGCGTCATGGCCTCGGGGACGTCGGGCACGAGGGTCGCCGTGCGCGAGAGATCAGTGCGAAAATCATCGCTGCGCAGATCGCGGTTGTTGATGCCGAGGGCGTCGGGCTCAAGTTCAAGGGCCGGTTCGAGCTCCTCCCTGGCGTGAATCTCGATCAGGACGTCCAGGCCCAGGGCGGCCGCCAGCCGGCGCAGTTCCCGCTGGGCGGGCCAGTCGATCAGCCCGGCGATGAGCAGGATCGCGTCGGCCCCGGCGGCGCGGGCCTCATAAACCTGGTAGGCGTCGATCATAAACTCCTTGCGGAGGATGGGCAGGGCGCTTGCCGCGCGCGCCCGCGCGAGGTCGTCGATCGAGCCGCCAAAGAAGGCTTCGTCAGTGAGGACCGAGAGCGCCGTCGCCCCGCCGGCCTCATAAGACTGCGCCAGCGCGGCCGGGTCGAACTCTGCCCGGATGAGTCCCTTGCTGGGGGAGGCCCGCTTGATCTCGGCCACGACGCGGGGCGCGGTGCCCGGGATACGATGGCCGCCGGCGTCTCTGGGTCCCCGAAGAGGCCGCGCAAAGCCCCGGCCGGGCCCGGCGGCCTCAGCCTGAGCTTTGATGGCCTCGACCGGTCGCTCAGCCCGGCGGCGCTCGACAAACCCGATCTTGTATGCCGTGATGCGGTCGAGGATGTTCATCCGACACGGGCGGCGCGCGAGGCTTCGACGAGCCGCTCCAGCGCGCGCGCGGCCGCCCCGCTCTCAATGGCCGCGCCGGCGCGCGCGAGGCCTTCGGCGAGATCGGCGGCGCGCCCGCCGACGACGAGCGCGGCGGCGGCGTTCAGCGCGGCCGCGTCGCGCGGGGGACCGGCTTCTCCCGTGAGGATGCTCCGGAGGATCGCCGCGTTTAAGGCGGCGTCTCCCCCACGCAGGGCTTCCGGCGAGGCCCGGCGGAGGCCGAAGGCCTCGGGTTCGATCGTGTAGGATCGGAGCGTTCCGTCGCGGAGCTCGGCGACGTGGGTCGGCCCGGTAACCGTAATCTCGTCCAATCCATCTTCCCCATGAACGACCAGAGCATGGATGGAGCCCAGCTCAAGGAGCGTTTCGGCCAGGAGCGGGACGAGCCGCTGGTCGTAAACGCCGATAAGCTGGCGGCGCGCCCCCGCGGGGTTGGCCAGCGGCCCGAGCATGTTAAAGATCGTCCGGACCCCGATCTCCCGCCGCGGGGCGGCCGCGTGGCGCATGGCCGCGTGAAACGTCGGGGCGAAGAAGAAGGCGAGCCCCGCCTCACGCAGGCATCGCTCGGCCGCCTCCGGGGGGCATTCGATATCGACCCCAAGGGCCTGTAAGACGTCAGCGCTGCCGCAGCGGCCGGTGACGGCGCGATTGCCGTGCTTGGCGACGCGGACGCCCGCCCCGGCGGCGATGAGGGCGGCGGCGGTCGAGACGTTGAAGGTTCCGGCGGCGTCCCCCCCCGTCCCGCAGGTATCAACGAGGTCGAGGGGGTCGGCGACACGGACCGGCCGGGCCGCGGCGCGCATGCGCCGTGCGAAGCCCAGCAGGTGCTCGGCCCTTTCCCCTCGGATGCGCAGAGCCGTCAAGAAAGCTCCGATCTGGGCCGGCGTGGCCTCTCCGGCGAGGATTTCCCCGGCTACCCGTCCGGCGAGTTCCTCGCCGACGGGATCGCCCTCGCCCAGGCGGGCGATCGCTTCCTGAATGGCCTTCATCGAGACGGCTTTCCCTCCCCCCTCGGTCCATGGTAAGTTGCGCCGCCATGGAAAAGCCAGCCCGTCTCCTCCGGGCCGCCGGTTGGGCTTTTGCCCTCGCCGCCGGCTTGATCGGCGGAGCGTTGGGAGCCTGCCGGGCCGACACGCGAGCGCAACGGCGCAAAGCCGGGGAGGTGATCATCAGCATCGGAGCCGCGCCGAAGACATTGGACCCGGGGCTGAGCCAGGACATCAACTCCACGCGCGCCATCATGAACTTCATCCGTGGGCTTACGGTGCTCGACGCCCGGGGCTTTCCCCAGCCGGACATCGCCGAGAGCTGGAGCGTCTCGCCCGATGGGCGCCTCTATGACTTCCGACTGCGGGTGACTTCCTGGAGCAACGGGGAACCGGTCACTGCTGAGGATTTCGTCCACGCCTGGCTGGATCGCCAGCTCAACCCGGATTTCGGTTCCGAATACAGCTACATGCTTTTCTACATCGAGGGGGCGCAGGCCTATTACGAGCGGCGGGGGCCGCGCGAGGCGGTGGGCGTCGAGGCCGTTCATCCCCTCCATTTGCGCGTGCGGCTTGTCGCCCCGGCCCCGTTTTTTCCTCAATTGACCGCCCATCATACGTACTTTCCGGTCTCAAGCGCGGCGGACCGGGCCCATCCGGGATGGGCCCTCCGTCCGGAGACGTATGTGGGCAACGGGCCGTTCCGTTTGACGGCCTATCATCCGAACGATTTCCTCGAAGGCGTCCGCCGGGAAGATTACTGGGATTCGGCCAACGTCGCGATGCGGCGGCTCCGATTTCTATTCATCGAGGAAGAGACGACCGAGCGCATCGCCTTTGACAACGGCGAAATCGACGGGACTTACCTGGCACCCCGGGCCGACATTCCGCAACTCCGCGGCAGCCCGGCCCTCCGGATCGCCGAACAGATCGGAACCTATTACATCAATATCAACATGAAGCTGCCCGTCTTCGCCGATCGGCGCGTGCGTCAGGCGCTGAATCTGGCGATCGACCGCCAGGCGATCGTCGCCAACGTGACGCGAGCCGACGAACGACCCGCCTACGGCATCGTCCCGCCGTTGCTTTACGGCGAGCTGCCCCCCCGCCGCTTCGTCGAGGACGGGCGCTTTGAAGAAGCGCGCCGGCTGATGGCCGAGGCCGGCTACCCCGGCGGCCGAGGCTTTCCCCGGCTGCGGTATCTGTACAACACCCTCGAGATGCATCGCGCGATCGCTCAGGTCCTGCAGGAAAGTTGGAAGCGGGAACTGGGGATCGAGATCACGCCGGAGAATCAGGAGTTCCGCGTCGTGATCGAGAACCGCAATCAGGGCCGTTTCGATCTGGCCCGCAATGGTTGGGTCGCCGACTTCGCCGACCCGATCAATTTCCTGGACCTTTTCCTTTCGACCTCAGGCAACAACAACACCCAATGGAGCGATCCGGAGTTCGACCGGCTGGTCGAGGCCTCTCGCCGCGAGGCCGACCCGGCCCGCCGGTTGGAGATCCTGCGCCGTGCCGAGGCTTACTTCATGGATCAGCTCGTCATCATCCCGATTTTTCATTATACCCACCCCTATCTCTCCGCCCCTGACCTGGAAGGCTACGACCTCAGCCCGATGGGGACGATCGACGTGCGGCGGCTGCGTTGGAAGTGAAGCCGCCACGGGCGCGCCGGCCCCGCCCTTGGCCCGATTGGCATTGACCCTCGACCGTTGAACGTGCCTTATTAGCCGGTCTCCGCGCCTGGGGGGGCTTTCTGCGCGCTTCATTCCCCGTCGCATTGCTTCCAATGGGCGCCATACCCGTCACGATGATCGTTGTCTACATGGTGATCGTGACGATCGTCGGGAGCCTGCTGGCCACGCGCAGCCGCAGCGCCCGCGAATGGGCGCTGGCCGGCGGCGGGATGGGGACGATCATGCTCGCCTTCGGCATCGCCGGGACGCGGATCGGCGGAGCGGGGACCTATGGCGTGGCCGGCGACGTCATCAACGGCGGCGTCTGGAACCTCTGGTGGTACGGCATCAACACCTTTCTGGCCATGGCGCTCGTGGCTCTGTTCTACGCCGTTCCCTTCCGGCGCCTGCAGCTTCATACGGTTTCGGAAGTGTTCCGCCAGCGCTTCGGCTCGGAACGGTGCGTCGCGCTGACGAGTCTCTGCGTTCAGACGGAATATCTCATCGTTGACGTCATCGAAGCCTTTCTGATCGGCGCGATCCTCGACGCCCTGACCCCGCTGCCGTTCACCGTGACGGTTTTCATCGCCGCCGCCATCCTGATCACCTACACGGCGCTCGGCGGCCTCTGGGGATCGGCCGTGACCAACCTCATCCACTGTGCCGTCATTTTGTCGGGTTTATTGGCCGTCGGCTGGTTGGGCGTCCGCGAGCTGGGCGGCTGGGAGAAGGTGGTCGAGGGGGTCAACGGTCGCCTGGCCGAGGACGGCAAGGAGGCGGCGGCCTGGTGGAGTTTCATCGGGGCCGGCTGGGGAGGCGTGATCGGGATGTTCTTTTCGGCGACGATCCACACGCCGGCGGCTTCGATCTACGTCAACTTCGCCGGAGCGGCCCGCAGCGAACGGGCCATCATTCCGGCCTTTTTCGTCGGGGGGGCCATCGGGGCGTTGATGCCGGTGCTGGCCGGTTGGATCGGCGTTCAAACGCTGGCCCGCTATGGGGCTCACGCCGGCCTGAGTTCCTACCGCTACATCACGCAATTGGCCGCCGACATCAATCCCTGGATCGGCGGGGTGGCCCTGGCCGCCGTGCTGGCGGCGATCATCTCCTCGGGGGGGCCGATTCTCCTGGCCAGTGCCACGTTGTTCGTTCAGGACTGGCTCCGATTCACGCGCGACTATGATCCCATCCGAAAGCTCCGGGCCTTCCGGATCGCCACCGTCGTCTATGGGCTCGTCGCCGCCGTCATCGCCCTCTTGATCCGGGACTTCCGCATCTCCGTCCTGGACCTTCTTTTGTTCGGGTTCGCCATGGTCTGCCCGCCGGCCATCGCCGTCGGGTTCGTCTTTTACTGGAAACGGACGACGGAGGCCGGGGCCTTCTGGGGCATGCTGTTGGGCTACGTCGTGGGCCTGGTCTGGTTCGTCCTGATCAAGCAGGCGCTCCGGATCGAGTTCGAGGCCGGCGAGGACGCCGCCTGGCCGGCCCGCGTCTTCGCTTATCTGTTCACTTTTCAAGGTCGCGGGATCGACCCCTCGTATCCAACGACGTTGCTGCCGCTCCTGCTGGTGCCGCTGATCTCGCTGCTGAGTCGGCAGGAGACGACGCGGCGGGCCGACTTTTACGAGCGATTGGCTCGCCCCGGGAGCTGAACGGAGCCCCTGGTTCCGAGGGGTCGCCCCCTCCAAGCCAACTGGATTCGAGGCGGGGGCAAAAAAAAGCCGCCGGTCTTTTGGGTCAGAAGAGCCGGCGGCAAGGTGTAAGTGGTGGGTTTAGCGGGAAAAGAAGTTCACCGCTTGAGATCGGAGCGCCGCCCCGGGCGACCGGACCTGCTGGCCCGGGCGGAACCGGAGGGCCGATCCGATTATGATTCGGTTGGCCTCCCCGCCAGTGAAATCATCCTTCCTCGGCGCGCTCGATGCTCAGGACGCTGGCCCCGCTGCGGAGGAGCCTTCCTTTCTTGACGCCCGAGAAGCGCTTGACTTTGGCCATGGCCTCAAGGGCCGTTTCGGCACGGACCAGGATCGACTTTTCGACGTGACGCCCTGATCCCTGGTGGCCATTCTTGACAATACATCGATATAACATCGCAGACCCCCGGTCCATGAAAATTCGCCACCCAAGGCAATCATAGAGCACGGTCCGTGCCAGCGCTGCCCGGAACGTGGGGCCAAGCTAAACCATTGGAAATAAAAGAGTTAGATAAAAATGACCGCATTGCAATTTACATTATCAACGTTATTCATATCATAATGCAATATACTATTGCTAAATGCGTAAAAATCAGGTTCATTCTGATTAAATCAAACCCTCATCCAATCGGTTAAGCGTCTTTCCGGCTGACTCTTACCTCCGAAACGCTCTATGTCTAAGAAGATGAAGGGGACAGGTGACTTCAGGGTACCCTCTCGATCTCGGCCTTCATTCGCGCCAAGTCACTGGTATCATTGAAGTTATAGCATTTGAGCGCGGCGTCGATCCGACGTGCCAGACCCGTCAGGACCGAGCCCGGCCCCACTTCCACGATCACCTGTGCTCCCGACCGGACCAGCCTCTGAACAACCTCGACCCAACGGACCGGCGAGGTCAGTTGCCTCACCAGCAGTTCGCCGATCTTCGTCGGATCGTCCTCGAAGTCGGCCGTCACGTTGGAGATAAACCGCAGCCGGGTCGGACTGAAAATCCTGGCCCCTGCCAATGCTTCGCCCACGGGGGCGGTCGCCGCCGCCATCAACGGCGAATGGAACGCCCCGCTCACGTTAAGCTTGAGCGCGCGGCGGGCCCCTTGGGCGCGCGCGAGCTCGACGGCTCGCTCGATCCCCGCCGGTTCCCCCGCGAAGACCACCTGGTCGGGGGCGTTCCAGTTGGCCGGAACGATCAGCCCGGCCGCCGCGGCCGCTTCGGCCACGGCCGGGACGCGATCGGCCGCCAGGCCCAGTACGGCGGCCATTGCGCCGGGACGTCGGCGACCGGCCTCGTCCATGGCGCGGCCCCGGATCTCCACAAGCCGGGCCGCCGTGGCCAGGTCGAGACTTCCCGCCGCGACCAGGGCGGCGTATTCGCCGAGCGAGTGGCCCGCGGTCATGGAGCCTTCGACGCCGGCGGCCTGGAGCGCCGCCCAGGCGGCGACGCTCGCGGCGAAGACGGCCGGCTGGGTCTCGGCGGTTTGCCGGAGCGTTGGCTCGGGGCCTTCGAAGCACAACCGGGAGACGGGGCGGCCCAGGACGGCGTCGATTTCGTCGAAGACGGCTCGCGCCTCGGGACTCGACTCGGCCAGCGTGCGTCCCATGCCGACGAATTGGGACCCTTGACCGGGGAAAACGAAGGCGATGTGTTCGCGGTTCATCGAACCGTGCGGTGGACGGGGGCGGCCTTCAAAGGAGCGTGCCCCGCAGGAGGAGAGCCGCCACGGAGAAGTAGATGACGATCCCCGTCACGTCGACGAGCGTGGCGACGAACGGGGCCGAGGAGTGAGCCGGGTCCGTCCCCAGCCGTTTGAGCGCGATCGGGAGCATCGACCCAGCGACCGTTCCCCAGAGGACGACGCCGACCAACGTGAGCCAGATCGTAAGCCCGATCAGCAGCCAATGAGGGCCATAGAGGTCCGTGAAGACCGACCAGAGGGCTATGCGCAGGAATCCGATCGCGCCCAGGATCGCGCCGAGGGAGAAGCCCGAGACCAGCTCCCGCCGGAGGATGCGCCCGAAGTCGGCCGGCTGGACCTCGCCCAGGGCGAGGGCCCGGATGATGAGGGAAGCGGCCTGGGAGCCGCTGTTGCCGCCGCTGGAGATGATCAAGGGGACAAAGAGCGCCAGGACGACGGCGCGGGAGATTTCGTCCTCGAAATAGCCCATCGCCGTCGCCGTCAGGAGCTCCCCCAGAAAGAGAAGCACGAGCCAACCGGCCCTTTTTCGCACGAGGACCGCGAGCGGCGTGGCCATGTAGCCCAGATCGAGCGCCTCCAGCCCCCCCAGCTTCTGGATGTCCTCGGTGGCCTCTTCCTCGGCCACGTCGAGCACGTCATCGGCGGTGACGATGCCGACGAGCACGCCCTGGGTATCGGTCACGGGAAGGGCGAAGCGATCGTATTTCCGGAAGGCGGCCACCGCGGTTTCCTGATCGTCGGTTGCGCTCAGGGCCACGTAGCGCCGGTCCATCAGGTCGGCGACCTTGCGGCCTTCCGGCGAGAGCAGAACGTCGCGCAGGCGAATCTCGTCGATGAGCGTCCCTTTCTCATCGACGACGAAGAGGACGTTGAGCGTTTCGCTGTCCCGCCCGCGAGCCCGGATGTGCTCGAGGACTTCCCTGACCGTCCAACCCTCATGGATCGCCAGGTAATCCGGCGTCATCAGCCGGCCGACGCTCTCTTCGGGATAGCCGAGCAGGCTCTTGGCGACGGAGAGTTCGCTAGGGGAGAGCAGCGCCAGGAGCTGGCGCGTGACGTCGCCGGGGAGCTCCTCGAGGAGCGCCGTCCGGTCATCGGGGGCCATGTCGTTGAGAAGGTTGGCGACCTCCTCGCTGGCGAGCGCCCGCAGGAGCGTCTCCTGAATCTCCAGCGGCAGGTGCTCGTAGAGCTCGGCGGCGGATTGGCGCGGCAGGACGCGGAAGACGACGGCCATGTCGGTAGGGTCCAGATCGGCCAGGAGCTCGGCCAGATCGGGGGGAGAGAGTTCGCGTAGCGTCTCCCGCAGTTCGGCAAAGTTTTTCTCGCGGATGAGCGTCTGGAGTTCCGGTTGGATCAGTTGGCCCAGCATGATGGTCGTCCCCTCGTGATCCTTTGGAGCATCTGTGCCCTCGGCCATGAGTCCGGGGGCTTGGCGTCCTGTCCGGCGGCGTCGGGATAGGGCGTTACCGGCGTCGTCGACGAAAGCGCCCCATTGTCCAGCTTCAGGCGCGAATCTCAACCGGCGGCGGATCGCCGGCGGGCACGTTGAGGCTGGCCCCCGGGCGGAAAGTCGCTATGATGGCGGACGCTTCGGACCAGGCGCCCGCCGGGGCCGGGTGGGGACGGCATGCCCCCCGAGCGGGAAGCACAGCGGGCCGGAAGCCCAGGGGGCGAGGCGGGCCGGTCCAAACGCCCAGCCACGGAGGCAAGCGTCATGCAAGCCGTTCGATGGATCGCCTTGACGGTGTTGCTCTTTGCGGGCGCACCCGGCGGCGCCGCCGATCCGACCGCCGTCCCTTCGCCCTGGAGATCGGTCGCCGACGACGTCTACCTCCAGGAGGTGGGTCGCAAGATTCCGACCTCGTCGTCCCTGCGGGCCGTAGCGGTTCACCAGGGAAAGGTTTACGCGGGCTCGCAGGAGAGCTTGCTGCGGCTGGTGGGGGATCAACTGTTGGCGGTCGAGGGCGTGGCCGGTCCGGTGGATCGACTCATCGTCGCCGGGGGGGCGTTGTGGGCGCTCACGCCGCGAGGGCCGTTCCGGCTCAGGGAAACGGGATGGGAACGGCACGGCGAGGCGGCGGTAACCGACCTCAGCTCTTTCCGCGGGGACATCTATGGCGCCGTGGGTTCGCGACTGCTGCGGCTCGAGGCCGGTCAATGGCGCGCCGTCGGCGGGGGGGAGGCTCCCGGAGCCATTCTCCGGCTGGCGACGCACGCCGATTCGGTCTATGCGCTCCTGCCGGGACGGCTGGCCGTTTTCGAGGGCGATCGCTTCAACACGATCGACGTGGCCGATTGGGGAGAGCTCCCTTCGTCGCGGGCGCGGGACCTGCTCGCGATCGGTGGGCGGCTCTATATCGCGACCGATCGCGGGCTCGGGCTTCTGCGCGGGATGGCGCTAAAGCGGATCGGCGGTGAGCAGGGGTTATGTTACGAGGACACGACGTGTCTGGCCGCCGGATTCGAGAGCGATTTCTGGATCGGGACGACCGAGGGGGCCATCCGGGCCGTCGAAGGGGCGTTCCAATACTTCGCCGCCGATCGCTGGTTACCGTCCAACCGGGTGCATCAGATCGCCGTGGCCGATCGGGCGGCTTACGTCGCCACCGACGGCGGCCTTGGCGTGATCGAATACGAGCCGTACACGCTGCTCAAGAAGGCCGACTATTACGAGCGGCATCTGGAGGCCTGGGGGCAGAAGCGCCTCGGGTTCACTCATCAGATCCAGCGCGAGGACGAGCGTTCGGAATGGCTGCGCGAGGTGAGCGACAACGACGGCGGCTGGAGCGCGGAATATCTGGCGGCGATGAGCTTCAAGTTTGCGGTGACGGGGGACCCGGCCGCCTACGCCGAGGCCGTGGACACGTTCGAGGCGCTCAAGTGGACCGAGGAGATCACGCCGATCCCCGGCTTTCCGGCGCGGGCGATCTGGGCCGTCGGCGAGACCGGCGTCAAGTCGATGGGAACGTCGGGGTGTTGCCCGGCGGAATGGCACCCGACCCCCGACGGCCTGTGGGAATGGAAGGCCGACACGTCGAGCGACGAGGTGGACGCGCAGGTTTATGGGGTGGCCATCTTTCACGATTTCGCCGCTCAGGGGCGGGATAAGGCGCGCGCCGCCGAGCATCTGGGCCGGATCGGCGCCCACATCATCGACAACGGTTGGGTCCTCCGGGACATGGACGGCCTGCCGACCAAGTGGGGCCGGTGGGACCCGGAATACCTGCAGCGGCCGGTCGGCTATTACGCCCGCGGACTCAACGGCATGGAGGCGATGGCTTACATGCGGGCGGCGCGGGCGCTCACGGGAGAGGCGCGATTCGATCGGGCGCACGATCAACTGCTGGCGATGCGCTACCATCGGGAGGCGCTCCGGCAGAAGCTCGTCTTTCCCCCCGACGACGTGAATCATTCCGACGATCGGATGGCCTTTTTCATCTACTTCACGCTCCTGCGCTACGAACCGGACCCGTGGCTCGCCTCGCTTCACCGCCGGGGGCTCGAACGCAGTTTCGAGATTGAGCGGATCGAGCGGAACCCGTTCTTCAACGTCACCTACGCGGCCCTTACCGGGGCTGAGGCGGAGATCGAAGCCGCCGTCGAGCATCTACGTGAATGGCCTTTGGACCTTATCGACCACTCTTATCGCAACTCGCACCGGCATGATTTGCGGCCGCGGGCGGGCCATACGGCCTACGCGGGCGGTTCCGTCGTGCTTTCCCCCCGCGAGCGGGGCCCCATGCGATGGTCTCACAATCCCTTTCACCTGGACGGCGGCTCCGGCGGGCGGAAGGTCTTCGATCCCTCGGCGTGGCTCAACGCTTATTGGAAGGCGCGATATTACGGCCTGATCCAGGCCCCCGCGGTCGAGGACCCCAGCCTGAGGAGCGCGCCGCCGATCTCGGGCAACCCGGGGGCGCGCCCGTATGACGGCCCCCCGCGGCCGTCGGCCGAGGCGCGGGCGCGCCAGAAGGCGGCCTTGGGCCGCTGAGGCTCGGCTGGGCGCGATTGGGCTTGCGGTTGGCGCGCCCCGCGCAAACAATGCCGCCATCCCATTGGGAAAAGCGAGGATGAGCCACGTGAATCGCGCAGCGGCCTGTTGTGTTCCGATCATCGGGGGCCTGATCGCCGGCGCGTGCCTGCGGGGAGACGAGCGGATCGGACTGGAAGCTCCCGTCGGGCGTCGGCCCGATGGCTCGGTGGTCGTCCCGACCAATCAGATCCTCCGCCCGGCGGGCTTTCAGATTGAGTTTCCCGGACGGCCGGTCGACCTGTGGCCGTCGCCCGATGGGCGAACGCTCGTCGTCAAGAATCTGCACGACGTGACGGTGATCGACCTGAGCGAGCGCAAGGTGCGGCAGACGATTCCGTTGCGGGAGACGAGTTTTCACGGGCTGGCGGCGTCGGACGACGGTCGGCGGCTCTACGTCAGCCGTTCGACCGAAGGGATCGCGGTGCTGGAGTCCGACGCGAGCGGGCAGTGGAGTCTTGCCGGGGCGTTGACGCTGACGGCGGCGCGGCGCGATCGGGACGGGCCGGTGCCGGGCGGCCTGGCGCTTTCGGCCGCCGGGCGACAATTGCTCGTGGCGCTCAGCCGGAACAATACGCTCGGGATCGTCGATCTGGCGACGGAAGCCATCGAGGAAATCGAGGTCGGCATTGCCCCCTACGGGGTCGTCGTCGCCGGGGCGATGGCCTACGTTTCCAATTGGGCGGGTCGCCGACCGGAGCCCTCCGATCCGACGGGGCCGACCTCCGGCTCGCGCATGGTCGTCGATCCGGCGACGTTTATCGGCGCCAGCGGGACGGTTTCGGTCGTGGACCTGGCCGAGCGCACGGTAGTGGCGCAGGTGGAGGTGGGGCTCCATCCCTCGGGTCTGGCGCTCAATCCGGCGGGGACGCGACTTTTCGTCGCCAACGCCAATAGCGACACGGTCTCGGTGATCGATACCGAAGCCCGCCGCGTAATCGAGACGATCTCGACGCGACCGGAGACGGGCTCTCCCTTCGGAAGCGCGCCGAACGCGCTCGCGCTCGATCCCTCAGAGCGGCGGCTCTACGTGGCCAACGGATCGAACAACGCGCTGGCCGTCGTCGAACTCGGGCGAGACGCCTCTCCGGGGCGGGGCCGATCGGGCACGAGCCGCGTCCTCGGTTTCGTTCCCACGGGATGGTATCCGGGAGCCGTGAGACTGGATTCGACGGGGCGGATACTTTACGTGGCCAACGTCAAGGGGGTAGGGTCCCTGGACGAAGCGCGCAGCCCCGGGGGCTCCAATACGCATGATCACCTGGGCTCGGTTTCGATCATTCCGGCGCCGGGCGGGGGGGGGCTCGGTCGCATGACGCGAGAGGTGCAGAGAAACAACGGCGCGATCTGGTCCGTCGCGGGGTTGGAAGCTCGCCGGAGCCCGAGCCGTCGGCCGGTCCCCGTGCCGTTGTTCGAGGGAGAACGCTCCGTCTTCAAACACGTGATCTATATCATCAAAGAGAATCGGACGTACGATCAGGTGCTGGGGGACCTGAAGAAGGGCAACGGCGATCCGAATTTGTGTCTGTTTGGCGAAGAGGTGACGCCGAACCACCACGCCCTCGCCGAGGAGTTTACGCTCTTTGATAACTTTTACTGTTCGGGCATTCTGAGCGCCGATGGGCACCATTGGGCCACGGCGGCCTACGCCACCGACTACCTCGAGAAATCCTTCGGCGGCTGGCCGCGCAGCTACCCCTATGACGGCGAGGACATGCTGGCCAATTCAGCCGGAGGATTCATCTGGGACAAGGTCCTTGCCCGCGGGCTGACGTTTCGGAATTACGGCGAAATGGTTCAGGCGCAGATTGATCCGCCGGGGCTGACGTTCCTTGACATCTGGCGGGATTATCAGGAGGGGACGGGACGGGTGCGGATCCGGGCGACAACCCACCTCAAAACCATCGAGCCCTACATCTGCCCGGATTACATCGGGTTTCCCGGCATCGTTTCCGACCAGTATCGCGCCGACGTTTTTCTGCGCGAGCTCCGCCGGTACGAGACCGAAGGCGAGCTGCCCCACTTCATCGTCATGCTGCTGCCGAACGATCACACGATGGGGACGCGGCCGGGACGGCCGACGCCCCGGGCGACCGTCGCCGATAACGACCTGGCCCTCGGTCGCATCGTGGAGGCCGTCACCCGCAGCCGCTTCTGGCCGCAGACGTGCATCTTCGTCACCGAGGACGATCCCCAGGCAGGCCTCGACCACGTGGACGGGCACCGGACGATCGCCTATGTCATCAGTCCTTACACGCGGCGGGGGTTCATCGATTCGACCAACTATAACCAGACGGGGATGCTACGGACGATGGAACTGATCCTGGCGCTCACGCCGATGAACCAGATCGATCTGACGGCGACGCCGATGGTCCGCTGCTTTCAGGACGAACCGGACCTTTCGCCGTACACGGCCCGGCCCCATCGGATTCCGCTGGATGAGATGAACCCGGAGCTGGAGGCGCTCTCCGGCCCTGCGCGCTATTGGGCCGAGAAGTCGCTGGCCGAAGAGCTTGACGAGATCGACGAGGCAGATGAGGACACGCTGAATCGGATCATCTGGCACGCCGTCAAGGGGTACGACGTCCCCTATCCGGTCCGCGCGGGGGAGGCCGAGGGGAAATACTGACGGCCCGCCCCGCCGGGGGCTGACCGGTCTGACCGGTCACGGGACCCGCGACGAGGGGGCCGTCCTGCGAGGGGGGAAGCGCTGGCCGTTGGGCCTGGCGTGGGCCGAAGGGCGCGCCGGGAGGCTCAGCTCACGGCGACGGCGACCTTTTCCGGCTTGGGGGCCTTCGTCTTCGGCAAGGTGACCGTCAGCACGCCGTCCTTATAATCGGCCGTGATCGCCTTGCGATCGACGTATTCCGGTAGATAGAAGCTGCGGGAGAAGGCGCCGTAGCAGCGCTCGATCCGGCGATAGTGCTCCTTCTTCTCCTCCTTTTCGAGCTTGCGCTCGCCCCGGATCGTGAGCGAGTCCTGCTCGATTTCGACGTTCACGTCCTTCTTGTCCACCTCGGGGAGTTCGACCTTGAGGCGGATGGCCTTGTCGTCCTCGATGATGTCCACCGAGGGGGTCCACTCCCGGCCGCCGTTGGCGGCCCAAGGCAGCCCGAACCAACGGTTCAGATCGGTGCGGAAGGGGAAGAGATCCTTGAACGGATCCCACTTGATGAGGTCCATGGCGTCTTTCCTCCATGCCGTGAAGAATTTTCCGAGGCGTGGCGGTTCTTCAGACGGAACCCCTGCCCGGTTTCAATCGTAGGGAGTGCAAAGGTCATGCCCGGCGAGGTCGCGGCCCGTCGGCCGTTCTCAGTGGCGGACTTGGCTGGAGAGCCGCCTTTGGAGCCGGGAGCCCCGGATTGCAACGGAACCCCTCATGTTGCCAACGGCGTGTTGCAACGCGGCTTCAGCGGCCGGTTGGCGAGGGATATTCAAAGACGATCGTCCGGCGGGCTTCGTCCAGCCAGGCGGCTAATTGAGCGACGATTTCGGGGTGCTCGCGGGCGACGTTATACCGCTCGGGCGCCGGCGACCGCATGTCGAAGAGCAAACCGGGGTGATAGTAGTAGCCCGGACGGCCGATGTTGGCGGTGTTCGCCCGATAGTAGCTTTGGGCGACGAGTTTCCACGCCTGAGTTCTCACGGCGATGGCCTCGGCGCCGTTAAAGAGGACCAGATAGGGGTGGGGCGATTGCCGACTCCCGAGCAGAAGGGGCGTTATGTCGCGCCCGTCGATCGGCCGGTCCGTCGGGGGCGATACGCCGGCGAGCCGAGCCACGGTCGGCAGAAGGTCGAGATGGGTGGCGATGGCCTCGGAGATGGCCCGCGCGGGAAGTTGCCCCGGCCAGCGGGCGAGGAACGGGACGCGCATACCGCCGTCCCAGCTTGAGCCCTTGCGGTCGCGCAGACCGCCGGCGTCGCCTTCCCACCAGGGGCCGTTATCGCTGGTGAAGACGACGAGCGTGCGATCGTCGATCCCCAGGCGCTTCAAGGCGGCCATGATCTCTCCGAGACTCCAGTCAATCGTTTCGACGACGTCGCCGTAGAGCGAGGCGCGGGAGCGCCCGGCGAACCGGGGGCTCGCGTGGAGCGGGACATGCGGCATCGTGTGCGGGAGGTAGAGAAAGAACGGGGAGTCGCGGTGGGCCTCGATGAAGGCGATCGCCTCGGCGGTGTAGCGTTCGGTGAGCGTTTCCTGGCGGACCGGCTCCTCGATGTTTTCTTCCATCCGATAAAGCGCCAGAGGCGTCATGTCGTTGCTGTACGGAAGGCCGTAGTAGTAGTCGAAGCCGTGGCGTGTGGGCCAGTATAGAGGCAGATGGCCGAGGTGCCACTTGCCGATGCAGGCCGTCGCGTAGCCGGCCCCCTTCAACAATTCAGCCAGCGTGATCTCTTCGGTCGGGATTCCGATGGGGAGCTGAGGAGAGGAGACAAGCTCCAGCCCCATCCGGACGGCCAGGCGGCCCGTCAGGAGCCCCGCGCGCGACGGCGTGCAGACGTTCCCGCTGGCGTAGAACTGAGTCAGCCGGACCCCCTCGTGCGCCATACGGTTCAGATGAGGGGTCACGATCACCTTGTTGCCGTTGGGGCCGATGTCCCCCCAGCCCAGGTCGTCGCAAAGGATGATGATGACGTTGGGGCGCGAGCCGACGAGCGCCGCCGGATCGACCGCGCGGCGGGTCCGTTCCGGCCGGACGCATCCTAGGGCCAGGACGGCCAGCGCGGCGGAGCCTGCGAATCGGATCCGGACCATGGGCTCCTCCGCCAGTCGCGTCAGAGGGAGATCAACCTCTGGCGGGCGGGATCGAACCGGGCGACGGATTGGCGACGAAAGGCCGCCACGGCCAGGCCGATCGTTGTCATGACGCGATAGCCTTCGTCGGCCCCCAGGTGCGTCGGTTGGCGGGTCCGGAGGGCATTCAGGAACTGTTCGACGTGGCCGGGGCGCGGAGCGGCGTGGAGGCGAATTTCCCGGATGACCGTCCGGCCGTCGCGGCGCTCTTCGACGATTTCGGCTCCCTCGATCTCGCGGGCCTTCTGAGCGACGGCGTCCTCATAGGGGCGTTGGGGGCGAACGATGACGGCCTCCCGCTCGAACGTCATGGTGGCGTGCTCGCCGCGGATCACGTCCTGAATGTCCCGGTCATTGCCCGAAGTGGCGAAGAGCATGCCTGAGAAATCGCCCTCGAAATCGGCGAGGATCGTAAACGTGTCCGGCACCTCGCGGTCGAAATGGACGTAGTTGCCGCCGACGGCCGAGACCCGTTTGGGAAAGGGGAACCCGAGGGCGACGGCGAAGCGCGAGAGGTTGTGGTAGAGGAGGTCGGTGGCGAGGCCGCCGGAGTAGTCCCAGAACTTGCGGAAGCGGAAGTAGCGTTCGAGGGCTTCGTCGTTGAAGGGCCGGCGCGGGGCGGGCCCCAGGAAACGCCCCCAGTCCAGATTCCGGCGTGTCACGCCCGGGTCGATCGTGTAATTCCAGTCTCCGCCGCGCACGTTGCGGTTATAACTGGTCTGGAATTGCAGAAGCTTGCCGATGAGGCCCGTCTTGCCGTCGCCGATCAGGCGGCGCGCCTGCCACCAGACGTCGTTGGAGGCCCCCGTGGCGCCGACCTGGAGAACGCGCCCGGCGTCGCGCGCGGCCTGGGCGACTTCCTTGGCTTCTTCCCAATAGAGCGTCAGCGGCTTTTCGCAATAAACGTCCTTGCCGGCGGCGATCGCGTCCAGGCACATGCGACGGTGCCAGTGATCGGGGACGGCGAGGACGACGGCGTCCACGTCGGGCCGAGCGAGCAGGTCTTCGTAGGCGTGGTGGCAACGGTCCAGGCCCGCCAGCCGCATCGCCCGCTCCTTGCGCGGGGCGTAAATCTCGCAGACGGCGCTCAGGCGGACGCTCTGGCCACGCTGATCGCGCTCGGCGAGGATCGCCCTCACGAGGTCCGGTCCGCGCATCCCCATGCCGATAACGCCGATCTGGATCGTGTCGTTGGCGCCGAGAACGCGCCCCGGCGCCGGCGACGGCGCGCGAACCGCCCGGGCGCACCCGCCGGCTCCGAGAGCCGCCAGCCACGCCCCGGAGCGACGGAGGAATCGACGGCGGGACAGGGGCGGGCGGCGGCGACCGGCGGCCATGGCTTCAGCGGATGCGCAGCGTATCGCGATGGAATCGAAACTCGAAGGGGAGCGTGTCGGGTGTCACCCGGACGGGCGTCGTGAGCTTGAGCGGATACGGCCCCCCCGTCTCGTAGCTCATCTCCACGAAATAGGCGGTCCAACCCTTCTCGGGCTGCGGGACGCGGCCCACGAAAACGCCGGAGCCGTCGGGCTCGATGAGGGAACTTGTGAAGGCGGGGCCGATGGAATCTAGGCGAAAGTCGCGGGCCTCGGGGTTGGTCGCTTGCCAAAGAAGAACGGTCGAGGGGGTCGGATCGGATTGGACGCGGACCGCGCCGTCGGCCTCGAACGTCCATGCCGGGCGAGGGCGCGGCCGGCCGTCCAGCACGGTCTGGTAAAAGGCGAGGATCGACTGGCGGGCGTCGCTGCCGTCGAGCGAGTGCTTGGCGTTGGGGACGTAGCGGAGATACTTTTCGCCCGGGAGGTCGTCGAAGTAGAACTGGGAGGAATCGGGCAGGAAGAATTCGTCGCCCGTGGCATTGACGAGGTATTTGGGCAGGCTGAACCGGTCGCGATAGACGTAGGGGTCCACGTTTTCGAGAAGCCAGGTCATTTCCGGCCGCCCGAGTTGGTCCATGAGGCCGTGGCGAACGTAATCCCCGATCGCCGGGGCCCAGAAGCCGTAGGCGTCGAAATGGTGGCGCATGGAGGGTTCAACGTTAAGCACGTCGATGACAATCGGGACGATCGCCACGACGCGGGGGTCGACGGCCGCCGTCAACCAGGTCGTCCAGCCGCGCTTGCTCCCCCCGGCCACCACGAAGCGCTCCAGCGGCGTTTGGCCCCCTTCGGGGCTCCGGAGAAGGGCCTGGATCGTATCCATCGCTCGGACGGCGCTCTTGACCATCGGCAGACGTGGCAGCCATCGTTCCTCGCCGGATTCCAGGAATCGCGCCCAGCAGTAAGCGATGAGATCGTCCTCGGAGCGGGGCTTCTTCTCCGGGTCGGTGCCGACGAAGACCAGCGGCTGATTGGGGACCATCCGCAACTCGGCCACCACGGTTTGAGTCTGCCTGGCGAAAGCAACGGCGGTCGCGTCGGGCCGGGCCGGCGGCTCGCCCCGGTTGGACCCGCCGCCGATGATCAGCATGCCCGTGGTCCCCCGGGGAGCCTCCGGACGGACGACCACCAGCCAATGGCGCCATTCCGGCCGGTCCACGTCGGCGGCGGTGAGCCAGGCCTGCGACGTGAGGTCGACGACGAACGTCGCGTAACCCTCGCCCTCAAACCGGTTGACGATGCGCCACTGATAGTGCGCGTCCGGCTCGGCGACGTAGCGATCGAGCGCCGTCGGGGCCGCTCCGGCCGGCAACGGAGCCGCGAGCCCGCTCAGGGCGAAACTCGTCAGGCAGGCGAGGGTGATGAGCCGGGCAGGGGCGGTCGAGGAACGAGCCATCGTCAGGGAGACTCCTTGATCGAGACGCCGGGCGCGGCCGTTTCCGGGACGTCCTCCGCGAGTCGGGAACGCCGCCAGCTTAGGCGCACGGGTGCTCGTTCTTCAAGCGTTGAGTCAGCCGGGGTCCGCCGGACCGATTGACCCGACGCGCCGGCTGCGGGGACAATGCCGGCGGCAGCGAGGCCTGAATCCCCGCCGTAGAGCCGGACATGAAGAAGCGGCTTGACCCCCCGAAGCCCCCGATTCCCATCCCGCGGAGCTACGATCGGCAACGGGTGGAGGAGAACTTCTGGCCGAAACTCAAGCGCCTGGCGGCGAGCGTCCCCGGGGTTTCGGACCTGCTCGCCCTGTACCTTTACATGAATTCGGAGCTGGCGCCGGTGCAGCACAAGCTCTCGGTGCTGGCGACGCTGGCTTACTTCATCATGCCGCTCGATCTGATTCCGGATTTCCTCGGCGTGCCGGGCTACGCCGATGACCTCTGGGTCGCCATGGGGCTTATCCGTTTCATCGGCAGCGACGTGATGCGGCCGTATCGGCAGTACGCTCGCAAATGGCTCAGGGGCCAAACCGGAGCCGGGCGGCGTCGTCGGACTGTCGCCCGTGAGGTCGAGCCCCCGATGGTGATCACGGTTCCACCCGTGGAGACCTCATGAGGCCCTCAGGAGGCTCGGCATGGGTTCGCGCGGTGAAGCGAGGCTGGGCCTGGCCGGCGGCGCTTATCGGCTGGGGCTTGGTTTTGGGTGCGGTCGGGCCGGATGAACGGGAGGCGGCCCAGAGAGCGCTCGAGGCGGCGATCAGCGCCGCCGGCGAATTGCGAGCCTACACGTGCCGGATCAGGACGGAAATCGCCGTCGGCGAGGTGAGTATGACTTCCGACGGCGAACTTGCCTACTTGCGGCCGGCCTATCTCCGGCTCCGCACGACGATCCCCGTCCCCGACGGCGAGCCCCTCGTCACGCTCACGATCACCGACGGAGCATTGCTCTATACCGAGACGCGGGCGGGCGTCGGCGAGCCACCCGTCGTGATCCGCGCGCGGGCGACTCCACCCGCTGGAGGGGAGCCGGCCTCGGCCGCCTTGTGGGGACAGACGGTTCCCTCGGAGTTGATGACCCAGCTTCGCGAGTTGTTTGAATTCGAGCTCGACGCCTCCGCGACCGACTACCGATTGCAAGGGCAGCCGATGGACGTTCTGGTCGGGCGTTACCGCGGCGGCAGCCTGGCCCGTTTCGGGCGCGAGGGGACGGATTCGTCGGAGGCGGCGGCCGTGGACGCCGCCGCGCCGCTGAGCAACCGGGAACTGTTGGAGAGCCTCATGGACCGCGTGCGGCTATCGATCGGGCGGGAGGATCGGTTCCTCCACCGGTTGGAGATGTTCCCTCGCCCGCAGGCCGCGCCTCCCCCGGCCGATGCGCCGGAACCTCCCCTCGGGCGTAAGCTGACGCTGCCGCAAATCACGCTGACGTTTTATGACATCGGCTTCAACGCCGAGCTGCAGCCGGCCGACTTCGTCTACGTTCCGCCGGTGGAGGCGCAACTGATCGACCTCGCGGGAGACGAGACTTCCCCCCCGTCACCCGACGGCAGCCGACCGTAAGGCCTTTGGGGGGCGCGACCTACTCGAACAGGTGTTGACGGCGGCGCCGACTCAGCGGGGGAATGTCGTAAGGGTCATCGCTCGACGGCGCCTCATCGGCCGTTTCGACATCGGAGAAGATCGAGCCCTTGGCGATGGCCGGGGAGGGCTCGGGCTGAAGGGCGCGGGCCGTCGGCGTGCGTTGCTCGTCGGCGGGCTCCGCGCCGCGCTCGGGGTTGAGCTCGCGCAAGGGATTATCGGGCGACTTGAAGTCGATCCTCGGCGGCGCGGGAGGGGTCGCCTCTCGCTCGCGCTTGGTGAGGATGGCGGGCCGATGGATTTCGCTCGGACCTTCCGGCGCCTCCGCATCGGCGGGCCGGGTGAGTCGGCCCGGGGCCGGCGGGGAGGTTAACGCGCCCGGTCGTGGCCGGAGGCGTTCGGGCTGGGCGGCGAGGACCTGCTCGCTGATGTCGGCGCTGGGGAAGCCGGTGGCGATGATGGTCACCCGCATGGCGTCGTGCATGGATTCGTCGATGACGACGCCGAAGATGACGTTGGCCTCGGGGTCGGCCATTTCGTAGATCAGGGAGGTGGCCTCGCTGATTTCATGCATGGTCACGTCGGCCGGGCCGGTGATGTTGATCAGGACGCCGCGGGCGCCGTCGATGACGATCTTCTCCTGCAGCGGGCTGTGACAGGCCTTGCGGACGGCTTCGACCGCCCGATTTTCCCCCTTGCCGACGCCGACGCCCATGACGGCGCCGCCGGTCTCGCCCATGATCGTCCGGACGTCTCGGAAATCGACGTTGATGAGGCCGGGCATGGCGATCAGGTCGCTGATGGCGCGGATGCCCTGAGCGAGCACGCCGTTGGCGACTTCGAAGGCTTCGGTCAGCGGCGTTTTAGCCCCGACGACCTCGATCAGCTTGTCGTTCAGGATTGAGATCAGCGTATCGACGTGCAAGACGAGCTTTTTCTGACCCTCCAGGGCGCGCCGCATGCGCTGAGTCCCCTCGAACTGAAAGGGCTTGGTCACGATGGCGACGTTGAGGATGCCCATGTCGCGGGCGATTTCGGAGATGACGGGGGCGGCCCCCGTGCCGGTCCCTCCGCCGAGGCCGCAGGTGATGAAGACCATGTCGGCCCCTTTGAGGATTTCGCGGATGCGGGGTTCGGCGTCGCGGGCGGCCTTTTCGCCGATGGCCGGGTCGGCGCCGGCGCCGCTGTTCTGCGTCAGGTCCTGGCCGATCTGGAGGCGGTTGGCCACGCGACAACGGCTGAGGGCCTGGGCGTCAGTGTTGAGGGCATAGAACTCGACGCCCTCGAAGCCTTGATCGACCATGCTCTGGACGGCGTTGCAGCCGGCGCCGCCGACGCCGATGACTTTGATCCGCGTCGGCTTCTGATCTCTTTGGGTCTCCCCAAGGGGGTTGCTCACGTTCGGACTCCGTTCGGCGGTTTCACGAGGGAAGGCGGCGGGCGGGCGAGCCGGTGGGGCCTCCGGGGCGGGCGGGTCCGGCTCGAAGCTGAAGGAGCCGTTGCCCCGGCCGGGTCTCGGCGGCAGGGAATCAGGTTCAGCCATAGATGTCCAGCACCTTTCTCAGGATGCGCACCAGCCGGGATTCGGGCTGGTAGCCGGGCCCTTCGTCGACGGCCCATCGGATCAGGCCGACGGCGGTGGAATAGATGGGGCTGCTGGCGATCTCGCCGAGGCCGCGCAGGCCCTGAGGCAGCCCGATCCGGGTCGGAAATTCGAGCATCCGCTCGGCCACGGGAGCGATGCCTTCGAGCAGCGCCGTCCCGCCGGTCAACACGACGCCGGCATAGACGCGATCCAGGTGGCCGGAACGCCGGATCGCCTTTTTGACCTTTTCGAAAATGTCCTCGACGCGGGCTTCAATGATCTCGGCCAGCTCGCGGCGAGCGTACGTGATCCGCCGACCTCCTTTCAGGGGATGGGGTAGATCGACCCGTTCCTCGGGGTCGATGCTGAGCGGGAGGGCATGGCCGAATTTCTTTTTGAGGTTCTCGCCGTCGTGAGGCGAACAGCGGAGGATCCGGGCCACGTCCTGCGTGATGCTGTCGCCGCCGAGAGCGATCTCGGCCGTGTACTGGAGGGCGCCTTCGGCGAAGATGGCGATGTCCGTCGTTCCGCCGCCGATGTCGATCATGACGACGCCGAGCTCGCGTTCGCGGGGGGCGAGGATGGCAAGCGAAGACGCCAGGGATTCCAGAACGATGCCGCTGGTTCGGAGACCGGCCTTCCGGACGCATCGGGCCAGGTTGTTCCCGGCGGCGACGGCGCTCGTGATCAGATGCAGGCCGACCTCAAGACGGCGACCGAACAGCCCCACGGGGTTGTCAATCCCCGCCGTCCCATCGACGATGTATTCGCGTACGACCTGGTGAAGGATCGTCATGTCCGTCGCCAGGGGAATCTGGCGGGCGCGGCGGATCGCCTCACGGCAATCCCGAGCGTCCACGCCGACGTTAGGATGGGCCACCTCGACGGATCCTCGCGCCTCGACCCCCGCGATGTGATCGCCGGCGATCCCGACGAAAGTCTCCCGTGGGATCCGGTGAGCCAGGTCGTGGGCTCGCAGGAAGGCCTGACTGATGGCCGAAGCGGTCCGGTCGATGTCGGTGACGACGCCGCGTCGCATGCCGGGCGACGGGCTGGACCCGAGACCCAGGATCGTGATGTCCCCCCTCGGCTCGGCCTCGGCGATGATCGCGCAGACCTTCGTCGTGCCGATATCGAGGCCGGTGATCAGACGAGCCCGCCGTTTCCGCCCGTGGCCGGGCGGCGCGCGGCGGCTCCGGGCCGGTTCGGCCGGAGCCAGGATCTGGCCTCGCCGGCGCAGTCGAAGTCTGGAGAAAGGGCGGAGCATCGAGACGGCGTGGCGTCCGCTCTCCGGGAGCGGGGTTCAGAAGTAAACGACCTGACCCTCGAAGCGCAGGTCCAAACAGCGCAGGTCCGACAGGTTGGGCCGGGCTCGCAACACGGCGGCGAGGACGGCCATCTTCGTCAGGGGGTCAACGGGGCCGAATCGCACCTCGATCCCCTCCTTCAAGACGCCGACGATCTCGTCGTCGGCGGTCAGATGCCATTCCGCGAACCGGGCGCCGAGCCGGGGGTCGTTGTCCGCCAGGTATCGGAGAGCGCGCAACGTCTCGGGCAGGCGAGCCTGACGAAGCCGGCGGCCCGGCTGCGGCTCCAGCTCGCGGAGCCCCGTCAGGATCGGTCCCGCCTCGCCGTTCCAGTCCTCCGTCGGGACGGGGCCCAGCAGGACGCCGTCGGCGTCCATCCAGTAGAGTTCGTCGAGGAGCACAGCCACGAAGGGGACACGTTCCTGGACCTCGACGCGCAGGGTCGCGGGGTATTGTTTGAGGATCCGGGCGGCCCGCAGCCGGGGTAGCCTTTCCAGGCCGGCGGCGATCCCCGCGGCGTCGAGCGAGAGCAGATTGCTCGCGGCCGGGGCGCCGCCAATGGCGAGCGCTTCTCGGAGCTGAGCCTCGAGGACGGCCGAAGCCCCGACGATCTCAATCCGGGCGAGGGCGAAGAAGTCCGAGCGGCGGAGGAACCGATCGAACTGCCAGGCGAAACCGGCCAGCAGCGTCAACAGGCCGAGCGCCCCTGAAATGCGAAGTGAGAGCTTGAGGAAACCGGCCACGCCGGCCCACGACGGGCGACGCGAAAGGACGGGCACGCGCTCAACGGCGAGCGGCAGCGTCGGCGACTTCATCGCAACTGCGGGAACTCAAACGTCAGTCAACGGGATCACGGGCCGCGGGCGCCGCCTGCGCGGAGCCTCCAGGCCCTATTCAACAGCCTGACAGCAATCAGGTTAGCCCAGCGGCGCGGACGGATTCAAGCCCGATCGTGCGCCTCGTTGATCTCATCCCCTGAGGTTGGGGAGGTCGCCCCGGCCGGCCCCTTAGAGGATCGACGGTTTCTCCCTGCCCACCTTCGGGGCGAAGGCACCACTGCGCGTCCCCCGCCGACCTACCCTCCGATCAGCTTTGAATCTTTCGAGCGTCAACCCATCCCTCCCCAACAAAGGCCCCCTGCGGCCGAACTTCGGAAAGGGCTAGCCGGGCGCGCCGCCAAAGCGGGCGAGGTCGATGATGGCGCGTTCGTGGGTGCCGGCGCTGATCGGCCCGCGGGGGGAGAGGACCTCGACCTCAAAGAGAAGCCGCCGCTTGTTGATCTCCTTGAGCCGCGCCTTGATCGTGATCGTCTCCCCGGAGTGGGCCGGCCCGGTGTGGCTGACGTTGACGTGCGTCCCGACGGTCGTTTCGGTCCCGTCCAGGTGCGGCTGCGCGCACTTGAGACAGGTCCCCTCGATGAGGCCGATCATCGACGGCGTGGAGAGGACCGGCATGGGGAGATGCGGCGGCGCCATTTTCGGCTCGACGACGTATCGTTCTTCGATTTCCAGGCCCGGCGCCAGACTCGGCTTCATGCGGCGATCCTTTCGATGGCGGCGACTCGGCAAGGGCCGCGCCTCACGGCGCTTCATCAGCCGCCAGCGCCCGTTCCGTGGCGCGTTCAATCTCGCTCGTGGGCATGATCAGTACGGCCATGTTCAGCACTGAAGACGAAAGCGAGAGGAGGAACCCCAGGTCATCCATCGAATCGGTCGAGTCAGAGCCCGTCTCGAACAGACCGACCGTCAGGCCGGCCAACCGGCCCGCCGGGTCAAAGACCGGCTGCCCGAAGCCGGCCATGGGATTGTCGCCACCCCATCCCATCGTCGTCGGCACGTAATCGCGGCGGGGCTTGGCCACGATGCCGCCGATCCGACCTTCGCCGACCATCGGGGCACGCTCATAGGAGTCGCCCATTCGGTTCACCGAGCAAAACACGTCGCCGGCTTCGAGTTCGCCCGGCTGGCTCAAATCGACGTGAGCGAACCGACCGACTCATCTCCTGGCGCAGGCGTTCGTGCGGGGCATCGGCGGGCGCGGATTCCTCCCGCCCGTCAGCCCCAGCGACGCTCCCCCCCTGAGCGGCGAGCGCCAGCGTGAGAATCGCCCCTTCGAGCAGACCCGGGCCGTGAAGAAGGCGGCCCCGCCGCCCTTCAGCGACGCCCCCGCCGAGCGAGCCGCCATTCAGCCCGGCCGAACCCGGCCCAGTTTTTCGGGTGGTTGCCTCCACGTTTCCCCGCTCCCCTTCGGCATGGGACCGATGAATCCGCCTTCCGGCGGGCTTAGGCATACCAGAACCCCGGCCCGGCCACAAACGGAAACCGACGTTTAATTTTACTGCCTCGGAGGCTCGTTCGGCCCGAGTGACGCCGCCGAACGTCTCCCTTCTCAGAACACTGCGCGGAGCTGACCCCCATCGACGGCGAGGGCCGAACCGGTGATGGCCGAGGCCGCCTCCGAGGCCAGAAAGGCGATCGCTCGGCCGAGTTCCTCGGCCTGGGTCAGGCGCTTGAGCGGGAGGTTGCGGGCCATATCGGCCATGAATTGCTCGGTGGGGACACCGCGCCGCCGCGCCTGCTCGCCGTAAAGCTCGCGCAGCCGATCGGTGTCGGTCAGGCCGGGCTGGACGGTGTTGATCGTCACCCCGTCGGCGGCCACCTCGCGCGCGAGCGTTTTGAAGAGGGCGGTCACCCCCGCGCGAAAGACATTGGAGAGGATCAGATTCTCGATCGGTTCCTTGACGCTCACGGAGGTGACGCCGATGATCCTTCCCCACCGGCGCGAGCGCATGGCGGGCAGCGTGGCGCGGATCAGCCGGAGCGCCGACTTGAGCAGCAGCTCGTAAGCGACGTCCCAGTCGGAGGGTTCCAGATCGAAGAACCGACCCGGCCGCGGCCCCCCCGTGTTCGTGACGAGGATATCGATCTCCCCCCAGCGTTGGCCGATGCCGTCGAGCAGCCGTTCGATCGCCTCCGGGCGGCTGAGATCGGCCAGGATGGCGAGGACGTCGCCACCGTTGGCGGCCCGGATGGCGGATTCGGCTTCGCGCAGCGGCCCCTCCCGCCGCGCGCACAGGACGACGCGGGCTCCCTCGGCTGCCAGCGCCGCCGCGGCGGCGCGGCCGATGCCCTGGCTGGAACCGCCGACGAGCGCCACCTTTCCCCGGATGCCGTAGTCCATGCTCGGATCGCTCTCTCAGCTTGTTGCGACGGGTAGAAGAATGCCGGAGGCCACGAGGCGGCCCTCGTAGACGAGCCTGGCCTCGCCTCGGAGCCGGACGCCGGTAAAGATCGGCCCGTCCTCGGAGGCGTCGAGCGCGAAGTCGACGATGAGCGTCGGGCCGCCGGAGGTCTGGATGACCACGGGGGGTTCGGCCAGGCCCTTGAGCGCCGCCAGGAGCGCCACGGCAACCGCGCCGGTGCCGCAGGCCAGCGTCTCGGCCTCGACGCCGCGCTCGAACGTCCGGACGGCGATCCGACCGTCAGGGAGCGGCTCGGCGAAATTGACGTTCGTCCCGTCGGGGGCGAAGAGCGGGTGATGGCGAATCTCCCGGCCCCAGCGATCAACGTTCACTTCGCCGAGCCCCCGAACAAAAACGACGGCGTGCGGAACGCCCGTGTCGATGGCGTCGATCCGTTCCAGAGCGAGCGGCTCGATCGAGATCGGCAGGCCCTGCCGCAAGCGACGCGGAGGGGCGAGGTGCAGCATCACGTCGCCGCCCTCCAGCACCTCGGCCCGATAGGGCCCGGCGAGCGTATCAAAAGCCATGCGCGCCGGAGCGGCGCCGATCAGGTAGGCAAAGCGCGCCAGACATCGGGCCCCGTTGCCGCAGGATTCGGCCTCGCGGCCGTCGGCGTTATAGTAGCGCATGCGGAAGTGAGTTGTGGTGGAACGGGGGGGCTCCAGGAGGAGCACTCCGTCGGCGCCGATGTCCAGTCGCCGCCGGCACCAGGCGGCCAGGCGTTCCCCGCGCCCGGCCTCGGGGAGGCATCCTTCCCGGTTGTCGATAACAATGAAGTCGTTGCCCGCCCCCGTCATTTTCACGAACCGGATGTCGTCCATGGTCGTCAGGCCTCGAGGCCCGGCAAGCGCTCTCTCCTCCCGGGACACTAGAACATGAGCGAGGCCGCCCGGCAAGAGGGTGGCCGGCTCGGCGCCGCTCAGTCAGCTTCGGAACGGGCCTCTCGGGCCAGCAGTCCTTCCAGGGCGTCGCCGACCGTGAGCCCTTCGAAAAGCATGGCGTGGACGGCGGCGGCGAGCGGCATCTCCACTTCATGGCGGCGGGCCAGCCCGATGGCGCAGCGGGTGGCCGCGTAGCCCTCGACGACCATGCCCACCTCGGCGAGCGCCGCCTCGGCCGAACGTCCGGCGGCCAGGAGCTCCCCAAAACGGTGATTGCGCGAGTGGCGGCTGGTGCAGGTCACGACAACGTCCCCCAGGCCGGAGAGGCCCATGAAGGTCTCGGCGCGGGCGCCCATCTTGACCCCGAGGCGCAGAATCTCGGCCAGGCCGCGCGTGATGAGCGCGGCGCGCGTGTTATCGCCGAATCCCTGGCCGTCGGAGACGCCGGCGGCGATCGCGATCACGTTCTTGAGCGCGCCGCCCAGCTCCACGCCCAGCAAGTCGTCATGGGTGTAAACGCGGAACCGAGGCAGGAACAGCATCCGCTGGATGCGACGCCTCAACTCGGCCTGCGGCGCCGCGGCCACCACCGTCGTCGGCACGCCTTGAACCACTTCTTCGGCGTGACTGGGCCCGCCGAGCGCGGCCGCGCCGCCTCGAATCTCCGCACCGAGGACCTCCTCCAGGACCTCGTGGAGCGGCTTGAGCGTTTCGGGATCCATTCCCTTCGAGCAGATGAGCCAGGCCTCGGCCCGGCCGTCTGCGCGAGATTCGGCGAGGGCCTGAGCCGTCGCCCGGACGGCCCCCGACGGTACGGCGATGAGAATGACACGCGCCCCCTCAACGGCTTCGGCCAAATTCGTGGTGAGCCGAGCGGCTTCCCCAAGCCGAAAACCGGGCAGGCGGGGATGGGTCCGGGTCTCCCGGAGCCTCCGGATGATCTGGGCGTCAATGTCCCAGGCCCGGACGTCGTGGCCTTTGCCCGTCAGGATGCCGGCCAGCGCCGAGCCCCACGTTCCCGCTCCCAGAACGGCCACGCTTTCGCGCAATGAGGGGTCGTTCACCGGGCCGCGCCCCCGGAGGAGGCGCTGGAACCGCCGCCCGCCCGCGAGGCGAACAGGCGATTCTCCGTTCCGGCCAGCAGGCGGCGGAGATTGCCCCGATGTCGCCAGATGACGAACAGGCCCAGAAGCAAAGTCAGGGCGATCACTCCCCAGGAACGTTCACCCCCCGGCGGCCAGAGCGCTATCAGAGTCGGCAGGAGGACGGCTCCGACGAGCGAGGCGACCGAGACGTAGTTCGTCCAGGCGATAAGCCCCACGCCCACAAGCAGGCAGACGAGGAGCGGCAGCGGCGCGACCGCCAGATAGACGCCAAGGCTGGCCGCTACCCCCTTGCCGCCGCGCCAACCGACCCAGGGCGAGAACGAATGCCCCGCGATGGCCGCGATTCCTACCAGCAGCCCCCAGAGCGGCCGTTCGAGCGCCTCGGGCCGGCGGATGACGGCGGGCAGCCAGTCCCCGATGATCAGATAGGCGGGCGCCCACCCTTTGGCGGCGTCGAGAAGCAGGCAGGCGACGCCGGCGGGAGCGCCGAGGACGCGAAAGGCGTTCGTGGCCCCGATGTTGCCGCTGCCGTGTCGTCGGATATCCACCCCGCGGAGCCGCCCGATCACGAGCGCCGTCGGAAGGGAGCCGACAAGAAAAGCCGCCGCCAGCGTGAGCGAAGAACTCAGGACGGTGGCCATCGACATGGGACGACTTCCCCGAGGGAGAGGATCGGCCAAAAAATAGCTTGCCGCGCCCGGCGTGGGCAAACACAATCCGGCCGTAAGCGGCGCGCGCGGTGGAAGGGCCGCCCTCTTGCCACCGGCGATGCTTACTTGCGGCTCGGAGGACGGGGGCGAGACAGGGCGCGCGGCTGAGGCTCGCGTGGGGCGACCATGGCCAGGGAATCCAAAAAGCCGCTCGATTTCGAGACCTCGCTCAAGAAGCTCGAGGAGATCGTCCAACGGCTGGAGAATGAGCAGGTGCCGCTGGAGGAGTCGCTGCGGCTCTTCGAAGAAGGGAAGAAACTGGCGCGAGCCTGCGAGACCGAGCTTCAACAAGCCGAAAATCGGATCCGACAACTCATGGCGGGCGAGCGGGGCGAAGTCGTCGAAGTTCCCCTGGCCCCGGGAACCGACCGGGGGCCGGGGCCCGAAGCCGTCGTCGTGGATGAGGCTGAGGAAGAATCCCGTCCGGGCCCGGGCGACGGGGGCGATCTCCCGTTCTGAGAAGCGGGGGTTACCGAGACTCGAAAAGAAGATTCACCGCCGAGACGTGGTGGGCGCGGAGGGTCTTGCGAGGCTAGGCTTCACCGCGTGCGCGGCTTTGTCGCCGGGTTCTTCCCGGGTCGGCCGTTTCGGTCCGAGTTCCTCGCGGGGATCATGGTCGGAGGGTTAAGGGACGGCCGCTCCGACGAGCGTCGGCGAGAACGCCTCCAGGAGCTCGGCGTAGGACGCGAAGCGGTCTTCGGGGCGTTTGGCGAGCATGCGGCGGATGACTTCAGCGACCTGGTCGCCGGTTTCGGGCAGGACGGACCGAACGTCCGGCACGGGGGCGTTGATGTGCTGGTAGGCGATCGCGCCGACGGTTGAGCCCTTGAACGGCCGGCGCCCGGTCAGGAGTTCATAGAAGACCACGCCGAGGGCGTATTGGTCGGATCGCCAATCCACGCGCCCCCCCTGCCAGGCTTCGGGGCTGAGATAGGCAGGCGTGCCGGCCATCTGGGGGTGGGTGGTTAGCGTGGTGGCTTCTTCCAGCCGGGCCAACCCGAAGTCGCTCACCTTGGCCGAGCCTTCCGGAGTCAAGAGGATGTTGCCGGGCTTGATGTCACGGTGGACGATCCCCGCCTCCAAGGCGGCGGCGAGACCCTCGGCGATCTCGCGGGCGAGCCGCTGAGCTTCCCCGACCCCCAAGCGTCCCTTGCGGAGCAGGCGATCGCCCAGGGACCCGCCGGAGATGAATTCAAAGACGGCGTAAGGCTCCGGCCCTTCCTGGCCAACTTCAATCAGGCGGACAATGTGGGGATGATCGAGGCGGGCGAGGGCCTGACACTCGTGACGGAATCGGTGCATAAGTTTGGGGTCAGCCTGCACCTTGTGATTGGCGACCTTGATCGCGACGGGGCCGTTGGTGTTCCGACCGCGATAAACGTAAGCCATCCCGCCGTGGCCGATGACCGCCTCGACCCGGTAGCGGCCGATCGTAGGCGGAAATTTCGGGAAAAGATCGATGATGCGGGCCCCCGTGAGGGCCTCGGGCCGGGCCGCGCCGTTGAAACAGCTATAGAGGCCGACGGCGCACTCTTTGGCCAGGCGGCCGAGCAGGCGAATTTCCTCAGGCGTGAAGTTCTGCGGCCGGCGCTTGGAGCCGACGGCGAGCGCCCCCCAGAGTTCCCCGCCCAGATTGAGCGGCAGGATGATCTCGGCCCGGAGGGCGGTCATCCCTCTAAGACAAGCGGGGCCGACCTCCGCGAAGCGAAGGTCCTCGATGAGCTCTTCGCGGTGAATTTCGCGCCGCAGCGTCGCGAGGAGATCGAAGAGCGGGGCGCAGGCCTGCGTGGTCGGGCCGGTCCCCAGCGGCGCGGTGGCCGTCGCCAGCCACCACTGAGCCGTGGCCGGATGCCGGAGAAGGATGGCGACGGACTCGGCGTCGATCTCTCGCCCGACGCGAGCGGCGAATTCCTTGAGGAAGGCCCGCGGCGAGGTCCGGCTCCGCGTGAGTTCATAGATCGTATCCAGAAATCGTTCGTGATCGTCCTGCTGGCTGCGCCGTCCGAAGCGGGTATGGATCGACTGGCGCAGTTTGTTGTGCACGGGGATGCCGCCGAGCACGATGACGCCGACCATCGCCGCCGAAATCCAACCCGAATCCACGGCGAGCAGGTGCTCCAACAACGGCCCGACGCTGGCGGCCAGCGCCGAATGCGCCGCGCCGACGAAGACCAGAAGGACGCCGTAAAGCAGGCCCTCCCGCACCATCTCGCCCAACTGGAGGAGGTTATGCCGCACGATCGCGTAGGCGATCAGGAGGGGGAAGAGCAGCGGCGTCAGCTCCAGCCACGGGCGGATGTCAACGTTGGCGCCGCCGCGGGCCAACCAGAGGGCGTAAAGCGCCGACGGCAGAAAAGCCAGCAGAACGGCCACCCGAACGACCCACATCCGTTGGCGATCGACCGCCCCCAGCGGAACGCCACGAATCCGATACCAGGCGTCCAGCGGGAGGACGAATAACGTGGCCGCCAGGCTGGCCAGCCCCCAGAGGGTGAACAGCGGACGCGCGAGGATTCCTTCGGCGGCCCGGCCCGGCGCGATGATCCAATTGCCGAGCCAGAGGATCAGACCGAAGATCGCGGCGCCCGTCACGATCGCCGGCAGCCGCCGTGGACGAAACCGCAGCGGGGAGAACGTCCCCAGAAAGACGACAAAGGGCGCCAGCGAAAAGCTCTGGAAGAGGAGGTAGGCCTGCTTTTCGACGGCGAACCGGAACGGCGTCGGCACGGCGCGCAGGAACCAAAGCGCCGCCACCCAGAGACAGAAGGTCAGGAATCCCCAGGAGCTGCGCGTGTGCGGGCGCAGCCCGAACGCCACGCACCCCAGAACGCCGAAGGTCAGGCCGGCCACGAAGAGCGCCCAGGCCACGCGCCAATCGAGCCGAAAGATCACGAGGTCCCAGGGCTCCGGGTTCTGCGAGGGCCGAGCGAACGTCAGGCGGACGAGCCCGACGTTTCGGCGGAGCGGTTCGGCGGCCGCCTCCGGCGTCGCGACGGGGGCGCCGTTCACGGCCAGGAGCTGGTCCCCCGCCGCCAGATCAAAATCTTCGAGCCGGACCCCTTCCGACGCCTGGAGAATCAAGCCTTCGGCCAGGTTGAGCACGGGCAACGACCGCTGCTCAGCCCAGACGAGGCGGCGGGGGATGGCCGGCTCGCTCGCCGGGACGATGGTCAGGCCGACCCACCGGCCCCGGCGCGCGCGCAATTGACGCCGATAGGCGGCGCGATCGGCGACGGGAACGCCGTTGACGGCGGCCAGGCGATCGCCTTCGGCGAGCCCCTTGGCCTCCAGTCGAGAAAAAGCACCGGCTTCAACCCGGAGATCGGGCGAGAGCTTGATGTCCGGGTAAGTGTAAATGGAGACGAGGAGCAGCCGGAGCAGAAAGTAAGGGACGGCCAAGGCGAAAAGGACGATGGCCGCCAAGGCCAGCGGGCGGCTCATCCCGCCGCTCATGTAGGACGTAGTGGCCTCGACGCCGCTCGGCTCGGCCCCGGCGTCGGTGGGGTGACGACGGATGCGGTAGGACATCGGCTGCCCTCCTTATCGGGAAGGCCCGGGGGGAGGGCCAGGGCTCCGGTGGGCGGGCGGCCTGGCCGTCCCCGGCGCGCCCCCGGCTACCAGCATTGCTCGTCCGTGCCGGGGGTCGCCGTGCGGACCTCGCCGTGCTCTCCCCTTTTATAAACGCCGGCCCGTTCGTCAGCGATGTGCTTGTAGAGAGTCCGCGTCACGCGATCCCAGTAATCGCCCGCAGCTTGTACAACGCTATTCACGTCACGGACGATGACTTGACCTTCAGGAGAAGCCGGATCGATGCCGATCATTTTGAGCGCCCGGTTGCGCTGGTCCCCGGCCTCGCCGAGCATGGCCAGCCACCGCTGGTGCGGGACGCCCAGCCAGGGCTCAGTCCGCGTCGCCGGCGTCGGGTTTTCCTTCTCATCGTCGTGATCGTCCTTGTAGCCGTAGTTGGCCAGTTGAGCGATCAGCTTGCGCCGATACTTCTCCAGGACGTCGGGGTTTGGTGCTTCTTTGGCCATGGTGACCCTCCCGTGCGTGGTCTTCTCCGCCTCCCTCAGAGGAAAGGCGCTTCACCCAAGATTTTAAGTAAGGGGTTGGGACGCTTAAGGCGGGATTCAGGATGTCCCCCCTGAATCGCCCTGTTGCGCGTAATTCTGAACCGGCGGGGCCTTCTTGTCAACTCAAAAACTTGGCCGGGGGGGGTGAAAAATTCAGGCCGGGCGCCGGGACCGTCTCCCTGGGGCCGAGCCTGTCCACCGGACCGGCTTCGGCACCGGCAGCCCCAATCGGTCCAGAGCCTTCTGGACGACAAAATCCACCAGGTCCTCGATCGTCCGCGGCGCCTGATAGAAACCGGGACTTAGGGGGAGGATCACGCCACCGGCCTCGGTCAACTGGACCATGTTGCGCAACTCGATCAGCCCGAGGGGGGTTTCCCGCGGGGCCAGAATTAAGGGGCGGCCCTCCTTGAGCGTCACCGCCGCGCTCCGGGCCAGGAGGTTCGGCTGGAGCCCATGGGCGATCTGCGCCAGCGTGTTCATCGAGCAGGGCATCACGATCATCCCGGCGTGGAGAAACGTCCCGCTGGCGGGCGGAGCCCCGATGTCGCCGGGGGGATAATACGTGAGCCGGCTGAGGCGGTCCGGAGCGAGCGCCAGACACCGGGCCACCGGCGGCGGGACGGCTCCGTCGGCGTCACGGCCCCCCCCGCTCGTGGGGCGCGGCAGCCGGCCGGCCTCGGCCGGCGGCCCCAGTTCCTCCTGGAGCACGCGAAGGCCCGCGGGCGTGGCCACGAAGTGGACTCGGTGGGTCGGGGTCGCCAGGAGCGTCTCAATCAGCCGGCGCGCGTAAAGGGCGCCGCTCGCGCCGGTCACGCCGACGATGACCACCCGCTCGGCGGCGGAGGGGTCCGGCGGTTCAGACATGGCCGGTTCCGTCGGGCTCGGGCGCCTGGGGCGCGCCGGGGATTTCCCCCACGTGCAATCCGACGATGCCCGCGCTGAGCGACCACCGCCTGAGCCTAACCAGCCCCGATTGCCGCATCGCCCGCCCAAGCTCTTCCGGCGACCAGAAGCACCGGATCGAGTGGGGAAGGTAACCGTAGGCCTCGGACCCGCTGACCCATCGGCCGACGCGAGGCATCACCCAGCTCGAGTAAAGGCCATAAACGCGGCGCACCAGCGGGGAGGGGGGCTCGAAGAATTCGAGAATGCCCAGGCGTCCCCCGGGCCGGATGACCCGCCCCAGTTCGCTGAGGGCGGCCGCCCGGTCAACCATGTTTCTGAGCCCGAAGGCCACGAGGGCCGCGTCGAAGGCCCCGTCCCGGAAGGGGAGCCTGAGAGCGTCGGCCTCGATCCAGGCCATCGCCGGGCGGCGGGCGAATTTGGTCCGCGCGCGGAGGAGCATGGGCCGGGAGAAGTCCACGCCGACGACCCGCGCAGTGGGCCGTCGCCTGAAGGCCGCGCCGGCCACGTCGCCCGTTCCCGTCGCCGCGTCGAGAAGGCGACGGCAAGGCTCCAGGCCCGCCGTCGTTTCCTCGACCAGACGCCGACGCCACCGGCCGTCCTGGGCGGCCGAAAGAAGGCGGTTCAGCAGATCGTATCGAGGGGTGATCCGGGCGAACATGGCCCGGATGCGCTCGGGGTTCTGATCCGTGCCCGATCGCGGCTCGGCGAGAGGGGAGGCTTCGAGCGGGGAATCCCGGCTCACGGAGGACGCTCCTGAGTCAGCACCCTTGCATCGGGCTTCAGGGCTCGTGGGTGCGACGGACCTTCCAGGCGGGCCAAACGCCATTGCATTCGGTCACGGCTTAATCGATTCTATGGGGCTGATGACGGGCTATCCAGAACAACCCGCGTTGCCGCCGATGGCGCCGCCGCCCAAGCGGGGGAGCGGTCGCCTGGCCTTCGTGGCTTTCATCTTCTCGGTCGCCGCCCTGGGCCTTTCCACCTATTTGTTCATCAAGGACTATAACGACGGCCAGTTGATCCAGGACCTCAAGCGAAATCTTCGGACGGCCGGCGAAGAGACGCGACGGTTGATTGACACCCGCTTTCGGGATCGCGAGGCCGAAGAGGGTCCCTCACGAGCCCCGGAAGGGCTCCAATGGGAGAAGATTCGCGAACGCATTGAGCGGGTCGAGGCCATGGCTCAGCGCCGAGACGACAAGGCCGGGGTTTATCTGGACGTGCTGATCGATGACCTCCGCTCCCTGCGGGAGTTTGCCCCGGACGAGGCAGCCTTGGTCCTGAGTCAGACGCTGGAGCGGCTGGACGAGGCGAGCGCCCGGCTGACCTCCGAGCCCGACGTGGCCGCCCGACGCTTGCGGGAAGCCGCCGGGGCGCTCCCTTCCCCTCAAGGCGCCCCTGCCCGGCAGGTGGAGCGTCCCTCCCCCGCCGGGCGCGCCGAGCCGGAGGGATTTATCGAGGTCGCCCCGGCCCCGCCCGCCGAGCCTCCGGCCTGGGAGCCGGCTACCCCCAATCCGTAGGTGTCGGAGCGACGGGGCGCAACCCCCTTGACGGCCGGCGGGGGGATGGTTGAATGAAATCGCGGGCGGGGGAGAGCTGTAGCAGCAAGCGGTTGATGAAGTCGAGATCACGATTTTCGAGACGGGGCTGGCGCTGGGCGACCGTGGCGTTCGGTTGTGCGCTGGCGCCCTCCCTGAGCGGGGGGCAGGGCTTTGAGCCGGATTTGAGCGAGACGCTCGAATGGATCGCCCCTAATCTGGCCATGGAGCCGCGCATCCCGGCCGGGGCCGCCGAACTGACTCGGCACGCATTGAGCCCCGAGGCCATGAAACCGCTGCTGGATCAGCTCCCCGATCGACCCTTCCATGTTCTGGAGCCGCCGCCGACGTCGGTGGCCTGGTGGAAGTATCCGCTTTATGCCGTTGTTGGTTTTCCCCGCGATCTGGTCGATGGGGTTTTCGGATTCTTCAGTTATTGGCCGATTTTGAACGTGCCGCTGGTGGGGATCCCCTATGAACTGGTGCCGGCGCAGGTCCTTTTCCGTCATCCCGCCGATTGGCATCCCTGGCCGGGAGGGCGCAATCGGCGGGGTCACGGCTGGACGGACGGCGGGCGGGTCGTCCGCGACGGCCGCCTCTTGAACGCCGACCAGGCATTGGAGGAGCGCGAGGGGCTCGGCCTGGTGGACGACGCCGGATGGGGATTCTTCTCCAACGCCCGGCGGACACGGTTTTCCTACGTCAGCCAGAGCAAGCTGCGACGCTACGAGGCGGAGAACGAACGCCGGCGCGAGGAACTCCAGGCCCTGAACCGACGGATCGACGCCGAGAACCGCACTTTGACCGAACGGTTGAGGGGACGGCGCGCGGCGGCCATCGAGGCCATCGACCGGGGCGACGGTTTCGAGGCCGTCGGCCTGATGCTGCCGTATCACCTGGCTTATCCGACGGAGACGCAAGCGCAGGCCCTGTTGCTCAATGCGCTCGCCGTCCATGGGGACGCTGGGCCGGTCTGGGTCCGGCCCTATCTGTGGAGCAAACTGGCGGTGAGCGATCGGCGGCTGCTTCAACAAGCGCTCACGCTGATCGAGAAAACCCATCAGGACTTTCCGCGCATGCTCACGCCCGCCGAAGCCCTCGTTTTCATTCTGACCCGATTGGAGGAAACGCCGCGGGCGCTCGTGGCGGCCCAGGCGGCCTTCGAGACCGATCCGACCGACGCCCGACGCGCGCGGCTTTACTTCGAGGCGGCCATGAGCGAGCGCGACCCGGCGGCCACCCGGGCGGCCCTCGGGGCCCTTGAGCCGCTCTTGCTGACTCCGGGCGAGGTCGGCGTCCTTCGGGCGCGACTGGCCTTGCTCGAAGGGCGGGCGGAGGAGGCCCGCGCCGCCCTGGTCGACCTTTTACGCTCGGCGCCGGAGAACGCTTACTATCACTACTATCTCGGCTGCGCGGAGTTGATGTCGCTGGCGACCACCGACCAGCCGGAGCGCGCCGTCGCCGCGGCGTTCGATCAGCTTGAGGAGGCTTCCCTGCGCGCCGTGGCCCCGCCCTTGAGAGAACGCGTCGGGCAGACCCTCGGCTTCGTCCGGCGGCTGGCGGCCGAAGAAGCCGAGCCGCGCGAGCCCCGACGACGCGGTTTCTTTGACTTCTCCCCCTGAGGGGCGACGCATCCCGTCGGGCGTCTCATCCGCAAGATCGCAATTTCAGGCTGAGGCCGGTCGGGGCGCCGTCTATTCGCCGAGCGTCACGACGTGGGGCGGCGCCGGCGTGACCGATCCCGCGACGGCTGGAGCGTCTTCTCCCACCGGCGGCGCTTCGGCCAGCGTTGTCTCGGGCAGGAAGAGTCGGGCCATCCGTTCCCGGGCCAGGCGCACGGCGCGATCCAACCGGCCGGGGCAATCGACGCCGCCGGCGGGCCGGAAGCCGTTGAGCCCGACCCAATCGGCGTGACCCCGCACCATGAGCGGACGGCCGTGGTAGCGGGCGAGCTTCTCGCACAGGTCCACGATCGCCTCGGTCATGGCCCTCGGAGGCGTTTCCTGGTCAAAGGACCCCAGCCCGCAGATGCCGATGTTCCCCCGATTGTTGAGCCCCTCGGGGTGGGAGCCGACGTGCGTTCCGATCCGGTCGGCCTCGCGCCCTTCCCAAACCTCGCCGTTGCGATCGACGAAGAAGTGATAGGCCACGTCGGCGGCGTTCAGTCGTCCGCCCGGGTCGGTGCTGCCGTGATAAATCCGCCGGATCATGTCGGCCGGATGGAGCGCCGTCACGCCCATCGAGGCGTGATGGATCGTGACGTACTGGACCTCGCCGATGGGCTTCCAGACGCGTTGGCCGTTGACGACCGGTTCATAGAGCCCCGTCCGGCCGGCCCACTCCCGCCGCCGGTGGTAGCGTTGCGGGCCGAACTCACTCGCCAGGTAATCGGGCAGCGTCGTCGTGAGGTAGGGCGCCGGCAGCGTCTCGACGATGGCCGCCCGCGGCAGAAGCATTTCCTTGACCCGTCGCGCCAGAATCATCCTGGGTTGGGCCGGCTCGGCCGAGGGGGTTGCCTGGGCCGGTGGAATCGCCTCAGGAGCGTGGCCGTTCAGGAAAATCTCCCGCGATACGACGGTGCAAGACGCCGGCGGCGGTCCCGCGGTTGTTCCATCGATCCCGATGGCCGGGATCGCTCCGAGGCTCCAGGCCCAGATCGCCGCAACGGCGCGCGCGCAGGATCGCGGCGCGGTCGGGCGCGGCCGCGGGCGTCGGACCAGGGCACGCAGAGGCTCGGGCGATATTCTCATGGTCAAGGGGGGGCCGAGCGCCTCAGCCCGTTCGGGCGGCGATCATAGCCGAGCTTCCCCGCCGATTGTAAAGCCCTTTCCACGGGCGTCATTCCCGGCCCTGGACCGCGCAGAAAGAGAAAAAGGCCCAGAGATCCGCGCGCCAGAGCGTGGGGACGAGCAAAAGTCCAAACGTCGCCGTCGCCATGTAAGCCGCCATGAGGCCGCGCGCCGTCCCCCGCTGGCGCGATCATGGACGAACGGCCCGCACC
>CAYXAU010000010.1:58627-112625 GCA_964463045.1 uncultured Candidatus Sumerlaeota bacterium | reverse complement strand
CGCGCTGACGCAGTAGAGGCGCTCGCGGGAGCGGAGATAGAGTTCGCCGCCGGCGACGGCGGGCGAGGCGAGAAACATTTCGCCCATCGGGTTGATCGATAACACCTCAAACGTCGGCCCGCGCCGCAGCACGATCGCGTCCCCCTCCTCGCTCAGGAGATAAATCTTATCCCCGGCGCCGACGGGCGAGGCCTTGATCGTATACGGTTGCGGCAGGCGCGCCTGCTCATAATAGGCCTCGCCCGTCCGCGCGTTGAAACACGAAACGAACGTCCCGCCGCGCGTCTGATCCTTGATCAGATACAACTCTTCCCCCCACAGGAGCGGCGTCGGGTTGTACGGCGTCCCCTTCGTCAGGCCCCAGACTTCCCACGGCGTCCCCGTCAAGTCGCCCGAGCCGCCGAGGCGGACGGCCTTCATCGCCTGGCCGTTCGTCCCGCTGGCGACGAAGACCATCCCGAGGCCCGAGACGGGCGTGGGGATCACGCCGCGCGTCATGCCCGTGAACTTCCAGATCAGGTCCCCGGTCGCCAGATCATGACCGCGGACAAAGTTCGTTCCGTTCAGCACCACCTGCGGCCGCCCGTCGTGGACGAGAATGTGCGGCGAGGTCCAGGAAGTGTTCTCCTCGCGGTCGATGCGCCAGAGGAGACTGCCGTCGCGTTTATCAACGGCCGCGGCGAAGCTGCCGGCGTCGTGATCAAATTGTAACACAAGCGTGTTGTCATACAACGCGGGGGAGCAGGACTCCCCAAATCGATTGAACACCCGCATCTTGACGCCGAAATCGCGCGACCAGAGGAGATTCCCCTCCAGATCATAGGCATAAAGCCCCCGCGAGCCGAAATTGACGTACACGCGTTCCCCGTCCGTCACCGGCGAGGCGTTGGCGTAACTGGAAAGCGCCGAATGATGCCCCTCGTGCGGGATGGTCTCGATCGCCACGCGTTCCCAGACGATCGCCCCCGTCGCCCGGTCCACGCAGAGCACCATGAACCGTTCCGGGATCGTCGGCTGCTGCTCGCCGAAGATGCCGCGGGGGCGGGGCGTCGGCTCGACGCCGGCGGGGAACACCGGCACGGCCGACGTCAGAAAAATCTTGTCCTCCCAGACGATCGGCGTGGAAAAACCGAGCCCCGGCACGTCAAGCCGCCACTTGATCTTCTCCGTCGCGCTCCACGCGAGCGGCGCGTCCGACCGGGGGGCGACGCCGGTGGCCCAGGGGCCCCGCCAATAGCCCCATTGATCCTCGGCCTCGGCCGCCGCCGAGAGCCCCCCGCGCGCCAGAATGAGGCCGGCCACGATGACCCATGAACGTTTCATGCTGGACCATCCCTTCCTTCGGGGAGACTAAGACTTCCTTTGTAGCATCCCCGTTTGGGCCTGACCAGCAAAGTTTGCCGCCGGGAGGCGCGAACCCCCGCCCGCCGCGAAGCCCCGCGGCGCCGCCCACCGCCGCGCCGGTCGCCTTGGCAGGAGCCCGCCGCCGGGCTATAGTGGCGGCGTCGGTTCGAATCGGTCGCGGCGGCGGCCCGCTGGCTCCTCCGGCGGCGGGCTCAGGGTTTCTTCCATGAGAGGCGCCCCTCGGCCCTCGGCAATGATCGCGATAGGGCTCGGCTGGCTGGGCCTGATCGTGGGCTGCGGCGACGGAGGGGACGCTCGGCCGGCCCCCGATAATCGCCTCGCCGCCGGGGGAACCCTCCTCGGCGGCGTTCGGCTTTGGGACCTCGACGGCGCGCCGATCGACCCCCTGGGGGGCCCGCCAACGACGCGCGTCTTCGTTTTCATCCGATCCGATTGCCCGATCTCCAACCGCTACGGCCCGGAGTTGAGGCGCCTGGCGGAGACGTTCGAGCCGCGCGGCGTCCGCTTCTGGCGGGTTTACCTGGATCGCGAGGAGACCGCCGAGGCGATCGCCCGCCACCAGAAGGCCTACGACCTGCCGGGCCCAGCGGCGCGCGACCCCGAGCATCGCCTCGCCCGGCGCCTGGGGGCCACCGTCACGCCCGAGGCCGCCGTCGTTTCGGCCGAGGGGCGGCTTCTCTACCTAGGGCGGATCGACGATCGCTACATCGGGCCGGCCCAGCCGCGCCCCGGCGGGCCAACGCGACGCGAGCTGGCCGACGTTCTGGAGGCCTCGCTGGCGGGAAAGCCGATTCCCCCGCCGGGCGGCCCGGCGGTCGGCTGTCTGATCGCGGACCTGAGATGACCTTCCCCGGCCGAGCGCTTCCCCTGCGGGCAAGGGCGGCGCCCGTCGCGGCGATCCTCCTGGCGCTCGGATGCCGCGGGGCGGACGACCCGCCCGCCGAACCAAGACCCACGGCGCCGGCGGAAACCCCCGCTGCGCCGACGGGTCCGGTGACCTTTGCGCGGGACGTCGCCCCGATCCTCTTCCAGCGCTGCAGCCCCTGCCACCGGCCCGGGCAGGCCGGCCCGTTTCCACTCCTGACCTACGAGGACGCCCGCAAGCGCGCCGGTCAGATCGCCGCCGTCACGGCCGAGCGGATCATGCCCCCCTGGCCCCCCGATCCCGGCTATGGGCGGTTCGCCGGCGAGCGGCGGCTCTCGGCCGAGGCCATCGCCCTCCTGGGACTCTGGGCCGAAGCGGGGGCGCCGATGGGTGATCCCGCCGATCCGCCGGCGCCACCGGATTTCCCCGAGGGTTGGGCCTTGGGGAAACCCGATCTCGCCCTTGAGATGGGAGACGCCTTCCTCGTCCCGGCCGAGGGGGCCGACCTGTTTCGCAACTTCTGGCTGCCGCGGCCTACGGGCCCGGCCCTCCACGTTCGCGCCGTCGAGTTCCGCCCCGATAATCCCGGCGTCATCCATCACGCCATGCTCCTCGTTGACCCGACGGGCGAATCCCGGCGCCTGGAGGCCGCCGACGCCGCTCCGGGCTTCGACGCCGAGATGGAAGTCGGCTCGGCGACGATTCCCGATGGGCAGTTCGTCGGCTGGACGCCCGGCAAGGTCCCGCGTCTCAAACCCGAGGCCAGCGCCTGGCGGCTCAACCCCGCCAGCGATCTGGTCCTTCAGCTTCATCTCCTGCCGTCGGGGCGGCCGGAGCCCGTGCGGGTCGCCGTGGGGCTGCATCTGGCCGCCGAGCCCCCCGCCTTCCCCCCTTTCCTTCTTCGCCTGGGCTCGAAGGCGATCGATATCCCCCCCGGCGCGCGCGACTACCGGATCGACGACGCCTACACGCTGCCCGTCCCGGTCAAGGTCCTGAGCCTTTACCCGCACGCGCACTACCTCGGGCGGGACATTCAGGCCTGGGCGCGGCTGCCCGACGGGGAGAAACGCTGGCTCATCCGGATCAAGCATTGGGACTTCAACCGCCAGGACGAATACGAACTGGCCGAGCCGATGCTGCTCCCCGCCGGAGCGCGGCTCTATATGCGTTACACTTACGACAACTCCGCCGAGAATCCGCGCAACCCCAGCCGCCCGCCGCGACGGGTCCGGTTCGGGGGCCGCTCGACCGATGAAATGGGGTACTTGCTGATCGAGGTTCTGACCGGCTCGCCCGCCGATCGAGCCCACCTCGCCGAGGACTTCTGGGCCCACGAAACCGAAAAGGAAATCGAGGCCCACCGGGCCCGGATCGCCGCCGACCGGCGCGATCCCGCCCCCCACCGGGAGCTGGCCGCCCTGCTGCTCCGCCGGGGAGACGCCGAAGCGGCGGTCCGACATTTCCGCAGAGCGCTCGAACTGGGCGGCTCCGACGCCGACGGGCATTACAACCTCGGCCTCGCGTTCAGCCGGGCCGGCCGAGCCAACGAGGCCGCCGAAGCGTTCGCCCGTGCGCTGGCGATCCGGAACGATTTCGTCGAAGCGCTGGCCGCCATCGCTGAAATCGAGCTGAGCCAGGGCGACGCCGAGGGGGCGCTCCAACGGCTGCGCCGCGCTGTCGCGCTCGAGCCCGATCGCGCCGTCACCCGTCTGGCGCTCGGCCGCGCCCTCCGGCTCGCCGGCCGGCTCGAAGCGGCCGAGGCCGCCTGCCGCGCGGCGCTGGAGCTGGAGCCGGCCTCCGCCGCGGGCCACTATCAGCACGGCCTCGCGCTCAAGGCTCTGGGCCGGACCGAGGCCGCGATCGCCGCCTTGGGCCGGGCCGTTGCGTTCGATCCGACCCAGGGGGCCTTCCTGTCCGATCTGGGGAACGCGCTGGCGGCCGCCGGTCGCCCCGCCGAGGCGCTCCCGCATTATCGGGAGGCCCTCCGCCTCGACCCGGAAGACGCCCTGACCCACTATAACTACGCGCTCGCGCTGGCGCGCCTCGGCCAGGTTGCCCTCGCCGAGGAGCACTACGCCCGCGCGCTCCGCCTCCGCCCGGATCTGGCCGCCAAGGCTCCCACGGCCAACAGCTCCAGCGGGATGGATTGAAGCCCGCCAAAGCCCTCCGGCTCGTAGGCCGCGCGGCCTTGCATTCCCGATCCGCCCCAGCGGCTTTCTGGGCTCCCCCTGACACAAATCAGATTGAGCCCGCCGACCGAGAGCCCACAAGGATTACAAGTCTCCGGGGCAGGATCGGCGCTCTGCGCACGGCTCGGCAGGTTGTCTTAGATCGCGGCTCGGCGGCGGGACGCAGTGGTAGGCGACCAGGGATTCGAACCCTGAACCAACGGATTAAGAGTCCGCTGCTCTACCAGTTGAGCTAGTCGCCCACCGCAGGCGGGCTCGCGCGGCGGCGTGGGCCTTCGTCCCCCGGGACCGACACGGCCCGGCGCGCCGGTGGCCGCGTGGGGCTCCGGCTGAGCGCGTCGGCCCGGACCCGCGAACCCCATTTTCTAGCGGAAAGCGCCCCGCGCTTTCAACCGCGGAGATCGGCCCCGAATGTTCGCATGTCCCCTCGTCTGTATGGAGTGCGGACTCCAGACAAACGGCGGCTGCCCAAATCGGGGGCGTGGATGATCGCTGGGCTTCGGCGCCTCGTTTATGGCCAACCGAGGCGTCCGGTTCGAGGTTGCCCGCGGCCGCGGGGCTCTGACATAATGCCTGGCTCCGCTCATGGTGAAATGACGCCCTCGGCCGAGAAGGAGGCCCTTCATGGGAGAACTCGTTCAGACCTGCCGGGCGCGGATCGTTCAGGACGAGCCGCCCCTCCGCCGCGCCTATATCGAGCCGTTCGCCGAGCCGGTGCTTTACGGCGTCCACGGCGGGATCGCGGCCTTCTACAAGCGCCAGCCCGAGCGCGAGCTGCCGGCCACGCTCGACCACATGATCGCCGCCATCGGCGGCTGACTGACCGGCACCTTCGCCGGCGCGCTGTACGCGCGCAAGATCACGGCTTACCCCAATAACCTCGTCGCCGAGATCGAAGGCGACATCGAACGCTTCGAGAAGACGATCCGGATCACGGAGATCCGCGTCACCTACGGCTTGACCATCCCCGCTGAGCACAAGGCCGAGGCCGAACGCGCGCTGGAATTCCACCCGACCGCCTGCCCGGCCTATCAGACGGTCAAGGACGCCATCCGATTCAAGATCGAGGCCCGCCTCGACTTCGAATGAACCCCCGCCGGGGGCTCGCCTCCCCGCGGTTATCCATCGGGGGACCGACCCGGCCAGCCGCCGGGCTTGATCGTCCCGTCGCCCTGTGGGAAGGTCACGCCCCGGAGGCCTCGGCTCCCCTCGTGCGGGGCGTTTTCCAGACGGCCTCCCCGCTGATCGGTCCTGAGGGGTTCGTTTCGGCCGGTGAGCTTCCCCGGAGCCTCGTCGAATCGCCCGCCCCTGTGGTGCGTCGTCGTCGTCGTCGGGGCGGCCAGCCTCGGCGCGCCGCGGATCGGCCGAGCCCAGGAACTCGACCTGCGGCTCCAATCGCGCCTGCGCTGGGATCGGGACGCCGAAGGGAGCGACTGGGACGCGACCTACTACACCAGCCTCCGCATCGCCGACATCGTCCAGAACCGGCTGGATTTCAAACTCTCCGGCTGGGGCCTGTGGGACATCGACGCCGACGACGCCTTCGACGAGGCGCTCGACCAGCGCCGGGTTCGCATTTCGGAAGCCTATTTCGACCTGCGCAATCTGGGCCGCCTCTCCACGCTCCGCCTGGGCCGCCAATGGCTCTACGAGGTCGATAACCTCCATTTCGACGGCGCGACCGTCTGGGTCGATCGCGAACGCCCGCTGAGCTTCTTCGTCTTCGGCGGCCGACCGGTCTCGTACTACGCTTCGACGCGTCGCGCCTGGCTGATCGGCGGCGGCCTTGTCTGGCGCCCCACCTGGCGGACTCAGCATCAATTCGACGTCTACGCCCTCCAGGATGATAGCGAGGTCCTGACGGCCTCGGCCTGGCGCTGGAACCAGACCTGGGGCCGTCAACTTCGGACCACAACGCGGCTCCGATTCATCGAGGGCGACATCCGCGACTTCCGCGCCCACCTGACGCGCTTCATCGAACGCTGGGGGCTTGGGCTCGATCTCGACCTCTACGTCCAGCCGCGCGAGCGCGCCACGGGCGATGAAGCCCGCGCCCGGGCCCTCGCCGAGTTCGGCCGCATTCTCGGCCCGCGCGCCCCGACCGTCCGCCTGGCCGCCAACGTAAGCAAATACTTTGGAGAGGCCTGGCTCGCCCAGCTCGGCGGCTCCGTCCGCCGTCGGCTCGGCCACGAGGGAAACGCCGAGGACACCTTCAACTCCGTCGAATCCAACCATGCCTACTTGCACCTGACGCGGTTCAACGCCTTCGTCCGGAACCTGGACCTGACGGCGGGCGTCGAATCCTTCAACAACGAACTGGATCGGCTCCTCACGCTCACCGGCCAGGCGAGTTATCGCCCCCATCCCCGCTGGACCTTCTCGATCGGCGCCTCGTTCTCCCACTTCGACTTCGACCCGATCGATTTCTCGACCCGGCTCAACGGCCAGGACGACGTGGACCTCCTGCTCGAAGAACTCCGCAGCTACGTCTACTTCGCCGAGGTCCGCTGGCGCCCCGCCGACCACTATGAATGGCGCGCCGACCTGGCCTGGGAGGACACCGACGCCTTCAGCGGCAACGGCTGGACGGCCCGGCTCGCCTTCACCTATCACTTCCATCGCTCGCTCGCCAAGAAGGAGACGCCATGAGCCCGCGCGCCCTCTTCGTCAAGCCCTCGGGCGAGGCCCGCTGGACCGTGCTCGCCGGCGTCGTCCTCCTGGTGGCCGCCTCTGCCTGGATCGAAAGCTGCGCGCTCGCCGGACGGCTCATCGGCCACCGTCAGGACGCCCTCAAGTTCTCTCACGCCCGCCACGCCGCCTACACGCCGGATTGCCGCACCTGCCACGTGGACGCGAGCCTCGATCTCATTGTTCCGGCCCGCCACGCCTCCTGCGTCCAATGTCACGCCGCCGCCACAACCGAGCGGCCCGCCGACCGCTCCTGCCTCTTGTGTCACCATTCGCTCACGCCGCAGCCCTCGCCGGGGGCGCCGCGCCCCAGTTACGCCGAGGCCAATTTCGACCACGCCGGTCACGAGACCGTCAGTTGCGCGACCTGCCACGGCGACGTCCTGCGCCGCGGACCCTTCGCCCGGGCCACGTTCCCCCGCATGGAAGACTGTCTCGCGTGTCACTTTCCCGGGCTTGCCGAGCCGTCGCAGGCCAGTTGTTTCCTTTGTCATTTCAGCCTCACGGCGGAAACCCGGCCGCGCAATCACCTCCAGGCCAATTGGAGCCAGATTCATGGAGGGACGTACCTGACCGACCCCGATCGGTGCGCGCGCTGTCACATAAAAACCGAGGATTGCGACGCCTGCCACGCCATCGAGCGCCCGCCGTCGCACACGGCCGCCTTCCGCGCCCGCACGCACGGCTTCCACGCGATCGATAATCCGCAGTCGTGCGCCGTGTGTCACCAACAAGACTTCTGCGAGGCCTGTCACCAAACGACCGAGCCGCCGAATCACACCGCCAGCTTCCGCGGGCGGCCTTATCTCCATTGCGCGACGTGTCACCTGCCGCTCGACGAGGGGAACCGCTGTTCCGTCTGTCACCGGGGCGATCCGCACGAGCACGTGGTGGCCCGGCCGCCGCCGCCCGTCCTCGTCGAGTTGGGTCTGATCAACTTGAGCGAGCCGTGTCTGCCCTGTCACCCGGTGGAGATCGTGCCGATCACACATCCGTTCAACACGATCTCCTCGACCGAGTGCATCGTCTGCCATCGGCCGCTCTGAACCGGGCATCATCAGGGGGGGTCATCAACCGGCCGCGCCTCCACCTTCTGGACCACCGGTTGTCGAACCCCTTCGGGGTTCGGCGTTGGTTCGTCTCTTAGACCGAAGTTTGGCTGCGCGATCTCTGCGTGGGCTCGGGGGCAAGCTGCGTTCGGAAGGCGTGCCCGGCGAGGGGTGGGGCGAGGCATGCAAAAAAGGGACGAAAACGGCGGGGGGGAGAGGCGAACAAATCTGGCGAGGGCGGCGGGGTCGCGCTTAACGGGCGACTCAAGCTGATACCGGGCGTAGGCCCAGTCGCGGTCCAGCCCGGCCCAATAGAGCTCGCTGAGCCGAGGCTACCGGGGGCGGAAGCCGCCGACCCAGACGGGGCTGGACCAGGCCATCGTTCCCGAAAGTTCCGTCATCCGGATAAAGTAATAATCCCCCTCGCCCGTCGGGGTCTCATTCTCCCCGGGGGGGCCCACCGCGGCGGCGGTCGGGACGTGATCGACCCACTCAAACTCCCGATCCATCGAGGCCGAGGGGTCGATCGCCCGGAGCGTGATGGTATCCACGTAACGCCGGACCGGATACTCCAGGCTTCCGCGCCCGGCTTTGAGGTCGCTCAGGCGGACCGAACGCGTGGACCCCGGCAGAGGTTCCAGCACGCGGTAGATGGCCGTCCCCGGCTGCATTTCGGCTCCCGGGTCAAGTGTGATCTCAACGGTGGTCTCGGGCCGCGCCCCGTCGAGTTCGAGGAGGATCGAACGGTCCCGCCCGCGGGTCATGACGGTGAATCCGATCCGGCCGTCGGCGGGGCTCACGTTAAGTTGCTCGGAATAGACATTGTGGCGGCGCGGAAACTGCGCCCGCTTGAGCCGCGCGCCGTGGATCGTCACCGTCCCGCTCCAGGTTTTGATGGCCCGGGGGTTATCGCGCTTGAGCGGATCAGATTCCGACCAGAAGCTCAGCAGGTAGGTCGACGTCAACCGGTCACGAGCCGTCAGGTAATCAAAGTCGCGGAGGGGGCGGCCGTTCTTGAAGATCGTGATCGTGTCGATGGGCGAGGCGCCGATCGCCCGGCCCGCCAGACGGCGCTCGGGGTCGAAGGGGACGCGCCGGCCCATCGCCGCGCCGTTGAGGTTGAAGCGGAGAATCGGGCGCTCGCCGGTCGTCGCGTAGGTCGAGAGCCCGCGCAGGGCGTCGAAGATCGCGTCGTTGGTTTTTTCCGGCGCGACGACCGCGGCGAGCCCGCCCGGCTGAAAAAGCCCGCGGATGAGCGTGCCGCTATAACCCGGATGGCTCAGGTGGTCGTCGGAGGCGGCGATGAAACCCATCTGGTAGCCCTGAGCGAGAAACGCCCGCCCATACCATTCGAACGTGCCGTGCATGGACATGATCTCGACGAGACGGGCGAGTTCGGGGTCGGTCAGGCGCCACTCGCCGGCCTCGTGCGCGTGCGGGATAATGAGGACATCCTTGAGGTCATTTTCGCTTCGGAGCGTCTGAAAGAGGTCCGAGAGCATCGGGGCGCGTTGGACGTTGGCGCGGCGGCGACCTTCGGGGGTGCGGAAGAAAACGTTGTGGTGACCCCCCCGGACGGTGTCCTGCGTCCATTCATGGCCGGCGAAGGTGATGAAGGACCCCTCGCGGTGATACCGGCGCGTCAGTTCCAGCAGGCGCGCCCATTCGGCGTCGTCGAGCCAGAGATCGTGCTCGCTCAGCGTCAGGAAATCCAGCCGGGCGTCGTCGCGGCCGAATTCGAAGAAGCCCTCCGGCGTCCCCTGCCCCTCGGCGAAGCCGCAGTGACCGTGGGTTTCGCCCCAGAAGATGCGTTCGGCGGGCTGAGCTCCGACAAGGATGGGGTTGGCCACGCCTCGGATGACGCCGTCGGCCGAGGCGATCTCGAACCGATAAACGCCCGCGGCGTCGAAGGCGACGTCGGCCAGGAGGGCGATCGCCGGGCCGCCGGCAGCCAGCGATCGGAAGGGCCGACCGTTGACGGTGATCTCGTAAGCCGGGATCGGGCCCGAGGCGCGATTGTAATAGGCGTCCTCGGTGCGGATCGACACCTCGAACCGTTCGCCGACGGCGACGACCGAGGGGGCGAAGCCGTGAACGCCGGCGGCCGGCCCGCCGACGACGCGGTGCGGAAAAATCGGCAGCGTGAAATAGTTACCCTCCCCCTCAAGATCAACATAGATCGGCAAGGGAAACCGATCGTTGCTGTAACTTTGAATCCGGAACCCGCGGGAACCGCCCGAGCGATCGCCGTAAGTAACCTCGACGCGATCCCCCGCGACGAGGGGGCCCGCTTCCAGACGGAACGCAAGCGTGTCGAGCGTCGTGCGGAAGCCGCCGTGCATGCCGGCGAGGGATTCGGTGTCGGGGACGAACCGCGCCCGGGGGTTCGAGCATCGGAGGGTGACGTAGTTATCGGCGGCGGGCTGGTCGGTCTGGTAAGGAAAGCCGTGATCGGACATAAAGTGCCGGGCGAGCAGGACGCCGCCGCCGACGGCCATCCCCATCTCGCCGACCGTCCAGGTCTGCGTAATCGTCTGATAGCTGCGGGCGACCATCGGCTCGGCGGCCGAGCTGGTGAGTTCGCCGACGGCGCGCGGGTTGGCCTCCTTGACCTCCAGTTCGCGGGTGAACCGGTCGATAGCCGTCGGGGGGTCGATCGGAATGCCGCCAAAGTTCCCCTCGCGCGAAAAGACGAGCCCGGCGATGAGGGGCAGCTCGACCGGAAGGACGCCCCCCTGAAGACTGAAGGCGTTGGCCCAGGGCCAGAGGACTTCGGTCCGTTCGCGCAGCGTGGCGAGCGTGGTCGGCTCGCGGCGGATTTCGGCCCGGAGCCATTGGACGCGGGCGCGCAGCTCGGGCGAGAGATAATCCGACCCGGCGGAGCGTTGAGCGCGCGCCGCTGACGGCATCAGCGCCGCCGAGCTGGCGAGCGCCGCGACCGCCCAGGTCAAGCCGGCCCGGCCGCGGGTTTTGGTTACAGCCATAAAAGGGCTCACTTTGACGCCTCCCGGTGATTGAGATGTCCTGGCCGGCCGCGCGCGGCGCCGGGCCTCAGGGCAACGCCAGCGCGATAATCTCCGACGGTTCGCGCGGACCGCCGCCGGCGGCGACGGCCAGGTATTGCTTGCCGTTCAGGAGATATGTCATCGGCGCGCCGTTGACGTAAAGCGGCATCGGCATTTCCCATAGGAGTTCGCCGGTGGCCTTGTCGAAGGCGCGCAGGAACCGATCCTCGACGCCGGTGGCCTGCTCCGAGGTCCAGTCCGACCCGACGAAGAGGAGCGTCCGAGTCAGGAGCGGAAGCCCGCGGCTGCCGGAACCAAGCCGCGGCAGCTCCAGGCCCGCCAGCGCCGGATGCCGGCGAGGGCCGTCGCCCAGCGGCTGGATCCACGCGATTTCGCCGCGCGTGAGATCCATGGCCGTCACGCGGCTCCAGGGGGGTTTGATCAGCGGCAGCCCCTGGGGGCCCTCGATGTAGATCGATCCCGTCCGGGTGTAGGCGAAGTTCGTGCGGTTGGGATCGGCCTTGGCGAGTGTGCCGAGGATGGGGCGCGTGATCGAGGGGACGTAGAGAATCCCCGTTTCGGGATCGACGGCGGCCCCGCCCCAATTGGCCCCGCCGGCCCAGCCGGGCAGGTTGGTCGTCCCCTGCAGGCTGGGGGGCGTGAAGAGGGGTCCGAGACGGCGCGAGGCGACGATGGCCTGGGCCTCGGCGCGGAGCCCCGGCGTCAGATCGATCAGGTCGTCCTCGGTGACGCCCTGGCGTTCGAAGGCGGGGGGTCGAGTGGGGAAAGGCTGCGTCGGCGAGGCGCGTTCGCCGGGGATATCCGACGGCGGGACGGCGCGCTCCTCGATCGGCCAGAGGGGCCGGCCCGTCGCGCGATCGAAGACGTAACAGAAGCCTTGCTTGCTGACCTGAGCGACGGCCTTGACGGGTCGCCCCTCGACGGTCAGGTCGATCAGGATCGGCGCCGCCGGCAGGTCATAATCCCACAGGCCGTGATGGACCATCTGAAAGTGCCACAAGCGGCGGCCGGTGGCGGCCTCCAGGCAGACGAGGCTTTCGGCGAAAAGGTTATCGCCCAGCCGATGGCCCCCGTACCAGTCGTTGGTCGGCGTGCTGACGGGCAGATAGATCGTGCCGAGGGTTTCGTCGGCGCTGATGATCGACCAGACGTTCGTGTTGCCGGTGTATTGCCACGAGCCGTCCTCCCACGTTTCGTTGCCGAATTCGCCGGCCTGCGGGATCGTGTTGAACGTCCAGAGGAGCTTGCCGGAGCGGACGTCGTAACCGCGGACGAAGCCCGGCGGCATCTCCTTGGTCGCCGGGGCGTCGGAGATCGACGAGCCGACAACGACCACCTCCCGACAGATGGCCGGCGGGGAGCTGAAATTCATGAGCCGCGGCGTGATCGGCATCCGGTAACCGGTTTTGAGATCGACCTGGCCCCCGTCGCCGAAGTCCTCGCACGGCCGACCGGCGCGCCGGTCGAGCGCGATGAGCCGCCCGTCGCCGGTGGTGAAAATCAGCCTTTCCTGCTGGCCGTCGGTCCAGAAGGAAAGGCCCCGGCTCACGAAACCGAATTGGGTCGGGCGGCCCGCACGGTAGCTTTCCGGGTCATAGACCCAGAGCGTCCGGCCGGCGGCGGCGTCGACGGCGGCGACCTGGCTGTAGGAGGTCCTCAAGTAGAGGACGCCGTCGATCATCAGGGGCGTGGTTTCGAACCAGGATTGGCCCAGGCGAAGCTCCGGCTGGCGTCGATCCAGCTCGTTATCGACGCTCTCCCAGCGCCAGGCGATGGTCAGGGCGGCGACGTTGCCGGCGTGAATCTGATCCAGCGGCGAATATTTGGTGTTGGCCCGGTCGCCGCCGTAAGCGCGCCATTGGCCGATCGCGGCGTCCTGACCGTGGACGGCCGGGCCGGCCAGCGCCGCCAGCGTCAAGCCGACCAACCCGAGACGGCGATGCCCTCGCATGGCCTTCCTCCGTGGGGAGACGTCGCCCCGCCGCGCTCCAGGGATGGGCGCTCTGATTTCTCCACGGCCGGCGGATGAATGCAAGACTCAAGCCGGGCGTTGAGCCGACGGCCGCGTCGGTGGTACAGTCCGGCCCCGCCGCCGATGACCGTCTCCGTCCCAGGCCGCCCTTATTACCGGGACCGCACGGTTCAGGCGTGGCTCGACGAAAACGACCACGTCAACGTGCGGTTCTATTTCCGGCTGGTGGCTCGCGGGCTGCGTCGGTTCCAGGAGGAAACGCGGCCCGATGGGGCGAGCCCGGCCCAGCCGCCGCCCCTTTCCCCCCGGCGGGTGCGGATGCTTTATCGGGCCGAGCTTCGGGTCGATCAGGAGGTCGCCGTGCGCGTGTTGCCGCTCAGGGGGGCGCCCGGGCTGACTCGGCTGGCGGTCTTCGTCGAGCGGCTGGCCCCGGACCCGGCCCTCACGGCCGAGTGCATCCTCGAGGGGCCGAGCGTCGGGCCGGCCCTCGGCGAGGAGGGCGCGCTCGCCCGGACCGGCGGCGAGGCGGCCCAAGCCTATGAGGAGCCCCCGTCGCGGCGGGTCGAGCCGCTGCCGGAGATTGCGCCCGAGAGGCGGGTCACGACGCATCAGGGCCACGTCGAAGGGGCCTGGGTCGGACCTTCCGGCGAGGTCGAACTCGAAGAATACAATGCGATCTTCTACCACGGGAACCGGGGCTACATGGAGGCCCTCGGGCTCAGTCGGCCCCTGATGGGCCGGTTGGGGATCGGGAAGTTCGTGCTGGAGACGAACATCGTGTTTCAGGCGAGCCTCGCCGTCGGCGAGCCGTATCGGCTCATTTCGCGGATGATCGGCCTGGGCCGGAAGACGGCCCAATACTGCCATGAGCTGTGGGTCGGCGCGCCGGAGCCGAAGCTCTGCGCGGCGTGCCGCCAGACGATGGCGCTGGTGGACCGGCGGACGCGCCGGACGATCGGGCTGCCGGCCTGGTTCCGCCGCGCCGTGGCCGACCGCCACGGCCTGCCGGCGTAGGCGCCCCCCGTTCACGTGAGCCTCGCACGACCCGCCGAGGTGAAGTAATAGCGGGGAGCTAAGTCCGGCGGCTTTACCTGCTTACCTTAACTCGCTTTCGAATCCGCCGCAGCGGCTTTCAGCCGGCGGCGGCGGGGGCCGGGCGGCGGTCGAGTTTTTCCAGCAGGTCCGCCGCGGCCTGGCTGATCACCGTCCCCGGGCCGAAGACGGCGACGACGCCGGCAGCGGCCAGCTCCGCGCGGTCCTGATCGGGGACGACGCCGCCGACGACGATGCGAATGTCCCGCCGGCCCAGTCGGCGCAGTTCCTCGGCCAGCTCCGGGACGAGCCGCCGATGGCCCGCGGCGAGCGTGCTGACACCGACGACGTGAACGTCGTTATCGACGGCCTGGCGAGCCGTCTCGGCGGGGGTTTGAAACAACGGCCCCACGTCGACGTCGAAACCGAGATCGGCCAGCGCGCTCGCGATCACTTTCTGGCCCCGGTCGTGGCCGTCCTGGCCCATCTTGGCAATCAGAATCCTCGGGCGGCGGCCCTCGCGCGCGGCGAATTCGGCCGCCGCCTCGCGCACCTGGGCGATCGCTTCGCTCTCCTCCCCCATCTCGCCGCTGTAAACGCCCGAGACGACCTGGGTCGGCGCCTGATAGCGGCCGAAAACCTTAACGAGGGCGTCGGTCATTTCCCCGACCGTGGCGCGGGCGCGCGCGGCGTTGACGCTGAGCTCAAGCAGGTTCCCCTGGCCCGTCTCGGCGGCGCGCGTGAGCGCCTCCAGGGCGGCGGCGACGGCCGTCGCATCCCGCTCGGCCCGAAGTTGTTTGAGCCGCTGGGCCTGACGCTCGCGCACGGCCGAGTGATCGACCCGCAGAATCTCGACCGGGGGGGAGCCGGGGGCGCGGTAGCGATTGACGCCGACGATCGTCTGGCGTCCGGCGTCGATGCGCGCCTGCGCGCGGGCGGCGGCCTCCTCGATCCGGAGCTTCGGCAGCCCCGTCTCCAAGGCGCGGGTCATGCCCCCGAGGTCCTCGATTTCGATGATGTGCGCCCAGGCCCTCCGGGCCAGATCGTGCGTCAGGCGCTCGACGTAGTAACTCCCCCCCCAGGGATCGATCAGATGACACGTATCGGTTTCCCGCTCGATGAGGATTTGTGTGTTGCGGGCGATCCGGGCGCTGAAGTCGGTCGGTAGGGCGAGCGCCTCATCCAGGGAGTTGGTGTGCAGGGATTGCGTGTGACCGTGGGCGGCGGCGAGCGCCTCGACCGCGGTCCGGATGACGTTATTGAACGGCTCGGCGGCCGTCAGGCTCCAGCCGGAGGTTTGACAATGCGCGCGCAGCATCATCGAGCGCGGATTTTTGGGCTCGAAACCTCTCATCAGGCGCGCCCAGATCAGCCGTCCGGCGCGCAACTTGGCCACTTCCATGAAGAAGTGCATGCCGACGGCCCAGAAGAAGGAGATCCGCGGGGCAAAGGCGTCGACGTCGAGCCCGGCGTGCAGGCCCGCCCGGACATACTCCAGCCCGTCGGCTAACGTGTAACCCAGCTCCAGATCGGCCGTGGCTCCGGCTTCCTGCATGTGATAACCGGAGACGGAAATGGCGTTGAACCGGGGCATGCGCCCCGCCGTGTAGCCGAAGATATCAGCCACAATCCGCAGAGAGGGCTCCGGCGGATAAATGTAAGTGTTACGAACCATGAACTCCTTGAGGACGTCGTTCTGGATCGTGCCCGCGAGCCGCTCGGGCCGGACCCCCTGCTCCTCGGCGGCGACGATATAGAGGGCCAGGATCGGCAGGACGGCCCCGTTCATCGTCATCGAGACGCTCGTCTGATCGAGCGGAATGCCGTCGAAAAGGATGCGCATATCGAGGAGAGAATCGACGGCGACGCCGGCCATCCCGACGTCGCCGGCGACGCGCGGATGATCGGAGTCGTAACCGCGATGCGTCGCCAGGTCGAAGGCCACCGAAAGGCCCCGCTGCCCGGCGGCCAGATTGCGCCGGAAGAAGGCGTTGGATTCCTCGGCCGTGGAAAAGCCGGCGTATTGACGGATCGTCCAGGGGCGCGTCGCGTACATCGTGGCGTAAGGCCCCCGGACGAACGGCGCAAACCCCGGCCACGTCGCCAGATGCTCCACCTCGGCCAGGTCCGCCCCTGTATAGAGCGCCTTGATCGCCAGGCCTTCGGGGGCCGGCCAAGTCACAGCCTCCAGCGAACCGCCGGCCTCGGCCTCGGCGCGGTCACGCCAGCTCGCCGCCGAGCCCTCGCCGGCCCGGCGCGTGATCGGCTCATAGGGAAACTGGGCGAAATTCGGCAGCGGCGGCATCACTCGACTCCGAGATCACGGCCGAGCCGGGCGAGGACCTCCAGGGCGTCCCCGCCCGGATAAAGAAAGGCGCCGACGCCGAGGCGTCGCCAGGCCTCGGCCTCGGCGCCGGGGTCGAGAACGAGCGCGATCCGGCGAGGGCCGAGCGGCTTGAGAAGGGCTAGCGCCTGTTCGGCCAAGGGGTCGTCGGCGCGTTCCAGCCCGTCGAGGACGACCAGCGCCGAGCCGGAGTCGGCGTAGGCGCGCGCGGCGGCCTCGGGCTCCGCGAACCATCCGAGAGGGACGGACTCAATGCCGCCCGCCGCCATCAGATGACGGGCGAAATCGAGCCTCTGGGCGCCGTGGGCCTGAGTTCCCAACCCGATCAGCGCCGCCGCGGGCCGTGCGCCGGTCGCCTCGGCGAATCGGTCGGCGGCCTCGCGCAGGCGCTCGAACGGTTCGGCCCATCGCCGGAGGGGGAGAGGGGCGATCGTCTCAGGCTTCGAGCCGGCGGCCAGGAGCGCCGCCATCGCGCCCAGCGGGGCGCCGGTCGAGGCCGCGCGAATGAGCGCGCTCATCAGGGAAGTGGGGCGGCTGTTGTCCTTGCGCAACATGGCTTCGCAAGCGGCCAGCGCGGCCTGGACTTCGAAGCGCTCGCGGGCCTCGGCCACGCGGGTTCCTACGGCGCGGATCAACTCGGCGCGGTCCGGCGGAGCCCGCCGCAGCGGTTCCTCGGCCAGATCGGGGAAGTCGCTGACGCCGGTGACGGAACGCCGACGGGTGCGTAGTTCGGCTTCTTGTCGGGCCCAGGCCGCCGAGAGACGCTCGGCCACCCATCCGGACTTGAGCGCCGCCGGGAGCCCCCCCTGACCCTCGATCGCCCGGAAAATCCCCCAGGCGGCCTCGGCGGTCCGCTCCGTCAGCGTCTCCAGGCTCCAGGCGCCGCCGGCCGGGTCGATGACGTCGCCCAGATGGGCTTCCTCGCGCAGGATGAGCTGGACGTTGCGGGCCAGTCGCCGGGCGATCCCATCGGGCAGGCCGATCGCCGCGTCGAAAGGCAGAATCTCCACGACCTCGGCGCCGCCGATGGCCGCCGCCAGGCCGGCGGTTGTCCCCCGCACGACGTTGATCCAGGGATCGCGGGCCGTCAGCGCGCGGCGGCTCAGGCGGGCCTGAAGCACGAGCACCGAGGCCGAGGGGCTGGCGTCGCACGCCTTCATGACCCGCCACCAAAGCTGGCGGGCCGCCCGGAGCTTGGCGACATCCTGAAAAACCTCGCAACCGAGGCCGAGCGTCATGAGGAGCCGACGACCGGCGGTTTCCACGTCCACGCCGCGCTCGCCGAGCCCCCGCAGATAGGCGACCCCCGTGGCCAGCGCCAGGCCCAGTTCTTCGGCGGCCGAGGCCCCCGCCTCGTGGTAGGGAAGCGTCGAGACTTCGACGGCCCGGAGACCCGGCCCCAGCCCGCGCGCCCATCCCACCAGCTCCGCCAATTGATCGAAAGCCCCCGCGAGCGACGCGGGGAGGCGACCTCCAGAGGCGAGCGTCCCCAGCGGATCAGCCCCCAGGCAGCCGCGGGCTCGCGCAGGCTCGACGCCTCGGCGCGACCACACGGCCGCCAGGAGGGCCGCGGCGGGCAGGAAGGCTCCGCCCGGCCGGAGATGGACGCCGACGTGCTCCAGCGGAGCCGGGGCCAGGGCGGCCTCCAAGTCCTCCACCGAGCCGATGATCAGGCCGTCGGCGCCGCTCGGCGCCATGGCCTGCGGATCGTCCGGGTCCAGGCCCGCGCGGCCGGCGGCGTCCCACCGAAGGGCGATCGACGTCGCGCCCCCTTCAAGGTCCTCGGCGATCGCGGCGGCCGTGGCCGAAGCCGACGGATGAGCGTGCTCTTGAAGGATTTCCCACCCGCCGGCGACCTTCCCCAACGGGCGGCTGCCTCGGAGATAGGGCGGGAAGCCGGGAAAGCCGCAAGGATCATCGGCCGAGGGCCAGTCCTCCGCCGTGGCGAGCGGGCGCAGGGGGGCCCCGTCGTCGGCGCGAGCCCAGCGGCGCTCGTCGAACGGGCCGCCGGCTTCGCTGTCGGCAAGCGCTTCCCACTGCTCGCGTGCGACGGGCGGGAACACCCCCGCCACGGAAAATTCACGATCCACTTTCAAGGTTTCGACCCGCAGCCTTGCCCGGAGAAGCCGGCCCACGGCCGCCCGATTCGTCCCGTGGGCCGCGGTATCATGCGGCCCCGCCGAGGACGTGTCAACCGGCGGCGCGGATGAGCCCCCGCGACCCACGGCGGCCGCTCAAGGGGAGGGTTGCGTCGGCGAGGCGCCGGATGGGCGCTGCAGGAACAGCTCGACGGCCGTCAGGACCGACCGCTCCAGGGGGGTGAGCGCGTCCGGCGTCTCCTGCTTCTTGCGCTGCATCAGGGCGAGCAGCTCAAGGTCAGCGGGGCCAGGGGCGCCCCCGGCCGAAATCCGGCTGATAGCCTCTTGGATGCGCCCCTGATCGATTTCGATGGGGGTCCCGGCCGACGGGGCGGCTGAGGGGGGCGCTTCGCCGGGGGGCGCCGGCGGCGGCGGGGGGGAGAGCGCCGTGGGGAGCGATTCGGCCGAGATCCCGGAAAGGCGGGCCAGCTCGACGGCGCGGCGTTCGAGCGCGTTGAGCGGGGCGGCTTCCTCCGGACTGCGGCGCAGCAGCCGGCCGAGGATCACGGCCTCAACCTCGGTCAATTCCCGCCCCCGGCTGATTTTCTCGGTCAGCGCCCAGACCGTCGCCTCATAAAGCAAGCTCTGGCTGCCCGTCGTCGTCGAGAGCAGATCGACCGGCTGAGACCGGTCCAAATCCAGGCGGCTGCGTTGGAAACGGGAGGGAATGGGGCTGGTATCCGTCTGGTCGAGGGGGGCGGGCGTCGGCGTGGGGGGGAGCTTGGCGCCTCGGGCGATCTCAAGGACGTGCCGCCGGGCGATGTAAACGACGCCGTATTTGTCGGTCTTGAAGCGAATCGCCTGTTCGGTTTCCCCCAGCAGGCGCCCCTCGATGACGCGCCCTCCCTCCAGGCGGATTTCATCCTGCGCGAGCCCGGCGAGGGGAAAGGCCGCCGCCAGCAGCAGGCCGGCCAGGCGCCCCAGGGTCGGCAAGAGGTTTTGGAGGCGGCTCGGAGGCGTCATGAGGCGGAGTCCGTCTCTTTGGCTTCGCTCCCGGGCGGCGGCGCGGCTTGAATCTCCTTGAAGAGCCGATCGAGACCCAGGGCGTAACGGGTGGAAGGATTGTAATGGAAGCGGAGTTCCGGGAGATATTTGATTCGGACGCGGCGGCCCAGTTCGGCCCGGATAAACCCGGCGGCCTCGCCGAGGGCGGCCATCGCGCGTTGAACCCGCTTGGGGTCTTCATCGTCCAGAAAGGTGACGTTCACGTCGGCCACGCGGAGGTCCTTGGAAATCCTGACCGAATGAACGGTCACCATTTCCGGGATGGCGGGGTCGCGAACGAGCCGGTCGAGAATCTCGCCGATTTCCTCCTTGATCAGCTCGGCCACGCGGTCGATCCGGGAGGTGCGCATCGGAGAGTCCTCGCCAGAGGCGGGCTTGTCGGCCGGCGGCGCGCCGCGCCGCGTGAAGCGATCCGTTCTGGAGCCGCCGTCCCCGTCGCGGGCCGTCGCGGATTGACGGGGACCGGCGCCGACGCCTCCGGATCGAATTCCCGGCCGCGGGGCTTACCGGGCCGTCGCGACGATCGTTCCCGCCGCCGAGAGAAGTTCTTCGGCCGCCGTGGCCGTCACCAGGGCCAGCCGATCGACCCGGACGTTCTCCCCCAGTTCCAGCTCGCGCCGCAGCAGGACGCCCAGGGCAACCTGCGGCTGAACGAAGAGCCCCGGCGCGTGCGTGATTTCCAGGAGGACCGTGAGGCGGCCGGGGCCCCCTGGGGCTCCGTCGGCGTCCGCGCTGCCGGCCTCCGGCTCGGCCGCCAGCCGCACCCACCGAAGGGCCCGCGCGAGTTCAATCGTCCGCTCGCCGTTCTTTTTGCGCACGCGGGCGGGGGTCGTCTCGGCGAGGCGGAATCGGGCGAGCGCAGTCTCCACGTCGTCCCGCGAAAGACCGAGCGATTCTGAGGCCAGCTCGACGGCGAAGACCGAGGCCGCCAGCGTGGCTTCGATCGAGTCGGCCTTCAAATCGATCGCTTCGACGGCGACGAACTCCAGCCCCGAGGGGGCGACGTGATTGAGGCCCCGCCGAAGGGTCTCCGGCTCGACGCGTTCGGTCAGCAAAATATCGAACAATTCGGCGCGGCCGCCGACCCCGAGCGGCAGCGGCGGGCCGAACATGAGCCGCGGTTTGGGGTTGTAGCCTTCCGAATAAGCCATCGGCGCCCCCGCCCGCCGCATCGCCAGCCCGACCACCTTGGCCAGGTCCAGATGGCCCAGATAACGCAGCGGGCCTTCCTTCGTGTAGGTGAAGCGCAGACGCTGGACGCGGGCCGGCTCCGGGAAGCGAAGGTTCGGCCCCCCGCGCCCGCCCGTCTCGTGTTCGTCCGGGGCTTCCGGCGCCTCCGGCCGGCCGGCCCGCTCCCGATAGCGGCTGGCGGCGGCGCGCAGAAGGCTGTCCTCGTCGGGGTCGTCCAGGCGGCGGCCCGCCGCCAGCCGATGGAGCTTCACGTCGCGGCCGTGGATCTGGGCGGCGGGATAGCGTTCGAGTCCTTCGGGCTCGGCCCCGGGCTGATTGAGCGCCAGGATGTGATCGACCGTCTCGTTGCAGGCGGCGCAACCGGCGCACTTGCCGACGGCGCAATCCTCCATCACGCGCAGCCGCCAGGCGCGGCGCTGATCGGCCCAGAGGAAGCGCTTGCCGAGGTTGGAGTCGATGTGATCGAAGGGGAAAATCTCGTCCTCGCTCCGCCGGCGGTTGGCGTAGAAGGTCGGGTCGAGGCCGGTCTCGGCGAAGGCGCGCATCCAAAGATCGAAGCGGAAATATTCGCTCCAGCCGTCGAAGCGGGCCCCCAGCCGCCAGGCGCGCTTGAGCGCGGCGGCCAGGCGGCGGTCCCCCCGGGCCAGGACGGCCTCGATGAAACTGGACCGCACGTCGGCCGTCTTCACGTCGATCGTCCCCCCCTTGAGCCGGCCGCGGACGTAGTGATAGCGGCGCTCGAGTTCCTCCATGGGAACCTGCGGCTCCCACATGAAGGGAGTGTTGGATTTGGGGACGAAGGGGGAGAGCGTGACGTTAACGAGGGCGCGGCGGCCGTGGCGGCGGCGGCCGAGGGCGGCGGCCGCGCGCGTGATCTCGACAATGCCGTCGAGATCGGCGTCGGTCTCGGTGGGCAGCCCGATCATGTAATAGAACTTGACCGTCTGCCAGCCGCGGGCGAAGACCTCGTCGACGATCCGTAGAAAATCCCCCTGATCGACCTCTTTGTTGATCACCTTGCGCAAGCGCTCGGTGCCGGCCTCGGGGGCGAACGTGAAACCGCTCTTGCGAACCCCCCGAATCTCGTCGGCGACGTCAACGTCAAAGGCGTTGATCCGCAACGAGGGGAGGGAGACCGAAACGCGATGGGGGCCGAACTCGCGCGTCATCCGCCGGACGGCCGCGCCGATCTGCGTATAATCGGCTGAACTCAGCGAGAGGAGCGAGACCTCGTCGTAACCGGTGCTGGCGAGCCCGCGGCGGGCGATCTCGACGATCTGATCCACCGAGCGTTCGCGCACCGGACGCGTGATCATCCCCGCCTGGCAGAACCGGCAACCGTTGGTGCACCCGCGCCGGATTTCAATGGCGAACCGATCGTGGACCGTCCGCAAGAGCGGGACGACGGGCCGGACGGCCCCCATGTCCCCGGTGATGTTGAAGTGCCGCTTGCGGACGACGGCGGGGACCCCCTCGCGATTGGGTCGAATCGCCGCGATCCGGCCGTCGGCCTGGTAGTCCACGTCGTAAAATCGCGGGACGTAGAAGCCCGGCAGGCCGGCCAGGGCCAGGTGCAGCCGGTCGCGGCTCCATCGCTCGGCCTTGGCCTGCTCGACCCGACGCAGCGCCTCCTCGATGGCTTCCTCGCCGTCGCCGATAACGAAAGCGTCCAGAAAGGGGGCCATCGGCTCCGGCGAATAGGCCCCTTCGCCGCCGCCGAGGATGAGCGGCAGGGGACCCGTCCGGTCGGCGGACTCGATCGCGAGCCCCCCTAAGTCCAGCATGCTCAGGATGTTGGTGTAGTTGACCTCGTGCTGGAGCGTAAAGCCGATCACGTCGAACTCGGCCAGCGCCCGGCGCGTCTCCAGCGAGAATAACGGCAGCCCCCGCTCCCGGAGCAGCGCCTCAAAATCAGGCCAGGGGGTAAAGGCCCGCTCGGCCGCCCATCCCGGACGCGCGTTGATCCGCTCGTAAAGCAGCGAATAACCGTGGTAGGACATCCCCAGATCGTAAACGTCGGGGAAGGCCAGGCAGCACCGGACGCGGACCTCCGGGCCCTCCTTGACGATTTGATTGAACTCCCCCCCGACGTACCGGCCCGGTTTCTCCACCTTCAAGAGCAGCGGTTCCAGAGCTTCGAACGAAACAGCCATGCGGGGACCTCGGCGGGGCGCTCCCGCCGTCAGCCTGGCGCGGAGCCCGCCGCGGCCGACGGGCGCCACGAGCTTCCAGGTTACCGGGGCTCTCCCGGCGGGCCAAGGAAAAAGCCGGAGGTGAAGGCGCCGGCGAGCCGACGGCCGGGGCCGAGGGGGCTCATGTTCATCCTGGGAATTGCCGATAAGCCCCGGGTGGCCCTATATTGCCCCTTGGCGGCTTAATTTGCGGACGTTAGAGGCGCCCGGGGCGCACGAGAGCGGGACGTTGCAGCCGAAACAGTCCGATCGACCTCGGCGGCCGGCCGTGGCGTCGGCCCGGTCCTTCCGGGACTGGACGCCGCTCGCTATCGTGGCCGTCCTCGGCCTGAGCTTTTCAGCCTGGGGGTGGTACCACACCCGACGGGCGGATGGACGCCATCTGGCCCGCGACTTTGAAGTCCGCGCCGCCAGCCTTGCGGCCATGCTTCTCTCCGACCGCGTGGGCGGAAGCCTCCGCGAGGCCCGTCAGGCCGCCACCGCGCTGGGGTCGGGCGCCATGTCGACTTCAACAGGGCTTGCCCCGGAAGACTTCGCGGATCGGGCCCGGGCCGTGAGCGCCCGGCACGCCGAGGGGCTGAGGCTGGCCTGGGTAGCGCGCGTCCCGATCTTCGAGGCCAAGGCGTTGGAAACCGAGGCCGCGACCCGGGGCCGGCAGCCCTGGAGGCTTCATTCGGAGCCCGGGGCGCCAAAACCTCGCCGCGGCGGTCGCCAGGCCGAAGCCCTGCCCATCCTCGAGGTTCTCCCTCCCGGCCCGGCGGCCGATGAGCTGCTGGGGCTCGACCTGGGCAGCCACCCCTTGGCGGGAGCGGCTTTGGCGGAGGCGGTGGGCTCCGGCCAGATGGCGCTGATCGGCTTTAGCCCGCTGATAGAGGGGCGGCGCGAACGGCTGGAATACTTCGCGATCGCGCCCGTCTGGGGCTCGGCCTCTCACGCCCATGAAGCTGAGGAGCCCGCCGGCGCGCCGTGCGGCTACGTGGCGGCCGTCGGGCATTTTGAGCGGACGGGGGACTCCCGCCTCTGGGCGGCCGTCCGGACCTCGGGCCTGGATTTCTGTCTCATCCCGTTATCACGGCCGGCCGACGGAGAGGGCAACGGAACGGCCGAAGCGGAGCAAGCCGCCCGGATCCAGGCGCGCCTGGCGGCTCAAGTGAACGGAGGGCATCCGATCTGGGGGCGCGAACTGACCGTGGCCGGTCAGCCGTCGCTCCTCTTCGTCGCCGCCCGGCCGGACCTCGTGGCCTTTCACCGGACGTTCACCCCCTGGGGGGCCCTCCTAACCGGCCTGACGATCACGGGGCTGGGGGTGGCCTACTTCGGGACCTCCATCCGCGGCGTGCGTCGCGTCAATCGCCTGGCCGAGGAGCTGGCCGGGGCCAATACGGCCCTGGAAGCGGAAATGCGCGAGCGCGAGGGCGCCCAGCGGACGCTCCAGGTGATCGTCGAGGGGACGGCCGGCGCCACCGGCGACCAGTTCTTTCGTTCCCTGGCCCGCCAGGTCGCCGAGGCGCTCTGCGTCCGCTTCGTCATGATCGCTGAATGCGTGGAGAGTTCCCCCGGGCGCGTCCGGACGTTGGCGCTTTGGGGAGGCGAGGGATTTCTGGAGGATCAGGAGTTCGCCTTGGCCGGAACGCCGTGCGAAGCCGTCGTGGCCGGGGGCGAGGATCGGTTCTACGCCAGCGGCGTCCGCGAACGCTTCCCCGAGGACGAAGAGGCGGCCCGGTTGGGCGTCGAGAGTTACCACGGCCTGCCGCTGCGGGACGCCTCGGGCCGCGTGATCGGCCATATCGCCGTCAGCCACGTCGAGCCGCGCGAGCTGGACGCGGCCGAATCTTCCATTCTGCGGGTTCTGGCCGCGCGCGCCGGGGCCGAGCTTGAGCGCCTCAGGACGGAGCGGCGGCTGCGAGACAGCGAGGAGCGCTACGCGCTGGCCATTCAGGGCTCCAGCGACGCTTTGTGGGATTGGGACATCGACAAGCAGGCCATCTATATCGCGCCGCAGTTGCTCCAGATGCTCGGCCGGGCCGAGCCCGGCGCGAGCGCCGGCCCGTGCACGATCCCCACCGCCGAGTTCTTCGGCTGGATTCACCCCAAGGACGCCAGGGTCGTTCTGCGCACCGTCGTCGATCACTTCAAGCGGCGGGCCGAATACGACATCGAGTATCGGCTGCGCCGCGCCGACGGGACCTGGGGCTGGTTCCGCGCCCGGGGCCGCGCCCTCTGGAACGAGCGCGGCCGGGCCGTTCGGATGTGCGGCTCGCTCCGGGACGTCTCCCGCCGTCGGCAGACCGAGGAGGCCCTCCGCGAGAGCGAGCGGCGCTACCGGGAGTTGACCGACGCGCTGCCGGAGACGGTCTTTGAGTTGGACGCCGTCGGGCGGCTTTCGTTCGTCAACCCGGCCGGGGCCGTCGCCTTCGGGTTCACGCCGGCCGATCTGGAGCGGGGGCTGGACGGCATCGAGGTCCTCGTCCCGGAGGATCGGGAGCGCGCCCGCTCCAATTTGCGACGCATCCTGCACGGGGAGAGCACCGGCGGCACCGAATACGTGGCCCTGCGCAAGGACGGCAGCACGTTCCCCGTCCTCATCCACGCCAGCCCGCTCGTCCAGGGCAACCGGATCGTCGGCATCCGGGGCGTCGTGACCGACCTGACGCGACTTAAGACGGCCGAGGAGGAAAAGCGCGCCCTGGAGCAGCAATTGCGCCACACGCAGAAGATGGAAGCCATCGGGACGCTCGCCGGCGGCGTCGCCCACGACTTCAACAACCTCCTGACCGGCATTCTCGGCTACAGCAACCTCCTCAAACTGGCCTCGACCCCCGGCGAACGGGTCTACGAGGCCGCCTCCGTGATCGAAAAAGCCGCCGAGCAGGCCGCCGAGCTGACGCGACAACTACTCGGTTTCGCCCGCCGGGGCAAACTTCAGAACACGCTGCTCGACCTCAACGCCGTCGTGCAGGAGGTCGTGGCCTTTCTGAGCCGGACGCTGGGCAAGAGCGTCGCGCTGCGGCAGCATCTGCGCGGCTCGCCCGTGCTCGTGACCGGGGACCCGGCTCAGATCCACCAGGTCATGCTCAATCTGGCGCTCAACGCGCGGGACGCCATGCCCCAGGGGGGCGAACTGACCTTCGAGACCGACGTCGTCGAACTCCAGCGTCCCCCCGGGGCCTTGATCGACGCCCCGCCCGGACGCTATGCCCAGCTCAACGTCATCGACACCGGCTGCGGCGTCCCCCCCGAGCACCGCAGCCGCATCTTCGAGCCCTTCTTCACCACGAAGGCCCCCGGCAAGGGGACCGGCATGGGCCTGGCCATGGTCTATGGGATCGTCAAGAACCACGGCGGCACGTTGGCGGTCGATAGCCAAGCCGGACGCGGGGCCACGTTCCACGTCTATCTGCCGCTGGCGGCCGAAGAGGCCGAGGCCCCCGTTCGGCTGCTCGCCGCTGATGGCCTGATCGCCGGCTCCGGGGGCATCCTGGTCGTCGATGATGAGGAGATCGTCCGGGGGCTGGCCGCCGAGATGCTCGCCCGGCTGGGTTACGACGTGCTCCAGGCGGCCGACGGAGCCGAGGCCGTCGACGTCTACGCCGCCCAGAAGGACCGGATCGACCTCGTCATTGTCGATATGGTCATGCCGCGCATGGGCGGACGGGAGTGCTTCCGCCGGCTCCGGGCGCTCAACCCTGACGTGCGGGCCATTCTCTCCAGCGGCTACGGCCGCGACGGCGCGGCTCAGGAAATTCTCGACGACGGCATGGTCGGTTTCGTTCAGAAGCCGTACCGGATTGCCGAACTCTCGGCGGCCGTGACGGCCGCCCTTCGCCAGGCCATCCCCGCCAGGCTTCGCCGCGGGGGGGCCGTCGAGTCCGGCGGCCGGCCGGGGCCGGAGGCCGTCGGCTGGGGGGCGGGGGCCTCGGCGAGCCGCTCGTCTCGCCTGGGCGGCGGCCCGTGATGGCCGGTTCGCCCGCGGGGACGGGCGCGCCCCTCGTCGTCGGTCACAGTCCGGACGCCGACGACGCCTTCATGTTCTATGGTCTGGCCCGGGGGCTCGTCGACGTCGAGGGGCTGGAGTTCCGGCATCGGATCGAGGACATCGAGACGCTCAACCGCCTGGCGCGGGCGGGCGCGCTCGACGTGACGGCGGTTTCGCTCAACGCTTACACCCGGTTGGGGGGCCGCTATCTGATTCTCAATTCCGGAGGCAGTTTCGGCTGCGGCTATGGGCCGATCGTCGTCACGCGGGAGCCGATCACGCCCGAGGCCCTCCGGAGCCGGCGGATCGCCGTCCCCGGCCTCAACACCACGGCTTTCCTGACGCTCCAGCTCCGGCTGGGGTCGTTCGATTACATCGAGGTCCCGTTTGATCGCATTTTCAATTACGTGGCGACGGGCCGCGCCGAGGCGGGGCTCATCATCCACGAAGGCCAACTCACCTGGCGGGACGAGGGCTTCCACTGCGTTCTGGACCTGGGCTGCTGGTGGGACGAGGTCGCGGGGGGGCTCCCCTTGCCGTTGGGGATAAACGTCGTCCGGCGGGACCTGGGGCCGGACGTTTGCCGGCGCGTCGATCGCGCGCTGCGGCGGTCGGTCCGCTACGCCGTGGAGCACACGGACGAAGCGCTCGCCTATGCTCTCCGGTGGGGACGCGGGTTGGACGACGCCCGCGGGCGTCGCTTTGTCGAGATGTATGTCAACGAACTCACGCTGGAGACCGGCGAGCGGGGCCGCCCGGCGATCGAGGCCTTTCTGGCCCGCGCCGCCGAGGCGGGCCTGATTCCCCTAGCCGCCCGGGCCGAGTTCGTCGCTTTGTAAAGGGGACGACGGGCGCGGTCCTAACCCGTCGGGCTGAGGCTGGCCCGTTCGGCGGCCAACAGCCGGTCCACCATCGTCGCGAAATCCGTCCGGGGCGCCCAGCCGAGGGCTTGCCGGGCGGGGCCGACGTCGCCGAACGTGTGCGGCCGGTCGCCGGCGTGGAGCTGCGTGGGGTCGATCTCCAAATGGCGCTGAGGGTCGAGCTTGAGACGGTCAAAGACGGCCCGGACCCAGTCGCCGGTGGTCCGCAGCCGGCCCGACGCCAGCACGAAATCCCCCGCCTCGTCGCGACCGCCGAGCGCGGCCAGCGCCTCGACGATGTCCTCGGCCCAGGACCAATCCCGCGCGGTCTCCAGGCTCCCGACGGTGACGCGCGCCCGGCGGCCGGCGGCCACCTCGGCGGCCTCGTGGACGATCTTCCGCTCGACGAACCACGCCGCCCGCCGCGGCGACGTGTGATTCATCAGAATCGCCACCGAAGCCCGCAGCCCGTGCTGCGCCCGATACGCCTGCACGAGCTGCATGGCGGCGGCCTTGGCGATCGAGTAAGGGTTCGTGCAGCGGAGCGGCGTCGCGGGCGAGAGGCCGCGGGCCGGCGCGGCGGCGTGATCGAAGCAATCGCCGGAGCCGGCGAAGACCAGATGAGCGGCCCGCAGCCGGCCTCGCATCACGTCGAGCACCCGCAGCGCGCCGAGCGTGTTGACTTCGAGCGTCGTCGCCGGGTCCCGCCACGAGGCCGGGACGTGGCTCACGCCGGCCAGGTGGTAAATCTCCGCCGGATCGGCTTCGACGAGCGCGCTCTCGACGGATTCGGTCGAGAGCAGATCAAAATCGAGCAGACGCAGCCCGGGAAGGTCCGCCCGCAGCGTCGCGACGGCCGGCGAATCGGGCCTCCGAACGCCGCCGACGACCTCACGCCCCCGGCTCAGCAGCAGCCGAGCCAGATAGTAACCGTCTTGACCCGTGACGCCCGTGACGAAGGCGCGCGGGAGATCGCTGGCGGGGGGAGAAGCCATGTTTCGGGCGCGAGGCGAAAGCCCGTCGGCTCAGCCGGACGATACCATGCCGGAGCGCTTCCAGGCCCGCAACCCCCGGAGCGGGATTGCCGCGCGCGACGAAATCTGATTGGATGAGGCCCGCCCCCGTCGGCGCGGCCGCAACGGGCGAAACGGCCTCATGGATCGGATCATCGTCCAGGGCGGGCGACGGCTTCAAGGCCAGGTCCGCGTCAGCGGCTCGAAGAACGCCGCCCTGGCGCAGATGGCCGCCGCGCTCCTGGCCCCCGGCGCCACGACGCTGCGCAACGTCCCGCGGCTGCGGGACATCGAGACGATGGCCGACGTCCTGCGGTTCCTCGGCGCCGACGTGACCGACGAGGGGGACCGGCTCACGATCCAGGGCCGCGATTTCACCGGCTGGGAGGCCCCCTATGACATGGTGCGCAAGATGCGCGCCTCGATCTACGTCCTGGGGCCGATGCTGGCCCGCCTCAAGCGCGCCCGCGTCAGCCTGCCGGGCGGCTGCGCCATCGGGCCGCGGCCGATCGATCTCCATCTCCGGGGGCTCCAAGCGCTGGGGGCCGACATTCAGATCGAAGGGGGCTACATCGTCGCCGACGGCTCGGCCATGCGCGGGGCCGAGTTCGCCCTGGAGGGGGAGTTCGGCTCCTCGGTCGGGGCCACGATCAACGTGCTGATGGCCGCCGTCCTGACGCCGGGTCGGACGGTGCTTCACGGCGCGGCCCGCGAGCCCGAGGTCAGCGAAGTGGCCCGGATGCTCAACCTGATGGGCGCGCAGATCAAGGGGATCGACTCCTGGACGCTGCACATCGACGGCGTCGAGGAACTGCGCCCGATTTCCTACGCGACGATCCCGGACAGGGTCGAGGCCGGGACGTTTCTCGTGGCCGGGGCGATCACCGGCGGCGACGTGCTCGTGAGCGACCCCCGGCCCGATCACCTGACGGCGGTGCTGGAAAAACTGCTCCAGACGGGCAATGAGGTTGAAATCCTCCCCGACGGCATTCGCGTGCGCGGGGCCGGCCGTCTGCGCGCCACCTCCATCCGCACGCTCCCTTACCCCGGCTTCCCCACCGACATGCAGGCTCAGTTCATGGCCCTCTTGTGCCTGGCCGAGGGCGAGAGCCTCATCAGCGAAGGCATCTACCCCGATCGCTTCATCCACGCCGCCGAACTCGGCCGCCTCGGGGCCGAGATTCACATGGGGCGCGGCGAGGCGCGCATCCGTGGCAAACCGCGCCTGATCGGCGCCCCGATGATGGCCAGCGACCTGCGCGCCTCGGCCGCGCTCATCCTGGCCGCCCTGGCCGCCGAAGGCCAATCCGAAATCCTGCGCGTTTATCACATCGACCGCGGATACGAGCACATCGAGGCCAAACTTCGTCAACTGGGGGCCGACGTGATCCGCGTGGCCGGCGCCCATCGGGCCGCCGAAGGGGCCGACGTGGGCGAGGGGGGGGCCATCGCGTGATCGATGTCGCCGGCCTCAAGCTCGCCTCGCTCTCCCATTTAATCCTCTCCGGCCAGCATACGGCCGAGGAGACCACGCGGGCTTATCTCGAGCGGATCGCCCGGCTCAACCCCCCTCTCAACGCCTATATCGACGTCTTTGAAGACACGGCCCTCGCCCAGGCTCGCCAGGCCGACGCCGAACTGCGCGACGGACGCTACCGGGGCCCCCTCCACGGCATCCCGATCGCCGTCAAGGATATGCTCGACGTCGAAGGCCGGGTCACCTCTGCCGGCGGCCGGTTGCTCCCGACGACGCCGGCCGCGGCCGACGCTGAGGTCGTCGCCCGTCTGCGCCAGGCGGGCGCCGTCATTCTGGGCAAGCTCAACCTCCACGAATACGCCTGGGGCGGAACGACCGACAACCCCCACTTCGGACGGTGCCAGAACCCCTGGAAGACGGGTTTCACGCCCGGGGGTTCCAGCGGCGGCGCCGGCGCGGCCGTGGTCGCCGGGCTCTGCGCCGCCGCCATCGGCACGGACACGCTCGGCTCGGTCCGCATTCCCGCCTCCTATTGCGGCTGCGCCGGCGTCAAGCCCACCCACGGCCTCGTCAGCCGGCGAGGAGTCTTCCCGCTCGCCTGGTCGCTCGACACCGTCGGGCCGCTGGCCGCCGACGCCGAGGACGCCGCCCTCGTCCTCCTGGCGATCGCCGGGCCTGACCCGGCCGATCCTTACTCCGCCGGGCGGGAGTTGGGCCGGCTGAGCCTGGATGAGGAGCCCTCGGCCGAAGGCATCCGCCTGGCGGTCGTCAAGGACTATACGTATGCGCACGACGGATCGGCGGCCGAGCGGGTTGTTCGGGAGGCCGTGCGGGCGGCGGTCGAACGGCTGGCCGCCGCCGGGGCCGAGCTGATCGAGCTCGACGTCCCCCAGTTCCAGGAGGCGGGAGAGACGGCGATCACGATCGCGCTGGCCGAGGCGGCGGCGATCCACGAGGAACGCCTCAGGAGCCGGCCCGAGGCGATCGGCGAGGACGTCCGCCGGCGGCTGGAGGCGGGGCTCGCGCTCTCGCCGGCCGTCCTGGGGCGGGCTTACCATCGGCGACAGATTCTTCAGCGCGAAGTTCCTGAGCTTATCAAGCGCGTGGACGGCGTGATCCTGCCCACGACGACGACGGCGGCCCACGCCTTCGACCCGGCCCGCGCCATCGGGACGGCGCGCTATACGGCGGCGGCCAACGCCCTCGGGCTGCCGGCGGTCTCCGTCCGCTGCGGCTTCACGCCCGAGGGGCTGCCCATCGGGATGCAGATCATCTCGCTCCCGTTCGAAGAAGTGCGGGCGATCTGGATCGCGCGGACCTGGGAAGCCCTGAGCCCCTTCGCCGACCGGCGTCCGGACGGCGTGTGAGGTGTGTCCCTCTAAGGGCTCCCGTCCGGCCACCCCGGCTTTGTTGCCAGACGCTCGGCCAGAAGCTCGGCGAGGAGGCGGGAGCCGGCGGCGCTCAGGTGATAATTGGCGGGAATGAACAGACCTTCGTCTTTGTGGCGCGCGAAGGCCTCCCTGAGCGACACGAACGCCACGCCCGCCTCCGCGCACGCGGCCTCGGCCATCTCCTCGTTAACGAAGGCCAGCGACGCCGGCACGCCCCGCTCCGCCAGCGGCCCGTCCAGATGGACGGCGTGGCTCGAAGGGAACACGACGACCAGAAAACCGACCCCGCGCGCTTCCAAGGCCTCCCCATAGCGAACCAACAGCGCCCGCAGAAGAGCCGCCTTGCGCCGCGTCGCCGGCTGCGAGGGGTCCATCGGCGGCTCGAAACCGTCGGTAAAGAGCGGCACGACGTGCTCGATCTCCCAGTCCTGCGGGAACCAGTGACCCGTCAGGCGACGCCGAGCGTAATGCCATAGCCGCGGCTGACGTAACGCGCGGAGCAGCGGATGCCGCGGCGCGTGTCGCAGCGCCCCGCTTTCATCCACCTCAAACAGCCGGTTCACGATCAAATCCCGGAAATCGTTCGCCGGGTAAAGGCCGAGGATGACGAGGTCCGGCTGGAAGTCCAGCCCCTCATCCAGCAGCCGCAGGAAGGATTGATCCGGTCCGTAGCCGTAGATCCCCATGTTGAAGACTTCGAACCGATCGGGCCCCAACCGCCGTTCCAGCGTTTGCGGCGGCGCCTCGGCGGCGGGAAGCCCGTCGCCGAAGACGAACGAATCCCCCAGAAATAACACCCGCCGCCGCGCGTTTCGCCCCTTCGAAAATTCCCGGTCCCGGTAGCCGAGCGCGTTCAAGTCCGTCCCTTCGGCCGGTGCCAGTCGAAACAGCGCGCGCCCGTCGAGCGCGATCACGTAGCCGGGGAACTTGATCGACGTGTAAACCGGGGAGACGCCGCGGAGGCGCAGGCCGATCTCCACGGCGACGGCCGCGATCGCGGCCGCTCCCACCACGACCAACGGTTTGTATATCCAGTTGGCCCGGGCTCGGGGCGAAAGTTTCACCGGCTTCGGCCGTTAATCAAATAACAACGATGTCACAAAACCACAATGATGTCACAAAACCACAATGTACACAAACCGCTAATATTTGCGTCTTTGCGTCATCAGGGTGGACCCCTCCGCCCCCCGTCCGGATGAGACTTACTCGGCGCTGACGCGGACGAGCTGCTTGCCGAGATTTTCGCCGCGCAGAAGGCCCATGAAGGCCGCCGGCGCATTCTCCAGCCCGTCCACGATCGTTTCCCGGTACTTTAGTTTTCCGTCGCGCACCCAGCGGCTCAATTGGCGCAGTCCCTCCGCGTAACGATCGCGAAAATCGAAAATGAGAAACCCTTCGACGCGGGCCCGCCGCTGAATGAGCAGCCCCAGCAGGCGCGGGCCCATCTCCGGCCGCTCGGCGTTATACAGCGAAATCTGGCCACAGATGGCGACCCGGGCGCGCAGATTCATCGTCAGGAACACGGCGTCGGTCAGGGGGCCCCCCACGTTGTCGAAGTAGACGTCAACGCCGTCGGGACAGAGCTCCCGGAGCTTCGCGACGTAATTTTGCGTCGTCTTATAGTTGAAGGCGGCGTCAAAACCGAGCTCTTCAACAACGTGGCGAACCTTCTCCTCGCTCCCCGCCACCCCGACCACCCGGCACCCGTTGAGCCGCGCGATCTGCCCCACGGCCGACCCGACCGCCCCGGCGGCCCCCGAGACGACAACCGTCTCGCCCGGCCGCGGCCGCCCGACGTCCAGCAGCCCGAAATAAGCCGTCAGCCCCGGCATGCCGAGCACGCCCAAGGAGGTCGAAATCGGCGCGATGGCCGGATCGACCCGCATCACGTCCCGACCGTCGGCCACGGCGAAAGCCTGCCAACCGAAGTTGCCCGTCACGATCTGGCCCGGCGGGTATTCCGGATGTTGCGATTCGACGACGGCCCCGACCGCGCCGCCGACCATGACCTCCCCCAGCCCGACCGGCGGCGCGTACGACGGCGCGTCATTCATCCGGCCGCGCATGTAGGGGTCCACCGAGAGATACCGGACCCGGACGAGCATTTGGCCCGGGCCGACGGCGGGGATCGGCTCCTCGACCAGGCGGAAGTCCGTCGGTTTGGGGAACCCGACGGGCCGCGCCGCCAGCGTGATCTTGCGATTGATCTCAGTCATGGGCGCCTCCTTCGGCCGATCGCTCCCACGTCGGTCCCCGATTCTGCAACCTGCCGGTCGGCGCGACAATCCCGAAACGCATCGGCGGCTCGACCGCGTCCGGCGGGCAAGGGCGCTGGGGCGCGCCGGGGGTTCGGCGTCGAGACGCGGAGGGCAAGGAACGCGGCTTCAACGTCGATCGCCGGCGGCCGCGCTACTCATAAAGTTGCCACCGGCGGACGGCGTTCCTCGGCTCCGGCGTCGGCGTGGGTGTCGGTGTAGGCGTCGGCGTGGGCGTCGGGGTCGGCGTAGGTGTCGGCGTTGGGGTGGGCGTCGGCGTGGGCGTCGGGGTCGGCGGGGGCGTGCTCGCCGGGTTACCGGGATTGGAGACGAGGGCCGGGTTGCCGGGGTTGGGGTCCCCCTCGTCCCAGAGCCCGCCCGGATCCTGGAGTTCCTGCCCGTTCGTGAAGCCGTCCCTGTCGGAGTCCTGGGCGGCCAGAACGGGGTCCCAGAAGGGTTCGGGTCCCTCGACCGTGCGCAGCGGGATGCCAAGCTGAAAGATTCGCGCGAGGACGGCCTCGCCGAACGGAGTCCGCGCCCCCCCCCCGAATTCACTCACGTGGCAGGCCCTGCACCCTGGGACGGCCCCCCCCACGGCCGTCCCGTTGGGAATCTTCCGAGGACGCCAATCCCGCGCCTCCACCTGGGAGACACCCGTTCCGACGCAGGCGAACAGGAGGAAAACCGGAAGACCCGGGCGCATCGCCCTTCCCACGAACTCTTAAGGATAGGTCGTCTCAGCGCCGACGAAATCGCGCGCCGACGAAGGCAACGACGTGCCCCCGATTCGGCGCGCGCTCGGAGCTTAGGCCAACGCCCGCGGCGGGTCAAGCTCACTCAAGCCGCCCTTGACCCGCCTCGGGAAAGTGTTCGATGCTCCCTCGCAGCCCCCGACGCGAGAATCCTCGTTATGGCCGGCGTCGATCAGGACTCCTCCGCAGAAACGCTCCAGGCCTCCCCCACGGCCCGTCCGCTCAAGGGCCCCTGGCGCCCGCGGGGCCACGATCTCCCCAGCGATCAAACGCTCCGCCGCGCGCCGTGCTTGAGCGGCCTGGCGGAAAATCCCGTCTTCCGCTATCTCAGCGCCCGCCGCGGGGCCTTTCGACACCTCCTGCTTCCCGACGAACTCTTAAAAGGTCTGGCGCTGGCCGCCTTCTCCGCCCGAGGCGTCGTCCTCGGTTACTGGGGAATCCGCGCCACCGGTCGGGCGCGGCTCCAGGCCCGCTGGGCGTCCTTGCTGATGCTTGTCCTCGCGCTCGGCCTGGCCTGGTTCGCCCCGACGACGGAGGCCACTCTCTGGCCGTTGCCGGCCGGTTTTATGAGCGGTTGGGCCGCCGTTCTCTTGGGCCGAGACCTCTGGTTCCCCTTCGACCACCTGATCGCGCTCCAATTCCAACTGGCCCACCTCCGGCTGCGCAGGCAATCGCGGGACTTCGTCGCGCTTCGGATCGGATTACTGGCGATCAGCTTCCTCTGGATCACGCTCGCCGTCGCTGCCGCCTTCCTCGCCCTGTTCGGCGCCCTTCTGCTCTACGGCCAGCTCTTGAGCTGGCCGCGGCCGATCCTGGCCGTCTGTTTGGCCGTGGGGGGGGTCGGCCTCCTCGCCGGCGCCGCCTATGGCGGCTGCGGCCGGCTCTTCCGCCGGCCGCTCTTGAGCCGGATGGAAGCCAACGTTCGGAAGTTGATGGACCTGACGCTGGAAGGCTCGGCCGGCTGAACTCGCGCTGGAGGCGACGCTGACCGCCCGCCGACGCTCCCGGCCCGACGCCGACGAATCGACGGCGTTTCGACGCTCAAGGCTCCGGCAAGGGGGGCGGCTCGTTCGGCGCCAGCCCACCCTGTCGCCGCAGCCTCCGCGCCCGGAGCATCCAGAAGGCGCCCACGCCGGCCATGAGCATGATCTGAAAGTAAACAAGACCGCCGAGGAACAACACGCCCGCCCGCGCCCCGCGGATCATGGGCGACTCCGGATTGCCGTAACAAACCGGACAGGCCGAAGCGATCGACGGCATCGCCGCCCACGCCAGTCCCAAGGCCGCCGCCCGCAACGCCCGTCCGGCTGAAATTCGAACCACGATCTCGCGCAGACGCGACGCCGAAGCCGAGGGGCCTTCCTCGGCCCGGCCGTCCTTTTCCGCCCTCGTCCCGGAATGCGCGGCCGGGCGGCAGGTCATGTCACAAATACCCCACGTTCTTGAGCTTGCGCAAAAACCAGACGGTATAGACGACGAGCGCGGGGAGCCCCAGCCACGACCCGATCCCCAGGAGCAGGCTCCCGATCCGCGCCGAATGCGCATAGTCCCGCACCCCCCAGACCCCCAGCCCGGCGGCAAAAATGATGCACAGCGTCATGAAGACCAGATGAAAAGCTTTGAGCGACATCAATGCGTCTCGCCCGCGCCCGCCGAGTGCTCCAGCACGAATTCTACCCTCGGGGCCGACGGCGTGGCCATCGAATCCTTCTCCGTCAGGAGCGGCAGCATCATCAGGACCACGAAGAACGCCCCCGTCAGGATCAGGACCCAGAAAATAACGCGCTTCTCCCCGATCAGGTGCATGAAGAACCCCGCGACCAGCGAGGACTTCACGGCGGCGATCACGATCGCGACGCCGACCGCCACCACCGCGGCGGGAATATGCACGTAGGCGATCGCCACGGTCGCGGCGGTCAGCACGGCCAGCGCGATGAACACGTTCATGTACGTCCGCACGTGTTTACGGACGGCCTCGGCGGAATGTTCGGTCATGGGGCGCTCCTAGATGAGATAAAGCGAGGGGAAAAGGAAAATCCAAACCAGGTCGACGAAATGCCAGTAAAGCCCCGCGCACTCGACGCGGCCCGTGAAACGTTTGGGCTCCGTCCGCCACATGCTCGCCCCCGGGCCGATCAAATAGGAATTGACGATAATCCCGCCGATGACGTGCAGGGCGTGCAGCCCCGTCAGCGTGAAATAAATGGCGTAGAAATTGTGCGTCCTCGGATAGTGCCCGTGGCTCAGCTTGTCCCCATATTCAAAGTATTTGATGATGAGAAAGACAAAAGCCAGCGCGACCGTCGCCCCCATGTAGCGCCGAAATTCCCCGAGGTTCCCCTTGAGCTCGAGCGCCGCCCACGCCATCACGACCGTCACGCTGGAGGCGATCAGCACCAGCGTGTTGACCGTCGCCAGCGGGACGTTCAGGACTTCGAAGCTCTCCGGCCAGGAATCCGAACCCGCCCGCAGAAGAATATAGGAGGAAAACAGTGCGCCGAAGAGCATCACCTCGGAGGCGAGGAACGCCCACGTCCCCAACTTGGCGTTGGGGACGCCCGTCACCGGGTGCGGCTCGACAATATAGGGAATATCGACGCTCGCCGACATGGATGCTCAGCTCCTTTTCAGGCGGGAAGGTTCTGCGGCCAGAAATCGGTCGGCCGGCCGGGGACGCTGTACTCATAGGGCTCCCGATAAACCGCCACGGGCTCCCGGAAATTGCCGTGCGGCGGAGGCGTCGGCGTGGCCCATTCGAGCGTCGTGGCCTCCCACGGATTATCGCTCGTCACCTTGAGCCCCCCGAAAATCGTCATGATGAAGTTGATGATGAAGGGAATCTGGGAAACGCCCAGGAGCCACGCCGACCAAGAGATCATCTTCACCAACCCCAGCACCGGCTCGTTGGACTCATAAACCGTCGGGTCGTAACCGCGCCGCAGCATCCCGGCCATCCCCGTGATGAGCATCGGCATGAAGACGCCGTTGATCGTCACGAACGACGACCAGAAATGCACCTTCCCCAGGGTCTCGTTCATCTTTCGGCCGGTGATCTTCGGGAACCAATGATAAATCCCCGCGAAAATCCCGAAAATCGTCCCCGGCGCGACAACGTAGTGAAAGTGCCCGATGACGTAATACGTATCATGCAGATAAATGTCCGACGTCGAAAGCCCGAGCGGCAGCCCCGTCAACCCGCCGATGGCGAACATCGGCAGAAAGGCCAGCGCGAACAACATCGGCGTGTTGATCCGCATCGAGGCCCCATACAGGCTCAGGATCAGACACGTCAGAATCACCACCGAAGGGATCGAGATGATCATCGTCGTCGCCTGAAAGAACGCGCTGATCGCCGTCCCCATCCCCGTCATGTACATATGATGCGCCCAGACGATGAAGGACATGAACCCGAGAAAAATCAGCGAGCCGACGAGCATCCGGTAACCCCAGAGCGGCTTGCGCGTGTTGGCGGCGATGATCTCGGCCACGATCCCCATGGCGGGCAGGATCAGGACGTAAACCTCCGGATGCGCCAGAAACCAGAACAGATGCTGCCACAAAAGCGGGTTCCCCCCGCCGGTGTGCGCGACGGCCTCCCCGCTCACCACGAGGCCGCTCGGCATGAAGAAGCTCGTCCCGGCCACGCGGTCCATGAGTTGCAGAATCCCGGCGGCCTCCAGCGGCGGGAACGCCAGCAACAAAAGGAACGCCGTCACGAACTGCGCCCAGACGAAAAAGGGCAATCGGAAGAAACTCATGCCCGGCGCGCGCAACTGGATCGTCGTCGTGAGGAAATTGAGCGCCCCCAGCAGCGACGACGTGATCAGACATACCATCCCGATGATCCAGTAGGTCTGGCCCGTGGTCGCCGTCACGGCCAGCGGCGGGTAAGAGGTCCAGCCGGAGTTGGCCGCCCCCCCCTGGACCCAGAAGCTCGCCACCATGATGATGCCGCCGGCCAGATAGATCCAGTAGCTCGCCATGTTGATCTTCGGGAAGGCCATGTCCTTCGCCCCGATCTGAAGCGGGAGCACATAATTGCCGAACGCGCCGACGAGCAGGGGCACGACGCCGAGAAACACCATGATCGTCCCGTGCATCGCCCCCAGCGTGTTGTAGAACCCGGGGTCCATCACCCCTTCTTCGGTGATCGCCCCTTCGGGCACGGTGAAAATCTTCCCGAGGGCGATCATGATGGCCTTCAGCAACGCCGGCGGCGGGTCCGTCTCCCACTGCGAGGCCGGATAGGCCAGCGCGAAGCGCATCATCATGATCAGCCCGAACCCGAACAACAGAAATAACAGCGAGGTAATGCCGTACTGCAAGCCGATCGTTTTATGATCGGTCGAGAAAATGTATCTTTTCCAGAACGGCAGCTCGTGATGCCCGCCGTGAGCGCCTTCGCCGTAACGTTGCTCGCTCATACTGTGCGTCCCTCTCCTGACTAGGGAAGGTCGGGGCCGGCCGGGATGGCCCGTCGAACGGCCGCGCCTCATTCCTCCTCTTCGAAGAACTCCTCTTCGCCCGCCCCCTCCAGATACGTCTGGAATTCTTCGTCGGACTGGATATGTATCATCCCCCGCATCCGGAAGTGACTGATCCCGCAAAGCTGCGCGCAGGCGATCTCGTACGTTCCCGTCTCTGCGGCCTTGAACCAGACGGGGACCTCCATGCCGGGCAGGGCGTCCTGCTTGAGGCGCAGCACCGGCACCGTGAAGCTGTGAATCACGTCCTTCGTCGTCAGCCGGATCAGCACCTCCTTGCCGACCGGCACGTAAAGGTTGTTGATCTCCACCACGTCGTCCTGGGCGTCGGCATGGTCCCGATCGAGGCCCACCGGGTTGGTGGCCTCGTCGATCAGCTCCGGCGAGGTCGGGCCGAACTTCCCGTCCGGGCCCGGATAATGAACGTTCCAGGCGAACTGTTGGGCGACGACCCGCACGGTGAGGTCCGGCGCCGAGGGGGGCTCCGTCCGCAGGCGCGCCCAGGCCGGCATCGAGAGCCCGATCAGCAGGATCGCCTCGATGATCACGACGGCCACCTCGACGGCCTTGGAGAACTGCCCCTTGACCGGCTCATAGATCGCCTGCGGGTGCACGCTTTTGCGGAACCGCACGATCCACTGGATGTAGAAAATCCCCCAGCCGACGAAAAGCACGACCATGAAAACGTGAATCCAGTTGATCAACTGATCGATGATGGCCGTCCCTTCCCCCAGATTGATCGGCAGCCACATGCCGTAAGGCTCTCCCATCCGGCGCGACCTCCTGCCCTCGCTTAGCCTACACCTCGCCGGCCAACGGCGAGCCCTCCCGGCCCGAACCGGGCCCTTGCCTCCATCGGAGCTTCCAACAACGCCGCCACGCTCACCTTCCGAAAAGGCTCCGCCGAGAGTAAACCGGCGCGATGGCGAAACTTCAATCAAAAATCGCGGCGTCCGGGCGTAATCCGGACTCCCCCAGTCCTCAATGCCGGACCCATCGAGCCCCTCAGAAAGTCGCCTCCCCGCCGCCCGCGGCCGCTCCCGACGATCCCGCCGCCGGCGCCAGGCTCAGGGCCGCCACCTCCTCCCCTCCTTCGACGCGCCAGATTTTGAAGGCCCCGTCCCAGGAGCCGCCCGCCGCCACGGTATCCTGAGCCGCCAGCGCGCACCCATAGACCCAATCCCCCAACGACGGAAAGGCCTTGAGCGATCCCCCGTCGGGCTTCCATAGCCGGACGATCCCGTCGGCCCCAGAACTGAGAAGCCGACCGTCGCGCGCCACCGCCAGGGCCAGCGCACCCCCCGGATGCGCCGCCCAACTCCGCCCCTGCCGACCGGCCTCCACGTCCCACAGCCGCACGGTCCCATCTTCGCCCGCCGTCGCCAGCATCCGCGAATCCCCGCTGAAGGCCACGGCGTGAATGGCCCCTTCATGCCCCCTGAGGCCGTGAACGTCCCGCCCCGTCTCGGCCAGCCAGATCGCCAACCCCCCCGACCGATCGGCCGTCGCCAGATACCACCCGTCGGGGCTGAACGCCACGGCCGTGATCCAATCGGTGTGCGTCGTCAGTTCGTATTGAAGCTCGCCGGTTCGCGTCAGGTAAACCTGGACGACGCCCCCGGCCCCACCGAGCGCCACCTGCCGATGATCCAGCGCGATGTCGGCCGTCAGCACTGAGTCGAACGTCTGCCCGTATTCGGCCAGCCGTCGCCCCGTCCGCACGTCATAGACCGCCGCCACGCCCTGGCTGCCGGGCAGCCCACCCGCCGCCACCAGCAACGCCCCGTTGGGGGAGAACTTGAGCGATTCGGCCCGGCCCTCCGGGAACGGCATCGCCGCCAACGCCTGCCCGCTCTCGGCATGGAGCAGCACTACCTGCCCGCGCCCCGAAACGGCCAGGAGCGGCGCCACCGGCGAGGCCGCCACGGCCCGGATGGCGTGCGGCCCCTCCAGCGGCGCCAACGCCGCCGCGCTCGTCGAGAGCGGCATCGGCGCTTGGCCGGGGGCCAGCGGCGGCGGGGCGGGCGCCGCGATCGCCACCTCGGTCGGGACCGCCGGCTTCGGCGAGTCCTGATCCCGCGCCGCCCCCTCGTCGATCCACCGACGGATCAGCTCGAGCGTCGCCTCGTCCAGTTTCGCCCCGCCGAGCGGCATCGCCGGCTCCTCCCGGTGCGTGATCAGCCGGTAAAGCCGGCTCGCCTCGGCCTGGCCGGGGACGATCACGGCGCCCGATCCCCCGCCCTCCATCAGGCTCTCGTAGGCTTCGACGACGAGCCCCCCCTTGGCCGCCGATCGATTGTGGCAGGCCCCGCACCGGGCCATGAAAATCTTCCTCAGGTCGGCCGCATAGGTCAGTCGGGACGGCTCGGCCGATCCCATGGCGGTCATCCGGGCCGGCGGCGGCTCGGCCGGGGCGGCCATCGCGCCGCTCGACCCCGCCGGGGGGGCCGCGGCCTCGCCGGCCGGTGCCTCGGGGGCGGGGACCAGGTTCAGCAAGTGCTCCATGACCTGGATGCGCCGTTCAAGCTCGGCCGCGCGTTTTTCGAGCGCCTCGGCCTGCGAGCGCAGCGCGGCGGCCTCCTCGCGCATGCGCCCGGCTTCGCCCCGGAGCCCTTCGAACTTGGCCTTGAGTTCGTCGGCGTTGATCTTCAAAAGGTGGTCGATGAGCTGATCGAGCGTCAGCGTCGGGGCGGGCGTCGGCTCGGCGGGGGGGGCGGAGGCCTCCTGGGCGTGGCCCCACCCCGGCCCAAGGTTCGCCGAGAGGGGAATCAAAACCACCAAGACGCAAAGCCCCAAAGAATGTTTCGATTTTCTCAATTGCGCACCGGTTGCACCCATCCCGTTTTCGCGGGTCGCGCCGCTCTCTCCTTTTCCTGGCGTCTTTGTGTCTTCGTGGTGCGGCATTTTTCCGCGCCTCCGCGGTCAATAGTTAATGATAAAAAACGAACTCCTTCGAGTTCAGCACCGACCAGAACACGTCCTCCAACCCCGCGCGCGCGTCCCCCGCCCCGGCCAGAAAGCTCTCCACCCGCGCGCGCTCTTCCTCCCGCGGCGGCCGCGCGTAGGCCGCCAGGTAAATTTCCTCGACGATCTCGCTCGGCGTCCGTCCCTCGCCGAGCAGCCGCGCCAGCCGGCCCCGATCGCTCCGGACCCGCGCGTTGATCGTCTGGCCGTTGATCAGGTGCAGGGCCTGCGAGAGCGTCGGCTCGTCCCGCCGTTCGCACGTGCAGACGCTCGCCCGCGACGGCCGTCCGAAAATCCCCAGAAAGTAATTCCCCGACGGGCCGTCGGCGATCTGCGTCGCCCGCGCCCCCAGCGGCAGCCCGGGGAACTTCTCCGGCGTCTCGGTCACCTGGCAGATCGCGTCGAGCAACCTTTCGGCCGAAAGCCGCCGCGGCAGGCGGTGAGAGAAGTTGCGCAAATCCTCGGCGTTCGTCGGATGCGTCGCCGTCGAGGCCTGATACGTCCGCGAATTACAGATTTCGCGGACCAACCCCCGGAGATCGTACCGCGACGCCACAAACCGAGCCGCCAAATAATCCAACAATTCCGGGTTCGCCGGCGGATTGCTCACCCGCACGTCATCGGCCGGATCGATGATCCCCTGACCCAGAAAATGCTCCCACACGCGGTTGGCGAACGTGCGGGCGAACCACGGGTTCTCCGGCGACGTGAGCCACGCGGCCAGCACCTGCCGCCGGTCGCGCCCGGCCACGTCGGCGGGGGTGCGTTCGCCCAGCAGACGCGGCGCCATCGGCCGCCCGTCCCGCACGTGGCGCGCCTCGCCTGAACCGGAATTGAAAACGATCGTCTCCCGGGGATCCTCGGCGGCTTTGTTGCCGATCTGGGCGAAAAACGCCGAGAAACTGTAATAATCATCCATCGTCCAGCGTTCGAACGGATGATTGTGACACTGCGCGCATTGCAACCGGATGCCCGTGAACACCTGGGCCACGTTCTCGGCCAGCGTGTTCGGGTCCCGCTCGCCCACGTAAAAGTTCGCCGCCGGGTTGGCGAAGTTGCCCCCCTCGGCCGTCAAGAGCGCCCGCGTCATCTCGTCGATCGGCACGTCCCGACGAATCTGATCCCGCAGCCAGGCGTTATATAAATGCATCGCCTTCGGGCTGATCCGTTGAGACGCCGCCTCCACCCGCAACAGCTCGGACCACTTCATCGCCCACAACTCCGGAAACTCCGGCCGGCCGAGCAACTCCTCGATCAGCCGCGCCCGCTTGTCCGGAGCCGGGTCCTCCATGAACCGCCGAAGCTCCGCCGGCGTCGGCAGCAGCCCGATCACGTCCAGATAGAGCCGCCGAACGAAAATCTCGTCGGCGGCCGGCGACGACGGGACCATCCGCAACCGCCGGAGCTTGGCGTCGATCAAGCGGTCGATCTCCCCCGTGGGCGCCGTCTCCGGCCACGGGAACCCCTCCTCCGGCGGCAATACGATCGCCTGCGCCACCACCGCCATCGTCCTGAAGCGGGCGATGATGGAGGCCTCGCCCCGCGCCTTGGCCTGAGCGACCCCTTCGGCGTCCACGTCGAGGGCGTTGTCATTGAGCGAGGCCAGCAACGCCAGATCGGTCACGTCCCGGTCGCTCCCGTCGGCGTACTGCGCCCGGACGATGAGCCGTTGCCGATCCCCCGGCCGGCCCTCCCCCGCGCCGATCAGCACCATCTGCGACGGCAGGATCTCGAGCCCCGTGAGGTCCGGGGCCGTCTCTCCATCGAAGGCCGCCCCCTCGTCGATCCACTCCCGCAGCGACCGGTAATACGGACTGGCGGCGTCGAACCGGACCCCTCCCTGATGCGCCACGGTCGTTGTGGCCTTGAGCAGCAGGAGACTCGCCTCAGGCTCGGAGGTCGTCAGCCGCCGAGCCAGCGTCTGGCGCGTCAGATGGAGATGATCCATCGCCGGATCAAACCCGAAGAGCGACAGCCGGAAACCGTTCTTCCCCTTGGCGCTGCCGTGGCAGGCCCCGGCGTTGCAGCCGGCCCGCATCAGCACCGGCTCCACGTCCAGCATGAAGCTCCGGGGCGGGATGACGGCGGCCCCCGCCACCGCCACCGTCGCCTCGGCCGTCAACCCCCCAAAGGCCGCCCGCAGCGTCGTCGTCCCGTCGGCCAGCGGCCTCAGCCGCGAGCCCGCTTCGAGGGCCGCGATCGTCGGGTCCGTGGCGGCGAGCCCGCCTGACTCGGTCACGTCGGCCGTCCGCCCGTCTTCATAGGCGGCGACGACCATCACTCGCTCCCAATCCCGAGCCGAGGTCAAGCGAACCTCTGAGGGAAGAATCCGAAGCGTCGCCGGCGCCGAGGCCCCGGCGACGGCCGCCCCCGGTTCCGAGCTGTCGGCGGCCCGCCCTTCCCTCGGCGCCGCTATCCCCACGGCTAGGAGCGCCGTCACCCCGCCGAACCACCCGATCAACCGATGCGCTCCCATCACGATCTTGCCTCCAGCACCTTATCGCTCCGGCGCGTCAAAGGGCCAGATGCCGACGGCCAGTTTCCGGTCGCCTCGCTGCGGCCCCGTCGGCTTGGGCGTCGGCTCGGCGGCGACCTCCGGGGCCGGCGTCGGCTCGGCCGGCGGCGGCAACGGCGCGTCGATCCGAAGCTCCGCCGGGCCGAAATGGTGGACCACCGCCTCGCCCGCCTCCAGAACCGTCGCTCGGGCCTGCAGCTCGAACCGCCCCGTCGGCGCCTCGGCGCCGACCTTGAGGCCGAACCGCAGCTCTTCGGTCCCCGCCGCCATCGGCAGCGTCGGCGCCTCCACGTGCGGCGGCAGCCCGAGCAACTCCACCTGGGCCTCCCCCTCGTACGGATGGTTCGTCGAGCAGCGCGCCACCAGGTCGATTTCCGTCCCCTGCTCGGTCCGCTGCGGCTGGAACGCCAGATCGATCCACCGCTCGCTCACGGTCAAATCGACCAGCTCCGAACTCAATTCGATTGTCCCGCGGCCGCCGTCCTCGATCGCTCCGGCCGCCAGCACGGCCAGCTTCCAGGCCCGCGTCGGCGCGTTCCCCGCCGCGTTCAGCTCCAGCGTCGCCGTCGTCTGCCCAGCCTCCAATTGCGCCGTCCCCGAAGTGACCCCCGGCGGGTTCCACAGCAGCCGGAGCCGGATCGTCTCCTGATACCCCTCGGCCCGCTCGATCTCAACCGGCAGCAGCATCCGCCCCTGCCGGACCAGCGGCGCTTTCGGCGTCGGCGCATGAACCCGGAACGGCGCCGGCTGCGTGACGGCCACGGCAAACCGGTCCCGTTGATGCTCCAGAATCGGCACGTTGTTCTGAATCCGCACGAGCGCCACCGTATCCTGCACCCCCCCTTGAAGCTCGACGTTCGGGTCAGCGGCCTTGAGCTCAAGACCCGCCAGGGCGGCGCCGAAGGTCGTCCCCGCGTCGGCCTCCAGCAGCATCGGCGTCACGTCCAGCCCCTCGTCCACCGGCGGCAGGATCGCCCGGAGGCCCGGCGGGGGGCCCGTCAGCGCGACCTCGATCGGGCCGCCGTAGCCGACCCGCCGCAGCTCGATCATCTGTGCCACCCGACCGCCGATCGGGACGGCGAAATCCTTGCGCGACTCCGGCAACCCCGCGGCCAGCCCGACGGGCGGCGGCTCGGCCTCAAGCCGATAGACGAAGAGCGGCCCGCCGCGACGCAAATGATCCGTGATCCGTACAAAATACGTCCCATCGGCGGGAGCCTCCAGCCGGAGCGCGCTGTCGGGCCCCACCGCGTCGTCGCTGGTTTCGATCGCCCCCCCGTCCGGCCGAAACAGCGTCACCACGGCGTCCAGCGGCGACCGCAGCCGACGGCCGTAAAGCTGGAACCGGAGCGTCTGGCCCTGGGCCAGATCAAACCGGAACCAATCCTCGTCCCCCGGGGCCTGCAACCGCCCATGGAGAGCGCCCGGCAACGTGACCGTCGTCGCCTGATCGCGATGATCGTTGGGCTCGATTTCGCTGAAGCCCTCCAGCTCGGCGATCCGAAACGGAACCGGCGACGGCGCCTCGAACCCGTCGGTCGAAGCCCCTAAGCCGACGGTCCCGGGCGTCGCCGGCAGCGTCATCGTCGTCGTCCCGACGCCGTCGTCCCCCAGCCACTCAAGCTCGACGGTTTCCCCCGGCCTGCCGCCCGGCGGGAACGCCCCCAAAGGCCGCGGGAACGTCCCGAGATGAAGACGATAATGGAACTGCCCGCCGCCGGCGTAAGCCGCCTCGCGCACCTGGATGACGTAGACCCCGTCGGCCGGCGGCGTGAAGGCGAGGGCGCAATCCTGGCGGAAGAAGGCCAGATCGTCGGCGGCGGCGAGTTCCCGCCCCTCGGCGTCCAGGAGAACCAGCATCGGGTCGAGCGGCGAATCCCCCAGCCGCAAGCCCTCGACTTCGAAATTGATCCGCTCTCCGGCGCGCGCTTCGAAGCCGAAACAATCCACGTCCTCATTCTCGATGACGCCCCCGACCGTGGCGTTAAGCGGCACGCGCACGGCGGCTTTGGGATCGTTGTTGGGCTCGTTTTCCGCCAGCTCCTCCCATTGGCCGACCGCGAACAGCCGCACGTTCGTCACGCCGCTCCGCGTGGCGACGTAGACCCCCGTCGGCCCCAACGGGCATCCTTCGGCGATTCGGACCCGGCAGCGGACCTCCCCCTCCCCGACCGGCGCCACCCAGAGCGCCTCCACCCCCGGCTCCTCGAAAAGAACGGCGAAGGCGTCGCCGAGTCGCTCGCCGAGCAGGCGCAACTCGACCTCCCCGCCGCGAGCCCCCCCGCGCGGCAGGATCGTCCGCAGCCGGGGCTCGGCGGCCCCGGCGACGCCGGCCGCCAACGCCAAAACGCCCAGGGCCGCAGCCGCCGATCGCCGCCAGAATCCCCCCGCCCGCCGGCAGGGTCGCCGCATCGTTCCGGGCTTGCCTCGACGTCAGATCAATTCGGTCAGGATTTCGTAATGCCGGGCGATATCGATCGGGCGATTGCCCGGGCTGATGAGGCGCTTGCTCGGCGAGATGCCCAGGAGCGTGAAGAGCGTCGCCGCGATGTCCTGCGGATTGACGGGCCGCTCGGCCGGTTCCTGGGCGTAGGCCGTCGAGTTGCCGACGATCTGGCCGCCGCGCACGCCGCCGCCGGCCAGCACGACGCTGAAGACCTTCGGCCAATGATCCCGCCCGGCGTCCTTGTTCAGCCGCGTCGTCCGCCCGAACTCCGTCGTCAGGACCAGGAGCGTCCCCTCGAGCAACCCCCGCCGCTCCAGATCGCGCACGAGCGCTGCAAAAGCCTGATCCAGCGGCGGGAGCTGGCTCTCCATCGCCTGGCGGATCTGCTGGTGATTGTCCCAGCCGCCGTAAACGACGGTGACGAATCGCGCGCCCGCCTCGACGAGCCGTCGCGCCAAAAGCAGCCGCTGCCCGATCGCGTGACGGCCATATTCGTCCCGGATCGCCTCAGGCTCGGCCTGGATCCGAAACGCCTCGCGCGCGGCCTCCGAGCTGATCAGGTCGTAAGCCCGCTGGTAGAACGTGTCCATCGCCGTCAGCGCGTCCGACCGCTCCAGCGCCGCAAAATGCTCATCCACCGCCGCCAGCAGCGTCCGGCGGCGCTCCATCCGCTCCGGGTCCACTCCGTCCGGCAGATTCAAATCCCGGACTTCGAAATTCCGATGGGCCGGGTCCCCGCCGACGCTGAACGGGCCATACTGGGCGCTCAGATAGCCCGCGCCCATGAACGTGTCGCCCGCCGACGGGATGCAGACGTAGGCCGGCAGATTCTGCCGCGGGCCCAGCTCATGGGCCACCACCGAGCCCATCGACGGATAGACGATCGCCGGACTCGGCTTATAGCCGGTCAGCATGTTGTGCGTGCCGCGCTCATGGGCCGCCTCTCCGTGCGTCATCGACCGGATGACGGCCAACCGATCGGCCACCTGCGCCGTCTGCCGAAGAAGCCCCCCGAAGACCACCCCCGGCAGCCGCGTCTCGACCACGCCCAGCTCCCCCCGATACTCGATCGGCGCGTAGGGCTTCGGGTCGAACGTGTCGATGTGGCTCATCCCCCCGGCCAGAAAGATGAAGATCACCGACTGCGCGCGCGCCGTCGGGGCCGCCTCCTCGGCCGCCGCCAGCCGCAGATAGTCTCCCAGCGTCAGCCCCAGCCCGCCGATCGCCCCCACGCGCAGGAACTCCCGCCGGGACCACCAGCCCCCGTGCGCCGGATCACCGCAATGGTTCATCGCCTGCCTCGCTCAGCCACGCCCGGTTCGGACCCGCCGGGCCCGACCGCGTCTCGCCTCGGCCCCCGACTTTAGCCCCACTTGACGACCATACCCCCGGCCCCGCCCGCCGCGCAACCCCGCGATCACCGGAGCCGGCCCGTTCACGCCACAGGCACTAGAAATCCCAGGTTTCGGCCCCCTCGACGAACACGGCGACGTCGATCTCGCTCTTCGTCGCCCAAATGCCCCCCTCTCTACTCCCACCGGGCGGGGACCTCGGCCACCAGCCGGAACTCATACGGCGGCGGCGTCAGGATTTCGACCGCCTCCGGCAGGCTGAGGCTCTGGGCGACGGTCTCGGCCCCCCCCTCGGCCCGCCGCACGAGCGCCACCGTCACGTCATAGACCCCCTGCGCCAGCGCCACGGGCTCAAACGTCAACCGCAAGGTCGCCGCAGGGGCCGGCGGCGCGTTCAACCCGCCGAGGCCGGCCGGCTCCAGGCGGGCCTCGGCCGCGACGCGCCGGTCATCGCGCGTAAAATAGACCGCGATCAGCCAGTCGACCGGCCACTCGGCGCCGACCGCCCCTTCAACGTCGATCGCAAGCTCCAACCGGTCCGGCGACCGGCCCACGAAGCCCCCCCCTCCCCCGGCCCCCTCGGCTCGGCCGACGCGCGCCGCCAGGAGCCGCATCGGCGCCCCGGCCGCCCCGCCGACATCCCCCCGCCCGGCCTCATCGCGCCGCCGCGGGCCCACCGGCCGCCCGACGTCGGCCTCGCGCCGATAGGCCGCCATCACCGTTCGCGGCGGCCCCATCATCACGACGCGCCCCCGATCCAGCCAGACCACCTCATCGGCCAGCTCCATGATGTACTCCGGGCTGTGGCTGACGAGGATCATCGTCACGCCCGCCGCCCGCATCTGGCGAATCCGCGCCAGCGCGCGCGCCTGAAACGTTGCGTCCCCGACGGCGAACGTCTCGTCCAGCAAAAGAACGTCAGGCCGAAGCTGCGCCGCGACCGCAAACCCCAGCCGCACGATCATCCCCGACGAATAATGCTTGACCGGCATGTCCATGAACCGTTCGAGCCCGGCAAAGGCGATGATCTCGGCCATCAGCCCCTCGGTCTCCCGACGGCTCAACCCCAACAGCGCCGCGTTCAGATGCACGTTCTCGATTCCGCTCAGCTCCGGATGAAACCCCGCCCCCAGCTCCAGAAGGGCCCCGACCCGCCCCCGCGCGAGGAACGCCCCGGCGTCGGCCGTCATCGCCCCCGCCAGAATCTTGAGGAGCGTCGTCTTGCCGGAACCGTTGGCCCCGACCAGCCCCAGGGCTCGCCCCGCCGCCACCTCGAAGCTCACGTCCCGCAGGGCAAAGAACCGGTCGCGCCGCCACCCCGGTTGACGCCGCGGATCCCGCGCGGCCCCGTTCCCGTCGGTCCGGCGCGCCACGCCGAAACTCTTGGTGATGTGCCGGACGCTCAGGACCGGTGCTTCGCTCATCGGCGCCTCAGGGCGCGGCGCCGGGCCGGCGGCTTAGACCCGGGGATAGGAAATCGTGAACGTGGAGCCCTGGCCGAGCCGGCTGGCCACGTCGATCCGGCCCCCCGTCGAGTCGATGATCTTCTTCGTCAACTTCAGGCCGACCCCCATCCCCTCGTAGCTCCGGCTCAGGTCGCTCTCCACCTGATAGAACGCCTCGAAAATGCGCTTAAGCTGATCCGGGGCGATCCCGATGCCCCCGTCGGCGATGGCAATGGCCAGGCGCTCCGGCCCGGGCTCGAACCGGATCCTCACGCGGCTCTGATCGCGCGAAAACTTAAGCGCGTTGTCGATCAGGTGATAAAACACCCGGCTCAGCCCGCGACGATCGGCCCGGATGGGCGGCACCGGCTCCTCGGCCTGCGTCTCAATCTCCACCCCCTTCGACAACCGCCGGGGCTCCAGCCGCGGGAGCACCTCCATCAGCGCCTCCATGGGATCAACGGCCGCCAGCGTCACTTCCAGCGCGCTCCCGGCGTCGATCTCGGTAATCTCGATCAGATCGTTGAGCACGTTCGTCAGCCGATCGGCGTGGGCCAGCACGCGCGCCAGAAGCTGCTTCTGCGGCTCGGCCAGCTCCCCGACCCGCTCGTGCAGCAGGAGCCGCGTAAAGCCGGCCATGGCCGTCAGCGGCGTCCTCAGCTCGTGACTGATCGTCGCCAGGAAATTGCTCTTGAGCTGATCCAATTGCCGCAGTGTCTCGTTGGCCGCCTGCAAGGACGCCACCAGTTCGGCGTTCTCGATCGCCAGGGCAAGCTGATGCACGAACCAGTTCAGATGAAGCGTGTCCAGCGCGTCCAGCGGCTCCGGGCCAAAGGCCTTGTCCACGGCCAGCAGCAGCCGCGGCCCTTGGCTCGTCCGCACCCCCGCCCACAACGAGGGCGCCGTCAGCAACCCCTCCAGCGCGTCCCCCAGCCGGGCCCGTTCCAGTTGCTGGCGCTCGACGGCGACGGCCGCCCTTCCCCGCGCCACGCGCTCCACCAGCGGGTCCTCCGGCGAGAGCGTCGTTCGGCGCAGCCGATCCTCCAGCCCATTGGAGGCCCCAAACGCCTCCACCACGGCCGGCCAGAAAGAGCCCGCCCCCGGTTCGCCGCCGGGTTCGGCGAGGACCGGCCTTTCGTCGTCGGGGACGGACCCCGAAGGCCCCGCGACCTCGACGGGACCCGCCGGCGGCGCTAACCAGCGCGACAAATGCCGTCGGGCCCGGCGATCGGCCTCCCGATCGGCGGCCCCCAGCCCGATCCGGCCCCGGTAAAGGCCCTCCCGCTCGTCAAAATCGAAGATCAGCGCCCTGGAAAAACCGAGCAACCCCGGCGCCACCAGGATGCCGGCCACGATCCGGCCGAGCTCCTCCAGGCTCACCGTCGAGCGCAGCAGCTCGTGAATCCGGTTGACGACGTGGGCCCCCTCCAGCGGCTGCTCCAGGATCGCCTCGGCAGGGCCGGGCCTGGACCAGAAGCCGGAGGGCTCGGCGCGGGTCATCGGCTCTCGCCCCGGAGAATGGAATTGGCGCGCTCGACCGTGCCCACGATCGGCAGCAACTCGGCGAAGCCGAGCACGTCGAGAACCTGCAGCACGCGCGGAACCGGACGGACGAGCACCATGTTGCCCCCGCGGCGACGCAAATGCAACAACAGCGAAACCAGCGCCCCGATCCCCGATGACGCCAGGTAATCCAGCTCCGAAATCTCGACGATCAGCCGGTAATTACCCGACGCCAACACCCGCTCGGCGGATCGGTCGAACTGCCCCACGTTGTCATGATCGAGATAGCCCGTCAACCGAATCACGTGCGGCTGCGCGCTGGAGGCCGCCTGCTCCTCCAACAGGATCCGAAAGTCCTTCATCCCCCGGCTCTCCCCGGCCCGCCGGGCGCGACGCTCCCCCCCCGGCCCTCACGAAACCGCCGCGGCGCGGGGCTCGGCGGTCAGGGCGGCCCGCAGCCCGGCCCGCTCCGGATGCACCCGGAAGGCCAGCAATGTGATGTCGTCGCGCTGAGCCGCCCCCCCGGCGAAAGCCTCCACGTCTCGCGCAATCGCCTCCAGAACGACCGTCGGCGGCTGCCCGGCCGCCCCCGTCACGACGTCGACCAGCCGCTGCCGCCCATACTCCTCGGCCGCCCCATTGACCGCCTCGATGACCCCATCGGTGTAGAGCACCGCCAGATGCCCCGGTTCGAGCTGAAGCTCAACCTCCTCAAGCCGAGCGAAAAGGTCCGGCGGCATCAGCCCGACCGCCATCCCCTCCGGCTGCACCAGCCGCGCCTGGGCCGACTCCGGGCTCCCGCCGGCGACCAGAAGCGTCGGCTCGTGCCCCGCCCGCGCCATCCGGAAGCGGTCGGTCGCCAGGTCCAGAATGCCGTAAGTGATGGTGACGAAGACGTTATCCTGCGTGTCGGACCGGATGCGCTCGTTGACGCGCCGCAGGACCTCCTTCGGCGACAGCGCCTCGCGCGCCTCCGCCCGCACGACCGCCCGCACCATCGCCATGATGAGCGCCGCCGGAATCCCCTTGCCCGAAACGTCGCCGATGACGAGCGCCAGATGATCCCGGTCGATCGGGAAAAAGTCGTAAAAGTCCCCCCCCACGATCATCGCCGATCGGCTCAAGGCCCCGAATTCATAACCCTGAATCTCCGGCGCCTGCCGCGGCAGCAGCATCCGTTGAAAATCCCGCGCCAGCTCCAGCTCCTGCTCCAGCCGTTGCTGGCGGGCCAGCACGCCGTAAAGCTGCACCAGGTCCACCGTAATGGCCGCCTGATCGGCCAGCGCCTGGAGTAATTGCGTGTCCCGCGCGTCGAACACCACCCCCCCCTGCTTGTTGACGATCGCGATGACCCCCAGATTGCGCCCCCGCAACCGCAACGGGCAGAGCACCAGACTGTGCAGAGGAAAGTGCTGCGCCGCCGCCCGGGGGACGCGCGGATCGGCCTCGGCGTCGGTGATCAGCAGCGGGCGAGCCTGCTCGGCCACCCAGCCGATGATCCCCTCGCCCCGCCCGATCCGCCGGGCCTGGATCTGTTCCGGCGTGTAATGCCGTGGGGCCGAGGCCCTCTCCACGTCATCAAAGAGCGGAGGAAAGGTCCCGACGACAACGCGCGCCACGAGCGACGGCGGCGTCTTCTCCTCCAGATAGATGGCTCCGGATTCGGCGTCGGTCGCCTCGACCACGTAACGGGCGATCGCCTGGAGCGTGGCCTCCAGGTCGATCTTCGTCGTCATCTTCTCGCCGATGGTGTCCATCAGCGCGAGGACGGCTTCTTTTTCCTGTTTTATCCGTTGGGCAACGTCCCGGTAATGAATAATCCTGCGCCGCTGGTGTAGCGCCCACAACGCGAGCGCCACCGCCACGGCGCTGGGAATCAGAACCGCTAGCTCCAGCATCGCCCCGCCCACCCGCCGAGGTCTCCCGCAAGGCTCGGCCGACGTCTCTCCCGCCCGACGCCCTCATCCCATCACACCCCCCCCGCCCGCGCAAGTCCTCTCGGCCCCCAGCCCTGAACGCCCCGCAAAGGCAGAGCCCGCGCCCAACGTCCTCAGCCCCGCGGCTCGAAGGCGAATGTCACTTGGACGTCCACAAAATCCCGCACCAGGTCCTCATACAGCGGCGGCAGCCGGCCCGTCCGCTTGAGAGCCTCGATCGCCGATCGATCCAGATCGGGCCGCCCCGTCGAGCGCGTCACCCGCCAGTCCCGAATCTCCCCGTCGGCCATGATCCGAAACTGCACCTCGCAACTGATCCCCGGAGCCGTGTGCGGCGGGGCGAAGTTCCGCTGGATGAGCGTCAGCGCCATGTAGGCGTAGTTCGGCCCCAGCCGCGCCAGCGTCGCGTCGGCCGAAAGCTGACGCACGACCACCGGCGCCTCCGGCGTCGGCTCGACCAGCTCCGGCCGAATCTGCGGCGGCGTCGGCGTCGGGCGTCGCGGCTCCGGCGTCGCCGCCGGCGTCGCCTCGGGGGTCGCCTCGGGCGTCGCCTCGGGCGTCCGGCGCGGCCG
>CAYXAU010000010.1:48566-58527 GCA_964463045.1 uncultured Candidatus Sumerlaeota bacterium | reverse complement strand
CCGGCGTCGCCTCGGGGGTCGCCTCGGGCGTCGCCTCGGGCGTCCGGCGCGGCCGCGGCGTCGGGCTCGGCGTGGGGGTCGGCTCGGCCAGGACGATTTCCTTCTCCGACACGATCTCCTTGGCCGTATTGGTCCGCTTGACCGTCGGCGGCCGCGGCTCCGGCCGCGCCGGCGGCTGAGTCGGCCGCGGGGCGGGCGTGGCCTGAGGCGCCGGCGTCGGGGCGGGCGTCGCGGCCATCGCCGCCGGGACGATCCGTACGCTCATCACCGGCCGGACCCGCCGCGTCGGCGGTGGCACCAGCGACAGCACCAGGAGGAAACCCACGAGACCGAGGTGCCCCACCCAGGAAATGACCATGCTCCGCATCATCGACGGCTTCGCCTGCCTGGATCGCCCTCAGGATGCCGGCCCGCCCAGCTCCGGCTCCAGCACGGCGCCGAATTGAGCGATGCCCGCCTGCCGGATCGTCGACATGGTTTTGGCGATCGTGTCCCACGGCACCGCCTTATCGGCCTCCAGCAGCACGTCCAGCTCCGGGAAGAGCTGTCGGCGGCGGCGGAGCTCCTCGCCCAGCTCCTCCAGGCTGTAACGCCGGTCCTCGATGTAGATTCGATCCGGCCCGCCCGGCGCCGCCGGTTTCTGAATGACCACGGTGACGGTCTTGATGCTGTCCAGGTTCTCTCCCCGGACGCTCGGCAGCTCCAGCTCGATCCCGTGCTTGAGCGCCGGGGCCACGATCATGAACGCCATCAGGAGAATGAAGGCCGTGTCCAGGAGATTCGTCACGTTCATCTCCGTCAGCGGCCGTAGCTCCTGGTAATGCCGACGCATGCGGTCGCGTCCTCTCCTCCCTAATGGGCCTGCTTCAGAATCTGCTTCTGAACGATGTTGCTCAGTTCGAGCGCGAAGGAGTCCATCTGCGCCGCCAACACCCGCACCTTGTTCGTCAGGTTGTTGTACATGATCGAGGCCGGGATGGCGCAGAAGAGCCCCCCCACCGTCGTCAGCAACGCCGTCGAAAGCCCCGGCGCCAGCGAACTCAGCGAGACCGAACCGCTGATGTTGAACGACTGAAAGGCGACCATGATCCCCCAGACCGTCCCGAAGAGCCCAATGAAGGGGCAGACGCTCGTCGTCGTCGCCAGAAACGTCAGCTTGTTTTCGAGGTGCGAAATCTCGTTGGTGATCGTCCGGTCGAAGACCCGCTCGATGCCGATTTTCGCCAGGTCCACCCGGCCCGCCGGGTCAAGGTTGTACCCCTCGCGATACCAGTTCTCCAGCTCGAGTTCGAGATACCCCTCCCGCAGAATCTGCGCCAGCGGCGAATCCGGAAAATCCGCCGCCACCTTGAAGGCCTCGTCGAGCTGCCCGCTCCCGTGGTTGCAGACGCGGATGAACCCATCGGTCTGCACCCGCGCCTGACGGATGTGCAGAAACTTGTAAACGATCACCGCCCAGGAACTGATCGAGAATAGCGCCAGGATCACCAGACAGACCTTCCCCAGCACGTCCATGGTCCGGATCATCTGAAACAGATCCACCCCCAGCCATCCGCGCAGATTCGAGCCCGACCCCACCCCCTCAGCCCAAGCGATCTCTCCGCCGCACAATAAGAGTAAAGCCGACCAGCCGGCCAGGCGCAGCATGACGCGGACACGCTCGTGTTCAAACCCCATGTCAAGTCTCCATACTTGTCGATGCGCTCTCATGCTCGGAACCCGGCCCTTCCCAAACCCTGAGGGACCCCCTTCAAAGGGGGTCTTCCTTCGGGAGTCCCAGCCGATCGCACAAGCGCTCGAACTCCCCGATCGACTCATAATGAATCTCCACCCGTCCCGAATGGTTTGTGGCCGGAACGATCCGCACCCGGAGCCCCAGGTGTCGCTCCAGACGCTGCTCCATCTCCGCCAGCGGCCCCTCGACCGGCTGCCCCGCTCGCCGCCGACCCCATCCCCCGGTGGCCGCCTCGCGCGGCGCTCGCTGGACGAGCCGCTCGGTTTCGCGGACGCTCAGCCCCCGGCGAACGACTCGTCGGGCAAGTTCGAGCTGGCGGCGCGGCTCGGCCAACCCCAGGAGCGCCCGGCCGTGTCCCTCCGTAAGTTGGCCCCGTTCAATGAGTCGAAGCGCCTCGTCCGGCAGGCGGAGCAGCCGCAGAAGATTCGTCACCGTCACGCGGGACTTCCCGACGGCCTCGGCCACCGCCTCCTGCGTCAGACCGAACTGGCCGATCAGGCGCTCAAACGCGCGCGCCTCCTCGACCGGGTTGAGGTCCTCCCGCTGAAGGTTTTCGATCAGCGCCGCCTCCATCATCTGACGGTCGTCGAACTCCCGCACGACCGCCGGAACGCCGGCAAGCCCGGCCTCTTGAGCCGCCCGCCAACGCCGCTCTCCCGCCACGAGCTGGTAACCCGAGCCGGCCCGGCGGAGCACGACGGGTTGAAGCACCCCCTTCTGCCGAATGGACGCGACCAGTTCGCTCAGGCCGTCGGGGTCGATCGCCCGCCGCGGTTGATAAGGGTTGGGGGAGATTTCCTCGACGGGAATCTGCCGGAGGGAGGCCGCTTCGGGGCGCGGGAGGGAGGCGACGGGCGTCTGCGCCTGCAGGATCGCCTCAAGCCCCCGCCCGAGGGCCGGCTTTTTCACAGACATCCAGGATTTCCTCGGAGAGATGGATGTAACTCTGCGCTCCGGCCGACCGAAAATCGTAGTAGATGATCGGCAGGCCATGGCTGGGCGCCTCGCTCAGCCGGACGGAGCGGACGATCCGGGTTGAGAACAACTTGCCGTTGAAGGCGCGCTCCAGCTCCTGGACAACCTCCCCGGCCAGGCGCGTTCGACCGTCATATAACGTCACGACGAGCCCCAGGAGTTCGAGCGCCGGGTTGTATTCGACCTTGACCCGCTCGATCGTCCGGATCATGTGGGCCAGGCCTTCGAGGGAGAGAAACTCGGCCTGGACGGGGACGAGCGCCCAGTCAGCCGCGGCCAGAGCATTGAGGGAGAGAAGGCTCAGGCTGGGGGGGGAGTCCACGATGATGAAATCAAACCGCTCGCGGAGAGGGGCCAGCACGTCTCGAAGCCGGAGCGGCCCGCCCAGCTCGCGCAGGAAATCCAGCTCGGCGCCGGCAAGATCGAGGCTCGAAGGCAGCAGGGAGACGTTCGGGGCGACCTTATCAAGGTCAAGCGGTCGCGGCGGGGCGTCGTGGGCAAGGCAGGCCATGATCGTGGTCGCGGGTTCGTGAGGGGTCACACCCAAGGCGCTGGAGGCGTTGGCCTGAGGGTCCATGTCGACGATGAGCGTCGGGTAGCCGAGCGCCCCGAGGCAGGCGGCCAGATTGACGGCCGTTGTGGTCTTGCCGACCCCCCCCTTCTGATTGCTAACCGCGATAACCTGGCCCATGTTTCACGTGAAACAGCGGCGCGAGAGCCGTCAGGATGAGCCGGCACCGGTGATCTCCCTGCGGCCCCCAACCCAATCACACTCCTCCGATAAAGGCAAATGGAAAAAGGGGGGGCGCTGGAGGCCGCATTCGCGCAAATCCTTGAGCCGCCGGGTTTTGCCTTGACACATCGTCACTCTCCGGCCATACTGCGCCCGGCGTTCAGCGGCTTGCGTCGCCCGCGGAGCCTCGCTCTCCGGTCTCGATCGCAATCCAGGGAGCGCCACCATCTTCCCCACAGGAGGTCGTCCAGATAAGTTCCGATGCCCACAGAGCCTTGGACCATGGGGTTGGCTGTGGGTTCAGCATTGATCGTGGGCTCGCTCGTCGGGGCAGGCGGTGTCTGGTTCTGGATGCGGTACGCCGCAAACCAGGCCCGATCCAGCGCGGGGACGATTCTCGCCAAGGCCGAGGCTCAAGCCGGTGCTCTTCAGCGCAAGGCTGAAGCCGAGGCGGCCGCCTACCTCAGGCGCCGCACCGAAGAGGCCGATCAGGAGTATCAGCGGCTTCTCAACAAGCACGAGCGGGATCTCGCGCGGCGACGCCATGAAATCGATCGCCGGGAACGCAAAGTAGAAGCCCGGCAAACGGCCCTGGACCGCAAGTTCGAGGCCCTGGAACGCCGGGAGCGCGAACTGGGCGAGGCCGAATCACGCCTCAAGGATACGGAAGCCTCGGCCCAGAAAGCCTGGCAGGACGTCGAGGCCCTCAGGAACGACACCAAGCGCCGTTGCGAGGAACTGAGCGGGCTGACGCAGGAGGAAGCCAAAAAGATGCTCCTCGAGGCCGTCGAGGTCGATCTCCGACAGGAGATGGCCGCCCAGGTGCGCCGCATCGAAGCCGAAACCAAGGAGGTGGCTGAACGCAAAGCCCGTCAGATCGTCACGCTGGCCATCCAGCGCTGCTGCGCCGAACAGGTGAGCGAAACCTCCGTCTCGGTGGTCCAACTGCCGAGCGACGACCTCAAGGGTCGGATCATCGGCCGCGAAGGCCGGAACATCCGCGCCCTGGAGGCGGCCACCGGCTGCAACATCATCATCGATGACACGCCGGAGGCGGTCGTTCTCTCCTGCTTTGACCCGCTGCGCCGCGAGGTGGCCCGGCAGGCCCTGGAGCGGCTCATCAGCGATGGGCGGATCCACCCCGGCCGGATCGAAGAGGTCGTGGCCAAGATCGAACGGGACCTCAACGACACGATTCGCCGAGCCGGCGAGGATGTCGTCCTGGAACTGGGCTTGGCCGACATGCACCCCGAGCTGACCAAACTGCTCGGCCGGCTGCGGTATCGAACCAGTTACGGACAGAACGTCCTGGCGCATTCAGCCGAGGTGGCTCATCTTTGCGCCTTCATGGCCAGCGAGTTGGGAGCCGATGTGCTCGCCGCCAAGCGAGCGGGGCTCCTCCACGACGTGGGCAAGGCGGTCTCTCATGAGGTGGAGGGGACGCATGCCCTCATCGGATCGGACCTGGCCAAGCGCTACCATGAGTCCCCCTCAGTGGTTCATGCCATCGCGGCCCATCACAATGAGATCGAGCCAAGGACGATTGTGGCTATTCTCGTTCAGGCTGCCGATGCCATCTCGGCGGCGCGTCCGGGGGCGCGACGGGAGACGCTTGAGCACTACGTCAAGCGGCTGAAGGACCTGGAGGACATTGCGGGGGCGTTCCCCGGCGTGACCAAAGCCTATGCGCTTCAGGCGGGACGCGAGCTCCGAATCATGGTTGAACCCACGGAAGTCAATGACAACGAAGCGTGCCTTATGGCACGTGAAATCAGCCAACGGATTGAACGCGAGGTACAGTTCCCCGGTCAGATCAAGGTAACTGTCTGCCGGGAACTGCGTGTAGTTGAATACGCGAAATAGCGGCCCGTAAGATCGCAAGATGGCCGTTTATGCCAATAACCCCTCCGCTGAGCTTGCCCCAGCGGAGGGGTTCCTATTTGGACCTATGAGCCTTAACTGAAATGAGTGCCTGTGGAAAACTTGTGGTCTTCTCCAGGCTGATCATGAGCCGTTCATGCGTGAATTATTGATTTTAGATAACTTAAAATAAAATTCTTGGCAAAACTGGGGCTACGGGACCTGTGGGAAGTTCTGTGGGCATACTTCCATACCTCAGCCTCTTCGGACCAGAAAGCCCGTCTAGACCTATCCCAAGCCTATTCAATGCCCGGAAAGCCTCGTACGTCCCCTCCCCAAGGCCAAGGTTTCAGCTCCATCCGGTTGATCCCAGAGATGTCCAGGCGGCATCTTCATCCACACCTGACCCCACGACCTTTCACAGGATACCCGGATTCTTTCACCCCATCAGTGACTCGCGCCACGATACTTAGACTCGAATCGCACATGGTTCACGCCTCTTATGATTACGACTGATAAAGCTATAGTGAAGACGAACAGCTTCAAACCCGTGGTCTCCAAGCTGGGCTTACGTCACGGATCCCTCAGCAGGGACTATCTTGCTCCCGTGGCCGTCGAGTGATAGGCTGAGCAGCTTACCGGCCCTGCAAGCCGGGCAATGGCTAGGCAGGGAAAGCCTGGCCGCAAGCGCGTCCAACTTGGAGAAGGACTCGCCGATGAAGACGAAGGTCGTCGAAAGCGCTGAGCCTGAGCGCATGGAAGTTGACGGCGCCGGTGAACGAAAGGCGGTGCCGGGGCCTCGGACATTAACCGGCGCCGATATTGTCGTGGATGCACTGGTTCAGGAGGGGGTGGAGGTCGTTTTCGGCTATCCGGGTGGGGCCATCCTTGAGGTCTTTGATCGAATCAATCAAGCGCCGCAGATTCGGATGGTTCTCGTGCGCCATGAACAGGGGGCGGGGCACATGGCCGATGGCTACGGTCGAGCGACAGGCCGGCCAGGGGTTTGCATCGTTACTTCCGGCCCGGGCGCAACCAACCTCGTAACCGCGCTCTCGACGGCTCATAGTGATTCCTCGCCCATGATCGCGATTACCGGCCAGGTTCCCACCTTTGCCGTCGGGACAGACGCCTTTCAGGAAGCCGACGTGGTCGGGATCACGCGACCGTGCACGAAGCACAACATCCTTGTCCGGGACGCGCGTGACCTTGGCCGCGTCATGAAAGAGGCTTTCTACATCGCCACGACCGGCCGACCCGGGCCCGTGTTAATTGACATTCCCAAGGACGTTCAGCAGCAGGTCGTTCACGATTACGTCTATCCGAGCAAGGTCTCGATTCGATCTTATCGGCCGGTCTATGAGGGGAACCTTCAGCAGATCCGGAAGGCGGCGGCGGCCATTGGGCGCTCGAAGCGGCCGCTACTGTACTGCGGCCAGGGCGCCGTCATGTCAGGCTGCAACGAGGAGCTGGTCGCTCTTTCGGAAAAGTGCGACATCCCGGTGACGACGACGCTCTTGGGGCTGGGGTCGTTCCCGGAGCGGCATCCGAAGGCGCTGCGCATGTTAGGGATGCACGGGACTCAGTACGCGAACTACGCCATGCACTACTGCGACCTGATCATCAGCGTGGGGGCGCGGTTCGACGATCGTGTGACGGGCAAGCTGGATGAGTTCGCGCCGCACCGGGAGGAGATCATTCACATTGACGTGGACCCCTCGTCGATCTCGAAGGCGGTCCCGGTGACGATTCCGATCGTCGGCGATTGCCGGCGCGTATTGCGGAAGCTCGTGCAGCTTGCCGAACCGAAGCGGCACCCGGAGTGGATGGAGCAGATCGCGCAGTGGAAGTCAGAGTTCCCGCTTTTCTACGGCGAGGACGACCGCCTGAGGCCGCAGTACGTGATCGACCAGCTTTACCAGGCCACGGGCGGCGACGCCATCATCACGACCGAGGTGGGGCAGCACCAGATGTGGGCGGCGCACTACTGGTTTTACGACCGCCCGCGGACGTTCATCTCCTCCGGGGGTCAGGGGACGATGGGGTTTGGGTTTCCGGCGGCGATCGGGGCGCAGTTAGCCCATCCGGACAAGCTCGTGATCGACATTGCCGGCGACGGGTCGATCCAGATGAACATTCAGGAGCTGGCGACGGCGGTGATCGAGCGGCTGCCGGTCAAGGTCGTGATCCTGAACAACCTGTATCTGGGCATGGTTCGGCAATGGCAGGAGAAGTTCTATAATCACAATTATTCGGGGGTTTACCTGGCCGACCCGAGCAGTCCGCCGGGGGAGATTTTCTATCCTCCGGATTTCGTCAAGCTCTGCGAGGCCTACGGCGCCCTGGGGATCAAGGTGACGAAGAAGGCCGACGTGCGGCCGGCGATCGACGAGGCCCTGCGGACGCCCAAATGCGCCTTCCTCGATTTCTGGGTCGAGGAGGAAGAAAACGTCTGGCCGATGATCCCGGCGGGCAAGAGCGTCAAGGACATGATGGGGCAGCCACGGGAGAGCTAGCGCCCGCCAGATGGCGTCGCCGACATGAACCTGCCGTCCACAGCGCCGCGCAAGACGACCGAGCCGCTTTATTCGCGGATCAAGGCGGGGGAAGTCCACGAGCACATCATTTCGGCGCTGGTGGAGAATCGCCCGGGCGTCCTGGCGCACATCAGCGGCATGTTCGCCGCCCGCGGCTTCAACATCGCCTCGCTCGCCGTCGGCGAGACGACCGATCCGACGGTCTCGCGGCTGACGGTGACCTGCGTCGGCGACGATCGGGTCGTCGAGCAGATCATCAAGCAACTGCGGAAGATCATCGACGTGATCCGAGTGGTGGACATGCGGGAGCGCGATCACGTCGAACGGGAGCTGATCCTGGTCAAGGTGCGGACGACGAAAGAAAGCCGATCCGAGGTCATGCAGATCGTCGATATCTTCCGCAGCCGGATCATCGACGTGCATCATGACTCGGTGACCGTCGAGCAGAGCGGGACGCAGGATAAGAACGACGCCCTGGTCGCCCTGTTGCAGCCCTTCGGCGTGCTGGAGGTGGCCCGGACGGGTCGCGTGGCGCTCTTCCGCGGGCCCGAGCACCTGAAGATCCCCGACTGAGCGCGAGGGGGCCCGGCCGCTACGGCCGGGTGATCATGTAGATATACCGGACAAGGATGAGGATGATGATCAGGAGGGCGATGATGATGTGGCCTTCGTCGCCGACCTGCTGAAAGTACTGGCTCCAGAAAAAGCCGATGAAGAGACCGATCAGAAGCACGGCGACCTCGCGCAGGAAATCCAACGTCTGGGCCCGACGCCGCGCCTCGCGGCCCGGGGCCGGTTCCGCCTCGCCCGTCGGTTCAGGTTCCTGATCGTCCATCGTCGGCTCCGCCGGCGCGAACTGTACCACGAGGGGGCGGCAAAACGCAAAATTCGGCTCGCGGGCCGTTTCAGCGGTCGGCTTCGATCAAGGCCACCGAGCCGGAGCAGCCCAACCGGGTGGCGCCGGCCCGGAGCAATGAACGGCCGGCCTCCGCCGTTCGTATCCCCCCGGCGGCCTTGAGCCCCATCGCGGGGCCGATCACGCGGCGCAGGAGACAGACGTCCTCAATGGTGGCCCCGCCCGGGCCGAAGCCGGTCGAGGTCTTGACGAAGGCGGCGCCCGCCTCGCGCGCGATGATCGCCCCGGCGATCTTTTCCTCCTCGGTCAGGAGGCCGGTTTCGAGGATGACCTTGACCGGACGGCCACCGGCGGCTTCGACGACGGCCGCGACGTCGTCCCGCGTCGCAAGCCAGGCGTGATCCCTGAGCCGGCCCAGATGGGCAACCATGTCAATTTCGCAGGCCCCGGCGGCGACGACTTCGCGGGTCTCGAAGGCTTTGACCGAGGGCGTGGTGGCCCCCGAGGGGAATCCCACGACGGCGCAGACGCCCACCGGGGAGCCGCCAAGGCGCTCGGCGCAGAAGCCGACCCAGCTCGGATGGACGCACACGGTCGCGAAGCCGTAGGCGCGGGCCTCCTGGCAGAGTCGCTCGATGGCCTCGCGCCCGGCCTCGGGCCGGAGCAACGTATGGTCGATCCAGCGCGCCAGTTGGCGTCCTCGCGGCTCGCTGGAAACCGGCGGCCGATCCAGCGCCTCCAGAACGCCGGCGCGGCGCGGGCTGCCCGGCGGCGGAAGGGCGCACGGGAGGAGGCCGGCGGCGGCCGGGGCGGGGGCGTGGTAGAGCCGAGCCAGCACGCGTTCGACAATCTGATCGGTCAGGTCCATGGGTCGGTGGCGGCGGGGATCGGGGAGAGCCGGATATTGCGCGAAGGGGGCCCTTTGGCCGGCCGGGTGTGGGCGCATTAGACTCCGCGAGGGGCCGTCGGTCAACCGGGGGGCATGGCTGGGAGAATTGACGGTCGGCGGGCGGGCTCGCATAATGGCCTCGGACGGGAGAGGAAGATGCGGCTGATGCGTCCGGGCCGTGGTTGGCTGTGGCTGGGGTTGGGGCTGGTCGTCTGCGGCTCGATCGGCGACGCGCGGGCGCAGGCCCCGGCCTCGGTGCCTGGCCAAGCGCTGCTGGAGGCGATCGAACGTCTGGCCGCCGATCCGGGGGCGCTGGCGGCGGCTCGGGCGGCGGCCCGGCAATTGGTCCAGCCGTCCGGCGCGCCGGCCGAGCCGA